>NZ_QBKU01000001.1 GCF_003054325.1 Sulfitobacter mediterraneus
TCGCGCGTCTGTGGCATTGGGCCGTCAGCAGCGTTCACAACCAGGATCGCGCCGTCCATCTGCGCCGCACCGGTGATCATGTTCTTGACGTAGTCAGCGTGGCCGGGGCAGTCAACGTGCGCGTAGTGACGTGCTTCGGTTTCATACTCAACGTGCGCGGTAGAGATCGTGATCCCACGGGCTTTTTCTTCGGGCGCGCCATCAATCTGGTCATACGCTTTGAAGTCACCAAAATACTTGGTGATCGCCGCTGTAAGCGTCGTTTTGCCGTGGTCAACGTGGCCGATTGTGCCAATGTTGACGTGCGGCTTATTACGTTCAAACTTTTCCTTTGCCATGCTGCAAGCACCCTTTTGTAATTGAAGGGCCCATCGGACCCGATCCTCATATGGCGGGCGATGTATTGGGTCTGGAGCCTAAAATCAAGCAGGACTTCGCGCGATCACGTGGAACCGCAATTATTCTGCCGCAACTGCGCCTTCTGCGTCCCCGTTGAACCATCCGTTTTCGGCATTCTGCTTGACCAGATAGCTTTCAATGGCTTTTGCGGCGTTCTGGGACAGGTTTTTGAGCTGCTCTTCAGCGCTTTTTGTATAGCCCGATCCGACAACCGGACCTTGATCAAAAGATTCGAACACAGTGATTTGATGCGGCTTTGGCGTCAGCTTGAGGTTTTTGGCATCATCCCAAACAGTCAGATTGATCACGAGAATCGATTTTGGCGCAAACAGAACCGGCACGCCGGGCTGGGCCAGCACATAACCCTCGATGCTCATCCCGAAATGATAGTTGCGGGTGCCGTTGTAACGTCCAAAACGTTCTTCGGTGGCATCTGTCAACGCTTTGGTCAGCTCCTCCTTGCTGGCCTCACGGCTCAGCGGGCCTTTGACCGCTTTGGGTGCCACGGCGATATTATGCTGTAGTTTGAAATCTCCCAGCGGCACCGCAGCCTTGTTCAGATCAGCCGCACCATTACAGGCAACCAGCATGAAAAGGGACAGCACAACCAAAACAACACGCATCATAACAGAGCCCTTTCAAGGCGGAGGAGACCGCATTTCGATACCGCAAGCCCCCGCAAGGTGCAATCATTTGCCGCCTTGGCCAAAGCGCTGTTCAACCCTATCTAGAAGACAGGACCATTCGGAGGACCATCAGATGACCGCCGCCAGCCCCCTGCCCGTTCGCGTGCCGCTTGTCACAGAGCCCAAGAGCATACTTGAAAGCCTGCAAATGGCGCGGCGCAATGTGCTGAGCATCATACCGGCCATCGCCATGACCCAGCCAATGGTCTCTGGCAAAACCGGCAAGCGTTGGCATATGGTGATGGACCCCGGCGCGATCCGGCAGATATTGCTGGACCGGCTGGAGGATTATCCAAAATCCGTAGTCACCAAGAACCTGCTGAAACCGGCCATTGGCGAATCGTTATTCATTGCCGAAGGGGCGCATTGGCGCTGGCAAAGGCGGGCCGCTGCTCCGGTGTTTTCGCACCGCAACGTTATGAACCTTTCACCGATCATGACCGCCGCGGCAGAGCGCGCCGCAGACCGGATTACCGCCGCAGGGCCGCGGGCGGTCAATATGCTGGACGAAATGGTCACCACCACTTTTGACGTCATCGGCGATGTGACCTTTTCGGGCGGCGATACCTTTGACCGCGACAAAGTGCATGGCGCAATTGACGATTACATCGCCGAGGCGGGCAAGATCAGCCTGTTTGACATACTCGGTCTGCCCGACTGGATCCCGCGCCCCGGCAGGGTGATGTCGGGCAAGGCGCTCAAAGAAATGAAGTCCCTCGCGGACAATGCTATCGTCGAGCGGGCGCAACGCGGCAATGACGGGACGCCAGATTTGCTTGATCTGCTCTTGGAAGGGATTGACCCGGAGACAAAGCGGCAGATGTCGACAAGCGAGCTGCGCGATAATCTGCTGACCTTCATCGTGGCGGGGCATGAAACCACTGCGCTGACCTTGGCCTGGGCGATGTATCTGGTCGGCTTTGACAAGGCGGTTCAGGACCGTGCCCGCGCCGAAGCACAAAGCGTTCTGAATGGCCGCGCCTGCACCGGCGATGATGTGGAAAACCTGCCATTTGTCCGCATGATCATTGACGAAGCCTTGCGGATGTACCCCGCCGCCGGGATCATTTCGCGCACTGCACAAAAGGCCGATACCCTCTGTGACCGCGAGATCAAGCCCGGCGATACAGTGATGATTCCTATATATGCGCTGGGGCGGCATCAGATGCTGTGGGACGATCCCGATAGTTTCCGCCCTGAGAGGTTTGCCGATCGCAAGGCGATTGACCGCTACGCTTATCTGCCCTTTGGCGACGGCCCGCGTATCTGCATCGGGGCGTCTTTCGCCCTGCAAGAGGCGGTGATAATTCTGGCAACCTTGCTGTCGCGGTTCGAATTCACACCTGTGGCTGGCAAAGATCCTGAACCGGTTATGATCCTGACACTGCGCCCCGAAGGCGGCGTTTGGATGACCGCAAAACCGCTGTGATCCGGCAGGCGTTCTTTTGAGGAAGACGGTGTGAACCTCTTAGAAAGCCCGCCGCTCCGGTCACTTGCAGATGTTTTGTAGCGCGGCCCAACTCTCATCGGGCATCGACGGAAAATAGGTGCCATCTGGATCAACCGCAGCCCGCGCAGCGCGAATCCGTTCCCCCATCGCGGGATGAGTGAGGAAATGCGCTGCCACGCCGCTGCGGTCGCCGTGCTCTCCCTGAAGGTTTTCAAACATTCGGCCCAAGGCGGCTGGGCTGATCGATGCATCCTCCAGCGCCTCGTGCGCAAAAATATCGGCGGCGGTTTCGGCCGCTTGCGAATACTGCGCCGCAATCAACCGTTCCGTCAGAAACAGCACAGCTGCACCGCCCGCAAAATCCCCGAACAAAAGCCCCAGCACCCCAATGGACCCGGCAGAGCGCAGGGCATGACGCGTGGGGTCGCGGCTGATCACATGGCCGATTTCATGGGCAACAACAGCGGCCACCTCATCGGGGCCATCTGCGGCCTCGATCAAACCGCGAAATAGCACCACAAAACCGCCCGGCAGGGCAAAGGCATTGACCATTTCGTGATCAAGTACGGCAATCGTCACGTCCTGCCGAAACGCACGGTCGCCGCTGATTTTGGTCACCAGTTCATTCAGCGCCGCTGTGCCAGCCTCTGCTGTGCAGACGTCAATCGGGGTCAGCCCGGTGTCATCCAGCGCCTCTCGGATATGGCCAAAGGTCGCCTCGCCCAGCGCCTTTTCCCCCTCAATTGGGATGAACTTCGCCATGTTGTCCGCCAGCAGTGGCACCAGCACAAAGATCTGCAAAGCCACGGCAGCCACGGCGGCAACGGCCCATTTGATCAGCCGCCCGCGCCCCTTAGGCGGAGCGCGGCGTTTGGCCTGCGGCAGGGCGGACAGCAAGAAAGGATTGGGCGACACCAGCCGCGCCAATGGATCACCTGTCCAGCGCAGCACATATTGCGCCCGACCCGAAATGTCCGGCAAGGCGCGGACTTCGGTCAATGGCCATTCCACCACCCGACCATCGTCCAGAGTGATCTCAAGCAGGCTCTGCCCCTGTGTCAACGCCAGTGTCACCCCGCGCGGCTGCGGCACATCCCCATCGAAATAGCTTGCGCCGGTGGCATCCATGGCGCGGGGAGAGAGGCCCCCGGTCATATCGCAGCCCCCAGATCTAGGGCTTCGGCAAAGCCCTCGGCCTCAGCAAAATCATCGCGGGCACGTTGGCTGATGTGATCAAGTCCGTGATGATCCGGCAGGCGGGTGGTCAGCGCCATATGCCGCATGATCGGGAAGGTGACAAAGGTGTTGTAGAGCACGCCCCAAAGCAGAAACGCGGACAGATACAGCACCCCCATCAGCACCACGGCCACCCAACGCGGCCAGTCGCCGACCGCCGACATGCTGCCCAATCCAAACCACGCCAGAAAGCTGTCAAAGCCAAGCACCGCAGCGCCCATGAGAATGACCAACAATACCGAGAAGGTGAGCACGAGATAGGAGATAAGAACCCCAAGAACATAGATCATTGCGATCCGTGCGCTGTTGAGACCGGAATGAAACGTGATCCCCGGCGCGGTCTTGTGGTTCGCCAAGATTCGCTTGGCCGTCCAGCGATAATGGACAGCGCCGTAGATCAGTCCAAGAATACAGAGCAGGCCCAACAACAGACGCTCTGGTGAGGCTGCCACTGCCGCCGGACCCTCTTCGGTGAAGAACCCTTCAACACCGGCAACGAAACCATCAACAGAGCCCTCCATCTGTGGAAACAGCGGGGCAATCCAGATCAGCCAAATGACCAAAGCGCCAGTGGCTATCAACGACAGCACAAACGGCACCGCCGCACGATACAGCATCGTCCAATGCCCGCCCTGCGTCAGTCGAGCCGATCCAAAAAACGTCCTGTCGGTTCGATATTTCTCAAGCCAGAACGTCATGCGAGGCCACAGGATACCCAAGGTGCAAAGGGTGATCGCCCAATGCACCAAGGCCCGCCACGCATAGCCCCACGCGCCTTTTTCGAGGCCGAACCGCACCCCGCGCCAGCGGGTGCGCCCCAGAACGTACCGCCGCGCCCGATACCGCGCATAAAACCAAATCGGGATCACCCCGGCGAAACTCGCCAGATACCCAACCCAAGAAGAATTGAAGACCGAGAAACTGACAAACATCAGCAGCAGATTCACGATGCCGATGTAGAAAGTCAGGATCACCACTGCGATAAAAAAGCCGAGCAGCTTTTCAATGGGATCACCCACATATTCCATCGGATGACCACCCGGCCGGATCGCCGACCAATACCAGCGGCGCAAGCGCGTCTTCATCCAGAACCGGTAAATGCCCAATGTGATGACCGTCAGAAACCCGGTCTTCAGCGCCAGCCAGAACAGCGCCCAACGGCTACCGACGAACTCCACCTGCATCCAGCCCGGTGCCTTGGCGGCATTCGGTGCGGGCGGCGCGGTGGGCGGTGTCCCCCAAGGGCCAGCGTTGGAGGATTGATCAGTGATATGGTGGGCCCGGATCAGGTGAACGTGTTGTCACGTGGGAAACCGCGCGGCGCCATGCGCCCGGCGCTGGCCCGTTTGCCGGACCATTCGGTCAGATCCGTTTCGGTGCGCGTACGCCCTGCCGGATCTAGCCAGCTGAGCCCCTGCGCACTGTCAAAGGTGGTGGCATCCGAAAGCCCGCCATCCTTGTACTTTTGCAAGCGCACGCCTTTGCCCCGGCCCATTTCGGGCAGCTCATCCACCCCGAAAACCAGCACTTTGCGATTCTCGCCCACGGTCGCGACCATATCGCCATCGACCTCATGGCAGATCAGCGCCGTGACATCACCGCGCACGTTCAGTACCTGTTTGCCGCTGCGGGTTTGCGCAACCACATCGTTTTCGGGGACAATAAATCCGTCCCCGGCACTTGAGGCCACCAGCAGCTTGCGATCCGGACGGTGGATAAACAGCCGGACGATCTGAACTTCATTGGGCAGATCGACCATCAGACGCAGGGGTTCCCCCATACCGCGTCCGCCCGGCAGGGCGCTGGCAGAAACGGTGTAAAACCGACCGTTCGAGCCGAACACCAACAAACGATCCGTGGTTTCCGCATGGAAAATGAAACGCGGCCCGTCACCATCCTTGAACTTCAATTCGCGGGCCAGATCGATATGCCCGGTCATGGCGCGAATCCAGCCCATCTCGGAGCAAACCACCGTGATCGGCTCCCGGTCGATCATCGCCTCGATTGGCACCTCTTCCACTTCGCCCGCCTCGGCAAAGGTGGTGCGGCGGGCGCCGCCAGCGTAGTCTTTGCCAAACTGCTTTTTCGTGGCACGCAGTTGTTCGGTGATCGATGTCCATTGCAGGTCTTCGCTTTCCAGCAAGTCCTCAAGGCCCGCGCGTTCTTCCATCAACGCCGACTGCTCGCGCATCAACTCCAACTCTTCCAATCGCCGCAAGGACCGCAGACGCATGTTCAGGATCGCATCCGCCTGAACCTCGCTCAGCTCTCCCTCGCCGGGGACGGGCGACACATAATCGGCCTCATCCATGGCGCGAACGTGGGTCTTGCCCCAATCCTCGCGCATCAGGGCCGCCTTGGGATCGTCATCGTATCGGATGATGTCAATCACGCGGTCAAGGTTGAGAAAGGCTACGATAAAGCCTTCAAGCACCTCAAGACGGTGATCGATCTTTTCCATTCGGTGAACAGAGCGCCGCTGCAACACCTCGCGCCGGTGATCTACAAAGGCACGCAGCACCTCTTTCATCGAACAGACGCGTGGGGTGACCCCATCGATCAGCACGTTCATATTGAGCGAGAACCGGACCTCCAGATCGGAATGCCGGTACATCATCCCCATCAGAACCTCTGGATCGACATTCTTAGAGCGCGGCTCAAGGATCATCCGGATGTCATCGGCAGATTCGTCGCGCACATCGGCAAGGATCGGAATCTTCTTGGTCTGGATCGCTTCGGCAATCTTTTCGATCAGCTTTGATTTTTGAACCTGATAGGGGATCTCGGTGATCACAATCTGCCACTGCCCGCGGCCCAGATCCTCAACCTCGTAGCGGCAGCGCAGGCGGAACCCGCCCTTGCCCGTGCGGTATGCCGTCGCGATGTTCTCTGGCGGCTCTACGATGATACCGCCTGTCGGGAAATCCGGCCCCGGCACATAGTTCAGCAGCGTGTCATCGCGGGCATCAGGCGTTTTGATAAGGTGGATGCAGGCGTCACACAGCTCGGAGATATTATGCGGTGGTATATTGGTCGCCATCCCAACCGCGATCCCGCTGGACCCGTTGGCCAGCAGGTTTGGGAATTGTGCAGGCAGCACCACAGGTTCGGTCAGGGTGCCGTCATAATTTTCCCGAAAATCAACGGCGTTCTCAGTAAGCCCTTCAAGCATTGCCTCGGCGACGGCGGTCATCCGGGCCTCAGTGTACCGGCTAGCGGCGGGGTTATCGCCGTCAATATTGCCAAAGTTCCCCTGCCCATCGACCAGCGGATAACGGACGTTAAAATCCTGCGCCAGACGTGCCATCGCATCGTAAATCGCGGCATCGCCATGGGGGTGATAGTTGCCCATCACATCGCCCGAAATCTTGGCCGACTTTCGGAACCCCCCGTTGGAGGCCAGCCGCAGCTCGCGCATCGCATAGAGAATTCGCCGATGCACCGGCTTGAGCCCGTCCCGCGCATCCGGCAGGGCCCGGTGCATGATCGTGCTCAACGCATAGGTCAAATACCGCTCACCCAGCGCGCGGCGCAGGGGTTCGGACAGATTATGCGGGTCCATGCTGGGGGGATCGGTCACGTCAGACATAGATGTTGTGTATCCAAGGGGCGCGGATGCAGCAAGCGGATGATGGGCCGCAAAGGTGAAACACACGTGCAAATTGCGACAGATTTACCACGGGGAGAGGTTGATATCATTTCCCCTCCCGGTGAATCGCTAAATTTGCTATTGAACTTTAGGGGGGAGATTGACGTTAAGCTCCAAACATCTGCACTTTCGGGGTTCTTGTCATGTTTCGGTTTATCTTGGTTTCCTTTGGCTTTTTGGGCTGGTCATTTTATGAAATGAGCGGTGGGGCTGATTTTGATCCGATCAACACCCGCATGGCGCGTCTAGAAACAGTGAGTCCAACCCCGTTTGACAACCCGTCCAGCAGCAATGCGCAGGTTGTCCTGGCCTCCGCGCCTGCGGTTGCGACCGACACCAACCCGCCTTTGAATGAAGCTGTGACGCGGGTCTCGCTGAACCTGACCACCTTGCAAGAAGCATTGGACCAGTCGGGCAGCGCGGCCACAGTGGCGCCCGCCGCTGCCGCAACGGTCGATACCGCAGCCGTGCCGACCAACGTGGCGGTCACAACGGCGTCCGCCGACACGCCCGCGATCATTCCCAGCCTGATCATCCAAGACGACACCACCAGCCCCGATGTCAGCTCTGCCGCGCTGGTGTCTGAGGTCGGCCTCGACATTCGCACCGTGTCAGGCAATCGCGTCAATGTACGCGGCGGGCCAAGCACGAATTTCTCGGTGGTCAGCAAACTGATCCGCGGCGACGCGGTTGAGATCCTCGAAGACAACGGCAACGGCTGGGTCAAAATGCGGTCTGTCCTGACCGGTGAAGAAGGCTGGATGGCTGATTTCCTGTTGTCTGAAAGCTGATCCAAGATTGCCATTCTGAATATCACACGTCATGAAAGGCCTCCCCTCCGGAGGCCTTTTTTATGTCTGAACGCTCCATCCTCATCACCGGCTGTTCCAGCGGCATCGGCCATGCCGCCGCGCAAACCTTGCGCGCGCGGGGCTGGCGCGTGTTTGCGGCTTGTCGCAGGAAAGAAGATTGTGATCGCCTTCGCCGTGAAGGATTTGACGCACCACGCCTCGACTATCAGGATGACGACAGCATCAGAACCGCGTTGGCCGAGGTGCTTGAGGCAACCGGGGGTACTTTGGACGCAGTATTCAACAATGGCGCTTATGCGATCCCCGGCGCGGTTGAAGATCTGCCAACGGACGCCCTGCGCGACATTTTCGAGACCAACGTGTTTGGCTGGCACAGCCTGACCCGGGCGGTCCTGCCGGTAATGCGGGCGCAGGGACATGGACGGATTGTGCAATGTTCCTCGGTTCTGGGCCTGATCACGATGCCGTGGCGCGGTGCATACAGCGCCAGTAAATTTGCGCTTGAAGGTCTGACGGATACATTGCGCATGGAAATGAGCGATACCGACATCGACGTGATCTTGATCGAGCCGGGGCCGATCACCTCTGCCTTCCGGGCCAATTCAATCCTGCAATTTGAGCGATGGATTGATTGGAAAAACGCCCCTCGCGCTGCGCAATACGAAACCGAGCTGCGTCCACGGCTCTACAACTCAGTGAAAAAAACCACCTTTGAGCTTGGCCCCGAAGCGGTGGTGAACAAACTGATCCACGCCATCGAAGCGCACCGCCCGCGCCCGCGCTATTACGTCACAGTCCCGACCTATTTTTCCGGTTTCACGCGGCGTTTGCTGCCCACACGCCTGCTCGACAAGGTGATGGGTGGCTGAAAAAACTTGCGCACAGATTATGGCCCGCTACATCACCATAGAACCCGAAAGGAATGGCTATGCCCTCTGACCCGCTTTTTGTTATCGTGATCCTCGCCGTGCTTGCGGTCGTTGTTGTGCTGATGGTCGGGCTTGGCGGCTTTGCCGGAGGCGGCGCGTTTAACAAGCGCAACGGCAACAAGATCATGCGCCTGCGTATCATCGCCCAATTCATCGCGGTGCTGCTGATCCTGGGGTATATCTACTTTCGCAAGGACGCAGGCTGATGGTCGTACTGAACAAGATCTACACGCGCACGGGTGATTCCGGCGCCACCGCCCTTGGCAATGGCACACGTGTCGCGAAACACAGCGCAAGGGTTGAGGCATACGGGACCAGTGACGAACTGAATTGTTTTGTTGGCGTGGCCCGGCTAGAGGCCACCGGCGAAACCGACGATGCCTTGTCGCGCATCCAGAATGATCTTTTCGATCTGGGTGCAGACCTGTGCCGCCCCGATATGGAAGCTGACAAAGACGCCGAATACCCGCCTCTGCGCATGACCGCAGAACAGGTCGACCGCCTTGAGGCAGAGATCGACATTATGAACGCCGAACTGGACCCGCTGCGCAGCTTTATTCTGCCCGGCGGCACCACATTGGCCGCGCAATTGCATGTCTGCCGCACCGTGGCCCGCCGCGCCGAACGGCTGGCGGTTTTGCTGTCCGAACAAGAAACGATCAACCCCGTTGCGGTGAAATACCTAAACCGGCTCAGCGATTGGTTCTTTGTCGCCGCACGCATGGCCAACAACGGCGGCAAGGACGACGTGCTTTGGGTGCCGGGCGCCAACCGCTGAGCCTTGGGCTATTCCTTGGCTGCCACTGGCAACCACAACTCATAGGCCATCGCATCAGGGCTGTTCCGCTCATCCGGACCATAGCGTTCAAACACCGCACCCTCGCGCAGTTTGTATTCTGACGACGGCAACCAGTCGCAGAACATCCAATCCATCTGTCCGGGCAGATCTGTCATTGGCCCAAAGACCCGGCGCAGGGCATAAAGCCCCTCGGACAGATGCATCTCGCAAAACCCCTCCGGCAGTTGGTCCGGTACGGATGCCACCTCCAACCCGACGCCATAGCGAAAGCCGCCCTTTTCATCGTGAGAAAACGAAACGCCATACATCGTATCCGGCACCGCCCCCGCGATATCAGGGCCGGCGGCAAAGAACGCCTGCCACAACTTCGGTATCTCGCTGCGGGTGTCTGCCGTGAAACTCCCGGCCATGCCGACCAGAGTACGAGCCTCGCCTGTCGTCAGCTCCACCGGCTGTGCATCGGTTTTCATCATCCACTCCCTCAAAGGTCCAGTCGTCTTGAGCGATACCAAATCCTGAAACATTTCGGAAAAGTTTTGCCTAGCTGAGGCGCTAACATAAAAAACGCGGCGTACTTAATGCCGCAATTGCCGATTTTGCCCTGTTTCGGTTGTAATCCTTTCGCTAAACCAGCCGAGAGGAAGTTCAAGGACTTGCCATTGGGTGAGTCGCAATCAAGGAGAAAACGCTCATGAAGGTACTCGTGCCGGTCAAGCGCGTGATTGACTACAACGTGAAAGTGCGCGTCAAAGCGGACGGATCGGGTGTTGATCTAGCCAACGTAAAAATGTCGATGAACCCGTTTGACGAAATTTCCGTCGAACAGGCGATCCGTCTGAAAGAAGCCGGTCAGGCGGACGAAGTGGTTGTTGTATCCATTGGCGTCAAGCAGGCGCAGGAAACACTGCGCACCGCGCTGGCCATGGGCGCCGACCGCGCCATTCTGGTTGTGGCTTCTGATGATGTGCATAACGACATCGAACCGCTGGCCGTGGCCAAGATCCTCAAAGCGATCGTAGACGAAGAACAGCCCGGTCTGGTTCTGACGGGCAAACAGGCGATCGACAATGACATGAACGCCACTGGCCAGATGCTTTCTGCGCTGCTGGGTTGGTCGCAGGGTGCATTTGCCTCCGATATCAACATCGACGGCGACAGCGCCGTTGTAACCCGCGAAGTGGACGGCGGTCTTCAGACGATCAAGGTGTCCATGCCAACGGTTATCACCGTTGATCTGCGCCTGAACGAGCCGCGCTATGCGTCGCTTCCGAACATCATGAAAGCCAAGAAAAAGCCGTTGGATGAAAAGACCGCTGCTGACTATGGCGTTGACGTGTCCAACCGTCTGGAAATCGTAAAAACCGTTGAGCCGGAAGAACGTGCCGCCGGTATCAAAGTCGGCTCCGTGGACGAGCTGGTCGAGAAACTCAAAGAAGCGGGGGCTGTGTAATGGCTGTTCTTCTCCTTGCGGAAGTAACCGATGGCGAACTGGCGATGGACGCAACGGCCAAGGCCGTGACCGCTGCCAAGCAATTGGGTGATGTGACTGTATTGGCTGCCGGTGGTTCTGCTGCTGCGGCGGGCGATGCGGCTGCCAAGATTGATGGCGTTGCCAAGGTTCTGGTGGCGGAAGATGCATCTCTGGGTCACCGCCTCGCGGAAACCACTGCCGCCCTGATCGTGTCTCTGGCGGGCGATTACGATCACATCGTTGCACCGGCCACCACAGACGCCAAAAACGTGATGCCACGTGTGGCCGCGCTTTTGGACGTGCAAATCATCTCTGACGCCTCCGGCGTTGTGGATGCGGATACGTTTGAGCGTCCGATCTATGCTGGCAACGCGATCCAAACCGTCAAATCCACAGATGCCAAGAAGGTCATCACCTTCCGGACCGCAACATTTGATGCGGCTGGCGAAGGCGGTTCTGCCTCTGTTGAAACCATCGGCGCGGCCGCAAACCCCGGTCTGTCCGAATGGGTCGAAGACAAGGTTGCCGAATCCGATCGTCCAGAGCTGACGTCGGCTGGCGTTGTGGTCTCCGGTGGTCGCGGTGTCGGTTCCGAAGACGATTTTGCCCTGATCGAAAAACTGGCTGACAAACTGGGTGCCGCCGTTGGCGCATCCCGCGCTGCGGTTGACAGCGGCTATGCCCCGAACGACTGGCAGGTTGGCCAGACCGGCAAAGTTGTTGCACCTGATCTTTATGTTGCCGTCGGCATCTCCGGTGCGATCCAGCACCTTGCAGGTATGAAAGACAGCAAGATCATCGTCGCCATCAACAAAGACGAAGAAGCGCCAATCTTCCAGGTTGCTGACTTTGGTCTGGTTGCTGACCTGTTCGAGGCCGTGCCCGAACTGATCGAAAAAATCTGATTGTCAGAGGGTCACCTCTGATCAGACCAAACGGCCCGCCTCACTGGCGGGCCGTTTTGCGTTAAAGGATCCGGTGCAAGGCAGAGACCACCGCATCTGCCGCCTCGATATGCGCCTGCTGGCCAAGCATTTCCTCGGCAGCCATGGCCTCCATCTCGGCAAATATCATCCCTTCGGTTCCCATCACCCGCGCTCTCGGGGAGGCAACGACCTCAACCACATGCGTGGCATGACCGGCGACCTCATCCATCATCTGCCGCGTGATAAAAAGCGGATCGTTCCCAATGGATTGCGGAGGACCGCGCCCGCTATCCCTCGGTTTATGCTCAGAAAACCAAAGCAGGATGGATTTGCCCCGAACCTGGCTCAACATCAGCCGCATTCGGGCCAGCCAGGCCTGCTGCAACTCTTGCAACACCGTGGCAAACCGGTCCGGTGACACCTCAAGCAGACGCGTCAGCATATGTTTGGTAAAATGGAAATCGGCAAAATCAACCTCGCGGTAGATCGTCGCCAACAGCGATGAAGCCGAGACAAACCGATCATTGCGCCGGGGATGCACCGCATAAAACCGGTTGGTCATATTCTGCGCTCCCAGCACCTGAATAACCGCAACATCCGCCTGCGCCGCCGCGCCCAGAATAAACGGGTCATTCACAAACACATCGATCCCGGCATTTGGCACGCCAAAATTCGCGGCGGTTTTGCCAATCTCCTCCTCCACCAAAACCGGAAACGGTTTGGCGAGGAATTTTCCATATGTCTCCGTACCGCCAATAAATGCGACATAGGGTTGATCCAAATCGCGTTTTGGCCCCCGGAACAACAGTTTCGAATTGCCATATCGGCACGGAAGATAGTCGAGGGCCCCCAGCCCTAATGCATCAAAGGTCATCACACCCACCTTGTTTCATTCACCCAGATCCAACATGCCTCAACCAATCCTGCGATTCGCTTAACGAGTGAATTTGCCACGCTTTTTGGACAAACCCTGCCCTTGCGACTGCCCCCCGCCGCACCCTATTGTAGGGTCAGGCAGAAAAGGACATTCCATGGACATCCAATCAATCGGCATCGTCGGCGCAGGCCAGATGGGCAATGGTATCGCACATGTGATGGCCCTGGCCGGGTATGACGTGCTTGTCACCGACGTCAGCGCCGACGCGCTGAAAAACGCCATGGACACCATCGAAGGCAACCTTGGTCGGCAGGTGGGCCGGGGCAAAGTGTCAGAGGCAGATGCCAACGCGGCTATGGCCCGGATCAAGACAACTCAAACGCTCACCGATCTGGGGCAAAGCGATCTGATCATTGAGGCCGCGACCGAGCGCGAGACTGTCAAACAAGCCATCTTCGAAGACCTGCTGCCGCACCTGAAACCAGATACAATTCTGACCTCAAACACCTCTTCGATTTCCATCACCCGCCTGGCCAGCCGCACCGACCGCCCGGAAAAATTCATGGGCTTCCATTTCATGAACCCGGTCCCGGTGATGCAATTGGTCGAATTGATCCGCGGCATCGCCACAGACACCGAAACCTTCGACGCCTGCAAAGCCGTGGTGGACCGCCTCGGCAAAACCGCCGCCTCTGCCGAAGATTTCCCGGCCTTCATCGTAAACCGCATCCTCATGCCAATGATCAACGAGGCGGTTTATACCCTGTACGAAGGCGTAGGATCTGTGCAATCCATCGACAGCTCAATGAAACTGGGTGCCAATCACCCGATGGGCCCGCTTGAACTGGCGGATTTCATCGGTCTCGACACCTGCCTGGCGATCATGAACGTGCTGCACGACGGGCTGGCCGATACCAAATACCGCCCCTGCCCCTTGCTCACCAAATATGTCGAAGCCGGATGGCTCGGCCGAAAAACCGATCGCGGCTTTTACGACTACCGCGGCGAAGTGCCGGTTCCGACCCGCTAGAAAAGACCGCCCGAGGCCTCCCTTTTTGGCCTTAAATACCTCCGGGGAGTTTGAGGGGCTGGCCCCTCAACCTTTGCCGTAGAAACCACCCCTAAAGTCTATTGCCGCGCCATCAGCGCCGCGCTTTAGTCCTTCAGAGCAAGGGTCTGCTCGCGCAGCCAAGCCATAAAGCCGCGCGGATCATCAGCGCGGGCGTCGATCTCGCCCTGCAGTATAGGATGGCCCACAATCGGCGCTTGGGGCTTGTCACAACTGTGTACGATTTCATGCAGCAGTAACCCCTGCCGCAACATCGGGCTGACTTTGTTGGCGATCTGGTAGGCACGGCTGTTTTGGCCGGGAAATTTCATCGGAACAACCGTGGCGCCCGATCTGCGGATCATCTTGGCGGTAAAGACATTCCATTCCGCCTCCACCGCCGGCCCCCACCATGTTTGGGATGAGGCAACCACACCCGATGGGAACAGGGCGACAACACCGCCCTCTTTCAAATGCGCCATCGCCTTGGCCCGCATCTCAACGCCTTTGCGCTGTGCATCAGGATCATGGGGGAACGGCACGGGGATCATATAGCTGCCCGCCACCTCATCAATCGAGGTCAGCAAAGACCGCGTCAGAATACGGTAGTCGGGGCGCACACGGCCAATCAGATCAGCAAAGATCATCCCGTCCACCATACCGTGCGGATGGTTGGCAACCACAATCACGGGTCCGGTCTTGGGAATGCGGTCCAGCTGTGCCTGCGGGGTCAACAAGTCGATACCCATGGTATCAAGCGCGGCGCGCCAGAACGGTTGCCCCGACGGGGTGCCGCGTTTCTCGAACCGCTTGATCATCCGCAAAATCTTCAGCTTTCCGGTAAACAGCTCGATGATGCTGATGATCCGCGATTTGACCGGATCATCAAAGGTAGACGCATAAGACAAGCTGCTGCGGTCATAGGTGACAAAAGACACTTCGCCCGCCTCGGGCGTCGCCGTTTCAGCCGCGTCTGATGTTTGCAGATCTTTCACCAAGACATGTCACCCTTTTCCGGTCGCTCGAAACGCTCAGAAACCTTCGCCGAACTTGTCCGCCACCAGCGCCGTCAATGCCTCCGCAAGGGCCTCTGCATCTGGTCCCGTGGTCTGAACGTCGATTGTGCTGCCGCGTGAGGCAGCCAGCATCAGCAACCCCATTATGCTATCGCCACAAGCGGTCATGCCATCTTTGCTGACGTCGGCGCGGGCGTCAAATGCCTCGACCACTTCGACCAGTTTGGCAGAGGCGCGGGCGTGCAAACCCTTTTCGTTCACGATCTTTAGGGAAAATTCGGGCATAAAATTGGGCTTTCTAACCTGCGCTCACGTTTTGGCTGTCGATATACTTTTTACCAGCATCAAGCGCGGCGCGCACCGCATCAGGCACATCCATTTGGCGGGATTTGGCCAGTTTGATCAGCATTGGCAGATTGGCACCGTACAAAATCCGGCGGTTCTCTGGCCGGCACGCCAATAGAGACAGGTTTGACGGCGATCCGCCAAACAGATCCGTTACGATCACCACGCCTTCGCCCTGATCCACCTCGTCGGCGGCAGCACAAATCTCGGTTTCCTTGGCACTGCGGTCATGATCTGCATGGATTGAGATTGCGCGGACCCCGTTTTGTGAGCCGACAACATGTTCAATCGCAGCGAGGTATTCCCCCGCCAGCCCGCCATGTGCGACTATCACAATTCCGATCACGTCGATGTCTCTTTCCGGTCCTGCCGATCCAACTCGCGGTGTCTTATTGACACTTGCCAGCCCTGCTGCGCAAGGCGCAAAGCATGATCTTCTGCCAACGTCACCGACCGATGCTGCCCGCCCGTACACCCAAAGGCGATTGAAATGTGTGATTTTCCCTCATCCTGAGAAGCGGGCAAGATCAACTGGCTCAATTCGAACACCTTATCTGCGAATCCCGCATAGCGTTGATCTCCTTTGACATAGGCCGCAACCGCGGCGTCCGTCCCGTTTAATCTCCGCAGGGTCTCGTCCCAGAATGGGTTGCGCAGAAACCGGCAGTCAAACACCATATCCACACTGCGCGGCAGCCCGCGCTTGTAGGAAAAAGATTGCACCGAAATACTCAGATCGTGTTTGCCGCCGGGTGCAAACCAGTGTTCAACCTCCGCCCGCAGGTCATGCACGTTCAACTGGCTGGTATCGATCAAGATATCGGCCCGCGTCCGCAACGGGCGCAGCAGCGCCTGTTCGCGCTCGATGCCCGCGGCGGGGCTGTCTTCGGGGGCAAGCGGGTGCCGTCGGCGGGTTTCCGAAAACCGGCGCAGCAGCACATCTGTGTCACAATCAAGATAGAACAGTTCGACCTTTAGATCGGCACGGGCCGACAATTCACCCAGCAGATCAAGAATGACATCGGTCGAAAAGTCACGGTTTCGCGCGTCGATCCCGAGGGCCATCGGGCGGTCTTGCTCAGGGCTGGCCAGCAAGGCAGGCAAAAGCCGCAGTGGCAGGTTGTCGATGGTCTCAAATCCCGCGTCTTCAAGCACATTCAGCGCCGAAGACCGGCCCGCGCCGGACGGTCCGGTCACCAGCACAATGCGGCGCTGCGGCCCCTCGTCGGGGTTCACTGAGGCGTTGTCATCGGGGATCATGACCGCAGATTTATACTTCGCCGGAGGGAAAGCAAGATCGCTGCGGCAAAATGCGGCCCATCAACCCGGCACAGACATGGCAGCGCGATCCCCAGCACGTCGATGGTTTCGGGTTCAGGCAGTCTCTTGGCGCTTTGCCGCCCCATATCAACCGCCAGCACCACCTGCGCGGAAGCGGCATGAGGGACGCCCAGAATGCCGACGCCCCGCGCCTCAATCTGGCCCGCGATGGCCTCTGGCACTGAAGCACGCAATGTCTTTGAGCTTCGGGTGATGATTGTGCGGTCATCCGCGACCAATTCTGCCCCCAGTGCAATCAGTTGAAGCGCCAAGGCAGACTTACCCGTCCCCGATGCGCCAAGGATAAGCACTGCATGCCCCTCCACACTCACAGATGTGGCATGCAGAGTCTCGGTCAGCGGTGCCATGCCGTCATCGCTTTCTGATCAGGTTGGCAGGCCCACAACAAACCGGGCACCCAGAGGTTCAGATGTGATATCCGCCTCGGTCGGGCGAATGTTCTCGGCCCAGATCACACCGCCATGCGCCTCAACGATTTGCTTGGAAATCGCCAGACCCAGGCCGGAGTTGTTACCAAAATGCTCAACCGGGCGTTCAGAATAGAACCGCTTAAAGATTTTTGACAGCGCCTGATCGGGGATACCCGGACCAGTGTCTTCGACCACCACCAGTACCCGGTTTTCGCGTTTACGCGCCCAGACCCGGATCGCATCGCCATCTTCGCAGAACGAAATGGCGTTGGTGATCAGATTCACAAAGACCTGCGCCAATCGCGCTTCGAGCCCATGCACAAGGATTGGGTTGGCGGGCAGATCACTAATGAAATCAATGCCTTTGCTCTTGGCGTCTTCACCCAAATACTGGCTGAGATTGCCGACCATATTGAGCAGGTCAAACTGTTCTTCTTCTTCCTTGACCAGTTCGGAATCCAGACGGGATGCATTGGAGATATCGCTGACCAAACGGTCGAGCCGCCGAACATCGTGGTCAATCACATCCAGCAGTTTTTCACGCTGATCTTCACGCTTGATCATCCGCAATGTGCCCACCGCCGAACGCAGCGAGGCCAGCGGGTTTTTGATCTCATGCGCCACATCAGCAGCAAACTGTTCGTTGCCGTCAATCCGGTTGTAAAGGGCCGAAACCATACCGCGCAATGCACCGGACAATCGCCCGATCTCATCAGGCCGCGCCGTCAGGTCAGGGATCCTGATCCGTCCGGGGTTCATCTTGCGGGCATCCTTGTCGCGGCCCAGTTCGGCTGCGGCGGCCAAATCAGCCAACGGATTGGCAATGGTTGACGCCAAAACAAGGCTCAGACCAATGGACACCAGAGTGGCAATCACAAACATTTGCAAAACGCGTTCGCGTTCGCTGCGGACCAATTTATCAATTTCACCCGCAGCAGAGGCAATCGCCACAACACCCAGCGGCTGACCGGACTGCATTATGGGGGTCAGAACCGTGAACAAAGTGTTGCCATTGGCATCAATCGTGTTCTCGATCTGCGTGCCGGAAGCCAGGCTACCTGCGATCAACGGCTTGAATTGTTCTTCCAATGGCAGGGCGGGGGTATCCCCGTCACTGCTGCTGAACAGGCCGGACACTGCATCCCAGACGAAGGTCAACCCATCAGTGAGCAAGGTGCGGCTGTCGTCGCCTTCCCCGCCAAGCTTTTCGGCCAAGGGCAAGCGCCCTTCGCTTGTGGCAATCAGCGTCTCGGAGGTATCAAAAACAAAAACATCCACGCCGCTTCGCAGATCAAGACCGTCCAGCGTGGCAGCGACATCGACCTCACCGCCTGCCGCCAGATTTACAACAGCACCGTCCGGCAAACGCGCTTCGATCACGTCGGCGATCAATTCCGCCTCAGACAAAAGCGAAGACGCCCGTTGCAGGGCCAGTGAATCCCGCGAGGAGTTCAGATACAAAATGCCCGCCACCAACACATTCAACGCAATCAGGTTGAACGTGATGATTTTGCGGGTCAGCGGCGAGGTGCGCAGTGAAAACAACCCACGCCGTTCGCGCCGCACGCGCAGCTCGTCCGGGGCAGATTGATCCGGCGCAACCCAATCGTCACCCAGAACAACATCGCCGTCTCGTGAGGTGGTGCTCAGATCCCGCACAAAGTTCCTTTCGGCCAGTGCCATCGGTCCAGATTATTCTTCGTTATATCTGTAGCCGATGCCGTACAGCGTCTCAATCGCGGAGAACTCATCATCCGCGGTGCGCATCTTTTTGCGCAGACGTTTGATGTGGCTGTCGATGGTCCGGTCATCCACATAAACCTGATCGTCATAGGCGACGTCCATTAACTGATCGCGCGATTTCACAAAACCCGGACGCTGCGCCAAGGCCTGAAGCAGCAGGAATTCTGTCACGGTGAGTGACACGTCCTTGCCCTTCCAGCTGACTGCGTGGCGCAGCGGATCCATCCGCAGATCACCACGTTCCATCACCTTGGTCTCTTCGGTTTCGCCGACCTCATCCGTGGCAACCGCATCCTGACGGCGCAAAAGTGCGCGGATGCGCTCGACCAACAGGCGCTGGCTGAACGGTTTTTTCACATAATCATCGGCGCCCATCCGCAGGCCCAGAACCTCGTCAATCTCGTCATCTTTGGACGTGAGAAAGATCACTGGCATCGCGGTTTTCTGGCGCAACCGCTGTAGCAAATCCATGCCGTCCATGCGCGGCATCTTGATGTCCAGAACGGCCATATCGGGAAGACGTTTGTTGAATGCGTCGAGTGCGGCCTGCCCATCGTTGTAGGTTTCAACTTCAAAGCCTTCTGCTTCGAGAGTCATCGAAACAGACGTCAGGATGTTCCTGTCGTCGTCCACCAATGCAATTTTTGACATTGCCTGTTTCCTTATGCTGCTCAATTTTTAATTTTTTGTTTTGCGGCCATTGATCAACACTTTTGCCCCCCGAATCAATCTCAAACTGCGAATCAGTCTCCAAACACACCGTAATTTCGCCATAATTTGGTTAGGAATGGCTAAATTGCCGCAGTTTACCCTATCGAACCCTGCCATGATTTCAGGCGTTGCCCTGCGGAATTTGGGGGCTGAGGCCAAAGTTTGCCATGATGGCGCTAACTGCGGCAAAGCCGCCTGTTCATATCTTTCGCGGTCGTGTTATGAGGCGTTTCAAGGCCCTAATGAGGCCCAGGGCCAAGTGGCCTGATTAAGCCAGATAGCGCCAGTTTGCGCGCGCCTACAGGAGACATTGTATGACATTTGGACGGGTAAACCCGCAGTTCCGCCTTGAAGATCAACAGATCAACGGGCTGGGCAATGTCTATTATAACCTGATGGAACCCGCGCTGATCGAAACCGCGCTCAAGCGTGGCGAAGGCACTCTTGGCAATGGTGGCGCCTTCCTTGTCACAACCGGCAAATTCACCGGACGCTCCCCCAAAGACAAACATGTCGTGATGACCGACAGCGTTGCAGACAGCATCTGGTGGGAAAACAACGCGCAGATGTCCCCCGAAGGGTTTGACGCCCTCTACGAAGACATGATCGCCCATATGCAAGGTGGCGAATACTTTGTGCAGGATTTGGTGGGCGGCGCGGACCCGCGTCATGCCATCAACGTGCGCATGGTCACAGAGCTGGCTTGGCACGGCCTGTTCATCCGTACCATGCTGCGCCGGCCAGAGCGTGAGGCGCTGGATGAGTTCATCGCCGACTTCACCGTGATCAACTGCCCCAGCTTTCAGGCCGACCCAAAAAAACACAACTGCCGGTCCGAAACCGTGATCGCGATGAATTTCGACCGCAAGATGATCTTGATCGGCGGCACAGAATACGCAGGCGAGAATAAAAAGTCGGTCTTTACCCTGCTCAACTACTTGCTACCGGAAAAGGGCATCATGCCGATGCACTGCTCGGCCAACCACGCCACGGGCAATCCCGTGGACACGGCTGTATTCTTTGGCCTGTCCGGCACGGGCAAGACGACACTGTCCGCTGATCCCCAGCGCACTCTGATCGGTGATGACGAACACGGCTGGTCGGACAATGGCACCTTCAACTTTGAAGGCGGCTGCTACGCCAAGACAATCAATCTCAGCGCCGAAGCGGAGCCAGAGATTTACGCAACCACCAAGAAATTTGGCACTGTCATCGAGAACATGATCTTTGACGAAGATACCAAAGAGCTGGATTTTAACGACGACAGCCTGACCGCCAACATGCGCTGCGCCTATCCGCTGCACTATATTTCTAACGCTTCGGAAAAGGCCGTGGGCGGTCACCCCAAGAACATCATCATGCTGACCTGCGACGCCTTTGGTGTTTTGCCCCCCATCGCGCGGCTGACCCCGGCGCAGGCTATGTATCATTTCCTGTCCGGCTTCACTTCCAAGGTCGCAGGCACTGAACGCGGCGTGACCGAGCCGGAGCCGACATTCTCAACCTGCTTTGGTGCGCCCTTCATGCCGCGCCGCCCCGAGGTTTACGGCAACCTGCTGCGCGAAAAGATCGCCCAGCATGGCGCGACCTGCTGGTTGGTCAACACCGGCTGGACCGGCGGCGCCTATGGCACCGGATCACGTATGCCGATCAAAGCCACGCGTGCCCTGCTGACTGCCGCGCTTGAGGGCGCGCTGGCAGATGTGAAGTATCGCAAGGATGCGAACTTCGGATTTGAAGTGCCTGTGGCGGTTGACGGTGTTCCGGATATCCTGCTCGATCCGCGCCGCACATGGGACAATGCAGAGGCCTATGACCGCCAGGCGGCAAAGCTGGTCAATATGTTCTCTGAGAACTTTGCGCAGTATCTGCCCTTTATTGATGACGACGTGAAAGCCGCCGCAATCGGTTGATCGATTGAACGAAACAAACAAAAAGAGCCGCAGAAACCTGCGGCTCTTTTTGTTTGCCAAAGGGGTTTGGGGTCAGGCGGCTTCCATCACCAGATCTTCTACCGGAATATCCAGCAGGAACCGCGCATCCTCTTGGCTGAGCCAAGTCAGGAATGCCTCAATCGGCACGTCACGTCCGGCGATCTGCCATTTCAAGGCGTTCGGTTCATTGTGCATATAGCCCATGCGTTCCGCAAAGCCCTTGAACGCCACGGTGCGCAACATAAAGCCGAACATATAGTCAGGGTTCCAACGCCGCGTCACTTCTAGCAAGCCGGTCCGCGCCAGAACGGTCGACAGGCCAGAGCCGCGGTACTTGCCCTTCTCCGGGGCCATCCAAACCTCGCCATGGTACACCACATTACCATCAATGCGGTGAGAGCCCGGCGTTGCCCGAAACCGCGACCGTTCGAGGTTCACCCCGGGGATCGGAGGTGGAAAATCCCGAAACCGGCTCAGCAGATGATTGGCCAGCGTTTTTCCGCCCAAGGGCACCTTTTTGGCCGCTTGAGTGTGGATCAATTCACCTTCTTTATTCCGTCCGGTCAGCCAAAAAGCATTCTTTTCGGACAGATCGTGCATTTCGTAATTGAAAGGCGCACCCAGATTCTGAACCTTGCGTTCTTCTGAAATAATTTGGCTGTACTCCTCGAAATCACTACCAATTGTGATTTCGACCCCGTGAGACCGCAATACATTGCGACTGGTCGCGATAAACGGTGCCGCGTCCTGAGGGAATTGGATCGTCATACTCTGTCTCCTTTGGCTTATTGTTTCCCACACTAGTACAAACAGCAAAAAAACACCCGATAATTGAATCGGATGGCCAAAGTTGTTGAGATATGATGTTATTTTCCGAGAATTTCCCTTTCAAAGATGGCGTCTTCGGGGTCGAACGCGATGGGCGTGACCGGGTCCAATGATTCGATCAAAGACGGATCCAGCCCGGTAATCCGAACCTGATCCACCGGCAGGATCAGCGACATCACCGCCGGTGATCCATCGGGGAAAAACCCGCTCAGGATCAATCTTTGGTAAGCAATTGGCACGAGCGATTCGCTTGGAAGGCGCGGCATTCGGGTAAAAACGTGATCCAAACGGGCGGTTTGGGTGGCTTCCACCTCATGAAATGCCTCGTAAATCAGGTAAGAAAATTCCTCACCCGCAGGCATTTGGCTAATCGGGCGACCAATACTGGAGCGCGCATAGTCCTGTCCGAACCAATTCACATAGACCGATTTTTGGCCAAATTCGACGCAGATCCACGCCCCTTCGGTCTGGCGATAGATAATCAAATACGGGCGCACATGAGCAAATTGCGGGCTCTCAATCTCACCCGCTGACATCGCCCAGGCGCGAAATGTCTCGCGCAACAGCAATGACGGGTCTTTCCAGATGCGGCCGATCGGCTGTTGTTCTTGATAGAAATCCCACTGCCCTACATGCGCCTTGAGAAGCTGCAAATGGCCAACAGAACTGACCTGGCCGCGTAACCAAGTGGTCCCGCGGGCCAATATATCCTTGGCTCCGGGCAGGGCCGCCTCGCCCGCAGCGGTCAATTGATAGCGCCGGTCATCCACGTAAAAAAGCTGCGCACCCATCTCTTCCTCCAAGGTCGAGATGTGCCGCCTGACAGTCTGCCGCGTGCTGCTAAGATCCTTCACCGCATGCGATAGGTTTAGCGTCGCTGCGAGAGTCACAAAGGACCGTATCATTTCGAACAAGAGCGCCGGTGGCGGAGGAAGCTTGTCCGGTGCCGCCTCGGGCTTGGGATTTAGATGTTGGTTCATATCGGGCCCATGGTATGTAAATCATCCATCAGTGCAACAAAAATCATCCATCAATTGTACATATTTCTCCCAAAAGTGGAAAAATCTATTCAATTGAACGCGCTTAAGAAGTTCGCGATCAATGTCAGGCACAACCAGAGGTTTTTTATGTCACATCCAGTCGATATCCACGTTGGTCGCAAGCTAAAGCAGATCCGCACGTTGCGGCGCCTGTCACAGACCGACGTGGCGAAAAAGCTGAACCTGTCTTTCCAGCAGATTCAAAAATACGAAATCGGGTCGAACCGGGTCGCTGCCAGCCGCCTCTTTGAACTGGCTCAAATCCTTGATGTTCCGCCGTCCTACTTCTTTGAGGGACTGCACGACAACAACAACGCCGCCCCTGCCCAAGATGCCGGAATGGAAATCGTCACCGCCCTTGCCGCGATCAAGGACGAAGCCGTCAAAACCCGCATCAAGACCTTTATAGAAGACGTTTCAGGCGTCACCGTCGCACGGCGCGGCTAGCCCTGATGCGCAAAAGCATCCTCAAAGGGTTTGCCCATGCGCTCTAGAACAGAGCGCGGCGCACCAAATTTGCACCAGCAAACAGCAGCACAATCAACGTAGACCGCCGGAAGATCTTTTGATCTATCCGGTCGGAAACGCGTCCGCCGAGCCACATGCCAAACATGGCAGGTGGCACCAAGGCGAGCGAGAACGGAAGTGTTTCGGCGCGGAGCACGCCGGACCCGAGATGCGCACCAAACAGGGCCAACGCTCCGCCACTGTAGATCACCCCCTGAATGCGCATCTGGTCCTGTTTGGGGGTCTCAAGCGCGGTGAGATACATCACTGTTGGCGGCCCCCACACGCCAGACATCCCCCCGATAAACCCCGCAACGGCGCCAATCATGGCTTCGACAGTGGCGGATCGCCGCCCGAGACGTAACGTCACTCCGAGCAGCTGGATCAGTACAAAGACCATCACCGGCACGCCAATCAGCAATTGCAGGACCTCAACCGGCACAATCCGCACCATTTGAGCCGAACACACCAACGCAATCCCGCCAACGGCCAGAAACACTCGGAACGCTTTGATCGACTGCCAAGCGGCACCTACACCTTGCCGCAGAGATTGCACGGTGTTGGCCACCAGTGTCGGCACGATCAGCCCCGCCAGTGCATATTCCGGCGCGATAAAGGTCGTCAGTCCCGAAATGATGACCAAGGGCATCGCAAACCCCACAACACCTTTTACGAATCCGCCGAACACCGCGATGAGCAGGGCAAGCGTCAATGTCGTCGGCGTTAAAAAGGGGAAAATCGCATCCATAGGCCTACATAACACCTCTGGATTTCGCTGCACCCGCAATTTCGCCGCGTAATTTTAGAACAAAATGCCACATGCAAACGTATCTTTGTTGTGCTGCACCTGCGAAAAGGATATGCCGTGACCAAGCTAAAAGAGGATCAGAAACATGGCTCATGATGGTCAGGACGTGACAATGCACACATCGATTATTCTCGACAACCTGTTGGAACTGACAGCTGCGGCGGTTGCCCCGGTGGATGCCGTTCTGGAAAAAGCGGTCACATCAGTCCGAGCCTTGGTGAGTGCTGATGGCCGTGTTTCTGCCGCACTTATTGAGCAACATCAAACGGCTGCACATGGTTTGGCTTGGCTTGCGACCTATGCACAAGCCCTGCGCCAAATGCAAAAATGGGCAGACAAGCTGTCAGGCGAGGGCCGCTTTGGAGAGACCGAACAACTGATCCACCAGATCGCCTTTGGTGAATACCTTTGGCAGATCTACGGCGGCATCCAGATGAATCAGGGGGAAATGCTGCGCTTGCAAGATCTTGGCCTCAGCCAAGACGACATGCGTGACATGATGGACCCCGCCATCATGGCCCTGACCCAAGGTGGTAACACCCAGAATGCCCGCACACGCTTGGTCGAACTGATGCAGGAACATTCCGCTAATATCACGGTCGGCGCCAGCGGTCTGGTCGAAGAGCTTGAGATGATCCGCGAACAGTTCCGCCGCTATGCCGTGGAAAAGGTCGAACCCTTCGCCCACGACTGGCACCTCAATGATGAGCTGATCCCCATGGAGGTGATCAACGAACTGGCCGAGATGGGCGTCTTTGGCCTGACCATTCCAGAAGAGCACGGCGGTTTCGGCCTGTCCAAGGCCTCAATGTGTGTGGTCTCAGAAGAACTGTCGCGCGGTTATATCGGTGTTGGATCGCTCGGCACGCGCTCCGAAATTGCCGCGGAATTGATCATCGCGGGCGGCACGGACGAACAAAAAGCCAAGTGGCTGCCCCGCATCGCCTCAGCCGAGACCCTGCCCACGGCGGTCTTTACCGAGCCGAACACCGGCTCTGATCTGGGCTCCCTGCGCACCCGCGCGGTGAAAGATGGCGACGACTACAAAATCACCGGCAACAAGACATGGATCACCCACGCCGCCCGCACCCATGTGATGACCTTGCTGGCCCGCACCGATCCAAACACCACTGATTATCGCGGCTTGTCGATGTTCCTTGCGGAAAAGACCCCCGGCACTGACGAAAACCCCTTCCCGACAGAAGGTATGACCGGCGGCGAGATCGAAGTGCTCGGCTACCGCGGCATGAAGGAATACGAACTGGGCTTTGACGGGTTCGAAGTCAAAGGTGAGAACCTGCTCGGCGGGGAAGAGGGCAAAGGCTTCAAACAGCTGATGGAAACCTTTGAAAGTGCCCGCATCCAAACCGCGGCCCGCGCAATTGGTGTGGCGCAATCGGCGCTCGATATTTCCATGCAATACGCCCAAGACCGCAAACAATTCGGCAAGGCGCTGATCAACTTCCCGCGTGTGTCGTCCAAACTGGCGATGATGGCGGTCGAACTGATGGTGGCCCGCCAGCTGACCTATTTTTCTGCCTTTGAAAAAGACGAAGGCCGCCGCTGCGACGTTGAGGCGGGCATGGCCAAGCTGCTGGGGGCAAGGGTCGCTTGGGCGGCTGCGGACAACGGTTTGCAAATCCATGGCGGCAACGGCTTTGCCCTTGAATACAAAATCAGCCGTGTGTTGTGCGACGCCCGCATTCTGAACATCTTTGAAGGTGCAGCAGAAATTCAGGCGCAGGTGATCTCACGCCGCCTCTTGGGCTAGATCAGGCGGGGCGGATCTCTCCGCCCCCTGCCACCACTCTACCCGTAGACTGCCCAAAGGCTCAGCGCAGGAATACCCAAAAAGATGATCCATTGCGGCATCTGTTTGAGATTGCCAAGCTGGCCAATGCCATAGGCAATGAACAACCCGGCAAAACCAACCTGTACCGCGCATATCATCCAAAGCAGGGCCGGGTTCGGCACATAGGCCAGCCAGGCAAGCCCCGCCGCCATAAGCATCAACATAACAGTGACCCCATGCCAAACCACATCGGCAACGGCCTTGACCGGCTTGCTGAGGTTTGATTGTCGGATCGGCGTCATAATCTCGGGACCGCCAGCAAACACATGAATGGCACTGGTCAGCAACATCAACAAGGCGGCGATCATCAAAGCAACGGACATCTTGTATCTCCTTATCCATACGCTACCGTATGTTTCATATCAGCTTGCTGCCGTCAATACGGTAGCGTATGGTTGCCTATGACCAAATCAAACCGCCTCACATCCGAAAGCTGGATCGCAGCAGGCTTTCTGTCTCTTGCGCAAAACGGCCCGAAATCCCTGCGGGCAGAGCCATTGGCACGAAGCCTAAAGACCACAAAAGGTTCGTTTTATTGGCATTTCTCCGATGTTCCGGCTTTTCACACGGCGATGCTCACCCTTTGGGAAGATCGCGCATTTTCCAGCATCGTGGCGGAACTGGATACAATGACGGACCCGAGGCAACGGTTGCGGGCACTGGGTCAGATTGCTGCGGTTTCCGCGCCAGAAGAAATGGGCGGACAAGACCTTGAACCAGCAATCCGCGCCTGGGGCCGCGATGACGCAAATGTCGCCGAGGCCATCGCGCGGGTCGATGCCAAGCGCGAAGGCTATCTTGCCGATCAATTGGCGCAGCTCGGCCTTTCTAATCCGGCGTTTGCCCGGATCATCTATGCTGCCTATGTGGGCGGTGACGACCTGTGCAGCCGAGATGGCGGCGATCCTGCCCCGGCATTGACCACCCTGATTGACCTGATCTTGGCACTGGAATGACCCTTGCAGATGCCCGTTGCCCGACCTACCTGAGGGGAATGAAATGGATCGCCCCTCTTGTTCCGCTCAGCTTGGCCGCAGGCTGTTTTGCCGATGAAACCCTGCGCGGCTATGGCGCGGCAGACAAAACATGGATGCTGACCGAGGCACGTGACTTTGCCGCCAATCCGGAAATCACACTGACCTTCCCCGAAACCGGCCGCATCGCCGGGCAAGCCCCCTGCAACAGCTATTTCGCCACAATGGATGTCCCCTACCCCTGGTTCGAGACAGGTCCAATTGCCGCAACCAAACGCGCCTGCCCTGACCTCAGGACCGAGGCCGCGTTTTTCAACGCGCTGGAGGCGGCCACATTGTCCGAAGTATTGGGCAACACCCTGATCCTCTCCGACGATGACGGGATGCTTATGGTTTTCCGATCCGGCGGCTGAACGCCTCAACATATCTCGCCCGCGCCTCTGGCAGGGGTTTCCCGCCCAGATCCTGCGCCAGATGTGACTTCAGGAAATATCCAGTGGTTTTGAAGGCCTGCAAAATCTGTGCGGCCTCTCCATCGCCTTCCCCCCGCAACACCGGGGGCAGTGGCAATAGACGATCGGCCCATTCCCCGGCGCCCTTCGCCGAAACAGCCCGACCCGATTTGGGCGAGACATAGATCAGTTCATCGTTTGATCCCGTCACCGCGCAGGCCGTCAGATCGAGCCCATACCCCATGTCTTCCAGCAAGGTCAGTTCCCAATGCAAATAGGCCAGTGGCCAAACCGCCTCATCCCCCAACAAATCCAAAAGCGCCTCTGTGCGGCGGTACAATGCGGCGTGCGGCTCCCGCTCCGGCAGGCAAAACGACAACAGCGCCGTGACCGCGTTCAGCCCCGCCAGCGTCATCCGGTCCCCCATTGCCGCCGCCGCGCGGCTGCGCACCGGTTCTACTTTGAAACTGCCAATGTGGTCTTCCAGACGCGCCCGCCAGGCCACATCAAGCTGCGCACCCGGCTGCAGGATCGGCGCGATCTTGCGACTGGTGCCGCCGCGCACCACGCCCATATGCCGGCCCTGCTCGGGCGTGAACATCTCAATAATGGCCGAGGTTTCCCCATGGCGGCGCGTGCTCAGCAATATACCCTGATCGCGCCATTCCATCACCCAAGCCCTTCTTCATCCAAAAGATGGCGGCCCTGCCGGTCCTCAACTTCGATCACCCAGATGTCAGGATCAAATCCGCGTTGCCGTGCAATGGCATCGTCCACTTCGGCCTCTGGACCGCTGCTCAACTCGACCCAGCGCCGCTCACCGCTCATCAGATCAAAAGACCGCTGAAACACCATCGCGCGACCATCCAACGTGGACAGTTTCACCAGAACCGCACCGCCCGTGTCATCGCCATGAGCCACCACAAAGGCCGGAATATCCTGAAACCGCAAACGCGCAAGATAGGCATCAATCCAGAACCGAGAGGTCAGTCGCGCCATTGGCAACCCCTCTTCATTTGGCCAAAAAAACTCAATCCGCCCCTGCACATCACGCAGGCGCCCAAAATGTCAGAGCTTGCCCGCTCAGCCATTCCCATCTTTGAAATCCAGACCCATCTCGGAATAGCGTTCCGCATCATCCAGCCAGTTTGGCCGCACTTTGACCTGTAGAAACAGATGCACTTTGCGGCCAAGAAATTCTTCCAATTCCTCCCGCGCGGCCTTGCTCACGGATTTGATGGTCTCGCCCTTATGGCCCAAAACGATCCCCTTGTGACCATCACGAACCACATAGATCAACTGGTCGATCTTCGCAGACCCATCCTTGCGCTCTTCCCAATTTTCGGTCTCGACCGTCATCTGATACGGCAATTCCTGATGAAGGCGCAGGGTCAGTTTTTCGCGGGTCATTTCGGCGGCGATCATCCGCATTGGCAGATCCGCAATCTGGTCTTCGGGATACAGCCACGGCCCCTCGGGCAGAACACCCGCCAGATAGTGCCGCAACACATCAACCCCATGACCGCGTTCGGCAGAAATCATGAAGGTTTCTTCAAAATTGAACCGTGCATTGAGATCCTGACTGAGGCCCAGCAACACCGGCGCTTCGACCTTGTCGATCTTGTTGATGGCCAGTGCCACGCGCCGCCCCTCCCCGATATCGGCCAGCCCTTCAAGAATACGCTCAACGCCTTCGGTGACGCCGCGATGCGCCTCGATCAGCAAGACAACCACATCCGCGTCCGCAGCCCCGCCCCAGGCGGCAGCCACCATCGCGCGGTCCAGCCGGCGACGCGGCTGAAACAGGCCGGGTGTGTCGACGAACACGATCTGCGCATCCCCCTCCATCGCGACGCCGCGAATGCGGGCGCGGGTGGTTTGCACTTTATGTGTGACGATACTGACTTTGGCGCCAACCATACGGTTGAGCAATGTGGATTTGCCTGCGTTAGGCTCTCCGATCAGGGCGACGAAACCGGCGCGGGTGGTCATTTGTTTTTCTCCAACTGCGCCAGCAAACTTGTGGCGGCGGCCTGTTCGGCCGCGCGTTTTGATGGGGCGGTGGCACTTGCCTCGGCCCCGTTGTCCAGCCGCGCCGCAATGGTGAATACCGGCGCATGGTCCGGCCCGCTGCGGGCGGTGGTGACGTATTTTGGTGGCGCCAGCTTGCGCGCCTGCGCCCATTCCTGCAAGGCGGTCTTGGCATCGCGGGCGTCCTCTTCGACGGTTTCGATCCGCCCTCCCCAAAGCCGCAGCACAAGCCCCTTGGCCGCGTCAAAGCCGCCATCGAGGTAAACCGCGGCAATCACCGCTTCAATCGCATCGCCAAGCAGTGCCTGTTTGCGCCGCCCCCCCGAAAGCATCTCGGAGCGGCCAAGCTTGAGCACTGTGCCCAGATCAATGTCGCGAGCCACATCGGCGCAGGTTTCCTTGCGCACCAGCGCATTGAAGCGCGGGGCCAACTGCCCCTCTGTCGCGCCGGGGTCCAGCGCCAGCAACGCCTCGGCCATAACAAGGCCCAGCACCCGATCGCCCAGAAATTCTAGCCGCTGGTTGTCATCGCGATTGGCCGAAGACATCGAGGCATGGGTGACCGCCCGGTTCAACAGCTCCGGCGCGGCAAAGTGGTGGCCAATCCGGCCTTCAAAGGCCTTGAGTTCGCCGCTCAGCTTCATTCGATGCCTTTAAAGAACCGGTCACTGCGCCATGTCCAGAAGAACAACATCGACCGCCCGGCAGAGCTGAACATGATCCGGTCCGCACGGCCGATCAGGTTTTCGTAAGGCACAAACCCGACGCCGCCCGCCTGCTGCGCCAAGCGGCTGTCTGCGGAATTGTCGCGGTTGTCACCCATAAAGAAGTAGTGCCCTACCGGCACGGTATAAACGCCAGTGCGGTCGGACCCTTGATTGGTGATGTTCAAAATCGCGTGGCTCGATCCGCCAGGCAGCGTTTCGATCATACGGCCTTTCGTGCACAACCCGCCTTCACCCACTGCGCCATTTTCACAGCGCGGGCGCAGACGTTGCGGGCCCTGCGGGGCCATGACCTCATCAAAGGTTCCAGCCTCTTTCAGCTTTACCGCCTCGCCATTGATGTGCAAAACGCCAGCTTTCATCTGGATCTTGTCACCAGGCAAGCCGGTCAACCGTTTGATGTAGTCGCGCCCCGAAACCGGATGGCGGAACACCACAACATCGCCGCGCTCAGGCTCGCCGCCAAACAGGCGCGTGTTGTCACCATCAAATGCGCCGCAGATGTCCTTTGCGTCCACTTCGATGCCAAATCGCGGCATCATCAGACTGGGGCAAGAGGCATAGGAATACCCATAGGCCATTTTGTTCACAAAGAGGAAATCACCAATCAGCAGCGTCTCTTTCATCGACCCTGACGGAATCCAGAACGGTTGAAAGAACAGCGTACGAAACACACCGGCGATCAGCAGGGCATAAACAATGGTCTTGATCGTTTCGACAAAACCGTTGTCTGTCTTTTCCTTCTCGGCCATGCGGCGCAATCCTTCATTCGTGGGTGTGGGGTACATGCGGGGCGATGCCCTCACTGTCAAGGGAGTGGCGCCTGCATCGGCGGTCTGCCGTTGCGGCTCTTGGCATTGTGATCAGGCCAAGGGCCGTGCCTCGATCACCACAAAGGCCTGCGCCCAAGGGTGATCGTCCGTCAGGGTCACATGGATGATCGCCTCGTGCCCCGGCGGGGTCATGCTGTCCAGCCGGTCTTTAGCCCAACCCGTGACCTCCATCACCGGTTGCCCGGTGCGCAAATTGCTGACCGCCATGTCACGCCAACTGATCCCCATGCGCAGTCCCGTGCCCAGCGCCTTTGAACAGGCCTCCTTGGCCGCCCAACGTTTTGCATAGGTGCCAGCAACATCCTTGCGGCGTTCGGCCTTGCGCTGCTCAACTTCGGTGAACACGCGGTTGCGAAACCTGTCGCCAAACCGGTCCAGCGTGCCCTGTATGCGTTCGATATTGGCCAGATCGGTGCCTATCCCAAGGATCATTTGCGGCTCCTATCGCGCCTGCCAGGCTTGCAGCCGGGCAAGATCGATCCGCCAACGGGTTGGCACGGTCGGGCAGCAGCGCGGATCATTCGGCCCCGGCATCGTTGTTGTCATCATCGCAAAGCCACCCTCGAAGACCACATCACGCGGGTTATGGCCAAAGAGATCGGCCACCGGACCAGCAAAACCCCATGGCCCCTGAGGCTGTTTCAGAAACAGGCCAACTGCAATGCTAGTGCTGCCTGCCGATCCTTCGATGTACTCATACACAACGCCAAACGCCGCTGTGGCCTGCGTTGGATTGGTGGAGTTGGGCAACCAGTAGGAGGCCTCTGCGCTGCCGCTACGGGTTAAATGAGAAAACAGCAGCGCATCAAGATTGCCCCAGCCTTCTGCCGCTACGGGCAAGCCCGCAATGCAGATCGCAGCAGAGAGCAAAATCGCTTTCATCCTCACACCGGATCGCGTGCGTCATCCATAAGGCGGCGCATCTCTGTGATCGCAGGCTCCAGCCCGAGGAAAATCGCCTCACCAATCAGGAAATGCCCTATGTTCAACTCACGCACTTCTGGGAAGGCCGCGACCGGGGAGACCGTGTCATACGTCAGGCCATGCCCCGCATGGACCTCAAGACCCAGAGAATGGGCAAAGGTGGACATCTCTTCAAGCTTCTTCAACTCCGCCTGTGCTTCGGGCCAGCGGCCTTCGGAAAAGGCGTCACAATAGGCCCCTGTGTGCAATTCGATCACCTCTGCGCCGATGCGGTTTGCCGCCTCGATCTGGCGTTGATCGGCGGCGATAAAAATAGACACACGGCTGCCCGCCTCGCGCAGAGGCGCGATGAAATGGGCCAGCTTGTTTTCCTCACGGGCCACTTCCAAACCGCCCTCTGTGGTGCGCTCTTCGCGTTTCTCGGGAACGATGCAAACCGCATGGGGTTTGTGACGCAGGGCGATCTTTTGCATCTCCTCCGTGGCGGCCATTTCAAAGTTCAAAGGCACGGACAGCACATCCATCAGCCCCTCAATATCGGCATCAGAAATGTGACGGCGGTCTTCGCGCAGATGCGCGGTGATCCCGTCAGCACCCGCCTTTTCCGCGATCTTGGCCGCCCGCAACGGATCAGGATAGGCCCCGCCCCGCGCATTGCGCACTGTCGCCACGTGATCAATGTTCACACCCAGCCGAAGCTTTTCCTGCGATGCCATACCGCCCCCTTTGAATCAGTCAGTTAAAGGGAACCTAGTCCGCTTTGCGCTTGGCGTCAGCCTTATGTGCCGCTTTTTGTTTCAAAGCTTCGAATTTCGCTTTGATTAGGCCGCGGCGGCGCTTTTGATAGGCCCGCAAAAGCGGCACCATCAGGTAATAGCTGATCGTCGCACAGATGATGCCGGGCAGAATGCCACCGATCATATAGGGATAGAAAACCTCGTCTGCGAAGACCAGAATACCGGTCCAGTCGGTTTCCTCATGGGTAAAGATCGCACGAAAATTTACCCACAGATCCGCGCCCGCATCCGCGAATTTGCCCACAAATGACCGATGCTCCCCCTCATGCATCCGCGTGCCCAAGATCCAGTGGCCGGTCTTGAGGGAGGCAATGCCAATCGGGACATAGGTCAGGGGATTGCCAAAAAACGTACCCATCAATGCGGCAAGGATATTGCCCTTCATTGTCCGCGCAATCAGTGCCGCAATGATGAAGTGAAACCCGTAAAGCGGCGTGAACGAGGTAAAGACCCCGCCCCAGATGCCCCGGGCAATGCGTTCAGGGCTGTCGGGCAGGCGCCGCATCCGGTGTTTGACGTAGTGAAACGCCCGCGTCCAGCCACCGCGCGGCCAAAGAAACTCGGCCACCGCGCGCAATGTCGGCTTTGGATCGCGGCGCTTAAAGATCAAACTTGGGTTCCCTCGTGGTCACGCGCGCACCTCGTTCACGCGCCTTTCTCAGCATGCTGTACCGCATTTACATCCCGATACCTCGAAATGGCAGCGACTTCGCTCTCTGCCTCCAATGTCACCATCAGGGAGTGCAGATGCGCAACATCCCGCAGGGACACATAGATCAAAAGACGGTAAAAATCCGGTTTGCGTTCTTGAAACTCAAGATCCGAGATATTGGCTTCGGCCTCACCGATCAAGGTGCAGATACGCCCCAGAACCCCGGTGCCGTTGCCTATCGTCAGGTCAATCACCGCATCATAAACCGCTGGATGGTTGCCCTCGTGCCAGCGCAGGTCGATCCAACGCTCCGGTTGATCCTCGTAGGCCGACAGGCGGTCACAATCAATTGAGTGAACCGTCACGCCCTGCCCCCGGAACGTGATCCCGATAATCCGCTCGCCGGGCAAGGGATGGCAACAAGGGGCGCGGTCAAAAGATTGCCCCGGCTCAAGGCCGACAACGGCGCGGGCGGTATCTACCTGTTCGCCCTTGCGCGGGCTCAGGTCGGCATAGACCGCCTGCACCACATCGTGGCCAGTGATCTCTGAACTGCCCAGCTGCGCCAGCAAATCCTGCATCCCATCAAGGCGCATGTTCTTCGCGGCGGTCCGCAACACTTTGTCCGTTGCCTCTTTGCCCACATGGGCAAAGGCCGATCGCGCCAACTCGCGGCCCAGTTTGACGAAACGCGCCCGGTCTTCTTCGCGCAGGGATCGGCGGATCGCTGATTTGGCTTTGCCCGTGGTTGCGATGTCCAGCCAGGTCACCTGCGGGGTCTGGCCCTGTGCACGGATGATCTCGATGGATTGGCCATTCTTGACACGGGTCCAAAGCGGCACGCGCATCCCGTCCACCTTGGCCCCCACACAGGCGTTGCCGATCCGCGTGTGGATCGCATAGGCAAAATCGATTGGCGTCGCCCCGCGTGGCAATTTCACCACGTCCCCCTTGGGGGTAAAGCAGAACACCTGATCGGCATACATTTCCAGTTTGACCGCTTCGAGGAAATCTTCGTGATCCTCTTCAGCGTCAAATTGTTCGGTCAGCTGCGCAATCCAGCGGGCCGGATCAACCGCAAACGGGTTTTTCGACCGCACGCCATCCCGATATGACCAATGCGCCGCAACGCCGGTTTCGGCCACGTCGTGCATCTGGCGGGTACGGATCTGCACCTCCACCCGTTTGCCATCTCGCCCGGAGACGGTGGTGTGAATCGACCGGTACCCGTTGGTCTTAGGCTGGCTGATGTAGTCCTTGAACCGGCCGGGCACCGCAAACCAACGGCGGTGGATCGTGCCCAAGGTCCGGTAACAATCCTCTTCGGTATCCGTGATAATGCGAAAGCCGTAGATGTCGGAGAGCCGGCTAAAACTCAGCTCTTTCTCCTGCATCTTGCGCCATATCGAATAGGGCTTTTTAGCGCGGCCAAACACATCCGCCTCAATCCCTGCCTGTTCCAGTTCATGTCGCATGTCGCCGCTGATCCGCTGGATCACATCGCCGGTTTCACGCTGCAAGGTGATGAAACGGCGGATGATGCTGGCACGGCCCTCGGGGTTGAGCACACGAAACGCCAGATCCTCCAGCTCTTCGCGCATCCACTGCATCCCCATGCGACCCGCAAGCGGCGCATAGATATCCATGGTCTCACGCGCCTTTTGCACCTGTTTCTCGGGGCGCATGGATTTGATCGTGCGCATGTTGTGCAGACGGTCCGCCAGCTTGACCAGAATCACCCGAAGGTCTTTGGACATCGCCATAAAGAGCTTGCGAAAGTTCTCGGCCTGTTTGGTCTGGGTCGAGTTCAGTTGCAGATTGGTCAGCTTGGTCACGCCATCAACCAGCTCTGCCACCTCGTTGCCAAACAGTTTCTCAACCTCGGCATAAGATGCAGGCGTGTCTTCGATGGTGTCATGCAATAGCGCAGTAATGATTGTGGCATCGTCCAGCTGCTGTTCGGTCAGGATCGCGGCAACAGAGACGGGGTGGGTGAAATAGGCCTCACCCGAATGGCGGAACTGCCCCTCGTGCATTTCGGCCCCATAGTCAAAGGCCGCACGGATCAGTTTTTCATTTGTTTTTGGATTGTAGCCCTGAACAAGGGCTACAAGATCATCGGCAGTGATTTCGGCGGTGTCCATGCCTGCTGCCTTCTTAGCGCCCAGAGGCGCGCGGGCCTTAGCCCTGCCCCTGTGCAGCCATCAACTGGCGCAGCAACATTTCTTCGGACATGCTGTCTTCTTCGGGCTTGTCCTGCTCGGCACCCATCAGAAGCGCCATTGCGTCCTCTTCGGGTTCATCAACCTCGATCTGGTTCTGGTTGCTTTCAATCAGACGCTCGCGCAGATCATCTGCGGATTGTGTCTCGTCAGCAATCTCGCGCAGCGAAACAACGGGGTTCTTGTCGTTGTCGCGGTCTACGGTCACGGCGGACCCGGCAGAGATTTCACGCGCACGATGCGCCGCAAGCATTACCAGCTCAAAGCGGTTGGGAACTTTATCGACACAATCTTCTACGGTGACGCGGGCCATGGAATACTCCGTTCAGTCTATCGGATCTCAGAAGCAGGCTATCTAGGCCTCTTTTATACGAGATACAAGCCGCTATTGACAGAGCCGGACCTCTAATTTGTCGGCCTCCGGTAGGGCGTCCAGCATCTGTGCAACAGTGATTCCAAGGATCGGATGCATCCAGTCCGGCGCGATCTCTGCCAAAGGTACCAGGACAAAGGCCCGGTCCTGCATCCGAGGATGCGGCAGGATCAACCGGTCCGGCGTGCTGCCCACCTGTGTCTCAAGCGGCATATCGCGCCATGTGGCGTGGGTTTGCAGATCCGGCAAGACCGCGTCGCAATAGGCTATCATGTCCAGATCCATCGTGCGCTGGCCCCACCTTTGCACTCTCTCGCGGCCCAATTCAGCTTCAATCTCATGCAGCACCGCTAATGTTTCTTCCGCGCTCCATGGCACGGCTATCTCGGCGGTTGCATTAATATAGTCAGGTCCAGCCCCTGCGGGAAACGCCGGAGTGTGATACAATGAACTTGTTTTTCGAATCACTGCCCCGCGTTTTTTTAGGGCTTCAAACGCCGCCAGCGTGGTCTCGACTGGCGTTCCAATGGATGACGTCAGGTTACCCCCAAGTGCAATTAGGACCAATTGATCTGAATTAAGCTGATTCCCGCCGTTTTCTTTGTGTTCTCGGTCTTGCAGCATGGTCAAAAATCCTTAGGAATGCGCCCCGGCCAATCGGGCGAGAATACTTCGGTCACGTACTGTTCTCATAAGCTACCTGCACATTGGATCAACAGCATGAGTGGCGGCACCGCCGAAAGGAAATCAAATGTTTTACAAGGATGAGCGTCTGGCGCTGTTCATTGACGGCTCAAACCTCTACGCAGCGGCCAAGACGCTAGGCTTTGACATCGACTATAAATTGCTGCGTCAGGAATTTGTCCGCCGCGGTAAGATGCTGCGTGCATTCTACTATACTGCGCTGCTGGAGAACGATGAGTATTCCCCGATCCGCCCATTGGTGGACTGGCTGAACTACAACGGTTTCACCATGGTGACCAAACCGGCCAAAGAATATACCGACAGCATGGGCCGCCGCCGGGTCAAGGGCAACATGGACATCGAACTGGCCGTTAATGCGATGGAATTGGCACCGCATGTGGATCACATCGTGATCTTCTCGGGCGATGGCGATTTCCGCCCCTTGGTCGAAAGCCTGCAACGGCAGGGTGTTCGCGTATCGGTTGTTTCCACCATCCGCAGCCAACCACCGATGATCTCCGATGACCTGCGCCGCCAGGCCGACAATTTCATCGAACTCGAAGACCTCAAAGATGTCATTGGCCGCCCCCCGCGTGAGCCGCTTGCCGAATCCGACAGCTGATCAAAACTCAGTCATTGAAAAAACGCGCCAGAGGCGGATAAATGCCTCTGGCGCGTTTGCGTGCTAAAATAAGTCGGGAAAAAATCGCCGTACATTTCTGTGCGACGCCCTATTAAGAATATACATATTTACAACCCCCACGCGACCCCCCGAAATCGGGGGAGGGAGATACTGAACAGAATGCTTGTTGACCAAGCGACCAGACTGGAACAGATCCAGTGTACAGAAGCATTGTGGCTTGGCGTGGTGGAGACCTTCGCCAAAGCGGGCCTGCGGCATGCGGTCTACCTGACCGTGGGCGCCGATTTTGACGCGCCATTTATGCGCAGTACGATCCCCGGCCTTTATGAAAATTACCCCCCTGAACGTGATCCGTTCCTGCGCCATTCCTGCACCAGCTACGACATCCTGACCCTGGGTGCCGCCTATATCGACAGCCATCCTTATGTAAGCGAAACCGAACGCGCCTTTGTCAAACGGGCAGCGACAGCTGGGTTGAATGCCGGCCTGGGCATCCCCGTGCGGCTCAAAGGATTTGACCGCTTTGGTGGTTTCATCCTGGGCAATGATCAAGATCGCGCCGGCTTTGATGCCGATATCCTGCCCCGCGCAGATGAATTGCGTTTGTTCTGCCACCTGATGCATCGCCGATTCGAAGACTTGGCCGCAGAAGCGGCGATGCCTTTGCCTCAGGAATTTGACACCCTCAGCCCGCGCGAGCGGGAAATTGTGCTGCTGCTTGCCCGCGGCTGTAGCAGACAGGAAGCGGCCGAGATCTGTTCCATTTCTGTGCATACTGTGTCGGATTATGCCAAAACGGCCTATCGCAAGCTTGGCGTAAACAATCGCGCTCAAGCCGCCGCATTGCTACACGCGGCGGCCACGGGCGGTCGGGGTTAAGCCGCCACTTTGCCGATCGCTGTGGCCGCTACCGGGCGGCGCAAGGCGTATTGTCCGGCAACCACACTGGCCAAGACGATGACCATGCCAATGACCTGACCGGGCGTCAGCGTTTCGGACACAAACAACCACCCTAGAACCGTCGCACTGATTGGGCTGAGCAGACCCAGCACCGAAACCGCCGCAGGTTGCAACCGCGCGATGCCGCGCAGCCAGAGGACATAAGTCAGCGCCGCACCAATCAGACCAAGATACCCAAGCCCGATAAGATTGCTCAGGGTCAGCGTTGTCCAATCCGTTTCCGCAAAGGGCGCAAACGGCAACAAAAGCAATCCACCCGCCGTCAATTGCCACGCAGTAAACGTCAGCGCGGGCACAGGCGGCTGCCATTTGCGGCTCAACACCGTGCCCAGCGCCATTGAAGCAGACCCTAGAATCCCCGCCAGCACCCCCAGGCCGTCCAGCTTTGCCTCGGGTGTCAGAATCAACAAGGCCACCCCCAAGACGCCAGCCCCGATGGCCAACAGTGACAGAGGCCGGATCGCAGTGCCCAACAGCCCGCGTGCCGCGAAGATCACGATGAATGGCTGCAACGCCCCCATCACCGCCGCCACACCGCCCGGAAGACGGTAGGCCGCAAAGAACAGCAAGCTCCAGAAAATGGCGAAGTTCAGCGCACCCAGAACCAGCATGCGCGGCACCCAAATGCCCTGTGGCAATTGCCGCACCAACAGCAACAACAAAAGCCCCGCAGGCAAAGCTCTGAGAAGGGAGATCGTCAAAGGATCGAGGTTCGGCAGAAATTGAGTGGTAACGATATAGCTGCTGCCCCAAATCGCCGGTGCCAATGCAGTGAGAAACAGATCGTGAGAGCGGGTCATGGTCAAAGGCCTTTCATTATCTTGACGTAAAGAATCTTGATATGGAGATAATGAAAGAAATCTTGACGTCAAGACACCTCCCGTGTTTTCTGCGCGGATGGACGACATCGACAAGATCAAAACCCAATGGGCCAAGCAGCGCCCCGACCTGAACACCGACCCAATGGCTTTGATCGGTCGGATCTCACGGCTGTCGCATCATCTCAGTCAGGAAATGGGAAAAACCTTTGACGCGCATGGCCTGACCAGTGCGGGGTTTGATGTTTTGGCCACCTTGCTGCGCTCCGGCCCGCCGCATGCCCTTTCGCCCAATCAACTGCTCGCCACGATGATGGTCACGTCGGGCACCATGACCCACCGGATTGATCTGCTTGAAAAAGACGGGCTGGTGCGCCGCATCCGCAACCCGGACGACAAACGCGGTGTGGTGGTTGCCCTGACGGACAAAGGCATAAAAACCGTTGATGCCGCAGTCACAGATCACGTGGCAACCCAGACACGGCTGGTCTCGCACCTTGCGCCTGACCAACAAATACAGCTCAACGCATTGCTCAAGGTGTTCCTCAACGGCCTGTAGCGCCCCCGTTTCCAACACCGCCAGACTGGACCCGGCCCGCGCGAACCCCTATCTGACATCCAAGAGCAGGAGCCCGCCATGACCAAACCGCCCCTCACCCTATACCTTGCTGCGCCGCGCGGCTTTTGCGCGGGTGTGGACCGCGCGATCAAGATTGTTGAAATGGCCTTGGAAAAATGGGGCGCGCCTGTCTATGTCCGCCATGAGATCGTCCACAACAAGTTTGTCGTCGATGGCCTGCGCGACAAAGGCGCGGTGTTTGTTGAGGAACTGTCTGATTGCCCTGACGACCGGCCCGTGATCTTTTCCGCGCACGGCGTGCCCAAATCCGTGCCGAACGCCGCCGCCGCCCGCAATATGGTTTTTGTCGATGCCACCTGTCCGCTGGTCAGCAAGGTGCATATCGAGGCACAGCGCCACGCCGATGCAGGTCTGCAAATGATCATGATCGGTCACGCTGGACACCCCGAAACAGTCGGGACAATGGGGCAATTGCCCGAGGGCGACGTGCTGTTGGTGGAAACCCCTCAAGACGTGGCAAAGGTCGCTGTGCGCGATGCGTCCAAACTCGCCTATGTGACCCAGACCACCCTGAGCGTCGATGACACCGCCGAGATTGTCGCGGCGCTCCAATCCCGGTTTCCTGCCATCATCGGCCCGCACAAAGAAGACATCTGCTATGCCACCACCAACCGCCAAGAGGCGGTCAAGGCAATGGCACCCAAATGCGATGCTATGCTGGTTGTCGGCGCACCCAATTCATCAAACTCAAAACGGCTGGTCGAGGTCGGCAACCGCGCGGGCTGTTCCTATTCGCAACTGGTGCAACGCGCCGCCGATATCGATTGGCGCAGCCTCGATGGCATCTCTTCAATCGGCATCACCGCTGGCGCCTCTGCGCCCGAGGTTCTGATCAACGAAGTCATCGACGCCTTTGGCGCCCGATACAACGTCACCCGCGAATTGGTGGAAACCGCACAGGAAAACGTCGAGTTCAAAGTGCCGCGTGTGCTGCGCCAACCGGCCTGAGCATTGGCCTTTACGCCTTTGCCCGCCTTGCATAGGCTTGGCTGAAACGGCTGGAGGCATCTCATGATCACATTTCAATTCTTACTCACCGCACTGGTTGTCGTGCTGGCCCCCGGAACAGGGGTGATCTACACGCTGGCGCTAGGCCTTGGCCAAGGTCGGCGCGCCGCGCTTTGGGCCGCGCTGGGATGTACCTTCGGGATTGTGCCGCACCTCACTGCGGCAACCCTCGGCCTTGCCGCAGTATTGCACACCAGCGCCTTGCTGTTCTCCATCGTCAAATGGGCCGGGGTCGCCTACCTGCTGTATTTGGCATGGCAGATCTTGAAATCCGGCGGTGCGCTTTCTGTCACGGCGGAGGACAAACGCGACATTGGCCTGCGCATTGCCCGGCGCGGGGCGCTGATCAATATCCTGAACCCCAAACTGTCGATCTTCTTTCTGGCCCTGCTGCCGCCTTTCCTGTCGGGCAACGCCGCAACAGCAACGGCAGAAATGTCGGTGCTCGGGCTGGTGTTCATGGCCATGACCTTTGGCGTTTTTGTGATCTACGGCTGTTTCGCCGCCGCCGCTCGCACATGGATCCTCGGCTCCGAACCGGTGATGCGCTGGTTGAACCGCAGCTTCGCCGCGATCTTCGCCGCGCTGGCGGGCCGCCTCGCGCTAGAACGCGCCTGACATGGGCCGCATCCCCGCCCCTGCATTTCTGCTCGGCCTTGCGGGGTTGTTGCCCTTTCTCTGGGGCGCATTGCTGATCCTTGGCTTTTCGGGCGGGTTAGAAGCGATCCTGCCTCAATCGCTCAGCGGCGATGGTGGCTGATCATGATGCGCTACGGCGGCATCATCTTGCCGTTTATGTCCGGCGTGCTCTGGGGTTTTGCGACCAAGGCGACAGGACCGCAGGCCGCCATGGCCTATGCCCTGTCGGTCTTGCCGGCGCTCTGGTGGTTTTTCATGCCGGGGACCGGATATATGTCCGCGCTGATCAACCTCGCCAGCGGCTTTGCCGGGTTGCTGTTTCTTGATTTTGCATTTCAACGCTGGGGTCTGGCACCCGGTTGGTGGATGTCTTTGCGCCTGCAGCTGTCCTCGGTTGTGCTGGCTTGTATTGCTGTGGGGATCTTTGCATGAGCGATGACGAAACACTCAAGGTCTATGCCGAAAAGGCCGACGATTATGCCGCCGTTGTCGGCGACGATCATGACCCGCATCTGGCGGACTTCGCCAAGGCCCTGCCCAAAGGCGGCGCGGTGCTCGACCTTGGGTGCGGGCCGGGGCATGTCGCGGCGGCGCTTGCCCGCGATGGCTTTGACCTCACCGCCACAGATGCGGTGCCCGAAATGGTCGCGATGGCCAATGCCCACCCCGGCGTGTCGGCCCACTGCGCCACCTTTGATGAAATTTCCGGAACCGACCTTTATGATGGCATCTGGGCCAACTTCAGCCTCCTGCACGCATCGCGCAGCGATATGCCCCGCCACCTGGCCGCCCTCAAATCCGCGCTCAAACCCGGCGGTGTCTTTCACATCGCCCTCAAATCCGGCAGCGGCAGCAAACGCGACGCCATCGGCAGGCTCTATACCTACTATACAGACGCCGAACTCACCGGCCTTTTGGAGGCCGCAGGATTTTCTGTCACCAATCACGCATCAGGACGCGGAAAAGGGCTGGACGGCACCTATGCCGATTGGATAGCCCTGCGCGCATATGGCTAAATTATACGCATACACAGATGGCGCTTGCTCAGGTAACCCCGGCCCCGGTGGCTGGGGCGCATTGATGCAGGCAAAGGACGGCGAAACTGTTGTCAAGGAACGCGAACTCAAGGGCGGCGAGGCCGCGACCACCAACAACCGCATGGAACTGATGGCCGCGATCAGCGCGCTTGAGGCGCTGGACCGGACGACGGAAATTACCATCGTCACCGACAGTAACTACGTCAAAAACGGGATCACCGGCTGGATCTTTGGTTGGAAGAAGAACGGCTGGAAAAACGCCGCCAAAAAGCCGGTGAAAAACGCCGAACTCTGGCAACGGCTGGACGAGGCCAACGCCCGCCATCAGGTGACATGGGAATGGGTCAAAGGCCACGCAGGACATCCCGAAAACGAACGCGCCGATCAACTGGCCCGTGACGGCATGAAGCCGTACAAGCCGTGAGCCTGATCAACCTTCTGGATTATGGATCGGTCCTGATCTTTGCCATCACCGGCGCATTGGTCGCCAGCCGCGCCCAGCTTGACCTTGTCGGCTTTGCCTTCATCGCCAGCCTGACCGCCCTTGGCGGCGGCACCATCCGCGACCTGCTGCTGGACCGCAACCCGATCTTCTGGATCGACAACCCAACCTATCTGGCCGTCGCAGGCGCGGCCGCGCTGGCGGTGTTCTTTTCCGCCCACCTATTGGAAAGCCGCTATCGCACTCTGATCTGGCTCGATAGTTTCGCTCTCGCCATTGCCGTCGCCGCGGGGGCGGCTGTTGCCATCGGCCAGGACCAATCCGCCGTAATCGTGATCCTGATGGGCATGATCACCGGATGTATGGGCGGGCTGATGCGCGATGTTGTGGTCGGGCAGGTTCCGCTGATCCTCAAACAGGGAGAGCTTTATGCAACCGCCGCCTTTGCAGGCGCCGCCGCCGCCGCCGCGGGCCGTCACTTCGGCCTTGACCCACTACTGTCCCTATCGGCCTGCGCGTTGATCAGCTGGATTCTGCGGGCCGGATCATTGGCGCTTGGTTGGCATTTGCCGGTCTACAAAAGCACACCGCCCAAGGTCTGAACGCACCGCCCTGCCCTTTTTGGCCCTAAATATTCCCGCCGGAGGCATGGCCTTGCCCCGCAAGGCCACCTGCATCAGCGCCGCCAGTGAAACGGCACAATAATGAGCGCCCCGATTGAAGATACAATTGCATTCATTCCGGCACTGTCAAAACCGATGTTGAACATGATCCGAACAAAGAAGAACACAAACGCCCCGCCCACACAGATGATGATGCTCTGCAAAATCCCGTTGTGGGTCCAACCGGTTTTTTCCGACAGATAGCCAACGATCCCGGCGATCACGACCGTGCCAAACATCGTCAGAAACATCGCTACTCTCCCGTCAACCGTTGGCCAGCGCCGATCTGTGCGCCCTGCTGAAACACTTGCGTATCCTGCGCCGCTTTGCCCGCCCGTTGCAAGCGGGTCAGCACCACTGCACCTGCCCCGCAGGCCACCCGCAGATCAGATCCAAGCACCTCACCCGCCGTGCCGGACCCGTCTGCCAGTCGCGAGCCAAGCGCCTTGATGCGCACGCCATCCAGTTCAAACCACGCGCCGGGAAAGGGCGACAATCCCCGGATCAACCGGTCTACCTCGACCGCCGGTTTACTCCAGTCGATCCGCGCCTCGGCTTTGTCAATCTTGGCGGCATAGGTCACGCCCTCATCGGGTTGCGCGGCCGGGGTCAACTGGTCCAAACGGCCCAGAGCCTCCACGATTGCGCCTGCGCCCATTTGGCTCAACCGATCATGCAACTGTGCCGTGGTTTCTTCTGCTCCAATCGGGGTGGTCTTGCGCAACAACACCGGTCCAGTGTCCAGTCCAGCCTCCATCTGTATGATGCACACGCCGGTTTCCGCATCCCCCGCCATGATCGCCCGGTGAATAGGCGCCGCCCCGCGCCAACGCGGCAGCAGGCTGGCGTGAATGTTCAAACAGCCCCGTGCCGGTGCATCCAGCACCGCTTGCGGCAGGATCAGCCCATAGGCCACCACCACCGCAACATCGGCACCAAGCGCGGCAAAATCCGCCTGCGCCTCTGGCGTCTTCAGCGACACCGGATGACGCACCTCGAAACCCAACTGTTCGGCCCGCGCTTGCACGGGACTTGGGCGATCCTTCTTACCGCGCCCTGCCGGTCGTGGCGGCTGGCAATAAACGGCGGCGATCTCATGCCCTGCCGCCGCCAGCGCCTCCAGCACGGGCACCGAAAAATCCGGGGTTCCCATAAACACAATGCGCATCGCTGGCTCCTGACTGCCGGAGGTGCCGGCCCTGTTATCCGTTCAGTTTACGCGCCTTGCGCAACAGCATGTCACGTTTGACCTTGCTGAGATTGTCAAAATACATCTTCCCCGCCAGATGATCGATCTGGTGCTGGACGCTGGTCGCCTCCAGCCCGACAAAATCACGGCGGGTGATTACGCCGTTCTCATCCAGAAACCGCACGGTCACACCGCGCGGGCGGCTGATCTTGGCGGAAACACCGGGCAAGTTCGGGCTGGCCTCTTCGTGCACATGCATCACGGCGGAGGCATCAATCACCTCCGGATTGGCCATGCGCACCCGGCGGTTGCGCCCCTCGGAGGCATCTACGACCGCCACTTTCAACATCACGCCAATCTGCGGCGCGGCGAGGCCCACACCGGGCATGGCGTCCATCGTCTCGATCATGTCATCCCAAAGCCTGCGGATCTCGTCGGTGATCTCGCTCACCGGCTCTGCCGCTCGGCGCAAGCGGGCATCGGGCCAGGGGATAAATCGTCGCTGGGTCATTGGGCTTGATACTCCGTTATCAGATCGGCGCGGGTTTGCGCATCCAGATGATCAAAGGTCACAACGCCGTCCAGATGATCCAGTTCGTGCTGGGCGCAGACCGCGCCAAAGCCGTCAAAACTCTGCACATAACGCCCGCCGTTCAGACCGGTCCAGACCATCTGCACCTGCGTGGGACGGGAAACCTCGGCGGTCACGCCCGGAATGCTCAGACATCCTTCGGTGTTCACGGCGCGGTCTTCGCCAATCTCCTGCAACATCGGATTGATGCAAACCAGCGGGTCAGATTTGCCCTCTTTCCAGCCGATATCCATCACAAAAATCCGCAACATTGCGCCCACCTGAGGCCCGGCAAGGCCACGGCCCGGCGCGTCATACATGGTCTCAAGCATATCGCGGGCCAGTGTTTCGATCTCCGGCGTGATCTTCTCAACCGGCGCACAGATCTCTGCCAGTCGCGGATCGGGCCACAGGACAATTGGCAGAACGCTCATCCGCGCGCCAACTCGCGTTTGAGCTTGACCATTTTGCGGGTGATCATCTGGCGCTTGAGCGGTTTGAGGTAATCAATGAACAGCTTGCCGTCCAAATGGTCGATCTCATGCTGCACACAAGTCGCCCACAACCCATCAAACCCCTCTTTGTGTTCGGTGCCATCGCGATCCATCCAGCGCACCTCAACCTCTGCGGGGCGGGTGACTTCGGCAAATTGTTCGGGGATGGACAGACAGCCTTCCTCGTAGGTGTTCAAATCCGTTGACGAGGCCAGAACCTCAGGATTGTACATCACCACAGGGCGCGGGCTTTCGTTTTCCTCTTTGTTGCAATCAAGCACGATCACCCGCTGCAACAACCCGATCTGCGGCGCGGCCAGCCCAATGCCCGGCGCGTCATACATCGTTTCGAGCATATCATCGCCCAAAGCCCGCAGCGTATCTGACAAATCGTCAACAGGCGCAGCGGTCTTCTTGAGCCGTGGATCGGGGTGCAAAAGGATATTACGTTTCATGCAGCTGATGTAGGCGATGGGCCTGCGCACTGCAACAGGGCTTGCAGCCCCTGTATTTCCCGCTAGCTTGGCCCAAATTCCACAGGAGACCTCCATGAGCTTTGACGAGATTATCGACCGCCGCGGCACCCATTGCGCAAAGTGGGACAAGATGGAGGCGATTTATGGCGTCCCCGCCGATGACGGTATCGCGATGTGGGTCGCCGATATGGATTTTCAGCCGCCGCAAGTGGTGCGCGATGCGATGCAGGCACAGGTCGATCACGGTATTTTTGGTTATTTCGGCGATGACAGCAAATACATCGCGGCGATCCAGTGGTGGATGCAGAATCGCCATGGCTGGACCGTAGAGGCCGATTGGATTTTCACCACTCATGGCTTGGTCAACGGGACCGCGATGTGTGTCGATGCCTTTACCGCGCCCGGCGATGGTGTTGTGCTGTTCACGCCGGTTTACCACGCCTTTGCCAAGGTGGTTAACGCCGCAGGCCGCAAGGTTGTCGAATGCGAGATGGTCAACAACAACGGCCACTACGAGATGGATTTCGACAGCTGGGATGCCCAGATGACGGGCAGTGAAACTATGCTGGTGCTGTGTTCGCCGCACAATCCCGGCGGCCGGGTCTGGACCAAAGGCGAACTTGAGCAGGTAGCGGCCTTTGCCAAGCGGCATGACCTGATCCTGGTGTCGGACGAAATTCACCATGATCTGGTGATGCCCGGCAACACCCATACACCGATGGCCAAGATCGATGGCATCACTGACCGCCTGATCATGATGACGGCGACCACCAAGACATTTAACCTAGCGGGCGGGCATTCGGGCAATGTGATCATCGAAGATCCAAATCTGCGCGGCAAATTCGCGGCGCGGATGAATGCGCTTGGATCATCACCCAATTCCTTTGGCCTGATCATGGCCACTGCGGCCTATTCCCCTGAAGGCGCCGCATGGGTGGATGATCTGGTGGGCTACCTTGATGGCAATCGCAAGCTTTTCGATGCGGCAGTGAATGCTATCCCCGGTTTGGCGTCGATGGATCTGCAATCGACCTATCTGGCTTGGGTGGACTTTGACGGCACCGGGATGAGCCGCGAGGAGTTCACCAAACGGGTCGAAGGGGACGCCCGCATCGCGGTAAACCATGGCCCAACCTTTGGCAAAGGCGGTGAAAGCTTTTTGCGGTTCAACATCGCCACGCCCCGCGCCCGCATAGAAGAGGCCTGCAACCGTCTGGCCGAAGCTTTCAAAGACCTCCAGTAACCGCTCCAACGGGGCCGGTCCAAGCAGGGCACTGACCTTGCTTGGATCGATCGGCGGGCAAGTCCACTTTTGTCGAATTTCTTCTTGACCTAAAGTTAGGTTAAGCCCGCAAGGTCACTCTCAGACCTTACTGAGAGACACCTATGATACCGATTTGGATTGTTGCTGCTCTTGCCACCGCCTCCTGTTTCGCGGTGTCGGGCCTGCTTGCCTATGACGCGGCGCGGGCGCTTGGTGCAACGGTGTTTAGCTTTGTTCGGATGGCATTGGTCGCAATCGGTGCAGGCGGGTTGGTGCTGCTGTTCGGGCTCGACAGCCGGATGAACGGCGATGATGTTGCGCTGCTTTGTGCTTCGGGGGTGATGGGAGTGTTTCTGTCTGACACCCTGCGCTATGCCTCGCTTTCACGGGTAGGGCCACAGCTTCAATCGCTGCTCGGCACCGCCACCGCGCCCTTTGCGCTTTTGTTGGGCTTTCTTGTTTTGGGACAGACGATTTCTATGCTGTCTTTGGTTGGCACCGGTATGATCATAGCGGGCCTCGTCGCCGCTGCGAGTGCCCGCAGCAATACCAGTGACACAAGATTCACCGGCGACACTGCGGGCCTCACGCCGGGCATCGGGTTTGGTCTGGGGGCCGCACTCACCCAAGCGGGCAGCGTATTGATCGCAGCGCCGGTCATGGCCAAGGGCATTGATCCGTTGTCAGCAACCTTTGTTCGTTCCGTTGCAGGGGCGTTGAGCTTGCTTTTGCCCGTCTTGCTATCTGCCCCGCGCCGAAGCAAAATTCAAAGCATGACCCGCCCCGTGGCAAAGCAGGTTGTCTTCAGCGCCGTCGTCGGCACTGGCCTTGGCATGTCACTGCAGCTTTTCGCATTGGCAAGTGGGCCGGTCGGCATTGTTGCAACCTTGTCCGCAACAACGCCCCTGATCGTTTTACCGATGATCTGGATCATCGGTCGGTCCCGGCCCAAAGCATTGGCATGGCTTGGCGCCGTCATCGGAGTGGCTGGCGTCGCGCTGATCTCGAACGCGTCCTAACCGGCCCGCCCATCCGAAATCAGACCAACAGGCGCATCTGCTGCCTTTTCAAAGTCCAGCGCAGCGGCGTAGGCCACAGCTGTGGCGCGCTTGAACTCATAACGCATCTCGCCCGCTTCTTCCTCGCTGGCGATAATCAGGCATTGGAACAGGTGGTTGGCCCCATCATAAAGATCCACCAAACCACGCAGTTTTGGTGCATCTTCTGCCTCTACCGCAAAGCCGGTTTTCCACATCCGCAGCACCGGATAGATCACCCCATTCACGTCAATCCGCAAACGTGATGCCTTGCGCAGACTATCGCGCCGCGCCGCATCGAGACCCGCCTGAACCTCTTTGGAGAAAAAAATTTCCATAGCAAACCCCCATTCACCTGATCAAAAACTGCCCTAAACCATGGCAAAATCAAGTTAAATTTCTATGACACCCGCCAAACTGTGCAAATTTGCAGAGGCGCATGCGCGGCAGTTGCCCCTGTGGTTTTACTAAAACACCCCTAAATCTGACCAAACAGCGCACAAGGAGATCAAAATGGGCCTATTGGTAGACGGAAAATGGCAGGACAAATGGTATGACACCAAGTCGACCGATGGCGCCTTCAAACGATCCGCCGCAAAATTCCGCAACTGGATCACCGCAGATGGCACCGCCGGACCCTCTGGCGAGGCGGGCTTCAAAGCCGAATCGGGCCGCTATCATCTTTATGTCAGCTATGCCTGCCCCTGGGCGCACCGCGCACTGATCTTTCGCGCACTGAAAGGGCTGGAGGATCACATAACGATCTCTGCCGTACATCCGGATATGCTGGGCGAGGGGTGGACCTTTGCGGACGATTTTGACGGGGCGACCGGCGATACCCTGTTTGGCTATCCCTATGCCCGCGATGTCTATACCCGTGCCGATCCGAAATTTACCGGTCGGGTCACCGTGCCGATCCTATGGGACAAAACCCAGAACACCATCGTTTCCAACGAAAGCTCCGAGATTATCCGCATGTTCAACAGTGCGTTTGACGGTATCACCGGCAACACCGATGACTATTGGCCCGTCCAAATGCGCGACCAAATCGAAGCCGTAAATGATCGCATATATGACACCTTCAACAACGGCGTCTACAAGGCCGGTTTTGCAACCACCCAAACCGCTTATGACGCGGCGATAGTGCCTCTATTCGAGACACTCGATTGGATCGAAGACATCCTGACAAAGAACCGCTATCTGATCGGAGATCAGATCACCGAAGCCGATTGGCGACTGTTCACCACGCTTGTGCGGTTTGATCCGGTGTATCACCAGCATTTCAAATGCAATCGCAAACGCATTGTCGATTACCCCAATATCTGGGCCTACACCCGAGAGTTATATCAACAGCCCGGCGTTGCGGGCACGGTTAATTTTGATCACATCGTGCGTCATTATCACTACAGCCATGATACGATTAACCCAAACCGGATCATCCCGATCAACCCCGTGCTGGATTTCGACGCCCCGCATGGCCGCGGTTAACAGCCCTCGGCGCAATAATGCTCAACCATCGTCGCCAGATCTTCTGGCGGCGTGGTGGCAGGCAAAAAGGCCCGTGCATTGGCAAAATGCGCAAAGATCGATCCGTCCGAAAAAAACGTTCTGCCGGTTACAAAAACCACCCGTGCATTTGGTTGCCGAAAGCTGGCAAAATCCGCCACATTCATCGCCGATCCGCCCTTGAGTTCGAGATCCAGCACGATGGTTTCGAAAGGTTCATCCGACAGACAATTGATCGCATCATCCGGCCAGCACACCAGTTTAGTTTCCATGCCCAGACGGTCCAGATGCCGCTGCCACAACTGACCAAGGTCTTGGCAGCTTTGGACGATCAACACTTGCATGGAAGCTCCTTCAAAAGGATCAAAACGACCCGCATCTCACTGGTCTGCCCAATTCGTTAACAAAAGGTTAACGGACGTCCGAAACCTTTAACCTTTGCAACATGACTTGAACACTTGGCACAATTCCGCTTTGACCTTTGCACCATCCGGCACAATTTGGCCGGTGACGCACAAAAGGAAATGCAAGGTGGACAGCGGCAAACGGGATCATGGCGGCGGGTTGGACGCGGCAGCGGCGCAGTATGGCGGACAGCGCGGTGATTGGCTTGATCTGTCTACCGGCATCAACCCTGTGGCCTTCCCCTTGCCCGAAATCCCGGAAAACGCCTGGACCGCCTTGCCCGATGAGGCGGCCTTGTCAGAGTTGGAAAGCGCAGCCCGCAGGTTTTGGAAAGTGCCCGAAGGCGCCGCCGTGATGGCGGTCCCAGGTGCCTCCGCTGCGATTGTTCATATTCCCCATCTGGCGCCTGCTGGCACAGTGCATATTCCGGGACCGACCTACAATGAACACGCCGCCAGTTTCGCGCAGGCCGGGTGGCGCGTAAGCCATGACGCCGGTCATGCCACGGCAAGCGTCCATGTCCACCCCAACAATCCCACAGGGCAGCTTTGGCAGGTATCAGATCTGCATGGCGCGTTGCGTGTGATCGATGAAAGCTTTTGTGATGTGACGCCGGACAGGACCTTGATGGATCAGGCGCTGACCCCCGGCACGCTGATTCTGAAAAGCTTTGGCAAGTTCTGGGGGCTTGCAGGTGTGCGGCTGGGGTTTGTGATTGGCGATCCGGCCCTCTTGAACCAGCTTCGTGCGATGCTGGGCCCATGGGCGGTTGCCGGCCCTGCACTGACCATTGGCGCCGATGCCCTGCGTGCGCAGCAGTGGGCGGAGGGAACCCGCAACCGGCTGCACAAAGACGCCTTGCGCCTTGACGCGTTGGTCACCGCCAAAGGTGCAAAGCTGGTGGGGGGGACTGATCTTTTCCGGCTTTATGAGGTGGAGAATGCCGCCGAATGGCAAGGAACACTGGCCCAACACCATATCTGGAGCCGCATCTTTCCCTACAATCCCCATTGGTTGCGCCTTGGCCTGCCGACCCCGGACCAATGGACCCGTATCGAAAAGGCAATGCTATGAACACAGCCGCACTGTTGATCATCGCCATGGTTCTGGATGCCGCGATGGGAGAGCCGAAATGGCTTTGGCAGCGGATGCCACATCCGGCTGTTCTCATGGGCCGGGTTGTTGGCTGGCTTGATATGACGTTGAACAGCGGTACTGGGCGCAAGATCAAAGGAAGTCTTGCGCTCGTCTTGCTGATCCTTCTGGGCTGGTTCGTCGGTAATGTTCTGGCGCTCTTTGGTCCTATAGTCGAAATCGTCGTTGTGGCGATTTTACTGGCGCAAAGATCACTGGTCCAACACGTTCAAAAAGTCGCGGACGGATTGCGGATGTCGGTGCAGCAAGGCCGCCGCGATGTGGCCATGATTGTGAGCCGCGACACGGCCACAATGGACGGATCAGCCGTGGCCCGTTCCGCCATCGAAAGCGCCGCAGAAAACCTCAGCGATGGGGTGATCGCCCCGGCGTTTTGGTTCCTGATTGGGGGGCTTCCCGGATTGCTGGTCTACAAATTTGTAAACACCGCCGATAGCATGATCGGCTATCGCACCCCTCGCCATGAACAGTTTGGCTGGGCTTCTGCACGGATGGATGACCTGCTGAATTTGGTGCCTGCCCGTTTGACCGCACTCTTGATCGCGCTGCCTGCAGGGGTGATCGCCCAATGGCAAATGATCCGCAGCGACGCCGCACAGCATAAATCACCCAACGCCGGTTGGCCGGAGGCGGCCATGGCCCGCGCCATTGATGTGGCCCTCGCCGGTCCACGCACCTATGATGGCATCACGCAACAATTTGCATGGGTGCACAGTTCCGGATCGCGCAACATCGGCCCTGTTGAAATTGATGCGGCAATCACGCGTCTGTGGCATGCATGGGCTCTGATGTTGGGCGTTGCATTTCTGCTGTGCCTGTTAACGAGTTAAAGGAAGAATATGCGCCGCTTTTTGATCGCCGCTGCCCTGACCGCAGCCCCCCTGACCGCCCTTGCCGATGTGCCCTGTGGCGGATCATTCTCCAAATTTGTGCAAGGTCTCAGAACCGAGGCCATTGCCGCAGGCATTGCGCCCAGCACCGCAAAAGCGTTCTTTGCCGGGGTCAAAAAAGACCCTGCCGTTCTGCGGGCCGACCGGAAACAAGGCGTGTTTCAGATCCCTTTTGTGGATTTCTCGCGCCGCCTGATTTCCAACGACAGGATCAACAGAGGCCGCGCCAACGGCAAAAAATTCGATGCGATCTTTGACCGGATTGAAAAAACCTATGGCGTGGATCGCGGTGTCTTGCTGGCGTTTTGGGCCTTTGAAACCGACTACGGCAGCTTTCAGGGCGATTTCAACACCGCCAATGCCCTCGTCACCCTTGCACACGACTGCCGCCGCCCCGAATTGTTCCGCCCGCAGGTCATCGCCGCGGTAGAGCTTTTTGCCCAAGGCGGGTTTGATCCGAAGTCCACCACCGGCGCATGGGCCGGAGAGATCGGCATGGTGCAAATGCTGCCCCGCGACATTCTGGAAAACGGTGTGGATGGCGATGGCGACGGCCAAGTGTCCCTCAAAACCTCCGCGCCGGATGCACTGATGTCGGGGGGTAAGATGTTGCACCACCTTGGCTGGCGCGCAGGCGAGCCTTGGTTGGACGAGGTTGCAGTTCCGAATGACTTCGATTGGTCCCTGACCGGGCTGGACGTCCAGAAATCTACGGCCGAATGGCGGGCACTGGGCGTCACTGCTCGCAACGGCGATCTTGCCAATGGATTGACGGCCTCCTTGCTATTGCCGCAAGGCCGCGGTGGCCCGGCCTTTATCGCTTACCCCAACTTCCGCGTCTATTTTGACTGGAACCAAAGCTTTACCTACGTGATGACCGCCGCCTATTTTGCCACCCGATTGCAGGGGGCCAAGGTCTTTGACGCTGGCAACCCCGAGCCGGGACTTGAAGGTGGCCAAATGAAACAACTGCAAACCAAATTGCAGGGCCGTGGCTATGATGTGGGCGACATTGACGGTATCCTTGGCGCAAAGACCCGCACCGCGGTGCGCCGCGAACAGGCACGGCTGGGTCTGGCCGTTGATGGCTGGCCAACGCCCGCCCTTCTTGGCAAACTTTGATCGGAGACTGAGATGCCGCTGAAACGTACGTCTGCCCAAATGGTCGCCGAGGCCCGCGCCCGCATCGAGGAAATCGGCAGTGCGGATGGCATCGCGATGGCCAGTGATCCAAATGTTCAGATCGTCGATATCCGCGATCCCCGCGAACGGGAACGGGTCGGATTTATCCCGGGCAGTTTTCATTGTCCTCGCGGTATGTTGGAGTTCTGGGTGGACCCGGACAGCCCCTATTTCAAAGAGGTGTTTGGGGAGGATAAAAAGTTCGTCTTTCACTGCGCCTCCGGCTGGCGATCCGCCATTTCGGTAGCCACATTGCAAGACATGGGATTTGACGCCGCGCATCTCAAAGACGGATTTTCCGGATGGGAAAAGGCCGGGGGCCCAGTTGAAAAGAAAGCGGCGAAGTAAGATCGTGTTAACCATGCTGTGACAGGTAGATTGAAACTCAGAGCGGATTTGACTACTCTTGAGTTTCCGGCACGTGCATATTCGAACATATCACTGCAAAAAGACCCCGCAGAGCTGGTACTCTGCGGGGTCACTTTTATTCAAGGGTTCGAACTATCCCTCAAACAAAAGCCGGATGATCGTCGTCAGCAACGTCGCCGCCGCAATCAAGACCATCCACTTCCGGAACGTGTTTTCATTCAATCCATATCACCTCCTTGCACCGCAACGGTTTGCGGCAGGGGCAGCCTAGGAATGATTTCTCAAGGAGGCGTTAACCACTAATTCTCAGGGACGGACAGGGAATCTCTGGCCGTCTTCGGTAACCATCACAACCCGCCCATGACTGCGCACAAATTGGTCGCAGCGCTGCCTACCATTTCGGAAATCCACACAGACAACACCATCCGGATCAATCCGATACCGACCAAAAGCCGTGCCGCCGCCCGCGTAGGTATAGCTATAGGCACCCCCTACCGAATACTGCGACACACCACCTTCGAAGAAGACCAGAGATTGATTGGCAGTCAGTGCAATCACCTCTGGGCGCGGCAATGGCTGGTCGCCCTCCAATAGGGCAAAGCCGTCCGCCAAGGCGCAAACGGGGAAACACAAGATAAACAAAATGGATCGCATGCAGAAAACCTATGCGATCACACCCGGCCAGAACACAAACGTTTACGCGACCAGCGTTTCCGCTTTCTTAAGATCCACCGAAACCAATTGGCTGACGCCTTGTTCGGCCATCGTGACACCAAACAACCGGTCCATCCGCGCCATGGTCACCGCGTGGTGCGTGATGATCAGGAACCGCGTGTCGGTCTGACGGCACATCTCGTCCAACAGATCACAAAAGCGGGTGACATTGGCATCATCCAATGGCGCGTCGACCTCATCCAGAACACAGATCGGCGCGGGATTGGCCAGGAACACCGCAAAGATAAGCGCCATGGCCGTCAACGTCTGTTCGCCGCCCGACAGCAGGCTCAGTGTGCTGAGCTTTTTGCCCGGCGGTTGGCACATGATCTCAAGGCCTGCCTCAAGTGGATCATCGGATTCCACCATCACCAGATTGGCCTCACCGCCGCCAAACAGATGCGTGAACAACATCGAGAAGTTTGAATTCACTTGCTCGAAGGCGGTCAAAAGCCGCTCGCGCCCCTCACGGTTCAGGCTGGCGATACCGCTGCGCAGGGTCTTGATCGCCTCTTCCAGATCGGCCTTTTCATTGGTCAGGGTGTCATGCTCTTCCTGAACTTCCTTGGCATCTTCTTCCGCGCGCAGGTTGACCGCGCCCAATGCATCCCGTTGACGCTTGAGGCGGCTCACGTCGGCCTCCAACGTGGTTGAAGGCGGCATTTGATCCGGGTTCACATCCAAAGAAGTCAGCAATTGGTTCGGTGTCATCTGGCTTTCTTCGGCAATCCGTTCGGCAGCAGCGCCAACGGTCTCCCGCGCCGCTTCTGCCAATGCCTCTGCCCGCGCCCGTGCCTCACGGGCCTCAGATGCCAGCCGCTCTGCATCGCGCTCCTGAACGGTCGCTTCGCGCAGGGTGGCCTCTCCGGTTGCCAGAGCCTGCGCCGCCTCGGTCCGGCGGCCCTCTGCCACAGTCATCTCCGAACTCAACTGGTCGCGTTTCGCGGCGATCTCTGCCGGGGCGGCGCTGGCCTCCTTTAGTTCCGCCTCTGATGCGGTCTTGCGCTCGATCAACTCGGCGCTGCGTTTCTCTGCCGTCTCCAAACGGTGCCGCCAGCCGCTTAGCTCTTTGGTCACTTCTTGCGAACGGCGGGTGCGGGCCTCGCCTTCGCGGCGCAATTCATCATGGCCGGACCGGCGCGACATCATCGTGATCCGCGCGGCCTCTACCGTCATGCGGATGTCCTCGATGCCAGCCCGCGCCGCGCCCAGATCGCCCAGATCAGACAGAGCGCGTTCCGCCTCAAGCACGCGGCCCCGCGCTGCCAAGGCCTCGTCCTCGTGCCGCTTAACGGCCAGACCAAGGCTTTCCAAGCGCCCCTGTGCCAGATTGCGATCCGCCTCCGCACGGCTCAGGGCGCGGCCCGCATCCGCCACCATCCGGTCTGCTGTGCGCCGGTCTTCGCGGGCGCGTTTGTCGGCCTCAGATTGCTCGGCCAAGGTCCGGGTCAAAAGATCATGCGCCGCACGCGCCCCTTCGGCCCGCTGGCTGGCTTGTTCGAGCGATTGCTTGAGCACCTCAAGCCGGTTTAGTTGCTGTAACCGGAGCGCCGCCGCTGAAGGCGCATCTTCGGCCCAGGCGCGGAACCCGTCCCAGCGCCACAAATCCCCCTCGGGCGAGACGAGCCGCTGACCGGGCAGCAGGGCGGCTTGCATGGCAGGGCCGTCGTCGGGGTCGACCAAGCCGATCTGCCCCATGCGCCGCGACAGAACATCCGGCACCGATACGTGCTGGGTCAGTGGCGTCACGCCGGTCGGCAAGGGCTGTGCCGTGTCATAGCTTGGCAATACCGCCCAGCCTGACGGACCGTCCGCATCCACCTCTGGCGCCCGCAGATCATCTGCCAGGGCCGCGCCCAATGCCTTTTCAAACCCGTGTTCCACCTGCAGGCGGTCAAGGATCTGGCCACCCTCGGCCGTGTCGCGTTCCACCAGCTTGGCCAGCGCCGTTGTTTCCGCCCGCAGCGCGTTCATCTCGCCTTCGGCCTCGGATCGTTCGGCACGGGCTTCGGCCTCTCGGGTTTGGGTTTGTGCCCGCGTCTCCTCGGCGCGGATCAACGCCTCGTCCGCCGCTTTGGCGGCCGCGACAGCCTCGGCCTCGGCGATCTGAGCGGCTTCGAAATCATCGCCCGCCTTGGTCAACGCGGCCTGACTTTGCGCCACTGCATCATGGGCTTTCTGGGCTTCGGCCTCCGACCGGTTCTGGGTCTTGCGGCTGTCTTCAAGCAGTCGCTCTGCCGACCCGTGCCGCGCGGCAAGGCGGGCGACATCTTCGGTCTGTTGCGCCAGATCCCCCTCGCGGGCCTGCAACACCGCTGCCGCCTCTCGGGCCGCCTCGGATGCTGCCTCAAGCGCAGTGTCATGGCCTTCACCGGCCTTGGCCAGTTCGCGGGCTTCCCAATCCAACCGCTCAATCGTTTCACCCGCGTCGCGGTTCAATCCACCCTCGCGCTCAATATCGCGCGCCAGTTGGGCAATCCGGCCCGTGAGCGTATCAATCGTCGCCTTGGCGCGGGTTTCCTGATCATCCAGCGTGTCGCGTTGCACCGTCAGGCGCTGCAAGACCGCAACCGCAATCGCCTCTTCCTCGCGCAGGGGCGGCAAGGCATCCTCGGCGAGCTGTCGCGCTTTGGCCGCCTGCTGTACGATGGCCTGCCCCTGACTGGCGGCGGTCACACGGTTGCGCAATTCCTCATCCGCCGCGGCACGGGCATCATCCGCCTCGCGCCACCGGCGATACAGCAACATGCCTTCAGTCCGGCGCAGCTGATCGCCGATCTCGCGGTAGCGGGCCGCCTGACGCGCTTGCCGCGCCAATTGAGACAATTGCGCCGCCAGTTGTTCAATCACGTCATCCACACGGGCCAGATTGGTCTCTGCCGCGTTCAGCTTCAGCTCCGCCTCGTGGCGACGTTGGTAAAGGCCCGAAATCCCGGCGGCTTCTTCCAGAATGCGCCGCCGGTTCTTTGGCTTGGCATTGATCAGCTCGGCAATTTGCCCCTGCCGCACCAACGCCGGGCTATGCGCACCCGTTGAAGCGTCCGCAAACAGCATCTGCACATCCCGTGCCCGCACATCTTTGCCCGCTGCCTTATAGGCACTGCCCACATCACGGGTGATCCGGCGCACGATTTCAAGCTGGTCATTGTCGTTGAAACCGGCAGGTGCCAGCCGTTCGGTATTGTCGATATGCAAGGCCACTTCGGCAAAGTTGCGCGCGGGCCGTGTGGCCGCACCGGCAAAGATCACATCTTCCATACCGCCGCCGCGCATCGCGGTGGGACGGTTCTCCCCCATCACCCAGCGCAACGCCTCAAGCAGGTTGGATTTCCCACAGCCATTTGGCCCCACCACACCTGTCAAACCATCAGCGATGATCAGGTCGGTTGGATCCACAAAGCTTTTGAAGCCCGTCAATCTGAGTTTGGAAAAGCGCACCTGTGTGACGGCTCCGATGATTCCTTGGGTTCATCGAAAATGCGGGCTGCACCCCCTTCAAGTCAACCAAAACACACAACAGGCGGGGGTAATCCGCCGGTTATCCCCAAGATATTGGGGTTATCCCCAGCGCACCACCCTGAATTGAGGCCTCCGATCCGGCGCCTCTAGTCACAATCCAGAATCCCCGTCGCCTGTGCCTGATCGCCGCGCACCTCCTTGACGGTGCAGCCGCTGACCTGCGCCATCGCGATACCCGCACGCCGCTGGATCGGGCCAAATCGGGGCGCATATTCCGCGTTGATGCGAATGGCCTCGGCCAGTTCACCCCGCACCCGCACATCGAATGTTGACCCTTCGACCGTGATCCGGGTCGCAGGCAGCCCGCGGAAATGCGGACCTGCGGTGTTGCAGGCCGACATTCCACAGATCAATAGCATCGTTTCAACCAGACGTCGCATCTCTTAATCATTGGACTGCAAACATTAAGATTCTACTAAGCATCTTCAGAATAGAGGAACGCACTGCCATCAGGCCGGTTAAGCCAGCAACTGGTCTTATTGATCTTCATTCGTTTACTGCGAATCTGCGGAGATTTTGATGCGGCAGTCGCAGCTTTCAATCGTTCACCCTGACAGAAAGGGATTTTTACCTTCTGATAGCCTTTGTCTCGCATGCATATTTCAAGATTCTTGGCCCGCAATGCAGCATTCACATCTGTCGAATACACACCAACGTATGGAGCCCATCCAACCTGAGTATTTGTTGGAACCTGCTGTGTCGCTCTTGTCGCACAAGAGACGGAGTCACGTTCGTATTTATCATATGTCACATTTTGCCGAACAAAGAAATCCTGATCAACGCAACCAGCGACGGTCGCCAGGCTCAACAGAAGACCCAATCCAATTTTAAAATTATTCATTTTTCCACCCACTTAAAATAGAAGGTATTCTGGTTCGTTCAACCTGAACATGCAACACCGTATCCGAAATTGAACTTCTTACTTCGTGGTCATATAATTTGACCAATCAAAGGAATGATCGCATGCCCTTCCGCCCCGTTGCCCCCGAAAAACTCTCCCACGCCGTGGTCCGCCAGATCGAAGAACTGATCCTGCGCGGCATTCTGCGCCCCGGCGAACGCCTGCCGTCAGAAAGAGAGCTGGCCGAACGGTTGAATGTGTCGCGTCCCTCCCTGCGGGACGCCATCGCGCAGCTACAGGCCTCTGGCCTTTTGTCAGCAAAGCCGGGCGCCGGGATCTACGTGGCCGAGGTGCTGGGCAGCGCCTTTGCACCAGCGCTTGTTGAATTGTTCGAACGTCACGAAGAAGCGGTTTTTGATTACCTGTCGTTTCGCCGTGACATGGAGGCCCTCGCGGCAGAGCGAGCAGCGAAATACGGCTCTGACACGGATCTGGCGGTGGTGCAGGCGGTTTTCGACAAAATGGAAGCCGTGCACAGCAAGCGCAACGCCGAAGAGGAGGCGCAGCTGGACGCGCAGTTTCACATGGCCATCATCGAGGCGAGCCATAACGTAGTGATGCTGCATATGATGCGGTCGATGTATGAATTGTTGCGCGGCGGCGTGTTCTACAACAGGCAAGTGATGTTCAAACAGCGCACCAGCCGCGCCGCGCTTTTGGATCAGCACCGGGCGATCAACGACGCCTTGCAAGCACGCGATCCGGTTGGTGCGCGGGCCGCAATTGAGAAACACCTGAATTTTGTCGAGGCCTCCCTGAATGATCAGCAAAAGGCGGAACGGAACGAAGAAATCGCCCGGCAGCGCCTTCAGCACGAAACAGAATAGCCAGCTGCCTTATGACCCGCCTGCATCCAGAGCGCCTTTGAGGGCTTTTTCGAAGACACTATTGCGCACGCTTAGGCTAAAAACACCACTTTGGGTCACAAACGTGCCGACGAAGACACCCGCGATCTGATAGTTCCCGCCCCTATTGATCAGCAAGGGCGCACCAGAATCGCCCCGCATCGCGGCACAAGTGTTGAGATAGACCCGCTTGGCCCGATCCGTTGTCGTTGCCCCGCATAGCTCAACCAAGGACAGCACATGCGACCGCAGCGCGGGATAGCCGGCAAGTTGCACCTTGGCTGATGGCGCAGCTGGATTGAACGGCGCAAGCGGCAGATAGCCTTTCGCATCCGCAATCGGATCAGCCAGCACCAGCAGCGCCCAATCCTGCGAAAAGTCTGCTTTGAAATCCCGGCTGGTTACGTCATGCACCGGATCAACCACATAGCGGGCAATCCGCGCAGTCGCCTGCCCCTTGCCGCGTTGGTATCCCGCCACAAAGAACAGACTCTGAACCGGGATCCATGACTTGCGCTGAAAATTGTAAAGGCAGTGAGAGGCCGTCAAAACCACGGTGCTGGACAGCAACGTGCCGGTGCAATGGCTGCGTATATTGCGATCCGTGGAATTGACCCGCCCGACCGTGCGCCATGGCCATTCCGCAGACGGCAGTATCGGCCGCGCACGGATCGCATCACACCCCTCACCCAGTCGCTGCCCCACGCCGCATACCGCATCAAGCGCGGGCTGAAACAGATCAACATCCAGAAGACCGGCATCCGGCAGATCGGCATCCTCTGCCTGCGCCACAGGCGCAAAGGCCAGCGCCAGAAGAAACGAAAGCATCGCAAGTCCATATCGAAATGCCATATGTGCCCCTAGATAGAATCAATGCAGGCGGCCTTGGGTTGAAATCGAGCCGCCATGAGAAAGATGTTAAAGTGGCAGTGGCAAAAAGAGAAATTGTTGCCTGCTGCGGGAAAATAGTCAGTCTAAAATGAAAAAGCCCCGGCGTGGACCGGGGCCTTTTGTCGATCTGTAACGCACCGCTTAGTGCAGTTTGTCACCCACTTGCGCGATGGCATCGTCAATCAGCTTGTTGCCGTCTGTGGCAGTCATCTGCTTGGCGATCACGTCGCGGGCGGCGGCAACGGCGATCGTTACTGCCTGATCACGTACCTCTTTGACAGCGGCAGCTTCGGCAGATGTGATCTGATCCTCGGCTGCGGCCATGCGGCGCTCAAGAGATTTGGCCAGATCCACCTGCGCCTGTGCGGCAGCGGCTTTGGCTTCTTCCTTGGCGGCGGTCACGATACGGTCCGCTTGGTCCTGAACTTCCTTCTGCTTGCGCTCATATGAGGCCAGCAGAGTTTGGGCTTCTTCCCGCAGTGCGCGGGCTTCTTCCAGTTCGGATTTGATCGTGTCTGCACGTTTGTCCAACATGCCGCCCAGAAGGCTAGGCACTTTGAAATAGAACAGAACCGCGATGAACAGGATGAAGGCCAGCAGAACAACAAAATCAGTGTTCTTCAGCGAGAAGAAAACATCACCTGCCGCGAGGGCGGGAGAGGCGATCATACCGGCAAGAACGGCTGTAAGGGTCAAACGCATGGCTTATCCTTTCATCCGTGCTGTGACTGCGGCGGTGACGGTTTTGGCGTCTGCCTTACCACCCATCGCAGCGACGATTTCCTTGGTGGTGTCTTTTGCCACGACCTTCACGTTCTCCAGCGCAGAAGCGCGGATCTCGCTAATGGCTTTGGCCGATTCCGCCGCTTTCGCAGCAATCTCGGCATCCGCCTTGGAAATGGCGACATCAAGGTCTGCCTGAATTTCTGCTTTGGCGGCTGCTACAATGCGCTGCGCCTCGGCGCGGGCATCAAGCAAAGCCTTGTCGTAGGCAGCTTCGGCCTCAATGGCCTTGGCCTTGAGATCTTCGGCTGCGGCGATGTCATTGGTGATCGTACCCTGACGTTCGGCCAAAACCGCGCCAATACGTGGCAGGGCCACGCGGGACAGGATCAGATATGTCGCGATCAGCGCAAGAACGAGCCAAAAGATCTGGTTGCCCCAGGTGGAGAAATCCAGCTGTGGCATGCCCGGACCCGCGGCTGCGGCGTCGGCTGCGCTATGTGTTTCAGTTGCCATCTTGGCTTCTCCTTGGAAACTTGGCCGTTACAGTCGGGCAGACATGTATCACGCCTGCCCGCTCGTAAGGATGTCGTTACCTAAGAGTTAAACAGCGAACATCAGCAGCAGAGCAACGAGGAACGAGAAGATCCCCAGGGCTTCTGCGAACGCGATGCCGATGAACAGTGTTGCTGTCTGAGAAGCAGCAGCGGATGGGTTGCGCAGTGCGCCAGCCAGGTAGTTGCCTGCAACGTTGCCAACCCCGATTGCGGCTGCGCCGGAACCGATTGCTGCCAGACCTGCGCCGATGTGTGCGAGTTCGCCTTCCATGTGAATTCTCCTTACGATTGGAAGTTGAGTATTTGGACGGGTGTGTAGATCGCCCGAATTAGTGAGACGGATGCAATGCGTCTTTCAGATACACGCATGTCAGAATGGTAAATACGTAGGCCTGGATGAAGGACACCAGCACCTCAAGCCCGTACATGGCTGTGATGGCCACAACCGAAACCGGGCTGATCACTGTGATCGCGGCAAAGCCTGCGAACACTTTGATCACCGCGTGGCCCGCCATAACGTTGCCCGCCAAACGAATGGAGTGGCTGACCGGACGCACGAAATAAGAGATCAGTTCGATAATCGCCAGAACCGGACGCAGCGGCAGTGGCGCCGAGGCCACCCAGAACAGGCCCAAGAAGGCCGCGCCGTTTTTGACAAAGCCCAGAATGGTCACCGTCAGGAATACCGCCAGCGCCAGCACCACTGTGACCGCAAAATGCGACGTCGGGGTAAAGGATGTCGGGATCAGGCCGAGGAAGTTGGCACAGACAATGAACATGAACAGCGTCATGATGTAGGGGAAGTATTTCACCCCCTCCTTGCCGCAGATGTCTTCGACCATTTTGTAGACAAAACCGTAGGCCAGCTCAGCAACCGACTGCATCCGCGAGGGGATCATCGCCCGTTTGGAGCTGCCCAGAACCAGCAGCGCAAAGGTCGCAACAACGGCCAGAGCCATCCAGACGGTGGCATTGGTTACGGTGAACATGCCAATCGCACCATCGCCAAACGCTGGTTCGATTTTAAACTGGTCCATCGGGTGAAAGACCAGACCGCCTTCTTCTGCACCGTGTGTCTCTGTCGCCATCTCAGGCTCCTTCGTTCTTGCCGCCGCTTAGGGCGATTTGTTCTCGGCCTCTTCGGCCACTTTCTTGTCCTGGATCTCTTGCGCGGATCGGAGCATCGTCTTCACTCCCGCCGCAAGGCCCAGCATTACAAACAGCACCATAAAGATGGGAAGGGTGCCAAACAGCAGGTCCAACCCGTATCCGATGCCAAAGCCGATCCCTAGACCGGCCACCAGTTCGATCACCATCCTCCATGCCAAATTGGCCTGAGAATAATGTTCATCCGCGCGGGGCTTGGGCGCAGAACGCTGTTTTGCGGCGTCGATCTTGGCCTCAAGCTGCTCAAGTTGCTGCTGTTGGTCCGGGTCAGCCACGCCGATATCCCCACTGGATGCTTGGGGCCTGTGCTAATAGCGGGGCGGGCCAGAGTCAACATGCGTGACAATTGGCGCAATGCTTTGTTTTTTATATCTTTTTGAAAGCGCCAATTCGGTAATTTGCCCGCGAAACCGGGTATTTGTCTAAAACCCGACACCTTGCGGTTATTCAACCAAATGGTTTAGGATGGCGATTGGCCGCTGCGCCACTGCGCGCTTTGCGCCATCAGCCATTCGCGGAAGATCCGCACAGGTTTGCGCCGCAAAACCCCTTCGGTGCGGACCAGATGATAGCCGCCCTCTCGAAAGCCGATATCAGACACCTGAACCAACCGGCCTGCCGCAACCTCGCCCGCGACCACCTCGGCGGAAACAAGCAAAACCCCCTGCCCGGCAATCGCCGCTTCGACCGCGAGAACCGATGACATACGCCAGGTGAATTGCGGCACATCTTTCAGGGCGACCCCGCCCGCCTGTTCAAACCAGACCCCCCATGTGCCATTTGTCCGGTCGCGCAACAGTGGATAGTTCAGCAGATCCGCCACCTCTCCCAAGGGCAGATCAACCAACCCCGGCGCGGCAAAGGGATATAGCGGCGCATCGCTGATCAGTTCCGCCCCCGGATAGGCCCCGCCCGGATGCACAAACCGGATCGCCAGATCTGCCTCATAACGGGCCACATCCGCCAGATGGCGCGAGGCCTCAAGCCGCACATCAATCTCGGGGAAAGCATCGGTGAACGCCCCCAGACGCGGCACCAACCATTTGGTCGCAAACAACGGCTCACTGTTGATGGTCACAGTGCCCTTTGGGCGCTCCGACAGGCTTTCGGTCGCATCGGCAATTGCATCCAAGGCCGGTGATACCTGCGCCAGATAGGCCGCGCCATCCGGCGACAGGGCAAGCCCGCGCGGCAGATCGCGGAACAATTGTACATTCAGCCGATCCTCCAACCCGCGCACATGGCGGCTGATGGCGGAATGGCTGACGCCCAACTCCACCGCCGCGCGGGAGAAGCTTTGATACCGCCCCGCGGCCTCAAAGGCACGAAGCGCGTTCAGTGGGGGGAGTTTTCGAGCCATAAGATATGTGACTTTTTCGAACACATACTGTCAAGCAATTGTCTTTGATCGACGCCAGTAGAAGGCTCATATTGGCCTAACACTCTCAAAAAAATGGCTCTCACATGACTGATATCACACATATCGCACCTTCGCGCGCCGCCTCTACACGTCCGGAAAAGGCACATCATTGCAAGGTTATCCGATGGCTCATCTCCCTGTGGAGGCACCGCAACCACCCCCATGTCAAAGGCATTTCTGACAGGCAAGCCCGCGATATCGGTCTATCACCGGGTGACAGGGCACGGCTGACGCACCGCTGGCCTTCGCAGACAACGCACCACCCGCGCGGGTGAAACGCTTTGCCCTGATCTGCGCTGCGATGTAGACAGCAAGGATGAGCACCCAGCTGGATCAGGTTTTTGCCGCCCTCGCGGACCCAACGCGCCGCGCCATTCTGGCGATGCTGCTGGAGGACGACATGGCGGTGACCGACGTGGCAGACCCGTTCGAAATGTCGTTGGCGGCAATCTCCAAACATCTGGGAGTGCTGACAGCGGCGGGCCTGATCTCTCAGGAAAAACGCGGGCGGGTGAAATGGTGTAAGCTTGAGCCGGACGCCTTGCGGGGGGCCAGCATCTGGATGCAGGGGTTTGGGCAGTTTGAGCCGGTCAACCTTGATGCATTTGAGCGGTTTCTGGCAGTTGAATTGCCCGAAACAGATGAGGCTGACGATCCGTCCGGACCATCAGCCTGATTTGTGGGGTATCAAAGGACGAACTGTACAATCGCAAGAACAATCACAACAAGTCCGACAAGATAAATAATGTTTCGCATGGCGAGGCCTTTCATATTTTGCACAGCTTAACGCCTGAACCCGCAAAAGGTTCCTTTACCCTGCTTTGGGTGCCGCGCCATCATCCCGCAAAAGCATCAGCAGTGCAAAAATGGTCAGGGCCACACCGCCCAGCGTCAGAACCGAGGGCACGCCATTGCCCAGCGCAATTTCCCAGACGATTACCCATGTCGGCGTCAGGTAAGTATAGGCCATCACCTTGGCCGACGGCAGGCGCAGGGTCGCAAATTGCAGCAGCAGCGCAGTTGCGGCAGTCGCAATAATCACCACATAGGCCAGCGTGACCCAGACCATCCCCGGGAGGGCGGCCCATTGGGTCACCGCCAGATCAGGTGCGGCATAGATCAGCAGGACGATAGAGCCCGCCACCAGCATCCCGAAAGTAAAACTAAAGATGCTTTCACCCCGGTTCAGCCGCCGCACCATCGGTGTGTAGATCGCATGCGAGACACAGCCGATGAAATAGATCACCTCGCCCCGCCCCACGTCAAAGCCAAGCAACGCCGACAGATCCGCCCGAAAAATCACCCAAAGCGCCCCTGCGGCCCCGATGGCCAGTGCTGCCGCCATCCGCCCTGTCATCACCTGACGCAGCAGGAACCAGGCAAAGATCGCGGACATGACCGGCACCAGAGTAAACACAGACGCCGCACTGACCGGTGGCGCGGTCTTGAGCCCCTCGAACATCATCACAAAATAGAACGCGAACAATCCGCCCAGGATCAGGTAGCGCCAAGGCGCGGCAAAGTCGCCCGTCCGAAAGCCGCCACGCAGATAGGTGATAAGCCCAACCAGCGCGGCACCCAGACAAAACCGCAGGGCGGTAATCGCAGATGGCGCAATATCATTGGCAACCATCGCCCCCAATGAGAACGACCCGGCGACCAAAGCGGAAAACGCAAGCATGGCAACATGCCCCTGTGCGCCAGGGCTCACCAGCCCTCCTCTTTGACTTCATCTTTGATGAAGGACAACAGCGCCTGCACCTTAAAAGTGCGGTGCAAATCCACATGGGTCACCAGCCAAAGCGGCGATGCCCATTCGTCCCGAGCGGCATGCACTTGAACCAGATCGGGATACTTCTGCGCTTCGGTCACTGGCATAAAACCGATCCCCGCCCCCGACAGGATTGCAGAGCCGACAGCCCCTGCATCCGTACAGCGGAAAGTGACCGCGCTCTCTGGCACCATCTTGCGCATCCAGACATAACAAGGCGCACGGCTTTCGCGGTTTTCCGGACCGACAAAACGGTGCTTCGCATAATCCTCTGGGCTGCTTGGCACACCATGAGCCTCGACATAGGATGTGCTGGCATAGGCCGCCATCTGCAACTGGACCAAGGGCTGCACCACATTGTCCGGCTGCTCAGGCGCTGCGCCGGCCCGCACAGCCACATGGGCCTCGCCATACTCAAGGCGAAACAACCGCTCTCCTGTCACATATCTGACCACGACCGCCGGGTGCAGCTGTTGAAACCGCGCCAGCATCGGGGCCATATATCCCGCCAGCGACACCAGCGAGGTCACAACCAGATCCCCGGCCACGTCAGATCCGCGCCCCTTGATCCGACCTGACAACTGGCTGAACTGATCATCCGCCGATTGCGCAACGCGCAACAGATCCTCGCCCGCCTCGGTCGGCGTATAGCCACGGGCATGACGTTGAAACAACTTGGCACCCAACCGTTGTTCCAGCGCATCAATATGGCGGATGACGGTGGCATGATGCACACCCAACACTTCGGCCGCGCCGCTGACCGTGCCCATACGGGCGACCTGAAAGGCGGTCCTGATCTCGTCCCAATTGTCCATGCCCTGCAAAATGCCGGATCGCCCAGTCGGGGCAAGCGTAAAATCACTTGGCGCGGGAAAATCCAGTGGCATACTGCCCCGATGAAGATCACCCGCAACACCCCCGATCAGTTGATCATCGAAAACAATCCGCTCTGGCTTGCGATCTTTATCTCGGTCTTTTCACTGGTCTTTGTGGGCGTTGGCCTTGTGACCATTCGCACCGAACCGGGCACCGGCATTGCCTTCCTTCTGGGCGGGCTGGTGATGGGCGGCGGCTTTACCACAGCCTTTATACGGCGCACCCAACTGATCCTCGACCGCCCGCGCAATCTGGTGGAGCTGCGGCGCAAATCGCTGCTTGGCTATCGCCGGCGCAGCTGGGATCTGCATGATCTGGATCGGGCCTTGGTCGAAACCTCGCATTCGGGCGACACCAACACCTACCGCGCGGCGCTACACTTCAGCGGCGGCATGGACGCAGGGACCCATCCGATCACTCTGGTCTATTCCAGCGGCAGCGGCGCCCGCCGCGCCGAAGCGGCCATCAACGATTGGCTTGCCACCCTTGACTCAGCGCCCCCTGCCGCGTAAATCGCCCTCAATTCCCGGAAGCATTGCCTTCCGGTCCCGGCCTATTGTCGGGATCGCCCCCCGTCAGCGCGTTGCGCCCACGGGGGCATTTGTGCATTCACGCTGGCGTTCCTAAGTTAGGGACATCCCGCAACCGACCGACGAAAGGGCCTATGCCCATGTTTGAAAATCTCAGCGAACGCCTTTCCGGTGTCTTTGACCGCCTGACCAAACAGGGCGCCCTGTCCGAGGACGATGTCAAAACCGCCCTGCGCGAGGTGCGTGTGGCCCTGCTTGAGGCAGACGTATCGCTGCCCGTCGCCCGCGACTTTGTCAAAGCGGTGCAGGATCAAGCCACAGGTCAGGCCGTCACCAAGTCCATCACCCCCGGTCAGCAGGTCGTCAAAATTGTCCACGACGCCCTGATCGACGTGCTGCAAGGCGAAGGTGAGCCCGGCGCGCTTAAGGTCGACAATCCGCCAGCCCCGATCCTGATGGTCGGCCTGCAAGGCGGCGGTAAGACCACCACAACCGCCAAACTCGCCAAACGCCTCAAGGAAAAAGACGGCAAACGCGTGCTGATGGCCTCGCTTGACGTGAACCGCCCCGCCGCGATGGAACAGTTGGCGATCCTCGGCAACCAGATCGGCGTCGACACCCTGCCGATTGTCAAAGGCGAAGATCCCGTCGCCATCGCCAAACGCGCCAAGACCCAGGCCGGCCTTGGTGGCTATGACGTCTATATGCTTGATACCGCGGGGCGCCTGTCCATCGACGAAGAGCTGATGCAACAGGTCAAAGCGGTGCGCGATGTCGCCACCCCGCGCGAAACCCTGCTGGTGGTCGATGGCCTGACGGGTCAGGACGCTGTGCACACCGCAGAAAACTTTGACGAACGCATCGGTATCACTGGCGTGGTCCTCACCCGGATGGATGGCGACGGACGCGGCGGCGCAGCCCTATCCATGCGTGCCGTTACCGGCAAGCCGATCAAATTTGTCGGCCTGGGCGAAAAGCTGGACGCGCTGGAAACCTTTGAACCTGAACGTGTGGCAGGCCGTATCCTTGGCATGGGCGACATCGTCGCGCTGGTTGAAAAGGCGCAGGAAACCATCGAGGCCGAACAAGCCGAAAAGATGATGCGCCGCATGACCAAAGGTCAGTTCAACATGAACGACCTGAAAATGCAGCTTGAACAAATGATCAAGATGGGCGGCATGCAAGGCATGATGGGCATGATGCCCGGCATGGGCAAAATGGCCAAACAGGTCGAAGACGCAGGCCTTGATGACAAGATCCTCAAACAGCAAATCGCGCTGATCCAGTCCATGACCAAACGCGAACGCGCCAACCCACAGCTGTTGCAGGCCTCCCGCAAGAAACGCATCGCCAAGGGCGCGGGCATGGAAGTGTCCGATCTCAACAAGCTGATGAAAATGCACCGCCAGATGTCCGACATGATGAAAAAGATGGGCAAGATGGGCAAAGGCGGCATGCTGAAACAGGCCATGAAAGGCATGTTCGGCAAAGGTGGCATGGACCCTGCTGCAATGGCCCAAGGCATGGACCCCAAAGCATTGGAAGCCGCCGCCAAACAAATGGGCGGCAAACTGCCCGGCGGTCTGGGCGGCATGGGCGGCGGCATGGGCCTGCCTTCCGGTCTCTCCGGGTTTGGCAAAAAGAAATGATCACCTGCTCGCTGACATATGAAATTGACCCGGCCAAGGTTGATGATTTTGAAACCTACGCACGGGCGTGGATCAAGATCGTCAACCGCATGGGCGGCACGCATCACGGCTATTGGCTGCCCCATGAGGGCGCCAATGACATTGCCTATTGCCACTTTTCATTTACCAGCCTCGCCGCCTACGAAGACTACCGCAGCCGCATGGCACAAGACCCCGAATGCCAGGCCGCCTATGCCTTTGCGGAACGCACCAGCTGCATCCGACGCTATGACCGCAGCTTTACCCGCCCGGTTCTCGACGGCCGCGCGCTGGAGGGCGATCAGCTGTGACACAAGCCCCGATCCTCACCGGCGACACAATCCGCCTGCGGCCACACCGGCTGTCTGATATGGATGCCTTCTGGGCTTTCTACCAGTCTCCTCGTGCTGCCCTGATGGATGTGCCGAACAACAAGACCCACCTGTGGTACGGCTTTGCCTCCGAAGTCGGCAGCTGGGACCTGACCGGAATGGGCGGCTGGGCCATTGAAACCCAAGACGGCGATTTTGCCGGACAGGTTGCCATTACCCACCCCCCACATTTTGCCGAAACGGAACTTGGCTGGATGGTCTTTGACGGCTTCGAGGGGCGCGGCATCGCAGGCGAGGCGACCAACCTCGCCCTGACCTATGCCCGTAACACGCTTAAACCGGTCAGCCTTGTCAGCTACATCCACAAAGACAACACGCGCTCCATCGCACTGGCCAAACGACTTGGCGCCCGCCCCGATCCCGCCGCCATCCCACATGACGAGACCGATGTGGTCTACCGACATGAGGTGCCGCAATGACCTGCCTCTTCACCGGTGATTCTGCGCAGGGTCAAGGATCGCGCAGCGACCAATCTTTGATTGGCCTGTCCTTGACGCTGGGCGGAATCGCCACCCACCCTCGCACAGGTGACTTGAGCGCAAACCTGCGGCTCAAGCACCTCTGCGCAAAACGGGCCACCGCCCGATCCACGGCCGCCGCGCCGATGACGTGGGCTCAGGATGCAACAGGCGCCCATAATCTCATCGAGCGTCAGCGCGGCAATGGGATCACGTCCAATGACCGGAGGAATTTCGCATGACTGACCCCGTAACCCGCGCAGCAGACGTGCTCAAAGGCCACCGCGCCTCCATTGACCGGCTCGACGCGATCCTCGTCTTCACACTGGGCGAGCGGTTCAAACACACACAGGCAGTGGGGAAACTCAAAGCCGAACACGACCTTCCCCCGTCCGATCCAAACCGCGAAGCGGACCAGATCGCACGGCTCGAAGATTTGGCGAAAGAGGCCGACCTCGATCCCGAATTCGCCAAGAAGTTTCTCAACTTCATCATCGCTGAAGTCATTCAGCACCACAAAAAGCACCAATCGTAAACCGGGGTTCACTCCGGCATCAAATCCAAAAGGACTACACACCATGGCTATGAAAATTCGTCTCGCCCGCGGCGGCTCCAAAAAGCGCCCCTTCTACCGTATCGTTGCAGCGGACAGCCGCATGCCACGCGATGGCCGTTTCATCGAAAAGCTGGGCACATATAACCCGCTGCTGCCAAAAGACAGCGAAGAGCGCGTGAAAATGGACATCGAAAAGATCCAGGACTGGATCTCCAAGGGCGCCCAGCCAACAGAGCGCGTTGCACGTATGCTCGAAGCGGCTGGCGTGAAAGAAAAAGTTGCACGCAACAACCCCAACAAAGGCACACCGGGTAAGAAAGCTCAGGAACGTGTAGAAGAGAAAGCCGCCAAAGCCGCAGCAGCAGCCGAAGCCGCCGCAGCCCCGGCCGAAGAGGCACCTGCTGACGAAGCCGCAGCAGAATAATCAAGACCAGCGCCCGGCATGGAACAGTTTTGTGATGATTTCCGTGCCGGGCTGCACGACCTGATGCGCTGGCGGCGCGATGTGCGCCACTTTCGCACCGATCCGGTGGACGAGGCCTTGGTGCAAACCTGCCTCGACACCTTCAACTTCGCCCCCTCCGTGGGCCTGTCAGAGCCCTGGCGCATCCTGCGCGTGGCCTCGGACACCGCGCGACAAGCCGCGCTTGAGAATTTCAGAACCGCAAATGAAACGGCCCTTGCCGGCTATGACGGTGATCAGGCGGCCCTTTATGCCTCTCTCAAATTGTCGGGCATGCAAGATGCCCCCGTGCAACTGGCAATCTTTTGCGATGACACCACAAGCAAGGGCAGCGGCCTGGGTGCCGCTTCAATGCCGGAAATGCGCCGGTATTCGGTGGTTGGCGCCGTCACCCAGATGTGGCTTGCTGCCCGCGCCTATGGTTTGGGCATCGGCTGGGTCTCCGTGCTTGACCCGGATCGCCTGAGCCGTGATCTTAAGGCCAAGGAAGGGTGGCATCTGGTGGCCTATCTCTGCCTTGGCTGGCCAAAGGAAGAGAGCCTGACGCCGGAACTGGAAACCAAAGGCTGGGAACATCGCGCCCGGCATCTGAATATCGAGACACGCTGATATGTTGCGCCTGATCATCTTGCTGTTTGCCGCCGCCATCGGCTTTGGCCTTGGCATCAAATATGACCGCATGCAGATGGCCGCCGAATGCGCCAATGGCGAGGGTGAATGGACCGGCACGATCTGCGTCAATTCGGAGCTTTTGCAATGACCGACAGAATTTGTGTAGGGGCCATTGCCGGCGCTTATGGCGTTAAGGGCGAACTGCGCATCAAAAGCTTTTGCGCCACCCCCGAAGACATCGAAAACTACACCCCGCTGTGGTCCGAGGATGGCAGCCGCCAGTTTGCCCTGGCCATCCTGCGCCCCATCAAGAACGGGTTTTCCGCCCGCATCGCAGATGTCGCCACCAAGGAAGACGCGGACGCCCTGCGCGGTGTGAACCTTTTTGCCGACCGGGATCAGATGCCTTCCCTGCCCGACGACGAATTTTATCATGCCGATTTGATCGATCTTGAGGTCTATGACACCGGCGGCGTACTGCTGGGCCGTGTGAAGACCGTTCAGAACCACGGCGCGGACGATCTGCTGGAACTGCAATTGGCCGGAACCTCCGCCACGACATTTGTGCCCTTCACCAAGGCTGCGGTCCCGACCGTGGATCTCAGCGCGGGCCGCATCGTCGCTGATCCGCCTTTGGGCATTCTGCCGGAAACGGACAAAGGCTGATGCCGCGCCGGATCATCCTGCATGCAGGGTTTCACAAGACCGGCACGACCACCCTTCAAGCCACCCTGCGCGAGAACCGCACCGCGCTGAAAAAACACATCGCGCTGCGCCTGCGTTGGCATCTCAAGGATTTGCTGTCCGCCACGCGTGGCTATTCAACATGGCGCGATCCCCTGACAATGCTCAAGGTACAAGACCGGTTTGAGGCGATGTTGAGCGATCTCCCCGGCATGCCACGACGCAGTTTGATTATCTCTTCCGAGGAACTTTGCGGCCATCTGCCCGGTCGCGGCGACCTGATGGATTATTCCGCCTCCCCCGTTCTGCTTTATGCGTTCTGGGACAGCATCCGCCAACGCTTCCCAAAGGCCGACATTCTGATCTACCTGACCACACGCGCCCCGGACGCTTGGCTGCGCTCAGCATGGTCCGAACATGTCAAATCGTCCGGCATGACGATGGATTTCGCGGCGTTTGAACGCAAATATGCAGAGGCTGCCGAACTTGATGCTATGGTTCAGGAGATCGCCAGCCGCGTGCCCGCGCCGGTGCATCACGCCGCGCTTGAAGACTGTGCTGACCTGCCGCTTGGAACCGTCGATCCCCTGCTGGATCTCTGCAAGATCCCGCTTGCCTTGCGCAGCACCCTGCAAGCGCCCGCCCCCGCCAATACACGATTGGAGGATGACATCCTGCAGCAGATGTTGCAGATCAACCGCACCCATGACGGGGCCGAGGCCCGCAATGCCGCCAAAGCGGCACTCTTGAACAAGGTGCAGGACAGATGAAACCGACACGGTCCCACGGCCGCCAATCCATTCGCGCCACGCTGCAACCGCGCGAGCTGATGCAGGACAAACCGGATTATGCCGATGTTTGGCAGGCCCGGATCGTGACGCTTTTTCCCGACCTTTTTCCCGGTGTTCTGGGGGCCAGCCTGACCGGCAAGGCCTTGCAGGACGGGCTTTGGCAATTGCACACTCATGATCTGCGCCAATTCGGAATTGGCAAACACCGCAATGTCGATGACACCCCAGCGGGCGGCGGTGCAGGCATGGTGATGCGTGCCGATGTGGTTGGCCCCGCGATTGAGGCGGCGCAGGGCCACGCCCATGGCCGCTGGCCGATCCTCTATATGTCGCCGCGCGGACGCCGCTTTGATCAGGCGATGGCCCGTGATCTGGCGGGATGTGCAGGGGTCACCATGCTGTGTGGACGGTTTGAAGGGGTCGATGAACGGGTCATCGAACACTACGGCATCACCGAGGTCTCGCTTGGGGATTTTGTGATGACAGGGGGCGAACTGGCCGCCCAAGCGATGATCGACGCAACCGTGCGCCTACTGCCCGGCGTGCTGGGCAATGCCGAAAGCACAGTCGAGGAAAGCCATTCAAACGGGCTGCTGGAGCATCCGCAATACACCCGCCCGGCAATCTGGAACGACCGTGAAATTCCGCCGGTGTTGATGTCTGGAAATCACAAGGAAATCGCCAAATGGCGCAGCGCGCAATCGTTGGCCCTCACGCGGTCGCGGCGGCCCGATCTGATCACGGATGAGGACGGCGATACCTGATCGCCATCCCCGCTATTTCATTCAAGCCGATTCAGTGTTGGCCTTCACATAGGCATAAATCTCGTCCTTGAGCGCCATACGTTCCTTGCGCATATCGACCATGTGATCATCGCTTGTTGGCTCTACATCGGTTTCTGCCCGGTGCAATGCACGGTTCAGCGTGTGATAGGCATCGCTCAGCTTCTCGAAATGGCTGTCAGACTGACGCAGGGCCGCCATTTGATCCACCAATTCCGGGAACTCTTCGGCCAGTTCATGTGGTGTGTGAGACATAGGTGATTTTCCTTCTGTTGGGTTTATGTACGTTTCCGGCTCTTCGGATGCAGCGAAGATGCAAGAATGTGATCGCTGTCGCGCAGCAAGGCTTCGGCCTGATGAAAGATCAACGGATCGGGCGCTTGGACCACGCTGTGATCTTTGTCCGGGTAATCCAGCTGTGACAGGAAATGCCGCATGCAAGTCAGCCGGGCGCGTTTTTTGTCGTTTGACCGGATCACTGTCCAAGGCGCATCGGCGGTGTCGGTGTAGAAAAACATCGCTTCTTTGGCTTCGGTGTAATCGTCCCACTTATCAAGGCTGGCCCGATCAATCGGGGACAGTTTCCACCGCTTGAGCGGATCGGTCTCCCGCGAGGCAAAGCGGCGCTTTTGCTCTTCTTGCGTGACCGAGAACCAGTATTTGAACAGCTTGATCCCGGACCGGACCAACATCCGTTCAAATTCCGGCGTCTGGCGCATGAATTCGAGGTATTCCGCCGGAGCGCAAAAATCCATCACCCGCTCCACACCGGCGCGGTTGTACCAAGACCGGTCATACAGAACGATCTCGCCCGCCGTGGGCAGATGTTTGACGTAGCGTTGAAAGAACCATTGCCCGCGTTCTTCGTCCGTGGGTTTGTTCAGGGCCACAACACGGGCTGCACGTGGATTGAGATGTTCGGTGAACCGCTTGATTGTGCCGCCTTTGCCGGCCGCATCACGGCCTTCAAACAACAGTACAAACTTCTGGCCGGTTTCCTGCACCCAATGCTGTACTTTCAACAATTCAACCTGAAGCGCCGATTTTTCGGCCTCATAAGTCTTGCGGTCCAGCTTGGTTTTGTAGGGATATTCGCCCTGCTCAAACCCAACAATCGCCGCACTGCGATCGGAATGCTCCACTGCCTCTACCTGCTGTGTTTTGGCCGTCATGCTGTCCCCTTTCAATCTCCGTTTTCCTCTTGCGGCCCAACCTAGCCATATGTGCCGCCCCCATGCCTTGACGTGGATCAAGCAAAGCGGCAAAGCTGTGGAACTCGGATCAAATCCATGCGGATTTTCCCCCCTTGATCCTCGCAAACTTCCCCCCTATACCCCGCCCATCCGGAATCGCTTGTCGCGTCTCCGGTGCTTTGCGTTTTGTGCAGGGCAAACAAGGAATGACGATGCTACCTCCGGCGGGCCGCTACGGCGCAGTCCCGATAGACCCCGAAGCTCTTGGATCGCGCAATAACTTCGTGGAACACCACGAGCATCAAAGGAGAAGCGTCAGATGAACCTGATCGCAGAGATTGAGGCGGAACAAATCGCCGAACTCGCCAAGGAAATCCCGGATTTCCGTGCCGGCGACACCATCCGCGTTGGCTTTAAAGTCACCGAAGGCACACGTACCCGTGTTCAGAACTACGAAGGCGTCTGCATCGCCCGTAACAACGGTCACGGCATTGCCGGGTCTTTTACAGTTCGCAAAATCAGCTTCGGCGAAGGTGTTGAGCGCGTATTCCCGCTGCACTCCACCAACATCGACAGCATCACAGTGGTCCGCCGTGGCCGTGTGCGTCGCGCCAAACTGTACTACTTGCGCTCACGTCGTGGTAAATCCGCGCGTATCGTTGAGAATTCCAACTACAAGCCGAAAAAAGCGTAAGGGGCCGGATCAATGAAAGCCGATACACATCCCGAATACCACATGATCAACGTCAAAATGACTGACGGAACGATCGTGCAGATGAAATCCACATGGGGCAAAGAAGGCGACCAGTTGTCGCTGGACATCGATCCATCCGTGCACCCCGCATGGACAGGCGGCACATCCCGCCTGATGGACACCGGTGGCCGCGTGTCCAAGTTCAAGAACAAGTACGCAGGTCTCAGCCTGTAAGGCACCTGATAACGTATGTTACGAAAAAGGCGTGGACCCCGGTCCGCGCCTTTTTTATTGCCCGATGGAATCTGCGGCCTTAGCCCCCCGCCATTTCGCCTTGCAAAAAGGCATCGGGGCTGTCGATCTCTTCCAGCTTCTTGCCGTTGATCCACCAGAACCTGTTGCCCACATTGCGCAGAAAACTGCGGTCGTGACTGACCAACAGACATGACGCACCATGGGCGATCAATTCATCCTCCAGCGCCTCCTGCCCTTCGATATCCAGATGGTTGGTCGGTTCATCTAGCAAATAGAAATTCGGGTTCTTCAGCCGCAGCACCAACATCGCCAGACGCGCCTTTTGCCCGCCGGACAAGGCACCGATCTTGGTGTCCTGCATCTGGATGTTCACGCCAGCCCCGGCCAGCAATCCCCGCGCCCGTTGGTCTCCTACATCGAACTGACCCGCCACTGTTGTCATTGGCGTCGCAGCATCGTCCAGCTGGCTGAGATGTTGATCCGAATAGGCAGGCACCACCGATGGCGCGGATTTGACCGCGCTGCCTTCCAGCCCCTCCAACGCGCGCTGCACCATCTGGATCAACTGGGTCTTGCCCGTGCCATTGGCCCCCAGCAACACCACGCGATCCCCTTTTGAAATCCATTTCTGCCCGGTCCGGTACAGCAGCCGCCCGTCCGGTGTGGTCACATCCGCCTCGTCAAAGGTGATCAACGCTTTGGCATGGGTGCCGCTGTTGCCCAGCTTGATCTCGCCCGCGCTGCGTTCTTTGTGCGCCGGTTTGGCCGCAGCTTCCATCTTGGCGGCGCGTTCGGTCAACTGCTTGGTCTTGGTGATCAACAGATCAGAGCCGGAGTTGATCCCGATGTTCTTGAGCTTGGCCGCCTGTTTGCGCAACTGCTGCGCCTTGTTCAGATCATTGGCAAAGCGGCGCTCGTCGGCCGCGTCCGCCTCTTCCAGCGCGGCCCGCGCGGGTGTGAAAGACAGATCAAACACCCGCGACCGTTCCGCACGCAAGAACAACGTGCGGTTTGTGGTGGCATCCAGGAACGCCCGGTCATGCGAAGTGATCAGCACCGGCAGTTCCCTAGGCAATGCCGCAATCCAGCTCTGTAACAACCCGATCCGGTGCAGATCAAGGTGGTTGGTCGGCTCGTCCAACATCAACATATCCGGCTCAGTGATCCAGGCTGCGGCCAGCAATGCGGTGCGCTGCCAGCCACCGCTGAGCGTATTCAGGGGCTGATGTTGCAAGTCATACGGCACCGCAAGTTCATCCAGCGCCACGTCCACGCGCCAGCTTTCGTATTCGGCTTGCTCGGTCGGGAGGGCGTCGAGCACCAGATCATAAAGCGTCAGCTCTTGTGCCGCCTCAGGCACGTATTGCTGCACGTGGCCGATGCGCAATCCCCGTGCGCGGGTCACGTCCCCTGTGGTCTGTTCAAACTCACCAGCCAAACAGCTCATCAAAGTGGATTTGCCGCGTCCGTTCGCAGCAACCAAACCGATCCGGTCGCCTTTGGACATGGTCAGGTTCAGATCGGTAAAAAGCGGGTCACCAAGGGTCACGCCCAAGGCATTTACATTCAACAGTGTCATTGTGGTCTCAAGTCATATCAAAACGGGCCGCAAAGCGGCTTGAGGCAGACCAATGGGCAATTGTTCCCAGATCAGCCCTGCAAACGGATTTACAGGGCGGCGCGGGGACCATGCTGAAGACGGCGGATGATACGCATATTCAGCTGTTGCCCTCCTGTTGTTGAAATAGACCGTTTCCTCAGACTAGAAAAACCCTGCCGCAATGGCAACCATGGATCACAGCGGGAAATCCGCCTTAACGATCAACCCACTTTCGCGCCAATCAAAGGCCATATCGCCGCCGGTGCTGGTGGTCAGGGTCTTGATGATGCGTGATCCACTTTGCCGGGCGGGCACAACCACGGGCGGGCCGTTGGTTTCTTCCCAATGAAAGGCAATGCTGCGCCCCTCTTCGCGGTCCTGCACCACCCATCGCAGCTCAACCCGGCCTTCGGCCACACTGAGCGCACCATGTTTGACCGAATTGGTTGCCAACTCGTGCAGGCCAAGCGTGATGGGCGAAATCAACCCGGCAGGCAGCGCAACCGCTGGTCCGGACAGGTTGAGCTGCACCAAACCGCCCGGCGCGTAGGGGGCGACAATGGTCCGAGCCAGCGCTTCAAATTCTGTTCCCTCATCCGTATTGGGCCGGATCGTGTTGAAATGCACATCGCTCAGCGCCGTCAGACGCTCACCGATCTTGGTGGCCAACGCCGCGGTGTCATTTTCCTCACGCCCCGTCATGCGCACAATCACATTCATCACGTTCACAATATTGCGCAACCGGTGCAGCAGCTCATCATCGGCAAGCTGGCGGGCTTGCTTCTCCATCTCGCGCTTGGCTGTCACATCCAGTTGCGAGCCGAAGTAGTACATCAACGCCCCGTCATCATCGAGGATCGGACCAATTTGCAGGGCATTCACAAAAGACGTGCCATCCTTGCGGTAGTTCAGGATCTCAACCGTATCCACCTCAGCGCTTGCAATCACTTAGCGGATCGCTGCCACACTTTCCTCCGTGGTGCCGGGCCCCTGCAACATCCGGCAGTTCTGGCCAATGACTTCGTCCTCGGCATACCCTGTCAAATCGCAGAACGCCGCATTGGCAAAGACAATGGGATTGTCCGGCAAGGTTGGATCCGTGATGCAAAGCGGGATCTGCGCATGGCGCACAGTTTCCGCAATAGCCCGATCATTGCGCAACGCCCACGCGCCATCCTTGCCGTTACCGTTCAACGTCACACTCCGATAAAAATTTCGCACCAAGGCCGTCTTGCGCATCCGGTGCGGGCGCATCATAGAGACACAAACCCAAGCGGGCACGCGGCCCCTAGCGTTAAGCATAAGGTCTCAAAGCACAATTTGCCAAGCCTCCGATCCGGTGACGCAGGGGGAGGGATTGCAGATGCTAACGCTTTCAAATTCAGGCAACCCAACATATAGTGGTGCCCAACAAGATCCTGTGAGTAACAGGCATGAAGAGGGACAGCAGAATGGCGCATATCATTGTCGTCGGTAACGAAAAAGGCGGCGCGGGCAAATCGACCGTTTCCATGCATGTGGCCACGGCCCTTGCCCGGATGGGCCACCGCATCAGCGGTCTGGATCTGGATTTGCGCCAACGCACTTTTGGCCGCTACATCGAAAACCGCCGCGCTTATCTTGAGGAATCGGGTCTGGATCTGGCTTGCCCTGCGCTTTGCGATTTGCCCGAAGTGGCGCAAGAAAGCCTGCGCCCTGGCGAGAACATGTATGATCACCGGCTTAGCGCGGCAGTGGCACAGATGGAAGCCGACAACGATTTTATCCTGATTGATTGCCCCGGCTCCCACACCCGGCTCAGCCAAGTGGCGCACTCCTTGGCCGATACGTTGATCACACCTCTGAACGACAGCTTTATCGACTTTGATCTGCTGGCCCACACCGATGCCAATGGTGAAAAGATCACCGGACCCTCGGTCTATTCCGAAATGGTCTGGAACGCGCGGCAGTTGCGGGCGCAGGCCGGCCTGTCCGCGATTGACTGGGTCGTGGTGCGCAACCGCATGGGTGCACAGCGCATGGTCAACAAGGAAAAGATGGAACGCGCGATTGAGAACCTCAGCAAGCGCATCGGGTTCCGCATCGCGCCGGGCTTTAACGAGCGGGTGATCTTCCGCGAGCTGTTCCCGCGCGGTCTGACCTTGCTGGACCTCAAGGACATTGGCGTCAAACAGCTCAATATTTCCAATATCGCGGCCCGTCAGGAATTGCGCGATCTGGTCAAGGCACTGAACCTGCCGGATGTGACCGTCGATTTCTGATACCGCTACCCGCGGTGCCGCAGCAGCACCGCCAGATTGGACAGAAACAGCGCACCAATCACAATCGCGCCGCCAATCAGCGCATAGGGGCCGGGATATTCACGGATCACACCCCATGCCAAAAGCGGCGCGAGCACGGATTCCAACAAAACCAGCAATCCCACCTCTGCCGAGGTGATATAGCGCGGCCCGATGGCCAGCAGCACAGAACTGATCAAGATCACCCCGGCATGGGCCAACACCAGCGGCCATGCACCGCTTGGCATATCAAAAGGCGCGGCCCATGGCAGGATCAACAGCGCCGCCATGACATACCCCATCGCGACCGCCGCCACCATTGACGTCCCCTTGGCCGCCCGCGCTGCTGTCAATGCCGCCGCAAACAGCGCCGAAAGGCACAGCGCCAGCAGATCACCGGCGATATGCGCGTTCTCGGTCTCGCCTGATCCATAGGCGATCACCGCAAGTCCCGGCACCACGGCGGCAATGGTCAACAGCGTGCGCTGACTGAACGGTTCGGACAGAAAAACGCGGCTAAAGACAGCGGCAAACACCGGCAGCGAGGCAATGATAAAAACGACATTGGCGACCGAGGTCAGGCTAACCGCAATCACAAACAGAACACCGCTGGCACCCACGCCAACGATATAGATCCATCCATAAATCCCGGTCGCCAGAACCGCCCGAAACGGCGCGGTACCACCCCGCAGCAACAACCAGACCCCAGTGCCACCCCCCGCCAGCAGAACCCGCCAAAACGCGATGGTCAGGGGATCAGCAGGGATCAACCGCACAAAAAGCGAATCCGGCACCACGAACAGGACGCCGAAAAAGGTTATCAACAGGCCTTTGGTCTGATCACTCATGCGCCATCGGTGACGGGTTTGTGTGCCTAAGTAAAGCGGCCCGGATCAACCTGAGACAGTTTGATCAACGCCTTGCGCAGCACCGTGCCTTCTTGCGGGGTCAATACAGACAGCAGCTTGTGTTCGTACTGCCGCGCAGTTTCACGCAGATCCTTGTAAGCCGCTTCACCTTGGGCCGTGAGGGCAAGATGTTCCACCCGCCGGTCTGTCTTGTCCTTGGTGCGGGTCAGGAACCGCCGTTCGGCAAGGCGCTGCACCGCACGGCTGATTTTGGTTTTATGAAGTCGCGCCCGGCCGCCGATCTCGCTTGCGGTCATGCTGCCATAAAGGCCGAGGTGAAACAAAACGCGCCATTCGGTGCGCAACATGCCATAACGGTCTTTGTAGACCTGCTGAAACGCGAGGGAACTGACCTCCGCCGATTGGTTCAGCAGATACGGAAGGAATTCTTCAAGCTCAAAATTGTCGGTTGGCATGTATCACACCGCTTGTTAGTTACAAAAACAACTATTACATCCGCAACAAATTCGCAACAGGGGAAACTCATGAACCGTCAGACTAGTCCCAGCGGCATGATCCGCGCCGCATCGCCCGCCGGCCCGCACGAAGGCTATATGCCCGGCTTTGGCAACGATTTTGAAACGGAGGCCCTGCCCGGCGCTTTGCCGCAAGGTATGAACAGCCCGCAAAAATGTAACTACGGTCTTTATGGTGAACAGCTGACCGGCACTGCCTTTACCGCACCCAGCCACCAGAACGAACGCACATGGTGCTACCGTATCCGCCCCTCGGTGAAACATTCGCACCGCTACGAACGGATCGACCTGCCCTACTGGAAATCCGCCCCGCATATTCCGCAAGATGTGACATCACTGGGCCAATACCGCTGGGATCCCGTGCCGCATTCCGAAGAAAAACTGACATGGCTTTCGGGCATGCGCACCATGACATCCGCCGGTGACGTGAACACGCAGGTTGGCATGGCCACACATATCTACCTCGTGACCGAAAGCATGGTGGACAGCTATTTCTACTCCGCCGACAGCGAATTGTTGGTGGTGCCTCAGGAAGGCCGCCTGCGGTTCTGCACCGAACTGGGCATCATCGATCTGGAGCCTAAGGAAATTGCGATCCTGCCGCGCGGGTTGCTGTACCGTGTTGAAGTACTTGATGGCCCTGCACGTGGGTTCGTCTGCGAAAACTATGGGCAAAAATTCGAATTGCCGGGCCGCGGCCCCATCGGGGCAAATTGCATGGCCAACCGCCGTGATTTCAAAACCCCTGTTGCGGCCTATGAGGACCGCGATGCGCCCTCAACCGTGACCATCAAATGGTGCGGGCAATTCCATGAAACCAAGATCGGCCATTCGCCGTTGGATGTTGTCGCATGGCATGGCAATTATTGCCCGGTCAAATATGACCTGCGCACCTATTGCCCGGTCGGCGCGATCCTGTTTGATCACCCCGATCCCTCGATCTTTACTGTGCTGACCGCCCCTTCGGGCCAGCCGGGCACCGCAAACATCGACTTTGTCCTGTTCCGTGAACGCTGGATGGTGGCCGAAGATACCTTCCGTCCGCCCTGGTATCACAAGAACATCATGTCCGAGCTGATGGGCAACATCTACGGCCAGTATGACGCCAAGCCGCAGGGCTTTGTTCCCGGTGGCGTGTCTCTGCACAACATGATGTTGCCGCACGGGCCAGACAAGAACGCCTTTGAAGGGGCCTCCAACGCCGATCTTCAGGCGGAAAAGCTGGACAACACCATGTCGTTCATGTTCGAGACCCGCTTCCCGCAGCACCTAACAGAATTTGCCGCCAAAAAGGCGCCGTTGCAGGATGACTACATCGACTGTTGGGAAGATATCGAAAAGAAATTCGATGGAACTCCGGGCCAGAAATGACGCCCCAAATTGACAGGTTGTGGTGGGGATGATCCCCACCCTACCTTGCTTGCATAGGGCGGGAGACTTCCCGCCGCACCGATTAAAGGACCATACATGACCCTCCTCCCCTCTTGGGTGACCAGCGCCAACAGCGCAGACACCGACTTTCCTCTGAACAACCTGCCCTATGGCGTGTTCTCGACCGACGATCTGTCGCCGCGTTGCGGTGTGGCCATCGGCGATATGATCCTCGACATGGCCCGCGCCGAAGAGGAGGGGCTGGTCAACCTCAATGACGAGGCGCTGTTTGACGTACCGTTCTGGAACGAAGTCATGGAATTGGGCCCCGACACATGGTCCAGCCTGCGCGCCCGCCTGACCGAGATCCTCGCCGAAGGCTCGCCCGATCAGGCCGCCGCTGCGCCGCTTTTGATCGCCCGCGCCGACGCCGAATTGCACCTGCCGTTCCTCGTTTCCGAATACACCGATTTCTACGCAGGCCGCCAACACGCGGAAAACATGGGGTCCATCCTGCGCGGCGGCCCTGAATTGCCCGCCAACTGGCTGCATATCCCCATCGGCTACAACGGCCGCGCCTCTTCGGTCGTGGTCTCCGGCACCCCCATCACCCGCCCCCTTGGCCAGATCAAGGCGCCTGACGCCGAAGCGCCAAGTTTTGGCGCCAGCAAGCGCCTCGATATCGAGCTGGAAATGGGCGCGGTCGTCGGCATGGGCAGTGAGTTTGGCCAGCCGATCACAACCGAGCAAGCCGATGAGATGATCTTTGGCTATGTCCTGCTGAACGACTGGTCCGCGCGGGACATTCAAGGCTGGGAATACCAACCGCTTGGCCCGTTTCAAGGCAAGGCTTTTGGCACCTCTATCTCGCCGTGGATCGTCACCAAAGAGGCGCTTGAACCTTTCCGCACCGAGGTGCCGGAACGCAGCAAGGAACTGCTGCCCTATCTGGCAGAGACCAAACCGGGACTTTATGACATTGACCTCGAAGTGCTGATGCAACCCGAAGGCGCGGCCAAAGCCATCTCCATCGCCAAAACCAACTACAGCCGGATGTATTATTCCGCCGCGCAACAGTTGACCCACCACGCGGTTGGCGGTTGCGGGATGAACCCCGGCGATTTGCTCGGCTCAGGCACGATCTCAGGCCCCACCCGCGCCGAATACGGATCGTTGATGGAACTCAGCTGGGCGGGACGCGAACCCTTCACGCTGGAAACCGGCGAGACCCGCGGCTTTCTCGAAGATGGCGACACGATGACCCTGCGGGGCGCAGCAAATGGTGACGGTTACCGCATCGGCTTTGGTGACTGCACCGGACAAATCCAGCCCGCCGTCAAATTCCCCTAATGACCCTTCTTAGGGCTGAGCGTTCGCCTCAGCCCACCCCATTCAAAGGACATCCCTCATGGCCAAAGCATTCGCATCCCAAGGCGACATGACCGAAAAGAAAATCACCTTTGACGAGATCGGCCGCGATCTCTGGGCCTTTACCGCCGAGGGTGATCCCAACTCCGGCGTGATCATCGGCGACGACAGCGTGATGATCGTCGAGGCACAGGCGACCCCGCGTCTGGCCAACAAGGTGATCGAGAAGGTCCGCGAAGTGACCGACAAACCGATCAGCCATGTTGTGCTGACCCATTATCACGCGGTGCGTGTGCTGGGCGCATCGGCCTATGGCGCGGACCAGATCATCATGTCCGACGCCGCCCGCGGCATGGTTGTGGAACGCGGGCAGGAAGACTGGGACAGCGAATTCCAACGCTTCCCGCGCCTGTTTGAAGGGCATGAAAGCATCCCCGGTCTGACCTACCCCACCACCACGTTCTCGGACAGCATGACCGTCTATCTGGGCAACCGCCGCGTCGATCTTATGCATCTGGGCCGCGCCCATACGGCGGGTGATATCGTGGTGCAGGTGCAGGACGAAAACGTCATGTTCACCGGCGACATCGTCGAAGACCATTCTGCCTGTTATTGCGGCGATGGGCATTTTCACGAATGGGGTCACACCCTTGATAACATCGCCAGCTTTGACGTTGATGCCATCGCCCCCGGTCGCGGCGGCGCATTGATCGGCAAAGACGCGGTGGAACGCGCCATCGAAAGCACCCGTGATTTTGTCGACAGCACCTATGTCCCCGCCGCCCGCGTCGCGGCCCGTGGTGGCAGCTTGAAAGAAGCATGGGATGCGGTCCGCACCGCCTGCGATCCCAAGTTCGCGGACTACGCCATCTATGAGCACTGCCTGCCCTTCAACGTTGCCCGCGCCTACGACGAGGCCCGCGGCATCGAAACGCCCCGCATCTGGACCGCACAGCGCGATCTGGAAATGTGGGAGGCCCTGCAGGGATGAGCACAAGATGGCTCCACGTGAAACTTGCAACAGCGAAGGCGGCGATAGTTCTGATCCCGTCTTACTCCGCCGCATTTTTTACCGACAAAATGGTTTGGGTTGTGCCCACACTAGCAGCGGCAAGCTTCTTCGCTGGAACCATAGATATTTCCAAAGCGACTGTTCGCAGAAGAATTGATGAGGATCATGAACACGAAGATCCAGATAGCCCCGAGAATTATGAACCTGAGAACACAGACGATTCAATTGAAGCTGAATAGCGTCGACTTCAAATAGGAGCGCCCCATGGCCTATGATTACGCCCCATACCCCTACATCGCACCACCCGGATTAAGCGGACCCGAGCCGCGCCATCCGGTTGTTATCGTGGGTGCCGGCCCGATCGGGTTGGCCATGGCGGTGGATCTTGCGCAGCAGGGCGTCAAATCGCTGGTTCTGGATGACAACAATGTGGTGTCAGTCGGATCGCGGGCGATCTGTTGGTCCAAACGCACGCTGGAAATCTTTGACCGGCTCGGCGTGGGCGAACGGATGCTGGAGAAAGGCGTGACATGGAAAGTCGGGCGTCAGTTCCACGGTAAGGATGAGATCTACAGCTTTGATCTTTTGCCAGAGCCGGGGCACAAATACCCTGCCTTCATCAATCTCCAACAATACTACGTCGAACAATATCTGGTCGAACGGGCGCAGGAATTCCCCGATCTGATCGACTTGCGGTTCCTCAACAAGGTCATCGATCATACGGACAGAGGCGATCATGTCGAACTGACCGTTGAAACCCCCGATGGCACCTATACGCTTGAGGCAGAGTGGTACATCGCTTGTGACGGGGCCGGTAGTGCCACGCGGCAGCGGATGAACCTCGCCTTTGACGGTCAGACCTTCGAAGAGCATTTCCTGATTGTGGACGTGGAAATGGAAACCTCGCCCTTTGGCGATCACGACACGCCCGAACGCTGGTTCTGGTTCGCACCGCCCTTCCATCCGGGTCAATCGGCGCTGCTGCACAAACAGCCCGACAACATCTACCGGATCGATCTGCAACTTGGGCCAGACACCGACCCCAAGGAAGAAGCCACCGAAGAAAAGGTGATCCCACGGATCAAACAGATCGTCGGAGATGCACCATTTCGCCTCGATTGGATGAGCGTTTATAAATTCCGCTGTGCCAAACTGGACCGTTTTGTGCATGGCCGCGTCCTGTTTGTCGGGGACAGCGCCCATGTGGTCAGCCCCTTTGGCGCACGTGGCGGCAATGGCGGGGTGCAGGATCTGGACAACCTCGGTTGGAAGCTGGCCGCCGTGTTGCGCGGCGACGCCCCGCCTGCCCTGATTGAAACCTACAGCGAAGAGCGCACCCATGGATCGGCCGAGAACATCCTGAACTCGTCCCGCGCCACAAACTTTATGACGCCAAAATCCCCGATTGAGGCGTTGTTCCGCGATGAGGTTCTGACCCTCTCGGAACGCCATCCCTTTGCCCGCCGATTGATCAATTCGGGGCGGCTGTCCTTGCCGTGCTCACTGGAAGGAATGACCCTGCAAACCGCTGGTGACGCCCCCGTGCCCCCCGGCGCGGTGATCACCGATGCCCCATTGACCGGCGCGAATGGCGACACTTGGCTGATCCGGGAAGTGCAGGGGCAGTTTACGCTGGTCGGCTTTGGCGACATGGCATTACCGCAGATCGACGGCATCGCCCGCATCGGCATCAACAGCCGTGGTGATTACCCCTGCTTTGACGCGACGGACGGCCACGCCATCCGCCGCTACGGCAATGCCCACATTTATCTCTTTCGCCCCGATGGCCATGTTTGCGCTGTGTTCACAACGCCAGAGGTTGCCGCCATCACCGCTGCAATGAAAAACGCCATGGGAGCGGCGCTATGATCCTTGATGACAAACTGGGGCAAGACACCGACGCCTTTTATAACGCGCTGATGGACCTGCACGAAGGGCTGAGCGAGGCGCAGAGCCATGCGTTAAATGCGCGGCTTGTCTTGATTTTAAGTAATGAAATCGGAGATTTGGAAAAGCTGAAGCTGTTGATGCAAGCCGCCGCAAATGCCGGATAAACTGCGCTAAAGAGATTCGTTCTGCCGCTCGCTACGGCCCAAAACACCAGCCCGGCCAACCCAATCGAAACTTTTTTTATTTCAAAACCTGCCGCAAAACGGCAACAAACGAACTCAAACGGGCCGCCCAAAAGCGCCGCAAATAGCGCTGGATACTGGCGGGGTTATCTGCTCGCCATAAGGCAGCTTGCCCGAAAACGACACATCAGTGGTCAGAATTGGCGCTCAGGGAATGAAACCGGGATTGGCGCAGTATTGCGCAACTCCGCTCACAAAATGCACCAAAATCCGAAGAGGCACATCGCTGCCACTCAACCGCAATTTGCAGGTTCAATTGACCCCGTTGTTGATCGCACAAGATACCGTGATGGGCTTGACGCCACGGGCCTGTGTGTTTGACTATCGGAATGCAACCGCGACAGCGGGCCAGAAAAGCAGGAAAACTGTATCATCTGGCGCCATCAAATTGGCGTCACAAAGGGCGGCTCACCGAGATCGCCACCGACAACAGAGAGGAAGACCATGAGTTATTTGACACGCACCGGAAAGCCACTGCCGCAATCGATCCACGATTCCGCAGAAGCCGCCAAGAAAGATCCGGTCAACCGCCGCGAGTTCCTGGCCTTGGCCAGCGCATTCGGCGCAACCGCCGCCACCGCCTATTCCATGATCGGCATGGCAGCACCCGCAAATGCCGCAGCCCACGCCAACATCAAGCCGGGCGGCACCGTCCGCATGCAGATGGAAGTCCGCGCGCTGAAAGATCCACGCACATATGACTGGTCACAGATCGCGAACTTCTCGCGTGGTTGGCTGGAATACCTGGCGATCTGGGAAAACGACGGTTCATTCACCCCTGCCCTTCTGGAAAGCTGGGAAATCAACGATGATGCCACCGAATACACATTGAACGTCCGCAAAGGCGTCAAGTGGAACAACGGTGACGACTTCACCGCCGAAGATGTTGCCCGCAACATCACAGCATGGTGTGACAAATCCGTTGAAGGCAACTCCATGGCGGGCCGTTTTGCGACCCTCATCGACGAAGCCACAGGCAAAGCCATCGAAGGCGCCATTCAGGTTGTCGACAGCCACACTGTGAAACTGATGCTGCCTGCATCCGACATCACGCTGATCCCAGGCATGGCCGACTATCCAGCGGCGATTGTGCACAGCTCGTTCACCGCAGACAGCATGCTGGACAACCCAATCGGCACCGGCCCTTACCTGCCCGAAACGCTCGAAGTCGGCGTCAAAGGTGTGCTGGTCAAGAACCCTGACCACACATGGTGGGGCACAGAAATCACCGGCGGACCTTTCATCGACCGTCTGGAGTATATCGACTACGGCACCGATCCATCCGCATGGATCGCCGCAGCCGAAGCCGAAGAGGTTGATGGTTTCTATTCCATGGAAGGCGAATACATTGACATCATGTCGACGCTGGACGGCTGGGTCGAAAACTCCATCGCGACCGCCGCGACAATCGTTATTCGTCCCAACCAGCTGGCCGAAGTTGACGGCAAACAGCCTTATGCAGACAAACGTGTGCGCCAGGCGATTGGCATGGCCGTAGACAACGAAGTGCTGCTGGAACTGGGTTATGGCGGCCGCGGGATCGTTGCGGAAAACCACCACGTTGGTCCGATGCACCCGGAGTATGCCGAACTGCCTGCACGCAAGGTTGATCCGGCCGCCGCCAAGGCGCTGATGGACGAAGCCGGCATGGCCGACTTTGAGCACGAGCTGATGTCGATCGACGATGCGTGGCGCAAAGACACCACCGATGCCGTTGCGGCGCAGTTGCGTGACGCAGGTATCAAGGTCAAGCGGACCATCCTGCCCGGCTCTACCTTCTGGAACGACTGGTCCAAGTACCCGTTCTCATCCACGAACTGGAACGCGCGCCCCTTGGGTGTGCAGGTATGGGCACTTGCCTATCGTTCCGGTGAGGCATGGAACGAATTTGGCTATGCCAGCGAAGAGTTCGACGGCCTGCTGACAGAAGCGCTGGCAACAGCCGACGTTGAAAAGCGCCGTGCGATCATGGCCAAAGGTCAGGCTCTCATGCAGGAAGACGGCGTAACGATCCAGCCATACTGGCGCTCACTGTACAACCACACCAAAGAAGGTCTGGTTGGCGCAGCTCACCACATCGGCTTTGAATATCACCCAGCACGGATGGGTTGGTCTGCGTAAACACGCTGATCCCAGACATTGAAAAAGGCCGCGCATGTCGCGGCCTTTTTTATGCCCGCAGGGTGAGTTCCCGCAAAGTCTTGCCCTTGGGGAAATGCACCGCCCGCGCCAACACAGACAACGCCTTGGTATCCAGCAAGGACAACCGATCTAACGCTTGGACCAACGCGGCATTCATCGCCCGAACAATCTGTGCATCGCTGATCTCGCTCCGATCATCGCCGGCAAACCATGCCTCTTCGCGAAACATGTCCTCGATCAAAGGGTCAATGACCGCCCCGCCGCCACCGGGATAGCGATAGTAGCCAACGCCGCCCGATTTGCCGATGCGCCCTTCCGCCACCATGCGCGGCAAAATCGGCACTGGGCGGTTTGGATCGCGGGCAAGCACCTTTTCAAGCCCGATCAGATCCTGCGCTTCACATGGGCCCATGGTATAGCCCCAATCGCTCAGCGCCTCGTCCAGTTCCCATGGGGTGGTATGGCGATACATCAGCGCCTCGCCGGCCTGCCAAAACGCATCCTGCAAGACAATCGCCACATCAGCTCCGGTCATTTTGCGCCGTCTAGGAAGCGATACTTCGCGATCACCGCGAGCAGGTCATTGGCCGACGACCGCACCGCGCGATTGGTTGTGTTCACCTGCGCCTCGGCCTGTTGGTAAAGCGGTATCCGGCTTTCTAACAGAGTCTTGAGATGCGCCATCGCCGCTGGATTGCCCTCCATTGGACGCAGATCACCTTGCCCGCGCACGCGCTGCATATGCTCTGCCGGGCTGGTCTTGATCCAGACGGTGTGAAACCGCTCAAGCAGGCGGGCATAGGTATCCGGCTGTGCCACGATCCCGCCCGCGACGGCAAGGATCATCTTGTCATGTTTGGCCGATGCCCGCTCCAGCGCTTCGGCCTCCAGCTTGCGATAACCATCCTCGCCATAAAACGCCATCACCTCGGCCAGTGGCATATCCGTGTCTGCCTCGATATCGTGGTTCAGCTCAACAAACGGGATGCCAAGCGCCTCGCCAGCCATCCGGCCAAGGGTCGATTTGCCTGCCCCGCGCAGCCCGATCAAACAGATCCGCCCCGCCCGCATGACCTTGGGGTTTTGCGGCGCCAGCAACCCGCAAACCTGCTGTTGCACCTGCGGCGGCGCTTGCCGGAACAAGGCAGTGATCCGCTCGGCCTCGTGGTCCATCGGCATGCCTTCGGCCAATAGTGCCTCGATCCGCAGATCAAGGGCACTGGCCACCCGTTGCAACAGCAGTACCGAAATATTGCCCTCGCCGGCCTCCAACTGCGCCAGATAGCGCGGTGAAACGCCGGACATCTCGGACAAGACCCGCCGCGACAAGCCGCGCAGTTTACGGGCCTCGGCCACGCGGGCGGCCAGACGGGCAATCAACGCACCGCCAATGTCTTCTGAGGGGGAAAGGTCAGTCATGAATCCAAAGGGGTGATTAAGAACAATACTGCATCGTTGCCTGTGATTTTGCGAAAAACAATCCTTGGAACGCACATTGATGCATTATTCCGCACGCAGGCGCGGCTCAATCACGGCCCGAAACTCTGCGGGCGCCGATTGGCTTTTGAATTGATCGGCAATGATAAACACACAGGTGAACCGCCCCTCGAAACAAAGCAGATCATTCTGCCGCCCCTTCACCGCAAAGGTGATCGACTTGTCCCCCAGCCGGGTTGGGTACGTCTCACACAGCAGCTTGTGGCGCGGCGTCACGGGGCTGCGAAAATCCATCGACATGTTGACAAAAGGCGTACCGACATTGCGGTCGATCTCCATCTGGAACCAACCGTCACCATCCAGATGCGCCTCCCACCATGCATTGATCGCATCCAGTGCAAAGTACGGCAGCCGCGCGGTATAGGCGATGCGGGCCGGGTCACAATCGGCCCAGGTGACATTGACCGGATGCACAAAATTGTCGTCGCTCACTTAATAGGTCTCCACGTGATAACGGCCCTCGTCGCGCATCACATCGCGCAGCGCGGTCCATTGCTGACCAATGCTTTCGGCGATGGAGGTCATGGCAAGCTCAACCCCCTCTTCCATCCCCCGCAGGCCGCAGATGTAGATATGGGTCCGGTCATCGCCCAGCATCTCGGCAACCTCGTCCTGTTCGGACACGATCCGGTCCTGCACATATTCCTTGTCCGCATCCGGCAGGCGGCTGAACACCAGATGTTGGCGCAGGATCTTTTCCGGGATCTTCTTGAGCGGTCCGAAATACGGCAGGCTTTCAGGTGTGCGCGCACCAAAGAACATGGTCATGCCCCCGGTGGCCCCGCCACGTTGCCGCTGCATGGTGAATGCCCGCATCGGCGCGGATCCAGTGCCGGTGCAAATCAACAAGAGCCGGGCATTGGGATCATTCGGCATCAGGAAAGTAGATCCAAACGGGCCTGTGACCTCCACCTCTGAGCCTTGCTCAAGATCGCACAGATAGTTGGACGCCAGCCCGCCATCTTCGCGTTTCACGGTCAGCGAGATATTGTGATAGCCGGGGCGCTCCCCGTCGCGGGGGCTGGACACGGAATAGAGCCGCGGCAAATGCGCCTTGCCTTCCGCATCTTGCCCCGGTGGAATGATGCCGACCGACTGCCCCTCTAGCACGGGAAACGGCAATGCACCGGGGTCTAGAATGATATGGCGCACATCGTGGCTTGGATCATCCGTCAGGCGGTAGTTGCCCTGCACCTTCATCTTGGCCGGCTTGCCCAATGTGTACATATTGACCGCTGGTTTCGCCGCTGTCAGCGGCGCACGCGCTTTGCCGCCCGCACCCTTATGCGCCTCGGCCAACAACGCGGCAATCGGATCGGCTTCCCCCTCATCGCCCCCCGCTGGTGCCGCTTCTATCTCGGCCTGCTCGGGCAGCTCGTCAAATTCATACTGTTCTTCTAAGGTGTAGGGCGTTTCGACCACCCGCCATTCGTCAATGGACCCCGTGGGACAAACCGGAATGCAATCCATACAGAAATTGCAAACATCTGCGTTCACCACAACGTTGTTGTCGTCATGTTCAATTGCCCCGATGGGGCAGGTCATCTCGCAAGTGTAGCAACGGATACAGATCTCGGGATCAATCAAATGCTGTTTGACGGGGGTGGTCATAGGCTCTCCCATTCATCAAAAGAAGGGCGGGGTCACCCCCACCCTTGGTGTGCCGTCGGGCGGGACTCATCCCGCCAAATTGTCAGGCCATGTGCAGTTTAACATACTCATAATCGCCCGGCTTGTTGTCGATCCCGACCTTGGGCGCAGCAATCCATGAGGCGTATTTGCCCGGCTCAAAACAAGGCACCATCAAGGATTGAATGAAATCACCATCCGCCTTGGTCGGCAGCCACTCTCCCTGCCGTTTTTGCCAGTCTTCCGCCGACAGGATATTGCCATCGGGGTCAATCGCCACGGTGCTAAACACACCGATCTGGCGGTGGAACCCTTCGTGCGGCAGCTTCAGTTCAAACTCCACTCCGGATTTGGCAATCAGCTTGTTCCAGCGGCCAACCCCGCCCGCCGCATCGCGCACATAGTCATCGCGCAGGCGCATGTTGATCGCGGTCAATGCAGGCACATCTTCGGTCAGGATCTTGCCATCCTTGATCGAGGTCACCGGATAGGTCGCATCATTCAGCTTGTGATCATCATCAATCCGCTGCTCCATATAGCGGCCCTTGATGCCCGAGTTGAACGCATTGGCGGCGTTGGTGGACACTTCCTGACCAAACAGATCCAGGGAAAGCGTATAATGCAGGTTCAGCTTTTTCTGGATCGTCGGCAGGTCAATCACCCCAAGATCACGGATTTTGTTGATATCGTAAGGATCGGTGATGCCATTGGCGTTCATCGCCTCAATAGTTGCCTGAATGGTCCGGCCCACGCCTGTCTCGCCGACAAACATGTGATGCGCCTCTTCGGTCAGCATAAACCGGCAGGTGCGTGACAGCGGATCGAACCCAGACTGCGCAAGGCTTTCCAGCTGCATCTTGCCATCACGGTCGGTGAAATAGGTAAACATAAAGAACGACAGCCAATCGGGCGTTTCCTCGTTGAACGCACCCAACATGCGCGGCGCATCCTCAGACCCGGAGGAGCGCACCAACAGATCGTTTGCCTCTTCGCGGCCATCGCGGCCAAAGTACTTTTGCAGAAGATAAACCATCGCCCAAAGGTGACGGCCCTCTTCGACATTCACCTGAAACAGGTTGCGCATGTCATAAAGGGATGGCGCCGTCAGACCAAGAAACCGCTGTTGTTCCACCGAACCCGGCTCGGTGTCGCCCTGAATGACGATCAAACGTTTGAGCATATTGCGATACTCGCCCGGCACCTCCTGCCACGCCTTTTCGCCAAGGTGTTCCCCCATCGGGATCTTGCGATCCTCAACCGCCGGTGCCAACAACACGCCCCAGCGATACTCCGGCATTTTCACATAGTCGAACTTCGCCCAGCCCTTGGGATCAACGCTCACCGCAGTGCGCAGATAGACCATGCTTTCCTGAAAGTTCTGCGGGATCAGATCATTCCACCAGTTGATGTAACCGGGGTGCCATTTTTCCAGCGCCTTGAGCACCTTCTTGTCCTCGGACAGCCCGACATTGTTCGGGATTTGCGTGTCATAACTTACGTTGATCAGATCGAGCATTGTCGAAGTTCCTTTTCAGTCTGGGCATCGGAAACTTGAGCCGTTTCCGGCCGGCCTCTTTCAAAGAAGCCGATCCATTGATGATTACACACGTTCCATATTGTATTTACCGCGCACGCCGGTGCCGTAGCGTTGCAAGGCGCCCTCTTCACCAACTGCGTTGGGGCGCTGAAAAATCCAGTTCTGCCATGCCGTCAGGCGGCCAAAAATCCGGGTTTCCATGGTTTCGGGTCCGGCAAAGCGCAGATTGGCTTCCATTCCGGTCATGGCATCGGGGCTGAAACTGGCGCGTTCCTCCATAAACAGGCGCACCTCGTCCTCCCAATCAATGTCGTCATAGGCGTAGGTGATCAGACCCAGCTCTTCGGCATCATCCGCCTCCAACGCCTCTCCGATAGAAGACTTCAACTTTTCCACCTGCTCCGGAGTGCCTAGAAAGCGGGTTTGCAAACGGGTCAGATCATTGCCCATCGGATAGGTGCCAAAGTTGCCAGTCGACAGTGTGACCGTTGCCAGCGCCCGGTTGTCGCCGTCAAATTCCTCCAGCATCATATAGCTGCGGTCCACCGCCCACAGAAGTTCTGCCAAAGGTCCGGCAAAACACGATCCATGCTCCACGATCGCCACCAATGACCGCGAGGTCATGTCGATGCGTTTCAGCACCCGCTTCCAGTATTCCAGCACCTCATTGGCCAGCCAATGATCACGGTTGCCAAGCAGCAGCGCCTCATGCGCCAGCACGGCTTCAGGGTCGCCCTGGGTCTGGAACTCAATCAACCCCAGTTCTTTTTCATTGTTGCGCAGATGCAGGATCGCATCGTCCAATTCCCGCGCACAGCGTAGCATCCAATTCTCCGCGCCATTGGCGGTGAAGGCATCCATGTCTGCGGGCGCATCTGCGTCCGGCCCTTTGATCGTGATGGTGGCGCGGCTTTCCTCGCGGACCAATGCGACCTCGACGGTGGAATAGCTCACACCATCTTCGGCAAAACTGCGCGACAGCGCGGTCAATTCGATCCCCTCCGCCACATCGGCCTTTCCCGATTCTGCGGCCATCACCTGCGCCCGTTCCGCGACCTTTTCATCAAAGCTGGAGTTCGGGAATACCTCATCCACAAGCCGCCATTGCACGGCACGTTTGCCCTTCACGCCTTCTTCGATGGAACAAAACACATCCGCCAGATCGCGGCGCACCTTGCGCTTGTCCGTCACTCGGGTCAGCCCACCTGTGCCCGGCAAAACCGCCAGCAACGGCACCTCGGGCAAGGCCACAGAGGACGTGCTGTCATCGGTCAGCATGATGTGGTTGCACGCCAGAGCCAATTCATAACCGCCACCCGCGCAGGCCCCTTTGACCGCGCAGATATAGTTCTGACCGCTGTCGGCCTGTGCGGCCTCAAAGGTGTTGCGGGTCTCGTTGGTAAATTTACAAAAATTGACCTTATGCGCATGCGCCGCGCCGCCCAGCATCCGGATGTTGGCCCCTGCACAGAACACCTTGTCCTTGGCCGAGCGCATGACCACCACTTTGACTTCGGGGTGTTCAAACCGCATCCGCTGCACCACGTCAGCCAGCTCGATATCGACACCCAGATCGTAGCTGTTCAGCTTCAACTCATAGCCGTCAAACAGCCCGCCCTTTTCGTCCACATCCATCGAAAGCCATGCAATCGGACCGTTATATTCGATTTTCCAATGCCGGTACTTGGACGGATCGGTCTGAAAGTCGATCACTTTGGTCATCGGTGGTCCCCTCATGAATCAGTCGCATTGATGCGATATAGTTCAGAATACTTAGCGGAAATGGCAGGTAGTTACATTATTTTCGGGATAACGTGAATTATAATGCACCATCACTGGTCAATCAGGATCAAAGTCTCCTGCACCAACCGTTCCATCTTGGGCCGTTCCAACCCCAAAACCGGCAGTCCCATCGGACAACGCGCAAGATGGGCCAGCACCATATCGCACAACCGCCGCGCCGCATTTGGGCGCTGCATCCGAATTTTGATCCGCGCATTGGCCAGTTGGATCAACGCCTGCGCCATGTCCCGCTCCGCCGACCATTCCGGTGTTTGCAGCCAGACCGCCTCAAGCACCTCGTGGCATTCCCAGAAATACCCGGCATCAAAATAGTCGAGCCCCGCCTGCCACGCGAGCGTCAGATGCAGTGCCTCCAACGGTGTTTGCGGGCCCACACTGGTCTTGATCTCTTCAAACCAGTCTTCGGGGTGACGTGCGTTCACCCCTGGCAAATAGGCGTGCGGAGGTCGCGGAATATGGGCGGGCCGATCAACCAATCTTGACCTCGTCCTCTTCCAGCCGCCGCAACCGCAGGCAAAACTCTGCGATCTCTGCCAAGGTTTCCTGCGGCTTTTCCAGATGCGGCGCATGCCCGCAATCATCAAGGATCATCGTATCCAGAGGCGAATAGATCCGTTCTTCTATCTCTTGGATTTGCGCCAGGGTGCCATAGGGATCATCGCGCCCCTGAATGGCCAAGACCGGAATGCGCCAGTGGTCAATCGCATCACCTACGTTCCATTTGGCAAATGCGGGGTCAGTCCAGACATCGTGCCATCCCTTAAACGCCACCTCGACATTGGTGTGGTATTTCTCAAGTCGCTGTTTCAGATCCCCGGTTTCAAAGGCCTCTCCCGCCGCGCGGATCGCGTCCAACCCGGCAGGCTCGGTAAAGAAATGCGGCGCAATCAGGACAAGCCCGCGCACCCGCATATCAGAGACTGATCCGGCATAAATCGCTGCAATCGTCGCCCCGTCCGAATGCCCCATCAAGACGCAATGCTCAATCCCCGCCGCATCCAACACGGCGCCCAGAACATCCTCCGCCTCGCGGGTTTGAAAATCGAGCGGTCGCGGCAACGGTACGGGATCAGAGCCGCCATAACCCGCTCGGCTATAGGCAAAGACCCCAAATCCCGTGCGTTCGGCCAATTGCGCGGGCACATCCTTCCACTGCGCGACAGAGCCGAGCCCTTCGTGCAGCAGCACCAGCGTAGGTGCCTTGTGCGGCGCAGGGCCCCAGCAGCCATACTCAAGCGATTGCCCCTGCACTGTAATCTGTGCCCCTTTGGCATTCGTCCAATTGATCGCCATCATGCACCCTCTCTAAGTTTGAACCGCTGGATCTTTCCGGTTGCGGTTTTTGGCAAATCCTCCACCACTTCGATCCAGCGGGGGTATTTCCATTTGCCGATTTTCTCTTTCACAAAGTCTTTCAGCTCGGCTTCAAGGGTGTCTGATCCCTCGCCCGATTGCAGCACGATAAACGCCTTGGGCTTTTCCAGCTCGTCCGCGTCCCGCATCGCCACAACTGCGGCCTCCAACACCTGCGGATGGCTGACCAATGCGCCTTCGACCTCAAAGGGGGACAGCCAGATGCCGGAAACCTTGAACATGTCGTCCGTGCGCCCGCAATAGACCAGCCGCCCATCCTCGCGGCGTTCGTATTTATCGCCGGTTCGGGTCCAAACCCCTTCAAAGGTTTCGCGCGATTTGTCGCGTTTGTTCCAATAGCAGCTCGCGGCAGAGGCTCCGTTGACCAAGAGTTCCCCCACTTCGCCAACCCCGACGTCTGCGCCGGTTTCATCGACCAGCCGCAGGTCATACCCCGGCACCGCAACCCCGGAAGTGCCATAGACAATATCGCCCGGCCCATTGCTGAGGAAAATATGCAGCATCTCGGTTGACCCGACACCGTCCAGTATGCCCACACCGGTGTGCGCCTCCCACCGTTTGCCCACATCTTCGGGCAGCGCCTCACCTGCCGATATGCAGGTATGCAGCGGCGCATCGGGCGCACCGGTTTGATCCATCTGTGCGACCATCGCCGCATACAGTGTCGGCACCCCGCAAAAGATCGTCGGTTGATGTTCGGCGATGGTGCCAATCATATCCGGCGGGGTGGGCCGGCCAGTGAACAGCACCGTGCTGGCGCCAACAGACAGCGGAAATGTCATCGCATTGCCCAGCCCATAGGCGAAAAAGAATTTAGCTGCTGACAGCACCACGTCATCCTCGGCAATACGCAGCACCTTGGCACCGTAAGTGTCTGCCGTGGCCTTCAGGGCGGAATGCACATGCGCAACGCCCTTTGGCTGCCCGGTAGAGCCGGACGAATATAGCCAGAATGCCACCTCATCGGCGCTGACGGCTATGGTGTCTTGGGCGGGGGCATCGCGCATGAAGTCATCAAACCCTTGTGTGCCCTCCGGCGCATCGCCAATCACAACCACCTGCCGCAGATAGGGATTGCCTGCGACCGCAGGGGCAACCACGGGCCAAAGCGCCTCTGACACAAACAGGATCGCCGCGCGGCTGTCGCGCAGGATCGCGTCATAAACCGGCGTGGCCAACAGCGTGTTAAGTGGGACCGGCACCACACCGGCCTTGATCGCGCCCCAGAAGATCTGTGGAAACTCGATCTGGTCCAGCACCAGCATCGCCGCGCGTTCTTCAGGGCGGATATCCACCCGGCTCAACGCCCCTGCCACCTGCGCCGCCCCTGAGGCCATTTCACCATAGCTCAGGCTACGTCCGCTTTGTGCTTCCAAGAAGGCACGCTTGCTTCCGCGCCCCTCGATCAGATGCCGGTCCACAAAATAGGTGACAGCGTTGTTGTCGGTAGAAACCATGAAATCCCCCAGTATTTGCGCAACATTGTGCATCCCGTCCGGCCATGCGCAACCGGCAGCACAAAAGGTTGCACTTTAATGCGCAGTGGTGATCCGGCTTGCGGTCTGCGGATCATAAAGCTGATCCACCAGATCTGCGCGGCGGCGCAGGAACTTGGGAAAGTTGATGTTGCCCTTCGCGGTCGCCTCTCCCTCGGCCATTGAGGCCGGTTCAGACAAGACCAAGGCGCAGCTGACATGCGTGGATTGATCTGACTGTGCCGCCAGTGCCGACAGACGCCTACCCAGTTCTTCTTGCAACGGGGCGCAGGTGATCACGCCGTCCGCCTCTGACAGGGTCCAGCCCTGCGCGGCAATTGCGGCGCGGTTGGGCAGGATCATCGCCCCCACCTCGGACCGGTCTTCGCCGGTGATCACCACGTCCTGCGCAAAGGGGGCCAGCGCCGCCAGCACATCCAGCCGCAGTTGCGAGGCCCGCACCCAGGTGCCGGTCATCAATTTGAAGTTTTCCGAGATCCGCCCGTCAAACATCAGCCCGCGATCGGCATCCACAGGATCGACCATCTGCATCGCGTCACCGGTGATGAAATAACCTTCGGCGTCGAATGCCTCCGCCGTTTTGGCGGGATTGTTCAGATAACCGGGCGTGATGTTCTCCCCCTTGACGCGGGCATCGAACCGGCCCTCGCCATCCGGCACCAGCTTGACCGTACATCCCGGCATCGGCACGCCAACCAAACCTGCGCCCTTGGCCGGTTCATGGCTGATCATCACGCCCGGTGCAGTTTCCGTCAGCCCCCAAGATGTGGTGATCAGGGGCAATTGCCCACAAGTGTCCAGCGCCAGTTGTTCCAGTGCGGTCCAGATGCCTTGCGGCAAGGACGCGCCCGCGTAAAAGATCATGTCGAGATCGGCAAAATAGGTCTCGCGCAGGGCTTTGTCCGCCTTCAGTGCCGTGACCAACTGGGAAAAGCCAACCGGCACGTTAAAGCTGATGGTGGCTGAAACCTCTGCAAGGTTCGCGCAGGTCCGGTCAAACAGCCCCGGTGCAGGTTTGCCATCGTCCAGATGCATGCTGCCACCATTGGCCAGCACCAGATTGAAGTTATACGAGCCGCCAAAGGTATGATTCCATGGCAGCCAATCCACCAGCCGCGGCGGGCGTTTGGCGAGGAAGGGCAGACAGGCCGCGACCTGAGCCTGATTGGTGGTCATCATCCGCTGTGTGGTCAGAACGCCCTTGGGATCAGAGGTGGAGCCGGAGGTGAGCAGGATCTTGGCCAGCGTATCGGGCGTCACCGCATCTGCCGCCGCTTGCACATCACTGCCGCCCGGGCGCATGAGATCGGCCAGATCGGTCGCGCCACTCGTAGCCGGCACAGAGGACAGTTTTTCAACACCCGCAAACACCTCCAGATCCAGCGCCGCCGCGTATTGTGCCGCGTCCGATGCATAGACCAGACCGGGGCGCACCATATCTGCGGCATGGATCAACCGCCCATGAGCGGCAGGGATCAGGGCATATTGTTCTGCAACAGGCACTACCGGTATGCCAACATATTGCGCGGCAAGGCTGAGCAGGGCGTGGTCAATACTGTTGCCGGAGATGATCAAAACAGGCCGGTCCGGGCCAAGCTCGCGGTTCAACAGGTGCCCCGCTATTGCTCGGACCATATCACGCGCCGCGCCATATGTGACCTTGCGCCAGCCTGCGCCGGACCGTTCGGCAAGGAACAGAGCGTCAGGCGTTGCACCCGCCCAATGATCCAGCCAATCACCTGTACACCGCGCCACTGGCCCGTGGTCATACGCCGACCGCAGGACAATCGTCCCATCGGCGCGATCCTCACGCAGAACCTGATGTGGCTTCAAACCCAGATGTGCCGTCATTGCAAACCTCCCTCAGCCTGCAAAAATGCAGGGCGGTTGTTCCAAAGGCAGCTTTCCCTCGCCCGCCCGTCAGCCGGGCAGCAGGAACAATGTAATCGCGGGGAAGGCCACCAGAATAATCACGCGCACGATATCGGAGCCGACAAAATACATCACCGATTTATAGGTCTCGGTCATCGGCGTCTCTCGGTCCATCGAGTTGATGATGAACAGGTTCATCCCCACCGGCGGCGTGATCAGACCAACCTCGACCACGATCAGCACCAGAATGCCGAACCAGATCGCCAGATGTTCCGGGCTCATGCCAAAGTCCATCGCCGAAATGACCGGAAAAAAGATCGGCACGGTCAGCAGGATCATCGACAGGCTGTCCATCAGGCAGCCAAACACCAGATAGAAGGCCAAGATGACGCAAAGCACCAGAAGCGGGCTGAAGCCTTGGGTCACGACCCAATCAGCCATGAACTGCGGCACGCCAGACAGGGCAAGAAAACCGTTGTAGAACGCCGCGCCCAGCACGATGAAAAAGATCATCGCCGTGGTCCGCGCCGTGCCCAAAAGGCTGTCACCCAGCACTTTCCAGTTCAGGCTGCCGGACACCAGCGCCACAAGGCCGGTGCCCATCGCGCCAATGGCGGAGCCTTCGGTGGGTGTAAACCAACCCAGATAGATGCCGCCAACAACGACGAGGAAAATCACCAGCACCGGCCATGTGTCCGCCAATGCACGGAAGCGTTCTGCCATGGGGACCGCAGGCCGGGTGCCTGCTGCATCCGGGTGCAGGCGTACATAGATGGAGATCGTCAGAATATACCCCAGCGCCGCCAGAATGCCCGGCACGAACGCTGCGAGGAATAGCTTGGCAATGTTCTGTTCGGTCAGGATCGCATAGATCACAAGAATCACCGAAGGCGGAATCAAGATGCCCAATGTGCCGCCAGCGGCCAGCGTCGCAGTGGAAAAACCGCCCGAATAGCCATAGCGTTTCAACTCCGGCAGGGCGACCTTGGACATGGTCGCAGCCGTGGCCAGCGAAGATCCACAGATCGCGCCAAACCCGGCGCAGGCACCAACAGCCGCCATTGCAACGCCGCCGCGACGGTGCCCGAGAAAGCTTTCGGCCGCTTTGAACAGGGCCTGGCTCATCCCGGAGAGGGTCGCGAATTGCCCCATCAGCAGGAACATCGGAATGATGGTCAGCGAATAGCTGGAAAAGGTCGTGTAGGTCTCTGATTTCAGCTTGGCCAACAGCGGGGTCGGATTGCCGCCCATCGCCATATACCAGCCGCCAAATCCGCACAGAAGCATCGCCAAACCGATGGGCGCACGCAGAAACACCATGATCATCAGGACGGGAAAGGACCAAAAGCCCAGTTCGAGGTTGGTCATTTCAATGTTCCCCATGCTCGGACGGCAGAATGCTGTGGTTTTGCACAGCCTCCAAAAGGCGCATCACCGCGCAATAGGCCGCGACAATGCAGGTCACAACACCGGCGGCAAAGCTGGCCGCATAGGCCCACCAAACCGGAAATTGCAGGAACAATGTTGTCTCGCCGTTGCCCATGTACCGCTGCATGCCTTCGTAAAGCCGCCAGATGATCAGCAGCAACACCAGCGCCAGAACAATCTCCCAAAAGGCGGCGATCCAACGGTTCGCCCGCAGCGGAAGCGCGGCGGTAAAAACATCCACTGTCGCATGGGAGCCATAAAGCTGGCACAGCGGCAGGAAGGAAAAGATCGAAAACGCAACACCGGCTTCAAGCAGTTCGTAACTGCCGTTGATCTCGCCAATGCCAAGATCCAGCAAAGCTTGGGAAAAACCGGTCATCTTTTGCTGAAAGAAATCATTGTGCAGCAGCTTGTTCACAGACCGCCCGATGATCGACAGCGATGTTAGAACGATCAACACGATCAGGACAAACCCACCCGCCAATGCGGTGAGGCGTGCAAGGGACTGGATCAGCCGGTGCATTGCTATTCTCTCAGTTTAGTCAAAAAAATCTGCGGCAGCCGAACTGCCGCAGATCTGTACTCATGCACGGTGGCTTACTTGTCGTAAGCGTCCATCAGCATTTTTGCTTCGTCGATCAGGGCCTGACCGTCGATGCCTTTGGATGTCATGTCTGCGATCCATTCGTCATAGATCGGCTGCGCCACATCGCGCCATGCCTGAACGTCATCACCGGCAACTGTTACGATGGTGTTGCCACGATCCACAGCAGCCTGACGTGCAGGGCCATCGGAATCAGACTGCGTGCCGCCCGCAAAGATCGAGAATTCCAGACCGGAGTTATCGTCGATCACTTTTTGCAGGTCCGCTGGCAGACCTTCATAGCGGTCTTTGTTCATCGCCAGAACGAATGTCAGAACATAAAGGGCGTTGCCTTCAAATTCTGTGTGGTTTGTTACCAGCTCTGGCACTTTCAACGCGCCGGTCACTTCCCAAGGGATGGTTGTGCCGTCGATCACACCTTTGGACAGGCCCTCTGGCACAGCCGGAACTGGCATACCAACAGGGGTGGAGCCCATTTTTTCCAGCAGCGAGTTCACAAGACGCGAACCACCACGGATTTTCAGGCCTTCCATGTCGGCAGGCGTGCGGACTTCTTTATTGACGTGGATCATGCCGGGGCCATGGACCCATGTGGCCAGAATGTGCACGTCTTTGAATTCACCGTCTTTCATGTGCTTTTCAAACATCTGCCAATACGCAGAGGATGCTGCGCGGGCGTTTGTCATCATGAAGGGCAGTTCGAACACCTCGGTGCTGGGATAGCGGCCCGGCGTATAGCCAACCACGGTCCAGACGATGTCGGCCACGCCGTCGATCGCTTGGTCCATCAGCTCTGGTGGTTTGCCGCCCAGTTGCATGGAGGGATAGCGCTCAACCTTGATGCGGCCGCCGCTGTCTTTTTCAACGTTGTCAGCCCAGACATCCAGCACCAGCTTGGGCACATTGGCCTGTGGTGGCAGGAATTGGTGCATGCGCAGTGTCACCTCCTGCGCCATTGCGGTTGTCGCCATCAGGGTCGCAGCAACAGCCGCCCCCGCCATACCCATCAGGGTTCTGCGAAAAATCATAGTGGTCTCCCTTTGTTATCCATCTGGCCCCGGTTCCCCCGCGGTCCTGATTTGGCCGAAGTGCAGCTTGCACCCCCGGTTGTGCCTTTAATCAATACCCGCTGACCGCGACGACGCAAGCCAAGACAGGCAAAAACGCAATTTGTCACAGGTTTCCGGCCCAAATCGGGCCCTTCCGGCAAGGCAGGTCGCGCTCAGAAAAAGCATTTTAGTGCAGATCATCCCAAGCCAGCACTGCGCCACAGTCAACGGCAAACATCATTCTGCGCATTATAGTGCCTAGGGTCAGGCCCGTGTGGCAGCTATATTTGGGGGAAAAGATGGTGGCGTTACCTGGATTTGAACCAGGGACCTAACGATTATGAGTCGTTCGCTCTAACCAACTGAGCTATAACGCCATCGGCGCGTGAATTAGGACAGCCTCCGCTTGGCGTCAAGCCCAAAACCTCATCGAAAATACATCAGTTTGCCCGCGCAGGCACCGCCACGTTTTGACCAAAGCCGCCCAGCGCAACCAAAGCTTCACCCAATTGCCCCGCTCGCGCCCAAATCTGGCCCCAAAAACCGGACATGTCAGCAATGCACAACTCCGGAGAGCGTCCATGCCAACAGATGCCAGCCTGCCTTTCGCCGCCCCTCAAGACGCGGCACAAAAACCTGTCTTGGAAAAGATCGGGCTGTGGCTGGCCCCTGCCGAGGTTTTCCTCATTGTGCTTTCACTTTTGACTGGCGCGCTCGCGGCGACACTCGCCATTGCATTTGACCAAAGGGTCGCTTGGGCAGAGTTCCTCATCAGCTTTGCACCCGCCATCGGGCTGATTGGTCTGGGCGCATATATCCGTGTGAAAAAACAAATGCACCGCGCTGGGTTGGCGGCGATTGGTGCAGGAATTTACATCGGATTTTCCGGCGTCATCGCGATTTTGATCTATCTGCGGTTTCCGATCAGCACCCCGATGATCGACACAAATCTGATGCGCATGGATCAGTGGCTGGTCGGCTATGACTGGGTCAGTTTTGTTGGCTTTATCGCCCAATATCCAGACCTTGGTAAAATCCTTGGCTGGGTCTACAACACCTCACTGGGTCAATTGTTTGTGGTGATCTTTGTTCTGGGCTTCACGGGCCGCACTGTGCAACTGCATCGCGTTCTGGTGGCTGGCATCCTTTCCCTGCTCTTGGCCGTGGCATTTTGGTGGGCTTGGCCCAGCGTTGGCCCTTCGGCCTATTTCACGCTGCCAACCTCCACCGAACAAGCGCTTGGCCTCGTGCATGGTCAGGCCGAAGGCGGGCGGCTTCTGCGCATGACACAAGAAGGCAATGCGTTGATCGCGCCGGGCATGATCATGGGCACAATTGCATTCCCATCCTACCACACGGTCATGGTGTTTCTCGCGATCTGCTTTGTCCGGGGAACGATGATTTTCTGGCCGATGGTCTTGCTCAACATCGGCATGCTGCCTGCGATCCTGTCACACGGCGGGCATCACTTTAGTGATCTTCTGGGCGGTGTTGCGGTGTTTGTTCTGGCGTGGCTGTTTGCCCACTGGATCGTGCCGAACAAGGCCGAAGACCAACAGATAAAGGCCAACGCCTGATCAATGCGCCGGGGCGCTCACCGCGTCCAGCAGGCTGCGCCCGCCATCAATCACCATCACCTCACCGGTCATAAAGGCAGAGCTTTCGGCGGCCAAGAATTGCACCGCTTCGCACAGCTCAGTTGGGGAGGCGATACGCCCCAGCGGCGTATGATCGCGAATGTCATCGCGCCACTCGCGGTTTTCCGCAACTGTGGCCCGCAAGCTGCCGCTCATCACGGATCCGAAGGAAATCGCGTTCACGCGAATGCGGTGCTGTGCCAAAACCAACGCCATAGACCTGGTCATCTGCTGCACTGCAGAGGCCGCAATGGCATAGCCCATCAAGTCCGGCTGGATTTGCCGTGCCGCAATAGAGCTTAGGTTGATGATCGAGCCGATCTGCCCTTCGGGCTGGCCCGCTTCTTGCTTGATCATACGTTTGGCAACAAATTGCGTCAGGCGCAGGGCTGTCATCAGGTTCTGATCCAACAGGGTCGAAACAGAATCGTCTTCGACATCAAGCGCATCTGTCGGCAACAATTGCCGCGAGGCATTCACCAGAATGTCGATCTGATCAAAGGCATCAATGGTCGCCGAGACCAGATTGGCCACCGTCAACCGCTGGCGCAGATCGCCCGCAAAGGTCCGGATGTTGCCATCTTCGGGTTCATCCCCCAGTTCGGCAATCAACCCTTTTTCATCTGCATCCGCGCACATCACATTGGCGCCATGGTCGGCCAGATGGCGAGCAATGGCCAAACCGATCCCGTTGGCCGCACCAGTCACAATGGCGGTTTTTCCCGAAACAGAAAAAGACATAAGATGCCCCTTTTGGTGAAATCAGCGCCTTGGGCGCGATGGCCGCGTCGCGTGGAACAGCTTGAACCGCGCATCGCCGCCCATCTCTTCTACATGGGCGAAGCGTTTTTTCAACTCAACTTCATAAGGCAGGTGCCGATTGGCGACCATCCACAGATGCCCCTGTGGCGCCAGAATACGCGCGGCGGCGGCAACAAAGGCTTGCCCGATCTGCGGCTCTGCGGCGCGGCCTGTGTGAAAGGGCGGGTTCATCACAACCGTGTCCATCCGGTGCGGTGGTTGCCATGTGGTGGCATCCTCCCAATAGAACTTGGCCCGATCATCGGTGACATTGTGGCGTGCGCACTCAAGCGCCATATGCCCCGCCTCAACCATATGAACGGAGGTCACTTCGGGCCGTGTCAGGACATGCGCGGAAAGAAAGCCCCAGCCAGCGCCCAGATCAGCAACCTCTTTGCCAAGTTTGTCTGGCAAGGCATCAACCAGCAAAGCCGAGGCCAGATCGACCCCATCCGCAGAAAACACCCCCGGCGCGGTCCAGAACCCGCCATCGGTCTGCTCTGGTCCGGCTTCCCAATCGGCAAAACAATCGGCGGCAGGTGCGTCGATCCAGAACAATTTGCCATGCGCCTTGGAGATCGGGCCATGCACGGTCACCCGGCCGCGCATCTCACGAAAAATGGAATCGATACCATCGGTCTTTTGGCCATCTACAACGACCGGCCCATCACTGAATGCGCAGGCCTGCGCAATCAGACTGCGGGCCTCTTGCTTGGCCCGCGGCAGGCAAACGATCGTTGCGGCAAAGCGTTCAATTGGCGCATGGGCCACGGCATAGCCGCGGTCCTCCCAGGCGGAAAAGAACGGTTTGAAATCATGCAGGATCTGGCAGCGATCCATATCGATCCCGTCAAGGTCGGCATCAACAGGCGGACGAAAGACCCCAATCAGGCCATCCTCGGGCAGATCCAATCCACCCCCACCCAGCGCCAGCTGCAATCGCGCGTCAATCACGCGCTATTCTTCCTTTTCCATCGTGCACTGCAACGGATGCTGATGCCGGCGGGCAAAGTCCATCACCTGCGCCACTTTGGTTTCGGCAATCTCGTGGCTGAACACACCCACAACCGCCAGCCCTTTTTTGTGGACCGTCAACATGATCTCGAACGCCTGCGCATGATTGAGGCCAAAGAAACGCTCAAGCACATGCACAACAAATTCCATCGGTGTGAAATCATCATTGAGCAACATCACCTTGTACAAAGGCGGGCGTTTGGTCTTTGGCTTGGTCTTGGTCAGCAGGTCGGTCTGGCCGTCATCATCGCCGGGCCGGTCTGCCATCATATGATCATCAAGGCGCATTGCTGCTCCTGAGCTGTTTCGAAACATTGGTGAGTCGTGTCGGCGTCTATATAACCTGCCACAGGCATTAGAAAAGAGGCAGAAGAAAATGACCACGCCGTTAACCGCCATCGGGCTCGATGCAGATGACACGCTTTGGCACAACGAACGCTTCTTTGCGATGACGCAGGCGCATTTTGCCGAGTTATTGGCGGATCATACAGAAAAGGACCACCTGATGGACCGCCTTTTGGCGGCGGAGCGGCGCAATTTGCCGCACTACGGCTTTGGCATCAAAGGGTTCACCCTATCGATGATCGAAACCGCGATCGAGGTGACCGACGGCAAGGTGCCATCGCAGGTCATCGGTGAAATTCTGGCAGCGGGGCGCGATATGCTGTCCCATCCGATTGAATTGCTGCCCCATGTCGAAGCAACGCTGGACGCACTGCGCGATGATTTCAAATTGATCCTGATCACCAAAGGCGATCTTTTGGACCAGTCGCGCAAGCTGGCGCAATCAGGGTTGCGTGACCATTTTGATGCGATTGAAATCGTCTCGCACAAGACCGTAGCCGAATACCACGAGATCTTTACCCGGCTGGGCACCGGCGCCGATCAAGGCCTGATGGCGGGCAATTCAATGGCGTCGGATGTGGTGCCTATGATTGATGCCGGCGGTTGGGGCGTGTTGATCCCGCATGGGTTAACTTGGGCGATTGAACACGCCAATGCCCCCAACCACGCCCCACGGTTTGCAGAGCTGGCCGGTCTCGGCGCCCTGCCCGAATTTGTGCGCGGTCTCACGCAAGGCTGATTTGGACGATTCCTGCCCTCGCAAATCTGGCGCAAATGAAACATGGCACGGCGCCAAGTTCTTGCCTTATTCCCGCCACAATGGCTCTGATGGGGGATCGACGCACAACAAACCCAACATGTTGACAAACGGAAACGTTAATTTCCCGTTAATCCTTTGAATGAATGGGTTTATTTTGAATACACCTTATGCTAGTGTCGAACGATAATAATACATGGCCAGTCGAATAAATCGGCGGCTTGAGGCAGACAAAGGCAGTTCATCATGAAGGCGCGGCGCGTTCAGCCGGCCCGTTTGGGGCTATTTTTTATCACGGCTTTCTGGCTTTTGGTGGTGCTTCCGCTGAGCGGGATGGCTGCGCCCTATGCCGCTTATGTGATCGACGCGCGCACCGGTAAGGTGCTGCATGCCCGCAACGCCGACACCCGCCTACATCCGGCCTCCCTGACCAAGATGATGACCCTCTATGTGGCCTTCGAGGCGATCCAGCGCGGTGAGATCTCGCTTGATACCAAGGTCAAGATTTCCAAAAAGGCCGCAGCGGAGCCGCCCAGCAAGCTGGGCCTGCGCCCCGGCCAGCGCATTGCACTGCGTTATCTGATCCGCGCCGCCGCCGTCAAATCCGCCAATGATGCCGCCACGGCGATTGGCGAGGCAATCTCGGGCTCAGAGGCCAAGTTTGCCCGCCGAATGAACCGTACCGCCAAGGCGCTGGGGATGACGCGAACCACATTCAAGAACATGCACGGCCTGACCGAAGCGGGGCATCTGTCCACCGCTCGCGACATGACCATCGCGGGGCGGCATCTGCTCTATGACTTCCCGCAGTATTACAACCTGTTCTCGCGCATCACCGCCGATGCGGGCGTGCGTAAAGTGACCCACACCAACCGCCGTTTCCTCAACAGCTATCGCGGTGCGGACGGGATCAAGACGGGGTACACACGTGCCTCCGGCTTTAACCTCACGGCCTCTGCCGAGCGGGGCAATGAGCGTATTATCGTGACCGTCTTTGGTGGCAAATCCACCTCGTCGCGCAATGCCAAAGTAGCCGAGCTGATGGATCTGGGTTTCCGCCGTGCGCCCTCACGTGCGCCGCTGCGCAAACCGGCCAAACCGGTTTATGCAGCCGTCGAAACCAAAAAATCTGTTGTGCCCGGCTCCACCGCAGGTGGCGCGGGCAAGACCATCCGCGTGAACGGCGCTGTCAAGAAATCAAAGCGTCCCGTCCTGCGTCCGGGCCATCAAGCGCCGGTCCTGGTCGCCGAGGCCAAGCCAGCAGAGGAAGCCAAACCGCCGGTCAAACCCGTGGCCGAGGCCGCCGAAACGAAACCAGCCGAAGCTGCCCCGACTGTGACTTTGGCCTCTGCCGCCGTGTCGATCAGACCTGCGGCCCGGCCAACCAAGCTGGCCAAGGCTGCCACCAAAAAGGTCGCTCGCCCGCAAGAGGTCGTGACCCGTGTTTCGACATCCGGCGGTCGCCATTGGGGCGTGAACGTGGGTCGCTACCCCAGCAAGTTTGCAGCAGAAAAAGTGTTGTTAAAAACAGCTTTGGCGGAAATGGCCACCTTGGATGGCAGCCTGCGCAAAGTGGTGCGGCGGCCGCAGGGCTTTGATGCCAACTTCCTCGGGATGACCCGTGAAACTGCCGATCTGGCCTGTCGCCGCTTGGCCGCGCGCAAGATCAGCTGCTTTATGATCGGCCCAAGCTAACCCTCAGGCGATACTTTCCTTTTTAAACAGTCTCACGCGCCTCGCGCCGGATCCACGTTACAAATGATTTCAGAACGGGCCGCATCACGCCGGGCCGTTTGACCAGATGATAGCCGGCGTCATCGTCCGGCTCGATATGCAACTCGCGCAAACGCCCTGCCGCGATGTCCCGCGCTACAAATTCGCGCACGGTCACGATCACCCCCTGCCCGTCCCGCGCCCCATCAAGCAACAGATTGCCGGGCACCTGCACCATACCATGCTTACGCGCGCCGGACATGCCGTGGCGGTCCAGCCAGCGGGTGCTTTCCGATGTGCCAAACTCTTCGAGCCATGGCAGATCCGCAAGGGCGTTGATGTCCGGCCCCGGTCCATCTCCGACCAGACAAGGCGCTGCCACCACCACCATGGGCGAGCGCAGCAGCATTTCCGCATCCAGCCCAGGCCACGGCCCTACGCCGTACCGCAGCGCCACGTCGATCCCATCTGAGGACAGCGCAACAATCTCTGGTGTGGGGTCGATCATCAGATCCACTTCGGGATGCCGTGCCCGAAACTTTGGCATGCGCGGCATCAGCCATGAGGCGGCAAAGGTCGGCGTGACAGAAATATGAAGCGGCTTATCATCCCGTGCGCCGGTGATTTCCTGTGCCGCTTCGATCATCGCGGCAAAGCCGGCATGCAGCGCTTTGGCCAATGTCTCGCCCGGTTGCGTCAGTTGCAAACCGCGCCCGGACCGATCAAGCAACGCCACATCCAGATGCGCCTCCAGCGCCCGCAATTGCTGGCTGATCGCCGCGTGACTGACCCCAAGCGCCTCACCTGCCGCGACCACATTGCGGGTCTGGGCAAAGGCGGCAAAGGCCCTGAGCGCCGACAGTGGCGGAAGGTGGCGCCAATCCATATTAAACTCCAGCTTACATAAGGCGAACATCGGTGACTCGCAGTATGTCACCGTTTCAAACATATTCAACAGCAGAAACATGCAAAGGAAAGGAACCGACATGTTAAATATTTATGCGCAAGCCTTCATGACCGCGACCCGCACCGACAAGGTGGAAATGCGCGAACATCCCGGCAAGAACAAAACTGCCCGCCGCCGCTGGTTCCGGCGTGGCAAGACGATCCAGATCAACCCGCTGGACCTGTGAGGCTGATATGAGCAATGCGAATGCCCTGATCCTTGTGGACATCCAGAATGATTATTTCACCGGCGGCCTGTGGCCCGTCGAGGATATGGACCGTGTCGCGTCTCAGGCAGCCGAAGTGTTGCATGACGCCCGGACCGCGGGTGAGATGATCGTGCATGTCTATCACGAGGCTGCCAGCGACAGCGCCCCGTTCTTTCGCCCCGGCACGCTCGGTGCGCAAATCCATGCCTCGGTTGCCCCCCTTAAAGGTGAGGCGGTGATCCTCAAACACCGGCCAAACAGCTTTCATGAAACAGATCTGCACACACAGCTTCAGTCGGCAGGGATCACCCATATGACGATCATCGGCGCTATGACGCAGATGTGCATTGATGCCACCACCCGTGCGGCACGGGATCTGGGGTATGACGTGACGTTGGTATCAGATGCCTGCGGAGCCAAGGCGCTTTCCTTCAATGGTGTACACCTTGGGGCCGCCGAAGTTCAGGCGGCGTTTCTCGGCCCGCTTGCCATGTCTTATGCAAAGGTAATCTAAGATGACGTCACTCCCCCTTCCCCGCCTTGGCCTGATGCAGCGGGAACGCGGCATCATGATCCTCAAATGGGCGGCCTCGATTGTGCAGATCATGGGCTACAGCGCCACGGCATTTGGCCTGACGCCGCTTAATATCTATCTGTTCCTAATCGGTCTCATCGGCTGGTTCACGGTTGGCATCTTGTGGCGTGACAAGGCGATCATGTTGATTCATGTCGTGGCCTTGGGTGCAATGGTGGTGGGCCTGATCAGCGGTTAGGGTCAGGCCCCCTGGCCTGTCACCCGCCGGTAAAGATGCCATGTGGCGTGCCCCAGCACCGGCATGGCGATGAACAACCCCAGAAACAGCGGGATCATCGCGGCAAGGGTCACAACGCCGATAAATATCCCCCAGAGGATATAAAGCGCGAAGCTGTCCCGCACCGCGGACATGGAACGCAGCATCGCGGTCATAAAGTCCACATCACGGTCCAGCAGCATCGGCATGCCCAGCACGCTGAGCGAGAACACCACCGTTGCAAAGATCGCACCGATAACAGTGCCAAAGCCCAGCATCATCAAGCCATCAGGACGCAGAAACACCTCAAGCGAGGTGGACACATTCGTCATCGGGGAAAGACCGAGGAACAGCGCAAAAATCATGTGTCCGAGGAAAAACCAGAACAGGAAGATCACCACGATGATGGTGGCCAGCCATGGCAACTGGCCTGATTTGCTGGTCCAGACGACGCGCAGCACATCGGGGAAATGGATCGGCTCGCCCGCGGCCCTCAAACGGCTGGTCTCGTAGAACCCCAACGCCGCCAGCGCCCCGACCAAGGGAAAGCCCAGCACCGCAAGGATCAGCCAGAATGTCTGTCCGGTGGCATAGGTGATCCAGCCCATGATCAACCCGACGATGACAAAGAAACTGGCGAAAAACAGGTCCGTGACAGGGTTGGCAAGGAAATCGCGAAGGCCCAAGCCTAGGCTGGATCTAAAGTCTGCAACGGTGGGTCTGCGCACGGTTGGTGCGCCTTCGGGTCTTGTGTTCATATCGGCAGTATTGCCAAGAAATTCAGAAATGCAAATTCTTGCTTTTGTTTCTCAGGTTGCGGCCTGCAACAGGGTGCGGGTGTAGTCGCTTTGCGGGCGGTCATAGAGATCCTCAGCCGCGCCGTATTCGACCACATCACCACGCTTCATCACCAGCACCTTGTGCGACATCGCCCGGACCACTTTGAGATCGTGACTGATGAACAGATAGGCCAAGCCGTATTTGACCTGTAGGTCGCGCAGCAGCTCAACAATCTGAACCTGCACTGTCATATCAAGCGCCGAGGTTGGCTCATCCAGCACCAACAGGCGCGGCCGCAAAACCATGGCGCGGGCAATCGCGATCCGCTGGCGTTGGCCGCCGGAAAACTCATGCGGATAACGGTCCATCGTGGCGGGGTCGAGGCCCACTTCGACCATCACCTCATGGACCAGTTCGCGCTGATCGCGGTTTGGGTCCACTTTGTGGATGTCGAGCCCCTCGGCAATGATCTGAAAGCAAGTCATTCGCGGGCTGAGTGACCCGAACGGATCCTGAAACACGATCTGCATGTCCTTGCGCAACCGCCGCAACTCACGCGTTGACCATTTGCGCACGTCCTGCCCCATAAAGGTGATCCCCCCTTCCGAGGAAATCAGCCGCATGATCGCCAGCGCCAGCGTGGTTTTGCCCGATCCGCTTTCGCCAACAATACCAAGCGTTTCACCGGCACGCACAGATAGGGTCGCGTCATTCACGGCCTTCACATGGCCCACAGTGCGGCGCAGCAGCCCTTGCTGGATCGGGAACCACACCTTGAGGTGTTCAGTGTTGACGATCTCTTCGGCCTCGGGCGCCACAGGTTCGGGTGCGCCTGTTGGTTCGGCGCTGAGCAATTTGATCGTATAGGGATGCTGTGGTGCATCGAAAATCTCTTTGGTGGGGCCTTGCTCGACAATCTCGCCGTGCTGCATCACACAAACGCGGTCCGCGATGCGCCGCACGATGCCCAGATCGTGGGTGATGAACAAAAGCCCCATGCCTTCGCTGTCTTTGAGGTCTTTCAACAGGTCGAGAATCTGCGCCTGAATGGTCACATCCAGCGCGGTTGTTGGTTCATCTGCAATCAACACGTCGGGTTTGTTGGCCAAGGCCATTGCGATCATCACACGCTGGCGCTGCCCACCCGACAACTGGTGCGGATAAGCGCCCAGACGGCTTTGCGCATCGTTGATGCCGACCTTGTCCAGCAGCTCAAGAATGCGGTCCCGCGCGTCAGCCCCCACCAGCCCCTGATGCAAGGCCAGCGATTCCGCCAATTGCTTTTCAACCGTATGCAGCGGGTTGAGCGAGGTCATCGGCTCCTGAAAAATAAAGCTGATGTCGTTGCCGCGCACCTTGCGCAGCAATGCCTCATCCGCGCCGATCATCTGCTGGCCGTCATAGGTGACAGAGCCGGACACCTCTGCACTGCTGCCCAACAGGGCCACAGTGGACAGCGCCGAGACCGACTTGCCCGAACCGCTCTCCCCGACGAGCGCGACCGTCTCGCCCCGCTCCACGTGGAAGGAAACACCCTTGACCGCATGGGTCAGCGCCCCGTCCTGCCGGAAGGATACGCTCAGGTCTTTGACATCAAGCAGTGCAGTCACGAGAACGTCTTTCTTGGATCAAAAGCATCGCGGATGCCTTCAAAAATGAACACCAACAGCGACAGCATGATCGCAAAGGTAAAGAACGCGGTGAAGGCCAACCAAGGCGCTTGCAGGTTCTGTTTGGCCTGCAAGGTCAGCTCGCCCAACGACGGGGCGGAGGAGGGCAGGCCAAAGCCGAGGAAATCCAGAACCGCCAGCGTGCTGATGGTGCCCGTGATGATAAAGGGCAGCATCGTCAGCGTTGCGACCATCGCATTGGGCAACATGTGGCGGAACATGATCGTAACATTCCCGACACCCAGCGCCCGCGCCGCGCGCACGTATTCAAGGTTCCGCGCCCGCAAAAACTCGGCCCGCACCACGCCCACAAGGGACATCCAGCCGAACAGCACCATCAGGAACACCAACAGCCAGAAACTGCGCCCCAGAATGGCGAACATGATGATGATCACGTAGATCTGCGGGGTGGAGGACCAAATCTCGATGATCCGTTGAAAGATCAGATCGACCCAACCGCCAAAGAAACCCTGAACCGCCCCTGCAATCACCCCAATGACAGAGGCCAGCCCGGTCACAATCAGAGTGAACAGGATCGACAGGCGGAAACCATGGATCACCCGCGCCAGCACATCGCGCTTTGTGCCATCCGTGCCCAGCCAGTTTTGTTCATTCGGCGGCAAAGGCGCTGCGCCGGGGCGATCGACAGCGGTGTTGAACGAATAGGGAATAATTGGCCAGATCGCCCAGCCTTTCGCGATCTCTTCCCCATCGATCACCCCATCCTGGGCGTCTTCGATTAGGGTATCGGGATCATCAAAACAGGCCTCAAGTCCGCCCGTTTCGATCAGGCATTTCACCTCGGGGTCGCGATAGATCGCCTCGGTCTGGAAATCGCCGCCAAACTCTGTCTCGGGATAAAAATTGAAGATCGGCGTGTAGTAGTCGCCGCGATAATTCACGAGGATCGGTTTGTCGTTGGCGACAAACTCGGCAAACAGGGAGATCCCGAACAGCACCGCAAAGATCCAGAGCGACCAATAGGCGCGGCGGTTGCGGGTGAAGTTGCGCCAGCGGCGTTGGTTCAGGGGGGACAGGGCCATCAGCCTTCCCTCCGCTCAAAATCAATGCGTGGATCAACCAGCACATACATCAGATCAGACAGGATTCCGACCAACAGCCCGATAAGCCCAAAGATAAACAATGATCCGAACACAATCGGATAATCCCGCGCCACCGTCGCCTCGAACGCAAGACGGCCAAGCCCATCAAGGCTAAAGATCGTTTCGATGATCAGAGAACTGCCAAAGAACACCCCGATGAACACCGCCGGAAAACCCGCGATCACAATCAACATCGCATTGCGGAACACATGGCCATACAACACCTTGCTTTCGCTCAGGCCCTTGGCCCGCGCCGTCATGACATAGTGTTTCTTGATCTCGTCGAGAAAGCTGTTCTTGGTCAGCAGCGTCAGCGTGGCAAAGGCGCTGATGGTCGAGGCCAGCACCGGCAAGGTGATGTGCCAGAAATAATCACCAATCTTGCCCAGCAGGCTGAGCTGATCAAAATTGTCTGAGGTCAGGCCGCGCAATGGGAAGATTTGCCAATACGATCCGCCAGCAAAGAGCACCAGCAGCAGGATCGCGAACAGAAAACCGGGGATCGCATAGGCCGCGATGATCGCGCCGGACGTCCAAGTATCAAACCGGCTGCCGTCGCGCACCGCTTTGCGGATGCCCAGCGGAATCGAGATCATGTAAGCAATGAGTGTAGACCATAGGCCCAGCGTGATCGACACCGGCAGCTTTTCCTTGATCAGGTCAATCACACTGATGGATCGGAAATAACTCTCGCCAAAATCAAAGCGCATGTAGTTCCACATCATATTGATAAAGCGTTCGACGGGCGGTTTGTCGAAACCGAACTCTTTTTCCAGTTCCGCGATAAATTCCGGCGGCAGGCCGCGCGCACCCACATAGGTACTGTCAGACGCATTATCTATCGGATCGGCACCAGCGTCGGAGTTTGACCCGGCAAACCCGCCAAACACATCACCGCCGCCCTGCGCACGGGCAATGGCCTGTTCAACCGGACCGCCCGGCACAAACTGCGCCAGTGTAAAGTTGATCAGCATGATCCCCAGCAAGGTCGGGATGATCAAAAGCAACCGTCGAAGAATATATGCGCCCATGGCTGCGGCTTACCTCAATGCACCAGAGGTGCGCAATGCAGCGGCTTTTTCTGGATTGTACCACCAAAAGTCGAGGTAACCCAAACCATAGGCAGGGATCTCTTCTGGATGTTCATACTGGTCGTAATAGGCCACCCAATGGCTGTCGTTGTACCAGACCGGGATCATGATCAGTTCGTGCCGCAATGCGCGATCAATTGCCATCACCGCAGCGGTTTCTTCCTCGCGGGTTTGGGCCGCCAGCGACACCTCGATCAATTCATCCACCAGTTTGCTGGCCACGCCTGCCGGGTTAAACAGGGAATAGCTTGCAGCCTCGGAGCCGAAATACTGCGCCAGCCCTGTCCCAGTGCCAAGAAACGCAGGGTAGTTTTCATAAATCAGGTCATAGTCACGATCCCGCCGACGTGCGGTGAATTGCGAGCTATCGACTTTCTCCAGTTTGGCGTCGATGCCAAAGGCCTGAAGGTTAGACACAAAATTCTCGATCACGGCAGTGATGGTGGCGGAACTGGCAGAATTGAACAGGAAGTTGAGCGACAGCGGCTCACCTTGCGCGTTGACCCGTTTGCCATCTGTGACCGTCCAGCCGGCCTCTTCCAGCAGCTTACCAGCCCGGCGGGCGTTGCGGCGGTCAAACAAACGGTCCGCCTTGGAGGTATGCGGCAGGCGCACGTCCTCACTTAGCATCTCTGGCGGAACCAGATCGCCCAGTTCTTGCAGCAATGCCAGTTCGGCCCCCTCCGGGGTGCCTTTGGCCATCAGGGGCGTGTCCTGCGTGAAAGAGGCGCGCTGTTTGAACAACCCGTATTGCAGCGATTCATTGGTCCATTCAAAATTGAACGCCAATGAGACCGCCTCGCGCACGCGCTTATCCAACAAATTCTCGCTTGCCAAATTGAAGACGATGCCAGTGGAAGTCGGCGGTTGCCCGTCTGGCAGCTCTTTCTTGACCACCTGCCCGCGTTCGACCTTGGGGAAATCATAGCCCGCCGCCCATTTCTTGGAATCAGATTCGCGGCGGAATGTGTATTCGCCCGCCTTGAATGCCTCAAACGACGCGGTGTCATCGCTGAAGATCTCAAGGCGGATGGTGTCAAAATTGTTTCGGCCCTGATTGATCGGCAGGTCTTTGCCCCAATAATCGGGGTTCCGTTCAAGCACGATCCGGCGGGTCAGATCCACGTCCTTGATCACATAGGGGCCAGAGCCGGGCGGCGATGTAAGCCAGGAATCCTTGAGGCCAACACCATTCTTTTCCATCCATTCCTTGGGCCATGCTGGCACACCGCCGACCTGCTCGATCAGACTGCGGCGCGAGATACCGTCGGCGAAGTAAAATTTGATGGTGTGGTCGTCGATCACCTCAACCTTGGGAATGCGTTTGCGCACCGCATCAGCATAGGATTTCAGCCCCTCGTCGAGCAGCAGGTTGTGGGAAAATGCGATGTCGTGCGCTGTCACCGGCGCCCCATCGGAAAACCGCGCCTCGGGCCGCATGCGGAAAATGACCCATGATTTGTCTTCGGGATATTCGACCGTTTCACACAGCAAGCAGTAAGCTTCGGAATATTGATCCGCAGGCAGTCCATCAGAGGGGGCCTCGCCCAACAGGCTTTCATAGCCAAAGATTGAGAACAGATGCGCCCGGCCTTTGCCGGAATAGGGGTTCATCGAATCCAGCGATCCAACAAAGGCAATGGCCAGGTCGCCACCCTTAGGGGCGTCTGGGTTCACATAGTCAAAATGCGGATAGTCGGCCGGATAAGACAGATCGCCATAAAAGGAATAGCCATGGCTGACGGTGGTATCTGCATCCTGCGCCCGGACCGCCCCGGCCATGATGGCCCCAACCCCAAGTGACAACAGCGCAGTCCAGTTCATCCAGCTTTTCATGGGCAGGGTTCGGGCGGCGGTGCGGGTCTTGGGTCTGGTCATCAGGCGCATCCTCTTGATCGCAAATCACGTTTGTCGCTTGATGTAAGCTAAAGTGCGGCCATGCCAAGTTACAAGTTGCGATTATGTGACTGGCTGCCCCTCGCACAAAAAAGGCCGCCCAATGGGCGGCCTCTCGTCCCCAAAAGGGATCAAATCAGTTTGCGATGCTTTGCAAATAGGCAATCACGTTTGCGCGGTCTGTTGGTTTTTTCAGACCGGCGAAACCCATTGTGGTGCCCGGCGCATAGTTTTTTGGGCTCTCAAGGAAACCGCTCAGGTTTTCTGGGGTCCAAGCGCCTTCCAAACCGGTCAAAGCGCCGGAATAACCAAACCCATCAACAGCTGCGATGTCGCGGTCGACAACAGCATAAAGGTGCGGACCAACTGCATTCACACCGTCTTCGACTTTGTGACAGGCTGTGCATTTCTTGAACACTTTGGCGCCCTTGTCGACATCGGCTTCGGCCATCATGGCGGCAAAGTCGATTTCTTCTTCTGGCTCTGCCTCGCCACCGGCAACTTCAATCACATAGGACTGTTCGCCATGCGCTTCGGCATGATAAATCTCTTCGGCCGCCCATTTGCCCAGAAGCAGGATCAGCCACGCGCCAAACAGGCCGCCGGCAATTTTGGTCAGTGTCATTGTATCGAACATGGCATAGGTCCAGTGTTTTGGTATCAAGCGTCGTTTTGCGCGTATCTATTGCTTTCCCTTGTCGCAAGCAAGGTGTAGTTACCGCGACCATTCGCCCATCCTCCGATATTTTACAACGGATTGCGTTCATGAGTGCCAAAACCACCCCCCGTATCGCCTTTCAAGGTGCCTTGGGTGCCTACAGCCACGAGGCCTGCCAGCAGGCCCGGCCCGAGATGATTCCCGTGCCATGCCTCACATTCGAAGAGGTGATCCGCGCAGTGAAAGAAGGCCATGCCGATCTGGCGATGCTGCCGGTGGAGAACACGACCTATGGACGGGTTGCCGATATTCACAGGTTGCTGCCGGAAAGCGGCCTGCACATTGTCGGAGAGGCCTTTGTCCGCGTGCGCATTGCGCTGATGGCCAAGCCGGGAGTGAAGCTGGAGGACATCAAACATGTCCGCGCCCATCTGGTCTTGCTGCCTCAAGCCCGGACGTTCCTAAATGCCCATGGCATCACCTCTGAACCGGCTGCCGACAGCGCAGGCGCAGCGGCAGATCTGGCAGCCTCGGACTGCATGACCGAAGGCGTGTTGGCCAGCGAGGTCGCAGCAGACATTCACGGGCTTGAGGTTCTGGCGCGGGATATTGAAGATCTTGACCACAACACCACGCGTTTTTTGCTGATGTCGCCCGAAATCGACGAAAGCCGCCGAGGTGACAAAATGCTGACGACCTTCATCTTTGAGGTCCGCAACATTCCTGCTGCTTTGTACAAAGGTATGGGCGGGTTTGCGACCAACGGCGTGAACATGACCAAGCTGGAAAGCTATATGGTCGGCGGGTCTTTCACCGCGACGCAGTTTTATGCAGACATTGAAGGCCATCCAGAAGACCCACCCGTGCAGCGGGCGCTTGAGGAATTGGATTACTTCACCAACATGCTTGAGATCCTTGGGGTATACCCTGCTGATGCAGATCGCGGCTGATCGTCAGAGGGTCAGCACAAGCGGACAATGGTCTGAGACTTCCGGTGTGTAGATCACGTCAAATTCCGCGGTCCCGTCATAACCGCGCACCAACATGTAATCCGCAAACCGGCCCGGTTTGAGATACTGCGCGGTGCGGGTGCCGGGAAAACTGCGGGATGTCACCAATTCTTCAAACCCGGCTTGCCGCATCAAGGCCAGCGTTTCGCTTTCCGGCTCAACGTTGAAATCGCCGCCGATCACAGCGATGTCATCCGCCTGCACGACGCTGTCAAACAGCGCCAGCATAGCCTGCGCCTGCGCTTTGCGTTCCGCCGTATCCATCTTGCCCCGCAAATCGCGCAACCCGTGCATATGCCCGACCGTCACGCTGCGGCCCATTTCATGGTCATGAACCCGCACCACATGGGCACTGCGCGATCGCGGGTGATCGCCGTAGCCGTCTGTGCCGTAGGTCTTGTGCACAAAACCTTGCGCCTGACCGATCACAGGCAAATCACGGCTGACGAAGGTTGCCAGCCCCCATTGGGACGGCACAGATGTATCACCATCCCACAGAACGCCCTGCGCGGCGGGGCAAAAGCTGGCAGCATGGGAGGGCAGAACAGCATAAACATCAGCAAAGAAATTCGCCCGCTGCGGCAAGACATGATCGCCGTCACGGTAGGTCAACTCTGGCTCTGAGGTTGCCGGGCTGTGCACCACCTCTTGCAGACACAAGATGTCTGGCTGTTCATGTGTTAGATAAGGCAAAAGCGCATCATGCATCTTGCCGCCCCAACCATTCAGACAGATGATTTTCATCGGTTTTGCCCTCGGATCAACGGCACAGATTGCGGTGGCCAGATCTCAGGCCTGCTTGAGATACCGCTCTTCCATAGTGGTGGCATATCCGGCCACCCTCAGTTTGTATTTCTTTGTCAGTGACGATTTGGCCAACTTGAGCGATTGCACAAACAAACGTGCGCTGAGGTTCTTTGGCTTGATCTCAAGTTCAACCCTGATCCGGGTCCTGGAGCGCGACAATGCAATCAGTTCAAAGCGCATTTCCCCGGTCAGCCCCGGCGAGGTGCTGTGAACGACCATCTCATTGGGGCGATCAAACTGCACCATTTCAACCTGCATTTCGCGGCGTTTTCCGCGCAACTCAAACACAGCGTGCCATTGCATCCCGATGCCGGGCTCATCCAAACGATCCACGCGCCGCACGTCCGCACCGCGCCGCATCGCTGCCCGTTCAAAGTTTTCAAAGTCGCACAACATCGCAAAAACCGCATCAATCGGAGCTTCGACGTCTTCTCGTGTTGAAAACTTCATCGGTCTGCCTTGTCTCTTCGCCAACTTGTCTGCGTTAACGTTCGTTTAACACATTCACCTCAATCCAGCGTATCCGCAAGCCAATTTTCCAGTAGGAAATGTGCGATTGCCCCCTTGCGTGCAGGCAAGAGCTTGGGGTGGTTTCCGGCGAAAACATCCATCATATCTTCGCGGCTCACCCAAAGCGCATCCTCAATTTCCACCGGATCAATGGTGATCTTGTCATCAAGAGCTTCACCTTGGCAGCCAAACATTAACGAAGCCGGAAAAGGCCAGGGTTGGCTGGCAAGATAACTGACTGCCCCCACCGGCACGCCTGCCTCTTCGAACACTTCGCGGCGCACGGCCGCTTCAAGCGTCTCACCCGGTTCCACAAATCCTGCCAGCAAGGAATACATCCCCTCCGGCCAACCCGGCGAGCGGCCCATGAGCACCGAATTGCCATGGGTGATCAGCATGATCACAACAGGGTCCGTGCGCGGGAAATGCGAGGCGTTGCAGGCCGGGCAAGTCCGCTGCCAGCCGCCATGTGTGATGTCAGAAGCCACACCGCAAACCGCGCAGAACCCGTGAATGTCATGCCAGCCAATGATCGCCTTACCGGTCGCGGCCAGTTCCGCATCACGGGGCGATAGCCATGTCATAACGCGCCGCAATTCGTAAAACCCCATGCTGTCGGGCAGGGTCGGGTGGCGCTGTTCGGAGGGGTCAAGGAAGGCGCCCAGGGATGCCTCATCAAGGCCCTCAGGTACCCAAGGCGACAGATCGAATGCAAACCGCGGCCCGCCATCTTCGCGGCCCAAAAGGATCGGATCGGCCTCTGCTTCGGTCAAAACCGCGTGATCCATCGGTAACCGAACCAGTTGCGAAGGTCGTTCTGGCGAGATCAACACCTTACCCCGCCAAAACAGGATCGCGCGGGCATCTGGATGCTGGCGCGCCTCGGTCAAAGCTTTGGGATCGCTGCGAATTTCACCAGCACGGTCCAAGGCAGACCCGCCAAAGGTCACCTTCTCTGCATTCTTCATCCCGTGCTCCCGCTGACAATCACTCTGCTCAATGCATAGGAATGCACCATGGTCAGCCCAAGGGCAATCGGATGCTGTCACTTGACGAAGTTGTGAGAGCTATGCACAACTCAATCTTTAGTGGATTAAATCAACTTGTTTTACCGGTGGGCGTGTATGACCGCTTTTGACACAGCATTCTCCGCGCCGCCCCTCGGCCCGGATGACCACAGGGCTCCGACAGTCGGTCTTCGGATTCTGGCCACCACGGACCTGCATCTGCAATTGCACGGCTATGACTACAACGCCAACACCCAAGGGCGGCATTTTGGCTTGGCCGGACTTGCGCCTCAGATCCGCGAGGCCCGCGCCGAGGCACAGCGAAAGGGGATGGCCTGCCTCCTGTTTGACAACGGCGATGTCTTGCAAGGTGGTGCATTGGGCGCTTTCCTCGCGGCGCAGCCTGTCACGGACAAACATCCACTGGTCCAAGCCCTGAACACCATCGGCTACGATGCCATCGGGGTTGGCAATCACGATCTGGATTTTGGCCTGCCCTATCTCAATGCAATTGCTGATCATCTGGAAATGCCAATGATCGCCAGCAATCTGCGAGGATCGGCGGCATCGACCATTCAACGCAGTGCAATCATAAATGTGACCGCGCCCTCATGCGGGTCAAATCCTGCCGTTCCACTTAAGGTAGGCGCAATCTCTATCTTGCCGCGCGGCACGGATCAATGGAACGCCAATGTCCTGTCAGGACATGCGACGGTACAAGATTATCACAAGATCATCCACCGCGCGGTCCCTGCCCTGCGCAGCGCCGGTGCAGATGTGATTGTCCTATTGGCGCACCTGGGTAGTGCCGAATTTCACTCCGAAACTGGGGCAAACCTTGCCATTGCCTCGATTCCCGGAATCGATGCTGTGGTTTTGGGCCATACCCATGAAACATTCCCACCGTCACCAAGCGCATGCGACCAAAACAGCCCCGCAGGCCGGATCGGCGGGCGCCCAGCGATCATGCCCGGGCATCACGGATCACATCTGGGGGTGCTGGACATCACGCTGCAATCAGGCACCGATCATCGTTGGCGCGTCTGCGCCCATCAAGCCGAATTGCGGGAGAACAAATCAGCGCCCTGCAAGAACCTGTTGTCCGCCTCAGCGCAGATGCATGGCTTGGTCCGGCGCCATCAGGAAGAGCCGATTGGGCAGCTAGATCACCGGGTACACAACTACTTTTCCTTTGCCGCGCCCACGCAGACCTGCGCCTTGCTTGCCAAGGCCAAACGGGCCGCCATCACGGATCAGTTGCGCGGCAGCGCAAATGCTGAATTGCCCTTGGTTGTTGCCGTTTCGGCCCAAACCGCTGGCGGGCGCAACGGCGCCGAAAACTTTGTGGATATTGCGCCCGGCCCATTTCTCCGGCGCGATCTGACCGCGCTTTGCCCACATGACAATGAGATCTGGGCGCTGCGTGCGACAGGCCGCGATATTCGCGGGTGGCTTGAACACGCAGCAACGGTGTTTCGGACCTTGCAACCGGACAAGCCGGATCAGATGTTGCTGCATCCCGGCACCGCCCCCTTTCATTTTCTCACAATGTTCGGCCTGCACTACGCGATTGATCCGGCAAAGCCTGTCGGCAATCGGATCAGCAAGCTGCGCTGTGATCACGGCCCTTTGCTGGCATCGGATGCTGTTGTTCTGGTCACAGACCAGTTCCGTGCGGGCGGCGGCGGTGGATACCCTGCTTTTGATGCGCAAAGCGTGCTTGTCCGCCATGACGTGTCACTACATAGCGCCGTGGAAAACATGACCAGCCATGATGGTCTCGCACGTGATCCGTGGAAACGCCCTTGGGCGTTAAAAACATCAGTCCCTGCAAAGGCGATTTTGCAAACCGCGCCACGGGCAAAACCATACCTGCATGAGATCGCGCATCTGAACCCGACGGAATGCGGCATATCGGAAGAGGGCTTTTTGCAAATACGCCTGTCGCTCTGACGCTTGCGCTTGCTGCGGCGGCGTCCTATATGGGCGTTGAGAGGTTGGTGCGGGCAGGCGCCTCGCCAACCCGGTCAGATCCGGAAGGAAGCAGCCGTAACGAGTCCCGCTTGGGTCGTTATCAATCTCTCACCAGATGCCCCGGCCCAATGGCCGTGCATCTACCGCTCATGCCAGAATTTGATCCCAAATCGCGCGATTCTTGCGCGAAACCGCGCTGAGGTGTCCGACGGCCTTGAGACCATGCGCCTCTGGCGTGATCACGGTCACATCCGCATCGGTTTTCCCGTAATCCCGGGCCAGCCGCTTCACACAATGCGGCGGCATCATAACGTCATCGTCAAAGGCGATGAATTTGACCTGCGTCTCTGGTTGGTCCCAATGGATCGCAGGCAAACTGCGCCCGGCCTCATCGCCAAAGGTGTTTTTTGACGTGCACCAGCGGCGCCACTGCCAATAGGCCGGTCCCGGCAAATCCGCCCCAATACCAAGCAGCTTGCCCGGAACGTAGCCAAACAACCCCGCCACCACCGGACCCAGACCGAACCAGAACATGAGCGCCTGTGCGCGGTAAGGCCACGGATGATCGGAGTGACTGACATTGCCCGATGCAACACAGATCACCCGGTCAATGCCATCCGTGTCCTGCTGTAGCGGCAGCGTCATTGCCCCAAGAGAATGACCAATTGTCCAAAACGCCAGTTCGGGGAAATTCCGCCGCACATAGGCGCGGGCGGCTTGCTGATCCTGCAACCCCCAATCGGCCATCGAAGCGGTTGATCTGCGCACAGATCCGCGACCGGACCGGCCCATATCGCGATAATCATAGGTGAAAACAACAAACCCATGCTCTTGCGCGGCATATTCGGCAAAGGCCCGATAAAAGGTTTGCGGCACGCCCGTTGCGCCATTGATCACTATCGCCCCGTGTGCGGCACCTACGGGCAAGAAAAACTCACCAACCAGTTCCGCTCCATCCGTGGTTTTGAAGACTTCGGCCTTCTTGAGAGGGCCCCGCGAATGGGCATAGGTCGCGCCGTCTGCCATGCTGTTTCTCCACAAAATAACCGCTAGACCAATCGGTCCAATTGATTCCATCTGGACCAATCGGTCTAGTTCTGTCAAGAAAGAAAAATGAACAAGCGCGTCCTCTCAACCAAGGATCGATTGATCCGCTCTGCCGCCAATCTGTTTCGGGTGCGTGGCTACCACGGCGTCGGGCTGAACGATCTCCTGGCCCATGCCAATGCGCCCAAGGGATCGCTTTATCATCATTTTCCCGATGGAAAACCGGACCTTGCAAAAGCTGCCGCGGTTTGGGCCTCCGATGGAATGCTGCGGCTGATCGCGGTGAGTTTTGAGGAGGCAAAAACATTTGAGGACGGCATGACAACGCTGTGCCACAAATTGGCGAAACTTTTTGACCTCGCAGGCAGATGGGATGGTTGTCCGATCTCATCCACCCTGTTCGAAGGGCCCGACAACGAAGATTTTCGCGCCTGTGCAGAGCAGTTGTTCAATGGCTGGATCGCCGAGGGTGCAGAAGCCGCCGAACGTTTGGGCGATGCGCCGGACGAGGCCCGCCGCAAATCCGAACGCATGTTCATCATGGTGCAGGGCGGCTGGACGCTGGCCCGCGCCCGCCGGTCCTCTGATGTTCTGCGCGAATTGCCGAGGTTATTGACCTAGGTTCAGGCCCCTAAAGCCGTGCGGCAGCAAAGGTATCACATTGCCCGACATCGCCACTTTCATAACCCCGCGCAAACCAACGCGCCCTCTGTTCTGATGTGCCATGGGTAAAGGTATGCGGCTGCGGCACGCGCCCGGCCTGACGTTGCAAATGATCATCGCCGATCTTGCGCGCGGCATTCAGCGCCTCTTGCAAATCGCCCTTTTCCATCAACCCCTGCACATTGGTGGCCCAAATACCCGAGAGACAATCGGCCATCAGCTCTAGCCGAACAGTCAGGGCGTTGGCCTCGACCTTGCTGGCTTGCTGCCGCGCTGCGTTGACCTTGGGCAGAATGCCTAGTTCGTTCTGCACATGATGCGCGACCTCATGGGCAATCACATAGGCCGCCGCAAAATCACCCCCCGCGCCCATCCGCTGATCCAGCATCGCAAAAAAGCTGGTATCGAGGTAGGCCTTGCGGTCCGCCGGGCAATAAAACGGCCCCGTGGCACCCGATGCACCGTCGCACGGGCTTTGCGTGACGCCAGAGAAAACAACCAGTTTGGGTGGTTGGTATTGGCGGTTGAGCTGCTGTGCAAAAATATTGGTCCAGACATCTTCGGTGGTGGCCAGAACCTGCGCTGAAAACTGGGTTGCGCGGCTGTCGGCCTCAGACACCGGCGCAGACTGCTGGGTCTGAACAGGGCCGCCCCCCTGCAACAGCGGGCTGACATCAATGCCGGTGAAATACCCGATTGCCAACACCGCAATCACGCCCACAAGGCCCAGCCCGCCAGCGCGGCCACCGCGTCCACGACCGCCACGACCACCCCCGCGCACTTCAACATTCTTGCTGCGCCGAATACCTCTTAACCGCATCACACCACCCCTTTTTGCAACGGCACTATTGTCAGCCGAACGCATCAGCCACACAATAGTTCAATGAACGATAGCAATGAAATGGCAAAAGACCGGACGGATTGGGCCGAAGACCGCACCATTCTGGCCAATGAGCGCACCTTTGCAGGATGGATGCGCACAGGCATGGCATCCTTGGCCATCGCGGTGGGCCTCAAGGCGGTGTTTGGCGCATTTGATCCCACATGGCTGGCCAAGGCCGTTGCGTCGGTGTTTGTCCTGATTGCGATCTACATTTTCTGGGCCGCCCAACAGCAAAGCCGCCGCACCCTTGACCGGCTCAGCGAACATCAGGCGGCCTCGCAACCCCATAGCCGGATGCGCAACCTTGCCATTGCCTTCATTGGCGGGTCGATTGCGACGGGCGCGATCCTCTGGACATTGTGAGGGTGGTGGACGCCGCGCGGCGGAACGCCTAGTTTGACACCCTGACCGAATCCGCCGCAGGAACACCATGACCGCACCTACAGCCTACCGCGTGCTGGCCCGCAAATACCGGCCCGAAACCTTTGTTGATCTGGTCGGCCAGGACGCGATGGTGCGCACCCTAAAGAACGCCTTCGAGGCGGACCGTATCGCCCAAGCCTTTGTAATGACAGGCATTCGTGGCACCGGCAAAACCACCACCGCGCGGATCATCGCCAAGGGCATGAACTGTATCGGCCCTGATGGCACCGGCGGCCCCACCACCGAACCCTGCGGCGTATGCGAACATTGCACCGCCATCATGGAAGGCCGGCACGTTGACGTGATGGAAATGGATGCCGCCTCTAACACCGGTGTGGCCAACATTCGTGAAATCATCGATTCCGTGCATTACCGCGCCGCATCGGCCCGCTACAAAGTTTACATCATCGACGAAGTGCACATGCTGTCCACAGGCGCGTTCAACGCCCTGCTCAAGACGCTGGAAGAGCCGCCCGAGCACGTCAAATTCATCTTTGCCACCACCGAAATTCGCAAAGTGCCGGTCACGGTGCTGTCGCGTTGTCAGCGGTTTGATCTGCGCCGGATCGAACCCGAAGAGATGATCGCGATGCTGCGCCGGATTGCAACGGGCGAAGACGCCGAGATCGCAGATGACGCGCTGGCGCTGATCACCCGCGCCGCCGAAGGGTCGGCCCGCGATGCAACCTCCCTGCTGGATCAGGCTATCAGCCATGGCGCGGGCGAAACCACCGCCGATCAGGTGCGTGCAATGCTGGGTTTGGCTGACCGCGGGCGGGTGCTCGACCTGTTTGACATGGTCCTGCGCGGCGATGCCGCCGCCGCCCTCACCGAACTCAGCGGTCAATATGCCGATGGCGCCGACCCGATGGCGGTGCTGCGCGATCTGGCCGAGATCACCCATTGGATTTCGGTGGTGAAAATCACCCCCGAAGCCGCCGAAGACCCAACCGTATCCCCCGAGGAACGCAATCGCGGCACCCAGATGGCGGAGGCGCTGCCGATGCGCGTGCTGACGCGGCTGTGGCAAATGTTGCTCAAGGCGTTGGATGAGGTCGCGGCGGCCCCCAACGCGATGATGGCGGCAGAAATGGCGATCATCCGGCTGACCCATGTCGCCGACCTGCCCTCCCCCGAGGAACTGGTACGCAAGCTGCAAAACACCACGCCGCCCCCCGCCCCATCTGGTGGCGGACATGGCGGCGGCATGGCCCCCTCAGGCGGTGCGCCCATGGCCCAATCAGGCCGGACCGCGCCAAGCGGTGGTGGCGGCGGCAATCCCGTTACAGCCTTGGCAACGGATGCCGACACGGCATTGGCGCGTTTTCCCACCTTTCACCATGTTGTCGAACTGATCCGCACCAACCGCGATGTAAAACTGCTGGTCGAGGTGGAAACCTCGCTGCGGCTGGTGGCCTACCAACCCGGACGTATCGAATTTACCCCCACGGACAACGCCCCGCGCGATCTGGCACAGCGTCTCGGCGCAAAGCTGCAACAATGGACAGGCAACCGCTGGGCTGTGACTGTGGTGAACGACGGCGACAGCGAGACCATCGCCGAAGTTCGAGACGCCAAAGACCTTGCCCTGCGCCAAGAAGCCGAAGATCACCCCCTGATGCAGGCCGTTCTGGCACAGTTTCCCAAGGCAAAGATCACCGCGATCCGCACCCCCGAAGACATCGCAGCCGCCGCCGTTCAGGAGGCATTGCCGGAAGTCGAAGACGAATGGGATCCCTTCGAGGAAGAATGATGGGCCTTAGCTATTTGGCCAGGCATCTGGGTCGATGTGACCAAGAACGGCAAATCCACCTGACCCGTTAGGCTTAAGCACATAGGCCACGCCCTGCGGTTCGGGATAGATGCCTGTCACGGCTTCGAACGGATCGTCATGGCCCACAATCACGCGGTTGCCGGCGGCCTTTGGCAATGGCGCAGTGATCAAAGGGGCAACACGGTCCCGCATCGCGGACACCTGTGCATCGGTATAGGCCTCTGACGGCTCAAAGTTCAGCGCAGACTCTTTGCGATATCCGCCAAACGCCAGATCGGCGGTTTGCCAAGCACGGCAATATTCGCTGCTGATCACTTCGCTCACTGGGATATGCAGAGCCTGCACCGCCTTCCCAATGTCTCTGGCCTGCGCCCACCCCAATTCGCTTAAGACCCGCTGCGTGGCACAATTGGCCGGATCGGCAGTGACCTGATCTGCATAATCATTTTCGGTTGATGTATGGCGCAAATAGATCACATGCCCGCCCGATTGCAGCGCCTCAATCAACGCGTCGCTCGGCAATTCATCCGCCGCAACTGGTGCAGCAAACAATCCGCAAATGCCCAACAATCCTGATGTCAGTGATTTCATCTTAACTCTCCTAGCAAAATCAACATGGCGGATATGAATTTACCTTAGTATTTTTGTCAACATTGTATCTGACTATTTTACTAAGTTAAATTCGATGCACATCCCCCGCTTGAGCACGCACCGCCATGCGCGTAACAAGATAGAAACTGATATTCTCAAGGAGACTGAAATGCTCAAAGGACTTGGCGCACTTGGCGATATGGCCGGGATGATGAAAAAGGCGCAAGAAATGCAGGGCAAAATGGCCCAACTGCAAGACGACATGCACAACATCATGGTCACTGGCGAAAGTGGTGCCGGGCTGGTCAAGGCGGTCTGCTCTGCCAAGGGCGAGCTGAAATCGCTCGATATTGATCCGTCGATCTTTAACGGCGACGAAAAAGAGGTGGTCGAAGACCTGATCCTCGCGGCCATCAAAGACGCCCAGGCCAAAGCCTCTGACAAGGCGCAGGCCGAAATGGCCAAACTGACCGAAGGCATGGGCCTCCCCGCCGATATGAAGCTGCCGTTCTGATCCAGTGCCCTCGCTGCTTCATTTGGCAAAATGAACTCAACCCCTCCCGCGCAACAGGTGCCTCCCTTTGAGCTCAACCCGCGACATCGACAACCTGATCGAGATGATGGCCAAGCTGCCAGGGCTTGGGCCGCGCTCGGCGCGGCGGGCGGTGCTGCATCTGATCCGCAAACGGGCGCTGCTGCTGACACCCCTGTCGGACCTGATGCAAACCGTCGCGGCCACCGCACGGGAGTGTTTGAATTGCGGTAATGTCGGCACCGAAGATGTCTGCGACATCTGCACCTCGGAAAAACGCGCCAATGGTGAGCTTTGTGTGGTTGAAGACGTGGCCGACCTTTGGGCGATGGAACGGTCGGGCGTGTTCAAGGGGCGCTATCATGTGCTGGGCGGCACGCTGTCTGCGCTGGATGCCATCGGCCCGCAAGAATTGCGCATTCCCCGCCTCATTGACCGCGTCGCGACCGAAGCGATCAGCGAAGTGATCCTCGCCCTCAATGCCACAATCGACGGCCAGACCACCGCCCATTACATCGCTGATCAACTTGACGGGCAAGTCACTCTGACCTCATTGGCGCAGGGCGTACCTATCGGCGGAGAACTGGATTACCTCGATGATGGGACCATCACGGCCGCTATGCGCGCGCGCAAAAGCCTGTAACCAGATTTTTTCAAATAATCTGCCCCGGAATTTTTGAAAAATTCCGCCCGCCCCCAGCAAACACCATCTAACAAAATTGGCCGCCTGCCCCTCCCAAGGCAGACGGCCATTCCGCGCGATATCAATTGTCAGAGGACAATCACATCCAGCGGCGGAAAACCATTGAACCCAACCGAACTGTAAGAGCTGGTATAAGCCCCGCAGTTGCGAATGACGACCTTATCTCCACACCCAAGCGCCAAGGGCAGATTGATGGGGCGCTTTTCGTACAGGATGTCCGCGCTGTCACAGGATGGCCCGGCCAGAATGCAGGGGCCGGTGTCGCCGCCGTCATGTTTGGTCACGAACTGGTAACGGATCGCCTCGCCTTCGGTTTCGGCCAGACCGGAGAACCGTCCGATGTCGAGATAAACCCAGCGGTGCATATCATCCGCCGACTTCCGCGACACCAGCAGAACTTCCGCTGCGATATGCCCCGCCTCGGCGACCAGACCGCGACCCGGCTCTGCCATCACCTGTGGCACGTCTCCGAACCGCGCAGCAACCGCACGCATAACTGACGCGGCATAGATGCGCGGCGCTTCGACATGCTCTCCGTAGAACGCAGGAAAACCGCCGCCAAGGTTCAAAAGCTGGAGATCGTGACCTGCCGCAATCGCCGCTTTCCACAGAGGGGCAATCTGATCCAGAACCGGATTCCAGAACTCTGCCTTACGGGTCTGCGAGCCAACGTGGAAAGACAGGCCAAATGGCACCAGCCCAACCGCCTTGGCATGATCCAGCAATGCAGGCAGCGCAGAACCGGCGCAGCCAAACTTTCGGCTCAGCGGCCAATCGGCCAGCGAATTTTCCACAATCAGGCGGATATAAACACGCGCACCGGGCGCATGGGTCGCAATCTTGTCCAGCTCTGCCTCTGAATCAGCGGCGAACAGGGTCACACCAGCGGAATGCGCGAAGGCAATGTCAGAGGCACGTTTGATTGTATTGCCAAAGGAGATATTGCCCGGCTTGGCCCCCTGTGACAGGCACAGTTCGATTTCGGCGCGAGATGCGGCATCAAAACCAGAGCCCTTTTTGACCAACAGGCGAATGATTTCCGGCGCTGGGTTGGCCTTGACAGCATAGTGGATATGAGCGCGGCCCAAACCCGCGTGCAGCGCATCATATTGTGCAGCAACGCGGTCACGGCTGATCACCAGTGTTGGGCGGTCAAAATCATTTGCCGCGATGAATGCAACAGCAGGATCGGAATAGACAGGGGTTGCGGCGCGCAGGGCGCCGGGGAGGGCAGCGTTCATGGTCATCTCCAAAGAGCAAGTGGGGGGAAACCCCATAAGTCGTTTCAAGAGACGTTACCGTCGCTGCATAAACGCGGGTCAGTCAGGCCCAGATTGGGAAAGCTGACCGGCCAGAGGCGCGTGCGTTGGCGTCTGTACGCCGCCATTTACGCCGATTTCGGATTCGCACAATATAGAAAATGCACGGCGTTGCATTTTTTCTGGCGCCGGAAAAAACTGCGCCTCAAAAGCCGCGGCGCAACTGGCGGCGCTTACCCGTCTTCCCAATCGCTCCCGATCGCTTCGCGGTCACGCTTTTTCTCTTCGGCGATCATTTCTTTGACCTCCCGTTCCTCATGCGCGTCCGCTTGCTCCGGCAAGGTGTCCGGCAGGGCATCCCCCGTCAACGCCAGAACAAACCACATCGGAAAGTGATCCGATCCGATTTTGCCAAGCCGTGCCATCTCAATCAGGCGAAACCGCGCGTCGTGAAACAGGTGGTCCAGTGGCCAGCGCATCCAGGGCATCGTCGCGCTGAACGTATTATAGAACCCTCGCCCAACCCTTGGGTCCAACAAGCCTGAAAGCCGCTGAAACCGCCGCGTTGTGGTGGACCACGCCACATCGTTCAGATCGCCCGTAACGATAGCGGGCAGAAAATCCTCAGCCGCCTCAAGGCCGATCAACGCAATCTCGCTGTCCCGGCCCTTGGTGTCATGCGAGATAATCGGCGGCTCCGGGTGTACGACGTAAAGCCGGGTCTGCTGTCCGTCTGGCAAAGTCACCTTTGTGCGGATGGACGGCACCCCTTCGGTGACCAACTCGCGCACCTCGGTCTCTGCCAGCGGCAGCCGCGACATCAGGCACAGGCCATAGCTGTTGCCCAGCGGCACCTCGACCCAATGCGGAAACATTCCGCCAAGCGCTCCGCGCAAGGCCGCGATCCACTCCTCATCCACTTCAATCGCCATCAAGATATCTGGCGTTTTCTGCTGCACCAACGCGATCAGACGATCATAAGCACGGTTGGATTGTTTAACATTGGCCGCCAAAAGGCTGATCTGGCCGCCCTTGTTCGCAAGCTCTGCCGGCGATGCATCAATAGATTGTTTTTTCCAAATGGGCGTAAATTTCGCGATGTAGATCAGCTGGATAACCGCGACACCCAGCAACAGGGCCACACTCACACTGGCCCAAGGCACCGGCGGCCCAAGGGACATAAAGGGCAACAAGACAATCGCCAAGGCAAAAAACTGCTCACGCGGAAAGGCCAACCCGCGAATGGTGCCAAAAGGGATTTTGCTCAGCGGCAGCAGGCTGGCTACGACCAAGAAGCCCGTCAAACCCCAAAGCACGATTGCGCTGATCATCCTGTCACTCCCCGCCAACAGCCTCTGTCACTGCATCACAAACGAAAAAGGGTGCAAGGCCAATGCCTCACACCCCTCTATCCAAACACACAGCGGCCCATTTGGTTCCGCTGCGGCCAGGCCGAGATCACGCCTTGGCGTCATCCTCATCGTCATCCGAACCGCCTTCGGGCAGGGAGAAGAAGCTGTCAGCATCAGAATAGTCGCCCTTGCTTGCATCATCTTCATCCTCGTCATCGGCATCGGTGCCGGACAAGGTAAAGGTCTCGAGCCCCTCAATCGCAGTCGGGATCTTCGGCTCGGCGTCCATACCAAGGCTCTGCTCGGTGCTCACCAGCTTGCGGCGCTCATCATCGCTCATCACTTCACCATCCGCAGCTTTCTTCGCCGCCGCTTTTTGCACAGCCGCGTCCAGCTCGGATTGCTTACACAGACCCAAGGCAACCGGATCAATCGGCTGAATATTGGAAATGTTCCAATGGGTCCGCTCGCGAATCGCCTGAATGGTCGGCTTGGTGGTGCCAACCAGCTTGCTGATCTGACCATCGCTCAGCTCCGGATGGAACTTGACCAACCACAGGATCGACGCCGGACGGTCCTGCCGCTTGGACAATGGTGTATACCGCGGGCCGCGGCGCTTTTCCTCGCCCTGCGCGGCGGCGTTGAATTTCAACGACAGCTTGTGCAGCGGGCTGGCTTGCGCCTCATCAATCTCTTCTTGGGTCAACTGGTTGTTGGCAATGGGATCAAACCCTTTGACACCCTGCGCCACATCGCCATCGGCGATACCTTGCACTTCCAATTCGTGCATACCGACAAAATCAGCAATTTGTTTAAAGCTGATCGTTGTGTTGTCCACCAGCCAAACTGCGGTGGCTTTGGCCATAATCGGTTTTGCCATTGTGATCTCTCCTAAAGTCGCAACTGTCCCGTCGCCTGAAAAGGCTGTCTCGGCGGGCCGAAACGGTTTCCATTGTCGGGGAACTTGCACGCCTTATACTGAGCCATAGCAAATAAGGAAAGACCCAATGCGCAAGCTGCTTTTGCCGCTTTTGATCTGGCTGACAATGGCCGCTCTCCCCGCCAGCAGCGAGACAAACAAAGCAGGCGAATTCGATTACTACGTGCTCGCACTCAGCTGGTCCCCCAATTGGTGTGTCCGGACAGGCCATGCCCGCAAATCCCCCCAATGTGTCCAAAACAGCGGCCACGGCTGGATCCTGCATGGCCTCTGGCCGCAATATCATCGCGGCTATCCTGCGTTCTGCCGGACCGCAAAAAAGCCACCCTCACGCGGCATGACCGCAGATATGGCCGACATCATGGGCACCAGCGGCCTGGCCTGGCACCAATGGAAGAAACACGGCGTCTGCACCGGGCTGAATGCGGCGGACTACTACGCCCTCTCCCGCCGTGCCTACGCCAGGGTCAACCGCCCACCGGTGTTTCGCAAATTGACACGCACGGTCAAACTCCCCGCCTCAGTGGTCGAGGAGGCGTTCCTCAAGGCCAATCCTGGAATGGAACCCGATGGCGTCACCGTGACCTGCAAAGCCGCCCAAATCCAGGAGGTGCGCATTTGCCTGTCCCGCAGCCTGAACCCTGTGCCATGCGGCCAAGACGTGGTGCGTGACTGCAAAAAGAAAGACGCGCTTTTCGCACCTCTGCAATGAACACTGACGCGCCGCCCGGTGCATTTTGCGGGACGCTCCGCGGGGAATATTTATTTGCCAAAAAGGCGTAAGAAACTCTTAACCTTAATGTGGTCAATTCCCGATGCGGTACAGGCGGGAGCGCCGATGACCGCGCCGGAAAGGAAGCGATGCTTTCATCCATAGGGAGGGAAGGACATGTGCCATTCCTCCCTTTTTGGCTCTTAAATATTCCCGCCGGAGGCACGATTTGCGCCCTGCGCAAATCCAAACATCATGCCGCGCGCAGCGCGACCTTTGCTCAACCGCCGACGCTGAGAACGATCTTGCCAATATGGCCGCTGGTTTCCATCCGGGCGTGCGCCTCCGATGCCTGATCCAGCGTGTAAGAACTGTCCATCACCGGCGCGACCTGACCACTTTCCAACAAAGGCCACACTTCGCGGCGCAATTCTTGTGCAATCCGCGCCTTGGCCAGATCGCTCTGCGGGCGCAAGGTCGATCCCGTCATCGTCAACCGCCGCGTCATCAGGGTGGCAAAATTCACCTCTGCTTTCGGGCCTTGCAGGAACGCAATCTGCACCAGACGCCCATCTTCGGCCAAGGCCTTGAGGTTGCGCGGAATGTACCCGCCGCCGACCATATCAAGGATCAGATCGGCGCCGCCTTCGGCCTGCATCACGTCCACAAAATCCATATCGCGGTAATTGATCGCGGCTTCCGCCCCCAGCTCAGCGCAGGCCGCGCATTTGGCATCCGTTCCAGCGGTCGCAAACACGCGCGCGCCCTTCACATGCGCCAGCTGGATCGCAGTCGTGCCAATCCCGGATGATCCACCATGCACCAAAAACCGTTCACCTGCCTTCAGCCCGCCGCGCATAAACACGTTGGACCAGACCGTGAAAAACGTCTCGGGCAAGCAAGCCGCCTCTTTCATCCCCATGCCCTTTGGCAAGGGCAGGCAATGCGCCGCCGGGGTCGCGACATATTCGGCATAGCCGCCACCCGGAAGCAACGCGCAGACCAGATCGCCAATGCGCAGATCAGACACGCCAGCCCCCAGCGCAACCACCTCGCCGGAGGCCTCAAGCCCCGGCAAATCGCTTGCCGTTGGGGGCGGCGCATACATCCCTGCCCGTTGCAGGGCATCGGGACGGTTCACGCCGGCAAAGGCCACCTTCAGCACCACCTGACCTGGGCCTGCCTGCGGCATCGGGCGCTCAGTGGGTTGTAAAACATCCGGTCCGCCGGGTTGGGTGATCTCAATCGCGCGCATGGTTTCGGGCATCAGCTATCCTTTGGGTCTTGGGTTGCGGTCAACATAATGCGCAAACAGGCGATGCACACCCCGATTGTCACACTTGGCCTTTCCCCCGGCAATTTGATAGGAACCCCAGCGATAGGCACAGGCGGCGCAATGACACATAAACAGCAAGGTTTTCGCTGGCATCCCGATGCGCAGCTCTTTGCCGGGGCCGAGCCTGTGCCGCGCTCCGTTTTGCCCGTCACATCGCGTTTTTGCGCCGTACATGCCGCCAACACGGCTGACGCCTTGCCCGCCCTTGGGTCGGCATTGCAAAGCGGTCGGGGGTTTTGTCTTTATGAGGGTATCGACCCGGCCGGGCTTACCTCTGAGCCAGATCAATTCATAACGCTTTCGGGTGGCTCTTCCGGCCAGCCGAAGGGCATCTTGCGCCGGCAATCCAGTTGGATCGACAGTTTTGACACCAACCGCCGGCTTTTTGGCTACACCGCGCAGGACCGTATCGCGGTCTTGGGCAGGCTCAGCCATTCGCTCGCGCTTTATGGCGTGTTGGAAGCCTTGCATCTTGGCCTTGATGCATTTGCACTCGACCCCGTGCCGATCCGCCGACAAGCCTCCGTCTTGGCCGCAGAGCGCATCAGCATCCTTTACGCAACGCCAACCCAATTGCGCTTGTTGGTGCTTGGCGCGTCAGACGAGCCGTTGCCTCAGATCCGGTTGATCCTTTGTGGCGGCGGTGCATTGGATGACAGCACGGCACAGACCGTCCAGAACCTCTGCCCCAATGCCGCGATACGGGTGTTCTATGGCGCAGCCGAGACCAGCTTTATTACGCTTTCCGGTCCGGACACACCGCTTGCATCTGTCGGCCAGGCCTACCCCGGTGTGACGATCCAAATTTGCGATGAGACTGGGCGAGAAACCACGCAGATTGGCGAGGTTTGGGTGCGCAGCCCCTATCTGTTTGAGCGTTACGCCTTGGGCCATGCCGATGACACACAGCTCCGCGATGGCTTCCTCAGTGTTGGGGAAATGGGCCGTTTTGATCGCACCGGCAATCTATACCTGATGGGCCGCAAGACACGGATGCTGCAAATCGCGGATCAGACCATCTTTCCCGAAGAGATCGAGGCGCAGATCTGCGCAGCGACCCCAATTGCCGCCTGTGCCATCCTGCCACGTCCTGATCCTGTACGCGGCCACCGTTTGATTGCAGTGCTCGAAGGCCCGGCCAATGCAGACCTGGCCGCCGAAGCGCAACAGCTGTGCCGCGAGCGGTTTGGCCCGTTGATTGCGCCCAAGCAGGTCTTGTTTCACCCCGCGCTGCCGCTGCTTGCCTCGGGGAAAATTGATTTGCCGAAACTGTCGAAATGGGTTGAGGATCAGGCATGACCGGTTTTATCGCCTCCGCCTGCCGCAGCCCAGTTGCCCCGCGCGGCGGCGCATTGTCCGCATTGGCATTACACGAACTGGCCGCCCCAGTGATCAATGCCGCCCTGCGCGAGGCTGGATTGTCCCCACAAGACGTAGACGAGGTGATCTTGAGCAACGCCTTGGGCGGCGGCGGCAACCCCGCTCGCATCGCGGCGCTGGCGGCAGGCCTGCCGGAAAAAGTCGCAGGGCTCAGCACGGACCGGCAATGTGCCGGTGGCCTCGACGCGATCCTGCTGGCCGCGATGATGGTGCAAAGCGGCCATGCCGATGTGGTTGTCGCAGGCGGAGCAGAAAGCTATTCGCGCCGCCCTTTACGGCACCAGACCTTTGCCGATGGCCGCGCACCTGAACCCTATGATCAGGCGCCCTTCACCCCTTGGCCGGACCGCGACCCCGACATGGCAGTTGCAGCGGCGGCATTGGCCAGATCTCATGGCATCAGCAAGCAGGCCCAAGACGATTGGGCCGTGGCCAGCCATGCCAAGGCGTTGGCGCGACCGGCGCGATCATCTGAAGTGATCTCTATCGCCGGGCTGCAGTCCGACAGTTTTGCCCGCGCCCTGAGCCCGGCCCTGTGCATGCGGGCCAAGGTGATCTCGGGTGACATCACAGCGGCCAATGCGGCTGTCGCCGCGGATGGCGCAGCGTTCTGTGTGGTGGTTTCGCAGAAAGTTGCGGCGCGGCTGACGTCGCCCTTGGTACGGGTGATTGGCGGGGCCACACGCGGCGGAACGCCAGAGTGCCCCGGCCTTGCACCTGTGGCTGCAATCCAGACATCTCTCGCCCGCCATGGCCTCAGCGCCGCAGAGATCAACACCGCCGAGATCATGGAGGCCTACGCCGTGCAGGCCATCGCCTGCGTGCAAGGAGCAGGTCTGGATCCAGCGCAGGTCAACCGTGGCGGCGGGGCCTTGGCGCGGGGACATCCCATTGGCGCGTCAGGCGCGATCAATGCAGTGCGTCTTTACCACGAGTTGATCCAATCCGGCGGCGGCACCGGCCTTGCCGCGATTGCAGCGGCCGGTGGCCTTGGTACGGCACTGCTTTTAAGAACGTGAAAGCAGGCTTGCGGGGCGCGCCTTGGCCAGACCTGCGGTGATGAACCCGGCCAGAACGGCCTTGATCAGATCACCCGGCACAAACGCCAGCACCAGCCCCGAGGCTTCAAGCAGACCTTTGTTCAGCATGATCATCAGGCCACCAATTCCAAAGGCATAAAGCACCACAACACCGCCAAGGATCGCCGCAACGCCAGCGGCCCAGCCGATTGGCAAAGCGCGGAACTGTTGCATGGCCAGACCAGTGACGAAGGCCGCAATCGGAAAGCCGATGACAAAACCGGCTGTGGGGCTTGCGAAGACACCCAAACCGCCACGCGCCCCCGCCAAAAGCGGCAGACCCAGCGCGACCAGGCCAACGAACAAAAGCGCCGCCAAACCGCCACGCTTTGCCCCCAATACCGTACCACATAGCATGACGCCCATGCTTTGGGCTGTGATCGGCACACCAAAGGCGAGGTCGAATTTCGGGACCAGGCCCAGGGCCGCGATCAGCGCGGCGAAAAGGGCGATAAGCGTGAGGGAACGTTCCATATCAATCCTGTCATTTGCATTTTAGTGCATGTTGGGCGCAGCGGTAGGGCGCTGGCCCGGTAAGGTCAACCGCTATTGCGTCATAGCCCGCCCCGCGCCCGCAGGGCTTCGGCGACATGTTCGGCATCATCAATGGCCAGAACCGCAAAGGGTGTGATCACACGCCAGCCCAAACGCCGTGCGGCGCGGGCCTTCCAAGCCAGCGCAAGTGTCTGGCCTTTTTGCGCCAGTATCGGCGTGAAGCGGACGACCAAGGCAATGGCAAGTTCGACACTGCGTGTTTGCACACCAAACCGGCGCAGAGGAGCGCAGAGCCAGCGCACAACCACAATCATATCGCTGAGTTTGGTGGTCATTGTGACCAGGTTTGCCAAACCAACGGCAGTGATCATCCGCAATACGATCACCGCGCCGCTGGCCAAATCATTCGTGAATAAGTGCCAAAGCAGGATAATCGCTGCAAACGGCCAGAGCACCCGCAAACGCCGCATGCCGCCTTGAAAGAATTGCCGCCCCGGCATCGCATATATGACCAACGTCGCCACAAGAAACCCAAGGTGCCAATTCAGCCCCTTGATCGCAAAAAGCACCATCGTCGCGCCGCATAGCCCGGCCAGCTTGGCCCCTGCAGGCCAGCCATGTGCCCGCGTTTCAACCGGTGAGGTCAGAGAGATCATCACCCGCTCCGATCTGGGTCATACGGTCCTGAAAGGCAGGCAACACCTGCGCGGCACCACCAATCATTTCGGTTTTGCCTTGATCAATCCAAAGCACCTCGTCGTATCCGGCCAGCACGGCGGGATCGTGGGTGATGTGGACCAGCGTCAGATCAATGGCATCCAAGGTCCGCTGCAATTGCAAGGTTGTCGGGATGTCTAGACCGGCAAACGGCTCATCGAGAATAATCACCTTGGGGCGCATGGCCAGCACGGACATCAGGCACACAAGCTGCCTTTGGCCCTGCGACAACTGATGGATTGCGGCCTTGGCCCAATGGCTTTTGCCGAAACTGGAAAGGGTATCCGCCACGATCCGACCAGCCTCTTCTTTGGGATGGCCTTGCTGAAGCAGACCAAAGGCAAGCTCTTCTTCGACCGTGGGAAAAATAATCTGGTGGTCGGGGTTCTGGAACAATATCCCAATCACACCCAGCGCCGCCTTGCGGTCCTTGGCCACCTGAATGCCTGCAACACGCACCTGCCCTGCGTCTGGCTCGATCAATCCGGCCATGATCCGCGCCAAAGTGGTCTTGCCAGACCCGTTGCGCCCAACCACGCCAATGCGGCGGGCGTTGCTGCGCAGATCAATATCCGCCAACACCGGCTTGCCTTCGGGGGTAAAGCCGATGGCCTGCATATCTATCAGATGCGCGCTGGGGTCAGTCATAGGGATCTAGGGCCGGCTGTTCACTGGCGCACTGCCTAACAGGTCGCGGCCCGAAGTAAAGCGGGCCACGCGCCATGGGTCGGGGCCTAATCGCGCGGCGCGGTCCATGATCCGGGCAAATCGCCCTTGGGAAACCGTGTGGGCGCTTTGATCTGGCCCAGAACCCAGTTTGGACCGGCCAACAATTTGCTGAGTGTCGGACTTTTCCGCACCTGTGCTTTGACCTTTTCGATCTGCATGACGTTGTCGATGCGCCGGTCAAGGAAATCCCAAGTGGCCTGATGCCCCTCACTGGTGTCGCCCAGCCAGAACAGCAATGTCGAGGAATAGACCCCCGACAGCGTGGCCCGCTTGGTGTACCAATTCACATCTTCGGACGTGTCGCCCAGCGCGGTCCAGATCGCATCACATGTCCCCCAGACCAGTTTGGCCCCTTCGGGTGCATGATGCGGCAGCGAAAACAGCGTGGTGCCACGGCGCACGACCTCTTTGTCGGTGGCCACCTCCAGCCGCAACTGCACTGCACGCGCGATCCGGTCGCGAAACCGCAGGGCATCCAGATCTTCGTTTTGCAAACGCTCCAACATCACCGCATCACCGCGATGATGATAGGCCACCGCCAGATCAACTGCACCGCGCGGACAGATCGCCCGCGCCACGGTCGGATCAACACCGCTGTCTTTCACGGCAGCGGCAAATGACGCTTCTGACCAACCATCAAAGGGCACATGATCAAGGGCAGCATTTAACAATTGGGTCTTTGGCTCTGGCTGTGGATCGGTCATTGCGGGCTCCTTTTTGTGCAGGGATGAAAGACTCGACAAACCCAGATGAGCTTGCTATAGGCCGGTTTCCTGCAAATCATTGCAACTTTATCCTAGAAAGGTGGTGACAACCACATGCAGGTTAGTGTTCGCGACAACAATGTCGATCAGGCCCTTCGGGCTCTGAAGAAAAAGCTCCAGCGCGAAGGCGTTTTCCGTGAAATGAAGCTCAAGCAACATTTCGAGAAGCCGTCCGAGAAAAAAGCGCGCGAGAAAGCTGAAGCGATCCGTCGTGCCCGTAAACTGGCACGCAAAAAAGCACAACGCGAAGGGATGATGTAAGTCATCCTCAGCATTGGCTGAGAATTAGAACCCCCGCGCCTTTGTGGTTGCGGGGGTTTTTCTTTGTCCGCTCAGGCAGAGGTTCGCTTCAATCAGGTCGGTTGATCGTCAGCTCATAGCGGAAGGTATCACCGTCAAAATGCCGTTTGCCTACGCCATGCAATTGCCGTGGCAGGATGGTCGTCAAAAGCATCGTGCCATAACCGGTTTGCGCAGTGCCATCTGACGTGCCGACACCGATCTCGTACCATGTGAGCGCGACATTGTTTTGCGCATCCACCGCCCATGAAATCTCAAGCTTGCCATCAGGATTACGGATCGCGCCGTATTTAAGCGAATTTGTGCTCAGCTCATGCACCGCCATCGAAATTGCCTGCGCCTCGACCGGAGAAAGCGGCACGGCGGGGCCGGATTTCGCAATCCGGTCACTGGCCGAAGCGGCATAAACCTCAAGCTGTTCGTCGATCACCGAGTGCAGGCTATCCCGTTGATCACTACCGGGCATCAACTGTTTTTGAATGGTAAAGAACGACTCAAGCCGGCTGCTGAAGCGATCCATAAAGTCAGGCACATCCGCCGCACTACGAGCCACCTGCCGACCAATTGCGCCCACCACGGCAAAGAAGTTGCCAATGCGGTGCTGCATTTCTCCCAGCATCGCGTCTTTTAACGCACGCAATTGCACCTGTTCGGTGACGTTCTCGCTGTATTGGACAAGATATTTGATGGACCCGTCCGCCCCCGGCACAGGCGCATGGGAGGCCGTCCACCAATGCTCGACCTGCTTACCATCCACCTCAAGCGTGAAAGGTATTTCCTTGAACACGGGCCGCTCGCCTTCAAAGACTTTCTGGAAAATCTCAACCATGGCTTCAACGCGGTCAGGCTCTTCCGGGAAGACGTCAAAAACGTATCGGCCTATCAATTCGTCCTTAGCCTTTGACACCATCGCAAGATAGGCATCGTTGGCCATGACAAATTTCAACTGCCGGTCCAGCACCATCATTGGTACGGGCGCATCCATCAAAATTGCTTCGAAGTTCAGGGGCATTCGCACTGTCCTTGTTATCCGGAGCGGACGACCGACTTGGCGCATGACATGTTCAACGGGTCAGCATGGTACGTCCAAAGACGTATTTACCGCCCTCCAAATCCCTTGGCTACCGAAATAAGCGGAGGAGACCTAGGGTCAGGCAGTTAGACAGGCAAAGCGGTGGTTTTACACACCGTCCTCAAGGCAAAGCTTGATTGCATTTGCCCGACACCGGGCAGCCGGGCCAGATATTGCCTGTGGATGCGGGCAAAATCCTCTGTGTTCTCTGCAACAACCTTAAGCAGGTAATCCGCCGACCCCGCCATCAAATGGCATTCCAGAACATCGGGAATACGGGCCACGGATTTCTCAAAAGCGTCCAAAATCTCGTCCGCCTGGCCGCGCAGAGTAATTTCGACAAAGACGGTTGTCGGTACACCCAGTTTACGTGGGTCCAGTAAGGCGACATAATCACGGATATATCCCTCCTTCTCCATCCGCTGCACCCGGCGGTGGCAGGCAGAGGGGGACAGATGCACGTCTTCGGACAGCTCTGCGTTGGACATCCGTCCATTGCGCTGAAGCGCCTTTAGGATACGTCGATCAATCTCATCAAGGCTCATTTGCGCAAAACTTTCGCGTATGCGTGGCAATCTGCGCAAGACTATCCCATCTCACACCATTCTGGCCATGGTTATTCGTGCCTCTTTGCACGGCAGATCGCCTAAATATCGGGCAATTTACAAACAAGAGGTCATCACCATGAAAATCGGCTGCCCAACAGAGATCAAACCCCAGGAATTCCGCGTCGGTCTGACGCCAAGCGCGGCTTTGGAAGCCGTGAACAACGGCCACGATGTGATCGTGCAATCCGGCGCTGGCATTGGCGCAGGCTTTGACGATGCTGCCTATGAGGCCGCAGGCGCCAAGATCATCGCCACCGCAGAAGAGGTCTTTGCCCAAGCGGACATGATCGTAAAGGTCAAGGAGCCGCAGGCTGGCGAACGCAAGATGCTGCGCGAAGGTCAGTTGCTGTTCACCTATCTGCACCTTGCGCCCGACCCAGAGCAAACCAAAGATCTGCTTGCCTCCGGCTGTACGGCTATTGCCTATGAAACCGTGACCGACCGCAATGGCGGTCTGCCCCTGCTTGCCCCGATGTCAGAAGTCGCAGGCCGCCTTGCACCGCAGGTTGGTGCATGGACGTTGCAAAAGGCCAATGGCGGTCGCGGCGTGTTGATGGGCGGCGTGCCCGGTGTTGGCCCGGCGCGGGTCATGGTCATCGGCGGCGGTGTTGTTGGCACCCATGCGGCCCGCATCGCGGCCGGTATGGGCGCGGATGTGACCGTGTTGGACCGATCCCTGCCCCGGATGCGTTATTTGGATGATGTCTATGGTGGCACTTTCAAAACGTCTTATGCCTCAGCGCAGAACACCATCGAACTGGCCCGTGAGGCGGATATGATCATCGGTGCAGTCCTGATCCCGGGCGCAGCTGCACCCAAGCTGATCAGCCGCGCCCAGCTGTCCGAGCTCAAGCCCGGCGCAGCGCTCGTTGACGTTGCAATTGACCAAGGCGGTTGCTTTGAAACCTCCAAGGCAACCACGCACCAAGATCCGGTCTATGACGTGGACGGGATCATGCACTACTGCGTGGCCAACATGCCCGGCGCCGTGGCACGCACATCGACCATCGCCCTTGGCAATGCCACGATGCCCTTCATGCTGAACCTGGCCAACAAAGGCTGGCGTCAGGCCTGCAAGGATGATGCCCATCTCAAGGCAGGACTGAACGTGCATGCCGGTCAATTGACCTATGCCGCCGTGGGCGAGGCGCTTGGCATGGATTGCATCACAGCCGATGAAGCCATCGCCAGCTGATCAGGCTGCTGCGCCCTCAAACAGGGGGCGCAGCGCCGCAAACTCACGTGCAGCAAAATCGGTAAAGGCGGACACTTTCGCTGATTTTGCCAGATCCGGATGCGCCAGCACCCAAAGCGACCGATAGGGCAGCAAGGGCACATTTGGCAGCCGCTCCATCAGCGGATCAGGATCGCCCAGAAAACAGGGCATCCGCGTCGCCCCGATATTCTCGCGCACCGCTGCAATCGCCGCGTACATATCATCAACCGTCATCCGCACCCGCCGGTTCGGCCAGTTCTGTTTGATCACCTCGGGTGGTCCCGGCCAATGGGCAAAACGCACCCAATCCAGCGGCAAAGCCGGATCATCGCGGAGGCGCGCCGCCTGGTCCCTGCCTACATAAACCGTCGCGTTCTGCGCCGTAACCCGGCGGCCCACAAGCGTATCGCCCGGCGTGTCAGAGATGCGAAAGGCGACGTCTGCCTCCATCCGCGATAGGTTCAATTCGCGGTTTGCCGCCAGCACCTTGAGTTCAATCGCCGGATAACGATCTGCAAACTGGCGCAGGATCGGGGCAAGCGCCCGCTCAAACAACAGCTGCGGCGCGGTGATGGTCAATGATCCGCTGAGCGCCTGATCTTTGGCCCCGATCCTGCGGCCCAGATCATGGCTGGCTGCTTCCATTTGCTCGGCACTGCGGGCCGCTTCCAATCCTGCCTCGGTCGGCCGATAGCCACTGGCATGACGGTCAAACAGGCGTGTACCCATTGCCGCCTCCGCCGCGGTAATCCGCCGCGCAACTGTCGCATGATTGACCCGCAACGCCCGCGCCGCGCCGCTGATCCCGCCTTGGCGCACGGTTTCCAGTACAAACCTCAAATCGTTCCAATCTAGGGGCATAGGCAATCCGATCATTATCGCACATCCATTCCGCAACCTTGCGCGGTTTTCGCACACCCATGCAACGCCTATTTTTCGACTATCAACAAAGGAGAAAGACCATGACCGCCTACGCCGTTGTCACCCTGAACGTCACCAACCCCGATATGATGGCCCGCTACCGCGAGGCCGCAGGCCCCGCGATGGAAAAGCATGGGGTCACTGCCCTGCACGTCAGCCCCGCCCCCAAACAGATTGAAGGCGATGGCCCTGTTCCGCAGATTATCGTGCTGCTGACCTTCCCCAGCTGCGAAGCCGCCGAGGCCTGGAACACCGACCCTGAGATCGCGGATGTGCGTGCGATGCGCCAGAATGCGGGCGAATCCAATATTTTTCTGCTCTAGGCCCGCACCAACGAAAAAAGGCCCGCCAAACGGCGGGCCTTTCTGTTTTGGTTGGACAGGTTGATTACTTGGCTTTGGCCAAGGAATCCCGGATCTCAAGCAAGACATCCAGCTCGGATGGGCCTGTCGGCACCTCGGGCGCAACCTCTTCGGGCTTTTCTGCTGCCGCTTTGGCCTTGTTCACGGATTTGACCAACAGGAATACCACATAAGCGATGATCAGGAAGTTGATCACAGCCATGATGAAGGAACCATAAGCAAACACTGACGCGCCCGCTTCTCGTGCGGCCTCAAGCGATGCGCCTTGAGCAACCTCGCCCGCCAGCACAGCGTATTTGTTGGTGAAATCCACACCGCCGGTGAACAAACCGATGATCGGGTTGATCAGATCACTGACCAAGGATTTGACAATCGCGGTAAAGGCAGCACCGATGATGATACCAACCGCCATGTCCATAACATTGCCTTTGGCAATGAAGTCTTTGAATTCTTGAAGCATTTTCCGTCCCTTTTTTCATATGCGGCTTGATATTCGCACCAAACGGTTCACCGCTGCACAATTGTTATCACAAACATGCACAGACCAAACTCTGTATTTGCGGGGAAAAATCCCTACCTCTTACCCATACCAAAAAAGGAACCTCTCATGACCGATCTCTCCGCCTTCCCGATCACCAAGAAATGGCCTGCGCAGAACCCCGATGTGCTGCAGCTTTATTCCTTTCCCACACCAAACGGTGTCAAAGCGTCCATCGCACTTGAGGAAATGGGTATCCCTTATGAGGCGCACCTGGTCACGCTTGCCGATGCAGATGTCAAAAGCCCGGAATTTCTGTCGCTGAACCCCAACAACAAAATCCCCGCGATTATTGATCCAAACGGCCCGGATGGCACGCCGATTGGCCTATTCGAATCCGGTGCGATCCTGATCTATCTGGCCGAGAAATCCGGCAAGCTGCTGGGGAACAACGCCACTGAGCGGGCGCAGATCATCCAATGGGTGATGTTCCAGATGGGCGGCCTTGGCCCGATGCTTGGACAGCTTGGATTCTTCTACAAATTCGCCGGTTCCGAATGGGAAGACAAACGCCCGATGGAACGCTACCTGAACGAGGGCAAGCGGCTGCTCAACGTGCTGAACCTTGAGCTGGCTGGCAAGGAATGGATCACCGGATCAGAATTTTCAATCGCCGATATCGCCATCGCCCCATGGCTGCGGGCGCTGGATTTCTACGGCGCGAAAGAGGCCATCGGCTGGGAAGAGCACGGCAATCTGGTTGATTACCTCAAACGGTTTGAGGCGCGTCCAGCGGTGCAAACCGGATTGGTCACACCGCCGCGCGACTGAGCCTAGCCGGGCAAAGCGCCCGTCAAAACATAGCGCAGGATCTGGACAACCTGTTCCGGCTCCTGCGTCACGGCCAAGGCCGCAGCGTCAACCTCTTTCAACGCATGGGCGTGATCCGGGCCATGCAGGATGATCAGTGATTTACCCAAAGCAGCGGCATAGCCCGCATCAAATGCTGCGTTCCACTGTTTGTACTGATCGCCAAAGCGCACGACGACAACATCCGCATCTGCAATGCCCTTGCGGGTGCGGATTGCGTTGATCTGTGCGCCTTTGCGGTCATGCCAAAACTTGTCCGGCTCTGCGCCCAGGATCGCAACACCGCAATCATCGCTGGCCGCGTGATCGGTGACCGGGCTGTCAAAACTGACGTCCAGCCCCTGCGCCCCAGCGATGATCTGCTCGCGCCAGTCGGTGTGGATTTCGCCGGAAAGATAAACCTTGAGCATCTAAGCCCCTCCTGTTCAGCCGCGCAGCACGCCGCCGGTCGCCTTGGTGACCTTTTCGATCACCTTGGCACCCACCGCTTCGATGTCTGCGTCCTTCAACGTTTTGTCGCTGGGTTGCAGGCGCACTGTGATGGCCAGCGATTTTTTACCCTCACCGAGGCTACCGCCGATGAATTCATCAAAGACACGGACCTCTTCGATCAGTGCCTTGTCCGCCCCTTTGGCAGCGTTGACCAGCGTCAGCGCCTCTACATCCGCGTCCACGACAAAGGCAAAATCACGTTCAACCGCTTGCAGATCACTGATCTGGAGGGCGGCCCGTGTCGCGCCGGATTTGCGGGGCAAAGGCACTTCGCCCGGCCAAAGCGTAAAGGCCATTGCAGGGCCTTTGACATCCATCGCGGCCAGAACACGCGGGTGCAGTTCCCCATAAACCCCAAGCACCTTTTTCGGGCCAAGGCATATCTTGCCGTGCCGTCCCGGATGCCACCAGTCCGCCGCGCCTCTCATGATCTGCACTTTGGCAGGCGCCCCCATTGCAGCCAGAACCGCCTCGGCATCTGCTTTGACGTCGAACACATCCACGGGACGCGAGGCGCCATGCACATCCTTGGGCCCAGTGCGCCCGACGATCAGACCGGAAACCAGCATATGTTGCTCTCCCGGCTCACCGCCGTGAAAGGCCGGTCCAACCTCAAAGAGGGCCATATCGGCAAAACCACGCGCCTGATTGCGGGCTGCGGCCTGCAACAGACCGGGCAACAAGGCGGGGCGCATGTGGCTCATGTCCGAAGAGATCGGGTTTTCCAGACGGGTGTCATCAGTCCCGCCACCAAAGAGCGCGGCAGAAGCCTGATCAATAAAGCTGTAGCTGATGCATTCATTGAACCCGAGCGCGGCGCATGTCCGCCGGGCCGCGCCAATCCGGCGCTGCATCGGCGACAGGATCGGACGTGGCACACCTTCGGACAAACGCGGCAATGGCCGGCCTTCAAGCTGGGTCAGAGAGGCGATCCGTGCCACTTCTTCCACCAAATCGGCCTCGCCCTGCACATCGGGGCGCCAGCTTGGCACATGGGCCATATTGCCCTCAAGGCGGAAACCAAGCGCTGTCAGCGTCTGGCGCTGATCACTTTCGGGGATGGTCATGCCAACCAGCGACTGCACCCGCGCGGCATCCAGTTTATAGGCGCGTGCGGTGTCGGGGATCTTGCCTGCGACCACCACGTCGGAGGCTTCGCCGCCCGCGTGATCAAGGATCAACTGCGTGGCGTGTTCTATGCCGTAAGGGGTCCACTCAGGGTCAATCCCGCGCTCAAACCGGTAACGTGCGTCCGAATTGATCTTAAGCGCCCGGCCCGTATAGGCGGTGCGGATCGGATCGAAATAGGCCGCTTCAAGGAACACATTGACGGTCTCTTCGGAACAGCCGGACGCCGCGCCACCCATGATCCCGCCAAGGCTTTCTACACCTTCGGCGTCTGAGATGACGATCATCTCCGGCTCAAGGGTGTATTCTTTTTCATCCAGCGCAACCAGTGTTTCGCCGCCCTTGGCGCGGTGAATACGCAAGGTGCCGCCTGAAACCTTATCGGCATCAAACACGTGCAGCGGGCGATTGCGATCATAGGTGAAATAGTTGGTCACATCGACGAGAAACGAGATCGGACGTAAGCCAATGGCCCGCAATTTGTCTTGCAGCCATGCCGGGCTTGGCCCGTTTTTCACGCCTTTGATCAGACGGCCATAAAAGACCGGGCAAGCGTCCAGCGTGTCGTCATCAATGGTCACGGAGATTGGGCAGGGGAACTGCCCTTCGACAGCGGGCACCTCGCGGGGCCTCAGCGTGCCAAGACCGCGGGCCGCCAGATCGCGGGCAATGCCGCGCACGCCCAGCGCATCAGGGCGGTTCGGGGTAATCGCAATTTCGATCACCGGATCAACTTTGGCCGGGTCATTCTCGGCCAGCCAATCCACAAACCGATCACCCACCGCACCGGACGGCAGTTCGATGATGCCATCATGTTCTTCGCTCAGCTCCAGCTCCCGTTCGGAGGCCATCATGCCAAAGCTTTCGATGCCGCGAATTTTGCCAACGCCGATGGTCGTGTCGATGCCCGGCACATAGACGCCCGGCTTGGCGATCACCACGGTGATGCCTTCGCGGGCGTTGGGCGCACCGCAGATGATCTGTTGCACACCTTCGTCGGTCTCGACCTGACATACACGCAGGCGATCCGCATCGGGATGCTTTTCCGCTGACTTCACAAAACCCAGTGTAAATTCGGCCAGCCGCGCACCGCGATCCTCAACGCCTTCGACCTCAAGGCCCAGATCGGTCAGGGCATAGGTGATTTCATCCACCGAAGCGGTGGTATCGAGATGTTCTTTCAGCCAGGACAGGGTGAATTTCATCGGTCAGTTCCTCGTGCAAACGCTTGTGGCTTCGGTATCGTCAAATGCGCAAGGTTTCAATGCATCTAAGGATACTGCGGCACACGCCCCATCAATTGATCCAATTGCCAGCCAATCCAGCCATGGGGGATGAAATGCCCACCCGAATGCAGATCCAGCGTCACGGTATGGCCGCCATCACAGTTGTCCCAGTGCCAACGTTCAAAGCTCAGAAAGCTGACAACCTGCCACTCGGGTAAGCGGCGGCCCGCACCGCAGCCCAGCGCCCTGCGCCACAGGGCCACCGGATAGGTCACATCCCCGCCCGCCCCCATCGGGAAATCCATCACCGTATCGGCAAACCCATGTACATGGCGGATATGTTTGGGGGCCTGCGGGCAATGCTCGGTTTGGCGCAACGTGCCAGACACCGCCAAAAGACCGGCCACTCCATCACCGTTCTCACAGGCATAGCGCCACGCCATCGCAGCGCCGTAGGAATAGCCCGAGACAAATATCTGATCGCGATCTATCGGAAACCGCTTGGCCACATCTTCGATCACGGCGGCGGCAAACGGCACATCGGCGCTGCCTTGATCCCAGAAATCCCATGTGCGGCCCTGGCCATTGGGTGCAATCAGCAACACGCCGCGTCTGCGGGTATGGCCAGAAATCCGTTGATGTTTGACAATCAAATCGCCCTGCCGTCCCCAGCCGTGAAAATGCAGCAGCACCGGCAGCGCAGTATCGCCGTCCCAATCATCCGGCACACGGATGTGATAGGATCGCCCGTCCAGATCGCAGGCCTTTGCGCCTTCGCAGTCCTGCCACGGGCCCATGGCGGCGGTGAACAACACGGTATTGAGAAACAACAAAAGGCGCAAAATCATCCTGCCAAGGAACGCCGCCTGCGCCGGAATGTCACTTCACAATGACGCCAGCCAATTGCGCAGTTCCGTCATGCGCGTTTGTGGGTTCATGTCGCTGACCCGCACGCCAAGGCGCTCTGCCGCTGCGGGATCCCGCTCAGCCATTTCCAGATCTTGCGCTTCCTGCGTCGAAAGCAGGTCCATCCGACCCAGACTTGGCCCGAGGTTTTGCGGATCAAGCTCGGGGTGATACTGCATCCCCCAGAATTTCACGCCGTTCCGCTCATAGGCAAAGGCCTGCACGCCGGAATGATCATTGCCCGCCAACAAAACCGCCCCCTCGGGCAGTTGTCTGACCTCATCGCGATGCACACAGGGCACGGCAAAACCATCCTCGCGCCCCTTGAGCAGCGGATGATCCCGTCCTGCTTCGGTCATGCAAACCCCTTTGGCCAGCCCATCCTCGCGGCCATTTGGCGATGCATCGGAAGTACCCCCCAGCACGCTTGCCGCCAGTTGCATTCCGTTGCACGAGCCAAGCGTCGGCAGACCTTGAGCAAACACCTTGCGCATCGCATCGGCCACCGGTGCCGCGCGGTCATCGTCGGTGTTCAACTCCACGCTGGAGCCCGTGAAAACCACGCCATCAAATCCATCCAGCGACGGTAAGTCCGCTCCGTCATAGGGGGCGACAATCGTGAAACTCAGATCGTCCCGACAATCGCTCAGTGCCGCCGCATAGTTTTCGCCAACGGTCATGCCCTGCGCCTCTTTCATCGGGGCATTGGCGGCGGCGGGGTTGGAATCGACAATGAGAATATTGGGCATGTTGTGACTCGCGCGTTGGGGTGCGCGATCACTCTTCATCACCTATTGGATCGAAATCAAGCACAGACATTTGTAAAGGCGCAAGTCGCCCGCCCAGCGGTGCTATCGCCTGCCCGCAGGACGGTTAAGCAACAGCCGGTCTCTGACAATTTATGTTTCGGCTTTGCTGGAACCTGTCGAGGGTGGGCCCAGCCTCACCAAATCGCCAGCCCGGTGGTGCGGCAGGCGATGGCACGGCGGCTGCAAGCAGCCTTGGTTCCGTGCAGGCCTGATCAACAAGCCCTTCCTTAGCGAGACAACCCACCGTGCAGATTCGGCTGATCCAAACTCGCGAACCCGTAGTGTCGCAGCCAGCGCAGATCGCTGTCAAAGAACGCCCGCAGATCGGGGATGCCGTATTTCAGCATCGCAATCCGGTCGATCCCCATACCAAAGGCAAAGCCCTGCCATTCATTCGGATCAATCCCGCCAGCGGCCAGCACCTTGGGATGCACCATGCCGGAACCCAGAACCTCTAGCCAGCCGTCGCCTTCGCCGATGCGCAGCTGTCCATCGACCCAGGAACACTGGATATCCACCTCGGCAGAAGGCTCCGTGAAGGGAAAATGCGATGCACGAAAGCGGGTCTTGATGCCGTCAATCTCAAAGAAGGCAGCAAAGAATTCTTCCAAGACCCATTTAAGGTTGGCCATGGAAATATCTTTGTCGATCGCCAGCCCTTCGACCTGATGGAACATCGGTGTGTGGGTCTGGTCATAATCGGCACGGTACACACCGCCGGGGCAAATAATGCGCAGCGGGGCGCCTTCGGCCTCCATCGTGCGGATCTGTACGGGGCTGGTGTGGGTGCGCAGGACATGCGGCGGGCGGTCGTCGCCTTCGGCACGGCTCATGTAAAACGTGTCCATCTCAGCGCGGGCCGGATGATGGCCGGGGATGTTCAGCGCATCGAAGTTGTACCAATCGGTGTCAATGCGCGGCCCTTCGGCGACAGAGAACCCCATTTCAGCAAAAATCGCGGTCAACTCTTCGGTGACCTGGCTGACCGGGTGAATGCTGCCTTCGCGGCGGGCGCGAGTTGGCAATGTCACATCCAGCCATTCACTGCGCAGACGCTCATCCAGCGCGGCATCGCCCAGCGCGGCCTTTTTGGCGGCAAGGGCGCTGTTGATCTCATCCTTGAGGGCGTTCAGCGCGGGACCGGCCACTTGCCGTTCTTCCGGAGTCATCTTGCCCAACTCGCGCATTTTCAGCGCCACTTCGCCCTTTTTGCCAACCGCAGCAAGCCGGATATCTTCAAGCGCCGCTTCATTCGCAGCATCTGCAATCTGGCTCAGGTATTTTTGCTTGAGATCGTCCATGGTCCGCCCGTCCTTCAAAGTCCGCTGACGTGCTAGCAGATACGCGGCTGATTACAAGGGAGAGCAGCGCCGGATTAGCCTTTGGGCATCAGCCAGGCATCGAGATAGACCTGCAAACGGTCCTGCATATCCACATCCGAATGGATGGCACAGAAATGCAGGGCCATCACCTGCACCAGAAACGCCTGCACCCCCTCGGCCATCAACAGGGCGGAGATGTCACGCCGAAACGGCCCGTCACGCAGCCATTCCGCGACCACGGTCAGATGCCGGCCAAAGGTGTTTGCAATCGGTCCGATTTGGTCAGACATCGCCGCCCCGGAGTGGCGCAGGATCACATCGAACACATAGCGCTCGCAGGTCATGAACCGCATCATCGGATCCATTGCCGCGATCAGATCTGCGGTAGAGCCTGGCACGGGCTGGCGTTCCAGGTCATCCAGAAGCCCGTCAATCTTGGCCCCGATCAACAGATCCATTAGCGCATCCTTGTCCTTGAAATGCGCAAAGAAGGTGCCCTTGGCAACACCGGCGGCCTTTACCACCTCGTCCACACGCAGGGCATCATAGCCGTGATCAGCGATCAGGGCTTCGGCAGCGCCGGTCAGTTTGGCACGGGTTTTCAGGGTGCGGGGTTGGATGGCGTCTTTCATGGGGTCTGTTTGGCATGGTTTTTGACCGTGGTCAAATTAGTTATTGACCATGGTCATTTTTAAATCTAACAAATTGACCACGGTCATTTATTGGAGAATCTCATGCCCAAACGCATTTTTGTCCTCAACGGACACCCCGCTGACAATTCACTGAACCACGCGCTTGCCGATAGCTATGTCAAAGCGGCCCGCGCCGCAGGCCATGACGTTCGCCTGACGCATCTGCACGACCTGAGCTTTGATATGGATTACGAGTTTGCAGGCTACAAAAAGTCCAAACCGCTGGAACCAGCCCTCGAAACCGTGATGAGCGATCTTGAATGGTGCGAACACTTCGTCCTTGCCACCCCGATGTGGTGGGGCAGCCTGCCTGCCAAACTGAAAGGCCTGTTCGACCGCACTCTGCTGCCCGGCCGCGCCTTTGACACCCGCGTGCCCCCGGGCAGCATGCCAAAGCCAATGCTTGGCGGGCGCACGGGGCGGGTTTTGCTCACTTCGGATTCGCCAAAGTGGTTTTTGAGCCTGATGTACCGGGGTGCCATGCTGCACCAACTGCGCGGCCAGATCTTGAAATTTATCGGCATCAAACCGGCCAAGATCAGCTATTTTGCAGGGGCCAGCCACCCCAAGCCGGGCCAGCCGGAAAAGTGGCTCAGGCAGGCTGGCACATTGGGCGGTCAAGCGGCGTGACCAGACACGCCCACTTGCACAAACAAAAAAAAAGCCGCTCCAAACGGAGCGGCTTTTCCAATTCTAGATCTGAACCAGCTTAGGCAGCCAGCGCAGCCTGTGCTTGCTTTACAATCGCACCGAAGGCTTCGGGCTCATGTACGGCCAGATCGGCCAGAACCTTACGGTCCACTTCGATACCGGCCATGTTCAGGCCATTGATGAAACGGCTGTATGTCAGCGCTTCGTCATGTGAACGCACGGCGGCGTTGATCCGCTGGATCCACAATGCGCGGAAATTCCGCTTGCGATTCTTACGGTCACGCGTGGCGTATTGGTTGGCCTTATCGACCGCCTGCGTGGCAACCTTAAAGACATTGGAACGACGACCATAATAGCCTTTGGCGGCTTTGATGATCTTCTTGTGACGGGCGTGGGTTACTGTACCACCTTTAACTCGGGACATCTCAGCTCTCCTCTATCAGCGGGCGTAGGGCATAAAGCCCTTGATGATCTTTGCATCGGGCTCAGACAAAGCTGTTGTGCCACGTGCGTTACGGATGAATTTGTTGCTCCGCTTGATCATGCCGTGCTGTTTGCCAGCCTGGCTGCCGATGACCTTGCCGGTCGCCGAGATCTTAAAGCGCTTTTTTGCGCTCGATTTCGTCTTCATCTTGGGCATTTCCGTCTCCTATCTTAGGTCGGTTATCGCGCGACTCGGCATGCCTCTTGGGCCGGTCGCACGGGATGAGAGGGGCGTATAGGCCCATGTATCGGCTTTGGCAAGAGGTGGCGGGCGGATCATTCCAACGAGGGCAGCATTTCACATGGCACCCCGTCCACACATCGACCTGTCTCCAGGTTTTCATAGTTATAATCACTCAGATTGCCAGCCTCAATGTTCAACGTAACCTCAGGATCAACATTGAAACGGCGGCCCTTGCCATCGGCTCCATTCGTCCTGAACCCAGAGGGCAGCATTTCAACCGGGCGGGTAATCACCAATACATTCACCGCATCCCCCCGCAGCACCCCCTGATCCAACAGCTGCAGCAGCCCTGCCTCAAGCGGGAGCACCGAGTAAGCCTGCGCTTTGCCCTGCAAAACAAGCTTTTCCGGGTCGATATCTACCACGCCATAAGGGTAGTCACGATTGAACTGGTACTGAACCTGCCGCCGCGCGGCCTCGTCATTCTCCAACTCGTGCAATGTGCCATCCACCATTTCATAGACCTTGCCATTGCGGCGGATCGGTTTGTCCACTGTATCAAGCTGGTCCTTGCGGATGATCCGTTCATGACTGGGAAAGGTGCGGCTGCCCATCCACTCGGAAGTTTTTCCATCAAACCGCTGCCGATCAAAGGCAATCTCAAGCGTGCTTCGGAACGTCCGTTGTGCAACCGCCTGCCCCAAATCTGATGGGCCGGGCACGCAGACGCCGGAAGGCGCAAAATGGACCTGTTTGCCGTCAAGGCCGGAAACCGCATTGCCCTTTCGTGTGATCACCCGCTCAATCCGGTCAACCGCGCCGGTGAACTGCCAGATAACAGGGGTTTGCGCACCTGCGATCAGGTAGAGAGGTTGCTCACCCTTTTCGACATGCAGCCGCACAACTGTGGTGCCCTGATGCAAACCGTCAATCGCAATTGTCGAAATCGCGCCACCGCGCAACGCCGACAACCAATGCAAGCTCGCCTCTTCGGACTTGGCCGGATAGCCGCAGATCTCAGGCAAACCGGCTTCTGCCAGCGCAACCCGCTTGGCTTCGAACTGCGCGTCATATTCCGCTCTGCGCCGGGCCCGTTCCTTTTGGCCCGCAGTCAGCACCTTGGGTTTCTTTGCGTCGTTGCTCTTTCCCTTTGGCTCGCCTTTGGCATCACTGCGCAGCAGATCCACCACAGAAATGATTTCCTCCGCGGTGAGCGTCCCATCGTCGTTGAGGTCAAATTGTAAAAGCTGCGATCCGGGCAGTCGGGCTATGTTCAATTGCCCAACTTCTGCGTCAACGGCCGCCATCAGCTCTGGTTGGGACAGATTCCCATCTTTGTTGGCGTCAAAGGCATACCGGAGCCAGACCAGCTCTGCCCGGTCCCTCGGGTTCAGCGCCGGCTCTTGTTGCGTGATCTCGGCAGCACTCACCAGATGGTCGCCATCCAGATCAAACCGAAAGAGGGCGGACCGAACATGCGCACGGCGGCGCAAAATTTCGGCGCGGTGACGCTGCTCCAGAATATCCCGGGTCAAGACATCGTTCACCGCAAAACTGAAAAACGCGTTCAACGTTCTTTTCACCAAAGTTGCGGGGTTGGTTTGTGCCTGCATCAATGACCCATTGTCCAGTTTGGCAAGCCCGCGCTGTTGATCGCCTGATATTTGGTCCGCAACAGTGGGACCAGACAGAACCGAAAAAACCAGAAACCAAAATAACCTATGCATGTAATTTACGCCTGTACTGCAACCAATTGCAGAACGCGTAAAGCGCAAACAAGGCAAGACTATGTCAACCGCGCCGACATGTATCGACGGTCAGATCAAATAGCGGTTGAAGACCCTGTTAAATACCTCTGGCACGTCACCCAGAGAATATCCGCCCGGCTGTGACTGGACCGCAAACAGGATCAGCCCGCCACCGATCAGGATGGTCAACGCAGAGGCACGCGGTGCGCGTCTGTCAGACATGGCCGAAAGAATAGAGGGGATAGAAAAACCTGCGATGATTACACCCAAAACAAGTGCGAGATCCGGCTCCATGACATCCTCTCCTCCCGTTGTGCGGGTAGGTTACTCCGGATCAGAGGAAAAAATCAATCTTTCGTCACAAGGTGCCACGCGCAGGATGTTTGTGCTGCCCGGCACGTTGAAAGGCACACCCGCCGTGACCACGATGTGATCCTCCGGCCCGGCAAAGCCTTCGCTGCGGGCGGCTTTGGCGGCAGACACCACCGCACTTTTGAAGCGCTCCAATTCGCCGGTGATCACGCAATTGGTGCCCCAGCTGAGCGCCAGACGCCGCGCGGTTCCCACCAGCGGGGTCAAAGCGATGATCGGCACACGGGGCCGCTCGCGGGCGGTCAGCAACGCGGTTGTCCCGCTTTGCGTAAAACAGCAGATCGCCTTGATATCGGTGGTTTCAGCGATCTCGCGGGCGGCGGCTACAATGCCATCCGCGACGGTCATCCTGTCGGCCTTGCGCGAGGCCTCGATGATCTGGGTATAGGTCGGGTCTTGCTCAACCTCGGTTGCAACGTTGTCCATCGTCTGGACCGCTTGCACAGGATAATCCCCTGCTGCGGATTCCGCGCTCAACATCACGGCGTCCGCGCCTTCATAGATTGCGGTGGCCACATCGGACACTTCGGCGCGGGTCGGCATCGGGCTTTCGATCATGCTTTCCAGCATCTGCGTGGCCACGATCACCGGTTTGGCCGCCGCACGGCATTTGCGCACCAGACGTTTCTGGATCGGCGGCACATTCTGCACCGGCAGTTCCACACCCAGATCGCCCCGCGCCACCATGATGCCGTCGCTTACAGCGAGAATGTCATCAAATCGGTCCACGGCAGAGGGTTTCTCGATCTTCGACAGAATCGCCGCGCGGCCCTGTGCCAAAGCCCGTGCTTCGTCCACATCTTCAGGGCGCTGTACAAAGCTGAGCGCAAGCCAATCCACACCCAGACCGCAAACAAATTCCAGATCCGCGCGATCCTTGTCCGATAGTGCCGCCAGCGGCAGCACCACATCCGGCACGTTCACACCTTTGCGGTTAGAGATCACACCGCCGGTGATCACCTCGCAATTGGCATAATCGGCCCCGCAATCGGTGACCTTGAGGCGGATCTTGCCGTCATTGACCAAAAGGCTTGCACCCGGTTCAAGCGCGGCAAAAATCTCGGGATGCGGCAGGCAAACCCGTGAAGCATCCCCATCCGCCGGATCAAGGTCCAGTCGGAAGCTGGCGCCCTCGTCCAATTGTTCGCTGTCACCTGCAAACACGCCCACACGCAACTTTGGCCCCTGCAAATCGGCCAGAATGCCGATGGTGCTACCGGTTGTTTCCTCAACCTTGCGAATGATCGTGTGTTTCTCGCGGATCTCTTCGTGGCTGCCGTGGCTCATATTGAGCCGGAACACATCCGCCCCCGCCTTGTGCAGCGTTTCGATCATGTCGTAAGTGTCTGATGCTGGTCCCAGCGTCGCCACGATCTTTACATTGCGCAGGCGTTTCATATGGTGCGTCCTCATTTGGTTGGTTGGCAGAGCCGCCAACAGAAAGAAAATTCGTTAGCGATAACAATACGTCGCTTAGGCGCTTATAGAATGCCGTCATGCAAGTCAAAGGTTTCACAAATATGACCTATCAACCTTTTCACATCGAGGGAGAGGACAGACCCGCCCGCTGGCTGATCACCTGTGACCATGCGGCCAACACTGTGCCGCCCCAAATCAACGGTGGTTCTCTGGGGCTTGATCCAGCGGATATGGCGCGCCACATCGCCTTTGATCCGGGCACCGCAGGAGTTGGCAAGGCGCTTGGCAAGTTGCTGAATGCGCCTGTGATCATGTCCAACTTCTCGCGTTTGGTGATTGATCCGAACCGCGGTGAAGACGACCCAACCTTGCTGATGAAGCTCTATGACGGCACGATCATTCCCGCCAACCGTCACGCGGATCTGGACGAACGGGAACGGCGGCTGGATCTGTGTTACCGCCCCTATCACGATGCCCTGACCCGCCTTGCCGCGCGGCCCGGAACGGTGATCCTGTCCTTGCACAGCTTTACCCCGCAACTGCGCGGCCGCCCGCCACGCCCTTGGGAAATCGGTGTCCTTTATGCCCGCGACACGCGGCTTGCGCATCCGTTTCTGGATCGGCTCCGTCAAGAGGCGGACCTGACCGTGGGCGACAATGAACCCTACTCAGGCCATTTGCCCGGCGATGCCGTGGACCGCCATGCGCTGCAACACGGGCGGCCAAATGTCCTGATCGAGCTGCGCAATGATCTGGTCTCGGATGCTGACGGACAAAACCATTGGGCCAAACGGTTGGCCCCGATGCTGACCGAAGTCCTTGATGCCACCGGTCTTTAAAGGAAATACAGATGCCGCATTTTATTCTTGAACATTCACCAGACATTCCTGGCGATCAAATCTCTGACACGCTTGATGCGCTCTTTGCCGCCGCCAGCGATCATCCGGAATTTCCCGACCCCGCGGCGATCAAAATGCGCGCCCTGCCCTGCGCCCAGCAACGGATGGCGGGAAAGGTCCACAGCTTTGCCCATCTGACAATCAAACTGCTGACCGGGCGCGACACCCCAACCAAAGCGGCCTTGGCGCAGGACATGCTAATGGTCTTGGACGCGCAATTGCCGCAGGTCGGCCAGCTCACCGTTGACCCCCGCGATATGGCACGCGACACTTACGCCAAACGCATTCTCTGAAGTTAGGAGCCGTCATGGACGACCAAACCAAGCTCGAAATTGAAGCCGCCGCCTTTCGCCGGTTGCAGCAGCATCTGATGCAAGACCGCACCGATGTGCAGAATATCGACATGATGAATCTCGCCGGATTCTGCCGCAACTGCCTGTCCCGCTGGTATCAGGAAGCGGCCAATGAGCGCGGCATCGAAATGACCAAGGATGAGGCGCGGGAAACCTATTACGGGATGACAATGGCAGAATGGAAGGCCAACTATCAGACCGACGCATCACCCGAAAAACAAGAGGCCTTCAAAACCGCATTCGCAGAAAACGTCGGCAAGGCCTAGGGCGGGGTTCACCCCGCCACCTTTCAAAACGAATACAGCAACAACCACTCCGCCCGCAGCGCGGGGCGGTCCATCCCCTGCACCTGCACCTCCGCGCCGACCCGCACCATCAGATCGCCCCGCCCCCGGACCTTGGCATCCTGCACTGTAAATTGCCCGCGGATCATCGCACCAACCGGCACGGGCGCCAGAAACCGCACTTTATCAAACCCGTAACTCACGCAGGCGCTTTGCCCTTTGACTTTCGGCATTGCCTCGAACGCCATGCCAGACATCATCGACAGGGTCAGCATGCCATGGGCAATCGTGCCGCCAAATTCGGTCTGCGCCGCCTGCGCCGGATCAACGTGCAGGAACTGCCTATCCCCGCTCACTTCAGCAAAGGCATCAATCCGCGCCTGATCGACCAAGGTCCACTCTGATTGCGCCAAGATCTGGCCGGTCATCGCGGTCAAAGCCTCGCGGTCGATGGGATTTGCCATTGGGTGGCCTCTTGGGGTTCAGTGGGACAGATCCTTCTTCTTTGACCGAAAGACCCCGTTATGAACACCCCTCTGATTGCCCTTGGCCTTGTCGCGCTCGCCGGTTGTGCAGTTGCTTTGCAAACCCCGATCAACGCCGCCCTCGGCCGCAGCATCGGCAGCGGTGTCGCCGCCGCAGCCGTATCTTTCGGTGTCGGCTTTCTGGTGCTGCTCGCTGTTCTGAGCCTTTCGGGCGACATCGGATCGCTTGGACGGATCACAATGGCCCCACCGGTATTGCTCATCGGCGGGGCGCTGGGGGCATTTTATGTCTGGACGGTACTTTGGGCGATCCCAACCCTTGGCGCATTGACCACGATCACCGCATTGATCCTCGGGCAATTGTCGGCGGCGTTGTTGATCGACGCCGCCGGATTTTTTGGTCTGGCCGTGCAGGCCATCACCCCGACCCGCCTCGCCGCAGCGGCATTGGTCGGGGCAGGGGTTGTTCTGTCGCGGTTTTAGATCGCAGCTTTGCGCATCTCATCAAGGTAGATCTCACGCAGACGCGGCGCCACACGCCCCGGCGCACCATCGCCCAGTGCAACACCGTCGATCTCGACCACCGGCATGACAAAAGCACTGGCCGAGGTGGTAAACGCCTCATCCGCCTGCTTCGCCTCGTCTATGGTAAAGTTACGCTCTTCCACTTCCATCTGCGCCTCTCGGGCAAATCGCAAAACCGCCGCGCGGGTGATCCCGTGCAGGATGTCATTGCTCAGGGCGCGGGTGATGATTTTGTTGCCCTTCACGATATAGGCGTTGTTGGATGTGCCTTCGGTGACAAAGCCGTCCTCAACCATCCAGGCATCATCACAGCCCGCTTTCTTGGCCATCATCTTGCCCATCGACGGATAAAGCAGCTGCACTGTTTTGATGTCGCGGCGACCCCAACGGATGTCATCAATCGAAATGATCTTGGCACCACGCTTGGCCGCAGGGCTGTCGGCCAGACCCGGTTTGTTCTGGGTGAACAAAACAATGGTCGGCACGGTTGTTTCAGGGTCAGGGAAAGCAAAATCCCGATCGCCATCCGATCCGCGCGTGATCTGCAAATAGATCAAACCCTCTTCAATCTCGTTCAAACGCACCAATTCGCGGTGCACCTCCAGCAGATCCGCCTTGCTGATCGGGTTGTTCATCTCCAGCTCGTTCAGGGACCGGCTCAGCCGCACGGCGTGACCGTCAAAATCAATCAATTTGCCATCCAGCACCGACGTCACTTCATAAACGCCGTCCGCCATCAAGAAGCCGCGGTCAAAGATGGAGATGCTGGCTTCGGTCTCTGGCAGGTATTCGCCGTTTACATAAACTGTCCGCATGATGTCTTAGCCCCAAAGTCCGGCCACGGGTGGATGCACCCCGGCCTTGTCAAAAATCAAAGGTTCATCGCGGTCTTCGGCCAACAGAAGCGGGCCGTCAAGGTCTACAATCGTTGCGCCCTTCGCCACGAGGGTCGCGGGCGCCATGGCAAGCGATGAACCAACCATGCACCCCACCATCACATCATAGCCTTCGGCGCGGGCGGCATCCCGCAGCGCCAGCGCCTCGGTCAAGCCACCGGTTTTGTCCAGTTTGACGTTCACCACATCATATTTGCCCTTCAACTTGGGCAGGCTGGCACGATCATGGGCGCTTTCATCGGCGCAAACCGGCACAGGCCGGTCCAGACCAATGAGCGCGTCATCCTCGCCCGCGGGCAAAGGTTGCTCTACCAAAGCCACACCAAGGCGGACCAGATGCGGTGCCAGATCGGCATAGACCTCGGCGGACCAACCTTCATTGGCATCCACGATAATGGTTGATTTGGGCGCACCGGCCCGCACTGCCTCAAGCCGGGGCATGTCATCGGGCGTGCCCAGCTTGATCTTCAGCAAGGGCCGATGCGCATGTTTGGCCGCCTGCACCTGCATCTCCGCAGGGCTGGCCAAGGATAGCGTATAGGCGGTGATCTCCGGGCCCGGCTGCGCCAAACCGGCCAATTCCCAAACCCGCTTGCCGGCTTGCTTGGCCTCCAGATCCCACAGCGCACAATCCACCGCATTGCGCGCCGCGCCCGCAGGCAACAGATCGTAAAGCGATCTACGGGTGATATCGCCAGGCAGCGCCTCGATCTCTGCGGTGACGCTTTCCAGGGTTTCCCCGTAACGGGCATAGGGCACACATTCGCCCCAGCCTGTCACGCCGCCCGCATGCAATCGCACGGTCAGCACCTTGGCCTCGGTCCGCGATCCGCGCGAGATGGTGAACACCTCCGCCAGTTTAAACACGTCCCGCGTCACTTCGATGCGCATACCCGCTCCTTCATTTGGCCAAAAAAACTCAATTCCCCGCGCGGGGCTTGATGCAGACTTACAATGCCTCCAGCGCTTCGGCCAGCCGCGCCGCCCCGTGGCGGAATGGATCGACCGCAGGCAGGCCCATGTCTGCCTCGACTTTCGCCAGATAGGCGTTGGCCTCGTCTTCGGGCATATGTTGGGTATTCACGGAGATGCCCACGACCTTACAGGCCGGATTGGCCACTTTGGCCAAGGTCAACGCCATGTCCGACACCGCTTGCATGGTCGGCAGCTGGTATTCCGGCAGACCGCGCATGTGTTCGCGTGTGGGCTCATGGCAAATGATCAAAGCGTCCGGTTGACCGCCATGGATAAGGGCCATGGTTACGCCGGAATAGCTAACGTGGAACAGGCTGCCTTGCCCTTCGATGATGTCCCAATGGTCTTCGTCATTGTCAGGGGTCAAATACTCCACCGCACCGGCCATGAAGTCGGCAATCACTGCATCCAGCGGCACACCCGATCCTGTGATCAGAATGCCGGTCTGGCCTGTGGCACGGAAGGTGCTGTTCACACCGCGCTCCTGCAACGCTTCATCCAGCGCCAGCGCCGTGTACATTTTTCCGACCGAACAATCGGTGCCAACAGCGAGCACCCGTTTGCCACTGCGCTTGATGCCGTTGGCAATCGGATATTGCACATTTGGCACCCGCACATCGTGCAGGGTGCAACCGTTCACCTGCGAGGCCGCAACAAGATCGCCTTCGTCATGCAGCATATTGTGCAGCCCGGACGCCAGATCAAAACCCATCCCCAGCGCCTCGATCAGCACCTCTTTCCAAGCCTGAGAGATCACGCCGCCCCGGTTGGCCACGCCGATCACCAGCGTCTTGGCACCGGCGGCCTTGGCCTCTTCCAGTGTCAGATCTTTCAGACCCACATCCGCCTTGCAGCCCGCCATGCGGAACTGGCCCACGGCATTGTCTGGCCGCCAGTCTTTGATGCCCTGTGCCACTTTCGCGGCAAGTTGGTCCGGTGCATCGCCGAGGAAAAGAAGATATGGTGTTTCGATCATGGCGGTCTCCTAGCGTTGAGTTTCAGCACATATTGAAGCACGATTGCCGCAAATCCTTTGCGAGTCTGCGGTCAATTTCAAAAACTGCGCGATAATCTCTCACACATCTACGATCAGGCGCGAGATTTTTGCATGCCGCAGCTGCAAATGCTGCACGTGCGAAAACACTCTTGCAGCTCGCAGCGCAATTTAATACCAGCTAAACCCAGAGAAAACGCAACAATATTACCGCAAGGAATCGCCCATGTCTTTCCGCCTGCAACCTGCCGCCCCGGCCCGCCCAAACCGCTGCCAGCTTTTTGGCCCCGGATCACGCCCGGCGATCTTTGAAAAGATGGCCAGTTCTGCTGCGGATGTTATCAACCTTGACCTCGAAGACAGCGTCGCCCCTTCGGACAAAGACAGCGCACGGGCCAACGTGATTGCCGCGATCAGCGAGCACGATTGGGGCACCAAGACGCTTTCAGTGCGGATCAACGGTTTGGATACGCCGTATTGGTACCGCGATGTTGTGGATTTGATGGAACAGGCCGGCGAACGGCTTGACCAGATCATGATCCCCAAGGTCGGCTGTGCGGCGGACATCTATGCGGTTGATGCCCTGGTGACCGCAATCGAAGCAGCCAAAGGGCGCAGCAAGCGGATCTCCTTTGAGGTGATCATCGAATCCGCAGCGGGCGTGGCGCATGTCGAAGAAATTGCCGCCAGCTCACCGCGTTTGCAGGCGATGAGCCTTGGCGCCGCTGATTTTGCCGCCTCGATGGGGATGCAGACCACCGGTATCGGCGGCACGCAGGAAAACTATTACATGCTGCGGGAAGGCGAAAAGCATTGGTCTGATCCCTGGCATTGGGCCCAAGCCGCGATTGTTGCCGCCTGCCGGACCCATGGCGTGCTGCCCGTGGACGGCCCGTTTGGCGATTTCTCGGATGATGAAGGCTACCGCGCACAGGCCCGCCGTTCTGCGACCCTGGGCATGGTTGGCAAATGGGCCATTCACCCAAAGCAGATCGGCATCGCCAACGAAGTGTTTACCCCATCCGAAGAAGCCGTGGCCGAAGCGCGGGAAATTCTGGCTGCGATGGAACAGGCCAAGGCCAATGGCGAGGGCGCGACGGTCTATAAGGGGCGTTTGGTCGACATCGCCAGCATCAAGCAGGCCGAAGTCATTGTGCGTCAGTCCGAGATGATTGCAGGCTGATACATCGGATCGCCTGAGCGATCCGACCGAGGCGGGGCGTTGCCCCGCCTTTTTTGTCAGGCGCGGGTGATTTTGGCAGTTGATGATGGGACTCACGCCCCAGACCCGACGTCGCTACTGGGGTTTCACACCCCCAGACCCCCGTGGAGGTTTTCTGGCCAAATGAAGAGGGGTCAGGCGCGTTCGTCTTTGGGAGACCCCATCACAACATAGGATGTGATTCCGTTCACTTGCGGCAAGGCGCCCAGCATGTCGGTGTGGAAGCTTTTGTAGGCTTTGAGGTCCGCGCATTCGACGCGCAGCAGGTATTCGATTGTGCCGGTGATGTTGTGGCATTCGCGCACTTCCGGGGCATGCGAAATCGCACGTTCAAAGGCCTCTTGGCTGGCTTTGGAATGGTCTTTCAGACCCACTCCGACATAGGCCACAAACCCTGCCCCCAGTGCGGCGCGATCCAGAACAGCGCGGTAGCCGGTGATCACGCCGCGCTTTTCCAGATCCTGCACTCGGCGCAGACAGGCAGAGGGTGACAGGCCCACTTTGTCTGCGAGTTCGATATTGCTGATCCGGCCATTGCGAGACAGCTCTTGCAATATTTGGTCGGATATACGGTCAAGTTTCGACATATATTGCTCAACTTTCGGAGAAAAACTTCAATTCACAATTACGCGGCGCGGAATATCTGTCAAACATTGCGTTATGAATATCGAAGTCATTCCCGCGCTCGCGCTTTTCGCCTTTGTCAGTTCCGCCACGCCGGGACCGAATAACCTGATGTTGATGGCTTCAGGGGCCAACTACGGATTTTTGCGGACCATTCCTCATATGCTGGGCATTTCGATCGGGTTTCTGATCCTGATGCTGTTGACGGGCATGGGGCTGGTGCAAATATTTGACCTTTACCCAATCAGCTATACCGTGCTGAAGATCGCCAGCGTGGTCTATATGATCTATCTGGCGTGGAAGATTGCCAACGCTGCACCCATTGAAAAGCGCAACGCGGCGGGGCGGCCCATGACGTTTTTGCAGGCTGCTGCCTTCCAATGGGTGAACCCGAAAGCATGGGCGATGGCGCTGACCGCGATTACCGTTTATGTGGCCGATCAAGGCGCTTGGATGTTGCTGGCAGCGGCAGTGTGTTTTTCCACGGTTAACCTGCCGTCGGTTGGCGTCTGGACCATTCTGGGCCAGCAGATGGCGCGGTTCTTGACCAATCCGGGGCGGCTCAGGGCATTTAACTGGACCATGGCGGCTTTGCTCATTGCCTCTCTTTATCCTGTTCTGGGCCTTGGCGGGTGATCAACACATCGCGGCGCGTTGCAAATGCTCCAAATGCCCGCCATATATCATGGCAAACAGCCGGAGCACCCAATGACCCAATATCTGGATTTCGAAAAACCCTTGGCCGAAATTGAAGGCAAGGCGGAAGAACTGCGCGCATTGGCGCGGGCGAATGAAGAGATGGACATCACCGAAGAGGCCAAGGCCCTTGATACCAAGGCCGCCGCCCTTCTGGAGGAGCTTTACAGCGATCTGACCCCTTGGCGGAAATGCCAGGTGGCGCGGCACCCCGAGCGGCCCCATTGCAAGGACTACGTCGAGGCGTTGTTCACCGAGTTCACACCGCTGGCAGGCGACCGGAATTTTGCCGATGATCTGGCGGTGATGGGCGGTTTGGCGCGGTTCAATGACCAACCGGTGATGGTGATCGGTCACGAAAAGGGCAATGATACCAAATCCCGGATTGAACGGAATTTCGGCATGGCCCGCCCCGAGGGATATCGCAAAGCTGTGCGGCTCTTGGAACTGGCAGGGCGCTTTGGCCTGCCAGTGGTGACATTGGTGGATACCCCCGGCGCCTATCCCGGCAAAGGTGCGGAAGAGCGCGGGCAGTCTGAGGCGATTGCCCGATCCACAGAGAAATGTCTTCAGATCGGCGTGCCATTGGTCAGCGTAATCATTGGCGAGGGTGGTTCTGGCGGCGCGGTGGCCTTTGCCACGGCGAACCGGGTCGCGATGTTGGAACACTCGGTCTATTCTGTCATCACCCCTGAAGGCTGTGCCTCGATCCTGTGGAAAGACAGCGAAAAGATGCGCGAAGCGGCAGAGGCGATGCGGCTCACGGCGAGTGATCTCAAAAAGCTGGGCGTGACAGACCGGATCATTCCAGAGCCCAAAGGTGGTGCGCACCGCGATGCGGAAAAGACCATCGAAGCGGTGCGCGGCGCCATCACCGAAATGCTCAAAGAGCTGGACGGCAAGGATGGCAAGGCGTTGATCGCGGACCGGCGGCGCAAGTATCTTGATATTGGCGGCAAAGGGCTGGCGGCTTGACCGTTAGTCAAATTTGATCCGAAAGCGTGGCCCGATCCCGTCAAGCGGCTCAAACCCGGCGGCCAGATAAATGCCCTGCGCGGTGACGTTGTCGGGATGGGTGCCGACGGTCATATAGCGGCACTCCTGATCCTTCGCTGCGGCCATACTGGCATCAATCAATTGCTTGCTCAGCCCGAGACCGCGTGCCTGCGGGCTGACAAACAAATGATGCAAATCCATGCCGCGCACCCCGAATTGCAACTGCGCCATCGGGCATAGGGCGGCATAACCCAGCAACACCTTGTCCCGCTCGGCAACCAGCAAGGTAAGCCAGGGCGCGGCGCCCATCACGTCACGTTCAAGGCTGGCGAGGGTCACTGCGGCGGTATCATCGTGATGCGCCGCAAGCCCATTGATCATCTCAAGGACAGCCGGAAGGTCGGGGGCGGCCACGGGTCTGATGGTGATGGATGACATCTGTTGTTCCTAAGGGCGGCCTGCACGGCACAAAGCCGCACAAGGCGGCCAAAATATTGAAAATGCAAGAAAAGGGGCCGCTATCAAATGGGGCGGCGATAATAGGTGATATGTCTGAACATGCGCATGGCTGCACACTGCGCGATGGCGCGGGGGTGGTCAAGTGGACGGACCTGCACCGCGTTTCAAATTTGTGATCACATTTGATTTGAACCAGGCCTATCTGACCCCCATATCAATAGGTGAAGGAGCATAGACCCCTTCTTGCGATCTGCGCTCCTTCCTTCGCCTGCGAAAAGGAGCAAATCATGTACAAACGTATTCTCACCTCTGCCCTGCTGTTCGGGATGGTCGCAACCGGCCCGCCAGCAGCGGCGATGACCTGTGCGCCGCGTGTCGATCTGGTGGACCGTTTGACCACCCAGTTTAACGAGGCTCTCACCGCAACCGGCCTTCAGAATGCCCGTTCATTGATTGAGGTTTGGGCGTCGCCAGGCGGGAACAGCTTTACCATATTGGTCAGCCATCCAAATGGGATCAGTTGCGTTGTGTCTGCTGGCAAGAACTGGACCGCTATCACGCCAAAGCCCCCGCCGGACAAGAAAGGCGTGGCTGGCTAACTGGCCAGCATCCGCAGACCCTGCGTCACGTCAGACCGCACAGCGAGCCGCAAGCCAGGTTCGTCCCCAGCCTTGAGCGCCGCAATGATCAAACGGTGAAATTGTGGCGGGTCGGTACGGCGCAAACGGCCATATAGCGCACGCATCGTTGGCCCCATCTGGAGCCAGACCGTTTCGGCCATCGCCAGCATCGCCGGGGCCTGCGCCCGCAGATAAAGTGTGCGGTGAAATTCCAGATTGGTGCGAATGTAGCTGACCGCATCGCGGTGGGCGACGGCCTCTGAGATGGCGTTGTTGATGGTTTGCATTCGGTCAATCAGCGCCATATGGGCACGCGGCAAGGCGCGGCTGGCCAGCTCAACCTCGATCAACGCCCGCAACGCGGCCAGCTCTTCGATGCGTTCATTGGAAAGCTCTGGCGTGCTGATCCGTCCGGAAGTTGACATGGTCAGCGCCCCCTCCGCCGCAAGCCTTCGCACCGCCTCACGGGCCGGTGTCATCGAGACCTCATATTCCTTGCCAATCCCGCGCAGGGTCAACGCATGACCGGGCGGCAAGTCGCCATGCATGATCCGGCTCCGCAAACCGCGATACAGGCGGTCATGGGCAGGTGAAGTTGCATCGGAAGGGCGGGCGGTCAGGGTCATTGGCATTTGTGATCACAAATGCGCTGGTAGGTCAAGGTTCACCTGACTAAGCTTTGCCTCAAACATGTTTTTCAGTCAAAGGAGATTGCGGGATGGGAAATGCATGGCTGTTGCTGGTGATTGCAGGCCTCTTTGAGGTGGTCTGGGCCGCCGCGCTTAAGGCATCAAACGGATTTACCGTGATTTTGCCCTCCGCCATTACAGCCATCGCCGCCGCGATCAGTTTCTGGCTGCTGGCGCTTGCGATGAAGGATCTGCCGCTTGGCACGGCCTATGCGGTTTGGGTCGGCATCGGTGTTGTCGGCGCAGCGGTTTTGGGTGTTGCCATGTTTGGCGATCAGCTTACTCCAATCCGGGTGGCGGGGATTGCACTGATCATTGCCGGGATCACCGCGCTCAAAATCGCTTGATCCCGCAAAGGTCAAAGCTCCCGGCAAAGCTCAAATTGCTGAACGATCGGCTCGGCGTTCAGCGCTTGCATAAAGGTATCGAACCCCAGATCGTCTTGTTGTGCGTTGATCACCCGAAGGGCGCGATCCGGCAGCGCGCGCTGCACCGTGCCAATGATCGCCCGTCCAAGTCCCAGACGGCGGTGATCCGGCGCAACGGCAAACTGTGCCAAGGTAGCAGTGTCGCGATAGACTGCAGCGTAGGCCACCAACCGCCCCGCATCGTAATGCGCCAGACACATCAAATTTTCCCCCGCCGCCACGAGCGAGCCTGCCGCATTTTGCCATGACGGCGGCCAATCGTGCAGCGCAGCAGCATCTGGCGCAATATCGGACCATTGCACCGGCACAAAAGCAGCCAGACCCGCTTCGACCAGAGGTGTCTCAGGAATGGTAAAACAGTTCAATTGCCGCCGGATCACCATCCCCAGGCTTTGATAAAGCGCGAAGGCCGCTGTGTTGCTTTGCAAAACCTCTGTCTGCAGATGGTTTACGCTATTGGCTGCAAGATCCGCCATGGAATGCTCCGCCAAGGCCCGCGCAACCCCACGCCCGCGAAACGCAGGGCGGGTGCCGCTGCTGGCTAAATATCCACGTTTGCCGCGCACCGAGATAAGCCAAAGCGCCACTATTTCATCACCCTCAACCATCACAAAAGATCTGGGCAAGACCACGCCACGCTGACGCAGAAACGTTTCAAACCCCTGCAGAGTTTGCTTCATCGGAACCGCGTAGTCCGAAAAGGCATCGTTGGTGACGTCAAGCAATTGGGCGGTTGAATACTCGGCGGCGGATCGAATTTCAGGCAAAATAGCGTCCTTTAAAACTGATAGCGGTGCAGATCGCTGCCATGTTGTCGCAACCATTTGCGCGGCGCTTGGTAATCACCATAGATCCGCTCAACACCCGTCCAAAATGCGGTAGAATGGTTCATCTCGGCCAAATGCGCGACCTCATGTGCGGCGACATAGTCAAGCACCTCTGGCGGCGCCATAATCAAGCGCCACGAAAACATCAACGCACCATCGCTGGTGCAACTGCCCCAACGGGACCGCGTATCGCGCATGGTGATCCGGCCATATCTTTTGCCCAGCAAGGCGGCATAGTCATCGCATGCACCTGCCAGCCGATCACGTGCCACTTCTTTGAGATACGCGCCAAGCCGCACCGCGACCCGATCAGGGGCACCCGGCACGGCGATCTCCGCTTGTCCGATCTGCACCCTCCGGCCCTGCCCCGACACGATTCGCAACATCTGTCCGCCCACCGGCACCTCAGCACCCAGTGCCACAGGTACATCCTCGCCCCGAGCCTCAAGATGTTTGCGAATCCATGCCTCTTTGCTGCGGGCAAAGGCCATCGCTTCTGCCTCCGCGAGCTTGGCGGGCATCGTCAATGTCACCCGGCCGTCCAATTGGGAAATCCGCAACGAGATCCGTTTTGCCTGTGCAGAACGCCGCATCAGCAGCACAATTGGCGGATTGCCGGGCAGAATTGGGTCGGTCATCAACAGGGTCCAATTGGCAACAGTCGGCTAAAGCCTTTGACAGTCCCACCCTCATATGGCACTTGGCCGGAATCATCTATACGCAACCGAAATTTCGAAGAGGGGTGTTCCATGCCCAAAGAAGAATGGGGAACGAAGCGCCTGTGCCCCACAACGGGCAAGCGCTTCTATGACCTGAACAAGAACCCGATCGTCAGCCCCTACACCGGCGAGGCGCTGGAAGTAGATGCATCCAAATCCCGGATGATCGCGGCAGACGCCGAAGATGCCGTTACAGCCAAGGCCAAAGAAGCCGAAGTCGAAGAGGATGCAATCCTCGATGATGACGACGTCGATGTGGAACTGGATGACGATATTCTGGACGATGACGACGACGATAGCGACACTGTTCCGCTGGACGATATTGCGGACGTGGCATCGGACGACGACGATTCCTAAAATTCGAAGGCGGGAGGTGGATTTTCCACTTGATCCCGCCTTCGCTTGCGCCTAGTTACCGGCTCATCCACTAAGGTCACTGACCTGAATGGGGCATTAGCTCAGCTGGGAGAGCGCCTGCATGGCATGCAGGAGGTCAGCGGTTCGATCCCGCTATGCTCCACCAAACCCTTCCCTTTCCAGCATCTTGCTACGGCCCGCACACCTGATCGGCTGACTGACGCCCGTCCGCTGCGCGGACAGTCTGAGACAGCGGTTCGATCCCGCTATGCTCCACCAAACCATTCCCTTTCCAGCATCTTGCTACGGCCCGCACATCTGATCGGCTGACTGACGCCCTCTCCCTCTCCGGTTTGATATTGCTGCATCATAAATGTTCACGTAATGTTCTCACATTGCAGCCATTGGAATAGGATTAGAGGCGATGCTAAAAGGAAGTTGTTATTGCGGGGCCATCGAGTTTGCATTGGACTCGCCGCCGACGATGATGGGCACCTGCCATTGTTCGCGGTGCCGCAAGGCCGGGGCCAGCGCGATTGTTTTTGTGAAGAAAGACACCCTGAGCTGGATCAAAGGCAAAGACAACGTTCAGGCTTTTGTCCCTGAGGCGCCGTATAAATACCCCAGATGCTTTTGCAAAACCTGCGGGACCTCTCTTGGCGAAATCCTGTCAGAGGAGGACAGCTTTCCCATCTCGGCCAATGCGTTTGATGATGAGCTGCCGATCAAAAATGGCTTTCATGAACATGTGAATGAAAAGCCCTCCTGGTACGAGATTTGCGACCCCAAAGACCCATCCGCAGAGGGTTAAGCCCTCGGCGTATTACACCTTGGCAAGCTGCCTGACATCCTCAAGGCAGCTTGCAACCGCGCCTTGGATCAATTGATAAAACACCCAGTTCTTGATGCGTTTGCTGCGTACAAGGCCGGCATCTTGCAGGATTTTCATATGATTGGTCACCGTCGGCTGTTTTAGGCCAATCTTCTCGGTGATGAAACCGACACAAACGCCATCCTGCACCAAATCGCCATCCACTTGCGGCGGGAAAAACCGCTCGGGATCGGCCAGCCAATGCAGGATCTGCAAGCGGTTTTCATTCGCCAAGGCCTTCAACGGGCCAGCGATTGACTCGATTTCAGCAGTCGTATAGTCATTCATCTATATAGATTCTCCACTATGCAGGTATGCTATGCCACAGACGTCCGACCACTACAACTTTGTGCATTGCGATGTGTTCGCAAACCGCCCTTATGCGGGCAACAGCCTTGCGGTTTTTACCGATTGCGCCGGGCTAAGCGCCGAACAGATGCTGCGTATGACGCAGGAAATGCGGCATTTCGAATCTATTTTTCTCAGCCAAGACCAAGGACAAATCACCGCACGGGTTTTTGATCTGATCGAAGAATTGCCCTTCGCCGGACACCCACTGATCGGCGCGGCCTGTACGTTGCACCGCGCCAGTGGCAGCCTCACACCGCAAAGCTGGAAAATCAGATTGAACGGCGGACGCGTGGTCAAAATTGCCACCGAGGTCGAAGATGGCAGATACATCGGCACGCTGGATCAAGGCACCCCGGATTTCATCGCGGCCTTGCCCGCCACCGCCAAACCGGGCTTTGCCAAGGCGTTCAATCTGACCACCGCACAGATCGCCGATCTGCCGCTTGAGGTGATTTCCACCGGGCTAAAATATCTCGTCATCCCTTTGACCTCCGGGCTGGAGAATGCGCGGATCACCATCGCTGATCTTGATCAAAAACTGGCGGATGTCGGGGCCGAATTTGCCTATCTGTTTGATGTAAACACCTTTGAAGGACGGCATTGGAACAACGATGGCATCGTCGAGGACATCGCCACCGGCAGTGCGGCCGGGGTGGTCGGAGCCTTTGCGCTGAAACACGGGCTGATCAAAGCGGGTGATCCAGTGACCCTTAAACAAGGGCATTTCATGGGTCGCCCCAGCCGGTTGCAGGTGACGGCCTATGGCACCCCTGATAGCATCGCAAATATCTCCGTTGCAGGGCAGGTTGCCTTTGTCGGTGAAGGAAAGGTTGTTGCCCCATGATCCCCATGTTTCAACCCGAAGATATTGCCCCGCATCTGGACATTGCCGCCCTGTTGCCCGCTGCAAAAGACGCCTTTCGCGCCCTCTCGGATGGCAGTGCGCAAGCGCCCGTCTATGTGTTGCACCCCAATGACATGGCTGACATTCACGTCAAATCCGCCTGCCTGCCAGATTGCCCGATCTTCACCGTCAAGATGGCGGGCTGGTCGCAGGTGCTTGTCGATCGCGGCGAACCGGCCTCCAGCGGATTGATCGTTGTGTTTGACAGCATCACCTGCAAACCTATCGCGATTTTGCAGGACAATCATCTGATCTCGGATTATCGCACTGCGGCTGCAGGCGCTTTGGTTGCCGATCTGCTCGCTCCGCGGGATGTCGCCAGTGCATTGGTCGTCGGCACTGGAATGCAGGCGCGGTTGCAGGTCGAGGCATTGCTATTGTCGCGCCGCGTGCCACAAATCGCTGTATGGGGGCGCGATCCACAAAAGACCGCGCAACTGCGCGATGACCTGGCCAAAATCCACCCTAGAACAGAATTTTCACTGGCTGGCGATCTCGCAGATGCCGTGCCGCTTGCCGATGTGATCCTCACCGCCACTGCCGCCAAAGACCCGGTGGTCGACGCAAGCTGGCTGCGGCCCGGCCAACACATCACCTCCGTTGGCTCCGATGACGCAACCAAATGCGAGATTGACCCGCAAGCGATGGCACAGGCCAAGGTCTTTGTAGATGCCCGCACTTCAGGTGAGGCGTTCGGATCACCCCGCAGGGCAATCGCGCAAGGGATCATCGCGACAAGCGACCTGACCGAGATCGGCACCTGTTTGACCCAAGGCATCGCACGCGAACCTGAGGATATCACCCTCGCTTGTCTCAGCGGTCTTGGCATTCAGGATCTCACTGCCGTGCGTCACCTTTGGCAAAAGCTCCAACCCGCCGCGCAACTGGACCTCACCGGCAAAGCCGTTACATAGGGAAGGTTCCGATCCGAGGCACCTGATGATCCCCTGCACCCTTTCCACCTATAGCGATCTGACCGATCTGGCCGTGGACACGATCATTGATGTCCGCGCACCGTCCGAATTTGCCGAAGACCACCTGCCCGGCGCGATCAACCTGCCGGTGCTTGATGATGTGCAGCGGGCCGAGGTTGGCACGATCTACAAACAGGACAGCCCCTTCAACGCCCGCAAGATCGGCGCCGCCCTTGTGGCACAAAACACCGCCGCCCATCTGCAAGGTCCGCTGGCCGGCAAAGGTGGCGATTGGCAGCCGTTGGTCTATTGCTGGCGCGGTGGCCAGCGATCCGGTGCCTTTGCCACGATCCTAGATCAAGTTGGTTGGCGGGTGCGGCTGCTCAGCGGTGGTTATCGCAGCTATCGCCGTCTGGTCAGCAAGATGCTCTATGATGGTCCGCTGCCGCACCAAATGATCCTGGTGTCAGGGGGCACCGGCACTGCCAAAACCCGCCTGCTTCAACATCTTGCAAACGCTGGCGGACAAATACTGGACCTCGAAGCGCTGGCCGGACATCGCGGTTCGATCTTTGGGGCGATGGCAGAAGGACAACCCAAACAGAAAATGTTCGAGTCTCGTTTGGCAGCGGCTTGCGCACAGCTTGATCCGAACAAGTTGACTTGGGTCGAGGCCGAAAGCAGCAAGATCGGCGACCGTGTCGTGCCGCCCGCGCTATGGACCCGCATGTGCGCCGCGCCGAGGGTCGAAGTATCTGCCCCTTTGGCCGCCCGCGCCGATTTCCTATGCCGCGCCTACGAGGATTTAACCTCTGATCCGGCACAATTCGGGACACAAATAGATCAAATGCGGTCCTTTCATCCCGCAGACCGGATCGGACACTGGCATGATCTGGCCAAAACCGGTGAATGGAACACCCTCGCGGCAGACCTGATCCGTGACCACTACGACCCGCGATATGCCAAATCCGCCGCCCGCACCACCACCCCGCTGCGGAGGTTGGAATTGCCTGATCTGTCTGACGACACATTGCAGCAGACCGCGCAAACATTGCTCAGCGGCGCTGCGCCAGCGTGACCGCTCCCTGCCCGGCAGACAGCGTGCCGATCACCGCTGCCGTGATGCCCATTGCCTGCATCTGCGCGACCGCCTTGGCCGCGGCATCGGGCGGCAAAGCAGCCAACAATCCCCCCGCCGTCTGCGGATCATAAAGCAATGGATCATCCACCCCCGCGACCTGCGCATCGCGGCGATTGGCAGGCATCAAGCTTGACGCGAAGCCCCTGTCCGACAAGGCCCGCGCACCGCCATAAACCGGTATCTGATCCTGCCACAGATCCGCATCCATCATAGACGCCCGGCAGATCGCCCGAACATGCCCGGCAAGGCCAAACCCCGTCACATCGGTCATCGCATGCGCATTGGCCAGCGCCGCCGCCGCAATATCCTGCGGCTTTTGCATGGTTTGTAAGGCAGCGGCCACATCACGCCCATCCGCCTTGCCTTGCATATCCGCCGCAAAGATCACCCCCGTACCAATGGGCCGGGTCAACACCAGCAGATCACCATCCTGCGCTCCTGAAACGGTGATCGGCATCTCGTCGCGCACCCCTGTAACCGTGAACCCGACCGTCAATTCAGCCCCCATGGTGGTATGCCCGCCCACCAATTGCGCCCCAGCTGCACCCATCACAGCAGACGCCGCTTGGGTGATCTCGGCCAAAGTCCGTGCCTGCAAATCAGGTGCCATCTGCGGCAGGATCAAATGCGCCAGCGCCACCTGCGGCTTGGCCCCCATTGCCCAGATATCACCGAGCGCATGAACCGCCGCCACCTGTGTCATGCACACGGGGTCTGCAATCATCGCCCTCAGATGATCCGTACTGATCACCTGAAAACCACCGCCAGGCTGGCGCAATACCGCCGCATCATCCCCTGCTCCGGTCAGAACGGCGCCGCTGACCAGCTTCAAGTGATCCAAAGCGTTGCCCAAAACACCGCCACCCACTTTCGCTCCGCAACCACCACAAAGCGGCGCAGCTTCCAGCATCTCGGCAACGCCTGCCGCCACAGGGCCGCGCGGCGGCTCTGCCTGCATCACCGGCAGGTTGGTGAATTTCTCCATAAAGGCCCGATCAATCCGATCTTTCCACCGCCACAGCAATGGGCCAGACAGGCTCATCCCGAACTTCTCCGCCATCGCGGATTTACCACCCAGCGAGATCAGCTTGAGATAATGCGCTTGCGGTTTGAACCTGCGGCGATGGCCAACGCCCAAGGCGGCTCGCAAATTGTGATGCAGAACCGGCGCGGCTCGCACGGCATACACCCCGGCCTTTGGTCGCGGCGCGAAAGGCATATGTGCGCAATCCCCCACGGCAAACAAGGCGGGGTCATCCTCCACGGCCAATGTTTCATCAACCCGTATAAAGCCATCCTGAAGCGGCAGATCAGTCTCGCCAACCCATCCATGGGCAAAGGCACCTGCAGCCCCCACACAGAGCGCTGCGGCAACCGCCTCTTGCCCAGCTATTTCAACCCGCTGTGCCCCGACCCTGGTCACCTGCGCGCCGCACCGCACTGCCACGCCAAGCTGCTTCATCTGCGCCAACAGCCGCCGCCGGGCCGACGCGCCCACACCGGAAATCTCGGCAGCGGCCTCAATCACCGTGACATCAGGCACAACGCCAACCTGCCGCAAGGCATGGGCCATCGCCAAGGCCAACTCGCACCCCGCCACGCCGCCGCCGATCACCGCAACCTCCGGCGCGGCCTGCCCGGCCTGCACCTGCGCCAGAAAATCCCGCCAGCGGGAGGCATAAACATCCAGCGGCTTGGCCCCGACCCCGTGCTCAGCAAATCCCGGCAGATCCATCTGCGCGGTGATCCCCACATCAATGGAAGCCACATCATAAGCCACCGGCATCCGCCCCTCCATCAAGATCTGCCGCGCGGCCCGATCGATCCCGCAGGCCTTGTCCAGAATAAGCCGCGCACCGGCATGACGGCACAACCGCACCAGATCTATCTCAAGGGTATCGCGTCCGTAATGCCCCGCCACATGCCCCGGCAACATGCCCGTATAAGGCGCCGTCGGACCGGGGTTGATCACCGTCAACCGCACCCCCGGCAAGGGGGTCATCCCCCAGGACCGCAACACCAGCGCATGGGCATGCCCGCCCCCGACCAACACCAGATCCCGCGTCAAAGGCACATTGCTTTGCATCACTGCCCACTTCCCTTTTTGGCCCCAAATATTCCAGGGAGTTTGAGGGACAGCGTCCCTCATCACCAAAACAAAATCGCTTGCGGGCCCCAAAGGGGGCCGCGCCTCTGCCTATCAGTGCCAGAAACACACCGCTAATGAAAATCCCGCGACTTCGGGATCACGCGCACATCACGTGGATGCCGCCGGGCGCTGACCTGTCCGGCAATCGGATGGGTTGGATGATCCCCCCGCGCCTGCGTCTGCGGCACCCGGTCTACGGCCAGATCATCAAGCCGGTCGGTGCGGTTCTCAAGCCGGTCCGCCACCACGTGAATAACCCGCCCGTCACTTTGAATGCGCCCATGCACCACCAAAAGCCGGGCGCCCATGATGATGGGCCTAAAATGTTCAAACAGCTTGGGCCAGATCACCAGATTGGCCACCCCCGCCTCATCCTCCAGCGTGATAAAACACACGCCCTTGGCACTGCCCGGTTTTTGCCGCACCAACACCAGCCCCGCCAATGACACCCCTGCCCCGTTCCGCATCCCCGGCAGTTGATCGGTCACCGCAAACCCCTGACGCCGCAGGCTGGCGCGGAAAAAGCTGACCGGATGCGCCTTCAGCGACAATCGCAATGTCTGATAATCGGCAACCACATGTTCCGCCTGAGGCATGGCGGGCAACGATACAGCGGGCTCCGCCCCCTCGTCCCCCGCTTCGGCGTGGGTAAAGATCGGCAGATCCGGCGCATCTTTCAAAGCCTGCCCCTGCCACAGCGCCTGACGCCGGTCGATCCCCATGGACCGCATCGCATCCGCCGCCGCCAGCCGGCGCACCGCCCCCCGATCCAGCCGCGCCCGCGCCTTGAGATCGGCCACATCAACAAACGGCACATCCCGCGCTGCCATGATCCGCGCCGCGGCATCCTCGCGCATGCCATCCACCTGCCGCAGGCCAAGCCGCAGTGCAAATCCGGTCTCGCAGGGCTCCAGCGTGCTGTTCCAATCGGAATAATTGGCATCCACCCCGCGCAACTCCACACCATGTTCCCGCGCATCCCGCACGATCTGTGCCGGCGCATAGAACCCCATGGGCTGGGAATTGAGCAGTGCACAGGCAAAGGCCGCCGGATAGTGGCACTTCATCCAGGAGGACACATAAACCAGCTTGGCAAAGCTGGCCGCGTGGCTTTCGGGAAAGCCATAATCACCAAAGCCTTTGATCTGATCAAAACACCGCCGCGCAAAATCTTCCGAATAGCCGCGATCGGTCATCCGGCCCACCATCTTGTTTTGCAGCGTTTCAATGGTCCCGCGCGAGCGGAAGGTGGCCATCGCCTTGCGCAGCTCATTGGCCTCCTTGGGCGTAAACCGCGCCGCATCAATGGCGATCTTCATCGCCTGTTCCTGAAAGATCGGCACGCCCAGCGTCCGCCCCAGGATCTTGAGCAGTTCATCCTGCGGATGTTCCGGCCCCGGCGCGGGATAGCTGACCCCTTCGAGCCCCTGACGCCGGCGCAGGAACGGATGCACCATATCGCCCTGAATGGGGCCGGGGCGCACAATCGCCACCTCGATCACCAGATCGTAAAACACCCGAGGGCGTAGTTTCGGCAGCATCGCCATCTGCGCCCGGCTTTCCACCTGAAACACCCCAAGGCTGTCCCCCGCACACAGCATGTCATAGGTCGCCGCATCATCCGCCGGAACGCTGGCCAGATCGTGATCCACGCCGTAATGCGCCCGCAGCAGGTCAAAACATTTGGCGATACAGGTCAGCATCCCCAACGCCAGAATATCCACCTTGAAGATGCCCAAGGCATCAATGTCATCCTTGTCCCATTCGATAAAACTACGCTCGGGCATCGCGCCGTTTCCAATCGGCACCATCTCGGTCAGGGGCCGTTCGGTCAGGATAAATCCGCCCACATGCTGGCTTAGGTGGCGCGGCATGCCGGTCATCTCGCGCGCCAGCGCGATCACCCGGCGCAGATAGGGGTCAGACAGGTCCATGCCCGCGTCCTTGACCCGTTCATCGCCCATCTGCCCCTCAAAACTGCCCCAGACCGTGCTGGCCAATTTGGCCGTCACATCCTCGGAGAGGCCCATCGCCTTGCCAACCTCGCGGATCGCGGATCGCGGCCGGTAATGGATCACCGTGGCACAGAGCCCGGCCCGTTCGCGCCCGTATTTTTCATACATGTACTGGATCACTTCCTCGCGCCGCTCATGTTCGAAATCCACGTCAATGTCGGGCGGCTCGTCCCGCTCTTCGCTGAGAAACCGTTCAAACAGCACGTCATGTTCTTCGGGGTCCACCGCGGTGATGCCAAGGCAGAAACAGACCGCCGAATTGGCCGCAGACCCGCGCCCCTGACACAGGATCGGCGGTTCTGCCACCTCGCGGGCAAAGCGGACGATGTCATTGATGGTCAGAAAATAGCGGGCGATCTTTTTGGAGCGGATCAGCGCAAATTCCTTTTCGATGATCCCCCTGATCCGCGCCGATACTCCATCGGGATAACGCCGCGCTGCACCTTCCCAAGTCAGATGTTCCAACTCCTCCTGCGCCCCGCGCCCTTCCGGCACGATCTCATGGGGGTATTCGTATTTCAGATCGCTCAGCGAAAATGCGCAGGCATCCGCCACCTCACGCGTGGCCCGGATGGCATGGGGCCAGGCACCGAACAAACGGCACATCTCGGCAGGAGATTTCAGATGCCGCTCTGCGTTGGCCTCCAGCAGGAAACCGGCCTTGTCGATCGTACAGCTCTCGCGGATGCAGGTCATCACATCCTGCAGGGGGCGGCGCTGGGGCGTATGATACAGCACATCATTGGTGGCCAGAATGCCCAAGCCCTGCGCCCTCGCCATCCCATCTAACCGGTTGATCCGCGCCACATCATCGCCGCGATAAAGATAGGCCGCGCCGATATGGCGCAACTGCGGCAGCGCCCGCACCAGCCGGGGCAATCCGGCCTCAAACACATCCAGTTGCGCAGGCGGCATCACGATCAGTTGCAGCCCCTCGGCATGGGTGGCCAGCATCTCAAGCGTCAGATGGGTTTCGCCTTTTTCCTGCCAGCCGCCCTCCACATCCGACATCTTACCCCGGCTCAGCAATGTGGACAGCCGCGCATAGGCGGCACGATCTTTTGGATAGGCCAGCAGTTCCGTACCGCACAGCAAAACCAGCCGCGTCCCGATCAGTGGGCGCAGCTTGGCCTTCTGTGCCTCGGTATGGATACGCACCACCCCGGCCAGTGTGTTATGATCGGCAATGCCCATGGCATCATAGCCCAGCAGATTGGCCGTCGCTGTCAGATCCACCGCGTCAGAGGCCGCCCGCAGAAACGAAAAACAACTGGCCAGACCCAGCTCCACATAGGGGCTGGGGGCGTGCCACTGAAACGGATCCTCAGGATCCAGCGTGCGGCGTTTATGTCCGTCTTGCTGGGGCATGGTCGATTACAAAGCGATAGGGCCCCGCCCGTGATTTTCACGCGCGGATGATCCACAGAGGGGCAAATCAAAAATGTTTACACTCGGCACGGACCCAAGGCTGCAAAGCAGCCTTGGGTCCGTGCCAATCGCACATTCTGGTGAGGCGCAGGCCGGCCCGCCCCTCACGCAAAAATCCCCTGCATGAACCAGCGCGGATCGCCGCCGCGCCCGTCGCCCAAGATCCCCTCGCGGTAGATCCAGAACCGCCGTCCGTCGCCGACCTCGACCTTGTAGTAATCCCGCAACCGCGTACCGGGGCGGTCGCGCCACCATTCGGGGGCGATCCGTTCCGGCCCCTCGTGGCGGCGCGTCAGATAGGCCACCCGCCGCCAGCGAAACCGGGCGGGCGGGCCTTCGGGCACGGCGTACAGCACCGCAATCTCTTCGGGTGGATCAAGAAGGCGCAAGGGGCGCGCCCGGTCCAGCACCGGCGCTTGCCCCGCCACATGACCCAGCGCAGGCAGGGCATGTTCCACCCGTTCGGGCAGATGGCTTTGCACCCAGGCGGACCAGGTGATCTTGTCCGGCCCCAAACGGGCGGTCAGCCGGTCCAGCAACGCCGCAACATCCCGCTGCGCATCGCGGCGGCCCTCCAGATGGTCCTGTTGCAACGCCAACGGCTCAACCCGCAATGCCTCAAGTGTCAGCAGATCAAAGCCAAAGCCGGGGTCGATCCCGTCCAGCTTGCCCGCCAACAACCGCAACAGATGCGCCGGATCGCGGCTGGCACTGGCCGTGGCCACATCGCGGCTGCGCCATTCGCCATCCACGCGGTAGATCGTCAGCCGCAGCTGCCGCGCGCCCTGCTCCGCCTCGGCCAGTTGCACGCATAAATCCTGCGCCAGTGCCTCAAGATGCGGCAACGGATCAATCACCGGCTCGGGCAAGCGCACCCGTGCCAGCCAATGCCGCGCATCCGCAGGCGCATTCAGCGGATCCGCCGTCCGGCCAAGGGCGCGGTCCAGCAACACCAGCGGATTGATCTCTTCGGCCAACCGATCAAAGCGCCGCATCAACGCCACACGCGGCACCTGCATCAAGGCGCCCAGCGTCTTGAGGCCCAGCCGCTGTAGCAAACGATCTGTATCCGCCCCGATCCGCAGCGCCGCCACCGGCAACGGCGCAAGGCACATCTCAAGATCTTCGACATCACAAATCACCCGACCCGCGCCAAACCGCGCCAACATCTGCGCCGCTCCGCGCGTGGGCGCCATCGCCAACCGCGCGGTCAGCCCCTGCATCTGAAATCTGGTGCCTATATCACGCAGCATCGCGGTCTCTCCGCCAAACAAATGATCCGCGCCGGTCACATCCATCACAATACCATCCGCGCCATCGCGCACCGTCCACGGGCACCAGCGCCGCGCCCAATGGGCGACCCTGTCCAACAGCTTGCGATCCCCCGGTGCATCGGCCTGTTCCACATGCAGATCAGGGTGGATCGCCTGCACATCAACGATCCGTGCGCCTTCCGATATCCCTCGCGCCTGCGCCGCCACACTCACCGCATAGACCACCGGCCCATGACGGCCCGCCTGCGCCAGCACCACGGGCACGGTTTCATCCGGCAACGTCCGCTGCTGCGCGGTGATCCTCCGCCAGCGGTCCATCGCCAGATCGGGAAACCAGACGGAGACGATCCGCGACTGTGCGGGCGCTGCAGTCATAGCCCGCGCTCCAGACCCCCGGCGCACGACCACGGGCGCGAAACAGCTCGGCCTCCCATTGCGGCAAGCCCGGCGCTTGTGGATTGTCCGGATGCATCTGCGACGGCAGGGACGACAACCGCCAGCGTTCGCGGGCCGCCGACAGCGCCCCATGATCGGCAGACCGGATCAGCCAGACCGGCAATTGCGCCGTTTCGGCCCTGAGTGCCAACCGCTTGGTCGCGGTAAAGCTCAGCACCTCGGGGGCGCCATGAATTTCGCCCACCACCGCCGCCAATCCGGCACAGCCTGCGCCCTCTTCCATCGCCCAAAGCACATCGCGCGGATGGCTCACCTCGACCCGCAGGATCGGCCCCTTGAGGCCAAACTGCGCCAGCGCCGGCCCATAAAGCCGCCCGTTTTCGCGCCGCGACATGCGGTCGCTGACCCAAAGCACCGGCGCGGCACTGTCGGGCAAAGCGGCCAGCACAAACCCCGCCGCCGCCGCATCGAACGGACCACCCGCCAGCACATCGCGCAACACCGCAGCCCCCGGCGCGGCGGCATCGCCGGGGCGCGGGACATCCTGAACCAAATGTTTGTGAGACAGGGAAATCACCTGTCCAAAAGGGGAATCGGGCAGCATACATTCCTCCATATGTTCACTATTTGTTCTAATTGAAAAGACAGCATTTGGCGAGAGGGCCAAGCCATTTTCCGCCCATTTTCCGCTAAACCTGCGCAGCCAAAGTGAAATATTACGGCACTGCCGCCTGGCCCTGAAAAACCCAACAGGGCTGCCCCGATCAGTTCCCGCGGCGGATCTGTCCTTCGAGATGATCATAACTGTGATCAATCAACCGTTGCAGCATATCGCTGAACAATACGATCTCTTCTGCGGACAGGGGCGCAAGCACTTCTTCATTGCTGCGCAGCACCTCAGCCATCATGCTGTTGTATACCTTGTCGCCCTCAGCCGTCAGCTCCAGCATCAGCGCACGGCCATCATCTGGATCTTCGCCCGTGACAACCAGCCCTTTGGATTGCAGGGATTTGATCAGGCGGCTGGCCTGACTTTTGTCCATCAGGATAAAATCGGCAATATCGCCCGCCCGCGCCGGCATCCGCGCCTTGATCAGCGCCAAAAGCCGCCATTCGTTCAGACTAAGATCAAACATATCCTCGGACCAAAGATGGCCTTCGCGTTCGCCAATCAACACCAGCCGCCGCAGCTTGAAGGTGATCACGTCCTCAATCGTCAGAACGTCTGGATGCTTGCCGCCCGACCGCAGCATCCCGCCGCCATTTGGCACGGAATCACCCCGCGCCGCGTTAAAATCATCAGACATAAAAAACCTTTCCCACAGGTCTGCGAGATAAAATTACGGCAAAATACCCAAAACCGTTCTTAAAATCCACAAAACAAGGGTCACATTTACCCCACGAAACATAAACACCATGTACAATCACCCTGCAAACCCTTACCGACGCCCCAACCTTGCGCCGGGGCTCTCTGCCTCTGGCCGCCTGCACTGCAGGCTATGCTTTCAGAACAGGATGATCCCTTGATCCAGACCATCGCAGATGCGCTAGCCCAACAGGGCTATGAAACTCTTACCGCCGTTCAGCAGGCCGTGACCGACCCCGCGCTTGCGCAGGCCGACCTTTTGGTCTCGGCACAGACCGGCTCTGGCAAAACTGTCGGATTTGGCCTGGCCATCGCGCCGACCCTTCTGGAAGAGGCCGAACATTTCGGTCCGGCCGCCGCGCCGCTGGCACTGGTGATCGCGCCCACCCGCGAATTGGCCATGCAGGTCAGCCGCGAGCTTAGCTGGCTCTATGGCAAGGCGGGTGCGATTGTCACCACCTGCGTTGGCGGTATGGACCAGCGCACCGAACGCCGCGCATTGGACCGGGGCGCACATGTTGTGGTCGCCACACCGGGGCGTCTGTGTGATCACATCAAGCGAGGCAACATCGACCTGGGCGATCTGCGCGCCGTTGTGCTGGACGAGGCCGACGAAATGCTGGACCTCGGGTTCCGCGACGAGCTTGAGTTCATCCTGTCCGAAGCGCCCGAAGACCGCCGCACCCTGCTGTTTTCCGCCACAGTGCCCGCCGCGATTGCGAAGCTGGCGCAATCCTACCAACGTGATGCACAACGCATCAGCACCGTTGGCGAGGCCAAGCAACACGCGGACATCGAATATCGCGCCCTGAACGTACACCCGCGTGACACCGAAAACGCAATCATCAACGTGCTGCGGTTCTACGAGGCCAAGAATGCCATCGTCTTTTGCAACACCCGCGCCGCCGTAGCGCGGTTGACCGCCAAATTCACCAACCGCGGCTTTTCCGTCGTTGCCCTGTCGGGGGAACTGACGCAATCCGAACGCACCAACGCCCTGCAAGCCCTGCGCGATGGCCGGGCGCGGGTCTGCATTGCCACCGATGTTGCCGCACGCGGGATCGACCTGCCCAATCTGGAGCTGGTGATCCACGCTGATCTGCCGTCCAATTCGGACACGCTGTTGCACCGTTCTGGCCGGACGGGCCGTGCGGGGCGCAAGGGCGTATCGGCCTTGATCGTACCACCCAAGATGAAGACCAAGGCCAATCGCCTCCTCGGGTGGGCCAAGCTCAAGGCAGAATGGGCCGCAGCGCCAACCGCCGCTGAGGTGAACGCCGCGGACGAAGCACGACTGCTGAGCGATGATGCATGGTCTGCCCCGATCCCCGAAGACGCCGAAGCCTTTGTGGCCAATCTGGTGGAACAATTCAGCCCCGAGCAACTGGCGACTGCATTTGTGAACCTTTACCGCGCACGTGCCTCTGCCCCCGAAGATCTGACCGATCCGGGCGCACGCGGCGATGACAAACCGCGCCCTGCCTTTGGGCCGTCTGTGTGGTTTTCGGTCTCCGCAGGTCGCAATGATGGCGCAGAGCCGCGCACCCTGCTGCCAATGCTGTGCCGCTTGGGCGATCTGACCAAAGACGACATCGGCGCGATCCGCGTTCAGCCAAGCCACAGCTTTGTTGAAATTCTGGCATCCTCCGCGACCAAGTTTGTCAACGCCTTGGGGCCGGACATGAAAGCTGAAGGCGGCGCTGTTGTCACCCAGCTCGACAGCCCTCCGGACCTGCCGCGCGGCCCAAAGCCCGGAGGCCCGAAACGCGGCCCCAAACCGGGCGGCAAACCGCATCGCAAATCCTACGATTCCGACGCGCCGTCCGAGCCACGCAAACCGCGCAAGCCCTACCGCGAAGATCCGGTTGCCGAGGTTCGCGCTGAACGCAGTGACAAGCCACGTTTCGAAAAGCCGCGCGGCCCCAAGGGCGAACGCCCGCCGAAGTCTCACAAGACCGACCGCAGCCCGATGAAGCCCGGCGCAAAGCCAAAGCCCAAATCAAACGGCGAGGCCCCCGGCAAGCCCAAGGCCAAGGCCGTTTGGAAGAAAGAGAAGCCAGCATCCGACGCGCCGCGCAAACCCAAGGGTGCACCCAAGAAAGCAGCGGCGGAGCCAAACAGCTACAAGCGCGCAAGCGATCCGTCCAAGCGTTTCTCCCCGCCCAACAAGGTTGGCAAGCAGGGCGGCAAGGCCGGACCAAAGCGCGGGAAATAAGGATGTTCCAACCGGTGGCGGGCTTTTCAAAAGTCCGCACTGCTTTCCTTAAGTAAAACGCGCCTGCATTAAGAAAGCACACATCAAAGAAAAAGCGCCGGAGGAAAGCCTCCGGCGCTTTTGGTGTTCTGTCACCGGAGCTTTCAAAAACTCCGGTGTATTTCGCGGGCTCGGGTCAGCCCTTGCCTTTCCATGGCACGAGATACTTCTCAGCGGCCCGCATCAGCATATCAATGCCAAAGCCGATAACGCCAATCAGGATAATCCCCATGATCACGATGTCGGTGTTCTGGAACTTTGACGCGGTCATGATCATCATACCCGCACCTTGCTCCGCTGCGACCAGTTCGGCGGCCACAACCGTGCCCCAACAAACCCCCATCGCAACCCGCGCACCGGTAAAGATCTCTGGCAGCGAGTTCGGCACAATCACGTGACGCATGATCTGCCATTTGCTGGCGCCCAGTGAATAGGCCGCATGCACCTTGGAGATTTTCACACCAGACACACCGGACCGCGCCGCAATCGCCATGATCCAAAGCGCCGCAAGGAACAGCAGGATAATCTTGCCTGCCTCACCAATACCGGCCCAGATGATCACAAGCGGGATCAAGGCAAGTGGCGGCACAGGACGCATGAATTCCACAATCGGATCAAACCAGCCCCGGAACCAGTTGCTCAGCCCCATGGCATAGCCCAGCGGAATGCCCACGATTGCACCAAGGATAAACCCAACAACAACCCGGAACAGCGAAAAGCCGAGGTGCTCAAGCAGGGTGAAATTGCGGAAGCCCTCTTGCAGGATCTGGATCGAACGCGACCAAACCTGTTCGGGTGCAGGCAAATAAAGCGGCTCCATCTGCCAGCCTTTTGCAGGCTCAAAGTTAGGCGTGCCCTTATCGGACAATGTCACAGCACCATCTGCGGTTTTCACAGTTTCGCCCGGCGCAATCTTCTGGCCGTTGATGGCAATCACCTTGGCGCCGTCCTTTTTGGTCAGCTCGTCATTTTTATCGACCCGCACCAGACCCGTGCGCCACTGCGCGATAGCTATGGAATCGTTCTTGGCAAAACCGTCACCCGGCGCAACTTCGGGCGCCTCAGCCGGTTCACTGCGCGGATGCACAAGAATTGTCACCTCCGCATCATCAGGGGCCTGCCCTTCGACTTGCGCGGTATAGGTAAAGTTGGTGGTCCCCTTAAACGGGCCCGGCGCGTGCAGGAAAGATGGCAACAGACTGGACCCGGTGAAGACGCCCCACATCAGGAAAATCGTCAGGATCGAAATGACCCCCGCCGCGCGGTTCGGTGTGACCGCGCTTTCGTCACCGAAAGTTACAGTTTTCAAAGACGTGTAATCGCGAATGCCTTTTTGCAGCAGTTTGGTCACCACAAAGGCGCTGCCGACAAAGATCGCGACATAGATGATCAGAAAGAAAATGCCGGTCATGCCGCGTCCTCCTTGGTGCCCATGATCTCTTCTTCCATGTCCCAGATCATGTTGAGGATCTCTTCGCGCTTGGGACCGAAATCCTCATGTTTCTTGACTTCTCGCAGGTCGGCATTCACGCCCAGCTCTGCAAACGGCAGGCGGTATTCCTTGTGGATGCGCCCCGGCCGCGGGGCCATCACGATCAAACGCTCTCCCAGTAGCAGTGCCTCTTCGACGGAGTGAGTGATCAGGATGATCGTTTTTCCGGTCTCTTTCCAAAGTTTCAAAACGAGACTTTGCATTTTTTCACGGGTCAAGGCATCAAGCGCGCCCAGCGGTTCGTCCATCAAGATCACATCAGGGTCATTGGCCAAACAGCGGGCCAAAGCCACACGCTGCTGCATCCCGCCCGAAAGCTCGTAAACGGCTTTCTCTTTAAAATCCTGCAAGCCGACCACATCCAGCAGATGGTCAACGATCTCGGCTTTGTCGTTCTTGGGCATGCTTTTCATCGACGGGCCAAAACCCACGTTCTCACGCACGCTCATCCATTCGAACAACGCGCCTTGCTGAAACACCATGCCGCGCTCGGCGTCAGGGCCGGTGATCGTGTGACCATTCAGGGTCATCACACCGGAGGTCGGCGCGAGAAAACCCGCAACGATATTGAGCAGCGTTGTCTTACCGCAGCCCGATGGCCCCAGCACACTCAGCAGTTCGCCCGCTTTGAGGTCAATCGACACATCTTGCAGCGCTTGCACGTGTCCGCCATCCGGCAGATCAAAGCGCATCGACAGTTTATCAATGGAGAGTCCGGTCATAATTCCGCGTCCCACCCCCGTCAGGGATCAAAGGGCAGGGTTTTCCCCACCTCTGTTTCATTGGAAAAAGGGCGGTGCGGCCCTCACGGCCACACCGCCCCTTCTAGATTACATGTCTTTGGCAGCTTCGAGTGGACCAGTGTTTACTGTGCCTTCATAGCTGTCGAGCGCGGAGTCGATGGACCCTGCTTCGACAAACACGTCTGCCACACCCTTCATGAAGGACGCCGCGTTGCCACCAAACCATGCGGCTGACAGCTGCTCTTCTACGGATGGGAATTCAAACGTGGAGATGGATGCTTTGGTCGCATCAACGTCCATGCCGGATTCTTTCGCGATCACAGCGAGCATTTCGTCGCTCTGGTTTGCTTTCCAGTCTGCGTTTGCAGCGGCTGTTACAGCGGCAAACTTGGCAGCTGTATCGCCGTTTTCAGCAAGGAAAGCCGCGGGTGCGGAAGTCACGTCAAACACCAGAATGCCCAGTTCCTGCTTTTCAGCACCGGTCAAAAGGATGTTGCCGTATTCTTTCATCCGCGCGAGGCCACCGCCCCAACCGCAAGCAAAGTCCACTGCGCCCTGGCTGAGTGCCGCTGCGCCTTCTGGTGGCGCCATGTCCACAACCTGCAAGGAAGAGACATCAACACCGAAGTGGCCCATCTGGCGCAGGAAGCCGTAGTGCGCAGCAGTGCCCAGCGGCACGGCGACTTTTTTCCCGGCCAGTTCGCCAGCGCTGTCTTTGTCGATTTCCAGATCAGAGCGGACAACGCAGTTGTCGTTTTCTGAATAGGACACCGCAACGTCGATGATCTGAAGATCCTGACCGCCAGATGTGGCGACAACGAAAGGTGGAACACCCTGCGAGACGGAAATCTGTACATCACCCGAGGCCATCGCCGCAGACATTGCTGTACCGGTTTCGAAAGAAACCCAGTTTACTTTCATACCCAGCGCTTCGTCGTAGGCGCCCGATGCTTTTGCTGCGAGGAATGGCATTGGCCATTCGAGGAAGTAACCGACGGTGATTTCACCGTGACCATCGGCCATCGCGGCCTGACCGGTCATCGCCATTACGGCGCCCGCTACAAATCCTGTTGCTGTCTTCTTGATCATAACAATCTCCCTGTTGATCTTTTGTCCGGCCTGTCCGAGCCGGTTTGTTGGTTAAGTACGCCGGCATGTTTTGCCGGTCTCATTTTGTGATGCATGTGCCCACATGTACCTTAGCACTATGTGGAAAATCTGCGACGATGTCAGTTGGTGTGCGACACCAGCATGTATTTTATCTGCGAATTGGGCAACCTTCTCTGCCGAACTTGCGTTTTGTCACATCTCCCATTTGAGTAATCCAAAAGACGGCTGCTCAAGCGAGAATATCTGACCTGCTAAAATTTTGGCGGGAATCGAGGCCAATAATAAACGTCCACTTCCCACCCCTGCATGAGTCCAGTTGCGCCAAAACAAACCATTGAAATGCCGCAGGGTCAGGAACTGGCCCGATACAGGGGATCATGGCAAAGCGGCGCGGAAGGATACACCCGCCCGCTGCAGTACGGCCTCAATAGATGGCAGGCCCCCTTCATTTACTGGCGCAAAGACCAATGCCCTGATGTGGTTGAAGTCAGCCAACACTGCCGAAGTCAAAGCTGGATCTCACAACAACCTTGCAAGGCCGGACACCCCAACCATCATATTGGACAGCCTTGATTTCTGGCGCTAACAATACGAATGATCTGGCCCTACTTGATTCTGCATTCAAACAGCAAAGATTGACCTAGACAGGCGCAGTGCGTCTTGATTTCATCCACTTAACCCGCGCAACGAAAGGTCTGGCACCATGGACGGCAACTTCAATGAAAACGACATTTCCCGCGTTGTCGAAGCAGACCGCGCGCATATCTGGCATCACCTGAGCCAGCACAAACCCTATGAAACCACCGATCCGCGCATCATTGTCGAAGGCAAAGGCATGCGCGTCTGGGACCAAAAGGGCAAAGAGCACCTTGATGCTGTGTCCGGTGGTGTCTGGACCGTTAATGTCGGCTATGGCCGCGAACGCATCGCCAATGCCGTGCGCGATCAGCTTATCAAACTGAACTATTTCGCCGGATCCGCGGGCTCTATCCCCGGCTCAAACTTTGCCGAGATGCTGATCGACAAGATGCCCGGCATGAGCCGTGTCTACTATTGCAACTCGGGCTCCGAAGCGAACGAGAAGGGCTTTAAGATGGTCCGCCAGATTGCACACAAGCGGTATGGCGGCAAGAAGCACAAGATCCTCTATCGCGACCGTGATTATCACGGCACCACCATCGCCTGTCTGTCCGCTGGCGGTCAGGATGAGCGCAATGCACAATACGGGCCTTTCACCGACGGGTTTGTGCGGGTGCCACATTGCCTTGAATACCGTGCCTTTGAACAAGACGGTGCACCGCAGGAAAACTACGGCGTCTGGGCGGCGGATCAGATCGAAAAAGTAATCCTTGCCGAAGGGCCAGACACCGTCGGCGCCCTTTGCCTTGAGCCGGTGACCGCTGGCGGCGGCGTGATCACCCCGCCCGAAGGCTATTGGGACCGCGTGCAGGAAATCTGCAAGAAATATGACATCCTGCTGCACATCGACGAAGTGGTCTGCGGCGTTGGCCGGACAGGCACATGGTTCGGGTATCAGCATTACGGCATCAAGCCCGATATGGTGACCATGGCCAAAGGTGTGGCCTCTGGATATGCCGCGATCGCCTGTCTTGTGACCACCGAAGAGGTGTTCAACATGTTCAAGGACGATGCCTCTGACCCAATGAACTACTTCCGCGATATTTCGACTTTTGGGGGCTGCACGGCCGGGCCAACCGCAGGTATCGAAAACATGGCGATCATCGAGGATGAAAACCTGCTGCAAAACACCACCGACATGGGCCACCATATGTTGGATGAACTCAATGCGCTGGCGGACAAGCACGCCGTGATCGGCCAAGTGCGCGGCAAGGGCCTGTTCCTTGGCGCCGAACTGGTCGAGGACCGCGACAGCCGCACCCCTGTAGCCGAAGGCCTCGTGCAGCAGGTCGTAGGGGACTGCATGCAACAAGGTGTGATTATCGGTGCGACCAACCGGTCACTGCCGGGCAAGAACAACACATTGTGTTTCTCGCCTGCCTTGATCGCTACAAAGGACGACATCAATCAGATCGTCAGCGCCGTTGACGGTGCGCTGGGCCGTGTCTTTGGCTAAAAAGCACGGGCTGTAGACCACTCAAAACCGCCGGTGCAGTCCGGCGGTTTTTTGCTGCCCTGCCCGTTCTCACCTACCAAAACCGGAACTCTTCCGACCGGTAGACGTTGGCTCCCGTAACCATTTGGGAGAGTAACGATGAAAAAGTTTCTGATGACCGTACCGATGATCGCCGCTTTGGCTGCCTGTAGCGGAACATCCGCCAACCAAGGCGCATTGACCGGTGCAGCCCTCGGCGCGGCGGCGGGCGCGGCTGTATCAAATGACGACGACAAGGTCGTGGGCGCATTGATCGGCGGCGCAGCAGGTGCCGCTGCGGGCAACTACATCGGCAAGACGCAATCGGGCCAATGCGTATATGAGAATTCTGCCGGCCAGCGCTATACCGCTGCCTGCCCCTAAAACGGCCCGGTTCGAAACGTCAAAAACCCCCGGTTGATCCGGGGGTTTTCACATTCACAATATTCAAATTTCAAGAGGTCGAAGAGCGGCAAAGAGATTTCCGCTTCGCGACCATTTTTCCGTTTTTCAATACCAAATGTCTCGATTTGCAGCACATGACTATTGATTATCGGCAAATTTTACGCCACTAGAGGTTCAATTTCGCGCAACCGTAATACCAAATCTGGCCCAACGTAATGCCAGTTTAAAGGATTCAGATGGCTCTTCCGGTCGAAACATTCTTTCTGCACCCGGAATCCCACGGCACCCTGCAACAGCAAATCCAACAGATGATCGCCCAAGGCATTCTGTCTGGCCGGTTTCAGCAGGGCGAAAAACTGCCCTCCACCCGCAAACTGGCACTGCACCTCGGGGTTAGCCGGATCACAGTCACGATTGCTTACACAGAACTTTTGGCAAATGACTACCTGACCTCGAAAGGGCGCTCAGGCTACTTTGTTTCCGAAAACGCGCCCTCTCCGCCGAACTTCAGCCCCACCACGGAAAATCAGGAAGCCGTCGATTGGAACCGCGCCATCGGGCGGCGTTTCGGGGCCAGTGTCGTGCCGGGCAAACCGCAGGATTGGGCCAAATTCCGGTATCCTTTCATCTATGGTCAGGCCGATCCAAATCTGTTTGATCACGCCAATTGGCGGCTTTGTGCGTTGCAAGCTTTGGGGCAACGAGATTTCTCCGCTCTGACGGCGGATTATTTTGATCAGGATGATCCGCAGCTGATCGAATTTATCGCCCGCCACACCTTGCCGCGCCGGGGCATATCCGCGCGTCCCGAGCAGATCCTGATCACCCTTGGTGCACAGAATGCTCTTTGGCTGACAACTCAGGTTTTGCTGACCCAACGTCGCCGCGCCGCGTTGGAAGATCCCTGTTATCCGGCGTTGCGCGATATCCTGTCGCAATCACGTTGCCATGTAACCCCTGTGCGCGTGGATCAAGACGGTCTGCCACCCGATGCCATCCCGCCCGATACCGATGTGATTTTCAGCACGCCCAGCCATCAATGCCCGACCAATGCCACCATGCCGATGGACCGCCGCCGTGCCTTGCTTGAACGCGCCCGAGAGCTGGAGGCCATCATCGTCGAGGATGACTACGAGTTCGAGATGTCCTTTCTCAAATCTCCTTCGCCAGCACTCAAATCCCTCGATACGGATGGCCGAGTTGTTTATGTCGGCAGTTTCTCCAAATCCCTGTTTCCGGGGCTACGGCTGGGTTATCTGGTGGGATCTGAACCCTTCATTCGAGAGGCACGCGCCCTCAGGGCCAGCGTGCTGCGCCACCCGCCCGGCCATATTCAACGCACCGCCGCCTATTTCCTGTCGCTTGGCCATTACGATGCCCTGATCCGCCGGATGGGCACCGCGATGCATGAACGCCGCCGTGTCATGGAAGAGGCGCTGGCCGCCCATGACCTGCAAATCTCGGGCCGGGGCGCTTATGGTGGCTCGTCTTTTTGGATGCGCGCGCCGGACAGGATCAACACGGATGAACTGGCCCGCCGATTGCACCCCAAGGGCGTTTTGATCGAACCGGGCCGCGCCTTTTTTGCCGGTGATCATCAACCGCAAAACTACTACCGTCTCGCCTACTCCTCCATCCCGACCGCCCGGATCACCGAAGGGGTCAATTTGATCGCACAGGAAATGAAGCACATTCACTAGGCTGGCGTTATCCCCCTTTCGGGACTGGACCTAACGCCGCCATCGCGCAAACTTTAGTTTGCAATCAGCCAATTTACGGGATTCGCCCCGCTCCTCCAATCCTAAGGATGAACCGCCATGAAAATGACCACCGAAGAAGCATTTGTAAAAGTCCTTCAGATGCACGGCATCGACAATGCCTTTGGGATCATCGGCTCTGCCATGATGCCCATTTCCGACCTGTTCCCGGCTGCGGGCATCAAGTTCTTTGACTGTGCCCACGAATGCAACGCTGGCATGATGGCCGATGGATACACCCGCGCCACTGGCAAAGTTTCGATGATGGTCGCCCAGAACGGCCCCGGCATCACCAACTTTGTCACGCCGGTGAAAACAGCCTATTGGAACCACACGCCGCTGCTGCTGGTCACACCACAAGCCGCGAACAAGACCATCGGACAGGGCGGTTTCCAGGAAGTCGAACAGATGGCGCTGTTCGAAGATATGGTCGCCTATCAAGAAGAGGTCCGCGATCCTTCCCGCATCGCCGAGACCCTGAACCGCGTGATCATCCAAGCCAAACGCGCCAGCGCCCCGGCCCAGATCAACATCCCGCGCGATTTCTGGACCCAAGTGATCGACATCGACCTGCCCGCGATTGTTGAGTTTGAACGCCCCTCCGGCGGCGAGCAGGCCATCGACGACGCAGCCAAGCTGCTGTCCGAAGCCAAGTTCCCGGTCATCCTGAACGGTGCGGGCGTGGTGATTGGTGGCGCGATTGACGCCTCCAAGGCACTGGCCGAGCAATTGGATGCGCCTGTGTGCTGCGGCTATCAACACAACGACGCCTTCCCCGGCTCACACCCGCTGTCGGTTGGTCCATTGGGCTACAACGGTTCAAAGGCGGCGATGGAACTGATCTCCAAAGCAGACGTGGTATTGGCCCTTGGCACACGCCTCAACCCGTTCTCGACCCTGCCCGGCTATGGCATTGATTACTGGCCCACAGACGCCAAGATCATTCAGGTCGATATCAACCCAGACCGCATCGGCCTGACCAAAAAGGTCACCGTGGGCATCGTCGGCGATGCCAAGAAAGTCGCGAACAGCATCTTGTCCAAACTGGCGGATGATGCTGGTGATGCAGGCCGCGCCGATCGCAAGAACCTGATCAGCACAACCAAATCCGCTTGGGCGCAGGAACTGACCTCCATGGATCATGAAGACGACGACCCGGGCACCACATGGAACGAACGCGCCCGCGACCGTGAGCCGGGCAAGATGTCCCCGCGCATGGCATGGCGTGCGATCCAATCAGCGCTGCCGAAAGAGGCGATCATCTCCTCCGACATCGGCAACAACTGCGCCATCGGCAATGCCTACCCAACCTTTGAGGCAGGCCGCAAATACCTCGCGCCGGGTCTTTTTGGCCCTTGCGGATACGGCTTTCCTGCAATTGCGGGCGCCAAAGTCGGCTGCCCCGATGTTCCGGTTGTCGGCTTTGCCGGTGACGGCGCATTCGGCATCTCGATGAACGAAATGGTTTCGGTCAGCCGCGATGACTGGCCACCGATCACAATGGTGATCTTCCGCAACTACCAATGGGGTGCGGAAAAGCGGAACACGACCCTCTGGTTCGACGACAACTTTGTCGGCACTGAACTCGCCCAAGACGTGGATTACTCCGCCATTGCAAAGGCCTGCGGTGTTGTTGGTGTTCAGGTCACCGGCATGGACGAATTGACCGACGCATTGGACGCGGCGATCAAGGCCCAGATGAACGATGGCAAAACCACATTCATCGAAGTGTTGCTGAACCAGGAATTGGGTGAGCCATTCCGCCGCGATGCAATGAAGAAACCCGTTGCAGTGGCTGGCATCAGCCGCGACGACATGCGCCCACAGGCGGGCGCATAAAACGGATGCCCAAAGGGCACCATACACGGATGGGCAAGCCATGAGCGTGCTGCAAGGTCTACAAGATCGCGCCGCCGCTCGGCCTGCCCATATCGTGCTCAGCGAAGGCCACGACCCACGGGTTGTGGCCGGTGCCGTTTCTGCGGTGCAAGCCGGGATTGCGCGGATCACACTTGTCGGCACCACGGATGAGGTCCATCGGCAGTTGGCCGACATGGGTGCAACGATTGGCCCAATGATCGCTGTCGAAGATCCACAAACTTCGTCCCTTACGGATGAGTTCGCCCAAACCTATTTTGATCTGCGCAAACACAAGGGCGTCAGCGAAGACATCGCCGCGATCCAGGCCCGCGATCCATTGGTGTTCGCCGCCATGATGGTGCGCAACGGTCATGCGGATGGCACTGTCGGCGGGGCGGTCGCAACCACGTCGGACACTGTCCGCGCAGCGCTGCAAATCATCGGAAAAGCCAAAGATGCCCCGCTGGTTTCCAGTTTCTTCCTGATGGCCCTGCCAGATGGGCACCCCTCAGGCCGCAGCGCCATGATCTTCGGGGATTGCGGGCTGGTCATTGATCCAAACGCCGAAGAGCTTGCAGCGATCGCAGTGGCCTCTGCGGCCTCATGCAAACAGCTTCTCGGCGATGCCCCCAGGGTTGCACTACTGTCGTTTTCCACCAAGGGCAGCGCCCGCCATCCCGCCGTGAGCAAGGTCAGTGACGCCGTCGAAATTTTGCAACGGGATCATCCAGACCTTCCCGCCGATGGCGAATTGCAGTTCGATGCGGCCTTCGTGCCGGAGGTCGGCGCATCCAAGGCGCCGGGCTCAACCGTTGCGGGCCACGCCAATGTGATAATTTTCCCCAACCTTGATGCAGGCAACATCGGCTATAAAATCGCACAACGCATCGGCGGGGCAGATGCGATCGGGCCGGTGCTGCAGGGCCTGTCCAAACCCGCCAACGATTTGTCACGCGGATGCACCGCACAGGACGTTACAAACATGATTGCCGTGACTACACTTCAGGCATCCTCTTAAGATCAAACAGGAAATTCCATGACACAGAAACAGCCCGTGATCGACCTGAGCCCGCATGTGTCAGATGAGGTTCGAAAAACCACCTGTTATATGTGCGCCTGCCGCTGCGGTATCAATGTGCACATGAAAGACGGCAAAGTCGCCTATATCGAGGGCAACCGCGACCATCCGGTGAACCAAGGTGTGCTCTGCGCCAAAGGTTCGGCTGGCATCATGCAGCACAACGCGCCATCACGGCTCAAATCACCGCTCAAGCGGGTGGGCCCGCGCGGCTCTGGCGAGTTCGAAGAAATCAGTTGGGACGAGGCCTACCAGATCGCCGCCGATTGGCTTGAACCGATCCGCAAGGACAACCCAGAAAAGCTGGCGTTCTTCACTGGCCGAGATCAGTCGCAATCCTTCACCAGTCTCTGGGCGCAGGCCTTTGGCACACCGAATTACGCGGCCCACGGCGGATTCTGTTCCGTTAATATGGCCGCTGCGGGCATCTACACCATGGGCGGCGCGTTCTGGGAGTTTGGCCAGCCAGATTGGGACCATACCAAGCTGTTCATGCTGTTTGGTGTGGCCGAAGACCACGATTCCAACCCAATCAAGATGGGTCTGGGCAAGATCAAGAAACGCGGCGCACGTGTGATCGGTGTGAACCCGATCCGCACCGGCTACAACGCCGTTGCCGATGATTGGGTCGGCATCACGCCGGGCACCGATGGGCTATTTATCCTGTCGATGATCCATTGTCTGATGAAAGCGGGCAAGATCGACCTGAATTACCTGGCTCAATACACCGATGCCCCCGTGCTGGTGAATGGCGATGAGAAATCGCCCGAATTCGGCCTTTTCCTGCGCGATGAGAATGGCAAGGAACTGGTCATTGACCGCACCACGGGCAAACTCACCCCCTTTGACCAGCCCGGTGTGAAACCTGATCTTGCCGCGACCCACCGCGCCAAAGGTGTGACGCACCGGCCTGTGTTCCACCAGATGGCCGATCAATACCTATCTGACGACTACACCCCCGAAGCGGTTGCGGATCGCGTGGGCATCCCCGCGGGGCGTATCCGCGCCTTCGCCGCCGAACTGGCCCGCGTCGCCTTTGAAGATGCGTTTGAGCTTGATCACGAATGGACCGATTTTCGCGGCGAAAAACATCGGACGATGACAGGCCGCCCTGTGTCCTTCCACGCCATGCGCGGGATTTCAGCCCATGCCAACGGCTTCCAAACCTGCCGCGCCTTGCATGTCCTGCAAATCATCCTCGGCACGGTCGAAGTCCCCGGCGGTTTCCGTTTCAAACCGCCCTATCCAAAACCCGCCAAAGCACACCCTAAACCCCATGTGGGCATGACCCCCGGCGCACCGCTGAATGGTCCGCACCTTGGCTTTGTACACGGTCCCGAAGACCTCGCGCTGAAACCCGACGGCACCGCCGCCCGCATCGACAAGGCCTTCACTTGGGACAACCCAATGTCGTCCCACGGGCTGATGCATATGGTGATCTCAAACGCCCACGCTGGTGATCCATACAAGATCGACACGCTGTTTATGTATATGGCGAACATGTCGTGGAACTCATCGATGAACACCGGCGGCGTGATGGAGATGCTGACGGACAAGGATGAAAACGGCGGTTACGTGATCCCGCATATCATCTATTCCGACGCCTATTCCTCCGAAATGGTTGCCTATGCCGATCTGATCCTGCCCGACACCACCTATCTGGAACGGCACGATTGTATCTCGCTGCTGGATCGCCCGATCTGCGAGGCAGACGCGGCGGCCGATGCGATCCGCTGGCCGGTGGTGGAACCGGACCGCAACGTCAAAGGCTTCCAATCGGCGCTTTGTGATCTGGGCGCAAAACTGGGCCTGCCCGGATTTGTCAACGATGACGGCAGTCAGAAATACGCCGACTATGCCGACTACATCACCAACCACGAACGCCGCCCCGGCATTGGCCCACTGGCCGGCTGGCGCATGGGCGAAAACGGCCTGCAATCGGGGCGCGGCGGCGTCAACGAAAGCCAGATCGAAAACTACATCGAAAACGGCGGCTTCTTTGTCGAACACATCCCCGAGGGCGCCAATTACTACAAACCATGGAACCGCGCCTATCAGGACTGGGCTGTGGGTATGGGCCTTTTTGATGCGCCGCAACCCTATCTGTTCAACCTCTACGTCGAGCCGATGCGCAAATTCCAGCTGGCCGCTGAAGGCCACGGCGACGTTCAACCGCCCGACCACCTGCGCGAACGGATCAAACACACCATGTCGCCTCTGCCGATCTGGTATGAGACTGACCAACAAGGCAACGAAGGCTATACCGTCAACGCCCTGACCCAACGCCCCATGGCGATGTACCACTCATGGGGGTCGCAAAACGCTTGGCTGCGCCAACTGCACGGCCACAACCCGCTGTACCTGCCTACCAAACTGATGCGCCAGCATGACCTGTCCGATGGCGATTGGGCGCGGGTGTCCTCCCCTCATGGCGAGATCACCGTGCCGGTGATGGAAATGGCGGCGCTCAACGACAACACGGTCTGGACCTGGAACGCCATTGGCAAACGCAAAGGCGCATGGGCGCTGGACAAAGACGCACCAGAGGCCACCAAAGGTTTCCTGCTCAACCATTTGATCCACGAACTGCTGCCCCCCAAAGGTGACGGCATGCGCTGGGCCAACTCCGACCCAATCACCGGTCAGGCCGCTTGGTTCGATCTTAAGGTCCGCATCGAAAAGGCCGAAGCCCCAAAACAATCACGGCCTGAATATCCGCCGATCAATTCCCCCGTAGGTCAGGGACCAGACAAACTGGCATGGAAGGTGGGCAAATGACCCTCTCCCTTTTTGGCTATAAATATTCCGGGGGTCCGGGGGCTGGCCCCCGGTCCGACATCAAACAGGAGCGCCGCATATGACAACCCTGCCTCAACAAACCGACAAGAAACTCGGCCTCGTCATTGATCTGGACACCTGTGTCGGCTGCCACGCTTGTGTGATTTCCTGCAAGGGCTGGAACACCGAAAACTACGGCGCACCGCTGTCGGACCAAGACCCTTACGGTGCGGATCCGTCCGGCACATTCCTCAACCGCGTGCATTCCTATGAGATCCAACCGGCCGAAGGCCATGCCCAGCTGATCCACTTTCCAAAGTCCTGCCTACACTGCGAAGACGCGCCTTGCGTCACAGTTTGCCCGACCGGCGCCAGCTACAAACGTGTCGAAGATGGCATCGTTCTGGTCAACGAAAGCGATTGTATCGGCTGTGGCCTATGCGCTTGGGCCTGCCCATACGGCGCCCGCGAAATGGACCAGGAAGAGAAAGTGATGAAAAAATGCACCCTCTGCGTGGACCGGATCTATAATGAAAACCTACCCGAGGTGGACCGCGTTCCATCTTGCGTGCGCACGTGCCCCGCTGGCGCGCGCCATTTCGGCGATCTGGGCGATCCGGACAGCACCGTCAGCCAATTGGTTGCGGAACGCGGCGGGGTTGATCTGATGCCGGAACAGGGCACCAAACCCGTGAACAAATACCTACCGCCACGCCCCAAGGATGCGCTGCCCGAATTTGATGTGCTGGCACCCTTCCTTGAACCCGTGGCGCAAGAGCCCAAAGGCTTTCTTGGCTGGCTCGACAAAACACTGGAGAAACTCTGATGCATCCGGCCCCTTCTGTTATCTTTTTCTCCACCTTCTCCGGCCTTGGCTTTGGCCTGCTGTTCTGGCTTGGCCTTGGCATACCGGGCGTCACTGGCTTCTCTGCCTTTGCCTTTTTCACCATCGCTTATCTGCTGGCGGTGGGCGGGCTGATCTCCTCGACCTTCCACCTTGGGCACCCCGAACGGGCGCTCAAAGCCTTCACCCAATGGCGCAGTAGTTGGCTCAGCCGTGAAGGCTGGTGCGCTGTTCTGGCACTGGTCATTCTGGCGGTCTATGGCATCGGCCTCGTGTTCTTTGACAGCCGCTGGACCGTACTGGGCCTGATCGGCGCCTTGTTTGCCCTGGGCACAGTGTTCACAACCTCGATGATCTATGCCCAACTCAAGACAGTGCCGCGCTGGAATATGCCGCTGACCCCGGCCAATTTCCTGTCGCTCAGTATTGCTGGCGGCGCCCTTTTGGCGGGACAGGTCACTTGGGCGATTGGCCTGCTGATTGTCTCGGGGATCATTCAGGCCGCAACATGGGTGATGGGCGACAAGGCCTTTGGAAACTCTGGCAGTGATCTGGCCAGCGCAACCCAGCTGGGCCACATTGGCACCCCCCGCGCGTTTGAGCCGCCCCACACCGGCACCAACTATTTGCTACGGGAATTTGTGCATGTGATCGGACGCAAGCACGCCCAAAAACTGCGCCTGATCGCCATTTCTCTGATGGCGGTGTTGCCGGTGGTCCTGCTGTTGTTGCCGTTCAATCACCTGTTGGCAGTTGTCGCGGTGCTGGCCCATGTGGCGGGCGTCCTGGCGGCGCGTTGGTTGTTCTTTGCCGAGGCTGAACACGTGGTTGGTCTTTACTACGGCAAACGTTGATCGAGATGGAGTTGACCCTGCGTCCGGCCCGCCCCGATGAGGCAGAGGCGCTCACTGATCTGGTGATGCGTTCCAAGCAATCCAACGGCTATGATGACGCCTTTATGGCGGCCTGTGCGGATGAGTTGCGCGTGACGCCCGCACGGATCGCCGCAGGCAATTTCTGGGTGGCGGTGGCACAGGGCGCGCTGTGCGGCTGCGTCACGCTCGATCCAGACAGGGCCACGGGCCAAGGCACAATATCGACCTTCTTTATTGATCCCGATGCCAAACGGCAGGGCGTTGGCCGCGCCCTTTGGGGCCAAGTCCAAGCCGCCGCGAGGTCGCAGGGAATGTCCCTGCTCAAGCTGGACGCTGATCCGGCAGCGGTGTCGTTTTACCAAGCGATGGGATTCGAAACAGTCCGCGAGGTGCCATCAGGATCCATTCCCGGACGGGTTCTGCCGCAAATGGAATTGACGCTGCCATCTGTAGCGTAGGGCGGGGTTCACCCCGCCACCACGACAAATCACGACATCGGCAAACGCACCTCAACCACACGCGCCATAATCGATGCGCCAACGGGCAAGATTGAGGTATCCAGAACATACTCAGGGTTGTGCAGAGGCGCAGTGCCGCCATGTCCAACCGTGCAATAAGCGCCCGGCACCACACGCAGCATATCGGCAAAATCCTCTGACCCAGTGACAGGTGGCGCCTGTGGATCAAGGTTTTCAACCCCGACAATATCACCCGCCGCCTGCATATAGACATCCGACAGTTCATCATCGTTGATCAAAACGTCGAACACGGACCGCAGATCAAGCGTGATCTCGACCCCATGTGCGATTGCAAAGCCGTCACAAAGGGCCTGCATCCGCTGCGCGGCCAGTTCATACATCTCATCCGCGAAATAGCGCACCGTGCCCGCCAATGTCGCGGTCTCTGGCACCACATTATAAGCCGATCCCGAATGGATCTGAGTGATCGACATCACCAGAACCTCTTGGGCGGGGATGTTGCGGCTGAGGATGGTTTGCATCTCGCTGGCCAGCGATGCGGCAATGATCAGTGCATCGCGAGAATCGTTTGGCTTGGCGGCATGGCTGCCTTTGCCTTTGATATGGATGTCAAAGAACGCCGCCCCTGCCATTGCCTGCCCCTTGCAAATCCCCACCTTGCCGGGCTTGCCATTGGGATGGTTGTGCATCCCGAAAATCTCATCACAGGGAAAATGTTCAAACAAGCCATCCGCCAGCATCTGTTTGGCCCCGCCAAGCCCCTCTTCGGCAGGCTGAAACACCACCACTGCAGTGCCGTCAAAATCCCGCGTTGCTGCCAGATGTTTCGCAGCGCCCAGCAGCATCGTGGTGTGGCTGTCATGACCACATGCATGCATCACACCGTCGTTCTTTGACGCGTAAGGCAGGCCCGTGGCTTCATGGATCGGCAGCGCATCCATATCGGCCCGCAGACCCACACGGCGATTGCCCTGCCCCTTGCCGCGAATGATCCCGACAACACCGGTCTTGCCCAAACCCTCATGCACCTCGTCCACACCATAACTGCGCAGCTTTTCCGCAACGATGCCGCTGGTGCGCACTTCGGTAAAGCCGATCTCGGGATGCGCATGAAGGTCACGGAAAATGTCCTCCAGCTCGGGGACGCTGTCGGCGATGGTGGGCAGAATATTCATGAAAAAGGCTCCGGGTTGTTTTCCGCGCATGGTGGGACGAAGCCCAGCAAACCGCAACCCGGAACCGTAAGGCGGGGATTACCCCGCCAATATGCCTGAATTAGTTGGTCAAACCCGCATGACGCATCGCGTCATCAACCATCACTTTGGTCTCGTCCGACAGGGCAGTCAGGGGCAGTCGCACCTCATCAGAACACAGATCAAGCTTGGACATGGCGTATTTCACACCCACCAAACCCGGCTCGGTAAAGATGGCTTTGTGCAGCGGCATCAGACGGTCCTGAATATCAAGCGCGGCGCGATAATCGCCAGCGGCGCAAGCCGCCTGCATCTTGGCCAGCATCGCGGGGGCCACATTGGCCGTAACCGAAATACAGCCCGTGCCGCCTTGGGCGTTGAACCCGTGGGCAGTGGCATCTTCGCCAGACAATTGGATGAAATCGGGACCGCATGTCATGCGCTGATCGCAGACCCGCGCCAGATCGCCGGTGGCATCTTTCACGCCCACAATGCGCGGCAGCTTGGCCAATTCACCCATGGTCGCTGGCGTCATATCCACAACGGACCGGCCAGGAATATTGTAGATGATCACAGGCAGGTCGCAGCAATCATGCACAGCGGTGAAATGCGCGATCAAACCGCGCTGGGTTGGCTTGTTGTAATAGGGCGTCACCACCAAAACCGCATCGGCGCCAACAGATTCGGCGTGACGGGCCAAACGGATGCTTTCCGTAGTATTGTTGGACCCAGCACCGGCAATGACCGGAACCCGGCCAGCAGCGGCTTTGACCACCTCTTCCACGACAATCTCATGCTCGCGGTGGGTCAAGGTTGGCGATTCGCCTGTTGTCCCAACCGGCACAAGGCCATCACTGCCTTCACCGATGTGCCACTCCACAAGTTTCTTCAAGGTCTCCAGATCCAGCTCGCCGTTGCGAAACGGCGTGACGAGGGCAGGCATAGAACCTGTAAACATGTGCACGCTCCTTTGTTGTGCTGGTCGGCAGAATTGCCGAACTTCTGAATGACCATTGGCGCGGGTGTGATTTGATTACGGTGCGCTACGGTATATGTTTCAAGGCTCTAGCCTCTGACCCATGGGAAATGCAAGCAATGACACGCATTCTGACGCTCTTCGCGCTTGTTTTTATGCTTGCTGTGCCCGCTTTGGCCGAACGGCCCCGCCCCTTGGCCAAAGCGTTGGAGGCGATGCGCAGCGGAAATTGGGACAACGCCAGCCGGATCGCGGCCCGTGATGGGCAGATAGCCGCCGATATTGTCACATGGCATCACCTGCGTGCCGGGCGCGGCAGCTACGCCGAGATCACCGAGTTTCTCAGTCGCCGAAACAACTGGCCCGGAGAGGCATATCTGCGCAAACAATCCGAAACCGTGGTGATCGGGCAAGGCGACCCCAAAATCCTGCGGTTCTTCAAAGACCACCCGCCGCAAACCCCACTGGGTGTGCTGGCTTACGCCGCCGCGCTGAGCCGTGATGGTCAGAAAGACAAAGCGGATGATTTGGTGATCCGCACATGGCGCAGCTTGGACATGGACCGGCCTGCGCAAATCCTGTTTCTCGCCGATCATGCCGCCTTGCTCAAACCTCATCACGCCGCCCGGTTGGAGGCCCTGTTGTGGAAGCGCAAACATGACGCCGCACGCCGGCTGTTTGATCTGGTCAGCACCGATTTGGTTGCCCTCGCCGAAACCCGCATCGCGCTGCAACGCCTGTCGCGTGAGGTGAACACGCTGATCGAGGCCTTGCCACCCCAGCATGCCAATGACCCGGGGTTGCAGCACGACCGTTTCGAATGGCGCATTCGCAAGGGCCTCGGCGGATCGGCAAAAGAACTGCTCCTTGCGCAATCCACCAGTGCTAAAGCCTTGGGAAAACCCTCCGCATGGAGCAATCGCCGCCGTGCCTTGGCCCGGTCCGAGATGCGCGCAGGCAATGGCAAGCGGGCCTATCAATTGGCATCGCAACACTTCCTGATCGAAGGGTCCGACTATGCCGATCTTGAATGGTTGTCGGGCTATCTGGCGTTGCGGTTCCTCAAAGACCCCACAGCGGCACACCAGCATTTCCTCAACCACGATAGCGTGGTGCAATCGCCGATTTCACAAGGCCGTGCCGGATACTGGCAGGGCCGGGCGCTTGAGGCGATGGGCGACAAAGACGGCGCTCAAAAGGCCTATGCCGAGGGCGCGAAGTTCCAGACATCCTTCTACGGGCTGTTGGCCGCAGAGCGGGGCGGATTGGCGTTTGACGCAAGACTTGCCGGCACGGAGCCGTCACCCGATTGGCGTGCGGCTGCCTTTGCCTCGGACCCGCGGTTCGAGGCAGGCATCTTGCTGCAAGCCTCGGGCGAGCTCTCGCTTGCCGAACGGTTCTGGTTGCATCTGGCAGATGGGTTGGATGAAACCGGGTTGGCGCAGTTGGGGCAAGCCGCCATTGATTTGGACCAACCGCACCTTGCCGTCATGATTGGCAAGCGGGCGGCGCGGCGCGGGCTGACCATCGCCGCGCCGTACTATCCGCTGCATCCCCTGTTGGAGCTTGACCTGCCAATGGCGCCCGAGATGAACCTCGCCATCGCCCGGCGCGAAAGTGAATTTGATGCCGTGGTGGTCAGCCACGCGGGCGCACGCGGCTTGATGCAACTGATGCCCGCCACCGCTCGCGATGTCGCCTCTGATCTGGGCATTTCGGGTCTGCACACCACCGACAGACTGACCGCTGATCCGGACCACAACGCACAGCTGGGGGCGACCTATCTGTCGCAGATGGCCGGGCGGTTTGATGGCAATGTCTCCATGATCGCCGCCGCTTACAACGCGGGGCCCAGCAGGCCGGACCGTTGGATGGCCACCTATGGTGATCCGCGCAAGGGTCAGATTGATATCGTCGATTGGGTCGAAATGATCCCGTTCCGTGAAACGCAAAACTACGTCATGCGGGTCACGGAAAGCCTGCCGATCTATCGCGCGAGACTGGGCAAAGATCCGTTGCCGATCCCGTTTTCTGAGGAACTAGTGGGCCGCAGCCTTTTGCCGTTCGCGCCAAAAGGTGAATAGCCCTGCCGCCACGATCAATCCTACCCCGATGGCGACATTGCTGCGGATGGTTTCCCCAAAAAAGCTGATCCCGATCAAGGCCGCAAAGACCAGTTGGAGATAGGCAAAGGGCTGCACCGCGCTGGCCTCTGCAACCTCGTAACAGCGGATCAACAACCAATGACCAGTGACCCCTGTTACGCATAGACATCCCATGAACATCCAGTCTGTTGCGGCCATCGGCTCCCAAAACCATACGCCAGCGAATGTCATGGCGATCGCACCGGTCACCCCTGTCCAAAAGAAGCTGGTGGCGGTGCTGTCGCGCCGCGCCACGTAGCGGGTGAGCAATCCGTAAACGGCGAACATCGTCGCAGACAACAACGGGATCACCGCCGCCGGATCAAAGACCGACATGCCCGGCTGCAAGATGATCAACACCCCAATGAACCCTACACCAATCGCCGCCCAACGGCGCCAGCCGACCCGTTCGCCCAGCACCGGACCAGAGAGCGCGGCAACCAACAATGGATAGCAGGTGAACACCGCATGGCTTTCCACCAGACCAAGAATTGTAAACGCTTCCACCATAACACAAATTTCCGCCGCAAGCAGAACGCCGCGTAGGGTTTGCAGCAACGGCTGCCGGGTGCGCGCCGCGGCCCGCATGCCCCCCGGATTGCGCCGAGCAATGGCAATCACAAAGGCCGCAAAGAACCAATAGCGGATCATCACCACCATCAGAACGTTATACTCGCCTGCCAGATGCTGCGACAATCCATCCTGCACCGCGAACACAAATGTGGTGGCCACCATCAAGGCAATGCCCAGCGGAATGTTGTTGGATTGGTTCATTACGATTGTATCTTTGCGCGGGTCATATGCCGCTTGCGCCCGTACCCCGAAACCCGTTCGACCGCAAAGCCAGCATCCGCCAAACCGCGCCGCACAAAGCCTGCGGCGGTATAGGTTGCAGCCGTTCCATACGCTTGCGTATGCTCGCCCACCACCATCATCAATTCTGCCGACCAGAGCTCAGGATTCTTGGCCGGTGAGAACCCGTCAAGGAACCACGCATCGGCCATCCCATCCCAGCGCGGAAGTGTCTCACGCGAGTCCCCAACGATCACTTCTGCCCGCACGCCCGGCAGGTCAATCACACCGCCCTGCCCCGTCCACGCCTTGGTTAGCAGGTCACGTTTGCCGCCAAATTCGGGAAAGACCGCATGGGCCCGCGCCATATCTTCCGGCGACATCGGATACGCTTCAAAACTGGTAAAACAAAGCTGCCCCGCCACGCCGCTGGCTGCGAAGGCATCCCATGCCACCAGAAGGTTCAAACCTGTACCAAAGCCAAGCTCGGCAATCTGGAAGCCATCCACAAACCGTTCCGGCAGGTCATTGCCCGCCAGAAACACATGCTCTGTCTCGGCCACGCCATTCTCAAGGCTAAAGAACGGATCATCAAAGCGGGTCGAAACCGGCACCTCACCATCGCGCCAAAGGATCTGATCTGTCTGGTTCTGCACGGCGACACCAAGTAAAGGAGGGACAACGCGCCGACACTGCGCAAAGGAACGGAGCTTGGCAATGGTTGAAATCACAGTGCGCGGAGCAGGGATTTTTGGCCTCTCGGTGGCCTGGGCCTGCGTACAGCGCGGCGCCAAGGTCTGTGTGGTTGATCCAAGCGGCCCCGCGGCCGGCAGCAGCGGCGGCTTGGTCGGCGCATTGGCCCCGCATGTGCCCGAAAACTGGAACCCAAAGAAAGCATTCCAATTGGACAGCCTTCTGATGGCCGAAGGCTTTTGGTCGGAGGTTGAGGCCGCAGGTGGCGGATCGGCAGGTTACGCCCGCACTGGCCGTTTGCAGCCGATCAACGATGACGCCGCTCTGGCTTTGGCACAGCGGCGCGTCGAAACAGCCAAGGTTCTTTGGCAAGACAACGCCATCTGGGAGGTCATTGCAGCCAGCGATACCGAATGGGCGCCAACAACCCCGTCCGGCCTGCTGATCCGCGACACGCTCAGCGCTTTGGCGCATCCTCGTAAGGCTTGCGATGCCTTGGTGAAAGCCCTCACCGCCAAGGGGGCCGAGATCACCACCAATGCGCCTGATCGCGGGCAGGTGCTATGGGCCACCGGGATGGCGGGCTTGCTTGAGATGACCTCGAACCACCACCGCAGTGTCGGCAATGGCGTCAAGGGTCAGGCGGCATTGCTGCGCTATGATGCGCGGGGTTTGCCGCAGCTTTTCGCAGGCGGTGTGCATGTGATCCCGCACTATGATGGCACTGTCGCAATCGGCTCCACCTCCGAGCGGGAGTATGACACGCCCGGTCAGACCGATGCGCAGCTGGATGTCGTGATTGATGCGGCGCGGGCAGCGATCCCTGCATTACATGTTGCCCCGGTGCTGGAACGTTGGGCGGGTGTCCGCCCCCGCGCCCGCAGCCGCGCACCGATGCTGGGCGCCTGGCCCGACCGGCCCGGTCATTTTATCGCCAATGGTGGCTTCAAAATCGGCTTTGGCATGGCCCCAAAGGTGGCACAGGTTATGGCCGATTTCATGTTGGAGGGGCGTGACGCCATTCCGGACGGCTTCCGCGTTGAGGATAACCTTTAAGGCACTACGCGCGGGCCTGCATACATTGCCGTCCATCCGGCCCACGCACCCAAAGATCGCGCCCCTCGCGGCAAAACGCAGCCGTCTCAAAATGCATCAGCGGGGCGGTTGCCCGGAACTGAAACGTGGTCAGCGGGCCAAGTTCGGCCTCTGCCAGTAACATCAGTTTTTGCGCCAAAAGCGGGCCGTGTACGACCAATCCGTCATAGCCTTCGATCTCGCGGGCATAGTCCAGATCATAGTGTATGCGGTGCCCGTTGAACGTCAGCGCCGAATAGCGAAAAAGCAGAGTGGAGGAAAAGGATGCCGCGACTCGGCTTTCCTCATCCATCCGGGCGACAGGCGGCACAGGTTTGATCGCATCCGGCGCGGGATCTTCGCGGTACACCAGATCCTGCCATTCGGTAAGGCAAAGCACATTGTTTTGATGAATGTCATGGCGCATCGTGACAAAGGCCAGCGGCCCGGTGCGCCCGTCCTTGCGCGTCGCGCTTTCGCAGTGTGATGTTTTGATCGCTTCAACACCCGTGCGCAGCGGGGTTTGAAACTGCAACCGTCCCCCGGCCCACATCCGCCGCGGCAATCCCATATCGGGGATCAATCCGCCAACCTGCGGATGACCATCCCGGCCAAGCCCCTCAGGCGGCTGCGGATCCCAAAAATAGAGTTGGTGAAAGAACGGCGGCAATGCATCGCCTGCACTGATGGTCGGCCTTTGCCCCAGCGCCACTTGCATCGCAGCAGCGCGGGCACTGTCCATGACATCGCTTTGACTTGTCTGTTTGGGCTGTGCAGGGTTCATGGCATTGGTCTAACGAAGGAAAACCCATGTCGCAATCCGAACCCACATTCACATTGGATAGGCTTGATCATCTGGTTCTGACCGTGGCCAGCATTCCCGCAACCGTCGCCTTTTATCAAGATGTACTGGGCATGCGTTCCGAAGAGTTCGAAACCTCGACAGGCGAGATCCGGCAGGCGTTGAAGTTTGGCGCGTCAAAAATCAACCTGCACCAGCAAGGGCAGGAATTTGAACCAAAGGCACAGCGCCCCACTCCGGGCAGCGCAGATTTGTGCTTCCTGACCCAAACCCCAATCCTAGACTGGCAAAACCATCTGGCCGCGCGTGATGTCACAATAGAAGACGGCCCCGTCCCCCGCACCGGGGCGGCAGGGCCGCTTGTCTCGATCTACATCCGTGACCCCGACCAAAACCTGATCGAGATTTCGGTGTCGCAAGTCTAAATCAAGCCGCGCAGGTTTTGCATCAGCTGCGTTAGATCACGGGCGTACATTTCGCCAATCAAATGGCCGTTTTCATCAAAGGCATTGGAAGAATCCGCCAGATGAATTTCAGGCCCCTGCAGGATCATCGGGCGGAACGGCACCATGAAGCCGCGCAGAACCATCTGCGCCCGCACGCCGCCCGCACGGCCCGCCGCCGCAGACATGACCGCCACTGGTTTGCCGTTCCATGGGTTGCCTTCGGCCCGGCTTATCCAGTCCAGCGCGTTTTTCAGAACGCCTGAGGGGCCAGCATTATACTCGGGGGTCGACAGGATCACCGCATCCGCCGCCGCGATCTGATCGGCGACCTTTTGCACGGCGGCAGGCACACCTGTGCTGGCCTCATCGTCCCCGTCATACAGTGGGAAATTGATGTCGGCCAATGCGTATTCGCTGTTGCCAAACAGCCGCGCCGCTTCGGTCAGCAATTTGGTATTTGTCGCCTCTCGGCGCAAAGAGCCGGAGATGCCAAGCAACTTGGGGGAGGTCATATCAAACATTCCATTTTGTTTTCTCTGTCCCCTTTATCTCGTTCATCCTCGCAAAAATGCAAGAAGCCCCCGCGAAATGCAGGGGCTTTGTGCGAATTTGCAGAGGTGAGCCCGATCAGGCGTTGGGCAAGATCACAATCTCAACCCGGCGGTTTTGCGCCTTGCCAGCCGGGGTCAGGTTGCTTGCGATCGGCTGGCTTTCGCCCCGACCAAAGGCCTGTACACGGCCGGTTGGCACGCCATTGCCATAAAGCACATTGGCCACCGCATAGGCCCGCCCTTCGGAAAGCTGTTGGTTATAGGCGGCATCGCCATCGCTGTCTGTGTGACCGATCACCTGAACCGTTGAGTTGGGGTAGGATTGCAGGCTGTTCGCGAGGGTCCGCAGATCACCCATTAGCCCCGGTTGGACGGCAGTGCTGTCCACAGCAAAGAGAATATCCTGCGGCAATGTCACGATCAAACGATCACCGGTGTTGGTGATCACCACGTCATTGCCCATCTGCTGGCGCAACTCGGCCTCTTGCTTGTCCAGCGCATAACCAACGCCCGCGCCCAATGCACCACCGATTAATGCACCCTTAAGGGCACCATCGCCGCGGTTGCCGTCACCCTTGGACAGCGCGCCCAGCAAGGCACCTGCTCCCGCGCCAATCAAGGCGCCGTTCTTTGTCTTTTGATTGGGATCACCGGGCTGCGCACCGAACCGGCCCGGATCGGTACAAGCGGAAAGCGCCAATGCGCCGGCCAAAACGCTGGCCAATGTGAGCTTGGAAGAAATCATACTACTGCCTTCATGTTGCTGGCCCCGTTCGGGCAGGGCATCTTGATATGTGGCAATATATAACGGTGCTGAGCGGAAAAAAGTCAGGGGGAAAAATAAGTCGGCGCAAACCCGCGCATCGGCTCAGGCCTCGGCGCGGGCGGCCTCGAATGCAAGCATCGCGCGTTTGACCGGCAAGCCCCAGTGATAACCGCCCAGCGCCCCGGATTTGCGCAATGCGCGATGACACGGGATCAGCCACGACACCGGATTGCGCCCCACCGCCGTACCCACCGCCCGGACCGCGCGCGGATTGCCGATGGTTTCGGCAATGTCGGAATAGGTTGTGACTTCACCAGACGGAATGCTCAACAACGCCTCCCAAACTTTGATCTGAAACGGCGCACCGATCAGGAACAAGGGCGCCTTGTCCAGCCCGCTGTCCTTTGCGCCAAAGGCCGTCAACACCCATGGACGCAGCATCATCGGATCTTCGACAAAGGTCGCATTGGGCCAGCGCGAGGTCAGATCCTGCATCGCAACGTCTTCGCCCATCTCTGAGGCCAGGGCCAAACCGCAGATGCCCTTTTCCGTGCCCATCACCAGTGCCAGCCCAAAGGGGCTGTCAAACCAACCCCAATAGATCGTCAGCCCATCCCCCTTGCGGGCAAATTCACCGGGGCTCATCGATTCCCAACGAAGGAACAAATCATGCAAACGCCCTGTGCCGGACAGGCCAACCTCATGCGCGGCCTGCAACGTCGTGGCATTGCTGCGCAGCATCTCTTTGGCCTGCCCCAGCATCAGATATTGCTGGTACCGCTTCGGCGACACGCCGACCCAGCGCGAGAATATCCGCTGAAAATGCGCGGGCGACATGCCCATCTTTTGCGCAAGCTGCTCAAGCGGCATCATGTCTTCGGAGGCGTCAATCAGGTCAATGGCGCGACGCATCACTTGAAAATGATAGCCATCATCAGAGGCGGGCGTGGGAATGGGTGTGATCTGTGTCATGCGTCCAATCTAGGCAGACAGGCCGCACCAAGCGACCCGAAACTTGCGCCTTCGCGATTGAAGCGCGGCCAAGACTTGCCCCCCGGCCCCATTCCGCGCATACCGATACCATGGCAAAACAGCTTGATTATCATACCATCCGCGAGATTTTCACCCGCTTTCAGGAGGCAGACGCCGAACCAAAGGGCGAGTTAGATCATGTGAATGTCTACACCCTTGTCGTGGCGGTCGCATTGTCGGCGCAGGCCACCGATGCAGGGGTTAACAAAGCCACCCGCGCCTTGTTTCAGATCGTGGATACCCCGCAAAAGATGTTGGATCTGGGGCTTGAGGGACTGACCGAACATATCAAGACCATTGGTCTGTTCCGCCAGAAAGCCAAGAACGTCATGAAACTCAGCCAGATTTTGGTGGATGATTATGGCGGCGAGGTGCCAAACAGCCGCGCAGCGCTGCAATCGCTGCCCGGTGTAGGCCGCAAGACCGCCAATGTGGTGCTCAACATGTGGTGGCAGCAACCGGCACAGGCCGTTGATACCCATATCTTCCGCGTCGGAAACCGCACTGGCATTGCGCCGGGCAAAACGGTAGACGCCGTCGAGCGTGCGATTGAAGACAACATTCCTGCTGATTTCCAGCTGCACGCGCATCACTGGCTCATCCTGCATGGCCGTTACCACTGCAAGGCCCGCAAACCGCAATGCCGCACCTGCATCATCCGTGACCTTTGCCAATTTGAGGACAAAACTGAATGAAGACCTACGAACTTGTTGGCATCGGGAATGCCGTTGTTGATGTGATCACCCAAACTGACGACAGCTTTCTGGGGCATATGGGCATCGAAAAAGGCATCATGCAGCTGATCGAACAGGAACGCGCCGAAGTTCTTTATGCCGCGATGAACGAACGTGTTCAGACACCCGGCGGCGCGGTTGCCAATACAATTGCGGGCGCAGGTGCGCTTGGCATGCAAACCGCCTTTATCGGGCGGGTGCGCGATGATGCGCTGGGTCATTTCTATGCCGATGCAATGACGGATCACGGCATTGATTTTGTGAACCCGCCTGTCGCGAATGGCGATACGCCAACTTCGCGGTGCATGATCTTTGTCACGCCTGATGGGGAACGGTCGCTGAACACCTACCTTGGCATTTCCACGGGCCTCAATTCAGGCGATGTGCCGACCGAAGTGTCGGGCAATGCCAAATTGATGTTCCTTGAAGGTTACCTGTTTGACCACGACGCGGGCAAAACCGCCTTCCGCGAGGCCGCACGTGCCACCAAAGCGGGCGGCGGCAAGGCAGGTATCGCGATATCTGATCCGTTTTGCGTGGAACGTCACCGTGATGATTTCCTGTCTCTGATCAAACATGATCTGGACTATGTGATCGGCAACGAGGCCGAGATGCAGTCGTTGTTCGAAACCGATGACACCGAATTGGCCCTGTCCAAAACCGCCGACATGTGCCCGATTGTAGTGTGCACCCGGTCCGGCGATGGCGTCAGCCTGATCCGCGATGGCCAACGGGTGGACGTGCCTGTGCAATCCGTGACCCCGGTAGACGCCACCGGCGCAGGTGATCAATTTGCCGCCGGTTTCCTGTTTGGCCTGTCGCGTGGCTGCGAGTTGGAAGTCTGCGGACGCATGGGCAATCTTTGTGCAGGCGAAGTGATCAGCCATATCGGCCCGCGTCCACAGCAAGATATGTTGGCCGCCTTCCGCGCCGAAGGGTTGATCGGCGCATGATTAAGGACGGGCTGTACGATATTCCACGCGGCAAGATCGCGACAATTGCGACCCATCTGGAAATGCTGGCCCCTGCGCCAGCACGCCCTGTGCCAGCGCCCGAGGGCGTTTCTTTTGAGCAGATCAAACCTGATCTGGACCGATACCGTGATCTGTTCACCCGTGTTGGCAGCCTTGATTGGCTTTGGCACGGGCGGCTCAAGATGAATGAGGCCGATCTACAGGCGATCCTATCCGATCCAAAGGTCGCTATTTATACGCTCAGACTGGATGGTCAGGACGAGGCTCTGCTGGAGCTGGACTTTCGCCAAGACGGCGCATGTCAACTGGCCTATTTTGGACTGACCGCCAATCTCATCGGCAGCGGTGCAGGGCGGTTCATGATGAACCAAGCGATCTCGCTCGCTTGGGCGCAGGACATCACCCGCTTTCACGTCGACACCTGCACGATGGACAGCCCGCAAGCCCTGCCGTTCTATATCCGCAGCGGATTTACCCCCTGCGCCCAACAGATCGAAGTGCGCGATGACCCCCGTTTGGACGGCATCCTGCCCCGCAGTGCTGCACCGCATGTTCCGATTTTCGACTAGTCCAGCGGACAACTTTCACCGCGAAAACACTGCTGGATCACCTTGATCTGATCCGGGCTCGGGTTGGGAAAAACAAAGCCGCCGCACGGATCGATTGACATCGTGTAGCGGCCATCCGCCTTTTCGACAAAGGCCAGCACGTCCATGCCATCCACAGCACCGCCGCACCAGGGGCCAAAGCAAAGCACCTCAAGCGTGATCTCGCGGTCAAAGTGATGGATGAACCCCGCCATCGACAAGGATTGGCCGGTGATCCGGGCCGGTATCTCAGTCTGTTTGGGCGGTGCGGGGTCTGTCATGCCTTTTGGCAATTCACCCTCATCAAAAGACAACTGCCCGTGCACCACAACATAGGTCTGGGGCGCGGCGCTGGCAGCGTGGAACCCGCGCGCGACGGAAGGTTCAGCACAAGACAGCGCAAGCGCGGGCCAAGGGGCACAGATCGCAACGAGAAATGCCAGAATGCGGATCACAGATGCGGCTCAAACTCAGCCAGAACTGTTTCGTAGACCGCACGTTTGAACGGCACGATTTGAGGCACCAGATCAGCAATCGGCAACCAGCGCCATTTCGAGAACTCAGGATGTTCAGTCTTGATATTCACCTGATCATCTCGGCCCTCAAAACGCATCAGGAACCATTTCTGTTCCTGCCCCCGAAACCGACCTTTCCAGATCTGCGGAACAATGTCATGCGGCAGATCATAAGGCACCCAACCGGCGGTTTCAGCCACCACCTGCACCAGATCACGGGTCACGCCGGTTTCTTCTTCCAGCTCGCGCAACGCGGCATCGCGGGGATCTTCGCCCTTTTCGACACCGCCCTGCGGCATCTGCCATGCATCCTGATCGCGGTCTTTGCGCTGTCCGACAAAGGCGGCACCATCCGCGTTGATCAGCATCACGCCCACACAGGGGCGATAGGGCAGTTTGGCAATTTCATCGGGTGTCATTGCAGGGCTTTCTCCATCTCCGCGCGGTCCAGTGTTTCACCAAGCCGCGCCACGCTTTCATGCCGGATAACACGAAAACCAACCGCCAGAAAGGCAGGCTGCGCCATCAGGCTGGCGTGGGTCCAAAGCCGCCCGTGCCCGGCATCCTGCGCGGATTTCTCAAGCATCTGATACAGGCGCCGGAACAGTCCCCGGCCCTGCGCCTCGCCGCGCACAAAGGCCATATCGACGTATCCGTCGTTGCGCAGGGTCAAGAACGCAAGGGCGGTGCCGGCTTCCTCGGCCATCCAGACATCCTGCTGGGCCAACCGTTGCGCCCATTTCGCGCCGCTGTTTGGCGTGGATTGCCAAGCCGCCCGCTGCGCCTCGGTGTATTTGCTGACGCCTTTATGGATCGCATCAAACATCACTTCGCCCAATGCATCGGCATCCTGCCCCTGTACAGGCCGTATTTTCAAATCTGTCATTCTGGCTTGCCCTTGATCCTTCCTTGGCGTCCAATCGGGAAGGTGACGCCGCGTTGCGCGTGACTTAGCGCATCACATCAGGTGTTGTCACCGGCAACCAGCGTCCTGCCAGAGAGGCCCGAACATGTCCAATTTCCCCCATATGCTTGCCCCGCTAGATCTGGGCTTTACCACGCTCAAGAACCGCGTCCTGATGGGCTCAATGCACACAGGTTTAGAAGAGACCAAAGACTGGAACCGCGTTGCAGAGTTTTACGCGACCCGTGCGCGAGGCGATGTCGGCTTGATGGTCACGGGCGGCATTGGCCCCAACCCCGAAGGGTCCGTGGCGCATGGCGCGGCAATGATGGTCAGCCAGCAAGACGTGGACAACCACAGCATCGTCACCAGCCGCGTGCATGAGGCTGGCGGCAAGATTGCGATGCAGATCCTTCATGCAGGCCGATATGCGTTTTCGCCCGACTGCGTTGCCCCTTCTGCGATCAAATCGCCGATCTCGATGTTCGCCCCCAAAGAGCTGGATGCAGAAGGCATCGAAAAGCAGATCAGCGATATCGTCGCCTGTGCCGCCCGCGCCAAACAGGCCGGATATGACGGGGTCGAGATCATGGGCTCCGAAGGGTATTTCATCAATCAGTTCCTTGTCACACACACCAACAAGCGCACCGATGAATGGGGCGGCTCATACGAGAACCGCATGCGCCTGCCGATCGAGATCGTGCGACGGACGCGCGAGGCCGTGGGCGAGGATTTCATCCTGATCTACCGTCTGTCGATGATTGATCTGATCCCCAACGGCTCCACCTATGAAGAGGTCGTGCAATTGGCACAGGAAATCGAAAAGGCCGGTGCCACGATCATCAACACCGGCATCGGCTGGCACGAGGCCCGCATTCCCACCATCGCGACGTCCGTACCGCGTGCGGCCTTTGCCTGGGTCACCAAGAAATTGATGGGCAAGGTCGGCATTCCGTTGATCACCTCCAACCGGATCAACACACCAGAGGTCGCCGAAGAGGTGCTGGCCGATGGCTGCGCCGATATGGTGTCGCTGGCGCGGCCCATGCTTGCCGACCCTGACTTTGTCGCCAAGGCAATGGCAGGGAAATCCGGCCATATCGCCCTATGTATCGCCTGCAATCAGGCCTGCCTCGATCACACATTTGGCGGCAAAATCTCAAGCTGTCTGGTCAATCCGCAGGCCTGTTATGAGACCGAGCTGACTCTTGATCCGGTCACAACCGAAAAATCCATCGCCATCGTCGGTGCGGGTCCGGCGGGCCTGTCCACCGCCATCGCAGCGGCGCAGCGCGGGCATAAGGTAACAGTTTTTGATCGGGCCAGCGAGATTGGCGGGCAGCTGAACCTCGCCAAACAGGTCGCGGGCAAAGAGGAATTCTGGGGTTTTGTAGATTGGTATCGCACTATGGTCGCCGATCTGAACATTGACGTGAAACTGAACACCGAAGTGTCAGCCAACGATCTGGACGGGTTTGATGAGGTTGTCATCGCAACCGGCGTCATTCCACGCGATCCGCAGATCCCCGGCCAGAATGGCGACAACGTCGTATCCTACATTGATGTGCTGAACGGCAGCGCCAAGGTTGGCGAAAAGGTCGCCGTTATCGGTGCGGGCGGCATCGGCTTTGACGTGTCCGAACATCTGGCGCACGAGGGCGAAAGCACCACGCTGAACCTGCCGGAATGGATGCGCGAGTGGGGCGTGGCCGATCCCGCCGAATACCGCAGCGGTCTTGCACCCGAAGGCCCGCAGCCACACCCAGCGGCACGGGACATCACGATGTTGCAGCGCAAGACCACCAAACTGGGCAAAGGGCTGGGCAAGACAACGGGTTGGATTCATCGTGCCTCCCTGACCATGAAAGAGGTCAAGATGATCGCGGGTGTAAACTACGAAAAGATCGACGATGCCGGCTTGCACGTCAGCTTTGGCGAGGCCCGCGAGAACCCGACCGTGGTTGAGGCAGACACAATTGTGTTGTGCGCTGGCCAGTTGTCCGACCGCAGCCTTGCAGACGCGCTTGAGGCCAAAGGCAAGACTTGCCATGTGATTGGCGGCGCCGATGTCGCAGCAGAACTGGACGCCAAACGCGCCATTGATCAAGGCACACGGCTGGCGGCTACGCTTTAGCATAATCAGGTTTGGTGGCGGGTTTCGGACCCGTCACCGCCATTGCAAGCGCCCCGCATCCCCTGCACACTCGTGCCATGGCAATTTGCGTCTTTGATATCTTTCCCGATGGGACCACCAAGCCGGTAGATGATACCGCGCTGACGGGGGCAGGCACCTATCGTTGGTGGCATTTTGATCTGAATGATCCGGCGCTAAGCGAATGGTTGCCCGGACATCTGCCCGCTATTCCTGCCGGTGCCCTGATCCAGCCAGAGACCCGCCCCCGGTGTGATGCCTATGAAAACGGTCTGATGCTGAACCTGAGGGGCATCAATCTGAACGCGGGACAACCGGCCGATCAAATGGTTTCGGTACGGATGTGGGTTGATAACGATGTCATCATCACCGTGCGGATGCGCAAGGTTTTTGCCCTAGAGGATATCCGCCAAGGCATCGAAGCTGGCACTGCGCCCGCGACCCCCGCCGCTTTTGTCGAAGCGCTGGTCTCCCGCCTTACGGCGCGCGTGCAGGAAGAGGTCATGGAGATCGCCAAGCTGGCCGAGTTTTATGAGGCCGATCTGGATGACGACACCACACCGCCACCCAAAGACCTGCCCGCGACGCGGCGGCGGGTGATCCGTCTGCGGCGCTATCTTGAGCCGCAGCGCACCGCATTGAACAAGCTGGCGGCGGTTGATCTGCCCTTAATGCCGGAACCGGACGGGTTGCGCCTGCGCGAACTGGCGAACCGCACCACATTGGCAGTTGAGGAACTGGATGCGCTGCGCGACCGGCTGTTGACGGTGCAGGACGATCACGACCTTTTTGTTGCGCGCACCCAGGCGCGGCATGGGTATCGGCTTTCTGTTGCAGCGGGGGTATTTCTGCCGCTTGGGTTTTTGACCGGGCTTTTTGGCGTCAACATCGGCGGTATGCCGGGGCTGGACCACCCCATGGCGTTTGCGTGGCTTTGCCTGTCAATGGCAGCACTTGCCATCGTGATGCTGCTGGTTCTCAAGCTCAGCAGATGGCTGTGAACCCACATCGGAAACAGCTGTTTCCCTGTTTCCATGCCATGAACGATCCCGCAATTACCACGCAACTGTCCCACCCCTGCCCCGTTCCTGCCTGAATTGCGCGTCATACCTTTTCCTCGAAACAAGTATTTTGAAGGAAGCCCAAATGGACCGCCTCACAGAAATGGAAGCTTTTGCCACCGTGGTGGATCAGGGTGGCTTTACCGATGCCGCCAAGAAGATGGGGATTTCCAAATCCGCCGTCTCCAAACACGTCTCATCCCTTGAGGCGCGGCTTGGCGCACGGCTTTTGAACCGGACAACCCGCCGGGTCTCGCCCACAGAAATTGGTCTGGCCTATTACGACCGCGCCCGCCGCGTTCTCAATGACGCTGGCGAAGCGGACGCATTGGTGACATCCATGCAATCTGCGCCCTCTGGCCTGCTGCGGATTTCGGTCGCAACAGACTTTGGCGTCAACCACCTGTCACCGGCCCTGTCGGAATTCCTCAGCGATTTCCCGGACATCACGGTGAACATGGTCCTGAACAACCGCTATGTTGAGTTGATCAGCGAAGGCTTTGATATGGCTGTGCGCATTGGCGAACTGGAAGACAGCACTCTGAAGGCCCGCAAGCTGACGGAAACCACCAAACGCATGATCGCCAGCCCAAAATACTTTGAGCAATACGGACGCCCCGAAAAGATCGACGATCTGAACGACCACAAGCTGTTGCACTATTCCAACCAGTCGTCAGGCAATGTCTGGAAATTGACCGCCCCGTCCGGTGAAAAACGCCAGGTGCGCACCGCAGGCTGGCTGTCTGTGAACGATGGTCAAAGCTTGCTGAACGCGGCGATCTCGGGCCTTGGCATCGCCTATTTGCCAAGCTTCCTTTACGCCGATGCGATGGCGCAAGGGCTGGTTGAGGACGCAATTCCCGATCTGCCAATGGAAACCCAAGGCATCTACGCGGTCTATCCGCCCGGCCGGTTTACCCAGCCAAAGGTCCGCGCCTTTATTGATTTTCTGGTCCATGCCTTTGCCGAAAAAGGCCCAAGCGACTGGTAAGCAAACACCAAACCCCTCGGTGAAACTTCGCCCGGCACCCATCCATTGGTTGCCGGGCTTTTTTGTGGTCAGTTGGGCGCAGGCAGCAGTACTGCCTCGACACGGCGGTTGTCGGTCCGCCCTGCTTCGGTCCGGTTTGTGGCGATGGGGGAAAGATACCCAACCGCCTCTGCTTCCAGCCGCGCGGCTGAGATGCTGTGGACCTCAATCAACCGCCTACGCACCGATTGGGCGCGTTCCCGTGAGATATTGATGTTGGCCTGCAAGCCACCAACAGAATCCGTATGCCCCACCAGCACCAGCCTCAGGTCCGGTTGATCGCGCAACAAATCAGCCAAAGCCTGCAAGCTTGCAAATGGTCCCTGCCCCAATGTTGTTGTGCCGGTGTCAAAATCGAGATCTGACAGCACCGCATGGCCCGCGTTCAGCAGGGCAGAGGCCAGATCCCCTTGGCTAGCCGGATCAGGCGGCGGTGCCTCCTCCCCCGTGGCCACTGGCACCTCGGCTTTGGCCGTGACGCTTGTGGTCCGGTCGGCCAATGCGCCCGCTTGAATGATCTGGATATAGGCAGATGTCGCGGAGGTGCTGCCGAGAACGGTCACGACCTCTTGGACCGCGCCATCGGTTTTGCGCACCGCCGTGACAAAATGAAACGCCCGGATGTTCACATACATGTTCGGGCCAGGCAGGGTTTCTGTGGCAAATCGGAAATCAAATCCGCCGCAGGCCGCGCTGGCGCAATCCAGCAATATCTCAAATCCGGCATCGACAAGCTGCTTGCGCAACGGGACAATCACCTGCAACGGGGTCAACCCCGGCGAACCAAGACGCCACGCGCCGCGCCGCACGTCACCTTCGACAGATAGCACAGGCACCTCACCTGCCTCAAACACACCAACAGGGGCGGCATAAAGATCGGGGGATGTGTTTCGTTCCACCGTAGGGCGGGCATTGACCGGCAACGCCAAATCAAGCGCCAGCACCGGCCCGGCCATCAGCGCCGCGCCAAACGCAGCACCAATCAGGCAGGCAAAGCGCCGGTTCATCGCGCCTGCGCGTGGTATTCTTCGTTGGGGCGCATATCCGACGCGCTGGCCACGCGGTTGGTCATGTTGAAAAACGCCGCAACGCTGGCGATGTCCCAGATATCCCGGTCGGTAAACCCGGCATCGCGCAAGGCCTGACGGTCGGCCTCAACCACATTGGAGCTTTCTTTGGTCAACTTGACCGAGAAATCCAGCATCGCACGCTGCTTGTCTGTGACCTTGGCCACCTTGTAATTCATCACCAGCGCTTCGCCCAATTGCGGATCGCCCGACAATTCACGCACCGCCGCCCCGTGGGCGACAAGGCAATAGTAACATTTGTTGACCGAAGACACCGCCACCGCGATCATCTCCCGCTCCAGCTTGGTCAGCGCAGAGGCGCCCAGCATCAGGTCGTTGTACATCGCGGTAAAGCTGTTCAGCTTTTCGATATCAAATGCATAGGCCTGAAGAACATTGGGGATCATGCCCAGCTTTTCCTGACACACATCAAAGTATTTCTGCGTGGCTTCCGGCAATGGATCGACCATCGGCAGGTCAAGGGCGGTCGGCATAGTATCGGCCATCTGCGGTATCTCCTCAGGCAGTGTGTTGGCGGTAATGATAACCGCCCGCTGGGGCAAAGCCCAGTGCGCGATATAGCGCATTGGCCCCCTCGTTCTGCTTGACGCAAAGCACCGCCAGATGGTTTGCCCCCTGTTCCTGCCCCCAGAACGCCGCCTTGCGCATCATCCAATCGGCAACACCCTGACGGCGCTGTTCCGGGCGCACTTCGACAGCATGGACCATGCAGATCCCGTCATGAACGGCGGCAAAAGCCACACCGCCCGGCATCTCGTTCCAACGCGAAAAAATACCGGTTTTGACTTTGGCCCGCGCCATCACATCCAGACGCGCCGGACCAATCCCGCCCGCAGCCCAAATCTCGGTCATGATCGCCAAGGGTTCCCACACGGCAAAAGCAGTAACACGCGGAATCGGCTTGTCCGTCAGCCGCTCAATCGGGAGGGTATAAATCGTGACCGGATCAACGATGTCATAGCCTTTGCCAGCCAACATCGTATCCAGCTGATCCTCGCCATCGCGCAGCATGAACAGCGGGGTTTGGCCCATGCTGCGCATCGCATCCTCTGCCGCTGCGATGTCGGCCTCTGTCACCGAACCATTGGCCGTTGCCGCAGACACCCGTTTGCCGCCACCCTTGCCCTCGCGCAAGGTCCATGGGCCTTGGGTCCAGACCCGCGCGGCTGGCCATGTTTCATCACTGCCCTCAAACAATTGTTGCGTTGTAAGGGTCATTGAAAGATCGCCTCAAGCTGGGCAATGGCGGCATCCACCGCATCCGGGTCATTGCCGCGGATCACCACATGCGCGCCATACTTGCCGTCTTTCTGAAATGGATAAGACCCCATGGACAGCAGCGGAAACTGTTCCGCCAGATCCCCCAAAGGCCCGGCGATATCCCCCTCACCGCGATCCACGCGCAGCGTCTGGCTGATCAACGGGGCGCCCCCCGTCAAGGTTGGCAGCACCGATTGCACCATCGCCTGAAACACCGAAGGTACACCAGCCATCACATGCACATTCTCAAGCCTGAAACCGGGCGCAGCCGAAACCGGGTTTTCGATCAAATCCGCCCCGTCCGGGATGCGTGCCATGCGCAGCCGCGCAGAATTCAGCTCAGTGCCGGATTTTGCGTAATGCTCTGCCAGAATGGCGCGCGCGTCGTCCCGCACATCAATTGCACGGTCAAAAGCCGCCGCGATACAATCGGCGGTGATGTCATCGTGAGTGGGGCCAATACCGCCAGAGGTGAAGACATAGTCATGCACGTTGGACAACGCCTGTACCGCCGCAATGATCGTGCCGCGTTCATCCCCGACAACACGCACCTCCTTGAGATCGATCCCCGCCTCTGTGAGTTCCCCCGCCAGATGATACATGTTGGAATCGCGCGTTCGGCCGGACAGGATTTCATCTCCGATTACCAGCATGGCAGCAGTGGGGTTGGTCATGGGCAAGTTCCTTGAGCATGTGCTCTCATCGGTATAGGCCCGCATACATGCGCTTTCAAACCGATCTTGTCCCCGCCCGCCTGATCCGCCGTTACAAAAGGTTTCTGGCCGATTGCACATTGGAAGGATCGGGGGTCGAGGTGACGGCCCATTGCGCCAACCCCGGCTCCATGATGGGCCTTGCCGAACCGGGAAGCCGCATTTGGCTGGAACCCAACGACGACCCCAAGAAAAAGCTGAAATTCGGCTGGCGGCTGGTGGATCATGAAAACGGTCATTTCACCGGCGTCGATACCGCATTGCCGAACCGCGCCGTGCGAGCCGCCTTGCAAGAGAAGCAGATCGCGGCGCTTTCGAACTACGGCACTGTTCGGCCCGAAGTGAAATACGGCGAAAACTCCCGCGTTGATTTCCTGCTCAGCGAAAGCGGCCTGCCCGACGCCTATGTCGAGGTCAAAAGCGTCACCCTGTCGCGCCAATCGGGTCTGGCGGAATTTCCCGACAGCGTCACCGCACGGGGTACCAAACATCTGGGCGAATTGGCGCAGATGGCCCGCGACGGGCATCGCGCGGTTCTGCTGTATCTGGTACAACGCACCGACTGCACCCATGTCGCCATGGCCCAGGACATCGATCCCGCCTATGCCGCCGCTCATGCAGAGGCGACCAAGGCCGGGGTGGAAACCCTGTGCATCGGGACCCATATCACCCCTCAAGAGGTAACTCTTGCCGCGCCTCTGGCCCTTGGCCGCCCGGCGATGTAAGAGGGGCCGACCCTAAAAGATGGAGAAACCGGTGAACGATCAACACCGTGGCCGCCAGACGAAAGACGGCATTCGCATTTACGACCCTTCCGATTTCGCAGGCATGCATGCCGCGGGCAAACTGGCTGCGACCATTCTCGATGAGATCGCCGAACATGTGACCGTTGGTCAGACCACGGGCGAATTGGACCGGATCATCGAAGACAAGGTCAACGCCGCGGGCGCCAAGTCGGCCACGATTGGATACAAGGGCTACAAACATGCCAGCTGTATTTCGGTCAATCACGTGGTCTGCCACGGCATTCCGGGCGACAAGAAGCTTAAGGACGGCGACATCCTGAACATCGACGTGACTGTGATCGTCGATGGCTGGTTCGGCGACACCTCGCGGATGTATGTCGCGGGCAAACTGCCGCGCAAAGCCGAACGTCTGATCGAAGTGACCCATGACAGTCTGATGCGCGGGATATCCGTTGTGAAACCGGGCAATACATTTGGCGACATCGGCCATGCGATCCAAACCTTTGTCGAAGGTCACCGGATGAGCGTTGTGACCGATTTCTGCGGTCATGGTCTGGGCCGGGTGTTCCATTCGCCGCCCAACGTCCTGCACTACGGTCGCCCCGGAACAGGCGCGGTATTGGAACCGGGCATGTTCTTTACGATTGAGCCGATGGTCAATCTGGGCCGCGCGGAAACTAAAACGCTGGCCGATGACTGGACTGCCGTGACCCGTGACAAATCGCTTTCGGCGCAGTTTGAACACTCAGTGGGCGTGACCGAAGACGGCGTTGAGATTTTCACACTGTCACCGGCCAACAGCTTTCACCCGACCTACGGCTAAACCCGCATTGACAACAAATAATAAGGCCGCGCCCGCCACAGCGCGGCTTTTTTGTTTGTGGAATATTTGTCGCTTTAGGTAAGAAGTGTTGCCATAATTGTAGAATCATGTTCATTTGCCCGAAATTTGGGAGGACGGCACATGAATTGGCAGGACATTTTTGCAACCCGCATGGACCGGATGAAGGCCAGCGAGATCCGTGAACTGCTCAAGCTGCTGGATCAGCCGGACATCATTTCCTTTGCCGGCGGCATTCCCGATCCGGCGCTGTTCCCGACCGAAGCCTTTCAAAAGGCGCTTGGCAACGCCCTGTCACCCAAGAACCAAAGCACCGCTTTGCAATATTCGGTTTCCGAAGGCTATGGCCCGCTGCGCGACTGGATTGTCGGCAAAATGACCGAGATCGGCGTGCCCTGCACCCGCGACAACATCCTGATCACATCCGGCTCGCAGCAGGCGTTGGATTATCTGGGCAAGCTGATGCTTTCGCCCAATGACACCGCCTTGCTGGGGTGGCCGACCTATCTGGGCGCGTTGGGGGCGTTCAACGCCTATGAGCCGAACTACGACCGGCTGATCCCCGGCGGCAACCGATCCGCCGAGGATTATGCACAAACCGCCAAAGACAACGGCGGACGGGTTAAATTTACCTATATGTCCGTGGATTTTGCCAACCCCACCGGCGAAACGCTTGACCAAATGGCCCGTGAGAACATTCTGGATCTGGCCGATGATCTGGACATTGCGGTGATCGAAGATGCCGCCTACCAGGCGCTGCGCTTTGATGGCGATCCGATCCCGCCGGTGCTGGCCTTGGAAGTGGCGCGCAAGGGCTCGATTGACGCCTGCCGGACCCTTTATTGCGGCAGCTTTTCCAAATCCCTCGCCCCGGGCCTGAGGGTTGGCTGGATCTGCGGCGCGGCGGATGTCATCTCGCGGCTGGTGCTGATGAAACAAGCCAGCGATCTGCATTCATCCACCATCAACCAAATGGCTATTGCCGAAGTTGCCAACACGATTTTCGAAGATCACACAGCAAAGCTGCGCCAGACCTACACCGCACGCCGCGATGCGATGCTGTCGGCGCTGGAGGCACAGATGCCCGACGGCGTGACATGGACCAAACCCGAAGGCGGCATGTTTGTCTGGTTGACCCTACCCAAGCATATGGACGGCGGTGAATTGCTGCGCCAATCGCTTGAGACACAGCGGGTGGCCTTTGTGCCCGGTCAGGCATTCTTTGCAGATCGGTCGGGCAAAAACACGTTGAGGCTCAGTTTCTCTCTGGCCGATGACGCCCAGATCGCCGAAGGCATCACAAGGCTGGGCGCGGCCATTCGCGCAGCGCTTTAACCTGCCGCCACGTGGCGCAGTAGCGTCACGTGGGTGTCACCGTATTTGCGTTTGTCGAGCCGCTCAAACCCTTCCGGCGCTTGCATCGGGGCGTTTTCCTCCCAGATGATCATCGCATCGGAGGCCAACCACCCACCGGTCCGCGCCGCTGCCAAAGCGGTCTGGCCCATACCCTTGCCGTAGGGCGGATCCAGAAACACCAGATCGAACGCCGCGTTGGGCCATGACCCAAGCCGTGTTGCATCATTGCGCATCAGGACCGTTTCGGCCTCGGCCCGCAGTTTCTCAATGTTCTCACGGAGCAGCTTTTGCCCAACCCGCCCGTTTTCCACGAAACAAACCTCGGTCGCGCCGCGTGACAATGCCTCAAGCCCCAAAGCCCCGGTGCCTGCAAAAAGGTCAAGCACACGGGCGCCGTGGATCACATCATGATGGGTCAACATCGAAAACAGGCTTTCGCGAACCCTGTCGGAGGTCGGGCGCAAATGCGCCGCAGTGTCACCCTTGCCAACATTGGCCAGCGCGGTTCCGCGGTATTTGCCTGCGATGATCCTCACGCTTTCAAAAGCGCCTTAAGATTGGTGGCCGGATCTTCGATCAACGCCGGATCAGGGGATTTCCCTGCCTCTATCATCCGCTTGCCAACCATATAGCCGCGCGGATCGTTCATCGCATCCACTGCCAAAAGCTGATCGCCCTGATAGTACCAAAAGCTCACGCTGTCTTCATCCGTACGCCGTGTCACAACCCGGTCATACCCCGTGTTCAGGCCGCCGATCTGCAGTTTCACATCGTATTGGTCCGACCAGAACCACGGCTTTGCCAGATAGTCCTCTCCCGCGCCCATGATGTTCAGCGCAGCGCATTCTGCTTGTTCAATTGCGTTGGGCACTGATTCCAAACGAATGCGCCCGCCTTGGTGAGGGAAGGACGTACAATCCCCTGCTGCCCAGACACGCACCGCAGAGGTCCGCCCCTGCGCATCCACTTTGATCCCGTTCTCAATCTCTATACCTGCCGCTTCGGCAAGGGCGATGCTGGGGCGAATGCCAACGCCCACAATCACAAAATCCGCCTCGATCTCGGATCCATCGGTCAGTTTTGCGCCGCTCACCGCGCCGGTGCCGGTCAGATGGTCCAAGCCAACACCCTCAAGAATTTCAACGCCATGTGAGCGGTGCACATCACGGAAGAAATCACTGGTCTCAGGCGCGGCGACCCGTTGCAAAATGCGGTCGGCCATCTCGACCAATATCACCTTGAGACCAAGCTTGGCCGCCACGGCTGCCGCCTCAAGCCCGATATATCCGCCGCCCACAATCAGCACCCGCGCCCCTTCGGCGAATCGCGGCGCCATGGCATCGACATCCGCCAGATCGCGCACAGTGAACACCCCCTCCAGATCACCACCTATGGCCGCAGGCAGGCGGTTGGGAATGGACCCCGTGGTCAGCACCAGATCATCATAGGACAACACCTCATCGCCCAGCGTCACCGTTTGCCCGGCGGTATCAATCGCATCGACGCGCTGCCCCATCCGCAGATTGATGTCATGTTCGGCATAAAAGCTCTCTGGCCGCAGAAAAAGACGGTCGAGCGTCATATCTCCCATCAAATAGGCCTTGCTCAGCGGCGGACGTTGATATGGCGGAACCGGCTCTGCCCCGATCAAGGTGATGCCCCCGTCAAAGCCGCTATTGCGCAGCTTGGCCACACAAGAGGCACCTGCCTGCCCTGCCCCGATCACGATTACTTGGCTCATGGTTGCATTCTCCCGAATTCGCTGGCCGCCTGTCGCCGGAAACCTATATTGAGCGGCACATCAAACGCAATGTCACGAAAGGTCTAGCTGATGACAATCTCTCAAGGGGACGCCCTGCCCGACGCCACACTGGTGCAAATGGGCGCTGAGGGGCCAACGCCCGTAAAAATGGCTGACAAGGTCAAAGGCCGGAAGGTCGTGATCTTTGCCGTGCCGGGCGCCTTTACCCCGACATGCCATTCCGCACATGTGCCAAGCTTTGTCCGCACCAAGGATCAATATGACGCCAAGGGTGTGGATGAGATTATCTGCGTGTCCTGCAACGATCCCTTTGTGATGCAAGCATGGGGCGAGGCGACGGGCGCAACGGCGGCGGGCATTACCATGCTGGCCGATGCGCAATCGGAGTTCACCAAAGCGATCGGCATGGAATTCGACGCCGCCCCAGCCGGGCTGATGTCACGCTCCAAGCGCTATGCGATGCTGGTCGATGATGGCTAGGTGACATTGTTCCAGCCTGAAATCCAAGCAGGTGTTTGCGATCTGTCGGGCGGTGAAGGCCTGCTTGAGAACATGTAAACCAAAACGGGGCGCATCCAAATGCGCCCCGCCTTTGTCTCGATTGTCAGGCTGATTATTCTGCCGCTTGCACAATGGTCCGTGTCGGAAACGGAATGTCGATCCCGCCCTCGTCCATCGCCTCTTTGACCTTGCGGGTCATGTCGGCCTTGAACGCAAAATAATCGGATGCATCGCACCAAACCCGCACCAGAAAATCAACCGAACTGTCGCCAAGATTTGTCACTTGAATGAACGGTTCGGGGTCTGAGTGGGATCGGCTGTCGCCCATGATTGTATCCCGTATGATCCCCTCTGCGGTCTTGAGGTTGGCGCCATAACCCACACCAAAGGTCCACTCGGCGCGGCGCTTTTCGTTGACCGAATAGTTGGTGATCACATTTCCCCAGACTTCGGAATTGGGCACGATCACCTGCACATTGCTGAGATCGGCCAATTCGGTGAAGTTCAGGTTGATCTGTTTCACGGTTCCCATCTCGCCAGCGACCTCGACAAAATCGCCAATCTTGATCGGACGGAACAGGATCAGCATGACGCCTGCCGCGACATTGGACAAGGTACCCTGCAAGGCCAGACCAATGGCCAAGCCGGCAGCACCAATAACCGCAACAACGGATGTGGTCTGCACACCAAAGGTATTGAGCACAAACAAAACCGTAAAGCCCAGCACAACATAACGCACGATTGAGCCAAGGAAATCGAACAACATCTCGTCCAGATGTTTGTTGCTCTTGCCCAGCTTTTGCACACGGCGTTGCAGCCAACTGGACACAATCCAACCCAGCAGCAGGATCGCAAGCGCGCCCATGACAGAACCAACGGCACTTGCCAAAAATTCTATGGTCAGCAAATCGCCAATCGTTTTGCCCTGCCAGATCTCTGTGTTCATCAGGTTTTCCATCACTGCCCCCTGTCCTTGTCAGGCGCAAACAGGCCGTCCATCTTGCGTGCCAACTTGGCGTCTAACGTGCTGAGACCCTCGACGCTATGTGTGGTCAACGTCACGGTCACGCGGTTGTAAGTGTTTTGCCATTCAGGGTGGTGATCCCACTTTTCCGCCCAAAGCGCCACGCGGGTCATCCAGCCAAAGGCGTCCGTAAAATCGGGAAACTTGAAGGATTTGCAGATCGCATCGCGTCCGTCCACCATGCCCCAGCCAGTGTCAAAAAGCGGCTGCAACACGGTCTTGCGTGTCTCTTCGCTTAGTCGTTCTGTCATTCCTGTTCCTCAATCTGGACCTGTTTGAAAGGTCCGTAGTCCGTCAATATTTCAATCTCGCGGTCCACCGCATCGCGTTCCGCCTCAAGGTATTCACCAACTGCATTTGCAAACCCTTCGTCGCGCAGCCAGTGCACCGACCATGTTGGTGTCGGCAAATAGCCCCGCGCCAGCTTGTGTTCGCCCTGAGCGCCCGCCTCTACCGTTGCCAACCTATTTGCAATCGCAAAATCAATGGCTTGGTAATAGCACAGCTCAAAATGCAGACAGGGGTGATGCTCTGCACAGCCCCAATACCTGCCGTACAACGCATCAGCGCCAATAAAGTTCAATGCACCTGCAACCCAGCGCCCGTCGCGCTGCGCCAGAACCAACGCGATATCGTCCCTCAGGGTCTCATGCGCGATGTCAAAGAACGCACGTGTCAGATAGGGCGACCCCCATTTTCGTGCGCCGGTGTCTTGGTAAAACTGCCAGAATGCGTCCCAATGTTCTGGTGCGATCTGATCCCCGGTGAAGGTCTCTATCGTGCCGCCAAACGCTTGTGCCTGTTTGCGTTCCTTGCGGATGTTTTTCCGCTTGCGCGAATTGAGGTTGCCAAGAAACCCGTCAAAATCCTCATAGCCGTCATTGCACCAATGAAACTGCTGGTTCTTGCGGATCATCAAGCCCATATCCTGCGCGCGCAGTGCCTCTGCTTCGGTGCAAAACGTGGCGTGCAACGAGGACAAATGATTGTTCTGCGTCAACTGCACCGCGCCCTGCACCAAGGCCGCCATGCCTGTTTCCTCAAACCCCGGACGGGTCAAAAACCGGCGTCCGGTCGCGGGGGTATGTGGCACCGCGACCTGTAACTTGGGATAGTACCGACCACCCGCCCGTTCATAGGCATGGGCCCAGTTGTGATCAAAGATGTATTCGCCCTGACTATGGGATTTGGCATAAAGCGGCGCCACCGCGATGATCTGCCCGCCAACCGCCGCCGTCAGATATTGTGGTTGCCAGCCCGTGCCAGGGCCAACGCTGCCACTTTCCTCCAGCGCTGACAGAAACCGATAGGTGGTAAAGGGATCAACAGCTCTCGCGCCATCCGCCGCCTCGGGGCAGGCGCATGCATCCCACTGATCTTGGCCAATTTCGGCCAGATGCGGCACCACGGTGATTTCGATTTCTTGCGCGCTCATGTTCTGCCCTTTTGCCTGTGATCCAATGTGTGGCTTTCCTGGCAAGGATCAAGCATCAAGCGCGGCGTTGTACCCCTCAAAGGTGATGTTGTCCGCAATCTGGCGGGCCTGTTGTTCAACCTCAAGGCTGCGCACCGTCCAACAACAGATCATCGCGCCCTGCCCTTTGATCTCTGCCACGCGGCGGCGGTCCAGATCATCCACCTCATGGCTGATGAAACAGGATCCGGTCCTGTCATAGTCGGGGATCTCGCGCAGATGGTCACAGGTGGCCTTGGACAGCGGCCATTCATCATAGCGGTAAGCGCTGGTCACAATTCCGCGTGGCACATCGGGCAGCAAATCGCGCATCATCGCCACGGAATTGGGATTGAATGACATGACCGCAACCGGCCCCGCATACCCTTTGAGCGCGGCGGCAGTTGCCTGCTCTAACGGCCCCAGATTGGTGCCCATAGCGCCGTCTTGATCTTTCAGCTCAATCAACAGCGGCACCTGCCCAGCGACCAGCTGCAACACTTCAGGCAAGTCGGGAATACCCTCATCCCCGCCCCTGAGCGGCACCGCTTTCAGATCAGCCGCGCTGCGCAACCGCACCGCGCCGCTGTCATGGGTCAAACGATCCAGCGCATAGTCATGAAATACCATGGCCGCGCCATCGGCGCTCAGCTGGACATCAATCTCGATGCCATAACCGGCCTCTATCGCGGCGCGAATGGCAGCCCGGCTGTTTTCGGGCCGCCCCTGCGCCACATCATGCAAGGCACGATGCGCCAATGGCAGATCAACAAATCCACGCGGCAAGGTCATTTGATTTCAAAGATGCCTTCGATCTCAACCGCAACGCCAAGCGGCAGAGAGGCCGCAGAGACCGCGGATCGGGCGTGCCGCCCTGCATCGCCCAATGCCTCAACCATAAAGTCGGACGCGCCGTTGATCACCTTGGGTTGATCGGTGAAATCGGCAGTGGAATTCACAAAGCCGACCAATTTGACGACGCGAACAAGCCGTTCAATGTCGCCGCCACAGGCCGCCTTGACCTGAGCCAGCAGGCTGATCGCGCAGGTTTTGGCGGCATCCGCCCCTGCGGCAACATCCATGTCGGCACCCAGCTTGCCAGTGATCAACCCATCCGGGCCCATCGAGATTTGACCAGACACATGGACAAGGTTTCCGACCTGCACAAACGGCACGTAATTCGCCGCAGGCGCAGGTGCATCGGGAAGGGTCACACCCAGTTCGGACAGACGTGCGGTAAAGGTCATGGCGTTATTCCTCAAAATGGTTTTCACGCGGGACGCTAGTCACTTTCACCGCCGCAGAAAAGAGCCCAGATCAACTTTCCCGCCATGCCCGCACGAAATAGTCGGTCAGCGGTTTCACGAGGTAGGACATCGCCGATCTGGGCGCTTGAATAACAAAAACTTCGACCGGCATCCCTGGCAACAGAGGCATATCGGGCCCCAAATCCTGGAGCGCACCCGCCGGCAATTGTACGGTAATGTTATAGTGGCTTTGCCCTCCGTTCGGACCCGTGATCGCATCCGGGGACACATGCACGACCTGCCCGTTCAGTTCTGGGGTTTCCGGACGGTTGAACCCCGTCAGCCTAAGGCGGGCGGTTTGGCCGACATGGACCTGATCCACCGCTTTGGGTGTGACCCGTGCAATAACGGTCATCGGCCTGTCTTGCGGCACAATATGCAATAACGTTTCGCCCGAACGGATCACCGATCCTTGGTGTTGTACTGTCAAGCGGTGGACAATCCCGGAGACGGGTGCGCGGATCACCAATTTGTCCAGCTCTTGCAAAATGGCCTCTCGTGCGCCGGTCAGTCGCGACAAATCGCTGGACAGGGTGTTGAGCTGCGCGATGATCTCTGCTCGTCGGGCCTCTTTTTGGTGCAATGCATCGAAACTCAAGCCCGTGATCCTTTCATTGGCAGCGGCTTCGGCGCTGCGTAGCTCACCCTGTCGTCCGGTCAACCGCACATGTTCACGTCTAAGTGCTAGCACCGCTGCCGCCGGTGTCAGGCCGCGAGCCCGTAGTGCCTCTTGCGCGGTCAATTGCTCTTCGATCAGGGCGATCTGCAAAACAACCGCAGCCCGCTGCGCCCGAATACCCGATATCTGCGCCGCTATCTGATCCTTGGCGGTGGCGATCTGGGCCTGCCCGTCCCGAAACATCGCTTCGCTGGCCTCAAGATGGCGCCGCTCTCCTTCTTTGATGCGGGCAATCTCTTGTGGATCTACGTTGCCAGCGACCTGTGGAAAATCGATCTGCGCGGTGCCGTCCTGCTCTGCCTGAAGACGGGCACGTCGCAGGGTAAGTTCGGCGATATTTTGGTTAACGGCGTCCTCTCGCAATTGTCCCGCACTACGATCAAGTTGGAGTAGCACATCACCGCCCCGCACGTGCTCCCCTTCGGCCACAAACACACCCGTTATCCGCCCGCCGATTTCGGACTGCACGCTCTGGCTGCTCCGCTCAACCGCGAGCTGGCCTTGCACCACAATCGCCCCGGAAATTTCAATCTGAACCGCCCAAAACAATACGCCGCCCGCAAGAGCCAAAAGCACTATAGCGCCCGCAATCACATGGCGATGGCACCCAAGGTTTGCGTGCATCATTTCAACCCACCGGCCTGCGCTGGCACCTGCTGAATTGCGCCTGCATTTTTGACCATACCGGCCAACACCTCGTTCTTTGGGCCAAAGGCAACGCGCATCCCGCCATCCAGAACCAGCAGCATATCACATTCCTGAATGGCGGCGGGGCGGTGCGCCATGATCAAGACCGCCTTGCCGTTGTTCTTCATCTGCCGCACCGCATGGTTCAGGGCCAGTGACCCGCTGTTGTCGAGGTTTGCGTTGGGTTCATCCAATATCAACAGCACCGGATCGTCATAAAGCGCCCGTGCCAGGCCAATCCGCTGTATCTGTCCACCCGACAATCGCACCTGCCCGGCATCGATCACGGTGTCATACCCTTGGGGCAAGGCCAGTATCATGTCATGGGCGGCGGCCTTTTGCGCGGCGATTACAACCTTGTTGTCCTCGGCATCTTGCCTGAGCCGCGCAATGTTCTGTGCAATCGTGCCATCAAACAGGGTTGGTTTTTGGGGCAGATATCCAATGTATCCGCCCAGCGTTTGTGACCCATATTGACCCACAGTTGCACCGTCTAGCCGCACCTGCCCCCCCGCCATCGGCCAAGCCCCCATAACTGCACGGGCCAGCGTGGATTTTCCGCTGGCAGAGGGTCCAATGACCCCCACAGCCTGCCCCGGTTCCAATTCGAAACTGACGGACTTCAAGGTTGCGCCTTTGTGTCCCGGTGGCACGACGGTCAACGCATCCACGCTCAACCGCGCAGCGGGAGTGGGCAGATCGATACGTGGCGGCGGTTCGCCAACCTCGCCCAACAGCGCCGCCAAACTGCACCAACCTTTGCGCCCCTGCTGCAAGACCGGCCAATGGTTCAGCAGCGCCTCAACAGGGGCAATCGCCCGCCCCATCAGGACCGATCCGGCAATCATCGCCCCGCCCGACATCTGCCCCCGCAGCACCAGCCATGCCCCAAGGCCCAGCATCACAGATTGCAACGCAAGCCGAAGGGTTCGGGTCAAAACGCCAAAACTGCCGCCAATATCCGCTACGGCCAACTGGTTTGTCACTGCCGCCGCCCGCGCGTCCTGCCAGCGGTGAAACACGGCCTCGGCCATGCCAAGCGCATGCACGGTTTCTGCTTCGGCTCGTGCCTGACTTTCAATCACCTCTGCCGCCTGCGCGGCAAGGTCCGCCTTGGCCTGCGGATCACGTGACAGGATTTGGTTGGCGATTGTGGCCAAAACCAAAAGCACCGCACCGGCCAATGCCCCCAGACCAAGAACCGGATGAAAGGCAAAAATCGCGGCAAAGAAAAGTGGTGTCCAAGGCAAATCGAACGCCGCGATCAAGACCGGAGAGGTGATGAGCCGCCGCACCGCGTCAAGGTCCCGAAGGCCCTGCCGCGTGCCATCATCCGGCAGCAGCGCCGATTTGCGCAACACCGCATCAAGCACTCTTTTCTCCAGATCCGCCTGAAATCGAAGACCGATCCGTGTCATGATCCGGCCACGCAGGTGATCCAGCAGCCCAAGAATGCAAAACAGAAAAAGCACCAAGCCCGACAAGGCAACAAGCGTTTCCTGAGAACCAGAGCCAAGCACGCGGTCATAGACCTGAAGCATAAAAACCGGCCCGGTCAGCAAAAGCAGATTTGCAAACAGGCTGAACACCACAACAACAAGGTAAAGCGACCGGCTTTTGCCGCGCACACGGCGCAGCTCTGCCTCGCCGCGTTTGATTGCCCCGGATTTCATTTGGCAGACCCCGACCTTAACCGCCCGCGCCCCGGCGCAGCACCGGGGCGGGACGTGGGATTTGACCACAGGGTGTTTAATATCTTGTTGCTGTTATTCTCCGAAAGCCATCCAGCGGGCCGCGCCGCTGACCCGGACAGATGCGCCGGGCACCCCGGACACTTCAACCGTCAGTTCGGAAGGCATGCCCATATCTTGTCCCTGCGCGATCACAAATTGGCCCCCGGCTTGCAGACCATCCCAGTTCAGATCCACCAAGGCACCGCCCAGTGCCGCTGCGGCCGCGCCTGTTGCGGGGTCTTCGACCACGCCGCCGCTGGCAAAGGCATTGCGCGATACAATGTCTCGCGGGGCGCGAAAATGCAGCAGGCTAACTGTGACCAACTCACGATCATGCATCAACGCCTGCATCGCCTCAAACGGATAGGACATTTCCGCCAATGCCGCGCGGTCCTTCAACGCCAGTACCCCATGCCGCACCCCGCCAAAGCCAAGTGTGGGCGGAAAAGCAGGATCCAGATCATCCCGATCAAGGCCAAAATAGCTCAGCAAAGCCAACAACAGGTCATCCGCCATCGGTTTGGACCATGTGTTCGGGGATTGTAATGCCGCATGCCAATCCGCGCCGACCTGCATTGCGTCTACCGTGATGTCATCATCTCGCAAATGCAGCTCATAGGTGCCGGCCCCGTTCTGGCGGCCCAAGGCTGCGCCCAGCGCAATTGTTGCATGACCGCAAAACGCCACTTCTCCCACCGGAGCGTAATAGCGAACCTTCCAAGCGTCCCCATCCGGGGCGGCGAATGCGGTTTCGGAATAGCCAAGGTCAGCCGCGATATGCTGCATTTTAGCGGGTGTCGGGAGCTGATCCGAGATAACCACTCCTGCCGGATTGCCGCCGCTGCCACCTTGAGAGAAGGAGGAGATATGTAAGGGGGTCATGTTACGCCTTTCTAATGTGTCAGGCGAAGTTGACACATACTCCAATCAAACGAAAATGAATGAATGTGCGCCATACCATCAACATTTAGAATGCGTGCCGCACTACCTGTCTCCACCCTCCGGATTGGGGGCAGACGAGCCAGAGCCGCTTGACCCGAAAATCTCATTCAGGATCTGGTCAATCACGGTACCGGACCCATTACCATTGCCCGTGTTCTGGCCATCTTGGCCCTCATCCGAAAAATCGCTCAACGGTGCAGGCGCCGACATCGGCAGATCCTTGAGCGGCAACCCCTCATGCACCCGGCTCATCACCTCGCGCCAGATATCAGTGGGCAGGCCCCCGCCCGTCACGCCGGACAGCGGGGTGTTGTCGTCGTACCCCATCCAGACCCCCGCAACATAGTCGGCGGAGAACCCGATAAACCATGCATCCTTAGCTGCAGATGTGGTGCCGGTCTTACCCGCCAGTTGCCGCCCGCCGAATTGCCCCCGTTGCCCGGACCCTTCAGAGATGACCTTTTCCATCATGTAAACCAACTGCCGCGCAGCGCTTTCCTGAATGACACGTTCGCCGATCCCGCCGCCGGTGCCCATCAACGGCTCTTCATCTCCCTGCAACCGCAGTTCAACCAAGCCGTAAGGCGTCACCGAAGAGCCGCCATTGAGAATGCCCGCATAGGCCCCTGCCATCTCGATCAAGGTGCTTTCCGATGCGCCCAGTGCCAAAGCCGGACCAGCGGCAAGATCACTTTGAATGCCAAATTGGCTGGCGACCTGGCTGACCAGATCACGTCCAACACTTTCGGAGATTTTCACCGCGGGAACATTCAACGAATCCTTCAAGGCCTGTGTCATCGTGACCATGCCTTCAAACCGCTTGGTGTAGTTCTTGGGGCACCATTCGCCCGATCCGGGGATCGTCATGCAAAACGGCGAATCGTCGATCAGATCATTGGGCGAATAGCCAAGATCCAATGCGGCCGCATAGACAAACGGCTTGAACGCAGACCCTGTTTGACGCAGCGCTTGTGTGGCCCGGTTAAAGGCACCCGCAACCTTGGTCTTGCGCCCGCCCACCATCGCCCGCACAGCGCCATCCGCCGACATCACGATGATTGCCGCCTGCGCCTTGGAGCCCTTGCGCACCTTATTTTCGAACACCCAATTCAACCCCTCCTCAGCAGCGCTTTGCATCCGCTGATCCAGAGTCGTCTTAATGATCACGTCTTCTGTGGTGTTTCGAGTGAAAAACTCAGGTCCGGTCGACATCACCCAATCGGCGAAATAGCCACCTGCCTTGGCCTCTGCCGCCTCAGACAATTCTGCCGGATTGGCCTGCGCCTGTGCCGCCTCGGCCTCAGTCAGATACCCTTGTTCGCGCATCAACCGGATCACAGTGGCGGCACGGCTTTGCGACCGGTCCAGATTATTGGTGGGCGAAAGGGTTGTCGGCGCCGTCAGAAGCCCGGCTAACATGGCGCCCTCCGCTGCACTGACCGCCGCAGCCGGTTTGCCAAAGAACCGCTGCGCCGCCGCTTCGGCACCAAATGCACCGCCACCCATATAAGCGCGGTTCAAATAGATAGAGAGGATATCGTTCTTGGTGTATTTCACCTCCATCGCCATAGAGAACAGCGCCTCTTTCGCCTTGCGTTGCAATGACGTCCGGCGGCAGGAAGATTCGTATTCCTTTTCGGTCAGGCCCGCATTTGGGTCAAACGGTTCGCCAAGACACAAAAGTTTCGCGACCTGCTGAGTGATGGTTGAGCCGCCATGGCCCTGCAATGGGCCACGCCCCTCGCTGAGGTTAATGCGCACCGCAGAGGCGATGCCGCGCGGGCTGATCCCGAAATGACGATAAAAGCGTTTGTCCTCTGTTGCGATCACCGCATTTTTAAGGTGCCGCGACACGCTGTCTGCGGTCACCACGCCGCCAAACTGATCGCCGCGCCATGCAAAGACATCGCCGTAGCGGTCTTGCATGGTCACCGACCCACGCGCCCGGCCATCCAGCAGCGCCTCAAGCGGCGGCAATGTGGTGTAGAAATAGCCGACAGCCAAAGACAGCACCAAAACCACAACGGCCGTGATCCGCCAGGTGATCTTCCAGATCAGCCGGAAAATCCACCGGAACATGGCCGAGAACAATCCGGTGATCCCACCCCGTTTGGCGCGCTTGGGCGCGGCCTTGCGTTTGGTTACGGGTTTCTTCGGCGCAGGTTTCTTGGCCGGCTTTTTCGCCGCTGCCTTGCCCTTGCTCGGATAGCGTTTGTCCGCCACCAACGGGCGTTTGCGCTTGGATTGGTCACTCATTTCGTTGCCTGCCCGGCCTGTTTTTTTCACACTCTACCTTGGCGGCACCCGATTGTTTAGCGCCGTCACCCCCATTCAACATCAAATTTTCGCCCTCTTTTTAGGCAACATGTCGCTGGCGCACAAATTTTAGGCGCTCACGAGCGATTCCATCCTCGGATTCACCTCCGACTCCTTCCATTACCGCCGTCTGTTCCGATTTTCTGCACCTGCACAATGCAGGGCAACCCTGCCAACCGGAAGAGGGCCAAAAGGTGAAACTCATCATTGCAACGATCAAACCATTCAAACTGGAACAGGTCCGCGAAGCGCTGACCGAAGCGGGCATTCGCGGTTTGATGGTCACAGAAGTCAAAGGCTTTGGCGCACAGTCAGGCCATACCGAAATCTATCGCGGCGCTGAATACGTCGTGAACTTTGTCCCGAAAGTAAAACTGGAACTGGTCGTCGCTGACAACATGGCCGACCAGATCGTCGAGGTGATCTCGACCTCCGCACGCACGGGCAAAATTGGCGACGGCAAAATCTTTGTTCTCGACGTCAATCAAACCGTGCGCGTGCGCACCGGTGAAACCGGCGAAGACGCCATCTGATCTCCTCCCTGATCAAAAGGAACCCCATCCATGACCAAGATCAAATATCTACCGCTGGCCGCCGCGATCGCGCTGGTGCCCACATTGGGCGCCGCGCAAGACGCCGAATTTGCCACCCTCGAACAAACCACGTTCATTTTTAACACTCTGCTGTTCCTCATTGGTGGCTTTCTGGTGTTCTGGATGGCCGCAGGCTTTGCCATGCTCGAAGCCGGGCTTGTTCGCTCAAAGAACGTGACCACGCAATTGACCAAGAACATGGGCCTGTTTGGCATTGCCGCGATCATGTACTGGCTGATCGGCTATAACATCATGTATCCCGGCGATGGCAATTGGATCATCGAAGGGGTGTTTGGCACCGTTTCGCCCAAAGACATCAAGACAGACATTGATGCAGGCGGCTATTCCAACGCGTCTGATTTCTTCTTTCAGTTGATGTTCTGCGCAACAACGGCCTCCATCGTGTCTGGCACCATGGCTGAACGGGTCAAACTGTGGCCCTTCCTGATCTTCGTGGTGGTCCTGACCGGCATAATCTACCCGATCGAAGCCAGCTGGCAGTGGGGCGGCGGTTTCCTGAGCGCAATGGGCTTTAGCGATTTTGCTGGCTCAACCCTCGTACACGCTGCCGGTGGCTTTGCCGCGCTGGCCGGGGCCATCATCCTCGGACCGCGTCTGGGCAAATACAGCAAAGAAGGCCGCGTGATCCCGCTGCCCGGCTCCAACCTGGCGCTGGCGACACTGGGCACATTCATCCTCTGGATGGGCTGGTTCGGCTTTAACGGCGCATCGCAATTGGCAATGGGCACACTCGAAGACGTGGATGCGGTCGCGCAGATCTTCGCCAACACCAACATGGCTGCTGCCGCTGGCGCTGTCGCCGCGCTGATCCTGACGCAGGTGATGTATGGCAAGGTTGACCTGACAATGGTGCTCAACGGTGCGCTGGCCGGTTTGGTCTCTATCACCGCCGGGCCGCTTGACCCGACCCTGTTTGGCGCACTTTGGATTGGTGCCGTTGGCGGTGTGATCGTGGTCTTTGCCGTGCCCTTCCTCGACAAGCTCAAGATCGACGACGTTGTAGGCGCCATCCCGGTTCACCTGATCGCGGGTTTCTGGGGCACATTGGTAGTGCCGGTCTATACCGAAGGCACATCCTTCGTGACCCAGATCATCGGCTTTGCCGCAGTGGGCATCTTTGCCTTCGTGATCAGCCTCGTCGCTTGGATGATCCTCAAGGCAACCGTTGGCATCCGCGCCAGCGAAGAAGCCGAGATCAACGGTCTGGACACATCCGAACTGGGCATGGAAGCCTATCCGGAGTTCTCCAACGGCTAAACCGTAACCACAAAGATCAAAAGCCCGGTCAATCGACCGGGCTTTTTCTATTTCACCAAAATTAATGGCTAGGTTTCAAAAGCCGGGCACTGCCCTTCGCTTCATTTGGCAAGAAAAACTCAATCCCTGCCCCTCAACCCGCGACGCCCTTGCAAAAGAACGCCTCAGACACCGGCGTCAATGATCGCCTTGGCCAGCATGGGCACTGTGTCGGCATTCAAACCCGCGATATTCATGCGGCTGTCGCCTACCATGTAAATCCCGTGCTCTTTGCGCAGCAGTTCGACCTTCTCGGGCGAGGTTCCAAGCAACGAGAACATGCCCCGATGCTGGGCCAGAAACCCAAACCGATCTGATCCAGATAGCCGCTGCAACTCCGCCGCCAGTTGTTGCCGCAGATCGAGCATCCCCAGACGCACTTCTTCAAGCTCCGCCATCCAATCGCTGCGCAGCGCATCATCGGTGAGAATCGTGGTTACGATCCGCGCACCGTGATCGGGCGGAAAGCTGTAGTTCTGGCGGTTCAGATAGGCCAGCGTGCCTTGGTTCAGCACCTGCGCCGCAGGGTCCGCCGCGATCGCCATCAACAGGCCCGTCCGTTCCCGGTAGATGCCAAAGTTCTTCGAGCAGCTCGCCGCGATCAGGCATTCCGGAACCGCCGCAACCAGTTTGCGCGTTGCTGCCGCATCTTCGACCAGCCCGTCCCCAAAGCCCTGATAGGCAATGTCGATCATCGGGGTTGCGCCGGTTTCCAGCAAGACCTCGATCACCGCATCCCATTCTGCCGCGTTCAGGTTCGCACCGGTCGGGTTGTGACAGCAGCCATGCAGCAGAACCACATCACCCTTTTTGGCGGTTTTCAGATCGGCCAGCATGCCGTCAAAATCAACACCACGCGTCTCGCTATCGAAATAGCGATAGGGCACCGCCTCAATCCCGATGTAGGACAGGATCGACAGGTGGTTTGGCCATGTCGGGTTTGACACGAACACCCGTGCATTGGCATTGGCCATGCGGATCATTTCAAACGCCTGGCGCACCGCACCCGTGCCGCCGGGGGTAGCTGCCGCGGCAATGGTATTGCGCGCCACAGCGCCGTCCAGCACCAATTCGATCATCGCGTCCGAATAGGCCGGATCACCGATCAGCCCTGTGTAGACCTTGGTATCCTGGGTTTCCCAAATCTTTTGCTCGGCCGCTTTGACGGCCCGCATTACCGGGGTCAGTCCGGTTGCGTCTTTGTAAACGCCGACACCCAGATCCACTTTGGTATCGCGTGGGTCTTCGCGGTACATCTGCATCAGCGCAAGGATCTTGTCCGCTGGCTGGGTTTTCAATGTCTCAAACATTAGGCCTCTCCGGTTGCCACAGGAACGGTGGGGAACATCCCCCATTCCGACCATGATCCATCATAAAGGGACCACGAATGATGCCCCATGCGTTCAAGCGCCAAGGCCAGAACCGACGCCGTAACGCCGGATCCGCATGAGGTGATAACGGGTTTGCCCAGATCAACGCCTGCCGCTTCAAAAATGCTGCGGGTCTCATCCGGGGTTTTCAAAGTTTTATCGTCGTTCAGCAAACTGCCAAAGGGCACGTTGCGCGATCCTGGAATGTGGCCAGCGCGCAATCCTTCACGCGGCTCAGGCGCATCGCCGCGGAACCGTGCAGCGGCGCGGGCATCCACGATCTGCGGATCACCCAGCTTGGAGGCATGCGCCACCTGCGTGACATCACGCACCAACTGGTTCTGGAAACGGACCGTCATGTGCCGATCACGCGGGATCGGCGGCATGTCTTCGGTCGGATTCCCCTCGGCGACCCACTTGGGCAAACCACCATCCAGCACCGCCACGTTTTCCTGCCCCATCAGACGGAACAGCCACCAGACACGCGCAGCAGAAAACAGGCCCGCGCCATCATAGACAACCACCTGATGCCCGTCGCCAACACCCATCGCCCGCATCCGCGACATGAACTTTTCCACCGGCGGTGCCATATGTGGCAAGTCCGACCGAGCATCGGAAATCTCATCAATGTCGAAAAATCGTGCGCCGGGGATATGCGCGGCATCATATTCGGCTTTGGCATCGCGGCCCTCATCGGGCAAATACCATGATGCATCCAAAAGCCGCAGATCGGGGTCTTTCAGGTGCTTGGCCAACCATGCGGTCGACACCAGTGTTTTGGGATCATCAGCCATCGGGAATCCTTTGCAAAACAGGTCGCACACTGCCTATCCCCGCTGGCGCAGACTGGCAAGGTGGTAGCATGCCGCAAGGGCCTTGAACTATTTGTCTGGAAAGGGATCAGTATCCCGCAATGAGGGGTGATTTGAAATCTCATCCCACCACGCGCTTAACGCTGAGTAATGCCGCAACAAATCAGCAGCTTCGGGCACCCTGACGAAATAATCCATCATCGGGGCCAAATGTAGATCCGCGAGGCTGATCCGCGCACCGCCCAGCTGCAACCCCCCAGCGGCGATACTGTCCAGCGCCCGCAATGGCGCTTGGGACAGGACCAGCCCCTCCGCCACAATCGCAGAATCCCCGTCCTCGCCCACGGCGGCTTGATAGAACCCGTGAGAGAACACTTTGCGCACCAATGGCTGATAAACATAGGCATCCACGATGCCCATCACCTGCGCCATCCGAGCGGCCGACTGTGGATCAGTAGGGATCAGGCTGGCCTTGGGGCCAAGATCGTTGAGATACCGCAAAATCGCCGCCGTTTCCGTCAGCACGAAATCTCCATGCTGCAACACCGGCACCCGGCCAAGCGGTGTCATCGCGGCCAAGACCGGATCAGGCTCAGCCGCGAAGGGGTTTGCCTCTACATAAGTCGCGGTAAGCCCGGTTTCGATCAGTCCCATCCGCGCAATCCGCGTATAGACCGAATGGCGAAAGCCAAGCAGGTTCAGCGGCTCAGCCATGATCTTTCAACAAACGTGATTTTTGCCGCGACCAATCGCGTTTGGCCGCTGTTTCGCGCTTGTCGTGGTTTTTCTTACCCTTGGCGATACCCAGCTTAATCTTGGCCATGCCGCGATGATTGAAATACATCACCAGCGGCACAAGGGTCATGCCCTTCCGCTGGGTTTCATTCCACAGGTTCGACAATTCCTTGCGCGACACCATCAACTTGCGGCGGCGGCGCTCTTCGTGACCAAAGGTTTTGGCCTGCGCATAGGGCGCGATATAGCTGTTCACCAGCCACAGCTCCCCATCCTCAACCGCGGCATAGCTTTCCGCAATATTCGCCCCACCCTGACGCAGTGATTTGACCTCGGAACCTTCCAGAATGATCCCGCATTCGATGTCGTCATCAATGGCATAATCATACCGCGCCCGGCGGTTTTCAGCGATCACCTTGTAGTTCGGATCGGATTTCGAAGAGGATTTGACCTGTGACATGCAAAGGGATGTAGAACGCCGCCTGCCCCAGCGCAAGGTGAGCCAGACCAAAGACTGGGTGCAGAGGTGACCTTAGCCATAACAAATTGGCCAAACTCTCGCCTCAATTCGGTGTCAGGAATTGAGGCCGCAATATCGCCGATTCAGCTAGCCATGAGGGCAGAATGCACAAACCCATTGCCCTCGTGGCCCTGATCCTAAGCGTGTCTCAATACACTGCCGCCATGGCGGATCCGCTGCGCATCCTCGTTATGGGGGATTCTTTCATGACCTCCAATGGCTCCGCCGGATCCGCCGTACCCAGCCTGCTGCGCCGTGATCTTCAGGCCAATGTCCAAAGCCGCGCGGTGACGGGTGCGCGATTTGTCTACCGTCTGCCAATCACCGGCGCCTTGGGCATGAACATCACAAAACAATACCGCCCTGGCCCGTGGGATTTTGTCGTGATGAACGGTGGCGGCAACGATCTGTGGATGGGCTGCGGCTGCACACGCTGCCGCAAACGCCTCAACCGTCTGATCTCCCCTGACGGGCGCAAGGGCGAGATCCCCAGTGCTGTGAGCAAAGCCCGCAAGAGCGGGGCGCAAGTCATCTATGTTGGATATCTGCGCAGCCCCGGCCTTGGCTCCCCTATCGAGCACTGCCGCAAAGTGGGTGACGCATTGGAGGCCCGGATCAACGTGATGGCGAAACAAGACGCTGGCGTCAGCTTTGTTTCCTTGGCGGATATGGTGCCGCATGGCGATCGCAGCTTTCACGCCGCGGACATGATCCATCCCTCGCCCAAAGGCAGCGCCGCCGCGACCCAAAGGATTGCCCAAACCATTCGAAATATTCAGAAATAACGATCAGTCGCCCAGCTTGGCGTGAACCTCATCCAGATCGATCTCCCCCACAGGCATTTTGTTGCCGGGGTTATCAAAATCGTATTTGAACAGTGCAAAATCGCGTTTGTAGATCTCGCGCACCAAATGCATCGACAGATCATCAAAGTAATCTTCCACCGGATGCGCGCGTTTGGGTCCATGCCCTTCGCTTTCGTTAAAGCGCGGAATATCCGCCAACTTGACCGCATGCGGTGTCTTGATTGCATCCAGAACATTCTGCATGCCGTCGTTAAAACTTTCGGTCCAGACGATCTTGTCATACTTGCCGCCGTTCACGATGAACGTGCTGACATGGCCAGCCTGCGCGGACCAGTGAATGTCGGGGTCCATGGGGCGCCGCCAGCGGATTGTGTCCCGCGCGAAAAGCAGAAACCGGCGAAAGCTGGCGATCTGGTCAAACTCCTGTTTGCCATCCTCGCCGCCAACTTCGATCCCGTATTTCTGGATCAGAAGCGGCACCAGATTGCCGCGATATCGCCGCCCGTTGCGTTGAATCCCGCAAATCTTGTCAAAGAATGACGATAGAACGCGGGTGTAAGGGTTGCGCACACAGGTAAAGGCAAAGGACTTATGCGCCGTCACATTGCGGGTGATCGGATCTTGTGACGCATCCAGTGCCCACTTGTGCAGACCGGACTGCGCATCATGGATGTCGCCATCAAAAAAAGCCCCATGATCAGAGTAATACATGATTTGCCCGATGGTCGAGCAGGCACATTTTGGCACCACCCGATAGACCACGCTTTCGCTTTCCGTCATCCATGTTCCGGGAAACCCCATAGCGTTCCTGCCTCCTGCCGGTTGCGACTGTTTTCACAACAGTTTCGCGATAACCCCAAAAAAGGGATAAATTCTGTTTATTCAATTCACCTTCACCATTATCTAGGTAAACAAACAGAGGTAAAGAGGCAGTTCGTAACAGGTATGGCAAAAATCGCCTACATCCTGCTGTGTCACAAAGACCCGGCTGCCATCATTCGGCAGGCCGAGCGGTTGACGGCGGCTGGCGACTATATGTCGATCCACTTTGATGCCTCCGCAGATGCAGACGCCTTTCGCGAGATCCAAACCGCCCTTGCCGACAATCCAAACGTCACCTTCGCGCACAAGCGTATCAAATGCGGCTGGGGTGAATGGTCACTGGTTCAGGCAACGATCTATGCCGTGCAATCCGCCGTTGATGCCTTCCCAAGGGCCACGCATTTTTACATGCTGTCGGGTGATTGCATGGCCATCAAAACCGCCGAATACACTCACCGCTTCCTTGACGACAACGATGCAGATTTCATCGAAAGCTTTGACTATTTCGAAAGCGATTGGATCAAGACCGGCTGGCGCGAAGAACGCCTGATCTACCGCCACTACGTCAACGAACGGACCCACAAGAAACTATTCTACGCGATGTTCGAGGCGCAAAAACGCTTTGGGCTCAAACGCAAAATTCCTGCTGATCTGCAAATCCAGATTGGCAGCCAATGGTGGTGCCTGCGCCGCAACACTGTTGAAGCCGTCTTGGAGTTCATCAAAAAACGCCGCGATGTCTTGCGGTTTTTCCGCACAACCTGGATCCCGGATGAAACCTTCTTTCAAACCCTGGTCCGTCATCTGGTCCCGGAAAACGAAATTCGCGCCCGCACGCTGACCTTCTTGATGTTCACCGACTATGGTATGCCGGTCACCTTCTACAACGACCACTACGACCTGCTGCTCAGCCAGGACTACCTCTTTGCCCGCAAGATTAGCCCCGAAGCGCAGGATCTAAAGCGCCGGCTTGGTCTGCTTTATGCCGCCGAAGGTGTCGATTTCCAGATCAGCAACGAAGGGCGCAGCCTGTTCAAATTCCTCAGCGGCCGTGGCCGCGTTGGCCGCCGCTTTGCCACTCGCTTTTGGGAAACAGAAAGCACGCTTGGCCGTGAACGCGAACTGCTGATCGTGGTCTGCAAAAAATGGCATGTTGCCAAACGGGTGCTCGAACGCATTCGCCAGGTGACCAATGTTCCGGCCATCGAATACCTCTTTAACGAAGAGGACACGCCGCTGCCCGATCTTGGCGGCATCCAGAACACTCTGGAAAAACGCACACGCCACCGCCGCGCCTTGATGCGGATGCTCTTTGACTACTATGAAACCGACCGCCTGATCGTCTGCATGGATCCCAGCAATCTTGACCTGCTCAATGATTTTGCCTCGGACCGGTCTGTCACCCGGATAATGGAAATCGAATGCCAGTTCTCGGATGACTACCTCATCGGCCACGCCATGCGCGTCGGCCTTGCGGGCGACCAAACCTCAAAAGACACGCTGGCCCGTCTGCTGCCAACCATCCGCAACGACATGCTCCACGAAAGCGATCAACTCAACGATGCTGAATTTGAAAACCACTGCCGGATGCGCGAAATCGCAGGCTCAGACGAAAACGCACAGGAACTTGGTCATTTTCTGAACATTCCAATGGACAAAGCAGCAGAGATCACACGCACTGATCACCTCTTTGCCGACTGAACCTGCCCTTTTTGGCCTCAAATACTCCAGGGCGAGTTTGAGGGGGCATGCAGCCCCCTCATCAGCCTAAATCATGCGCGGCAACGCCGCCCGACTACTCTAGGATTTGTCCTTGGCCCGCCAGGTGCCGATCCAGCGGCTGAACCGACCGCGCTTTTCCACCAAATCGTCCTCAATGGCTTCCAATGTCGGATCAATGCGCGCCATGCGGAACCGCCGCCAGCGCACCCAGATTGCATAGGCGATGGCAAAAAACACCACGAGGATAAAGATATTCAACCAAGGAATGCCTTTGGCGGCATCCGGACCATCCACTGCGCGGATCGAAATCGCATTGGGAAAAATCGACAGGAACTCATTGCGCCAGCCATAATGCTTGATCGCGACATACTTGGCCGCTTCGCCTGTGGATTTGGCATCTGCCGCCTCGGCCTGCAAGTTCGACGTATCAAACTTGAAATAGGGCGGCCAGCCCCACCCCGTATCCTCATTGCGGTAAACCATCACATCACCTTTGGCCCGCCGCGTCTGGATAAAGAACACATCGCGGTTCACCGCAGTGCCATCATTGCCCACATCTGCCTGCGCCCAAAAGATCGAGTTCTCGCCAAAATCAATCCGCTTTTCATAAGTGTCCGTGACCCGCACGATATCCACTTGCGGCAGCGTGTAGTGAAAGAAAGCCCCCACCAGCACCCAAAAAGTGATCCAGAAAACCCATTTGATAATCGCCATCTGATGGCTCCTTCAGGAAAAATTGGTGAGGTAGATGATCACGCCGACCACCACCACCGGAACAACATAAACACCCAGGATCAGCTTGCGCCGGATCGATCCATCGTATTTCTCAAGCCCGCGCTGCACAAAGGTCTCGCGGTTCACTTTCTGCGGTCCGTCCTGCCACTTCTGCCGCAGCTTTCCCTTGCGCACCGCGCGGGAATAAAACGACAGGCAGACATAGATCACCGTCAAAACGATAAACCCAACCACCACAAGCCGTGCCAATGCAAGCATCCTACCGCCTCCTTACCGCGCCCCAGGGGCCAACCCGCGCAATCATCTCTGACACCGGATCGGGCTTGGCCCTGCGCGGCTCTTCCATCGGTGCATCATGCCCGAAAAGTGCGGCCCGCGCACCGGCTTTGTCCACCTGATACTCGGCCACAAGAAAATCGGCAACATAGGCCTTTTTGGTCTCGGCCCAGCCTGCATAGGTGCGATAGAACAGCTCCTTGTGGCAAATGAACATCTGCCGCGCATCCTTGGGCGCCAGTTCCGCCAGCAGCATATTCACCAGCGCGGCGTCCTTGGTATCCGAGGCCCGCAGCGTATAAAAATAGGCCGGATGATCCGAGGTGATCCGCGGCCAGGCCCCGCCATTTTCCGCCCAGCGCACCAAAGCGCCCAGCGCATGAAACTCCGGCGGCAGCTTGTCACCGTGATGCCGCGCAAGCCTGCGCATATCAGCCCGGTTTGCCCCAGAAAGATCCACGCCCAGATCAGCCACCGCATCGACCAGTATGAAATCCATCTTCTGCCGCAGGATCGCCGCCGCATCCACGCCCCGCGCTTTTACAATCGGTTCCACCAGATCGTTGTAGTCAAAAAACTTCGCGATCTGGTTCCGGTTGCCTGCATCAAACACATATTTGATCGGCAGATCTTCCAGCCCATCCTTGCCCGCAGGGGCAATCAGCGCCGGATGCTCCAGATCCTGAAACAGATACAGCCCACCAAAATGCGCCGTCCAGAAATTGCGCTGGTCAAACCCCATCTGCTTGAGCTTTACCGGATTGCGGATCACATCCCCGGTCTTGCCCGCCAATGTGATCATCTTGGCAATCAAAACATCATCAAACCAACCGTCCGGCTCGCTCTTGAACCGGTCCACCAAACCGCCCAGCTTCTCCGCATCCCGCAGGGTGCCGCCCGTTGTATCGGCCTCAATCTCGACCCGGCGAATATCAAACAGCCGCGCCGGGGTGCTGACGTCATAAACCGAATTCACCAACTCCCCCGTCACCGCATCCCGCGCGGTCAGGGCAAAAAGCTGCGCCTCATTGGCATCCAGGAACTGCTGCAAGATCTCCCGCGAGTTCGAGAATTTGGTGTACAACAAAGGACAGCTGCGCTGCTCCATGCTGAGCAAGATAAACTGCCGGTTCACCCCCGCATGGTTGAGATAGAGATGATCGTCCAACGCGTCACCGACCTCAGGGGAATAGCCGGATATGTCGATGTGAAAGTCGCTCAGTTCCGTGCGCTTGCCCGTGAGATGCTCAAGCGCCCGATTGTAACGCTCCACCAAGGCGGGGCTGTCCACATGGAACAGATTGCCGAACATGAGGCCGTGTTTGATCAAGCGATGCATCTGCGCCTCCCGCCATGCTGCATTGTCAGTCTGCCCTGCATCTGCAAAGCAGATGCGCGCCCTTCCCTTCCCCCCATGGGGAATGGCGCAATGTTTTCAACGGCCCCTACTGACATAGATAATGATCTACTACTCATTTGAGCCCCACATCATCGAAGGCACTTTGTTTTCCATCTCGAAAAGCAAAGAGGTTCCCAGGCACGACCAAGAAGGCCATTAACACCGCTTGAAACCAGGCAAACTTCAAATGTTCACCGAATGAACTGGCCTTTCCTGTTAAAGTCTCGGCGGTATCAAAAGAAACAGACAAAACCAGCCCAACGAGAACTAACAAAATTAGTGTCGACAGCAGAACTTTGAGCGGACCAAAAGAAGGTCTGGATCGCCCAAAACGCCACGCGGGGCCGCGGCATAGAAACGCCAACAAGATCGATACCAATATCGGCAAGATAAGGACGATAAGGCCTATCAAACCTCACCCCCCAAATACCGCTTCTTCGCCTCTTCCATCCGCTGCATATCCCGTACAGCACCGTCAATCGCCACCTCATCCGACTTATCCGCATAGCGGAACTCGGAATCCGCATACCGGTTGATCTCCTGCACCACCATCTCCACCGTGATCGGCTGGCGCATCTCGTTGATCATCGCCTTCTTGGTCTCGTAATCCTTGAACAGGAACAGCTCCGGCTCCTCCATCCATTCATCCGGCAGTTCAAAATCCATCGCCCGCACCTTGACCGCGTCGGTGATGTTCTTGATCGCCCGCCCGGTGAACCGTGGATCGGCCTCCTGAATACCCTTTAGATAGGTGCCCAGCTTGTTGATTGTGTCCAGCTCCCCGATCTCACCGCGCACCGCCTCATAAACCTTCAAAAGCCCGTCCTCATGGGGGCGGGCGTGCGATTCAAAAGACGCCGCCACCGCCTTTTTGATCGCCTGCGCCTCAAACACCTCGTGATCGCCCAAGGGGATGTCATGGTTCTTGCCCATCAACAGATAGAGGATATCAACGTAATCCTCCCGCGTCTGCGGCCCATCGACCAAGAACCGCGCCCCCGCCCGCTGGCGCAAGGCGTCATCCACGTTCTCGGGATAATTCGAGAACATCCCAAAGGTGCAATTCCCCCGCACCACGGTATTGGCCCCGGCAAAACTTTCCATCAGAACCGCCGTGATCTCCAACTGCCCCGCCGACGATTGCCGGTCACCACGTTTGCCCGCCAGCTGGTCAATATCATCAATCGTGCCAAACCCGATGACCGAGGGGTCGATGATATTGTTGATAAACGCCTTGGCGTTCTGCCCCGATTTGCCCTGATAACTGTCGATGTTATCGGTGCTCAGGTTCTGATAGCGAAACGGATATCCGGCATTGCCACAATACTCCGAAATCAACCCCGCCATCATCTGGATCAGCGTGGTTTTCCCCGTCCCCGGCGCGCCATCCCCCATAAAGGTAAAGATGAAACCGCCCAATTCGGCAAAGGGGTTCAGCCGCCGATCAAAATCATAAGCCATCAGCATCTTCGCCAGCTTCATCGCCTGATATTTGGCGATGTGGTTGCCCACCACCTCATTTGGCTTCTTGAAGGTCATGGTCAACGTGGTGGATTTCGCCTTGGACGCCGGGCTGAACCCGCGCACCGTGAAATCATCCGCCTCAACCCGCCAGGCGGCGGATTTGAACCCTTCCAGGCGCCGCGCGGTCTGGGCACGCAGGGCAACCTTTTCCATCAGGCTTTCGGCAAAGGCCGCCACCGTGGCCACCAGACGCGCATCATCCTGCGCATGGGCGGCGATATCCTGATCCAGCTCCCACAATGCACCATGCAGCGCGACCTGACCGTTGTCGGTTAAAACCTCATCCACCTCGCCCACTTCCACTGTGGTCTCCGTCAGATGTGATGACATCAAATAGGCTGTGGCATTGCCCAGAACATAAAGCGTGACCAATGCCTCCGCCGCCAGCAGCTCGCTAAACTCGCTCTTGCGGGCCGCAGGCAATGACCCCTCCAAATTGGCCCGTTTGAGATCACCCAGCCCCGATTGCTCCGCCACGTTCTCAGCGACCGCCAGCGCAATCGCAATCGCCCGTCGCAACACATGCAGCACCGTCGCCTGCATCGGGCTGATCAACGTATCGCCTTCATCCGCGCCTTCGATCCGCGCAATCAATTGCACAGCCCCGGTCGGCACCCTGCGCCGTGTCACCAGCCCCAGTGTGGTGGTGCGAAACCGCCGCCGCGTGCCAAGGCCCGCAGATTGCTCTGCGACGCTATCATCCCCGGTGGCCTTACCAATCCGCGGCGCATGGTCAAATCCGTCCAACATCGCCTGCGCCATCGGCACATGGGTTTGAATATCCTCCTCGCGGAGTTCCATCGCATCTGAAATCTGGCTCATCTTGTAAGGGCCTTCCCTTTTTGGCTCTAAATATTCCCGCCGGAGGCATAAAATTTAGTAACGCAGCACTTGCCCCGACCCGCTCACCACAAATTTGCGCACGGCACCAAACCCGGGCGGGTTTTGTTCTTCCAAAACCTGATAGGGCCGTTGCGGCAGGATGATGCTGCGCTCTTGCCGGGTGGCGCCCAGATCGGCGCCCTTTCCGCCAAACGGATCCAGCGCAAAGACCTCCCGTTCAACGGTGCTAAACCAGCCCGATTTTTCTTCGATCACGCGGTCGCTGACCAATTCCTCTTCGGTCCAGACCAAAGCCCAATCCTGCCCCTCGGGCGCTTTGGCGCCAGCCAACACATCGCGCAGCGGGCCAGCCTGCCGGGTAAAGGCATGGCTGTACATCGGACCCACATGAAACCGCCGCAACCGCTTGGGGTGCAGGTCGTCAAAATCCTGATCAAAACCGCGCGCAATTGTCACCAGCTTCAGCCCGCCCAGCGCCTGCGCAGACAGATGCGCCTGCACCTCCGGCCAGCGCCGTTCATCCTTGGGCAGCCCAACCTTGCCGCTGTCCTCCAGCTCCAGCAGGTAGATCACCGGCAGATTCACTTGGCTGTCATAAGTCGCCCAATGCAGCCGAAAAGTGCGCCGCCCTTCGCTCAGGTTTCCGGTCCAATCGGCCTGCGGATCATTCTGCACCCAGAACAGATCCCCCTTGATCAGCTCCTCATAATAAAGCCGCTGCGACAACGCGAATTGCAGCTTGGTCGGTACCTGCCTGTCGCCCAGGATCATCTGGACCATTTCGTTCTTGAGCGTGGCGACCGAAGGCATGTTTTCCAGATGTTTGGCCGCCTGCTGGGCATCATTGGCCATCGTCATCAGCTCTTCCGCCACGGGAAAGCCACTGTCGCGGTTGTCGATACTGAGCGAGCCAAAGAACCGCCCCGTTTCGCGGCCCACCAACAGATACTTGAGGCTCAGCGCCTTAAACGTATGGGTCAACATCACCGCATAGCGGGTCAGAATTTCCACCTCATCCCGGTTCAGCTTGCTTTCCGCCTCCATCACACCGGCCACACGCAACATATGCTGCATGATGCCTTCGAATTTGCGGAAATACCGGCGCGAGGCAAAGGTATCCATAAGGCCAACGTGGTCGCGGGCGGGATCAGTCATTTTTGACCTTTGTTTCATCGGCAGCACATTTTCTCAATCGAATCTGCTTAACTTCTGGTGGTTCCGGCAGACCGTGTTTCAAACAAAACTGCCAAAAAACAAACGCACCTCCCAGAGGCAAAAGGATCACCCACATCAGCCATCGCGGGACGGTGATATAGGGAGCCAACACAAGCAGCGCTAGAGCACCCGCAAAAAGGCCGACCAAACGCATATTTGGCCCAGATGTTGGCTTAAGCCCCATACTGATTGCTGTCATGCTTCTCGATGATCTTCTGGAACCGGCGGGCGAAGCGTTCATCGGCCTTGGCTTTGGCCTCCAGCACTTCGCGGGCAAAGACCATGTGATCTTCGTGCTTCTCCATCATCTCGGCCATACGCGCATTGGTGGCGGCCCCGATCCCGGCCATGGCAGATTGCGCCTCTTGGTCGGTTTTTACGCCGATCTCGTTGATCCGGTGCGCGACGTCCTGCTGCTGTGCTGTCTTGAGCGATTTGGTCAGCGCATCATAGAGCACAACCCGCTGCTTGGTGTCTGTTTGCAACTTGTTGATCAACACCATCTGGGTCGCCGCCTGGTTCTGCAATGAATCGATCCAGGTCTTGCCCTTTTCGATGTACCGCTCCATCGTTTGTGATTTCGCCAGCTTGACCTGCTCTTCCTGCACCAACGCATTGTAGCGGGTGTTCATCTCGGCCAGTTCGGTTTCCAGCTTGGTGCGTTTGGCGGCATCGGTTTCGCTGGCAATGGCATTCTCTAGTTTGATAATATTCGGGTCCATCCCGCCGATGTCGCTGCGAATGTTCTCAAGCTCACCCACCGTCATCTCGCGTTCGTCCAGTGTCTCGGTCAGGTTGCTTTCAACCTTGACCTTCTGCTCTTCCAGCATCGCCAACTGCCCTTCGAGCAGTTGCACAATCACGTCGGACTTGCCGATCAGATCCTGCAACTTGTCGTCAATAGAGGCGGAGCGCACCCGTTCCTGCCGCATGCTGTCCGACTTGGCACCGGAAAAGATCCCCACAAAGGTTTCCCAACCGGTCTTGTTGCGCATTTCATCAAAATCACGGCTGAACCCCGCGGTCACATCATCCAGCCCCATAATCAGCTCGGCAATATTGGCGTTCATCACCTCGGTATGGGCATGCACGTCCTCGAGCGTGGCATTTTCGATGTCGATCATCGCATCGTCGCCAGCTTTCAATTTGGCACGCGCGGTCTCAATCCGGCCGGTCAGTTCGGCGATCTTGCTTTGCGCTTCTGCAACCTGCGCTTGGGATTCTCTTACCTGTGCATCCAAATTGGCCATCAAACGATCCTCTATTTCAATATCTTAGCCCATATATAGGCAATGTTATGCCGATTTACATCAGCCAGTTAAAAAGTTTTTCCGATTGTGCCAAATGCCCCTGATCTTGAAAAGGGCTGATCAGTCCGCCTGCGCATCCGGCTGCACAGCCGCCCATCGCACAGTCATAAGCAAAGCCACCAAACACAGGATGCCCGCGACCGCATACCACCCCAGTGTCATGCGAATATCACCATAGGCCATGCCCGCCCGGTCGGAAACTTGCACCGACGCGAGCAGCAAACTGCCCGCAAACAGCAACCTACCCGCAAAGCTTTGTACAGACAGAAACGTCGCCCTGCCTGCATCGCTCAGCAATGGTTGCATGCGCGCGATGATAAATGGCCGGGACAATGAATTGGGCACCATACGCAGAAACAAAACCCCGATGGCAAAGATGCTGTTGGTCACGGCCAGCGTGGCAATCAAACCGACCTGAATGCCAAAGGCCAGCATCAAAAGCGCCGCCAGACCAAACCGCCTGCGCAGCCGCAGCGCAAACAAAGTGGCAAGCGCAGAGGTCAACATCATGATCGCAGAGACACCGCCACTGACCATCGGCGCATCCCCTTGCAATCCAATATTGCGCAGGGCTTCGGCGATGAAAGGCTGACCAAAAACAAAAGGAATATGGCTGAACCCATACATCAGCACAGAAAGCGTGAACAGCCAGACCAAAACCGGAACCCGCATCGCAGATTGAAAGAGCCGTGCTTGAAACACCGGCCCGGCGGTCTCAGTTCGGTTCACCTCATGCGGCGGCTCACAGAACCGCAGCGCCACAACAAAACAGGCTGCCTGCGCCGCAGCACCCGCCGCAAAAGCCAGACCATACCCCCATTGCGCCATCAGCCCGCCCGTGAACGCCGACAGGGCAAGCCCGATCAACGAAAACTGCCAACTGCGGGTTTCCTGCGCCTCGGTTTCATCCTCCCGTCCATCTGCTGCCAGGGATTCATACAAGAACGCATTATCCGTCCCCGATGCAAAAGCCGCACCTGCGCCCAGCAACACTTGCGCCAAGGCAAAGACGGCAAAGCCATTTCCAAAAGCGATCAACGCCGCGCCAGCACTGGCCGCAAGCCCCGACGCAATCAGCGTCCGCCTCCGCCCCAGTCGATCCGACATATAGCCCGACGGAACCTCCATCGCTGTCGTGCCAACATCATAGATCGCGTAAAGCAAGATCGCTTCGGCACCCGATAGCTCTTTTTGGAAGAACAAAAACCAGATTGCCTGCCAGAACACGAGGTTCTGGAAGAACTTGAACCATGGATACAACGCGACATTGCGCGCTGTTGGAGTGGCGGCGATCACCCGCTGACCAGAATATTGGTCAACTCATGCTCAGGATCGGCCAGTGCATCAATCACATCAAAATGATGTTTACCCTGATCCACGACCTGCCGTGCGCCCCAAGCCCGCGCCAAGGCTTCGGCCTGCTCCAAGAATGCCGGACGCTCATCCGCGCCCACCCAAACCGTCACAGCCACCCCATGCGGCGGCGTCATGTTCACCGGGCTTTCTGCAATGGCTTCTGCCTCATCCAACCGCAGATCGGCGTTCATCGAGGTTTGCAACAACGGCGCAAGGTCCGCCACCGGAGAGATTGGCACAACCGTCTTGATCCGGCCCCGCACATCCCCCGGCAACACCAGCGGATCCATCATCCGCGCCACCAAATGCCCGCCCGCCGAATGCCCCGCCAGGGCAATCGGCCCAAAGGTTCGGTTGGCAATATGGCTGACCGCGGCGGCAATCTGGGTGGTGATTTCGCCAATCAGCGCCTCAGGGCACAGCACATAACTTGGCATGGCAACCGCCCAGCCCCGCGCCAGCGCCCCGGCGGCCAGATGCGACCACGCGCTTTTGTCAAAAGCCTTCCAATACCCGCCATGCACAAAGATCAACGTGCCACGCGACACGCCTTCGGGCTGAAAGAAATCATAGGCTTCCCGTTCCGACGCCCCGTATGAGACATCAACCTGCGCCCGCGCCCCGAGTTCGGTGCGAAATGCCGCCGCCGCCGCCGCCCAACGCGGCGGATATTCGTCTGCACCATCAATGTAAGCACCATTGGCATAGGCATCATCAAGCTTCATTTGGGTCTCCTGTAGGTATTCCGCCCATAAACTGGACCTAGACAATCATAGACTTACTTGCTTTGGGTAGCACAACCAAAACGCGGAGACACCCAAATGACCGACGCTACAACGAATCTCAAATCCCTGCTCAAAGATCCAAGCCTGCTCGAAACCTGCGCCTATATCGGCGGCAAATGGGTGGACGGCGAGGATGGTACCTTTGATGTAACAAACCCGGCCCGCGGCGATGTGATCGCTCAAGTGGCCAATCTCAGCCGCGCTCAGGTGGCTGGCGCCATTTCCCAAGCCGAAACCGCCCAGAAAGAATGGGCCAGCTGGACCGGCAAGGAACGCGCAAATGTTCTGCGCAAATGGTTCGACCTGATGATGGCGAACCAGGATGACCTCGGCGCGATCCTGACCGCAGAGCAAGGCAAACCACTGGCCGAAGCCAAAGGCGAGGTGGCCTATGGCGCCTCTTTCATCGAATTCTTCGGCGAAGAGGCCAAACGTATCTACGGTGAAACCATCCCCGGCCACCAGCGCGACAAACGCATCACCGTGCTGAAGCAACCCATTGGCGTCGCGGCATCGATCACGCCTTGGAACTTTCCCAATGCAATGATCACCCGCAAGGCCGCACCCGCCTTGGCCGCTGGTTGTTCTTTTGTCGCCCGCCCCGCCGCCGAAACACCGCTTTCCGCCATCGTGATGGGCGTGCTGGCCGAACGCGCAGGCATCCCCGCAGGCGTCTTCAACGTTGTGCCGTCCTCCTCGTCCTCTGCAGTGGGCAAGGAATTTTGTGAAAACCCGGCCGTGCGCAAGCTGACCTTCACCGGTTCAACCGAAGTTGGCCGCATCTTGCTCAAGCAAGCCGCCGACAGCGTCATGAAATGCTCAATGGAACTGGGCGGCAACGCGCCCTTTATCGTGTTCGATGACGCCGATCTGGATGCCGCTGTCGAAGGCGCGATCATGTGCAAATTCCGCAACAACGGCCAAACCTGCGTCTGCGCCAACCGCATCTATGTGCAATCCGGCGTCTACGACACCTTCGCCGAAAAACTCAAAGCACGCGTGGAACAGATGAAAATCGGTGACGGCTTTGAAAAAGGCGTGGACCTCGGCCCGCTCATCAATCCTGCCGCGGGTGAAAAGGTAAAAGAACATATCGACGACGCGATCAGCAAAGGCGCAACCGTCATTCTGGGCGGCAATGGCGCAATGGACGGTAATTTCCTTCCGCCAACCATCGTCACCGGCGTCACCCAAGACATGCAGGTCGCTCAAGACGAAACCTTTGGCCCCTTCGCCCCCTTGTTCAAGTTTGAGGACGAAGACGAAGTGATCGCCATGGCCAATGACACGATCTTTGGTCTGGCCTCCTACTTCTACGCCAATGACCTCAGCCGGGTCTACAAAGTGGCCGAAGCGCTGGAGTATGGCATCGTGGGCGTGAACACCGGCATCATCTCCACCGAAGTCGCACCATTTGGCGGGGTCAAACAATCCGGCCTTGGCCGCGAAGGCAGCCACCACGGCATCGAAGACTATCTTGAGATGAAATACATCTGCATGAGCGTCTAAATCAAAAAACGCCGGACCTGTACTGGGTCCGGCGTTCTGCCTTTTTGGCCTTAAGTACCTCCGGGGTGTTTGAGGGGCTGGCCCCTCTATCCCGCAGCCAAGGCAAAAACCAAAGGCCTGTTCAGTTGACCGACTTGGCTTCAACCACGTCCTTGTCCAGAACCGCACGATCAGAGGCAATCTGGATCTGGCGTGGTTTCAGCGCTTCGGGCATTTGCCGTTCAAGATCAATGTGCAGCATCCCGTCGGCATGTGCGGCACCAGTCACATGCACATGATCGGCCAAATGGAACCGGCGCTCAAAGGCGCGGGTGGCAATGCCGCGATGCAGATAGGTTTTTTCTTCGGTCTCATCCGCTTTGCGGGCCGAAACGATCAGCGATTTTTCCCGCATCTCAACACTCAGATCATTGTCCGAGAAGCCGGCAACGGCGATGGAAATGCGATAGGCATCATCGGCCGTTTTTTCAATGTTGTAAGGGGGATAGCTGGGTGTGGCACCATCATTGCTCAGCACACGGTCCATCATGTTGGCGATCTGGTCGAACCCAACAGTGGAACGGTAAAGCGGTGCAAAATCATAACTACGCATTTGGTCATCCTCATCTTTGAGCGATTGAACATCCGGACCTTCCACCATTGGACAGGCCCGTTTTTCTTTGCCCAAGACCCTCACTAGGCGCCTTGGACATCACTCATGTGGGAATGGTAATGCGGCCTTTCAAGACCCTTTTGCAGTCACGAATTTCGCCCCGGTGCCGCCCTTGTTGCCGCCCACGGTCAACCGTTTGACCCGTGCGCGGGGCGCAGGCTTGTTGGCCCGCATCTGACGTTTCAACGCGCCAACAACCTCTGGCAGGATCATCCCGAGCGCCACATCTTTGCCGCCCCATGATCCACCACCCGAAATAAGCGCAACGATTTGCCCGCGCCCGTTCAAATGGGTAAACACCGGCGCACCGCTGGAGCCAAAGGTCAGATCACAATCCAAGGCGATCAAACCGGTCTGAGTATGCACCACCTGACATTGATCTTGCCGAGACAAAGCCTCAGAGCGGCCTTTGCCATAGGACACAACACTGACCGGCCCTTTCGGCAACTGCCCTGAATAGACAACAAAAGGATCAAGTTCATGGGATGGAATACGCTCTGCCAGACGGACCAGCGCAACATCGGTTCGGATATTCACCGCACTCATGCCATTGGCCGGATCATAGGTGTTGAGCACTTCAATCTGCGACACTTGGCGTTTGGCCGCCGCTGTCCCGTGAGTCAGCCCTGCCTGAAACGTCAGATCCGACGGGTTGACCAAATCGATCCCGGAAAAGACACAATGCGCTGCTGTCAAAACCAGATCCGGTGAAATCAACGTGCCGGTGCAATAGCTGCCCTTTGCGCTGTCCAGCCGGCCAATTGCCTGCCAGACCAAGGCTTCGTTTTCGGTGTCGAGGGATCGCAGGTCTGTTGTCCCATTGCTTTGTGCTAACACCGCCCCTGTGCATAAGCCAAGAGACAGGGCTGTGCCCGCAATATGGCGCAACAGCTTCATCATGGTTTCACAAATTTCGCGCCGGTGCTCCGGTTGGCGTCACCTGCAACGATCCGCTGCGGCGCTGCATTAGAAGAAGAAAACACACCCTTGCCCGCAACCAACTCTGCCCGCAACATGGCAAGCGGTGCGCCCAAAGAGGTTCCCAGCGACACGTTCGATCCTTCCACTTCAGCTTTGGCAGACACAACCGAAACAATCTGCGGAGCGCCATTGGCAAAGGTAAAGATCGGCGCGCCGCTTGAGCCAAAATCAACCGCGCATGACGTAACAAGCACACCTTCTTGTTGAGCCAACACCTTGCACCGTTCCTGAAGCGATGGCGCCTCAGATCTGTCGCGGGCATAGCTCACCACCCCAACAGGATCACCCGGGCGCGGCCGCGCCGCGGTGGAAAATGGGGTTATCGTGGTGTTGTTGATCGGGCGCTGCAGCTCCAGCAAGGCCAGATCATTGCGGACTCGTTGCGAAGAAACCTCGCCATCGTAAACGTAATCAGGGTGCACCACGGCGCGGCGCACATCGCGGTAAGCGCCCGCGCGACCGTTGCGGAACCCCGCGAGGAATTGCACCTTGCCGTGATCAATCCGTTGTTTTGTGTCTTTGTCAAAAAGGCAGTGCGCAGCGGTCAAAACCAGCCGCGGCGCGATCAATGCGCCGGTACAGAAGCCGCGCCCGCCAATGTCCAACCTGCCGACCGCTTCCCAAGCTTTTCCGGTCACCCCGGTTTCCAACCGCTTGAGCCGCGAATCCTGTGCATATGCTGCCGAAGTGACAACAAGAGCCATAAGTGAAAGAGCCATCCAGCGCCGCAAAAGACCATCCCCGTTCTTGTCTATACTTAGGCACTACGGGGCAGATGCGGCAAAATTGCGGCAATTTTTCAACGCAAGCGGGGCACGCCCTGATTGTGTGCATTTCCGCCGGTCATCGCAGGTGGTTTTGGCCCGCCAGTGGCCCAATCAAGCAGTTCGACCGTATGCACAATCGGCACAGATGCCCCTGATCCGATCTGCATCATACAGCCGATATTGCCTGCCGCGATCACATCAGGGTTCTTGGCTTCAAGGGTCTTGATCTTGCGTTCTTTCAGTTGCCCCGAAATCTCAGGCTGCATCAGATTATATGTCCCCGCCGATCCGCAGCACAGATGCGGGTCCGCCGGCTCCACCACGGTGAACCCTGCCCGCTTCAGCAGATCTTTGGGAAAGGTCTTAATCTGCTGACCATGCTGCAACGAACAGGCCGCGTGATAGGCCACGGTCAATTCCTCAGGCGGCGCTTGCACTTGGCCTTCGTCCAACAGATCCATTAATACCTCGGACACGTCCCTTGCGATCCCGGACACCCGCGCAGCATCCTTGGCCAAGGGCGCGTTGCGGAACATATGGCCGTAGTCCTTGACCGTGGTGCCGCAGCCCGATGTGTTGATCACAATCGCATCCAGCCCACCTGCATCCATTTCAGCTGTCCAAGCCCGGATATTCTTGGCAGCCGTGCCGTGGCTCTCGCCGGTTTTACCCATGTGATGGGTCAACGCCCCGCAGCATCCTGCCCCTTCGGCCACCACCACCTCGCAGCCCAGCCGGGTCAGCAGGCGGATTGTGGCATCGTTGATATCAGTGTTCAGCGCCTTTTGCGCACAGCCCGTCATCAAAGCCACCCGCTTGCGGCGCGGCCCTTGTGGCGCAAAACTCTGCGGATCATCGTTGCGGCTGACCGGTGGAATGGTCTTGGGCGCCATCTCCAGCATCGCCCGCAGCCGCGCATCCGGCATCAACCGCGCAAAGGGCCGCCCGATCTTGGCCCCCAGAAGCGCCAGTCGAAAGCGTGTCGGATAGGGCAAAATCCGCGCGAGAATCCAACGCAATGCACGATCCGTGAACGGCCGCTTGTACCGCTCTTCGATATATTCCCGCGCGTGATCCACCAAATGCATGTAATGAACACCAGATGGACAGGTCGACATGCAGGCCAGACAACTCAGACAACGATCAATATGTTTGACCGTCTTTGCATCCGGGTCACGGTTGTTCTCCAGCATATCCTTGATCAGGTAGATCCGGCCACGCGGGCTATCCAGTTCGTCGCCCAACACCTGATAGGTCGGGCAGGTCGCGGTGCAAAATCCACAATGCACACAGGCCCGCAAAATCTCGTTGCTGCGGGCGATGGCCGGATCGGTCAATTGCTCGGGGGTAAAGGTGGTCTGCATCGTGGTTCCGCCAATCTAAAACTGTATCCGGGCGCTTGTTATTGCGCCGCGCCCATCAGGCCGCTGTTGAAAATACCGCGTGGGTCAAACCGCGCTCTCAGGCCCGCCGTGAGCCGCGCCACACCGGCAGACTCGGGCTGGAAAACGCCCAGCGCTTTGCGCATATCCTCCGCGCCGCGCATGAATGTTGCATGGCCGTCAAACAGGCCTAAACGCGCCCGCACATCCGTCCCCGTTGCCGTCCGCAACCAGATCAAGCCTCCGGCCCAGTCGTAACAATGCGCCTCTGCGCCCGCTTTGGCGGCCAGCATGGGCGCATCCGATGGCTTGCACGACACGCGCCAAACATCACCCGCATCCTCAGCAAAGGCCGCAACATCCCGCTGCGCCGCCCAGAATTTCGCTGACGCGGCCGCATCCCATTCCGCAATGTCGCCGCCTGCGTTCTTCAGCAATTCTTTCAACCGCTGCATCCGGTAAGAGACCGACGATTCAAACCCTTCGATGCGGATCACGCAATGCTGCGCCGCCGGATCATAAGCGGCCCCGGTGACCTCAAACGGGCTGCCCATCGCGCGGGCCAGCGCGGCAATTGCTTGGGCATCATCCAGCCCATGAACAACAAGGCTGGCCTCAGTCTCGGGGCAGGGCAAAACCTTAAAAGACACCTCGCTCAGCACACCCAGCGTTCCAAAAGATCCCGCCATCAGCTTGACCAGATCATAGCCCGTGACGTTTTTCATCACCCGGCCACCGTTCTTCACAACCGCGCCAGCGCCATCCACAAACCGCACACCCAGCAGAAAATCCCGCGCGGCACCAACGGCGATCCGCCGCGGCCCACTGACGTTTGCGGCAAAAATGCCCCCAATCGTTGGTGTGCCTTTTGTGCCCAGAAGGCTAAGATGATCCATCGGCTCAAACGCCAGCCGCTGGTTTTCTTTCGCCAGCGCCACTTCGATCTCGGCCACGGGCGTTCCGGCCTGTGCCACCATGGTCAGGGCACCCGGCTCATAAAGCGTGATCCCGCTCAGCCCCGCCACGCTCAAAGGATCACCAGATGGCGCAAAGCCCCGCGTCCCGCCGCCCTTCACCGAGAGCGGGCCATCTGTGCCACGAACGGCTTCAACCAAGTCTTCTTCTGATTTGATGTCCATATTTCTTTCTGGCCTTAAATATTCCGGGGGTTCGGGGGCTGGCCCCCGATCTTGCGCTGGATCACTCCGCCGCCAGTGCCGGGGCACGCCGCCCCTCGGATGCATCCAATGGAAACACCTTGGCGGGATTGAGCAACCAACCGGGATCAAACACGTCTTTCACCGCCATCTGCGCTTCAAGATCCGCAGGCGCGTATTGCACATGCATCAGATCGCGCTTTTCAATACCCACACCATGCTCACCGGTCAGGCACCCGCCCGCCTCGACACATAATTTGAGGATCTCGGCACCAAAGGCCTCGCACAGCTCCAGATCACCGGGCTTGTTGGCATCGAACAGGATCAGCGGATGCATATTTCCGTCGCCAGCGTGAAACACGTTGCCGACTTTCAAACCGAATTCTTCCGACATCTCGCCAATACGCCGCAGCACCATCGGCAGACTGCTGACCGGGATTGTGCCATCGAGACACATATAATCGTTGATCTGCCCCATCGCGCCGAAAGCCGATTTGCGGCCCAGCCAGATCGCCGCGCTTTCTTCTGCCGATTTGCTTTCGCGCAATTCCACCGGATTGTGGCGGCGGGCAATTTCCATAATCAGCGACAATTGATGATCAATTTCGGCTTCTGATCCCTCGACCTCGACAATCAGCAAAGCCTCGCACATCGGATAGCCTGCTTTGGCAAAAGCTTCGGTCGCTTCGATGCAGGGTCGGTCCATAAACTCAATCGCAACCGGCAGCACCCCCGCCTTGATGATGTCCGACACACAGGCACCGGCCACCTCGTTGTCGTCAAACCCCATGAGCACCGGGCGCGCGCCTTCCGGCTTTGGCAAGATACGCAAGGTTGCTTCTGTGACAACACCAAGCTGTCCTTCAGATCCGCAGATCAGGCCGAGCAGATCCAAGCCGCCCGCATCCAGATGACCGCCGCCAACCTCGACGACCTCGCCATCCATCATCACCATGGTCACGCCCATCAGATTGTTGGTCGTCACACCATATTTGAGACAATGCGCCCCGCCCGAGTTCATCGCGATGTTGCCGGCGATAGCACAGGCCAGCTGCGATGACGGGTCCGGTGCATAGAAAAATCCGTCTTCTTCAACGGCGCCTGTCACACTGAGATTGGTGCGCCCGGTCTGCACCCGGATCAGCCGATTTTCATAATCGGTTTCGATCACGCCATTCATCCGCGCCACCCCAAGGATCACACAATCCGCCGTTGGCAAGGCCCCACCCGCAAGCGACGTACCAGACCCGCGCGGCACCACCGGCACACCCTCTTCGTGGCAGATCCGCAGAACCGCGGCGACCTCATTTGTATCCTGCGGCAGCACCGCAACCATGGGCGGACATTTATACGCGGTCAGCGCATCACATTCATAGGCGCGTGTCTCGCGTTCATCGTGAATGACCGCACTGTGGGGCAAAACCTCCTGCAAACGGGCCACAACTCGTGCTTTTCGAGAGAGGACTTTTTTGTCCGGTTTTGGCATTTCCATGAGGGCACCTCCAATTTGGTAAAGTTATATTACCAATTTATCGTTCTGGCAAGTTCTATCCACACTCGCTATCACCCGGTCATGGATTGGCCTGCACAACTCACCCTTTTTGAACCGCTCGACTTTGCTGCTGTCGCCATCAATCTGGCACTTTGGCTGATTGTTGGCTGGCGGGTTGAGCATCCGCCCGCAGGGCGGCCATCGGTGTCGCGGATCATGGCCGAATACCGCCGCGAATGGATGCGGCAGATGATCACCCGCGAGCCGCGCATCTTTGACGCGCAAACAGTTTCGACCCTGCGGCAGGGCACGTCTTTCTTTGCCTCAACCAGCGTCATTGCAATCGGCGGCACCCTTGCCTTGATGGGCAACGCAGACAGCCTTGCCGATGTTGCACAGGATCTGACCACAGAGGCCCAGCCGCGCATTGTCTGGGAGATAAAGCTGCTGCTGGTCGTGTTTTTCCTGACCAATGCATTTCTGAAATTTGCCTGGTCAAATCGCCTGTTCGGCTATTGCTCGGTGGTTATGGCGGCGGTGCCAAATGACCCGGCCCATGGTGACGCGATCCGCATGGCCGACAAGGCGGCAGAGCTGAACATAACCGCCGCACGCAGTTTTAACCGGGGTCTGAGATCTGTCTATTTCGCATTGGCCAGTGTGGCCTGGCTGGCGGGCGCCGTGCCTTTGATTATTGGTGCATTTATCACACTGATTGTGATCTGGCGGCGGGAATTCGCCTCTTTGTCACGTGAAATTCTTTTGAAAACTTGAAAAGAATACCTATATCGAACCCGTTCCGAAACAATGGTGACACCATGTTAAAACGCAGTTTGCTTGCCCTCGTGGCCTCGACTTTTCCCGCCTTCGCTGATGCGCCGGTGATCAAAAACGTGAACGCAAAGCAGGTCGGTGACCTTTGGACCTTTGATGTGACATTGCGCCACGGCGATACCGGTTGGGACGATTACGCCGATGCTTGGCGGGTTCTGGACAAAGACGGCAAGGTTCTGGGCCTGCGCAACCTCGCGCATCCCCATGTCAACGAACAGCCGTTTACCCGATCATTGTCAGGCGTTTCCATTCCAAGCAATGTCAGCGAAGTCGCAGTGCAAGCCCGCGATTCGGTTGGCGGCTGGTCGCCTGCAACCGTCACGATCAAATTGCGCTAACTTCAGGTGCGGTGGTAAGGCCCGCCGGACAGGATTGATGCCGCGCGGTACAATTGTTCTGACAGCATCACCCGGACCATCATATGCGGCCAAACCATCTTACCAAATGACAATGCATGATCCGCAGTGCCGCGCAGCGCCGAATCAATCCCGTCAGCGCCGCCAATGACAAAGGCCAGATCGCCACGCCCCATGTCGCGCCAACCGGCCAGGCGATTGGCAAACTCAGGTGACTTTTCGACCTTGCCGCGCTCGTCCAGCACACAGATCACCGCCCCTTGCGGGATCGCCTTTTGCAGCAGCGCGGCCTCTGCTGCCATGCCGCCACCTTTCTTATCCTCAACCTCAACGACCCGCGCCGGACCAAGGCCAAGATTGCGGCCTGTCCGGTCAAAGCGGGTCAGATAATCGTCAATGAGGGTTTTCTCGGGACCGGCGCGCAACCGCCCGACAGCACAGATGTGAACACGCATCAGCGGCGTTCAATCAGTCAGGTCAGCTTTGCGGTGCGGGCGCGTCGCCCCCAACCCACATCTTTTCCAACTGATAGAATTCACGCACTTCAGGGCGGAAAACATGCACAATCACGTCGCCTGTGTCGATCAAGACCCAGTCGCCAATGTCTTTGCCTTCCACCTTGGGCGTCCGCCCGAACTCATCCTTGACGCGCTGAGCCAGCTTTTCAGAGATCGCGGATACCTGACGGGTCGAACGGCCCGAACAGATGATCATGTAATCGCCAATCTCCGTTTTGCCGCGCAGATTGATCTGCACGATATCTTCGGCTTTGTCGTCTTCAAGGGATTTCAGGATTGTCGCCAAAAGCGCATCGCTTGTGGTCATTTCACCGGCAACAGACATTATAGCCGCCCCGGTATCCGCAGCCGTGGCTGCGTTCGCTTGGATTGACAGGACATCGTCCTCCTTTTTGCGCGCCGCCGGACCCCCGGCGCTGGGGATGGGCCCAAGATAGCAACGCCAAAGTGACAATTCAATGACAAGCAACCCCGGTAGCAGGAACCGGCCAAAGGCTGTGACAATGTTGCTTGTTCAGGTTGCTTGTGCCGTCCGAACCTAATCCAGCGCTTTGCCCACGGGCCTGCTCGAAACGGCAAGCTGGCTGTCTTCCAACATGCGCACTTCGCGCTGTGGGAAGGGAATTGAGATGTCGTTCTCTTTGAAGGTATCCCAAAGCGCCAGATAAACATTGCCTCGAATATTGGTCAGCCCCCCGGTTGGATCTTTGATCCAGAACCGCAGGATGTAATCCACACTGCTGTCTCCAAATCCAACGATATGACATACGGGCGCTTTGAAGCTGAGAACGCGGTCCACGCCTTTGGCCGCTTCGATGGCCAGTTTGCGGACCTGATGGGGATCGTCGGAATAAGCCGTGCCGAAATAGATATCGAGGCGCACGAAATCATTGGAATGGGACCAGTTGACCACTTGCCCGGTGATCAGATCTTCGTTCGGGATCAGGTATTCCTTGCCGTCCCGCGTCACCACCGAGGCATAGCGCGCGCCAAGGGTCTGTATCCAACCAAAGGTTTCTCCAAGGCTGATCACATCGCCGGGTTTGATGGATTTGTCGATCAGGATGATCACACCCGAGACAAGGTTGGACACCACCTTCTGCAAACCAAAACCAAGACCCACACCAATCGCGCCCGACAGCACCGCAAGTCCGGTCAGGTCAATGCCAACGGCCCGCACCCCCATGAAAAAGGCGATACCATAGAGGAATATCTGCACCCCTTTGACAGCCAGCACCTGCATGGAGGGGCTGATATCCTCGTTGCGGCGGATGCTGGCGGCGGTGGTCGTGCTGACCAATCTGGCAAAGGTGAACAAAACACCGATCACCACCAAAGCCGTGATCATATCCAGCAATGACAGGCGGAACTCACCGATCTTGAGGGCGACACCTTCCAGAAAACTCGACACCTCGTCCGAGACATTCAGGAAATACAGCGTTGCATAAATCCAAAGCGCCCATGTCACCATGCGCCGCAAGAATCGGTTGCGCACCAATCGCACCGCAAATGCGATCCCGACCCATACAATCGCCAAGGTGGCTGCCAACCCAATCAGATAGGACCGCGACGGCCAGGTCACGTTCTGCATGACCAGATAAACACCAGCCGCCATCAGGGCGAACCACATCAACCCCAAACGCCGGCGGACCTGCACCACAATGCGCAGCTGCCATTTCGACCAGCCCTCGCGGGATCGCACCCAGTTTTGCAACGCCCCATCAGACAGGCGATGCAAACCCCAGGCAATCAACGCCAATGCAATCAGGATCAGGATCTGATTTTGCCGCCAACCCGGAGTGATCACCCCTTCAAGGAAATTCATCACGCTGGCAAACAGGGTTTGTAGCGACAAAAGGAAATCCACATAGGGATCAACAGGATCGGTTTCCGGCGTCATAGACAAAGACAACCACAGCCAAAGCCCAGCGGCAAGCTGCGTCAGGCCAAGACCCGCGATATTCGGACGCGGCGCTTTGCAAACCCGGCAATTCCCTTGAACCGTGGGCCATTTCAGGCTAGGCCGCGATGCATGACACAGGTGTTTGATCTGGACGACCGCGCGCGCCTGCGCGAACGCTTTTTCGGAGCGCGGCACAGCGTGCTTGCTTTTCTATAAGCCGCATCGCTCCAGTCTCACACCATCACCCAAACAATACGGGAGAGGACCATCATGTCCCCCAAAACGATCTACGATAAAATCTGGGATGCCCATGTCGCGCATGAAGCGGACGACGGCACCTGCCTTCTTTATATTGACCGCCACCTCGTGCACGAAGTGACCAGCCCGCAGGCGTTCGAAGGGCTGCGCATGACAGGCCGGTCCGTGCGCGCGCCGGACAAAACCATCGCGGTGCCGGATCACAACGTGCCCACCACGCTGGACCGCGCCAATGCGGCGACCATGACCGAAGACAGCCGAATTCAGGTCGAAGCGCTGGACAAGAACGCCAAGGATTTTGGCATTCACTACTATCCTGTGTCTGACGTGCGTCAGGGCATCGTGCATATCGTCGGCCCCGAACAGGGCTGGACATTGCCGGGCATGACCGTGGTCTGCGGCGACAGCCACACCGCCACCCACGGTGCCTTTGGCGCATTGGCCCACGGCATCGGCACATCTGAGGTGGAACATGTTCTGGCCACGCAAACGCTGATCCAGAAAAAATCCAAGAACATGAAGGTCGAGATCACTGGCAAGCTTAAGCCGGGTGTGACTGCCAAAGACATCACGCTGGCCGTGATCGGCCAAACCGGGACCGCAGGCGGCACCGGCTATGTCATTGAGTATTGCGGCGAAGCGATCCGCGATCTGTCAATGGAAGGGCGCATGACCGTCTGCAACATGGCCATCGAAGGCGGCGCACGCGCGGGTCTGATCGCGCCGGATGAAACCACCTATGAATATGTCAAAGGTCGCCCACACGCCCCCAAAGGCGCACAGTGGGAAGCGGCGCTGGCATGGTGGAAAACCCTCTTTACCGATGAGGGTGCACATTTTGACAAAGTCATCACCCTGCGCGGTGAAGACATCCAACCCGTGGTCACATGGGGCACCTCGCCCGAGGATGTTCTGCCGATCACAGCCACCGTGCCCAGCCCCGAAGATTTTGAAGGCGGCAAGGTCGAAGCGGCACGCCGGTCCATTGAATACATGGGCCTCAAGCCGGGTCAGAAACTGACCGATATCGAGATCGACACCGTGTTCATCGGATCTTGCACCAATGGCCGCATCGAAGATCTGCGCGCCGCGGCCGAGATCCTGAAGGGCAAAAAGATCAAGGAAGGTATGCGGGCCATGATCGTTCCCGGCTCCGGCCTTGTTCGGGCCCAAGCCGAAGAAGAAGGCCTTGCCGATATCTTCAAAGAGGCCGGTTTCGAATGGCGTCTGGCGGGATGTTCCATGTGTCTGGCGATGAACCCCGACCAACTGGCGGAGGAAGAGCGCTGCGCCTCCACATCAAACCGCAACTTCGAAGGCCGTCAGGGCTACAAAGGGCGTACGCACCTTGTCTCTCCGGGCATGGCCGCCGCTGCCGCAATCACCGGCAAACTCACCGACGTCCGGGAGATGATGTAATGGAAAAATTCGACAAAATCACCGGGATCGCGGCGCCTATGCCGTTGGTCAATATCGACACCGATATGATCATCCCCAAAGTGTTCTTGAAAACAATCAAGCGGTCCGGCCTCGGCGTGAACCTGTTTGACGAAATGCGCTTTGACCGCCAAGGCAACGAAATCGAAGATTTTGTGCTGAACAAACCGCAGTACCGCGAGACTGAGATCCTTGTTGCGGGCGACAACTTCGGTTGCGGATCATCGCGCGAACACGCGCCATGGGCGATCAAGGACTTTGGCATCAAATGTGTGATCTCCACATCCTTTGCCGACATCTTTTTCAACAACTGCTTCAAAAACGGCATCCTGCCAATCGTCCTGCCGAAAGATCAGGTCGATGTTCTGATGCAGGACGCAGAGAAAGGCGCCAATGCCCGTGTGACCGTTGATCTCGAGGCGCAGACCGTCACAACATCCGACGGCGAAAGCTTCTCCTTTGAGGTGGACACCTTCAAAAAGCACTGCCTTATGAACGGCTTGGACGATATCGGCCTGACCATGGAAAAGGCCGCGTCAATCGACACCTACGAAGAGCAAGCCGCGCAAAGCCGCCCTTGGGTTTGACCCCGCGCCTCATTCGTTAACAAACAAAACACATATTTAAGTGTTTCTAGTGGGTGCCCTCGTGGCACCCACAACATCTTGGTCACCGCCTTCTTGTGGCCATCAAAATGATGCAAGAAGGCACCACCTTCATCGTCAAAATGCCACAACTCTTAGCTTCAATGCGTCTAGCGACTTGAGAACTATGGCAAAAGAAGGCACAAATCGGGCAGAATTGAGGCGCCCCTGAAAAACAGTGGGCAACAAGTTGGAATAGGTCGCGGCAACGTATCGGGACTGGCCAGTTTGGAAAGGCGCAGTAGTGATTGGACGAATGACAGGCGCGGCAACGCGTGGCCTTTTGGTGGCGTTGCTGATTGCAACACCGGCATTGATCTTGCCCGGTGTCGCCGCAGACTCGACCCAAATCACCGCGCTGATGGCCCTGCTTGCCGGTTTCCTGACCTTTGTCGAATACAATTCCAGCTTTCCCAGCATTGTCGAGTTTCGCGATGCCCCGCCGTTCAACCGCCTTCGGTTTATCGCCCTTTTTGTGACCGTCGTGATGATCACCCAAGTGATCAAAAGCCATTCCGAAGTGACCCTGCTCAGCGGTGCGTTGTTTTCATTGGGCACAATCATCGGCAACGCCCTCGATTTCCCTTATTCCCCGGTGCGCCTAGCCGTTTTGATGCTGCCGGAAACAGCCAGCCTGCAACTGGTTGAGACGATTCGCGCGGCGGCTGGCCTTGCCTATCTGGTGGCCGCGATTGCCCTGATCGTTTTTGTTCTGCTCGTGCGCGTTCTGGGCTGGCCCACCCGGCACGGCGCATTCAACGTTTGGGTAAATCTTCCGCTTTTTGATCCAACAGCGGGCGGCGACGTCATCTCGCGGCTACAGCGCGATGCGCGCATCAATATTGCGCTCGGCTTCTTGCTGCCTTTCTTGATCCCTGCGATGGTCAAGCTTGCGTCATACCTGATTGATCCGATTCCATTCGAAAACCCGCAAACATTGATCTGGACTGTAAGTGCATGGGCCTTTTTGCCAGCCAGCATGATCATGCGAGGCATCGCCATGAACAAGGTGGCCGGCATGATCGAAGACAAGCGCCGCCGCACCTATGCCGACGCGGAAACCGAAGCAGGTTTGCAAATCGCCTGATCACACTGGCGGCGGCCCTCTTTCTGTGGGTGTTGCCTGCTTCGGCTGACACGCTCAGGGTCGCTACCTTCAACACTGAATTGTCCCGCAAAGGCCCTGGCCTCTTGCTGCGCGATATTCTCAAGGGGTCCGATCCACAAATCACCGCAGTGATGGATCTTTTGGTACAGGCAAATGCCGATGTGGTCCTGTTGCAAGGGTTCGATTATGACCTCGAAAACCGCGCCCTCAGCGCCTTTGCCGATGCATTGAAAGCAAACGGATTACCCTACCCGCATCTCTTTGCAGCGCCGCCCAATGCTGGCCTCCGAACCGGGCTGGATCTGAACGGTGACGGGCGCAAAGGCGGGCCGGATGACGCCCAAGGGTATGGCCGGTTTTACGGCGCTGGAAGTATGGCCTTGCTGTCCCGCTTTCCCATTGCCGCCGATCAAGTGCAAGACTTCACGCACATGCTTTGGCGCGATTTGCCCGGTGCAGACATGCCGCAAGTGGATGGCAATCCGTTCCCGAGCGCCAATGCGCAGGCGGTACAACGCCTGTCATTCCGCGGGCATTGGGTGGTGCCTATCTTGCACCCGGAAATTGGCTCGATACCGATACTGACTTTTCACGCCACACCGCCCGTTTTTGACGGACCCGAAGACCGCAATGGCAAACGTAACGCCGATGAAATCCGGTTTTGGCAGCATTTCCTGAACGGCGAAATTGGCCTGGCGCCATCGACCCGTTTCGTTCTAATGGGCGATGCAAATATCGACCCGAACAAGGGCGCTGGCCGCCGCGATACAATCAGAGCCTTGCTGGACCATTCTGCATTTCAAGACCCGCTTCCCGAAAAGCCAACCGTCAATTGGCCGCAAACCGGGCCCATGCGGGTCAGTTACATCCTGCCTTCTGCTGGGTGGCGCATTATTGATGCGCAAGTCATGCCGCAAATCGCCGCAGCCAGCCGCCATAACCTGCTTTGGGTAGACCTCAAACAGAAGGTTATCTTGACCCTCCGGCATCCACGGGCTAGGCCGCTTCTGATAGTTTTTTCAAGGAGCGCCCCATGGCCAACCCAACTCTGCTTATCCTCGCCGGTGACGGCATCGGACCGGAAGTCATGGCGCAAGTCACCCGCGTCATCGACTGGTTTGGCGCCAAGCGTGATCTGGCCTTTGATGTGGAACATGATCTGGTCGGCGGCGCAGCTTACGACAAACACGGCACCCCCTTGCACGATGACACGATGGCCCGCGCGCTTGAGGCGGATGCGGTTCTGCTTGGTGCGGTTGGCGGCCCCAAATACGACGAACTGGACTTCAGCGTAAAACCGGAACGTGGCCTGCTGCGCCTGCGCAAGGAGATGGACCTCTTTTCCAACCTGCGCCCGGCCCAGTGCTTTGACGCTCTGGCAGATTTCTCGTCTTTGAAAAAGGACATCGTTGCCGGCCTCGATATCATGATCGTGCGCGAATTGACCTCTGGCGTCTATTTTGGAGAGCCCCGCGGTATCATCGAAGAAGGCAACGAACGTGTGGGCATCAACACCCAGCGCTACACCGAAAGCGAGATCGACCGGGTTGCCCGCTCCGCCTTTGAACTGGCCCGCCGCCGTGGCAACAAAGTCTGCTCCATGGAAAAAGCCAACGTGATGGAAAGCGGCATCTTGTGGCGCGAGGTTGTTCAGCGGGTTCATGACACCGATTACCCCGATGTCGAACTGAGCCATATGTACGCCGACAACGGCGCGATGCAGCTGGTGCGTGCGCCAAAACAGTTTGACGTCATCCTGACCGACAACCTCTTTGGTGACATCCTGTCTGATTGTGCCGCGATGCTGACCGGTTCGCTTGGGATGTTGCCATCTGCCTCGCTTGGTGCGCCCAATGCCGATGGTCGCCCAAAGGCGCTCTATGAACCGGTCCATGGTTCTGCGCCTGACATCACCGGTCAGGGCAAGGCCAACCCGATTGCCTGTATCCTCAGCTTTGCGATGGCGTTGCGTTATTCCTTTGATCAGGGTGACGAGGCCGCGCGTCTGGAAGCCGCGATTGAAAAGGTGCTCGCCGATGGCGCCCGCACGGCGGACCTGATGGGCGAAGAGGGCGGCACACCGATCAGCACCTCAGACATGGGCGACGCCATTCTGGCCGCGCTTGACGCCAGTCTCTAAACGGTCCCTAGGCCACAACTTCGAAAAGCAGCGCTTTGGCGCTGCTTTTTTGTGTCCGCAATTTGGGGGTTGCAGGAATTCCATGCTATCTTGACCGCCTCAATTCAAGGAGGTCGCAATGCGCTGGAAACCCGAAGGATACTCAAGCGTCAGCCCATATCTGATTGTCCCAGATGCCGAAGCAACGCTTGCCTTTGCCCAAGCCGTTTTTGATGCCGAGCGCTTGCGCCTGCACCGCCGCGATGACGGCGGGATCAAACATGCCGAATTTCGCATAGACGACACCGTTGTCATGGTGGGCGAAATGCCCGGCGGCGCTGCGGCCCACATCCACGTCTATGTGCCAGATGCCGATGCGGCCTTTGCCCTTGCGTTGGCAACCGGCGGCAATACCGTTCAGGAAATGACTCGCGCAGGCGACGGTGATTATCGCGGCGGGGTTGCAGATGGCAACGGCACGGTTTGGTGGATTGCCCAACAAGAAGAATACCGCGAATAACCCATGTTTCGTGACGCTTCGGCACTTTGGTTTGCGCCCCCGCAATGATTGCTTGCGCCCTGTTTTTAAGGTATGTCAGCGGTAACATTTCTGGATAAGAGAACACCCTTGAACCAAGCGCAAAAAACCGACGCCCCTTTGGATCTTTTTGTGATCGGCGGCGGCATCAATGGCTGCGGCATTGCCCGTGATGCGGCGGGGCGCGGCATGTCCGTTGCGCTGGCGGAAATGAACGATCTGGCTTCGGCCACCTCGTCTGCCTCGACCAAATTGTTCCATGGCGGCTTGCGCTATCTTGAATATTTCGAGATCGCGCTGGTGCGCCATGCCTTGGGCGAACGCGAGACATTGCTGAGGGCGATGCCGCATATCTCCTGGCCGATGCGGTTTGTCCTGCCTTACCACAAAGACATGCGGTTTGAGGCCGACACGCCAGCATCGAAGATCCTGAATTTTGCGATGCCTTGGACCAAGGGCCGCCGCCCCGCATGGCTGATCCGGTTTGGACTGTTTCTTTATGACCATCTGGGTGGTCGCAAGATTTTGCCCTCAACGCGGACACTATCATTGAAAGGCACGCCCGAGGGCGCACCGCTGCAACCGCAGTTCAGCAAGGCCTTTGAGTATTCCGATTGCTGGGTCGAAGATGCGCGGCTCGTCGTTCTGAACGCCCGTGATGCCGAGGCGCGGGGCGCCAAGATCATGACCCGCACCAAAGTCACCAGCGCCGCCCGCAAAGGTGATCTTTGGGAGGTCACAACCGAAGATACAGGCACCGGCACGCAGCAGAGTCATCACGCCAAGATGCTGATCAACGCAGGTGGTCCATGGGTTGGCGACATCATCCAAAGCAAAGCCCGCATCAATTCCCGCGAAGGCGTGCGGCTGGTGCGGGGCAGTCATATCGTCACCAAGCGGCTTTATGATCACGACAAATGCTATTTCTTCCAAGGCTCAGATGGGCGGATCATTTTTGCGATCCCATATGAGACCGATTTCACCCTGATCGGCACCACCGATATGGATCACCCAGATCCATCGGTGCGCCCCGAATGCACACCAGAGGAACGGGACTATCTGATCAATTTCGCCAATGGCTATTTCCAGCAGGATCTGAGCGCTAGTGATGTGGTCTGGACTTATTCAGGCGTGCGGCCGCTTTATGACGATGGTGCCAGTTCTGCCGCCGCAGCCACGCGCGACTATACGCTCAAGGTCGATGCAAAAGGCGGTCCGCCGATCCTGAATATCTTTGGCGGAAAAATCACGACCTACCGAAAGCTCGCCGAAGACGCGATGGACAAGATTGCACCCTTCTTTGAGGGCAGCGCAGATCACTGGACCGCAGGTGTCCCTCTGCCCGGCGGTGATTTTCCGGTGGGTGATGTGCAGAAACTGATCGACCTGTTGCTGTCCGATTACCCATTTCTTGACCGTGTTTGGGCCACGCGCCTGATCCGCGCCTACGGGACCGAAGCCCGGCACATTCTGGGTGATGCCCAGTCAGCCGGTGATCTGGGCGAAACCTTCGGATTTAACCTGACCGAGGCCGAGGTGCGCTGGTTAATGCAACGCGAATATGCCCAGACCGCCGATGATGTCTTGTGGCGGCGCAGCAAGCTGGGTTTGCGGTTGTCTCAAACTGAGGCAAAAGCGCTGGATCACTGGATGCAGCAACCTCCGGCATCTTGACAACATAGCCCCTGAAAGAAACCATTCTACAACCCAACCCAAAGGCCCGTTATGACCCATATTCTTGCTATTGATCAGGGCACAACGTCCTCCCGCGCGTTGGTGTTTGATGGTACCCTGAGCATCGCGGCCACGGCCCAGCAAGAGTTTGCGCAACATTTTCCGCACAGTGGTTGGGTCGAGCATGATCCCTCTGACCTGTGGTCCACGACCCTGCAAACCTGCCGCGATGCGATAGCGCAGGCCGGTTTGAACGCATCAGACATCACCGCGATTGGCATCACGAACCAACGAGAGACGACCGTGATTTGGGATCGTGAAACGGGCGAGCCGATTTACAATGCTATCGTCTGGCAAGACCGCCGCACCGCCAAATACTGCGCCGAGCTTCGCGCAGATGGCCATGACAGGATGATCACCGCCAAGACCGGCCTTCTGGCTGATCCGTATTTTTCCGGCACCAAGCTTAAGTGGATTCTGGATACCGTTGACGGCGCAAGGGATCGTGCCAGCGCTGGCAAGTTGTTGTTTGGAACAGTCGATAGCTTCCTGATCTGGAAGCTGACCAATGGCGCATCCCATGTGACCGATGCCACCAATGCCGCCCGTACCCTGCTTTATGACATCCACAATGGCCGTTGGAGCAAAATCATCTGTGATCTGTTCGACATTCCGATGGAGATGCTGCCCGAAGTGAAGGACTGCGCCGCCGATTTTGGCGTGACGGACCCTGCACATCTGGGCGCGGCCTTGCCCATTCTTGGTGTTGCGGGCGACCAGCAGGCCGCAACCATTGGTCAGGCATGTTTTGAACCGGGCATGTTGAAGTCAACCTATGGCACCGGATGTTTTGCGCTGCTCAACACCGGCGAAAATGCGGTGGTCTCCAACAATCGTTTGCTGACCACGATCGCCTATCAGCTGGACGGCAAAACGACATATGCTCTCGAAGGGTCGATCTTTGTGGCGGGCGCCGTTGTACAATGGCTACGCGATGGCTTGCAGATCATCAAAGGTGCCGCAGAAACGCAGCCCTTGGCCGAAACCGCGGATGACCAGCAAAACGTGATCATCGTGCCCGCCTTTACCGGCCTTGGCGCACCCTATTGGAATGCAGAATGCCGGGGTGCGGTTTATGGGCTGACCCGCGGATCAGGACCAGCCGAATTTGCCCGCGCCGCATTGGAAAGTGTTGGATTTCAGACCCGTGATTTGATGGAGGCCATGCATGCCGATTGGCAGGACGAAGGGGCCGCCCCAACCCTGCGCGTGGATGGCGGGATGAGTGCCAGCAATTGGGCCATGCAGTTTTTGTCAGACATCATCGATGCACCGGTGGACCGCCCGCATGTTCTGGAAACCACCGCAATGGGCGCGGCATGGCTGGCTGGACAGCGGGCTGGCATTTATCCGGGTATGGATGAGTTTGCAAAAAGCTGGGCCAAGGAGCGCAGTTTTGCACCATCTATGGACGAAGAAGTCCGCGCGGAAAAATACGCTGGCTGGCAACGCGCGGTTGCTGCAACTTTGTCGGTCTAGATCGGAGGGTTAGTTGCGGACGCGGCCAAAGGTAGACAGGCGGTTTATCTCGTCCAACCGCTCCAGATTGACCACAGTAGACAGCATCAACCGGTCATGGCTCCAGTCACCGGGGCGCTGAATTGAGATCGCCGTCAGGGTTGTCACCGCAAACAACGGCAGGATGACTGCAGCAAGGATCAAACGCGGATGGTTGACGCGCCGTGCATCCAACAGCGACCTGATCCGATGCTCAAGAAAGCTGGCTTTGCCTTCGCGCAGGGTTACACGGTCAGCCGTGACCAAGGCGACCTTGGGCACAGCGATCACAAAGGTCCGGTCTTTGCGCAATGTCTTTTGACAGACCGACAACAAAGTATCGCAATAAGTTTTCACACAGATGCTGCCACGGGTCAGCACCGCGCTGTCGCAGCTGAGCTCGCGCAGGTGTTCCACCTGCCGCTTCCATGCGTGATACGCCGGGTTGAGAAAGAACAGCGGTTTGAGCGCCTCAAGCAGGATTTCCCATTCAAGATCGCCCTGACGAATGTGTTGGAATTCATGCGCCAGCGACACTTTAAGCTCACTGCCTTGGCTCAACATATGTGTAGGGATCACCACATAGTAATTGCGAATGCCGCGTGTGGAAAACGGAACCAGCGTCCGGTCCGACAGCAACAGGCGCATCCGGCCAAACCGCCGCCAGGTAAAGCTGTTGCCGACGATCTTGTGCAGACAGAACATCGAATAAACCAGCCGCACCGCCCCCAGTATCAGCCCCGCAAGAAAGGCAACAATCACCGCCTGCGCGATAATCCCCGCACCACTAAGGACATTGGCCGATAGATTTTCGCGGATCTGGATCAAGCTTTCAAAGCGGGTCGCTTTCATCTCGAACCCGCCATTCAGATAATGAGACACCACCATATCCGACAGATTCAGGTTCACCCCGGTTGCGATGCCGTTGCTTTGGAGACCGTTGAACAGCAGGACAAGAAAGGGCGCAAAAACAATGGCCACAAAGGCCCCGTTCAGAAGTTGCAGTTGGGTTCCGTAGGCGTGTCGGAGGCCCAGATAATTCAACCCAATGCGCGTCACATACCAAAGCGCATAGGCCACACAAAACAGAATATTGGCATTGATGAAAGCGTCGAGAACTGCATCACCCGGTATCATTTTTCAACCTCCGATCCACAAGTGCCCGGATTTGCCCCAATGCTTCGTCTGTCAGTGCGTCATCGTTGACCAAACGCGCCACAAGCGAGGCAGGCGTTCCATCAAACAACTTCATCGACAGATCTTTGAGTGAGCGGCTCTGGTAGGCGTCTTTGCCAAGCGCGGGAATATAGACATGGCTTTTGCCTTCTTTCCGGCTGGTGACGAATTCCTTTTGTTCCAGAATGCGCAGGATGGTGGCGGCGGATGTATAGGCAAGATTGCGTTCCTTTGGCAGCTGGTCCAGCACATCACGCACCGTCCCTTCCCCCAAGGCCCAAAGCTCATTCATGAACTCCAGCTCAACCTCTGTTAACAACTCGCGCTTTTTCTTTTCTCTCATTGCCATCCAGTCCGTGGGCATTGCTCACTCGTTACATTGCCGGAGTAAATACTAAGTTTTTCGTAATCCAAAGCGAATTCTAAACCTTGCGGAAACAGAACACCGCCCACCCCACGGAAATTGCCAATGGCCACCACAGCGGCTGTCCCACGATGCCAAGCCAAGCGAGGAAGATGTAGGCCGTTCCCAAAAGCGAGATAAACAAGCGATCTCCGCGCGTTGTGGTCAGGCCAAGCACACCGCGCCGTTCATCCCCGCCCGGACGGCGGATTTCCAGCAGGGTGATGATCGCCATCGCAGAAAAGATCCCGCAGAACAGCAGGAATGTGGCGGGTGTCCATGCCATCCAGAACTCCGGCCACAGAGGATCGGTCCAGGAGAATCCCTTTTCCTCTTCCTTTTTAGCGACATTGCCCCAACCCTGCGCCCAAACAGGCGCAGCCAAAAGAAGGGCGGCAAGTGTGATTGAAAGACGCTGCATCAAACCCTCCCCAGGGCAAAACCCTTGGCGATGTAATTGCGGACAAAATAGATCACGATGGCACCGGGAATGATGGTGAGCGTCCCCGCCGCCGCAAGCAGGCCAAGCTCGTACCCCGCAGAAGATGCCGTCTTGGTCATGGTGGCGGCAATCGGCTTGGCTGCCACGGCTGTCAGCGTTTTGGCCAACAACAATTCAACCCACGAGAACATGAAGCAAAAGAACGCCGCAACGCCCACACCTGCTTTGATCGTCGGTAGAAAAATTTTCACGAAAAACCGCGGGAAGGAATAGCCATCCACATAGGCGGTTTCGTCCAACTCCTTTGGCACCCCGCCCATGAACCCTTCGAGAATCCAAACCGCCAATGGGATGTTGAACAGACAATGCGCCAAGGCCACGGCAAGATGTGTGTCAAACAACCCGACGGATGAATACAGCTGAAAGAACGGCAGCGCAAAAACCGCCGCAGGCGCCATCCGGTTGGTAAGCAGCCAGAAGAACAATTGCTTGTCCCCAAGAAAGCGATACCGCGAAAACGCATAGGCGGCAGGCAGGGCAACAGCGACGGATATGACCGTGTTCAACGACACATAGATGATCGAGTTGATATAGCCCCAGTACCACGTCGGGTCAGTAAAGATCACTTTGTAGTTCTCAAGCGTGAAGGTCTGGGGAAACAAGCTGAACCCCGAGAGGATCTCACCGGTTGTCTTAAAGCTCATCGCGATGAGCCAATAGATCGGCAGCATCAAGAACAGGATATAGAGGATCGGAATGAGGGACCGTTTTCTCATTGCGCGTCGTCCTTTGTCATCAAAGTGTAGAACAGCCAGCTTACCAAAAGCGTGATGGCGAAATAGATCAACGACATTGCCGCCGCTGGCCCAAGGTCAAACTGGCCCAAGGCAATTTTCACCAGATCAATCGACAGCAAGGTCGTGGAATTGCCCGGCCCGCCGCCGGTCAGAACAAAGGGTTCCGTGTAGATGTTAAAGCTGTCCATAAACCGCAGCAGAATGGCGATGGTCAGTACGGTCTTCAGCTTGGGCAGCTGGATGAACCGAAACACTTTCCATGCGCTGGCACCGTCAATCTTGGCCGCTTGATAATAGGCGTCTGGGATCGACACGAGCCCGGCATAAGACAGCAGCACCACAAGCGAGGTCCAATGCCAAACATCCATGGTTACAATCGTGACCCAAGCCGCGAACGGGTTCTGCGTCATGTCATAGGGAATGCCCAGCGTATGATTCATCAGATAACCCAGCAGTCCGATGTCCGGCAGTGTGAAAATGTTCCACATCGCGCCCACAACATTCCACGGGATCAACATCGGCAAGGCCATAGTAACAAGACACACCGGCACCCAGAACCCGTTGCGCGGCATCGACAGGGCAATGATGATACCCAGCGGCACTTCGATGATCAGGATCAGGAAGGTAAAGAGAAACTGCCGCCCCAAGGCCGCCTGAAACCGGTCAGACCGCAAGATCTGTTCAAACCAGTCGAGCCCCTGCCAAAAGAACACGTTATTTCCAAAGGTTTCCTGCACCGAATAATTGACCACTGTCATGATCGGCACGAGCGCGTTGAAGGCCACCAGCAGCAAGACCGGCAGCACAAAGAACCACGCTTTTTGATTTTCGGTTTTCATGCGCCCACCTCCGTTGCGATCCAGCCGTCGCGATAAAGCCGGGTTTGATCGGCGCGAAAGGCCAGATGCACCGCCTCGCCCTGTGCGGGCACCGGACCGTCGATCACGGCCTTGATCGAGGTGTCGCCCACCTTCGCCTCCAGCACGGAATGCCGGCCAATGTCTGACACTTTGCGCACACGGCCCGGCAGGCCCGTCTTGGCAAGCGAGACAAACTCGGGCCGGATGCCGACCTGCGCCGCACCGCCACTGCCTGTGATTTTGCCTTCCAGCGTGATCGGATGACCCTCAACCGTGACGCCGCCCTGCCCTTCATCGGCGGGCAGCACGTTCATGCCAGGCGACCCGATAAAATGGCCAACAAAGGTATGCTGCGGGCGTTCAAACAGTTCAACGGGCGTGCCGATCTGAACGATCTCACCATCCTGCATCACCACGACCTGATCGGCAAAGGTCAGCGCCTCGGTCTGATCATGGGTCACATAGATCATCGTCGCCCGCACCCGTTGATGCAGTTCCTTGAGCTTGGACCGCAGTTTCCATTTCAAATGCGGATCAATCACCGTCAGCGGCTCATCAAACATCACCACATTCACATCGTCGCGCACCAATCCGCGCCCCATGGAAATCTTTTGTTTGTTGTCCGGTGACAGATGCGAGGCGCGGGTATCGAGCATTTCTTCGACTTCGAGCATTGCCGCGATCTCGGCCACACGCTCAGCGATCTTGGCCTCTGCCACCCCGCGATTGCGCAGTGGAAACGCCAGATTTTCGCGCACCGTCATCGTGTCGTAGATCACCGGAAACTGGAACACCTGCGCGATGTTGCGCTGATCGGGCGGCAAGTTGGTGACATCTTTGCCATCAAACAAGATGCGCCCTTCGGACGGCGCGAGCAGGCCAGAGATGATGTTCAACAAAGTAGATTTGCCGCAACCTGACGGCCCAAGCAACGCATAGGCACCGCCGTCTTGCCAATCAAGGTCGATCTCTTTGAGCGCAAAATCCTCCGGCCCTTTCGGATTGGGCATGTAGGAATGGCGCAGGTTGGAGAGAGTGATTTTGGCCATCAGGCAACGAGCCTCCCGTCCGGGGCAAAATAGAATGCCTGTGTCGTGTCCATGTAAAACCGGTGGCTTTCGCCCACGTTGTAGGGATGCACCCCATGCGCCAAAGACACCCATGCATCTTTGCCCACTTCGAAATGGGCACTGGATTCAGAGCCGGACAATTCGGTCACCAAAACCGTACCGTCCATTGCAACGGTGCTATCGGCGGCCACCGGTGTGACGTGATGCGGGCGCACGGCGACAATGTAGGGCCCATCAGGCAATTCTGCCGACGATCCCCCCATGGTCCAACTGATCCCGTTTTGCATCTTGGCGGTGGTGCCTGATTTGACGATCTGGGCCGAATTGATCGGCGGGTCGGAAAACACCCGCGCCGCGGTTAGGTTTTCCGGCCTGCGATAAATCTCTGCCGTGGTGCCAAATTGGGTCACCACACCATCATTCAAGAGCGCGGTTTTGCCACCCAGCAACAGCGCCTCTTCCGGCTCGGACGTGGCATAAACCACCACTGCACCGCGACCTGCAAAAAGCTCGGGCAGCTGTTCGCGCAGTTCCTCGCGCAGCTTGTAATCCAGGTTGGCCAATGGCTCATCCAGAAACACCGCGCGGCTTTCCTTGGCAATCGCGCGGGCCAAGGCACAGCGTTGCTGTTGCCCGCCCGACAGCTCTTGCGGACGGCGGTTCAGCATGGGCCGCAATTGCAGGATGTCGGCGGCTTCTTCCACACGCCCAGTGATTTCGGATTTGGCCATGCCTGCAACCCGCAAGGGGGAGGCGATATTCTCAAAAACCGTCATATGCGGATAGTTCACAAAGAACTGATGTACGAGGCTGATATTGCGCTTTTGCGTGGACAGCTTTGACACATCTTCGCCGTCCATGTGGATCTCGCCTGCGCCCAATGGATCCAGCCCCGCCATCAGCTTGATCAAGGACGTCTTGCCCGATCCGGTCTGCCCCAGCAAAACATTAAAATGCCCCGCCTCCAGCGTCAGCGTGGTGGGTTTGATATGAGTGATGCCCCTGACCACTTTGGTCGCGGCGCGCAGTTGGATTGTCATGTCGTTCAGCCCGGAGTTGCGCCCGAAAGCGCGGCGTCAGAAAAGGCCGAAGCCCAGAGAGGGAACTTCGGCCAACGCTGGCCCTGTGAAGGGGCCAACACTTGGTTTACTGGTTCCAGCGGGCCACCAGATCGTCATAGTTGACGGTCTCGCCCTGCGGCTTTTCGTTGTCCAGCTTGGCTTTCGCCCCGCCTTTGCCCAGCCATTCAGAGGGATCTTTTTCCTCGTTCAGACGCGGGCCACAACCGCCGTAAACTCCAGCCGCTTCATCCGCTTGCTGCATACGGGCCATGGTGATGTCCATCTCTTCGGCCAGACGATCCATCGCCTGTTGCGGTGTAAACGCACCAGAGTTCACATCACCAATCTGCTGCCACCAGATCTGCGCCAGCTTGGGATAGTCAGGCACGTTGATACCGGTTGGCGACCATGCCACACGATCAGGCGAACGGTAAAATTCGACCAGACCGCCCAGTTTTGGTGCGCGTTCAGTAAAGGACGCGTGGTTCACAGTGGAATCGCGCATGAACGTCAGACCAACGTGGGATTTTTTCACATCCACGGTTTTGGACGTCACGAACTGGGCATAAAGCCAGGCCGCCTGCGCACGATCTGCCGGTGTGGATTTCAGGAAGGTCCAAGACCCCACATCCTGATAGCCAACCTTCTGACCCTCTTCCCAATAAGGACCATGCGGCGATGGCGCCATCCGCCACAGTGGATTGCCCGCATCATCAACAGTGTTGTTGCCTTCTGACTTTGGCTTCACCATGTCGGCGGTAAAGGCCGTGTACCAGAAGATCTGCTGGGCCACGTTGCCCTGCGCCAATGCTGGCAAGGACTGGTAGAAGTCATAAGACGCCGCACCCGGAGGTGCATAAGCCCGCAGCCATTCGTCCCACTTGCGGATCGCATAAACCGCCGCCGGACCGTTGGCCGCGCCGCCGCGTGTGACGGATGCACCCGCAGGATTACACGAACCGGCTTCCATGCGGATGCCCCATTCGTCAATTGGCACGCCATTTGGCTCACCCTTGGACCCTGTGCCCGCCATCGACAGCCAGGCATCGGTCATCCGCCAGCCCAGATCGGGTGCGCGTTTGCCGTAATCCATGTGGCCATAAATCGCGACACCGTCGACTTCTTTCACGTCATTCGAAAAGAAATCCGCAATGTCTTCGTATGCAGACCAGTTGACCGGAACACCCAGTTCATAGCCGTACTTCGCTTTGAACGCGGCTTTGTTGCCGGCATCATCGAACCAATCCTTGCGGAACCAATAGAGGTTCGCAAACTGCTGATCCGGCAGCTGGTACAGGTTGCCATCCGGGCCCGTGGTGAACTGAATGCCCATAAAGTCATCCAGATCCAGCGTTGGCGATGTCGTTGCCGCCCATTCACCGTTCATCTGTTCGGTCAGGTTATAGGCCAGCTGCAACCGTGAGTGCGTACCGATGAGATCGGAATCGTTGACATAGCCGTCATAGAGATTCCGCTGGGTCTGCATCTGTGTCTGCACAGCCTGCACCACTTCGCCCTCACCAAGGATCTGGTGGTTTACCTTGATACCGGTGATGTCCTCAAAGGCTTTGGTCAGCACTTCGGATTCGTAACCGTGCGTCGGGATACCTTCCGACAGCACGTTAATCTCCATGCCCTTAAACGGCTCCGCCGCACCGATGAACCACTCCATCTCAGACATTTGTTCGTTTTTGCTCAGCGTGGACGGCTGGAACTCTTGATCAATCCATTTCTGAGCCGCTGCCGTGTCGGCAAAAGCAGTCCCAGACCCCGCGATGACGGCCAGTGCCGCAGTCGCGGAGAGCAGATACTTGCGCATCTTGTCTCCTCCCAAAGTGTTTTGTGAGCCGGAACATGCCGACCTGCCACTACGCTAATGCCAGAAATACAAATCTGTCAAACTAAATTGTTAGTAGATAATTAATCATTATTTACAAAGTATTACTGATCGTGGCCGCTTTTAACCTTAGGTCACCCTTATGCGTTGCCCTGCTCTTCGCGGTCAGAAACACAATCGGCTAACCAATCACACAATCTGTTCACATGCGCATTATTCTGGTTCTGCGGTGTCACCAAATAGTAGCTGTTGTTGGTGGTCATCCCGCCTTCGATCAGTGGCACCAATGCGCCGCTTTGCAATTCCTGTTCGATCAAATAGTCAGGGATCAGCCCCACTCCCATAGACGCAGTCGCCGCCGCGATGATCATCAGGAACTGATCAAAATATTTGCCCGACATCGCCACTGGCCGATCAATCTCCAGATCTTCCAGATACTCCTGCCAAGCGAAGGGACGGGTCGCCAGATGCAACAGCGGAACTGCGCCAAGGTCTTGTGGTCCCTTGAACCCGTGCTTTTCAGTAAACGCGGGCGAGGCAACGGGGATCAAAGTCTCGCTGCACAGATAGCGTAGGTCCGCACCGGGCCAATCGGCCTTGCCAAAATGCACAGCCAGATCAAACCGTCCTTCTGACATGTCAAATGGCTCAAGCCGCGTGGACAGGCTGACCTCGATGTTCGGGTAACGTTCAAAGAATGCAGGCAATCGCGGGATCATAAAGCGGCTGGCAAAGGCCGGCAGTGTGGCAACACGAATGGCCGCGCCCATCTTGCCCGCCGACACCGCCCGCATGATGGTACGGTGCATATTCTCCAGATCAACAGCCAATCCATCCGCCAGGTTTTGCCCCGCCGCGGTCAAAACCACCCCGCGACCGACACGGCGGAACAACGCGGTGCCAACTGTGTTCTCCAACTCTTTCACCTGACGGCTGATCGCGCTTTGCGTCAGATGCAGCTCCGCCGCCGCGAGCGTAAAGCTTTGATGCCGCGCGGCAGATTCAAAACTGCGCAAAACAGCATGGGACGGCAGGTATCGCCTTTGGTATTCTGACATTGCGGGTATTCCTGCCTCAAGATGCGGTCATATTCACCCATACCGGGATCCAGCGGGGTGAGATATGAATATTATTCATGAGTGGATGAGTATCAAGCGATTGTAACTGCCCACCGGGGCGCATTAGGTGGCTGCAATCTGAAATGGCGGGACGCACCTGTACGACGTGCCAAACCTGCCCTTTCGCAACGGCTATGATTGAGGGTTGGTTATGAAAAAGATTGCGGTTCTTGGGCTTGGGAAAGTTGGCACATTGGCAGCGGAGTTGCTGCACAATTCGGGGTTTGAAGTCACCGGAGTGGACATGGCGCAGCCCGCCACGTCGCTGCCCTTCACCGTAAAATCCATGGATCTGAGCCAGACCGGCGATGTGGCCGCAGAATTTGCACAACAAGATGCCGTGCTGTCCTGTCTGCCGTTTCACCTGAACATCCAACTGGCGCAGATCGCGCATGATGCAGGTATCCACTACTTTGACCTGACCGAAGATGTGCCGACAACCAAGACCATCATCGAACTCAGCAAAACCTCAAAGGGGTTGATGGCCCCGCAATGTGGTCTGGCCCCCGGATTTATCGGAATCGTTGGTGCAGATCTGATCGCATCGTTGGATGAGTGCCGCAGCTGTAAGATGCGGGTTGGCGCGCTGCCGCAAAACCCCACTGGGTTGATGGGGTATGCCTTCAACTGGTCGCCGGAGGGTGTGGTCAACGAATACCTGAATGATTGCGAAGTGATCGAAGACGGTGAGATCAAATGGGTCTCGGCGATGGAATGGCTCGAAGATATCTACATCGACGGGGTCAAGCTCGAGGCCTTTACCACCTCGGGCGGTCTGGGCACGATGTGTGACACCTATTTGGGCAAAGTCGCCAACATCGACTACAAAACCATGCGCTATCCCGGTCATGCCGCACAGATGAACTTTTTCTTCCACGAACTGCTGATGCGCGAGCGCCGCAAAGAGGCCGGCGAGATCCTTGTGTACGCCAAGCCACCTGTCGATGATGACGTGGTCTATGTGCATGTCGCGGCAGAGGGCAGCAAAGATGGCCGCATGGCCCGCAAGGAATTTGTGCGCGGCTATCGCCCGATTGATGTGGCGGGCAAATCCCGCACCGCCATCGCATGGACAACGGCAGGATCGGTTGTTGCGATCATCGAAATGGTCCGTGACGGAAAATTGCCAGCCAGCGGGTTCCTCAAGCAAGAGGACATCTCACTGTCCGATTTCCTTGCCACACCCACGGGCGGCCTTTACGCCCAATAAGATGGCAAGTGCCGCGCTTCCGGACACATCCAGAACCGCGGCACTTCCAAAGAGAATCATGGCCCGTAGCGCTGCAAAGCCGGTGGTTACAAAATCGCTCGCCTCGCAGCGCCCATCTGCAAATAGATGCCAAATGCGCGACAATGCCCCAGAAAACAGGCGGATTGATGCGCCTTGCCGGGCCAATAGCGCACCAAAACAGTTCATTTGTTAACGAATAAACTTGCCTGAACAGAGGTTTCTCCGGAGAATTGTGCCAATTTTAAGGCACTTCACTTTGATCCCTCGGGGGCGGCAATATTGTTTTGTACTGTCCGACATATTTTGCGCGGCCTTGTTTTTGCCAGTGCATTTGCATCCGGACTGGCGATTCAGCCAGCCCTGAGCCAAACGCGCAGCGCAACGCTTGAGTTCGAAAACATCACATTCACCTCTGCCGACACGATCCGTGATTTTGTCGGGCGGCATCTGGGTGATCCTGATCTTTGGCCCTACGTTCTTGAGCTGAACGAGATCGCAACACCCACCGATCTGCGGCCCAACGACACGCTCAAGATGCCGGTCAAACAGGTCCGTGCGGCAGACGAAGCGCTGCAAGAGGCGCTTAACACCATCCAGACTGCAACGGCTGAAGGTGCGCAGGTTTTTGCGCCGGTCCAGATCGGCAATGCCGTTGCCAGCCGCGAAACCGCGCTGGAGCGGCGCGAGAACTATAAATGGGGCGAGGTGATCGACCTGTCGGACATCGCCACCTTATTGGCCCAAGAGGCGCTGGAAATTGCAATTGCCCAGCGCGACCGATCCGCCGAGGCGGTTGTGTCCGATGTACAAGGTGACGTGCAGGGCCGCGCCCCGGCAGAACCGCGCTGGTCCGGTCGCAGCCTCAATGACATTCTGATCGAATTTGAGCGCGTCCGCACCTTGTCGGCCAGCACGACACAGATCACCTTTCGCGATCTGTCGCGCTTGCGTTTGAACGCCAATTCAAACGCCACGATCCAGCGTATGCGTTCTGACCCATTGACTGGGGATGAGGTGACCAAGGTCTCGCTTGTTGACGGAGACTTCTACGCGGTGCTCCACCAGCTTTCGGACAAGACCGCCTTTGAAATCGATGTGCCGGGCATTGAGACAACAACAGACAGTTCTGATTTCTGGGTCAGGAACGACCGCAGCGGCGCCAAGTTTGTGAACTATGACGAGGCCAGTCTTGAGGTCAAACAGGGCGACACCGCCGTTGTGATTGGCGAAAACGAAGGTGTCGTTCTGAACCGAAACGGCGCACAGACCGCCGATGTGTTGGACAGCCCTGTTCTACGCAAGCCAGACGACAATGAGATCTTGTATTCCAGTGCGGTTGATCTGGGCTGGGGCGGTTTTGATGGCGCTGCTGGTTATTGGATCGAGGTTGCCCGTGACGCTGGGTTTAACGAAATGCAGGTTAGCGAATGGGGCATCGCCGAAACCGCCTTTACCACGCCCGATCTGCCCCCTGCCCGCTATTTCTGGCGGGTCGCCGCGCTTGATCAATTGGGCCTTCCCGGACAATGGAGCAAACCCGCAGGCTTTACCGTGCGCCGTGACAACACACCGCCGTTCCTAACCTTACTTGCCCCCGGTGATGGGGCACTGTTCGAAGAACCAACGATCATTGTGTTTGGTGCATCCGAGCCTGAGGCGACAGTCCTGTTGAACGGTGCGCCGATGACGTTGAACAAGGACGGCAGCTTTGAAACCGAAGTGACCCTGAACGTAGGTGAGAACCTGCTGCGCCTTGATGCGACAGATCTGGCCGGAAACCAAAGCAACCTTGGCCAAACCGTCATTTATCGCCCTGCTGTTGCGGTCGAGATCGCCTTTGACCCGGCGATGCCCCGCGCAGGTGATGCCTTCGCCACCCGGTCCGGTGAATTGGTGGTCCGCGCTGCGACCACCGCGCAACCAGACGCGCCAGTGGTTGTCATAGACGCCTCCGGCGCAGTGGTGGTTCAGGCCGTTACGGGGCCGCAGGGCGCACTCTCGTTTAGCGTCCCAGCCACCTCCGAGATCCAAGGCTACCAGGTTGAGATTTTTGCCCCCAACGGCAATTCCGAAGGCCGCGCTGATTTCTTTGCCCTGCGCGATGAAATGCCGCCCGAAGTCAAACTTGATCTGCCATTGCCCAAGGCGACGGATAATCCTGACCTTGAGATCACGGGCACGGCAGGGGATGCGGTCAACCTGACCCTTGATGGGCAGCCGCTCGCGGTTACTGACGGGGCGTTTACCATCGCAACCGAACTGCAACCCGGTATCAATGATTTTGACCTGCTGGCAACCGATGCGGTTGGCAATGTCACCGCTGTGCGCTTGCAAACGGTCTATGACATTGACCCGCCCGTGATCACCCGCGCCGAAGTGACCCGCCCCGAGGGCAACACCGGGCCAATCACCATCGAAGTGGCTGCGACCGACCCAAGCGGGCTGCGCAAATCTGCGACCTATCTGCTTGAGATCGGCGGCGCAGAGCGGGACGGCTTTTTGCGCTGCGACAGTGGCGCAGGCATCTGCCGCGCCAGCTTGCCACCTGAAGCTGGCCGGATCCAACTGATCGAAGTGGCCGTCGAAGACTACGCCGGGAACACGGCATTCAAATGACCTCTCGGGCGCTGCGCCTGAGGGATGGAGGAAGACGATGAACTGGATGAAACGCATCACATTGGCTGCCAGCGCCCTCACGGCGTTTGCCCTGCCGCTGAGCGCCCAAACCACCGCTGATACCGCCAGCCTGCTGGTGGTCTACGGGGTCTCTGCGCCCAGTTCCGAAGGCGACGTGGATCACCGCGAACAGATCCTGTTCTCCATCCCTGAAAACACGCCCGGCCGCGTCTATGTGCGCCTTTTTGACCCCGAAACCAGCGGCAATGATGATTTCACCTATGGCGGGCCACGCGATTCTTTGACGACCTATCGCATCATGGGCGGCGAGGGTGCCTTCACCGGCGCGACGCGCCCCGCAATGGTGCAGGAACGCGAACGCCCCGCCCGGATTTCGACACTGGCCACAGACCCCGGAAAGGAATTGGCGCAGTCAGAGTATGGCTATGACAAAGGCACCGATGGCCGCTGGGTGACATTGGGTACCGTGCGTGCCCGTCAGGGTGAGATCATGGATGGTCGCGCCTATTTCCGCATTGATGTGGATGGTACCGCAGGCAACGATGGCAACGGGTTCTCTGTTGCCATCAGCACCGTGCGTGACCGCAACCGTGCGCCCAAAGACCTGTCGATGTTTGCCTATCAACCCACCATCCGGTGGAGCGCAGGCACATCCGCCACCCGTGTGACCGTAGACCCCGCTGCACTGGGACCGTTCAAAGTACAAAACTTTGATGGTGCCAAGGGTGATTTGACCTTTGTGACCGACTACACCGATATCCCGTTGCAGATCTCAGGCCAAAACTATTGGTCCATCGACAGCGCCACACCGGAAACCGGCGCATTGGCGCTGAGCCTTAAGGGCGGGTTTGAAACCCCCAATGATGTGACCGTATCGGTGTTTGACAAGGACGGTGCCGCCGTTGCGTTGCAAATGCCGCCGGTAAAAGCGCTGGATCCGGCCCGTCCAACCGCCATAGGAACCGCCAGCCCGCTCGCCGATTGCCGCGCCGTGGCCTTTGACGCCAGCCCCTCGCAAGGGCGGGTGCCGCTGAGCTACATTTGGGACTTTGGCGATGGCAAAACCGCCGATCAATCCGTGATCGCGCACCGCTATGATGCGCCGGGCCGCTACACCGCGACACTCAAGGTGATGGAACAAGGCACCCGTGCGGGCCGTGGGTCCAGCGTTGCCGTACCCGTGCATGTCCGGTCTGGCCCAACGGCCAAACCCGGCGATCCGATCACAGTCGCCCCCGGTCAGGTTGTTCCGTTTGACGGTTCAACCTCTGAGCCATCGGACAGCCCGATCAGCCGCTACATCTGGAGCTTTGGCGATGGCACCGGCGCGACCGGCAGCTATGCCGAGAAAACCTATGACAAACCCGGCACCTACCGCAGCAACCTGCGCGTCGAAGACAACAGCGATCATCCCTGTAACTTTGGCGTAGAAACCCGTCTGATCACCGTCAACTTTGCCCCTGTGGCCGAGGCTGGCACCGATCAGACCGCCGAGACCGGCCAAACCCTGCTGTTCGATGCCAGCGCCAGCTATGATGTGGACGGGGCGCTTAAGACCTATGTTTGGGACATGGGCGACGGCACCATCATAGAAGGCGCCCGCATCAGCCACACCTACACCAAGCCGGACACATACTATGCCACCCTGACCGTCAAAGACGACAGCGGCGTCGAGAACAACTATGACTGGGATCAACTGATCGTGGTCGTGAATGCGCCGCCTGAGCCGATGTTCACCATCCCTGATCGCCCTGTCTCTGTCTCAGAAGCGGCCCAGCTTTCTGCGGAGGCCAGCGTTGATCCCGATGGGTCGATCCTGTCCTACATGTGGGCCTTTGGCGATGGCGCGCTGGGGGATGGCGAAAATGTCGAATACGCTTGGACCGCGCCGGGGATCTATACCGTGACCCTGACCGTGACGGATGACAGCGGCACAGCCTCGGCCATTCAAAAGATCGAAAAACAGATCGTGATTGATGCCGCCCCGACGGCAAACGCAGGTCCGGCGCAATTTGTCACCGCCAGCGAAGTGCAGTTTGATGGCACCGGATCATCCGATCCCGAAGGTGGCATTACATCCTACGAATGGGACTTTGGCGATGGCCAAACCGGCAACGGGCCGACCCCGGTGCACGCCTATGCACGGCCCGGCATCTATGAAGTTGCCTTGGTCGTCCGCGACGAAAGCACCGCACCACTGAACGTGGACCGCGCCACAACCACGATTACAATCAATGCCACCCCAATCGCCGATGCAGGTCCGCCACTAACCGTGGCCCCGAATGAGGAGTTCATCCTTTCTGGCCGCGCCTCCCTGGACCCTGATGGCCGGGTCAGCACCCATGAATGGTCACTGCCAGACGGCACATCCCAATCTGCCGAGCGCATCGCTGTGGCCTTGGCCAGCCCCGGCCTCTACCGGTTTGGCCTGACTGTCAAAGACGGCTTTTCCGGTGGCCCGGCGGCAGACACCGCAGAGACATTGATCACCGTCAACGCTGCCCCCGTGGCCGAAGCGGGTGCCGATATGCTGGTCGCGCCCGGTGATCCGGTGCGATTTGACGGTGGTCTGTCCTACGACACGGACGGTGAGATCATCAGCTACATGTGGGAATTCGACGATGGCGTTGATCCTGTCGCCGTTTCCGCGTTTGAACGCACATATACCACCCCCGGCGTCTGGTCCGCGCAATTGGTCGTGACCGATGACAGCGGCGTGACCAACGCCACAGATACCGATGATCTGACCATTCGGGTCAATCACGCCCCGGTGGCCGAAGCCGGACCGCGCCTCGATACTGAGGTGTTGCAGGTCTCCTTTGACGGCTCTGCCTCTTCGGATGCGGATGGCGATGCATTGATCTATCTGTGGGACTTCGGTGACGGCTCTGCCCCGATGGAAGGGGCGCAAGTCACGCATGTTTACGAAAAATCCGGCATCTATCCCGTAACCCTGCGCGTCAATGACGGCACCGGCCTGAAAAACGCCAAGGCCATCGACACCACGGTTGTCACGATCAAGACCCGCCCGATTGCGATGGCAGGCGGCAACAAGGATGTGTGTTCCGGCCAACCGATCCTGTTTGACGCCTCTGACAGTTCTGATCCCGATGGCAGCTTGCTGTTGTACTCTTGGGACTTTGGCGATGGCGAAACCTCCGATCTGGTGAACCCGTCCAAGACCTACGAACAGCCGGGCGCCTATCCGGTCACCCTGACCGTGCGTAATGGCACTGGCACCGACTGGGGCACAGCCGTGGACCGCATCGCCGCGCTGATCCGCGAAGGGCCGATCTCTGACGCTGGGGAGGACATGACTGTCTGCACCAATCAGGCCGTGCGCTTTGATGGCTCTGGATCGACTGATGCGGATGGGGCTGTGAATTCTTTCGCTTGGACCTTTGGTGACGGCGGAACGGCCAGCGGTGAACGCCCTGAATACCGGTTCAAGAAGCCGGGTAATTACGTGGTCAACCTGACCATCACGGGCGAAGCTTTGGGGGCTTGTAGCCCGCTGGACACCGACACCGTGAATGTTGAGGTTGTTGCAGCCCCTGCGCAGGCCATTGTTGGATCTGAACGCGCCGCTGCTGGGATGCCCGCCAATTTCTCGATTGATCTCAGCGATCTTGAGGGCGCTTCCGTGATCTCTCACAACTGGATCTTTAGCGACGGCACAACTGCCGAAGGGGCCGAGGTATCGCACACCTTTGAAACACCCGGCGTCTATTTTGCGACCCTGAAGACCGAGCTTTCAGGCGGCAATCAAGGGTGCAGCACCATCGAGACAACCCGCAAGGTTGTGGTCAATGAGGCGCCCGCCGCCGATATTAAAGGACCACAATCCATGGCCGCAGGTGAGGCGGTGATCTTTGATGCAGGAGCCTCCAAAGACGCAGATGGCGTGATCATCAACTACGCCTGGGACTTTGGCGACGGCAACACCAGCGAAGGTCTGCGCCCCGCCCACCGTTTTGCCGAGGCAGGCACCTACCGCGTGGCTTTGACCGTGACGGATGACGCAGGCGTCGGCAACAGCCGCGTCACGCGCGAACATGAGGTCGTGGTGAACCCCGCCCCGGTTGCCGATCTAGAAGCGCCGCAATGGATCTGCCCCGCCGTGGAATTGCCCTGGGCTGTGGATGTGCCATCGGGCACCGAGGTGGCATGGATCTTTGGCGACACGGGCGTGCGCGCCGAAGGTGCCAACGTGACCTATCAATTCGCCAACTCGGGTCTTTACCCGGTGAGCGTGGCATTGGATGACGGCAAAAACCTTGCCAACAGCCAACGCCGCGAGGAACGTTATGTGCGGGTCAACGCGGCCCCGACCGCGCTTGCCGGACCGGACCGTGTGGTCTGCCCCGGCGATGTGACCGTCTTTGATGCGGGCGCATCTGGTGATCTGGACGGGTTGATTGAACAGTTCGAGTGGAAGTTCAGCGATGGCGTCACCCTGACCGGCCCCCGCGTCGAACGCAGCTTTGACACCGCCGGTCCTGTCACCGTGGATCTGGTTGTGACCGACAACAGTGGCCTGACCTGCGGTACCGGAACAGACCGCGCTGCGGTTCTGGTTAACCACACACCCAGCGTCGATGCCGGGCCGGACATCACAACAAAACTGGGCGCGGCCCATGACGTTGCTGATTTTGACGCATCCAACGCTTCTGATGCGGATGGCCAAGGGCTCGACCTGCAGTGGAGCTACGGCGACGGGGCCACCGGCACAGGCGCGGTAACGCGTCACCGCTATGCAACACCCGGCACCTATACCGTGACGGTCGAGGCACGCGATACAACCGGGCTGGCCTGCGGGGTCGGCCGTGACACCGCGCTCGTGACAGCCTTGCCGCGCAACTGATTTTTACACGCGCCGCTGCGGTCAAACCGTTGCGGCGCGATGCAGGCAGATAGCCCATATTCAGAGCCTGTTTTCTGCTCTAAGGTGCGCTCATGAGATTTCCATTACGCATCAAATTTTTCCTCTTTGCGACGTTGCTTGCCGTTCTGCCGCTGGCCATTGTTGGCCAGAACCTGACCAAGCTGACACGTGACGAACTAAAAAGCGCCGCCAACGAAGATCTGACCGCCGTTGCCAGCCAACTGCGCCGCGCCTTCGACAACGAATTTCAGGGCCGTTGGCTTTCTCCGCTTCAGGTGATCCGCAATGGCATCGACAGCCCCGATCTTGACGTGCAACAAAAGGTGTCCTTGCTGACACTGGGCATACAGGAACTGCCACAGGTGGTCGCCCTGCAACTGGCAATCGACGGATCAAAACTGCCAATCCTTGCCCCGGATCAGGGCTTCGCCCAACGGCTTGATGCGGCGGGTCTTGACCCTGTCACCACGCTCAGCACCTCTCCGGAACTATTAGCTGATCTGCGGGCACGCGGCGCCTATGGCAAACCGCTGATTGATCAACTGGACGCGACCGGCGATTGGATCGCAACCATTGCCTTGCCACTGGAAACCAAGATCGCGGGCCGCGAGGTCACATTCGCTGCCAAGATCAATCTTGCGTCTATGGCGGCGCTGGTGGCCAATCACCCGTTCTCGGCGCGTGGGGAAATTTCTGTGATTGATCCGCAAGGGCAAACGGTATTGACCGCAGAGCCTGTGTCGTTGAAAGACCGGTCTTTGGTCCGCTCTGCGATGCCCCTGATCACGGCAAATGCACGAGCAGACACTTTGCAGGGCTATACCCGTACCGATGGCACCAAAATGCTGGGCGCTTATGCTTTTCCCAATCGGTTTCCATGGGCCGTGGTGACCGAACAAAGCGAGGATCAAGCCTACGGTGTGGTGAATGCTATCACAGAACAGATCCTGATTGTTGGCCTTTTGGGGTTTGCGATTGCGAGTGTGGGTGCATTGATCTTTGCCCGGCGCCTGACCAAACCCATCCTTGAGATTGGCAGCGTGGCGGAAAAGGTCGGTGGCGGTGATTTCAGCGCCCGTGTGCAAGACGTCAATTCCCGCGATGAGATCGGCGACCTGTCTCACCGGATCAACCAGATGATCGGCCATCTGGGGGAACGGTTGGAGCTGATGAAATTTGTCAGCCACGGCACCATGAACGCCATTCAGGGATCGCATGAAGCAGGCATGTCACGCGGCGGGCAGCGGCGGCGGGTCTCTGTCATTTTCACCGATATTCGCGGCTACACGGAGTTTTCCGAACGCGTGCCGCCCGAGGTCGTGATTGAGGCATTGAACCAGTATTTTGATGTTCAAACCGACATCGTCGAAGAACATCAAGGTGACGTGGACAAGTTCATCGGTGATGCCCTTGTTGCGGTATTTGAGGGCGACGAAATGGAAACACGCGCGGTGCAATGTGCGGTGAAAATCACCAGCGCGATGCAAGATCTGTTGATGAAGTTTCCCGACTACAACCTGCATGTCGGCATTGGCATCGCATCCGGTGAAGTGGTTGTCGGGGCCATGGGCGCCCGAGAACGGATGGATTTCACTGTTTTGGGTTCCACGGTGAACCTGTCTGCCCGGCTGTGTTCAAAGGCCGATCCGGGGCAGGTTCTGTTGGATCAGGCGACCCGCGATGCCAGCGGCGATCTGGACGGCGTTGCATTTGAAACTTTGGCGCCAATCGCCCTGAAAGGCTATGCCGATCCGGTGCCGAACTTCGCAGCAAAGGCCGTCACAGCGTAAAGACTGCCCAAGCCCAGACCATCGCGATATAAGTAAGCTGGTGTAAAAACTGATCGACCCCGAAGGCCCGCCAGTACCCCGGATCGGTGGGCGTATATCCGGTCTTGTCCGAATGCACCCCTTTGGCCCAATCAATGTGGTAGTGCACAACCAGTTCCGCCAGACAAAGGATCACAACAAACACCAGCGGCGCACCGCAGATCAACAGCGCACAGACAGAAAACACCGCATGCAAACCGGCATGCTGCGCCCGACCCAAATGAGCGTACTGCCCGCGACCGGACAACATGCGCGGTGTTTGCAGGAAAAAATCCGCAAACAGATGTTTGATCTCCAGCAAAAGCAGCAGGAGCAAAGCGGTTTGAAGCTCTGCAGTCACGCAAGTCCTCCCTCAGGGTTTGATCCTAACGCAACCTGCGAAAGCTGCAAATCAATTGATTTTAGCGCCCCGGAGTTGTTAAGACTCTGAGGTTGATGATTTTCAAAGTCCTTTTGTTTCACCTCTACATTGGATCTGCCCCATCGAACGCACGCTGTTCAGTTTCATCTGGAAATACTCCAAACGCGACCAGCTGATTCTGCTGGCCGTGACGCTGACCTTGTTTCCATTACTTTACCTGACCCTGGAATTGCCCAAGCGGATCATCAATGATGCCATTGGCGCTGGCGGCCCGGTCACCGTCTATGGCTATGAGATGCAACAGGTGCCGTTCTTAATGTTCCTGTGCGGGCTATTTTTGTTGTCCGTCTTTGGTCATGGCATCATGAAAATGCGGATCAACACGATGAAAGGGGTGCTGGCCGAACGCCTATTGCGGCGGCTACGCTACACGTTGATCGCCCGCATCCTGCGGTTTCCCGCCCCCTATTTTGAGCGCACCAGTCAGGGTGAACTGGTTTCGATGGTCACATCTGAATCCGAACCGATGGGCGGCCTGATGGGCGATGCGGTTGCACAGCCCGTGCTGCAAGCAGGCCAGATGGCGACAATCCTGGGCTTCTTGTTTTTACAAAGCTTTACTTTTGGTCTGGCCGCCTGTGCGTTCATCCCACTTCAGGCGTGGCTGATCCCCAAATTACAGCGCCAAGTGAACAAGCTGAACAAGAAGCGGGTGATCCAGCTGCGGGCGCTGGCCTCGGAAATCGGCGAAAGCTCTGCGGGGGCAAGCACCCTGCGCGTGAACGGCGGCTGGCGCTATCGCCTTGCGATGATCTCATCGCGGCTCGGGCGGCTTTTCGCGATCCGGTTTGAGATCTTTCAAAAGAAGTTCTTTATGAAGTTCGTCAATAACTTCATCTCGCAACTGACGCCGTTCTTTTTCTATGCTCTTGGCGGATACCTCGCGATCAAGGGTGAGATTACGGTGGGCGCCCTTGTTGCAGCTTTGGCAGCCTACAAGGATCTGTCGAGCCCGTGGAAAGAACTGCTGGCCTATTACAACCAGTCACAGGACATGGCCCTACGCTGGGAAACCATAACCGAACGTTTTGCCCCTCAGGGCATGATCCGCGAAGATCTGTTTGATGGCTATCCAGAGCAGCTTGAGGATCTTGCAGGTACCGTCAAATTGCATGGTGTCAACGTGCAGGATGCCGATGGAAATCCGGTGCTCGAAGACCTGAATGTCACCTTCGAAGGCGGCACTTCCATCGCCATCACAGCGCCCAGCGACGAAGACCGCCGCGCCTTGGCAGAGGTGCTGGTCCGCGAGGTTATTCCGTCATCGGGCAAGATCACCGTTGGCGATCTGGAACTGTCCGGCCTGCATCAGGCAACAATCGCCAAACGTATCGGCCACGCCACATCGCGCCCGGTGATGTTCCTCGGCAGCTTTGGCGATAACGTAATGCTGCCCCTGAAACTGCAACCGGGTGCCGAACAGGATGAAACAGCAGCAGAAAGCGCACGGGCGGGCAACAGCACAGATCCGTTAGAGGCCGATTGGCAAGACATCGAAGAGACAGTTTCGCCCGAAGATCTGCGGTCGTGGTGGCTAGAGCTGATCACCGGGATGGGCATTGATCAGGCCCTGTTCAAACGCGGGGTCGAACAGCGGATCAATGCAACGGACCATACCAAACTGGCCCGCGCACTGGTCGCGCTCCGGCCTGAGGTTGACACAGCGGTTCAAAATGCCGGCCTGCGCGATGCCGTCTACTTCTTCCGCGAGGATCTGTTCAATCCCAGCCTGCCGGTTGCCGAAAACATGCTATTTGCCACATCGCGCAATCATGTCACTGCGGAAAACCTGCTCGAACAGGCGCAGTTCCTGAACCTGCTCGAAGAGCTGCATCTGGAAGCGGATTTGCTGCAACTCGCCGCCGATATCGTTGATCTTCTGCGCCAGATCTTTGGGTTGGATGGCACCGATCACCCGATGTTCCGCAAGCTTGGCCTTGATCCTGAAACCTACGAAAATGCGGTCGCGTTGTTGACCAAACATCAAGACGGCGGTCAACTTGAACGCGAGGAAAAGGCACGGCTTTTGGCTGTGACATTTGTCATTTCCGCCGACAAACTCGGCACCGCTTTCCCCGAAGAGATCACTACCCGCGTGCTGCAAATCCGCAAGGAGCATGGAGCGCAATTGCAAGCCAGCATGGCCGATCTGCTTAGCCCGATTGATGCCGATGCGCCGGTCGCAGGCCTTACCGTGCTAGAGAACGCGCTCTATGGCCGGATCGTGGCCAGCGCCGGGTCCAAGGCGGATGAGTTGCGTGATCTGATCGGCGACATCCTGCGAAAGGCGGATCTGGATGGTCTTGTACTGGACCTCATTTTTGAGATGCCTCTGACCTTGGGCGGCGGCAACCTGCCTGCCTTGCTCACGGAATCGCTTGCCATCAGCCGCGCCACGATCAAGCGGCCACACATCCTGATCCTTGATGGGGTGCTGGCCAGTTTTGACGACGAAACTCGGAACATCCTGCCACAGAAGCTGCGGGCGCTCTTGCCGCGCACAACCCTCATCTGTCTTGCGCCCAGTTTTGAGAATACGGACGATTTTACAGACGTTTACGAGATGCAGGCAGGCCGGATTTCATCCATCGCCAGCGCCACCCCGCAAGATGAAGACAGCACCGTCAGCGCCGATCTGGCGCGTAAATTGCGTGCCATCGAAGGAACCGATCTATTCTCTGGCCTGGCCCGCAAGCAACTGCGCCTTTTGGCGTTTGGGGCCCGTTGGTACAAGGCCAAGCCGGGCGAGTATGTGTTTCACAAAGACGATGATCCAACATCAGGTGCTTATCTGGTGATCGACGGCGAGGCGGATTTGTTGCTGCCTCGTGACGGCGAGGACGATCTGCTGATCACGACCTCCGGCCCCGGTGCGCTGGTCGGAGAACTGGGCCTGATCCGCAATGTGCCCCGTGCCTTGGACATGCGTGCCAAATCGGAGCTGACCTGCCTGCGCATTGGCGGCGAAGAATTCCTTGATGTGGTCGGCAGCGATGCTGGCACCGCTTACAAGCTGTTGCAGGTGGTCGCGGGTTACGTATCCAACTGAACGGGGTACTGATTCAAAAAGACCTGCGCCGCTGCCGCTTTGGCCCGGCCACGCATCAGTGCTGCAATGGCCAATGCCTGCGCAAATGGCAGTACATCATCAACGGCTGTTTTGCCCTGATAGCCCGCTAAAACTCCATCAAAGCTGTCCCGTCCATAGGCCAGGAAAATCGCCGCCAGATCCCAACGATAATCACAGCGCCGCGCCAAACCAAAATCCAGTATCGCGATCCCGCCATCACGTTTACGGAGCACTTGATCCGCATGCAAATCACCGTGACAAACCGCCAAACAGGCCTTTTCCTCAGTCAGTGTACGGCGCAGCAATCCTTGGTACTGATCCATATCTCCGCCCATTCGGAAACCACCATTTCCATCGCCAAAAACAGACAAAGGCACCGGCAAGCTGGCTGGAATATCTGCCCATCTGTCATGATCGAAATTGTGCAATACCCATAGGGAACGGCCCAAATCATCGGCTTGCTGCATCGTCAGCGGCCCGGACAACGGCCGCCCGTCCACAAAATCATCCAATACCCATTGTGCAGCTACTTCGGGCGTTGCCACATCATCAGAGGTCAATACCGGTCGGACAACCGCAGCACCACATTCAACCAGCGCCTTGCGCAATCTGGCATCGACCGCCGGATTGAGGCCCGGTGCGCCGGGTTTAAGCACCCGCAAGGCGTAGTCAGCCCGGTCTGTTCGAATGCGCCAGACCGAGGCCTGCGCCCCGCTGCCCAGCACCGTCAAATCAACAGCCCTTTCGCCCAGAGCGTCAAAGATCGGGGCAAGCTTGGCCAGTTGCGCCTGGGTCTGTCGATCCATTCCTTTAACTTGCCCGATAGCCATCAAACCTGCGCAATGACACATCCGCCGCTTCCAGTTGCCGCCGGACGGAGGCTGCGATTGCAACCGCCTCTGCCGTATCACCATGCAAACAGATCGTATCAATCCGGGTCGGGATGTGTTTCCCGCTTTCGGTGATGATCGCCCCGGCTTTCACCATCTCAACCATACGTGCGCCTGCGAGATCCGCATCATGGATCACCGCACCGGGCAGAGACCGATCGACCAGCGTGGCATCATCGTTATAGGCGCGGTCGGCAAAGATCTCTCCGGCCCAGAGGCAGCCCAGCTTTTCCACCGCCGACTGTTGCGCAGTGGCGGCCAGCACCATGACAATCAAATCCGGCGCAACGCTCAGCGCTGCCTCGTAAAGATCACGCGCCATATCTTCATCTTCGGCACACATATTGGCCATCGCCCCGTGCAACTTGAGATGCCGCACCTCCGCCCCGACGCTGCGTGCCATGCCAAGGCTTGCAGCCACCTGATAGCGCACTTGATTCTGCAAGGTTCCACGCGGCACGGACATCCGGTTGCGACCAAAGCCGGCGATGTCCATGAAACCCGGATGCGCGCCAATGCCCACACCATTGCGATGAGCCATCGTCATGGTCGCCGCCATCACATCCGCATCTCCGGCATGACCGCCACAGGCAATATTGGCCGAGGTGACGATCTTTAACAGCGCAGCATCATCGCCCAACGTCCATGCACCAAAGCTTTCCCCCATATCCGCGTTCAGATCGACATGTGGCATCTTAGTTCTCCTCTTCAAAAGGGTTTGCTTGGGCAGAAACCGCACCGCTGATCAATTGATAACCTAGCAGGTCACGGATATTGGCCGGATCACGCACCAGCGGCGTCACCTTGGATGGCAGCGCCTTCAGTTCCGCCAGAAAACGGGTTTGCAGTGCGATGGCCTCGGCCATTTCGACAAATTCAAACCGGATCGCGGCCCCCGTCTGGGCCTGCGCCACTCGCGGCAGATCACAAGGGATCACTGTGCCGATGCGCGGATAGCCCCCTGTCGTCTGGCATTCATACATCAGCACAAAAGGCGCGCCATCACCGGTGATTTGGATATCGCCGGGCACAATGACTTCGGACACGATGGTGAGCTGTCCTTCGGTGGTGAATCCCTCGCCCGGTTGGTCCATCCGCACACCCATGCGGTTGGCGCGGGCATCCCGCACAAATTCGGTTTGGGTAAACCTGTCCCGCGTATCTGGCGAAAAAGACGCTGTTTGCATGGAGGCGACCACCCGCACCGCACCGCCTCCGAACCGGGTGACCGGAGTCAGGGTCATCCCCGTCTGGCCGGTCCCGTCTTGGCCCAGCGGCAAGCTGTCTCCGGCTTGAAGCGCCCGACCCAGGCCCGCGCTCAGATGGCTGGACCGTGATCCCATCTGCGGCGATGTATCAAATCCACCGCCCACATGCAGGTATCCATAGCTGCCGTTTCGTGCCCCGCCGATGGTCAGCGTCGCACCGGCAGGCAACAGATACGAGGCGTTCCAGATCAGCGGATCACCGTCGATGTTGGCCGCCATTTCCGCGCCGGTCAGAGCAATACGCATGTCCACACTGACCCGGAATGCGCCGCCACTTCCGGCCATTTCTAACGCCGCCAAATTGGCAGATTGGCCCAGAATGGCCGCCCCTTCATAAAGCGCGACCGGATCTGCCGCACCGCCGATGGTTAGCCCCTGCGCCCGAAAGCCGGGGCGGCCCAGATCTTGCAGGCTCAACCCCGGACCGGCTTGGACAATGTCCAGATGACCGCTCATGTCAGCGCCTCCGCACTGGCGCCGCCATTGCCGCTGATGTCCTTGGCACGGATCTTCGCCAGCTCGGCTTGCGTCACGGACGGAAACACCAGTTCATCCCCGGGAGACAGGGCAAAGGGCTGCTTTGCTTCGGGCCGGAACGTGCGGAACGCCGTTTGTCCGATGTGCCGCCAGCCCGTCGGGGAGGCATTGGTGAAGATGATCAATTGGCGGATCGCAACCACCAGCGCCCCGGCAGGCACCGATTTGGTCAGGGCCTGCTGGCGGGGAATGTTCCAAGTCTCGCTCAGCTCGCCCATGTAGGGCTGGCCGGGTGCAAAGCCGATGGTCAGAACCCGCACCCGCGATGTGGACAATTCGCGGATCGCCGTATCGGGATCAACGCCAGCCGCCTCTGCGGCCTCTTCCAGTTGCGGGGCCAGATCTGTGCCATAAACGGTCGGCACATGCCACAGGGTGCGCCCCGCCGGCAGCGGTGCATCCAGCCAATTTGCCTGGGCAAGCAGGTCTCGCAACTTTTCAATCACCCCCTCGGGTGCGGCCTGTGCCAAATCGACCTGCAAGAAGACCGAGATCAAAGAGGTGCTGGTCTCTGCCACCTCAGGCCAGTCTGCCGCATCCACAGCCGCGCGAAAGGCCAGCGCGGCGCGATTGGCAGGCTCTGACATCTTGTCGGCAAAGCTGACCAATATGCCGGACAGTCCGACGGTGCGTATTTGAGGCCAGTCACTCATCCCCAAGCGCCCATTTGTAAAGGCGCGGCAAGAGCACCGGCGTCAGATACATCGGCAATTGCCAACAGCCGATAAACACCATCAGCGGGGCCAGTACCTCGGCGGGCAGGGCCACCAGAAAGATCGCGATATTGCGGTTGCCTGCGCCGATAGCGATGGGTCCGGCGACTGCTTTGAGTTTGCCGTGGCGTAGGGCCAGTAGTGTGAACAGTTGCAACAGATAGCTGATCGCGAAAGCCAACAAGGCCCACCACAAAACCGCAACCGGATCGGCGCGCAAGGCGGGGTTCAACGCCGCCATCAGCCCCACAACAATTGAGGAAAAGGCGATCACGGACAGCCCATCCAGCGCCTTGATCTGATCCCGCGAAGGGCGCGGAAAGAACAGCCGCCGCAACACAAATCCGGCCCCGGCCGACACCGCGATAATCACCAAAAGGCGCAGCGCCGCAAACACCACATCCGTGACCGGACCAAGCTGCGGCAACGCCGCCAGAACCGGCAAAACAGTAAGGGGAAACGCCGCCGTGCCCAGCACGAAGATCTGCATCATCCGGCCGCCATCCAGCCCGAGGATCAGCGCCAGATTGACCGACCCGGCAATGGCTGGGGCAGCACTGGCCAGCACAATGGCAAGGGTTGCGGGGCTGTCGCCGAAACCGGCCAAGGTCATGATGCCCAAGCACGCCAGCGGCACGCCCATTTGCAGCAGCAAGACCGCGCTGAGCCCCCAGCGCAGATCGCCCACCGCGCCCATTGCCGCGCGCCAGCCAATGCGCAGCGCCGTGATCGTCAGCAGCCCTGCCACCATATGTGGCAACCACGGCACCAGCGCCCCGGCCACGGCAGGCAACAAAAGCCCGCCCGCAAGCCCGAGGATCAGGCACAGCCGCGCATGGGTCGATGCGGCAAATAGAATGCGTTGGATCATAGGTCACAGTCTCAGGACGGCCCGCTGCGCAGGTTCTCTGGCAGCCATGTCGCAATCTCGGGGAACCAGATCAAGACAAAGACCATCAAAACCATGATAAAAAACATCGGCAACGCCGCGCGGGTGATATAGCCCATCTCGTGATCGGTCATGCCTTGCAGCACAAAAAGGTTAAATCCGATGGGCGGCGTGATTTGGGCCATCTCGACCACCACAACCACAAAGATGCCAAACCATATCAGGTCAATGCCCGCACCGCGCACCATCGGTTCAACCACAGCCATGGTCAGGACAACCGATGAGATACCGTCAAGGAACATGCCCAGCACAATGTAAAACACCAAAAGCGCCATCAGCAGCTGGAAGCGGGTCAGTTCCATCAGCGCAATCCCGTCAGCCAGCGCCCGTGGCAATCCGGTAAAACCCATCGACAGTTTCAAAAATGCTGCGCCCGCAAGGATCAGCGCGATCATTGCAGAAGTCCGCGTGGCCCCCATCAAACTTTCGCGGAAACTGCCCCAGGTCAGCGACCCTTGGAACATCGCCAACACCAGCGCCCCGATGACCCCGATGGCCGCCGCTTCGGTGGCTGTCGCCAGACCCAGATACATCGACCCGATGACCACAGTGATCAGGGCAAACACCGGCAAGAGGAACCGCGAATTTCGGACCTTTTCGGCAAAACTCATCCCGGTCTCGACATCCGGGTTCCAATCTTTTGAGGTGAAGCTGACAAAGGCAACATAGGCCATAAACATGCCCGCCAAGACCAAGCCAGGAAACACACCTGCAAAGAACAGCTTGGTAATGCTTTCATTTACGGTGACACCGTAGACAATCAACGCCAGCGAAGGTGGGATCATCAGACCCAGAGTGGCCGCCCCCGCCAATGTGCCGATGATCATCTTTTCTGGATAATTTCGCGCCCGCAGTTCCGGGATCGACATTTTGCCAACCGTGGTCAGGGTCGCAGCGGAAGAACCTGAGACCGCCGCAAACACGGTACAAGACACGATGTTGGTATGCACCAAACCACCCGGCAACCGCGCCAGCCATGGCGACAGGCCCTTGAACATGTCCTCGCTTAGTCGGGTGCGATACAGGATTTCCCCCATCCAGATAAACAAGGGCAAGGCGGTCAATGTCCATGAACTGGATGAGGCCCAAATGGTCGTGATCATCGTGTCGCCCACCGGCCGGGTGGTAAACAGCTCCATCCCGACCCAAGCGACCCCCATCAGGGCCAGCCCGACCCAGACACCTGTGCCCAGAAGGAAAAACAGCACAAAAAGGAAAAGCGTAATGGCGTAAATCTCTGTCATGGTCTTATTCCCCGTGCGCCTGATCGACGATGTCGCGGCTGATGCGGTGCTCACCTTTGAACAGCACATTTATCAAGTTGTCGGTAAGTGCGATCGCCAAAAGGCCGCCCCCCAGAACCATCACCGATTGCGGTATCCACAAATGTGTTGCGTCCTGGCCTTGTGAGACCTCTTTGAATTTCCACGACCAATAGACGAACCAATAGGCGTAATAGGTGAAATACCATGCGATCCCTGCCGCCAGCGCAAAGCACCAGATCTCCAACAGCTTTTTCGGGCCCGGCGGCACCGCGTTTAACAGGACCGAAACCCGAATATGCGCACCCCGGTTCAATGCGTTTGCAAAGGCGAAAAAGCTCGCTGCGGCCATGGCGTAGCCCGCATAACTGGGCGCACCAGGAAAGATCTCACCGATCCAGCGGGCCAGCATTTGCGCCACAATCAGGCTAAGAATCGAGATCAGGCAAAGCGCGGCAAGAACGCCGGATGCAAGATACAGAAAATCGAGGAACCGTCGGAGAAATGTCATGATCTGACCCCTGTCAAAAGAAGGCTGGGTGGCCGTGCCAAAGCGCCGCAAAGGCTGGGCAAAGAGGGCCGGCGCACCGGCCCTCTAGGGTTTTAGGCAATGCGCCTATTTCATAGATTTGAAGCCATCGACGATGGCTGCGCCATCATCACCCGCCGCTTCGAGCCACTCGGCGGTCATGGTTTCACCCACGGCACGCAGATCGCCCATCAACTGATCACCGGCTGGACCAACGGTCATGCCGCCAGCGGCCAGACCGTCCATGGTGAACTGGGTGTAGTCTTTGGAAGCCTGCAAGCCACGCGCCTGCGCTTCGCCGGCGCAGGTTGTGATGGCGGTTTTGTTGGCGTCAGACACATCGGCCCAGACCCCTTTGTTCACCATCACGTAGTTGTACGGCAGCCATGCATCGACTTCATAAAAATGGCTCAGGCTTTCCCAGACCTTGCGGTCATAGCCGGTCGCGCCGGAGGAAATCATCGATTCCGCTACACCCGTTGCAAAGGCCTGTGAAATCTCGGCCGCTTCGATGGTCACTGGCAACATGCCGGTCAGTTCCGCCAGACGCGCGGTTGCGTTGTTATAGGACCGGAACTTGATGCCTTGCATGTCCGCTGCGCTGTTCACTTCTTTGTTGAAATACAGACCCTGTGGCGGCCATGGCACGGCATAAAGCATCACGAGGTTCTGTTCGTCCAGAACCGCGTCCAGCTTTGGTTTGGCCGCTTTGAACAGCTTGGCGCTGTCGTCAAAGGATGGCGCAAGGAACGGCACGGAATCAAAGCCGAACACAGCGTTTTCATTCTGGTGACCAGACAGCAGACGCTCGCCAATCTGGACCTGACCGGTCTGGATTGCGCGTTTGATGTCTGCACCCGCAAACAGCGAACCGCCCGGATGCACAGTGATATCAATATCGCCATTGGTGGCGCCACGCACACAATCGGCAAAGGCCACACCATTTTCCGAATGGAAGTTGGACGCGGAATAGGCCATCGGCATATCCCATTTTTCGGACGCCATCGCCGGCATCGCTGCTGTTAGCGTCACGGCGGCCGTGGCTACGCCTGCCATCAGTTTTGTCGTCAGTTTCATGTAGTTTCTCCCTTTTTGGATCTTTTGAACGCTATTCAAAGCGTTGTGGGTGATAGGCGGTCAGGTCCGTATTTGGCGCCTGCCCGGTGATCAATCCGGCCACAAGGCGGCCCGTTTTTGGCCCGCCCGTTAACCCGATGTGGTGATGCCCGAAGGCCGTAAAGACCCGGCTGTTTCCAACCTCACCGATCAACGGCAGGCTGTCACTGGGGGCGGGTCTGTGCCCCAGCCATTCGATTTCATTTGTCGCTTTCAGCCCCGGAAAGGCGGCCTTGGCCTGACGTCTGAGCAAGGCCAGCGGTGCATCCGATGGTCCGGCCTCAAGCCCGCCCAACTCCACAATCCCGGCGCAGCGCAGGCCCTGTTCCATAGGCGTTGCCACGAACTTACCGCTGGCGATCATCGTAGGCCGCGCAGGCGCGCCAGAGGCATCTTCAAAAACGATATGATAGCCGCGTTCGGCCTCAAGTGGAATGTTCAGGCCCAGTTTCTTCATCAAAGGTTTCGACCAAACGCCTGTCGCCAGCACCAGATCATCGCAAGGAATGGTGCCTTCGGTAGTCTGAACACCACGCACATGCCCGCCTGAAAGGTCGAAATCTTTCACCTCGGCTTGCATGACGGTGCCGCCCATCTCTTCAAAGGCTTTGGCCAGGGCCTGCACATATCCGCCGGGGCTGCGGATAAACCCGTGATCTTTCATAACCGCCAGCGTGTTGATTTGTGGCCCTAATGCAGGCTCATAGTCATGCACCTCTGACCCTTCGATCAGACGCGGTTCAAACCCCGCTTCCTTGCGCAGCGCCCAGACGTAATGCTCCGCCTCAAAGGCCGCGCGGCTGTTGTAGGCAAAGCAATATTCGCTTTCGCTGACCCAGTCGCCGAGACCCAATTCGTCACAAAGGCTTTTGTGTTGCTCAACGGAATCGCCGGTTATCGTGGTCAGACCTTTGGCAATCCGCCGGGTGTCCGCATCATTTGCCACCGCCAGATATTTGCGCAGCCATGGCATCAGGCGCGGCAGATAGGACCAGCGCAGAAATAATGGGAAATCCCGATCCAGCAACATTCCCGGCGCTTTGCGCATCAGCCCCGGCCCTGTCACCGGCACCATGGCACATGACGCAAGCACACCTGCATTGCCATGAGAGGTGCCCGTGCCGGGCGCACCGCGATCAATCACCGTCACCGCGACGCCAGCACGGCGCAGCCAGATCGCTGTCGACACGCCCACGATGCCCGCCCCTATGACCACGCAATGGCCGGTCACATCGCAAGCCCGGTGCAAATAGATCTGTCCATGATGTTCTCCCTGCCTCCATTCTTGTCAAAAATATCAAAACGTCAACAATTTGTTTGTATTTTGTAATTATGCCGAATTTCCCTTGTATGAAGTGGCAGTAAACCGCAGTGTTTGCGGGGCTTTGGCGGGACATAGACATGCACAACAACGATGACGCACGCCTCGGGATCTTGATGCTGGACACCAAATTTCCGCGAATCCTCGGCGATGTTGGGAACCCGAATACCTGGCCCTTTGCGGTGAAATACGCGGTGGTTGAAGGCGCCACGCCTGAAGCCATCGTCTGCGACGACGTAGAACCATTTGTGCAGGCCTTTGTGGCTGCGGGTCAAGAATTGGTCGCGTCAGGGTGCAGCGGGATTGCCACCACCTGCGGGTTTCTATCCCTGATCCGGCCCCGCCTTGCAGCGGAATTAGGGGTGCCGGTGGCCGCCTCCGCGCTTGAACAATCGGCGCAGATACAATCCATGTTGCCCCCCGGTCAAACCATCGGCGTCCTGACCATCTCAGCCCGCACACTGACGCCGGCCCACCTGACTGCAGCGGGCGTACCTCAGGGGGTGCCGGTTCAAGGCACAGACGGCAGCAGCTTTTCCCAGACAATACTGGGCAACCAACCCACCTTGGATGTGCCCGCCGCCCGCGCCGATCTGGTAAGGGCCGCCCATACCCTTGTGACAGACCACCCAGACGTCGGGGCCATCATCCTCGAATGCACCAATATGGTGCCCTATGCCGTAGCCATCGCCGCGGCGACACAAAGACCGGTCTTTTCGATCTACAGCTATTTGATGTGGTTTCACGAAGGGTTGCAGCCAAACCAATTTGGCACGCCATAACCTCTCGTTAACGCAGCCAGTCATCCTCAAATGCGACCCGGCTGACACCCGCCAACTTTTTGATCCGCTCAAGCTCTGCCTCGAATGCGGCAATCCGCCCCGTGCCCCATTTGACCTTACCCTCCGGCCAAAGCGCCCGCACCCGCAGCACATCTTCATCGCGAAACGCCTTCATATCCACGCGTCCAACCAAGCGTTCGCCTTGCAAGATAGGAAAAACGTAGTAGCCATATTTGCGTTTGGCGGCAGGCACGAATACCTCGATCCGGTAATCGAAACCGAACAACCGCTCCGCTCGCTTGCGGTCCCGCAGGGCCGGATCAAACGGGCTAAGAACGCGCAAACGGTTTGTGGGGGCGCAATCGAGCGCCGGATCTTCGGCCAAACCGGGCCGCGCATAGGCCATCTTGACGCTGCCATCGACACCGGTGATCTGGATCTGTTCAAGCCGCCCCGCCGCCAATTCTGCCTTGCACCACCCCTGCGCCTCAGCCGGGGTGATATGCGCCCAGAACGCGGCCAATTCGCCATGGGTGGCAAAACCCAATCGGTCCAACGCCTGATCACAGCACCAATCAATCGTCTCGTCCAAATCAGGGGCATTCGAGACATCACACAGATGCTGCTCCAGCACCCGCTCGGTCAGGTCATAGCGTTTCTGAAACCCCTCGCGGCCAACTACGCACAACGCCCCACTGCGCCACAGATATTCCAACGCGGTCTTGGATGGGTGCCAATCCCACCAGCCACCTGATCCGCGCTTTTCATCCTTGCCCACATCGGCAGAACACACTGGGCCGTCAGACTTGATCTGGTCCAAAACCGCCTGAAAACACGCCTCAAACCCAGCACGCCGCCCGTCCCGCCAGTGGCCGCGCAAACGCTCCGCATCGCGTTGGCGCCGCAGGTGCCAATAGGGGTAATAGGACATCGGAACCACAGCCGCGTCATGGGTCCAATGCTCAAACAACGCGCGGTCTTTCTCATAAAGGGACTTAAGCGCCTTGGGCCGATACCGCTGCCGCCGGGCAAACAGGATCAGATCATGCGCGCGCGCGACCGTGTTGATGCTGTCGAGTTGCACAAAGCCAAGGTTTTCGATCAGGCCAAGCAGATCATCGCCCTTGCCCGGCCCCTGCGGCAGACCGGACAGGTGGTGCCGGTCAAGAAACACGCGCCGCGCGGCACTGTTGGAAAGGGTCAGCATGTTATCGTTTGCGATGACGGCGCAGAGTATCACCGAACGACAACGTCGGCGTCAAAGTGACCTGCTGCGGCAGATCCGCGTCAGGCTCATCTATTGTCTGGTTCAGAATGATCCGTGCTGCGGCCTGCCCGATCTCGGCGCGGCAGGCATCCATGGTCGCCAACTGACGCGGCAAACCTTGCAGCAACTCAACCCCGTTAAAACCCGCCAGCCCAATCTGTCCGGGGATATCCACGCCCTGATCAATCAAGTACAACAATCCGCCCGCGCCGATCATGTCATTGGAATAATAAAGAAAATCCAGATCAGGTGACCGCTCAAGCATCTCTTGCGTCATCTCGCGCCCTTTGGCCAGCGCCGATCCACCCGAATAGAAGGCTCGATCCTCGATCTCGACCCCGGCTTTGGCCAACCCTTCGGTGAACCCTTCGAACCGCTTACGGGCCCGGTGGTCCAACGGCATCTTGGTGCCCATAAACCCGATATGCTCATATCCTTCCTTGAGGATCGCATTCGCCATCTCGCGCCCGGCGCGGCGGTGCGAAATGCCCACCATCGCATCTACAGGCCGTCCATCGGTATCCATGATCTCAACCACCGGAATACCCGCGTTGCGCAGCATCGCCCGCGTTGCGTCGGAATGCTCCAACCCCGCGATGATCACGCCGGACGGACGCCACGACAACATCTCGTAAAGCACCCGCTCTTCTTTCTCGGGCAGATAATCGGTCACGCCAACAACAGGCTGCAACGGCGTGTCTTCAAGCACTTGATTGACGCCGTTCAAAACCTCGGGGAAGACCATGTTGGACAGGGACGGAATGATCACCGCCACCAGATTGACCCGTTGCGAAGCCAGCGATCCGGCGATCTGGTTGGGCACATAACCCAATTCTTTTGCTGCGGTCAGAACCTTTTTACGTGTCGCTTCAGATACATCGCCACGATTGCGCAACACCCGGCTCACCGTCATTTCAGAGACGCCGCAAGCATCGGATACATCACGAAGGGTCAGCGGGCGTTTTGGGGGTGTGTTCAAAATTCTATTCCTGAATGCATATGAAACAGTTACCGCGAAGCACCCCCCACGATCAAGCGCCGCCTGCACAGATCTCAATATGCCGATGACAAGCCCCGAACGCTGGGCTAAACCCAAGCCTGCTGGCCCCGTGGCTCAACTGGATAGAGCAGCCCCCTCCTAAGGGGCAGGTTGCAGGTTCGAATCCTGCCGGGGTCGCCAGCTTTTTCCAAAAGCGTTGGATGTAGCGCAACACGCCGATGGGAACCTAGCAAAAGGGGGCGGAATTGCGGCATCGAGGTGGGACTAGTCAATGCAAGCCGCTAGAATGCTCCGGAGCGGCGGCAACCGGAACCGGAGCTTTCCTTCGTACGAAAACCTCTCAACAACCTGCAATTCACGCCACAAGATAATCGGGCAAATCCAGATAGCTGACGGGCCGCATCCAACGGCGGATAGCCATTGTACCAACAGACGTGTGGCCAAAGTTGGTTGAAGCCGGATATGGACCGCCATGCACCATCGCGGATGCCACCTCTACTCCGGTGGGAAATCCGTTGGCGAGGATTCTGCCCGCCTTGCGCTCCAAAATAGCCAACAGCTGGCGGGCCTCGGGGGCGTCCCCTTCATCCACCTGCAAGGTGCAGGTCAATTGACCGTCCAGTTCCTTGGCCAATGACAGGGTCGATTCCGGATCGGGAGTACGCACGACCAGCCCAAATGGACCGAACACTTCGTGGCGCAGTGCTGGATTTGCGCTAAATTCCGACGCGGATACGCAACTGATGAATGGCGTAACGTCACGGTCTTTGGTTTGACCTTGAAACGCCAAGGTGCTCATCTTTGCGATTTGTTGTGTTTTGTTGATGAAGTCATCGGCAATTCCAGTTGTCAGCATCGGTTGGGCCGCAACCTCTTGGAGGGCCGCCACTGCGACATCGAGAAACGCATCTCCCTCTGGTCCTTTTGGCAATACGATCAAGCCGGGGTTGGTGCAAAACTGCCCGGCACCCATTGTCAACGATGCCGCCCAAGCCTTGGCTAATTCGGCACCGCGTGCCGCCAAAGCATGGGGCAGGACAAAGACCGGATTGATTGAACCCAGCTCTCCGAAAAATGGGATCGGGACCGGCCGCCTTGCACAGAGATCAAAGAGCGCCCGCCCTGCCCCAAGTGAGCCAGTAAAACCCACTGCGCTGATCAGTGGATGCTCAACCAGTGCGCGACCCAGATCGTGTGTGCTGCCTTGGACCAATTGAAACATAGCTGCTGGGTAGCCTTCGTCGGAGACGGCAGATGCGATGGCACGCGCGACGATTTCGCCGGTGGCTGGATGGGCAGGATGGCCCTTCACGATGACCGGGCATCCAGCGGCCAATGCAGATGCGGTGTCGCCACCAGCCGTTGAAAAAGCCAGTGGAAAATTGGACGCACCAAATACGGCGACCGGGCCAATGGGGCGCTGTACCAAACGCAGATCAGGCGCGGGAACAGGGCTGCGATCTGGCTGAGCGGGATCATGGCGTTGGTCGAGTTGATCACCACTTTCGATGTAGTCGGCAAACAAACGCAGCTGCCCGACCGTTCGGCCACGTTCCGCAACCAAACGGGCATTGGGCAGGCCAGTTTCGGCCACACCATAGGCCGTGATGGCGTCACCTTGATCGTCGATATGCGCCGCGATCCGGCGCAGCAAAGCCGCATGGCGTTCGACCGGCATCGCACTCACGCTGGCAAAACAGGCCTCGGCGGCTTTCGCGGCGCGGTCCACTTCTGCGGCGGTGCCTTCACTGACCTCAACACCAGGGCCGGTGAGCGGTGTGCTTGTAAATTTGGCATCAGAACTGACCCAATCTCCATCGATCAGGTGTTGGCCTGTTGGTTCAATCACGGGGGATCTCCAGTTTGGGTTAGTGCCCCTCAAGGCGCATCTTTGGCGACAACGCAACAGGGTCAAGTTTCAGATGAAGAATGGCAGGCAGACCGCTTGCACGTGCAGCGATCAGCGCGGGACCAAATTCTTCGGTTTTGATGACTGTAGCCCCGAAGCCGCCATATGCTTCTGCGAGTGCTGCGAAATCGGGGTTTTTCATTGCGGTGCCGGACGGGCGGCCCGGATAATGGCGCTGTTGGTGCATCCGGATTGTGCCGTACATGCCGTTGTCTGAAACAAGGGTAATCACCGCTGCACCCTGATCGCAGGCGGTGCCAAATTCCTGACTGACCATTTGGAAACACCCGTCACCGGCAAGACAGATCACATCACGTTCTGGATGGTGTAACTTGGCGGCAATGGCAGCAGGCAGACCATAACCCATAGAACCTGACGTGGGGGCCAACTGGGTCCGCCAACCACGATAGCGGTAATAGCGGTGCAGCCAGGCGGAGTAATTGCCGGCACCATTGGTCAGAATAGCGTCGTCGTCGAGTGCGCCGTTCAAATGTGAAATCACTTGTTCCATCTTGAGCGCACCGGGTGTTTCTTGCGGCTCTTGCCAAAGTTCATAATCCGCGCGCGCATCGGTCAACCATGTGCCGCCTTCGCGGGCGATGGCCATATCTTTGAGCTGTTTGATGACTGGTCCCGGCTGGGCCACAACGGCCAAGGCGGGATGGTAAACACGCCCGATCTCCGAGGGATCAGCGTGGATGTGGATCAGTTCCTGGCGCGATACGGGCGGTGTCAGAAGTGTATAACCCGAGGTCGTCATTTCGCCCAATCGCGCACCGAGTGCCAAGATCACGTCTGCCTCCTGCACCCGTTTTGCGAGGGCCGGATTGATCCCAATCCCAACGTCTCCCACGTAGTTTGGGTGTCGGTTGTCGATAAAATCCTGACATCTGAACGATGCGCCCACTGGCAAGCCCATCTGTTTCGCAAACAGGCCAAGCGCCTCTGCCGCCTCCGCATCCCAGCTTGCACCGCCCGCGATGATCAAGGGCCGCTTGGCCGCAGCCAATTTTTCGACAACACGCTTTAGGTCACAATCCGCGGCCTTGCCCGATGGCAGCGTCGCCGCCGGGACGGGTGCGCCCTCCGCAATGCCAGATAGCATATCCTCCGGAAGCGCGAGCACGACGGGGCCGGGTCTGCCGGACTGCGCGACATGGAATGCATGACTGATGTATTCCGGGATCCGGTCCGCACGGTCGATCTCTGCGACCCATTTCGCCAGCGGGCCAAACATCGCACGATAATCCACCTCCTGAAACGCCTCGCGGTCGCGCTGGTCGCTTGCGACTTGCCCCACAAAAAGAACCATTGGTGTACTGTCTTGAAAGGCAATGTGCACACCGGCACTTGCATTTGTTGCCCCCGGACCACGGGTGACAAAGGCAACGCCGGGCTTTCCGGTTAGTTTACCTGTCGCTTCGGCCATCATCGCGGCGCCGCCTTCTTGGCGGGCAACGACCACATCGATATCCGCATCATAAAGACCGTCAAGCGCCGCCAAAAAGCTTTCACCCGGAATGCAAAACACCCGCTCAACCCCCTGTGCCGCCAGGCATTGCGTCAAAAGGGCACCGCCATGCAGCGGGGAGGAAGCGTTGGTCATTGTCGGGGTATCCTTGTGTCAGGCAAAATCGGCCCGTGCGGCCAATCGATCGGCGGCACGTTCAAAACGGGTGCGGGTTGCCGTGCGCGCGGCTTCCATGTTTCCTGCGCGCAGGGCGTCAAGCACAGCGCTGTGTTCCGCAATAATCTCCGGTCCAAACTCTGAGGCCGCAGCGTTTTTCAAGAACGCTGAGCGCAGATTATTCTGTATGTTCGCCTCGATCATCGCGACGACCTCGGCATAATATGGGTTGTTCGACGCCTCGGTGATGTAGCGGTAAAGCAACAGCTCACTATCGACCCGCTCTTCAAGCGCATCTGACGGGCCGCGCTCGTCTGCGACAACCATGCGTTTGAAGGCAGCCTCGATCTGTGCAAGCTGATCTGACGTGCGTGTGTTCGCTGCCAGTGCCGAAGCCCCGGCTTGAACGCCTGTGCGAAGCTGCAAAAGCTGGACAATCTGCTTTCGTTTTTCAAAACAGGCCGGGCTAATACGAAAAGCGGCGCGTTGGGATGCGTCTGTGACAAAAGCCCCAACGCCGCGCCGGGAATTCACGATACCATCATAGCGCAACAGAGATATTGCCTCGCGTACAACGGTCCGCGCCACGCCAAAGCGCTTTGACAATTCCGATTCTGTTGGCAGACGATCACCCGGCATCAACTGCCCACCTTCGATTGCACCTATGATAGAAACCGCGACCTCGTCCGGCAAACGGCGCGGACGATCGATCCGATCAAAAAGATTCGCACTGTCTGACATCGAAAATACTCCAAAATTAGGGCCATTGCGTCTTTAGCATAGGGTTTCAGACAGCCGTTATCAAATGGGATATGATAAAACAGGTTGTCTGACAACTGCTTTAATGCTTTGGTGAACGAAATTGGGCGAAGCATATGAGAATCGGGTTGATTGGCCTTGGCGGCATGGGCCGCGGACTGGCCAAGAACATGGCGGCTAAAGGTATCGACTTAACAGTTTCGGATCTGGATCAATCGCGTGTCGATCACGCGGTAGGCTTGGGTGCGAAACAAGGGAGCACAGCGGCGCAGATGGCTGCTGATTGCGACGTGTTGATGATCTGCGTCACCACAGCAGAAGCAGTGCAAAGCATTGCATTGGGGCCGGATGGTGCACTGGCGCATATGTCACCGGGCGACGTTTTGGTTGATCACACGACTGTATCTGCCGAACACGTTGATCTGATGCGGGCGCAATGTGATGCCGCAGGTGTCCGCTACGCCGAAGCGCCGATGACACGCACCCCCGCGCACGCCGACCGCGGCGAGGTCAACATCCTATTTGGCGGCGACGAAGAACTGATCGAGCATCTTCGCCCGGTGTTTGGAACCTATGCCGAGAACATCTTTCACGTTGGTCCTGCCGGTCATGCGATCCGCCTCAAGCTGATCCATAATTATATCGCTTTCGCCAATGTCGCGACCTTCTGCGAAGGCTTCGCGCTGGCGGCAAAAGAGGGACTCGATATGAGCAAAGTCATCGGGATCATCTCTGCCGCGGGCGGGAAGTCAGGAATGATGGACCTTTATGGTGAATTGACGCTGCTGCGAGATTTCACCCCGCATATGTCCCTGTCCAACGCACAAAAAGACGTTCGCTATTACGCTGAATGGCTGGAGCAAGCCGGCCTGCCCGGCTTCATGGCGCAATCTGTTCATCAAACCTACGCGCTGGCCTCGATCATGGGGCATGGCGACGAAGGCTGCACCGCTGTCATCAAGGCATACGAAGATCCTACAGGGGTCGAGGCGAAACTGCCCGAGGCGCAATAGGCCTTGCCCCATACACATGCCGCAACGTGTCATCTGCGCGGCGCAAAATAAACTGCATTACGGGAGGAAACCAAATGCTCAAGAAACTACTGATCACCGGCGCAATTTCGGCGCTTATGTCCGGAACGGCATTCGCACAGGATGTCACGCTACGGCTTGCACATTTCGCCGCCGAAGCGCATCCGGGCCACATCGCCGCACAGGCCTTTGCCAAGGCCGTTTCTGAGCGCACGGATGGCGCCGTCGCGGTGGAGCTTTTCCCCGCCAACCAGTTGGGCAGCCCGCCAGAGCAGCATGAGCAGACCGTTCTTGGCGCCATCGAAATGAACCTGCCAACGCAGGGCGCGCTCGACAAATATGAAAAGGCATTTGGCACGGTGATGACGCCTTTCGCCTTCTCCAGCTATGAAGAAGCGCATGCGATCCTTGATGGGCCGTTCATGGATTGGGCCGCTCCCAAGCTCGAAGAGCAGGGCCTGGTTATGCTGTCCAACTGGGAATACGGATTTCGCAATATCACCAACTCGGTTCGCCCGATCAATGCACCCAGCGACGTCGAAGGCCTGAAACTGCGCACCCCGTCAGAGTTGCAAATCGTGGCGGCAATGGAAGGGCTTGGCGCGGCGACAACGCAGATTGCGTTCCCCGAGCTTCCCAATGCATTGAACCAGGGTGTGGTGGACGGGCAGGAAAACCCGATTGGCGTTATCTATCACTTCAAGTTGAATGATTTCCAAACCAATCTTGCCGTCACGCGCCACGTCTATAATTCCATGGTGCATGTGATCAACAAAGACGTCTTTGACGCGCTCACCCCAGAGCAGCAGACCATCCTGCGCGAAGAAAGCAAACGCGCGGGTGATATGATGCGTGCCGCGGTGATCGCCCAAGAAGAAGACGAGATCGCAGCGCTTGAGGCGGCAGGCATGGCCGTGACCCGTCCGGATCTCGCCCCCTTTGCAGCCCTGATGGGTCCAGCGCGGGCGCGGGTTGCCGAGTTCTCCGGTCAGGAGAACATGGACACCTTCCTCAGCTTCCTGAAGTAACCCAATGGTTGCTCGCGGCCCAATCAGTCGCGGGCGGCCCCACCCAGGGCTTTTCACATGACGACGTTTATCATTCTGGGCGTGCTGGTGCTGTTGATCGCCATTGGCGTGCCGATTGCGGTTTCCCTTGGGCTGACGGCGGTTGGATTTTACGCATTGCAAGGCGACTTTCGTATTCTCGCTATGCTGCCCCAGCGTATGTTCTCCGCGACCACTGGCTTCACCCTATTGGCGATCCCGTTTTTCATCCTTGCGGGTACGTTGATGAATACAGGCGGAATCACCGAACGCATCTTTCGCTTTGCCAATGCATCCGTGGGTCATGTGCGCGGCGGTCTGGGCCAGGTTAACGTGCTGGCGTCGCTGTTCTTCTCTGGCATGTCCGGGGCTGCCGTGGCGGATGCTGCCGGCCTAGGACAAGTCGAACTCAAGGCGATGGCCGACAAAGGCTATGACCCGGATTTTAGCGCGGCAATCACCGCGGCTTCTTCGACGATCGGGCCGGTGTTTCCCCCCTCGATCCCCTTTGTCCTTTATTCCTCGATCACTGGCGTGTCTGTCGCACAGTTGTTCCTTGCCGGTGTGGTGCCCGGCGTGCTGATGGCGCTGGCCCTCATGGGGGCCGTCTGGCTGGTGGCCTTGCGCCACAAGATGCCGCGGGCCGATCACATCGACTGGATCGAAATCTGGCAAAGCTTCAAAGGCGCAGCCCTTTCCCTTTTGACCCCAATCATCATCATCGCGGGTATTTTCGGCGGGTTATTTACCCCCACCGAGGCCGGCGTTGCCGCGAGCGCCTATGCGATGTTTCTTTCCATGGTTGTCTACCGCGAAATCGCACCCCGCGACCTGCCCGGCATTTTCTGGAGCACCCTGCAACACACCATCCGTGTGATGTTTGTCATCGCCGCAGCAGGTTTCTTTGGCTGGCTCTTAGTACACCAGCGCGTGCCGGATGCACTTGTTTCCTCAATGATAGGGTTTTCTGACAATCCGGCCGTGATCCTGATCATCGTCGTCGCGATCTTGCTGGTATTAGGCATGTTCCTTGAGGGGATTGCAGTCATCGTTTTGACCGTGCCGCTGTTCCTGCCGGTGATGCAACAGATTGGGGTCGATCCTGTTCAAATCGGGGTGATCATGATCATGTGCTCGATGCTGGGCTTGCTCACCCCGCCAGTCGGGATGGTGCTTTTTGCCGTTGCTTCAGTCGCGCGAATGCCTGTCGGGCGTTTGTCACGCGCTCTTGTTCCTTATCTCATCGGTCTTGCACTGGTTCTTGTGCTGGTCGTTGCCGTGCCAGGGGTGTCTACTTGGCTGCCCAATCTGGTGATGGGACCATGAGCGCGCTGGATCACCGCCTCGGTCAGCTTTTGCGGATCGTACCCATCACATGCCTCAGTCTGCTGTTTCTGCTGCTGTTCATCAACGTGGTTGCGCGGACCTTTCAGCTTGCTGGATTCGCGTGGTTCGATGAGGTGGTGCAGGGCCTTTTTGCCTGGATGGTCTTTATCGGCGCTGCGGCTCTGTGGCGGGACAAGGACCACTTTCAGGTCCACTGGCTGATAGAAACCTTGCCACCAGCCCCCTCGCGTCTGCTGCGCATTTTGATTGCGCTCATCAGCCTGTGCTTCTTGTTTGCAATGACATGGTACGGCGCGTCGCTGACGCTTGATGCACGTGCGCTGACCCCGATCCTCGATCTGCCGACATCCTTGTTCTACGCCGCCATCCCCATCTCGGGCGCAGTGATGAGTATCTATGCCTGTGTCGATCTATTCAAATTAACCACCAATAAGGAGATCAAATCATGATCTACGATCACCGCACCTATACCTGCCATCCGGGCCGGATCAAAAAACACATGCAGCTATATGCCGATCACGGCTGGGAAGTGCAGCGCAAGCATTTGGGCGAACCGGCTGTTTATGGCGCGGTCGAAACCGGTGATGTGAATTCCTACGTTCATATTTGGGTCTACAAGGACGCCGCAGACCGCAGCACCCGCCGCGCCGCTCTGGCCGCCGATCCAGATTGGCAGAAATTCCTCAAACTCAGCAGCGAAAGCGGCAATCTGGCCAGTCAGGTCAACACGATCCTGACCCCTGCGCCATTCTTTGATCCCAAATAGGCGATCAACCAGCCGCCAAAACATCGAAGACAGTGTGGCTCACACGCGGGTCTTCGACCATTTCCAACAAAATCTCTGTTTCCTTGGCATTCTGCGCCCGCGCGGGCGAGGCAAGCGCACGCTCCATCGCGGCTTGATCTAGATAGGTCATTTCAAGCGCAAGGCAGGCATTCTCCAGCAAGCCATCGCGACCTTCGGTGCGCAGAACCCCGCACCTACGATATGCCGGGAAACGAAGAGATCAACGGCAACATCCGCTTTGTCACATGGGCCTCGAATGCGGCCGCGGACTCGGCTGGTAAATGACCAGAAAATACGGCGAGACGAATAATCATCGGCTTGTCCTAATTGAACCAAACGCATTGCGCCCGGCCGGGGGACGTACTGCGATTACAATACAGACCCGGCATAGGGAGGACTACCCTGAAATACCAAACACTCGCAGCGATCAACATCGCTTTTGCCACACCGGTGCTGGCTGAACTTCCGGAAAAAGACATCACTTTGATCGTACCTTGGTCCGCCGGCGGCGGCACAGATACCATTGCCCGCACCTTGGTGGCAGAGGCAGAAAGCTGTCTTGGCGCAAACGTCAATGTGGTCAACCGCACAGGCGCGGTTGGCGCATCCGGCATGGGCGCAACTGCAACGGCGCGGCCCGGTGGATACACAATCGGTTTGGTTACATTTGAACTTACGGCCTATGAACCGATGGGCATGGTTGACCTAGGCCCCGATGATTGCGGGGGGCCTTACAGCCTCGCTTGCCCTGATTGCACTGCTCCAAACCCGCGCGGCGCCCGAGGCTCATGCAAACGGGACCAGCCGCCGCGTTAGGGCGTTACTTGCGGGCACAGCGTTGTTTCTCGCCCTCATGCCTGTGATTGGCTATCCGCTGATCGCGCCGCTTTGGGTGGCGGGCACGATGATCATCCTCGGCGCGCGCCACCACCTTACAATTGCGGGAACTGCCGTGATCCTTCCGGCTGTCGCCTATTCCCTGCTCGCAGGTCTGGCCTATGCGCCACCCCCACTGGGCATCTTGGGAGACATTTGAATGGACTTCGCGATCATCGCCGGCTTTGCCACGATATTCTCTGACCCTGTTGTGCTGCTCTATATCCTTGGGGGTGTATTGGCTGGTGTTTTTGTCGGCGCCCTTCCCGGCCTGACCGCGACAAGGCATCCTGATGCTAATCGGGGTCTTTTGTGGCGGCATCTAAGGGGGCTCATTGTCGGCGATCCTGTTGCGCACGCCCTGCACACCTGCGGCGGCGGCAACGATGCTTGACGGGTTTCCCATGTCGCAAAAAGGCGAGGCCCGACGGGCCATCGGCCTTGCCACCTTGGCGTCATTTGTCGGCGGCTCTGTCGGGGCGATCATCATGACCCTTCTCGCGCCGACACTGGCGCGGGCTGGGCTTGCCTTTGGTCCGCCCGAGTTTTTTGCCCTGACCTTGTTTGGTCTTGCGATGATCGTGGCGGTGTCGGGCAAGAACCTGCTGCGCGGCGCTTTGGCGGCTGCGGCTGGCGTATTGATAACAACGATCGGCTTTGACCCCCTTTCAGCCCAGACCCGCTATACTTTTGGGTCGCGTGAGTTATTGGGCGGTGTGGAACTGATCCCCGTCCTGATTGGCCTTTTTGGCGTGGCGCAAGTCTTTGCGCGGGCCGAAAACATGCTGACGTTCCCGAAAGAAGCTGCAACAGGGAATTTCCTGCCAAGGCTGGCCGATTTGATCATCACCCGTTGGACCATGCTCAAATCTGCTTTCATTGGCGTTTTTGTCGGCGCTGTTCCCGGCGCAGGTTGCGATATTGCTGCATTTGCGACCTATGCCGAGGCTAAACGCGCGGCAGCCGACCCCGATACATTTGGCAAAGGCAACATTCAGGGCGTCGCAGCCCCCGAAGCCGCCAACAACGCAGGGACGGCGGGCGCATTGATCCCGATGCTGTCGCTGGGGGTGCCGGGGGATGCTGTCACCGCGGTATTGCTTGGCGCATTGACCATCCACGGATTTGAGCCAGGCCCGGTGTTTTTTTCTGCCAACCCTGGTCTGGTCAACTCGATCTTTGCCGGGGTAATCGTGACCCAATCGATTTTGCTGGTTGTTGGCCTTTCCCTTGCTGGCTTTTCGGCAGATTGATCCGCATCGATCAACGGATCATGGTTCCCGCCATCTTGTTCCTGTGCATGTTTGGCGCCTATTCCATGCGCTACAGCCTGTTCGATATGTACCTGACTTTGGGGATCGGCCCTTCACCCGTGGAAGTGTTGGTCACAGAACCCTGCAAAAGCCTAGAGCGGACGGCGACCCTGATCGGATCAAGCTTCATCATTTTGTGTGCCGTTGCCACGCCGGGGTATATTGCCTCAGAGGACATTCACATGAAAAGGTCGGGGCTTACCCCTCCGGTCCCTCGCTTAAAATACACAGAACCCGCGCATCTTTTGTCAGATCCAGTTCCCGACGTTGGTCCGCGGATGCAGCCAGCAAGGCGGCAACACCAGCAGCGCCAGATTCCGTTGACGGCCATCCAGCCACCATCATAGCGCCAGCGCCCGCTTCGGCCTCCGCCTCGGACAGCAGCACAAAATCATCCGCATCCCGCGCCAATCCTTTGAGCGCAATCAGCGAAGGCATCTTGCAATCCAGGCGCCCCATATTACTGACCGGGCCGCCACCTTCGGTTGGTCCGCCTGCGGCGACAGACCCATAAAGCGCGGCGGCAAATGCCGGTTCCGCCACGATGATTCTCGGCACGTCCCCCCAAACCTGCCGGGCCAACGTCGCGCATGATCCGGCCAAACCGCCGACGCCTGCCTGCAAAAAGATATGGCTGGGCACCTGCTCCATCTGTTCAATCGCCTCAGCCATCAAGGCAAGGTATCCCTCCATAACGCGGTGAGGATATTCCATATACCCCTCCCATGAGCTGTCCGACAAAAGCCGCCAGCCATTGTCTGACGCGGCCTGCGCTGCAGCTTCCATAGACGCCTCATAGGTTTCACCGGCCCGCACAACCTCAGCCCCTTGATCCGCCAACCGTGCGGCGAATGCCTCTGGCACCGTCTGGGCAATATAGACAACTGCCCGCGCGCCAAAGGCAGCTGCCCCTGCGGCTACAGACATCCCATGATTGCCCGCGCTTGCGGTCACATAGGTCGCACCTTTGGCATTTCCCTGCTCGGCGTCATGGGCAATCACATAGGCCGCGCCCAGCGCCTTGAAGCTGCCCAAACCCATGCGGCCGCGTTCGTCTTTGATCCAAACCTCCGCCACATCTGCCTGTGCCGCTATTGGTTTGGCCGACACCAACGGCGTTTGCCCCGCTGCCGGACACCGCTTGAGCAAGGCCATCGGCGCATCCGCTTCCACCGAAGGAAAGGGAACATCATCTAGCCCGGTAAGGGCCGCCGGACGGTTGTTGTGCAAAATATCCATCCGCGCACTCCAATACGCTGCCGGTCGCAGGTCAAGCGGTTTGCGGCCTGTTTTGTGGAAAACACTTCGCCATTGGACAACCAGCGACGTCGCTAATGTGCAAGCCTGAAGGCAATTCAGAAAGGGATCGCCATGACAGATCAAGCTATTGCACCCACCCGCTCTGGTGGCCGCGCCGCCCGCCGCGCGATACGCCAGACCACGGATGTCTCCATGCTGCCCGGCATTCACAACAAGATCCCCACTTGCGAAATCATGACCGGCTCTCAGGTGGAACGGATTGATGCCGCCTCCATGGATATCCTGGAAAATGTCGGTGTGGTGTTCCGCGATGACATCGCTCTCGCAGACTGGCGCAAGGCCGGGGCCAAAGTTGTCGGCGAACGTGTCTACCTGGATCGCGGGCTGGTGCGCGGCCTGATCGCCACGATCCCCGCGCGGTTCACCTATCTGGCCCGCGATCCCAATAAAAACCTCGCTCTGGGCGGACGTGATGCGATGTTTGTCCCGATGACCGGCGCGCCTTACCTGCGTGATCTGGATGACGTGCGCCGCAATCCGACGCTGGATGATTTGGCGATGTTCCACAAGCTGGCCCATATGATGCCCGCCCTGCATTCCAGCGCCCACCACATCGTCGAACCTTATGATCACCCGATCAGTCAGCGACACCTGCGGATCACCTATTCCTCGATGAAATACTCCGACAAAACCTTCATGGGTATGACCACAAGCCCCAAGAACGCCGAAGACGTCATCGACATGTGCCGGATTCTGTTTGGCTCTGATACTGTCGAAGGGCACCCCGTTGTCACAGGCAATTGCAACGGCAATTCGCCGCTGGTCTGGGATGAAACCATGCTGGGCGCAATGCGGGCTTTCTGCCGCGCCAATCAACCGGTGCTGTGCTCTCCCTTCGTGCTCGGGGGCGCCAACACGCCCGCCTCTGTCGCCGCTTCTGTCGCACAACTGAATGCCGAAGCCCTGTCGGCGCTGGCCTACACTCAAGTGATCCGCAAAGGATGTCCGGCGATCTATGGCCACTACCTCAGCAGTGTCAGCATGAAATCAGGCGCGCCGATGGCGGGCACCCCCGAAATCTCGCTGATGAACTTTATGATCGGACAAATGGCCCGGCACTACGATGTGCCTTGGCGCACCTCGAACACATTGGGCGGGGCCAAAACATTCGACGCCCAAGCAGGCTATGAAAGCGCCACAACCCTGTCATCGGTGATGCATGCGGGCGCCAATTACATCTGGCACTCCGCAGGTTGGAACGAAGCGGGCATGCATTGCTCGGTTGCGAAATTCATCGTTGATGCCGAACAATGCGCCATGGCCCACCGGATGGCGCAGGGCCCCAACTTTGACGATTTTGACGAGGCTCTGGCCGCTGTCCCCGATGTTGGCCCCGGCGGTCATTACCTTGGCCACCCCCACACACAAGACAACTTTCAAACCGCGTTTTTCATGCCTGAACTCTTTGACAACAACTCCATCGAACAATGGCAGGCGGACGGAGCCAAGGAAATCACCGAACGCGCCCTGATCCATGCCCGCAAGCTATTGTCCGAATACCAAGAGCCGCATCTGGACCTTGCAAAGGATGAAGAGTTGCGCGCCTACATCAGTCGCCGCGAGACAGAAATACCGGCCAGCGACGAGCTCAACCAAAGCTACTAATGCACCGCTTCCCGCTTCATTTGGCTAGAAAAACTCCTGCGCGGCGGCCCGCCTAAGGCTCTACCGGCAAGGGGTGTCCGCCGCCCCCCAGATCGCCAGCTCCCGTGCGAGATCCGCAACTGTTCCATCCGGCGCAGAGCGGCCCGCGCCGGGGGTGAACCCCCAGCTGACAAAGGCAGAGGTTTGCACATGGTCGATCAGATCCGGGATATCGCTGCCGTCATTGGTTTCCGGATCGCGCAACTGCACACAAACCTCGGCTGAGGATTTGCCCAGCCATGCCAGCTCTGCCGGAGGCAACCGCCACGCATCATCAATATGCGGCGGTGCGTGAGATACGATGTTGGCGGCATCGCTGGTCACATGGCAGGTTCGGCATGGCATGGTTTCGGCACCGATCCGGCTTTCATCCGCCCGGACATACATGCCATGTACCGCACCCGCGCCATAGCCAAGCCCCTCCCACATCGGGCGGTCCTCCGCGACATGACAATTGGTGCAGCGGGGGTGTGATGTGACCGCAAAAATCTGATCCCAGGCTTGCAATCCCTCGGCACGGGTCGCGGTATCTTGGGCCGCCAGTGGAGAGGCCAGCACCATCAAAGCAATGGCATAACGCATCAGACAAACCTCACATGTTTATCAAAGGGCATTTCGCGAATGCGCTGCCCGGTGGCATCAAAGATCGCATTGGCCAAGGCAGGTGCCGCAGGCGGCACGCCCGGTTCTCCAATACCGCGGATCTTCTCGCCATTTTCCAATCCGCGCACCGTGATTTCCGGGGTCTGATACAGGCGCATTCCTTCAAAGGCGTGATAGTTGTCCTGTTGCGGCACGCCCGCCTCATAGGTCAGCCCGCAATTCATCGCATGGCCAAGCCCCCAGATCACACCGCCCGTAACCTGCGCCTCAAAATTCACCGGATCCAATATGCGCCCCACGTCCGCTGCCACAAAAACCCTGTCGATGCGAATGCCGTCATCGGTATCTGTGACCTCGACCACCTGCGCCACAGGCACGCCGAAGGCCAACACGAAGGCAACACCGCGCCCTCGTCGCGGGCCAAGATCGCCGCCCCAGCCCGACATCTCGCCAACGGTTTCCAGAACCTTGCGCGACACGTCATGGCTGCAAAGGCGCAGGCGTTCCTGCAAGGGATCGGCCCCCGCCGCATGGCACAGCTCATCCATGAAACTTTCGTGCAGGAACCCGTTGCCCGATGCCCCGACAGAGCGCCATGAACTGACCGGCACCATCGCAGGGGCACGATATCCGGTGACCCGGTAGTCGGGAATGGCAAAGGGTTGATCCCATGCCCCCGCTACAATCGCCACATCCGGCCCCATCGCCGGTTGGCCCAATCGGCCAAGGCTGCTTTCCGTCACAGAGGTCGCAGCAATGCCCAGATCAAATGCTGTCACCTCCCCCTGCGCCACCTTGCCCCGCGCGCGTGCCAATTGCATCGGCCTGGGGAAATCATGGGTGAAATCCTCCTCCCGGCTCCAGGTCATTTTAATCGGCACATCCGGCATCTGCTGCGCAATCTCGACGGCCTGCAGCACATAATCATCCTCAAGTCGCCGACCAAAACTGCCGCCGGACATCAGGACATGAACATAGACTTGCTCGGCCTCCAGCCCTGCCAGTTTGGCGGCATTGACCTGCATGAACCGCGGAATTTGCGTACCGGTCCAAATATCAAGCCTGCCAGCGCCCAGTTTCACAACCACGCTCATCGGTTCAAGCGGCGCATGGGCTAGATACGGGATTTGGTAAGCTGCTTCGACCACCTCACCATCGCCCAGCGCGGCCTCTACATCGCCGTCATCGCGAAACTGGCTGTCTTGTTGATCTTTGGCAAAGGATGCGTTCAGCGCCGCAATCTGGCCCTCGGTTTCACCAATATACGGGCTATCGCCCCAATCGCAGTTGACCGCATCCGCAGCCTGAAAGGCACGCCATGTGTTGTCCGCCACCACCGCGATACCTTCTCGGATAGGCAGGATTGCCTGAACGCCGCGCATTTTCTCTGCCTCGGCCGCGTCATAGCCCCGCATGCCACCCCCACGCGCCGGGTTGGTGCGGGTTGTGGCATGGACCAGCCCGTCCATCTGCATGTCGATGCCGTAGTCCTGCGTGCCGGTCGATTTTGGCACAATATCGCTGCGCTGATGTGCCTGTCCGAGTTGCCTCCACTCAGACGGACGGCGCAGCGGCGTATCTTGCACCGGCTCCAACGCGGCCGCGGCAGCAGCCAAACCCACATAAGAAAGCCGCGATCCATCCGGCAAATTCACTGCGCCATCGCCTGTTTCCAGCTGATCACGCGCCATTCCCGTTTGCGCCATCGCCGCCGCGACCAAGGTTTCCCGCGCCATCGCACCAGCCTCGCGCAGGCGGTCATACATATCCGGCACGGTGGACGATCCGCCAGTCAATTGCAGACCCAAGAGTTTGCCCGCTACATCCGCTGCTCCGCGTCCGGCTTGCGCAAAGAAACTGTCGGAAACGGCGGCAATCGGCATCCCTTCGGCGGCGACAACATGGTTGTAGTAAGCTGCCGCTGGCGGGCCGGGATCAAGGCGCACTTGCGACACATCCACATCCAGCTCTTCGGCAATCAAATGCGCCTGAACAGAATAGGCCCCCTGCCCCACATCCGCACGTGGCGTGATCAAGGTGATGCCATCCGCATCGATCATCACATAGGGGTTAAAGGCCACCTCGCCCGGCGCGAGCTGATCCAGAAGCGGGTTCTCGACCTCGCGTTTGTAAAGATAGGTGCCAAAGGCCACACCGCCCAAAACGGCGGCAGACCCCACCAGAAAACTGCGGCGGGCAATCGTGCGCACGCGTTCCATAATCAAGCCCCCTGCAATTTGGAAGCGGCGGTTTTCACCGCGGCGCGAATGCGTGGGTAGGTGCCGCACCGGCAAAGATTACCGCTCATCGCGGCATCAATTTGATCATCCGAGGGGTCCGGGTTCAGATCCAGAAAGGAAGCAGCCTGCATGATCTGGCCTGACTGACAATAGCCGCATTGCGCAACTTGATGATCCACCCACGCGGCTTGCACCGCATGCATCGACTGAGGTGTTCCCAACCCTTCGATCGTGGTCACGTCGCCATCGACGTCAGCTGCCGCCAATTGGCATGACCGCACCGCAATGCCGTCAATATGTACGGTACAGGCCCCGCATTGCCCGATCCCGCAGCCGTATTTCGGCCCGGTGATCCCCAATTCGTCCCGCAAAACCCAAAGCAGCGGCATGTCGTCCTCGACATCCACCTCGTGATTTTTTCCGTTGACGTTGAGTTTCATGGGCGGCTCCTGCTGAACTGTTTCGTTCAATTTAGGAGCGCCGCCTGTGTCGGCAACCCGCAACCTGTCTTCGCTGCGGGTTACCTTGGGTCATTTTTAGAGATCAGAATTCGACGACAGCGCGGATGCTCTTGCCCTCATGCATCAGATCAAATCCGTGGTTGATCTCTTCAAGCTTGAGCTTGTGGGTGATCATCGGGTCAATCTCGATTTTGCCGTCCATGTACCAATCCACAATCTTGGGCACATCTGTCCGGCCCTTGGCGCCGCCAAATGCAGTACCGCGCCAAACCCGGCCAGTTACCAACTGGAACGGCCGCGTCGAAATTTCGGCGCCCGCCGGAGCCACACCAATGATGATGCTTTCGCCCCAACCCTTGTGCGCACATTCCAACGCATCGCGCATCACCTTGGTGTTGCCAGTTGCATCAAACGAATAGTCAGCGCCGCCTTTGGTCAGCTCAACCAGATGGGCGACCAAATCGCCGTCAACCTTGGACGGGTTCACAAAATCGGTCATGCCAAAGTATTTGCCCGTCTCGGCCTTGTCGTCGTTGAGATCCACACCGACAATTTGATCCGCGCCCGCAAGGCGCAGACCCTGAATGACATTGAGGCCAATACCGCCCAGACCAAAGACAACACAACGCGCGCCGATCTCGACCTTGGCGGTGTTGATCACCGCGCCGATGCCCGTGGTCACACCGCAACCGATGTAACAGATTTTATCGAACGGCGCGTCCTTGCGCACTTTGGCCAGCGCGATCTCAGGCACAACCGTGTGATTGGCAAAGGTCGAACAGCCCATGTAGTGATGGATGGGCGTGCCATCGAGCATGGAAAAGCGGGTAGTGCCATCTGGCAATTGCCCGCGCCCTTGGGTGATGCGGATCTTTTGACACAGGTTGGTTTTGCCGCTGAGGCAATATTCGCATTCGCGGCACTCAGGTGTGTAAAGCGGGATCACGTGATCGCCCGGCTCCAGCGTGGTGACGCCTTCGCCCACCTCCAAAACCACGCCTGCACCTTCGTGGCCCAGGATCGCCGGGAAAATCCCTTCGGGATCGTCGCCTGAACGGGTGAATTCGTCCGTATGGCACAGACCGGTCGCTTTAATTTCGACCAGAACCTCGCCCTTGCGAGGCCCTTCGAGGTTCACCTCCATGATCTCAAGCGGTTTTCCTGCCTCAACGGCAACGGCGGCACGGGTTTTCATCATGGGGATATCCTCCGAAATTGTTTTTCGCAGGAAGCTTAAGGGCGGGTCACTTGTCAAGGCAAGCAACACCGCCTGAGGGTTCAGATGCGACACCCAAGAGGAAAGCTGGAAAGCATAGCGGACGCGCCTTCGACCTAAGACTTGACGATATCCACACTATGCGCTCAAAAATAACCATTGTTGATAATTACCATCAACGGTGACCAATATCTGACTTTTCTCAGAATGGCCCGCTCTCCGCGACTGCCGTAATGCTTGACCCGAAGGAGCAAGAATGCAGCACCCCAAACGCACATTGGCCAAGGCCCTTACCTGGCAAACGTCCGGCCTCTTGATGATGGCAATCCTTGGTTATCTGACCACCGGATCAATACGGGCCGCTGGCGGGCTTGCCCTAGCCAGCTTTGCCTGTGGTACGGTGACCTATTTCATCCACGAACGGATCTGGGATCGCATCCGCTGGGGCCAGATTATTCAGCAAGATCAAGGAAGCTAGCGCACCGGCCCATTCGCTTTGATCCGACGCAAAACCACATTTGTTTGCGCAGAATTCACCGCAGGCTGAACAAACAAGAACCCTTCGAGAAACTCGTTATAGGCGTCAATATCGCGGCACAGGATACGCAGGTGGTAGTCCGCCTGCCCTGTGGTTGCGTAACATTCCGTCACCTCCTCGCGGCGCTGAACGGCGGCGATGAAACGCGCCAAAGCTTCGGTATCGTGGCGGGTCAGGTGAACATGCACGATCGCCTCAAACCGCAGGCCCATTTGCTTCGGGTTGACGATAGCGGCATAGCGCTCAACAATTCCGGCCTCTTCCAACGCCTTGACCCTGCGCCAGCACGACGATGCGGAGATATTGAGTTTTTCCGCCAGCTGCGCATTCGGGAGCCGCGAATCCTGTTGAAGAGACGTTAACAGCTTACGATCAATATCATCCATAGAAACCTCGGGTAAAATTGCCAAACGAAGTGGTAATTGTGAAACAATTTCTCGCACAATGGCAGTAATTGCAGAAAGAATGAAGCCGTAATCCAGAATTCATAATGTATTTTCGCCAAAAGCTTGGAGTGCGCAATGTCCCGTCCTGATCACCAGTTCAAAACCTATCAACTTGATGACCGCTACGCGCAGGTTCGTGGGCGCGTTTTTATGACCGGTACGCAGGCGCTCACGCGTATCATGCTCGATCAAGCGCGGCGGGACCAGAATGCAGGCATGAACACCGCCGGTTTTGTCTCGGGGTATCGCGGCTCCCCCCTTGGCGGCTTGGATCAGGAAATGTGGCGCATTGCGCCGCGGCTTGAGGAAAGCCGCATCAAATTCATGCCCGCCGTGAACGAAGATCTCGGCGCAACCGCAGTTCTGGGTGCGCAACAGGCGCATCTGGATCCGCACGCCGAAGTCGATGGCGTGTTTTCGATGTGGTACGGCAAGGGGCCCGGCGTTGACCGGTCTGGCGATGCGCTCAAACATGGCAACGCATATGGATCCGCGCCCAAAGGTGGCGTTCTTGTTGTTGCGGGTGACGACCACGGGTGTGTCTCGTCCTCCATGCCGCACCAATCAGATGTGGCGTTCATGTCGTGGTTTATGCCGACGCTGAACCCCGCCTCGGTCGCCGAATACCAAAGCTTTGGCGAATATGGATTTGCCCTGTCGCGGTTCTCCGGCACGTGGGTGGGCTTCAAGGCGATCTCCGAAACGGTGGAATCCGGTGCATCCGTCGATCTTTTGCCAGACCGAACCTTCAACCAGCCAGATTACACCGCGCCCGCAGGTGGGCTGCATGTGCGTTTGGGTGATCTGCCCTCACCGGGCATCGAAACGCGGATTCACGACAAGCTTGAGGCGGTCGAAGCCTTTGTTGAAGCCAACCCGATTGATCGCAAAATCTATGACATCGACGATGCGCCGTTTGGCATTGTCAGCACGGGCAAGGGGCATCTGGACCTGCTCGAAGCACTTCGTCTGCTTGGCTTGTCCGAAGAGAAATGCCGCCAGCTTGGCATCGACATATACAAGGTAGGTATGGTTTGGCCTCTCGCCCGCCGCGATGCGCTGGAGTTTGTGAAAGGCAAAAAAGAAGTCCTTGTGATCGAGGAAAAGCGCGGCATCATCGAAAGCCAGTTCAAAGAGGCGTTCTATGACTGGCCCGGTTCCAAGCCACAGCGAATGGTCGGCAAACATGACGAAAACCTTAAAGAGCTGGTGCCGTGGACGGGCGAACTGTCACCGCTGAAACTGGTGCCAATCATCGCCTCGCGGCTGGATGCGTTTTTCCCAAGCGAAGATCTCGTGGAGCGCGCCAAAGTCTTGACCAGCACGCCGGCGCCGGTGCTGAACGTGCCCGGCGCAAACCGCACGCCCTATTTCTGCTCAGGCTGTCCGCACAATACTTCCACCAAATTGCCCGAAGGATCCAAAGCGGCCTCTGGCATCGGCTGTCACGTCATGGCCAGCTGGATGGACCGCGACACCGCCGGATTTGCCCAGATGGGCGGCGAAGGGGTGCCGTGGATTGCGACGTCGCTGTTCAACGGCGGCAAGCATATCTTTCAGAACCTTGGCGAAGGCACGTGGTATCACTCCGGCTCTCTCGCGATCCGGCAGGCGGTCGCGGCCAAAGCCAATATCACCTACAAAATTCTCTACAACGACGCCGTGGCGATGACTGGCGGGCAACCTGTTGATGGGCCGGTGTCCGTCAGTGGCATCGCCCAAGCCGCCCGCGCCGAAGGGGTCAACCGCATCGCGCTTGTCTCGGATCATCCGGAAAAGTTCACCCGTGCCGATTTCCCCGCTGGCACATCATTCGACCACCGCCGAGATCTGGACACGGTGCAACGCGAATTGCGCGAGATCCCCGGCGTGACGGTCCTGATCTACGAACAGACCTGCGCCACCGAAAAACGCCGCAAGCGCAAACGCGGACAGATGGACGACCCCAAACGCTTTGTCATGATTAACGATCTGGTCTGCGAGGGCTGCGGGGATTGTTCGCTCGAAAGCAATTGTTTGAGCGTCGAGCCAAAGAAAACGGAGTTCGGCACCAAGCGGAAGATCAACCAATCCACCTGCAACAAGGATTATTCCTGTCTCAACGGCTTCTGCCCCTCCTTTGTCACCATCGAGGGCGGCGAGCGGCGCAAGAAATCTGGGGCAGGCCTGGATGTGGATAGTATGGTCGCAGACCTGCCCCGCCCCAAACTGCCCAATCTGGAAAAACCGTTTGACCTGCTTGTAACCGGCGTGGGTGGCACCGGGGTTGTGACCGTGGGTGCGCTGATTTCCATGGCGGCCCATCTCGAAGGCAAAGGTGCAAGCGTGCTGGATTTCACCGGATTTGCCCAGAAATTCGGAACTGTGCTGGGCTATGTCCGGTTGGCCGAAAGCCCCGATGCCGTGCATCAGGTGCGCATTGATGACGGCAGCGCGGATGCGGTGATCGGATGTGACATGGTGGTCAGCTCCGCACCCAAAGCCTCGGCACATTACCGCAAGGGCACACGGATCGTTCTCAACCGTGCCGAAATGCCGACCGGTGATCTGGTGCTGAATCGGGATGCCGATCTGCGCGTTGATGCCCGCGAAGATGTGATCGCGGGCGTGGTTGGCGCGGAAAACCTGTCAGCCTTTGATGCCAACGCAATGGCAGAGCGGTTGATGGGGGATGCGGTGTTTGCCAACGTCATGATGCTCGGCTTTGCTTGGCAAAAGGGCTTGGTGCCTGTTTCGCTTGATGCACTTTATCAGGCGATTGAATTGAACGGCGTTGCGCCAGACAAAAACAAAATCGCCTTTGCCTATGGCCGGATCATGGCCGACAACCCCGAACTGCTGACGCAGGACGAGAAAGCGCCGACAACAGATGAAAGCGTTTCTGCCCTGATCGAGCGGCGCATGGCATTTTTGACCGACTACCAGAATGCCGCCTATGCCGCCCGCTACCAATCAAAGCTTGAGAGCTTTGCGCAAACCGGGGCGAGCGAGGATATGATCCGTGCGGCGGCCAAATCCCTGTTCAAATTGATGGCGTACAAAGACGAATATGAGGTCGCGCGTCTGCATACCCAATCGGGCTTCACCGATCAGATCGCGCAGGGTTTTGAAGGTGACTACAAGGTCAAATACCATCTCGCGCCGCCGCTTTGGCCAACGGGCAAAGACACACGCGGGCGGCCTTTCAAAACGACGTTTGGCCCATGGATGGGCAAGACCTTTGGCCTGCTGGCCCGGATGAAAGGCCTGCGCGGCACTTGGGCCGATGTGTTCCGCTATGGTGCAGATCGCAAGCTGGAGGTCGCGCTGATCGGTTGGTTTGAAGAGGTGATGGCGCAGGTTGGCAACGGCGCGCTGAACGAAGAGGCCGCTCTTGCCGTTCTGACCGCCCCGATGGAGATCCGAGGCTACGGTCCAGTCAAGGAGAAGGCAGCAGTACAGGCCAAAGAGAAGATCGCGACACTGCTCAGCTGATCGGCGCATGGGGCAGAGCAGCCTTCCAACGCTCTGCCCAAAACCATTATCCGCGCATCACCTGCCCCTGCGGATCATAAGGTGACGCTGCGATCACCGTTGCAGGCCGTTCCACCCCGACCACATGCACCGAAAGTGCTGTGCCCTCGGCAGCGCTGCCGCGGTCAACCAATGCCATCGCCAGCGATTTGCCCAGACAATGCCCATAACCGCCAGAGGTCACAAAACCGACCTTGCGCCCGTCATGCCAAACCGGCTCATACCCGCTGGCATCCGCATCCAGCGCATCAATCTCAAGTGTCACCAACAACTTGTCCGGGCCTGCCCCGTCCCGCTCTGCCAGTGCTGCATCTTTGCCGATGAAATCTTTGGACCAGTCAATCCAACGGTCCATCCCCGTCATGCCCGGCGTGTAGCCTTGGGTGAATTCCGCCGACCAGATGCCAAAGCTTTTCTCAAGCCGCAGCGATAACAGGGCGTTGAACCCATATTCGATCATGCCGTGATCTGCCCCCGCCGCCAGCAGGTGATCACGCAGGGCTTTCAGGTCACCGGCGCGGCTGTGCAATTCGTATCCCAACTCTCCCGCGACTGACAATCGGCCGACTTTGCAGCGGATCAACCCCACGTCCATCTGCGCACAGCCCATAAACCGCAGGGCTTCCAGATCACCATCGCTCAACGCCGCTTGCAACACTTCGCGTGACTTGGGACCAGCCAGCGACAGCCCGCCCATTTCGTCACCCAGATCGCGCAGGTTCACGCCGTCCTGCATATGATCGTTAAACCACCGCATGTGCCATTGGCGCAGGTAGTAAGATCCGGTGATCCACCATGTGCCATCCCCCCAATTGAAGATCGTCAGATCCCCCTTCAGCCGCCCATCCTGCCCCAGCATCGGCGCCAGTTTCGCACGCCCCGGCGCAGGCAGTTTGGATGCCATCAGATGGTTGAGCCAGCCTTCTGCATTCGGGCCAGAAACCTCGAACCGGGAAAACGCGGTGATGTCCAGCAGACCAACGCCATCGCGCACCGCACGGCATTCCGCCCCGACAATATCATGGGCATTCGACCGCTTGAGAGACGGCGTTTCCTCAAACCCCTGCGGTGCAAAATACAGCGGCACCTCAAGATCCCAGCTTTGCCCCCATTTTGCGCCCGCCGTCGTCATATCGGTATAGGCTGCAGTGGTTTTAATCGGGCGGCCCGCAGGCAGTTGTTCGTTCGGATAGGTCATCACAAAGCGGCGCGAATAAAACTGCCCGGTGGTCTGCGCGATGTACTGTTTGTTCTCGGCCCAGATGCCGTAACGGGCCACATCCATGCCATAGACATCCGCCTCCGGCTCTCCGTGGATCATCCATTCTGCAAGGCTTTTGCCAACACCGCCGCCTTGCAGGAACCCGGCCATAACCGCACAAGCCGACCAATAACCACGCTTGCCCGGAACCGGGCCAACCAAGGGATTGCCATCGGGACTAAAGGTAAACGCGCCGTTGACCCATGTTTTCACACCCACATCCTGCAACGCGGGATAACGCTCAAATCCCAGCGTCAGCTCATGCTCGATCCGGTCCGTGTCTTCCTGAAACAGCTCCATCCCGTAGTCCCACGGGGCACCGTCCATCGCCCAATGTTCGGTATTCACCTCATAAATTCCCAGCAGAACACCTTTCTGGTCCTGCCGCAGATAGGTGAACCCTTCGAGGTCCACAGTCATCGGCACCTCGAAATCCAGTGCTTCAAGCGCCGGAATTGTGTCGGAGATCAGGTAATGGTGTTTGAGCGGCGCAACCGGCAATTCAACCCCCGCCATCCGGCCCACCTGTTTGGCCCAAAGGCCGCCTGCATTGACCACATGTTCGCAAGAAATTGTGCCTTTCTCTGTCACCACTTCCCACCCCTGGAGGGTCTGGTTCAGCTCAAGCACGCGGTTGTTTTCGATCACAGTTGCACCGCGTTTTTTGGCCGCGCCAGCGTAGGCATGAACAGTGCCTGTGGTGTCAATATACCCCTCGCGATCAGCCCACATGCCGCCCAACAGCCCGTCACCGGACATGATCGGGTTCAGCGCGACCGCCTCTTCGACACTGACAAGACGGCAATCCTCGATGCCGATGGACTGAAACGTGCGGTACGCCGATTGCAGCCATTCCCATCGGTCAGGGGTGCCTGCCATCGTCAAGCCGCCGGTCATATGCAGCCCGATGTTCTGGCCGCTTTCCTCTTCGATCTCGCTCAGCAGATCAATGGTATAGGCCTGCAAGGCCGCAATATTGGGATCAGCATTCAGCGCATGAATACCGCCGGCGGCGTGCCAGCTTGATCCTGCGGTCAGGACCGAACGTTCCACCAGCGCAACATCGCTCCAGCCAAGTTTGGCCAGATGGTAAAGCGCGGATGCCCCAACAACGCCGCCACCGATAACAACCACTCTGTAATGCGATTTCATGCCCGCTCTCCCCTCGTGCTGATAGGGTCAAGCAGACAAGCGCGGCGCGGGGCCCGTCAAGACCAATCGCGACACGGCCAAGAAAAAGGCGCGCACCCGGTCAGGGTACGCGCCAATAAACAGAGTTTATGATTTCAGATCAGGATGCTACGGCATTCATAAACCGGTCGCGGATCACCACAGGATCCTTGGTGATCACCGGCACTTTGATATTACCGCTGTCGCATTTCACCACCATGATCGTCATTTGCTTTGATGCAATCGCTGCCTCAAGTGCCGGACCGCAGTCCTTGTCCTGCACTTCGACCACATTCTCACAGCCGCAGGCTGTCGCCACAGCGGCCAGCGATGTCTTCTTGCCCGCATAGGTCGGCTGATCCCCGGTTGATCCATAAGACCCATTGTCGATGATCATTAGAACAAAGTTGTCTGCCACATTGTTGGCAATGGTCGGCAAGGTGCCAAAGTTCGTCAACACAGACCCGTCACCGTCAATCGCGATGACCGTTTTGTCCTGCGCCAAAGCCACGCCAAGCCCGATAGACGACGCAAGGCCCATGGTACCCAACATGTAAAAATTGGTCGGCTGATCGTCGATCATATGCAATTCCTGGCTGGGCAGGCCAATATTGCAGATCACCAGTTGGTCCCGCAGGATCGGTGCGATTTCTTTAAGAATTTCGGAACGGATCATCAGTAACCTCCCCAGAATGTTGCATCGGTCAGGATGGCGACCGGCTTGTTGCACATGAATGTATATTTCAGGATCGCATCCAATTCCTGCGCATCTTCTTGCTTGTGGAAATGATAGGTCGGGATGTTCAACTGATTGAGCAACGCCTTGGTATGCACCGCCATTTCAACCTGACAGGCGACCGGCTCTTTCAGCTCGCCGCGATAGCTGATCAGCATGGGCAGAGGCATCCGGTAGAACTGCGTCAGAGTTACCAGCGTGTTCACCGTCACACCAATCGCAGTGTTCTGCATGATGATGGCGGGGCGTTTGCCGCCCATGAAAGCACCAGCACAAAGCCCCATGCCCTCGTCTTCTTTGTTGGATGGGATGTGGTAGATCTCTGGCCGGGTTTCGACCTCGTCAATCACGCCAGCCAACTGCTTGCACGGCACGGTCGTTACAAATGAGATGTCATTGGCGACAAAGTCATCAACGATTTGTTTGGATATGGACAAAGTTAAACTCCTCTCGGTCCTGAGAATTCAGATGATACCACAAGCGACAATACTTAGCTGGCAGCGCCAAGATCAAACCGCTGATCCGGGAAATATTTTGCAAGGCGGACATCGGCAGATCGCGCGTGACCTTCCATGCCCTCCAGTCGCGATATGCGGGCCGTCGCCTCAGCCACGGGGCGGGCGCCCTCACGGGTTGCCTGCTGCCAGGTGACAATTTTCATGTATTTGTGAACCGACAAACCGCCCGTATATGTCGCCGCCCCGGAGGTTGGCAAAACGTGGTTTGTGCCGCTGGCCTTGTCGCCAAAGGCAACTGTGGTTTCCTCGCCCAGAAACAGTGATCCATAAGACGTCAACCGGTCCAACCACCATGGCAGATCTTCGGCCTGCACCGTCAAATGTTCGGGCGCATAGATATCAGACACCACTGCCATCTCTTCGCGGTCGGCGCACAGAACAACCTCGGCATAATCTCGCCACGCAGCCAATGCACTGTCCCGGTTCACAGGTGGCAAATCATCGATCATCCCCGGCACCATCGCCATCACGTTATCCGCCAGCTTGCGGTCATCCGTGACCAACCAGACCGGTGAGTTATAGCCATGCTCAGCCTGCGAAACGAGATCCGTCGCGACGATATGCGCGTCCGCACTGGCATCGGCAAGGATCAGGCTGTCGGTTGGGCCGGCCACCATATCAATGCCGACGCGGCCATAAAGAATGCGCTTGGCCTCGGCGACAAACTGGTTGCCCGGACCCACCAGAATATTCGCCTTGGGTTGATCAAACAGACCAAAGGTCATCGCCGCAATGCCCTGCACACCGCCAATAGCCATGATGCTGTCCGCGCCGCACACATGGGCCGCGTAGATAATCGCAGGATTGATACCCACATCAGGGCGCGGCGGCGAGCAGGCCATGATATGTTTGCATCCTGCCACCTTGGCGGTTGTTACGGTCATAATTGCGCTGGCGATATGGCTGTAACGCCCGCCAGGCACGTAACAGCCCACAGCATCCACCGGAATCACCTTTTGGCCCGCAGTCAATCCCGGAACGACCTCAATCTCAACGTCGCCAATGGTGGATTTCTGCGCCTCTGCAAACCGCTTTACATTGTCATGGGCGAACCGGATATCGGCCTTGACCTGATCGGACACCAACGCGGAGGCGGCGGAAATCTCTTCCTCTGTCAGCAGGATATTTCCGGCGTATTTGTCAAACTTGGCCGCATACTCAAGCGCTTTTTCTTCGCCGCCGCTTTCAATGTCAGACAGGATGGTTTGTACCGTGTTCTGAACATCGGACGATCCGCTTTGCGCTGTCATGCTGGCTTTTTTCAGGTAAGTCGGGGCCATTTCATGCGGTCCTTTGTTCGAAAGAATGAGGGCAAATCCTCTGCGCCCGCCAAAGGGAAAACAGTAGATTATGACTGTTCTTGGGGGGCTATTTGCGGCTTTGCAAGGCTTTCAGCCGTTTCGGCACCTCCATTTTCAAAAGCCGAAAACTGGCTTTCGAGGACTGAAATTCATGGGCCATTTTGACCCTGAATGGGGCTATCTTGTGCCGGAATTGTCGATGGCTCTGTCGCAGCTGCGGGGCATTCGCATACGCAGCCTTTGCCTTAAACCTGCCCTGCTCTTGACAGTTACGGCAGCATTCTCACCCTATGCCCAAATACAATCGTAGAGGCAGAGTTATGACAGTTCTTATTGCCGGAGGCGGGATCGCAGGGCTTGCACTGGGGTTGACCTGCCATCAGATCGGTGTGCCCTTCAAAGTGTTCGAAGCGGTTCAAACGCTGCGGCCCTTGGGCGTCGGGATCAACCTTCAACCCACCGCTGTCCGCGAATTGATTGATCTAGGTCTCGAAGCCGAACTGGAACAGATCGGTGTGCGCACCCAAGATTACGGGATGTTCACCCGCCATGGCGTGCATGTCTGGACCGAACCACGCGGGCATTGGGCGGGCTATGACTGGCCACAGTATTCTGTTCACCGGGGCAAATTGCACATGATGCTGTATCACGCGCTGATCGAACGGGCCGGGCCGGATGCCGTTGAAACCGGCTGGGCCGCAACCGGGTTTGAGGACACAGACGCAGGCGCGACCTTGCATCTGCGCAGCGCGGATGGCGAAACCCGGTCAATGGACGGTTCCGTGGTGATCGGAGCCGATGGCATCCACTCTGCGATCCGGGGCCAGATCGACCCGGACGAAGGCCCGCCAAAATGGGGCGGCACAATCATGTGGCGCGGCACAACGCTGGCCAAACCGTTCAAGACCGGTGCGTCCATGGTGATGATCGGATCAAAAGGTCTGCGCTTTGTGTCTTATCCGATTTCAAAGCCTGACCCAGACACCGGCCTTGCAGAGATCAACTGGATTGCGACACTCTTGCAAGATCCGGACGCCGATTGGAACAAAGAAGACTGGAGCCGCGAAGCTGACAAAAACGATGTCCTGCCCGCGTTTTCGGTGTTTGATCTTGATTGGATTGATGTGCCCGGATTGATCCGCGAGGCTGGCAAAGTCTATGAATACCCCATGGTGGACCGTGACCCGATGGACAACTGGCAACAGGGCTGCGTGACCTTGATGGGCGATGCCGCCCATGCCGCCTATCCAGTGGGATCGAACGGTGCAGGGTCGGCCATTATCGACGCCCGCAAACTGGGCGCGGCATTCCTGGCGCATGGCATCGGGCCCAAGGCGCTGGAAGTTTATGAAGCCGAGATGCGCCCGCAGACGGCGCAGGTGACCTTGATGAACCGTGTCGCGGGCCCGGATTCCATTCTGGATCTGGTCGAGCAACGCGCAGATGGCGCATTCACCGACATTTCCGAAGTGATGAGCAAGGAAGAGCTAGCCGCACATGCTGATAAGTACAAAGCGGCAGCAGGTTACGGGATTGAAGAAACAAATGCGCGCCCACGCACCATCGCCGAAGGAGCAAAGATAGGCTAAGCTCAATCAGAAAGATGTGCTCATTTCACCTTGGACAGGAATGCCTTGATTTCACGTTCTATCGCGCCTTGCTTGACCCGACGAAACACAAGATCGAGCCCGCCGTCGGCCAGCGTGCGGTGATATTCCTGCATTTCGTATTCGCCAGCCTCGTTGATAAAAAGCGAAAACGTCGAAAATGTGTCGCCACTGATCCGGGTCCAGACAAACGGTTCACCATTGAGGGGGTCCAGTGGCTCAGGCTTGCCAAACACATTGGTTTTCATCGCAGAGCCGTAGATGCCATCGCGAGGACTTGGCACAAATTCGATGGTATAGACCTTCTGCTTAATCCGCCCATCGCTTTTGTAGCTAACCGATGTCCAGCTCAGCTCAAAACCCGTTTTTGATGGTTTGATGGTGGTGCTCAGATCGCGGCGCTGTGCCTCGCCGTCCTGCACAAACTCAGAACTGCCTTCATAGACACCTGCAAAACGGCCAATTTCAGCGGCCAAAGCCAAAACCGGTAGGATGCTGAAAACCAGCGCAAGAAGCAGTCGATGAAGCGGCATGAATGATCTCATATATTATATGTAGTGGAGTTGCGGAAGATTACCAGAGGGGCGCGTTTCAAACGCCTCCGAATGACGTCAGATACAGCGCCCGCCGTCAACTTCCATGCAGACGCCCGTAACCATGCTGGCCTCGTCCGAACACAGATAGCAGGCGGCGTTGCCCATATCTTCGGGGGTGGAAAACCGGCCCAGCGGGATGGTCGACAGAAATTTGGCCCGCACTTCGGGTGTGTCTTCGCCCATGAACATCTTCAACAGCGGCGTTTCACCTGCAACCGGATTGATCGCATTGACGCGCACCCCGACGGGGGCCAGTTCGACCGCCATGCCCTTGGTCGCGTTGTTCATCCACCCTTTGGAGGCATTGTACCAGTTCAGTCGTGGTCGCGGGCTGACCCCTGCGGTTGAAGCCACATTCAAGATCGCCCCGGTTTTGCGGGCCTTCATCAAAGGCACAATGGATTTTGCTGTCAGGTAAACCGATTTGACGTTAACGGCGATAACCTTGTCAAAATCCTCTTCGCTGACCTCTTCCATCGGTGCGGGCAAATGTGTGGTGCCTGCATTGTTGACCAGAATGTCGATCTGCCCGAATGCCGACAATGCGGCCTGCGTCATCGCATCTACATCTGCGGCTTTGGCCACATTGGTGGTACAAACCCGCACCCCATCGCCCAGTTCTGCCGCCAATTCCTCTGCCAGTTCGGTGTTCAGATCCGCAATCAGAACCTTGGCCCCTTCGGCGTGAAATTTGCGAACAATGCCCGCGCCAAACCCTGATGCACCGCCGGTGACGATTGCTGTTTTGTTGCTTAGTCTCATTTGATCCTCCTAGCCGTGCAGCGCCGCGACGGTCTTGAGTTGTGAAAATCCGTAAAGCGCCTCAAAGCCCTTTTCGCGCCCGTGTCCGGACAGACCCGTGCCGCCAAAGGGCAGTTCCACACCGCCGCCCGCGCCATAATTGTTCAAGAACACCTGCCCCGCCCGCAGCCGTTTGGCCAGCCGCATCTGCCGCGCACCATCGCGCGACCAGACCGAAGCAACCAGCCCGAACGCCGTGCCATTAGCGATCTGAACCGCCTCTTCTTCAGTCTCAAATGGAATAACGACCTGCACCGGCCCAAAAATCTCATCCTGCGCCAACAGGTGATCCGGCTTCACACCCGCGAACAGGGTCGGCGCAACATAGGCGCCACCCGCAGGCGCATCCGAAACAACCTGCCCTTGTGCCGCGAGCTCAAGGTCTTTGCCTTTGATCAGAAACCCTTCAACAATCTCTTTTTGCCGCGCTGATACCAGCGGCCCGACATCAAGATCATGCATCGCAGGACCAGCACGCAGCGCAGAGTACCGTTCCGCCATACCGCTCAACACTTCGTCATACCGACTGCGGTGCACCAAAATACGCGAAGACGCCGAACAGGTTTGACCCGCATTTTGAATGCCCGCGTTGGTCAGAAACGGCAGCGCCGCATCCACATCCGCATCTTCAAACACCAGCTGCGGGGATTTGCCGCCCAGCTCAAGCGTGACAGGCACCACATTGGCCGCCGCCGCTGTCTGGATCAATTTGCCAACCCCGACGGAGCCGGTGAATGACACATGCCGGACACCCGGATGACCGGCTAGGGCCGCGCCCGCCTCCGCGCCCAACCCCGGAACCACGTTCAATGCCCCGTCCGGCAAACCGGCGCGGCGGGCAATCTCGGCAAAGGCCAGCGCGGTCAGGCATGCCTCTTCTGCCGGTTTCAAAACCGCTGCATTGCCCATTGCCAAAGCCGCCCCAACAGACCGCCCGATGATCTGCATCGGATAATTCCAGGGGATGATATGCCCCGTCACCCCATGCGGCTCCCGCAGGGTATAGACGGTATACCCATCGAGATAGGGAATGGTCGTGCCGTGGATCTTATCAACCGCACCGGCGTAAAACTCCATGTACCGCGCAAGGGCGATCACATCGGCTCGCGCCTGCTTGAGCGGCTTGCCAACATCCAGCGCCTCAAGCTCGGCCAGTTCGTCCACATGCTCCAACACCATCGCGCCGGTCTTTTGCAAGATCCGGCCCCGTTCAAATTGTGGCATCCGGCCCCAGTCACCCGAAAGCGCGCCCTCGGCCGCTGCAACAGCGCGATCAACGTCCGCTGCACCGCCACGTGCAATTGCGCACAAGGTCGATCCATCAGACGGGTTGCGCAGCGGTATGGTATCTCCGCCATCCACTGGGCCCCACTGGCCGCCGATGAAACACAAGCCGGGATCTATGCCTAAAGGTCGCAGGGTCACGTTTCATCCTCACTGTGCTGTCTGAACTGCGCCCAAGCTGCGGCAGAACCGCATCAATGAACAGCCCAAAATCGCATGAACAGGGTTTGGGTGCCCGGCTTCCCGCCGCTTCCAACCTAAGTTCAAAATTCGGCAAGCAAGGTGACTAAGTCACCGAAACTCGGACATCTTTGAGCTATACTAGTGGGAAACGATCACTCTGTTCCTGCGCCACTCGCGCAGCCCTGCCGGACCATTTCATGAATACATCCCTCGCCCGATTTCTGCCTATCCTCAGCTGGGGCCGCACCTATGACCGCAGCAGTTTCAGCAATGACCTGATGGCAGCAGTGATCGTCACGATCATGCTTATCCCGCAGTCTTTGGCCTATGCCCTGCTTGCCGGCCTGCCCCCCGAGGCAGGGCTTTACGCCTCAATCCTGCCCATCATGCTTTATGCGGTGTTCGGGACCAGCCGCGCCTTGGCGGTTGGCCCTGTGGCGGTTGTATCCTTGATGACCGCCGCCACCTTGGGCGAAGTCGCTGCGCAGGGCAGCGCCGGATATGCTGCGGCGGCCCTGACCCTTGCGGCCTTGTCGGGTGCGATCCTGCTTGCGATGGGCCTGTTCCGGCTTGGCTTTGTCGCAAACTTTCTGTCGCATCCGGTGATTGCCGGATTTATCACCGCATCCGGGCTGTTGATTGCAGCCAGCCAGCTCAAACATATTCTTGGTATCGACGCGCAGGGTCATACGCTTTTGGACCTGCTCGAAACCTTGATCCGGCATCTGCCGCAGACAAATTGGATCACCTTGATCATCGGCGCCAGTGCGATCGTGTTCCTGTTCTGGGTGCGCACAGGTCTTGCGCCGCTGCTTGCGCGGCTTGGTTTGCCCGATGGGGTCAAATCCGCCTTGGTCAAGGCCGGACCTGTCGCGGTTGTTGTCATGACCACATTGGCGGTTTGGGGTTTTGATCTGAATCAAAGCGGCGTGCAGATTGTCGGCGCAGTCCCGCAAAGTTTGCCGCCCTTTACCTTGCCACCTGTTCCGCTTGATCTGTTGCAACAACTGGTGTTGCCTGCCTTCCTAATCTCGCTGATCGGGTTTGTGGAATCCATTTCGGTCGCACAAACCCTTGCCGCGAAAAAGCGCCAGAGGATCGACCCGGATCAAGAATTGATCGGTCTGGGCGCGGCCAACATCAGCGCGGCGTTGACAGGTGGATTTCCTGTCACCGGGGGATTTTCCAGATCGGTTGTGAATTTTGATGCAGGCGCAGAGACCCCTGCCGCCGGAGCCTTTACCGCCATCGGTCTTGCCATCGCAGCGCTGCTGCTGACGCCGCTTATCTATTTCCTACCCAAGGCAACACTGGCAGCAACCATCATCGTTGCGGTGCTCAGCCTTGTGGATTTCTCAATCCTGTCCCGCAGCTGGCATTACTCCAAATCCGACTTCGCCGCCGTGGCGATAACGATCCTGCTGACCCTCGGCATGGGCGTCGAAGCGGGTGTCACAGCCGGTGTGCTGCTCTCGATCCTGCTGCATCTTTACAAGTCATCCAAACCGCATATCGCCGAAGTGGGCCGCGTGCCGGGCACCGAACACTACCGCAATATTTTGCGCCACAAGGTGATTACCGACCCCGCCGTCGTGACCTTGCGGGTGGACGAGAGCCTGTATTTTGCCAACGCAAGATTTCTTGAGGATCAGATCCACAACCGCGTCGCCCGTGATCCAGCTATTCGGCATGTGATTTTGCAATGCTCTGCCATAAACGCGATTGACCTCAGCGCATTGGAATCCCTTGAGATGATCAACACCCGCCTTAAGGAAATGAACGTTTGCCTGCATCTGTCCGAGGTCAAAGGCCCGGTGATGGACCGGCTGGGGGAACAACATTTCTTGCAAGAGATGACCGGCAAAGTGTTCCTGACGCAATTTGAGGCCGCCGAATTTGCCGCCAGCGCTGCCAGCGCAAAGGTTTCATCCTAGCGTCAAAGCGCCCCTTTACGCCGCAGGGCCGATAGCGCAAATTCGAGCGAAATCTCCGCAAAGGAATGATGATGGCAAATCCGCTTTTTGATGCTCTGTTTGGTCGCCACCAAGGCAAAGACACACCGTTTCTGCATTTGCCGGACGGCCAGACCCTGACCCATGCGGATTTTCTGGCTCGTACTGCGCGCTTTGCCAACGCATTTGCCGCATGCGGGCTGATTGCCGGGGATCGGGTTGCCGTGCAGATCGACAAATCAGCGGATGCGCTGGCCCTCTACGCCGCTTGCGTACAGGCAGGGCTGGTCTTTCTCCCTCTGAACACTGCCTACAAACCTGCCGAAGTAGACTATTTCGTCAGCAATTCGGGCGCGAAGTTGCTAGTCTGTGACCCGGCCAAAGCAAGCGGTCTGTCACCCGTGGCCAAGGATGCGCAGGCACGTCTCGAAACGCTGGACGGGTCGGGCGGCGGTACTTTGGCAGACTTGGCCGAGGCCCAGTCCGAAACCTTTGTTGCAGTAGACAGATCACCGGATGATCTGGCCGCGTTCCTTTATACCTCCGGCACCACAGGCCGGTCCAAAGGCGCTATGCTGAGCCAAGCCAACTTGCTCAGCAACGCCGAAACCCTCAAAGAGTTCTGGCGTTTTACCGAGCGCGATGTCCTGCTGCATGCATTGCCGATTTTTCACACGCACGGGCTGTTTGTTGCGACCAATATCATCCTGCTTTCAGGCGGATCTATGGTCTTCCTGCCCAAGCTGGATGTGGATGAATTGATCCGGTTCATGCCCCGCGCCACCAGCCTTATGGGGGTGCCGACGTTCTACACCCGGCTGTTGGATCATCCCGGTTTTACCAAGGATCTGACCTCACATATGCGATTGTTCATCTCGGGGTCTGCCCCCCTGTTGGCGGAAACCCACAAGGCGTTTGAGGCCCGAACAGGCCACCGGATATTGGAACGCTATGGGATGACCGAAACCAATATGAACACTTCAAACCCCTATGACGGGGACCGCCGCGCGGGAACGGTCGGGCATCCCTTGCCAGGGGTAGAATTGAAAGTGGCAGACCAGTACAGCGGGACAACCCTGCCAGATGGCGAGATTGGCGTGATCGAAGTGCGCGGGCCAAATGTGTTTCAGGGCTATTGGCAGATGCCGGAGAAGACCGCCGCTGAACTGCGCAGCGACGGGTTCTTTATCACCGGCGATTTGGGGCTGATCGACGATCAGGGCTATGTGCAGATTGTCGGACGCAGCAAGGATCTGATTATTTCGGGTGGATACAACATCTATCCCAAAGAGGTTGAGTTGGTGTTGGATGACCAACCCGGTGTGCTTGAATCTGCTGTGATCGGCGTACCACATGACGATCTGGGTGAGGCGCCGCTGGGCATTCTTGTACGCGAAAAAGGCGCGGAGCCGGACAGCGAGGCGATTTTGGCTCAGCTTAACTCCGACCTCGCGCGGTTCAAATGTCCGCGCAAATTGATCGTCGTGGACACCCTGCCGCGCAATACTATGGGCAAGGTGCAAAAGAACCTGCTGCGTGAAACCTATGCGGATGCCTTTGACAGTTAGGCGGTGTCAGACCCGCGCCAGATCATGAACCGTCCGCGCATCGCTGGCTGTGCCGGTGTTTACCGTGCTGGCCGGTTCCAGCAGAACCACCTCACAACTTTCTGACAGGGCTACGGGGCAATGCTCAACGCCGCGCGGCACCACGATAAATTCGCCCTCTTCGATGATCTCTTCGCGGTCGCGAAACTTCATCAAAAGCCGTCCACGGTGCACCAGAAACAACTCGTCCTCATCATGGTGGAAATGCCAGGTGAAATCCCCTTCCAGTTTGACCAGTTTGATCTGCATGTCGTTGATCTGACCCGCAACCCGAGGAGACCATGTGTCTTCGAATGACCCAAATGCACGGTCGAGGCTCTTTTTGCCAAAGGGTGAAATATGCCCGTTCAGCTCTGCCACATCTCGGACAATTGCGCCCAGTTGCGAGGCCAGATCATTAGCCTCAGCCGGATAAAGGCCATCAAGCGCCGCAGTGCCAATGGTAAAGCCTGCCGCCCCCGCATCCCGCACATCGGCAATCCGCGAAGGATCAGCGATGGAACCCGCCGCGATCACCGGCTTACCAGCGGCAGCGCAGACCGCACGGATCAACGCAGGCACATCGGTATTGGACCGATAGGCCAGCAGATCCAGCCCATCCACCCCGTCCCGCGCCGCCAGTTCAGCGGCGCTTTTTGCGATCTCTTCGATGCTGCCTTGCAGGACACTGGGATGCCCCTCAATCCGACCGGGAAACGGATAATAGGCGATGCCCCGCCCCGCCAGAACCGGCAGCACCTCATCAACCCGTGTACCGCCAAGCAGGACATCGACCCCGATCTCAACAGCCGCACGGGCGGAGCGCACTTCACTGTCCTGATCAAGAGAAACAACCTCAAGATAGGACGTCGCCCCCTTGGCCTTGATCGTCTGGTTCAGCTCCTTGAGCGCGGCCACTGGCAGGCCGACATCCTTGAACCCCACATGCCGCACACCCAAGGCCAAAGCGGTCGCCAAATGCGCGGCCGCATCCTCCACCGTGCGGTCGTTGCGGGTCAGCATGAAGATGAAACGCAAGCCCATGTTATGGCCTCCCTATTGGTGATGCAGTTGACACTGATACAATATACGCCGCATCGCCATCCGCATAGAGGACCGGACCGCTGCGGTAGCTGGCCTAAACCAACGCCCGCGTGATCATGACCCCCGCCCATGCAGAAAACCCGGTGAGAACCGCGCCCCAAAGGCTATCGACGATAACCTGCGTCATCGACCAATCCCGCAGGGTTGCATAATTGGTAAATTCATAGGTGCCATAGGCCATCAGACCAAGCAAAGCACCGCCAATCAAAGCCGCAACCGGGTCACCATCGCGCAGGGCAGGCAACGCCACGAACCAAAGCACCCCCGCGACATAGCCAAGATAGAAAACCGCCGCTGGAACGACACGAAACGGATCGGCATACAAATGCGCGATGTGCCGGTCGAACACCGGCTTAATCAGCATCCTCAGGCCAACGGCATCCGCCGCGAAAAATACCAGAGCAGTCGACAGGTAAAGAACAAGAATTTTCATGGCTTTGCTTCTTTCATCAATCTGGGATCAGCGGGTCAAACGCCCGGTCAGTGGCAGCGCCGCCCAATAAGGCAGCGCGCTCAACCACTTGAGCGGCCACGTGAGGCGGCGCGGGAAATGCACTTCGAAAGATCGGCCCAGCAAACCTTTGATGATCTCCTCCGCCGCGCGTTCGGGGGTGACCATGGCGGGCATGTCAAAATCATTCTGAGCGGTCAGGCGGGTCTCAACGAAACCGGGGTTGATCAGCCGGACATCCACCTTTCCCGACAGTTCTGCCCGTAGGGTCTCGGCAAGGTTAATCACCCCCGCCTTGGTTGCGGAATAAATCTGCCCCTGAGGCAATCCGATGTAGCCTGCCACCGATCCGCAAAGCGCCATCTGCCCACCTGCACGCAGAACCTTTGGCGCCACCTGCGCCACATGAAACGTCCCGGCGAGGTTCACGGTGACAATCTGCGCGGCCTTTTCTGCATCAAGGTCTGCGACCTTGCCCGGATCATAGATCGCCGCCAAATGCACAACCCGGTCCACAGGGCCACGTGCTGCAATCGCCTGCGCGGCCCGATCAAGGCTGTCACGATCCGACACATCAAGCGGCTGCGCCACATGGTCCGGTCCCAGTTCAGCCGCAAAAGATGCAAGTTTGTCTTCGGACCGCGCCGATAGGATCAAACGCGCGCCTTTGGCCGCCCACGCGCGGGCCAAGGCCGCGCCGATCCCGTCACTTGCCCCGATGATCCAAACGGTTTCTCGGTCAGACATGGCTCAGCTCCACTTGCACCACATTGGTCTGCTCTGCCTTGAACGAGGCCGCACAAGCGCCGAGATAATAGCGCCAGCTGCGCAGGAACGCGTCGTCAAAACCAAGTGCCCGGATCTTGCCGGATTGCTGTTCGATACGGTCATCCCATACCGCGCAGGTGCGGGCGTAGTCCTGACCAAACGCATGGCTGTCGGTAACCCTGAGGCCGGCCCGCCGTGCCTGTTCGCGGATCGCCCCATCGCACAACAGCAAGCCACCTGGGAAGGTATGCTGCCGGATGTAATCTGCGGTCCGGCGGTATGTGTCGAAATAGTCGTCCGAGACCGTGATCGCCTGCACCACGGCGCGGCCCCCTTCGGCGAGCCGGTTTTTGAGCATCGCAAAATAGGTGGGCCAGTACTTTTGACCAACCGCTTCAATCATCTCAATCGAAACGATGCCATCATAACGCCCAGCACTGTCGCGATAGTCCTGCAACCGGATGTCGGCCCGTCCATCCAGGCGCGCATCGGCATAACCTTTTTGACTACGCGAGATGGTCAGGCCGGTCACATGACGCCCGCTGTCCGCAGCCCGCTCGGCAAAGCCGCCCCAGCCACAACCAACCTCAAGCACATTCTCAGCTTCGCCAAGTCGGTTCAGAATGCGATCATACTTGCGGTTCTGCGCCCGCAGCAGATCGTTGTCGCCCGCCGCAAACATCGCTGATGAATAGGTCATCCCTTCATCCAGCCAGAGTTGGTAGAATTCGTTGCCAACATCATAATGGGCCCGGATATTTCGCGCGGCGCCACTGCGTGAATTGGCGCGCAAGATCTGATTGACCACGCGGTATTTCAGGTTCGACCAGAACCCCGCATAGGCATAGCCGCGGAATTGATCCAGATTGAGAATGGCAACCTCAACCAAGTCGGCGATTGAAGAGGTTTCCCAAAGACCAGCGACATAAGTCTCTCCCAGCCCAATGTCGCCACGTGCCGCGATAGATGTCACAACAGACCAATCGTAAATGCGCATCTCGGCAGCAGGAGACCCCGCGCCAAAGTCATAGATCTCGCCCTCTGGCGTGCGCAGGCGCAGACTGCCCGTGTTGATCCGGCCGCATGTGTCCAGAAAGTCCCGCTTCACACGGTTTGTTAGAAAAAGCATCAGCTTACCTCGGTCTTGGGCGGTGTTGGGCGGGACCGGTAGTTGGCCCCCTTGAGTTTCAGGATCAGAGCTTGCCAATAGATCAGGCCAATGGTGCGCATCGCTCCAAGGGGGCGGCGCAGGCTGGCTTTGATCAGGTCTGGGCTGGTCATCGGTACGCGGGGGCCGGACAGTGTCGCGACCACACCTTCCTCACCGTTTTTGTGAATGATCCGGATCGCAATCTGGTCTTCGCGAATGTCGAACCCGAATTGATAATGCCCCGCGACGTCCTGATAGGGCGACACGTGCAACCATTTCGGCTTTTCGATCCGGCTCTCGCCGGTGATCGGCGCAAAACCCGGTAGGTGGCACAAATAGCTGTGCCGGTCATGGAACGGCGTGGAGACTTCAGCAATCACCGCAACCAGATCCGCCCCCCTAAAGGCCAGCCAGAAACTGACCGGATTAAACACATAGCCCAGAAACCGCGGTTGGGTCAAAAGACGCAGATCCACGCCGCGATCCGGCAGACCATTGGCCCGCAACGCCGCACGCGCCCACGCAGGACCACGGCCTGCCCCAAGTGGGCCACCATGATCCACGTCGTGCACCGCGCTGAAATTGAACCTGTTGCGGGAAAACAAGAACGGGCTGCGCTGATCCTGCTCTGGGTCAATCATCACGTAATCAACGCCGTACCGAAAACCATGCCGCACAGCACCCTTACGGGTATGGGTCGTCACCCCTGAGATATATTCGGGTACGGTTCTCATGCGAACTGCCGATCCATCAGACGGGCAATCCGCGCGGCGCTGGCAAAACCATCCTCATGGAACCCGTGGCGGGTATAGGCGCCCGCGAACCAAGTGTTGTTTTGCCCCTGCAGATCACGCAACTGCTGTTGCGCGTTCAGGGCAGCGGTATCAAACACCGGATGGCGGAATGTTTTCTGGTCGTAGATCAATTCATCCGGCACCGGGTCGGAGGGGTTCAACGAGACGAACAGCGGGTCATTCTGCGGGATATTCTGGAGCCGGTTCATCCAGTACGTCACGCCGATCGCCGGCTCTGGCCGCGTGGTATCGGCCTTGTAAACCCAGCTGGACCAAACCGATTTGCGGCGCGGCATCTGCGCCTCATCGCGGTGCAGGATCATCTGGTTGTCCTGAAACCGGATCGCCGACAGGGCCGCCTGTTCCTGCGCTGTTGGCTGCTCCAGCAGACGCAATGTTTGATCGGGATGACAGGCAAAGATGACCTGATCGAATGTTTCATCCGGCGCATCTGCGGTGCAAACCGTGCTTTCTACCGCGTTTCGGCGCACACCCTGTACAGGGGCATTGGTGCGCAAAATCGCGCCGCGACCGCGCAGATGTTGCTCCAGACGGCGGATATATTCGATGCTGCCGCCATCTACTGTCCACCATTGGTGTTGTCCATGTGTGCTTAGCAATGCGTGGTTGCGGAAAAACTGGATGAGGGCACGTGCCGGAAAAGACCGGATTTTTGCGGGCGGCGTTGACCAGATCGCACCACACAGCGGCATCAAATAGTAGCGCTGAAACCAATCGCCAAGCCTCAGATCATCCATGAACTCGCCAATGGTCAGCGAGGTCTCATCTGTCATCGCTTCGGCCTTTTTGTTGAACCGCAAAATGTCTCGCACCATGCGCGAGAACCCCGGCCGAAGCATATTGCGCGGCTGCGCCAAAAGCGCTGAAAGACTGTTGAGCCCATATTCGATCTTGCCGTCATTGATCGACGCGCCAAAACTCATGTCACTTTTGGCGACAGGCACATCGAGATCCTGAAACATACGGGTCAGATGCGGATAATTGGCATAGTTGAAGACAATAAAACCAGTATCGACCGGTTGATCCCCGTTCCGGCCTGCCATCACAGTCCGCGCGTGCCCGCCCAGTCGCGGCGCGGCCTCATAAAGAGTGACCGCATGATGCGGCGACAGAAGATAAGCCGCAGCCAGTCCAGATATCCCTCCACCAATGATAGCGACACGTTGCGGGCGGATGGGAAGGGCATCAAATGACATGTAGGCTCCAGTGCTTATTCCCTAGTGTTACGAGGCGCAAAAAAAGTTGGATCAAAAATGATCCGACTTTTATCGGCCCCCGTAATGAGATTATGCTGATTGCGAGCCTAGATACCCCTCCCACGCTCAAACCGCCCCCGGCGCGGTTTGGAAAGGACATGACACAGGTGACGAAACCGTCCGCCCAAGTCTCTCCACAGACAACGTGGATGCTATTGGTACGCGACCAACGCGACCGCGATGCCTTTGCGATGCTGTTTGATTATTTCGCACCGCGCCTGAAAGGTTTTATCATGCGGTCCGGCACCGGCACCGGGCAAGCCGAAGAGATTGTGCAAGAGGTCATGCTGACCGTCTGGCGCAAATCGGCGCAGTTCGATCCCGAGCGTGCGCAGGTTTCAGCATGGATCTACCAGATCGCGCGCAACCGCCAGATCGACGTGATCCGCAAAGAAAACCGCCCCATGCCAGAAGAATTGGCCGAAGATCCCGAGACCGAGCCAGATGCCGGTCAGATCCTCGCCGTAGAACAAGAGGCAGGGGCACTGAAAAAGGCGTTGTCGCTGCTCAAGCCCGACCAACGTGAAATCATTGAAAAAGCCTATCTGGGGGAGCTGACCCATCAGGAGATCCGCACCCAGACGGGCCTACCGCTTGGCACAATCAAATCCCGGATCCGTCTGGGGCTGGAACGGTTGCGCCATGAGCTTAAGGACATGCGTTAGATGACCGCAATCAATCACCATATCTCCGACGATCTGCTTGCGGCCTATGCCGCTGGAACGTTGCCCCATCCTTATGCCGTGGTCGTGGCCGCGCATATTTCGCTGTGCCTCGACTGCCGCGCAGGTTTCGAGGCGCATCAGATGGCGGGCGGCGCCCTACTTGAAGCCGCGAACAGCGAAGCTGTCTCGGGCAATCTGAAGAACAGCACTCTGGCCCTGCTGGACGCCCCCGCACCGGTCGAAAAGACCTATGCACGGTCCGGCGTCTATCCCGGCCCTGTCATGGAGGCGCTCAAGGGTAAGCCGCCACGGTGGAAATCATTGGGCCTTGGCGTGCGGCAATGCATCCTGTCCGGTGATCGCGAGGGATCTGTGCGATTGCTCTATATCCCGCCCGGACAAGCGGTGCCTGATCATTCGCACAATGGGTTGGAGTTGACGCTGGTTCTTCAGGGCAGCTTCAGCGATGAAACCGGGCGCTTCGGCGTTGGCGACCTTGAGATCGCCGATCAGGATCTGGAGCATACTCCAATTGCGGATGCCGGCCCGCCTTGTATCTGTCTCGCCGCAACGGATGCTCCTTTGCGTTTCAACGCGCTGTTGCCAAGATTGTTGCAGCCACTGTTCAAGATCTGATCGGTTTTCGCAGTCGTTGACTCGATGTCGCCAACCGCTTGCCCTTCGCCGGAGGTGCAAGCGGATGCGGCGTAAGCTCAGTTTGCCAAAACAACTCACACGGTCAAAAGCGCCAACCGCTCAAAAGGGCGCAGACGAATCGCGCGCGCCGCTCGACCCGCGACCAAATTGGGTGGTTTCACCAACCCCTTGATACTTTTCGGATTTCAGTGGTGAGCCGTGCAGGATTCGAACCTGCGACCCACTGATTAAAAGTCAGTTGCTCTACCAACTGAGCTAACGGCCCACTGGGCGGGTATCTAGAAAGCTAGAGGGGCAGGGTCAAGCCCAAAAACAGGAAAATGCCTGGACATGCTGGATTACTTCGCGGCGCATCGTTATATGCGCCGAATGTGCTCTGAAAACACCGATAATCTGCCCTTCATGAAGATGCACGGGCTTGGCAACGACTTTGTCGTTGTGGATGCGCGTGCGCAAGCGCATGAGATCACACCCGAAATCGCCAAGGGAATCGGTCATCGGCACTTTGGCGTGGGATTCGACCAGCTTGCCGTTATCACCAAGGGCAAAGGCGATGCGCATCTGACCTTTTTCAATTCAGACGGTTCACTGTCTGCCGCTTGCGGGAACGCCACACGCTGCATTGCGCGGTTCATCATGGACGAGACCGGGAAATCCGACCTTCACCTGACCACGGATCGCGGCGATCTGGCGGCCAAGGATGCGGGCAACGGGTTGACCTCTGTCAATATGGGCCAGCCACAGCTGGACTGGGCCGAAGTGCCATTGTCCGAGCAAATGGATACGCTGACCCTGCCTATTGATGGCAGCCCGACCGCCACGGGCATGGGCAATCCGCATTGCACCTTCTTTGTCGATGACGTGATGGCCGCAAACCTCGAAGAGATCGGCCCGCGGATCGAACATCACCCGCTTTATCCCCAACGCACCAACGTGCAGATTGCGCAAGTCATTGGCCCCGATCACATCCGCATGCGGGTCTGGGAACGCGGGGTTGGTGTGACACTGGCCTCTGGCTCTTCCTCCTGCGCCACGGCCGTTGCTGCGGCCCGGCGGGGACTGACAGGGCGACAGGTGCGCATTGATCTGGATGGCGGTACCTTGCATCTGAACTGGGCCGAGGATGGTGTCTGGATGACCGGACCGACCTCACATGTATTCAGTGGCGTCTTTACTGCTGACTTTCTGGACAGCCTGAAATGAAACCCCCCGTATTTTCCAATCACGGTTGCCGCCTCAATGCCTATGAGGTGGAGGCGATGAAGGATCTTGCCGGGCAGGCCGGGCTGGAGAACGCGATTGTCGTCAACACCTGCGCCGTCACCGCAGAGGCCGTGCGCAAAGGGCGCCAAGACATCCGCAAGCTGCGCAAGGCCCATCCAGAGGCCCGCCTGATCGTCACAGGCTGCGCCGCACAGACCGAGCCGGACACCTTTGCCAAGATGGATGAGGTCGATGCCGTGATCGGCAACACCGAAAAGATGCGTCCCGATACATGGCAAGGGCTGGCGGCAGATTTTATCGGCGAAACAGAGGCGGTTCAGGTCGATGACATCATGTCGGTCACTGAAACCGCCGGACATCTGATTGACGGGTTCGGCACCCGCAGCCGCGCCTATGTGCAGGTCCAGAACGGCTGTGACCATCGCTGCACCTTCTGCATCATTCCTTATGGCCGCGGCAATTCCCGCTCTGTCCCGGCGGGTGTTGTTGTGGATCAGATCAAGCGTTTGGTGGGCAAAGGTTTTAACGAGGTCGTGCTAACAGGCGTTGATCTGACCTCTTGGGGGGCTGATCTGCCCGCAACACCCAAGCTGGGTGATCTGGTCATGCGCATCTTGCGGCTGGTGCCGGACCTGCCCCGCCTGCGGATCAGTTCAATCGACAGTATCGAGGTCGATGAAAACCTGATGCAAGCCATTGCAACAGAGCCGCGTTTGATGCCGCACCTGCATTTGTCGTTACAGCATGGCGATGACATGATCCTCAAACGGATGAAGCGGCGGCACCTTCGCGATGATGCCATCCGGTTCACGGAAGAGGCCAAACGCCTACGCCCGGATATGACCTTTGGCGCTGATATCATCGCCGGTTTCCCCACGGAAACAGACGCCCATTTTGAGAACTCGCTGAAGCTGGTCAAAGACTGTGATCTGACATGGCTGCATGTGTTCCCCTATTCAAAAAGGGATGGCACACCGGCCGCAAAGATTCCAAATCAGGTGAACGGGACAGTGATCAAAACCCGTGCGGCGCAATTGCGAGCCGCGGGCGATGCACAGGTGCAGCGGCACTTGCAGGCGCAGATCGGCAAGACCCATCGCATATTGATGGAAAACCCGACCATGGGCCGGACAGAGCAGTTTACCGAGGTGACTTTCACGAAACCGCAGACCGAAGGACAGATCGTCACCACTGCTATCCTCGGGCAATCCGGCAACCAACTCACCGTCTGAACCCTTTGAAAAGTTCGGGCGCGTTTCTTTAGATACATCACAAAAAAGCCTCCGCAGTTCCCTGCGGAGGCTTTTGAATTCCGGCTTAGGCCAGCTTAGTCGCGGTTTTTGTATTTCACCGGTGCCCAAAGGCGTTTGTTGGTCAGATACAACAGAACCGAAAGCAGGGTCAGGAACAGCACACCGGCAAAACCGGCTTGCTTGCGCGCCATCATCTTGGGTTCAGCTGTCCACATCAAGAAAGCGGATACATCTTCCGACAGGTGATGCAGATCGTTGGCATGGCCATCGACAAATTCGACCGATTCATCATCCAGCGGTGGCGCCATTGCGATCCAGCCACCAGGGAATGCGGTGTTCTCGTAGAAGGTCACACCGGCCTGTTCCTTGGTCTCACCGGTATAGCCGTTCAGCAGGGCCGCGATGTATTCGGCGCCGCCCATACCTTTGAAGAACTGGTTGATGCCAAGGCCGTAGGGGCCATGAAAACCGGCCCGCTTTTTCGCCATCAGCGACAGGTCAGGTGCCGTTTCCAGATTGGATTCCGGGAAGTGGTCCACGGGTGTTGCTTCACGGAAATCATCGAGATCGGCGTCAAACACTTCGAACTGTTTGGCATATTCGATGACCTGATCTTCGGGCAGCTGTGGGCCGCCGTCGTCACCAAGGGTCCGGATCGCCACGTATTTCAGGCCGTGGCAGGCCGCACAGACCTCAGTGTAGATCTGCAAACCGCGTTGAAGCTGGTTCACATCATAGGCACCAAAAGGGCCGTCAAACGAGAAATCGATGTTCTCGATGTGCTGCTCACCACCACCGGCGGCCATTGCGCCGGAAGTGCCAAGGCCAAGCGCAACAAGCGCGGACAGGGTCAGTTTCTTGATCATTGTCATGTCCTTCACTCCGCCGGGTTGGCCGCTGCGTCAGCATCGGCTTTGTGGGCGTAATGTGCATCGAAATCTTCTTCGATGGTTGCCGGTTGCGGCAGAGGTTTCTCGATAACCCCAAGCAGCGGCAGGATCACCAGGAAGTAGGCGAACCAATAGGCCGACGCAATGAGCGAGAAGCTCGCGTAGGGTTCTTCGGCCGGCATCGCACCCAGCCACATCAGGGCGAAGAAGTCGATCACCAGCAGGGCAAACCACCATTTGAACATTGGGCGATAGCGGCCCGAACGTACGCTGGATGTGTCCAGCCATGGCACCAGCGCCATCACGGCAATCGCACCAAACATCGCCAGAACACCAAAGAATTTCGCGTCGATAATACCGCCGGTCACGAATGACGCGATCTGAACAACCCAAACCTCAGAGGTGAACGCCCGCAGGATCGCGTAGAAGGGCAAGAAATACCATTCCGGCACGATGTGCGCAGGTGTCGCCAGGGCGTTTGCCTCGATGTAGTTATCGGGGTGGCCCAGATAGTTTGGCATAAAGCCGACGATGGCAAAGAACACCGCGAGGATCACTGCAAGTGCGAACAGATCCTTGATCACGAAGTAAGGCCAGAACGGCAGCGTGTCTTTCTCTGCTTCTTCCTTTGAGCCGCGGCGGACTTCAACACCTGTTGGGTTGTTGTTGCCGGTGCTGTGGAAGGCCCAGATGTGAACCGCAACAAGCGCGGCAATCACGAAAGGCAGCAGATAGTGCAAGCTGAAGAAACGGTTCAGCGTGGCGTTGTCTACCGCAGGTCCGCCCAGCAGGAATGTTTGCAGGCTTTCACCCACGAACGGGATCGCGCCAAACAGGCCGGTGATCACAGTCGCGCCCCAAAAGGACATCTGACCCCATGGCAGAACGTAACCCATGAAACCGGTTGCCATCATAAGCAGATAGATCAGCATACCGATGATCCATGTGATCTCGCGCGGGGCTTTGTAAGACCCGTAATAGAGACCGCGGAAGATATGCGCATAGACCGCAACAAAGAACAGCGATGCGCCGTTCATGTGCAGGTACCGCAGCATATAGCCGCCGTTCACGTTGCGCATGATGTGTTCAACAGACGAAAACGCCAGATCGACATGCGGCGTGTAGTGCATAACCAGAACGATACCGGTGACGATCTGAAGCGCCAGACAGAACGTCAGCACAATACCCCAGATCCACATCCAGTTCAGGTTCTTGGGTGTGGGGATCATCAATGTATCATAGAGCAGGCCAACGATGGGCAGGCGGCTGTGCAGCCACTTTTCGCCGTTTGACTTTGGCTCGTAATGGTCGTGAGGAATTCCAGACATTGGTGTGCTCCCTTAACCCAGTTTGATCGTGGTTTCATCCACGAATTCAGCGACAGGCACCGGCAGGTTGGTCGGCGCTGGCCCTTTGCGGATACGGCCCGCGGTGTCGTAGTGTGAACCGTGGCAGGGGCAGAACCAGCCGCCAAAGTCACCGGCATCGCCCAAAGGCACACAGCCAAGGTGCGTACACACACCCATCATCACCAACCATTCGCCCGCTTCATCCAGCGTGCGGTTCTCGTCGGACGCATCCACGGAACCGAGGTTGTCGTTCTGCGCCACAGGATCGGGCAAGTCAGCCAACGCAACGGCGCGGGCTTCGTCGATCTCTTCTTGGGTACGGCGACGGATGAAAACCGGTTTACCGAGCCACTTCACAGTCAGCTGGGTGCCGGGTTCAACATCAGCAACATCCACACGAATAGAGGACAGCGCCAGAACGTCAGCAGATGGATTCATCTGATTGACAAGCGGCCAGGCAACAGCCCCGGCGGCTACGGCACCGGTTCCGGCGGTTGCGTAATACAGGAAATCCCTCCGGGTGCCTGCGTGATCATCTGCTTGGGACACGGGTTTACTCCACTTCTCGGCCAAAACGGGCCATCAGACATAGAGGCGGCGCGAATGCGCCACCTGACTTCAAGCGGTATCTAACGGGCCAAAGCGAGTCCGTCCAGATGGCAATGCCGCGCAAAGGGTCGCAGTTTGCCGAAGAAACCGGAAAAATAGCCGTTTGAGCAAAAATTAACCCGCTGGCGGAACAGTTGCCTGCATCGAAGGGCGCGAATCAAAGCTTTCGTACCATGCGGCCAATGCATCATTGCCTTTGCGCCAACCACGCGCGTCCAAACGGAAATCCACATAGCCAAGCGCACAGCCAACCGCGATCTGCCCGATATTCATCGGCGCGGACAGCTGGCTCATCCAACGTGTGTTCAATGCAGCACAGGCGCGTTCAATTTTGCCCCATTGCCCCTCAACCCAAGCATCCATGCGGATCTCTTCGGGACGCAAGCGCGTTTCATAGACCATCAACAACGCGGCATCGAGAATCCCGTCCGCCGTCGCTTCAAGTGTCAGAAGATCCCAATGCGCCGCGCCGCTGCCGTAAAGGCCCGCCTTTGCGCGATCGTCCAGATAGGCGCAAATCACCCGGCTGTCATAAATAGCTGGGCCATCTGCCCGTTCCAGCGCGGGCACTTTGCCCAGCGGGTTTTGCGGCAACAGCCCCGGTGCCGGGGCCAAGGGTGTGCCATGTTGTTCTTCCAGCGTGACATCATCAAGCTGCCCGGTTTCGTGTAGCAAAACCATGATTTTGCGCACATAGGGAGAGGTCGGCGAATAGGCGAGTTTCATGCAGGTCTCCTGAACTGATCGCTCAAGTATTGCCCCGCATTTCCTTGGGCGCAATCACTGCATTGTACCAAATCAGTCCTTCGAGACGCCGCGCATCAGGGCACCAATGACATGGGCCTCCGATCCAAACCCATAAGCCTCGATCTGGCCTGCGGCGGCATCACGCACCGCATCGGGCTTGTTCTGGCCCAGCTTCCATGTGCCATCAACAGCCGTCACCTTGATCCGGCAAGGCACGATCATACGCATCATCTTTTCAAGCGCATCCGGTGTCATCTTGGTGGTTTTCCATGGCGGTTTGGGCAGAAGGCGATCCTCATAAAAGGCCGATTGCCGATCGAGGAGCGCCAGCAATTCCTCTTGCGGTCGCCGCTCAAGAACCCCCGTCAGATGCACAGCAACATAATTCCAGGTCGGCACCTGATCTGCCACCTCGTACCAATCGGGCGACACATAGGTATCTGCGCCAGACACCGCCAAAGTCACAGGCACCGGTTCCTTCAAGGCGCGGGCAATCGGGTTGGACCGCACCAAATGTAGATCCGCAACCGCCCCATCATGGGACAGCAAGAAAGGAATATGGCTCAGCATGGGCGCATCCGCACCCTGTGCCGCCAAAACGCCAAAGCCCCGCTCGCGGGCAAATGCAACGTTTCGTGCATCGTCGGCATCATGAAATATCGGATTGGGGTGCATGGCGCGTACCTTTTCAAATCTCTCATTTTCGCTCTTGCAGAGTTTTGCACGACATTGCAACGTGGCGCCATTCTCAGGGCGGGGCGAAATTCCCCACCGGCGGTATGCAGGGCACGACCCCGCGAGCCCGCGAGCGCAACTCCCGCTAGGGGTTGGTCAGCAGATCTGGTGAGATGCCAGAGCCGACGGTCATAGTCCGGATGAAAGAGAATGCGTCATATTCGGGGGCCATGCCCCTGTCTGTGGTCGTGATCGCCTTGGGTGGACGTGTCTGAACCAAAGGAGATCATTATGACACATGGCAATACAGCCCCCGCCCGCTTCGCCTTTATCAAAGCTCAATGGCACGCCGATATCGTTGATCGCGCATTGGACGGATTTTGCGAAATTATCCCCGCCGCACAAGTCGGCGTTGTCGATGTGCCCGGCGCGTTTGAAATGCCGCTGATGGCACAAACCCTTGCCCGCACCGGCAAATACAGCGCCGTCGCATGCGCCGCCTTTGTTGTAGATGGCGGCATCTATCGCCATGATTTTGTGGCCGCTGCTGTGGTTGAAGGGTTGATGCGGGTTGGCTTGGACACTGGCGTACCTGTGCTGTCGGTGTCTCTGACCCCGCATCACTATCAGGAAACTGACCATCACAACGCGATCTACCGCGATCACTTTGTGGAGAAGGGCCGAGAAGCCGCCCGCGCCGCCCTCGGCATCACTGGGGCAAAAGCGGCATTGGCCGCATGATCCATTTCCTTCAAAGAAAACGGTCCGAAGTCTCTAAAGACTTCGCTGCCTCTCAGCCTAAATAGGCACGCAGCGCCGGCGGCGGGTTGTCCATCAACGCCGCCGCCGGTTGCGGTGCTTCGGCGCGGCCTTCGGCGACAAACACCACCTGATCGGCAATGCGCCGCACGTCTTCGGGGGCATGTGTCACCATGATCAGCGCCGCGCCGGTTTCGGCCACCAATTCGGCCACCAGATCCAGCATCTCATTGCGCAGCGCCGGACCGAGCGCCGCAAAGGGTTCATCCAGCAAAACAAGCGGCCGCGCTTGCACCAACACCCGCGCCAGCGCCGCGCGGCTTTGCTGTCCTCCCGACAAAGCAGCGGGGCGTTTGGCACTGTGATCGGCCAGCCCCACACGGCGCAGCGCGTCCAGCACCTTGGCCTGTTCTGCCCCGGACAGCCGCAGATCAGGGCGCAGTCCCAAGCCGACGTTCTGCTGCACAGTCAGATGCGGAAACAGGTTGTTGTCCTGAAACAGCATCGTCATGGGGCGTTGGCCCGGATTGTCCTGCGAAATATCCCGCCCCTGCCAAAGAATGCGGCCCGATTGCAACGGCACAAAGCCACAAAGCGCACCGAGCAAGGTGGACTTGCCTGCCCCGGACGGGCCGATCACGGCGTACCGCTGCCCTTGCTCCAGCGCCATATCCGCAGCCAATGAAAAATCGCCCAGCGCAATTTTCGCCTGTTCAACTCTCAGCATGCCAGCGTCCTCCCCTGTCGCAGATCCAGAATATCCCCAATGCCAACGCCAGCAGGATCAACGCAGCCCCCGCCGCTGCCTCCATTCTGTAAGCGCCCATCAACCGGTACATTTGCAGTGGCAATGTTGTCCGGTCCTGATCAGCAAAAAGCGCAATCACGCCCAGATCCCCGACCGACAATGCACCCGTCAAGCCTGCTGCAAATCCCAATTGCCCCCGCAACCGCGGCAGGATCACCCAACGCCAAAGCGGCCAGCCTTGCAGGCCAAGCGACACAGAAAGCCGTCCAAAATCCGCCAATGTATCGCGCAGCCGCGGCACCAAGATCCGCAGCGCAAAGGGCAAGGCCATCATCGCATTGACCAATGCCGTCACGGGCAAGGCCAGATCAGACGGGTTCATCACCGGATTGATCAAAATGAACCAGCCAGTGCCGATCATCAAAGGTGATGCAGACAGGCCCAGCAACCCTATTGCCTCCACACCGCCCCTCTGGCGGGTTGCGATCCAGCCCGCCATCGGCAGTGCCAAAAGGCAAAGCGTCAACACAGAGATCACCGCCACAAACACCGACAACCCTGCCGCTTGCCAAACTGCGGCAGGCACTTGCGGCAAACCCGCAACGCCGCGCAGCAGAACCGCCGCAAGCGGTAGCAGCAAAAACAGCGCCGCCAAAGTGATGACCGCCCCATCCCCTGCACGTTGCAACCCTCCACGCGCGTCCCAACGTTGCAGCGTTCGGTCCTGACCACCGCCCAGCGAGATCGCCGGAATGATCCACAATGCGGCCAATGCCGCACCTCCCGCCAACACCAGCTGCACCAATGACAAAAGTGCCGCCCGTGACAGGTCAAAATCAAACAAGAACGCCTGATAAATAGCCAATTCAAGCGTTGTGGCCTTCGGCCCGCCCCCCAGTGTCAGTGCAACGGCAAAACTGGTCAAGCAGATCACAAAGATCAACGCCGCCACCCCCGGCACCACTTGGCGCAGCAGCGGCCATTCCAGCGTCAGGAAAATCCCACGTGGTCCAAGCCGCAATTGCGCGGCAAGGCGAAACCGCTCTGCCGGGATGCTTTGCCAGCCTTGCAAAATCAACCGTGTCGCCAAGGGCAGGTTGAAAAACACATGCGCCAGAACCACCCCGTGTAATCCGTAGATCGACACCTCTGGCACCCCGGCAAGGCCAAGCAATTGGTTCAACCAGCCGGATCTGCCAAACACCGTCAGAAGCCCAAGCACAGCCACAATCACGGGCAGAATGAACGGCGCACCCAGCAGCGTCACCAGCAAGGCCCGGCCTGCAAACCGCCGCCGTGCCAACGCACGGGCGACCGGGATGGCCAAGAGTGTTGAAATCACCGAAGACAAAACCGCCTGCCAAACGGTAAACCGCACAGCAGCCCAATCAGAGCGCAGCAAACCTGCGCCGGTCTCTGCCCGCGACATCACCGCGAGCAAAGCGGCAAGCACCAGAACCGCGACCAAGATCGCAGCGCCGATGCCTGCACCGTTTTTTACTGCGACAACGCGCCGAGCCATTCTTGCAATGCCGCATCACGAATGGCTGGCACCTCTTCGGCGGGGATCAATCGCGCGTTTTCTGGCTTCACAAGCGCCTCGAACCCCTTGGGCAGGCCGCCGCTTGGCATCACCGCCGGATACATCCAGTTGGTTGTCGGCAAAATGGATTGTGCCGCGTCAGACACCATAAAGTTCAAAAACGCTTCAGCCAGCTCTGGCTGATCCCTGTTCGCCAGACGCCCAGCGACTTCGACCTGCATATAGTGGCCTTCGTCAAACACAGCTGCGGCTTTGCTTTCGTCTTCCTCGGCGATGATGTGATAGGCAGGCGAGGTTGTATAGCTCAACACCATGTCGGCTTCGCCCTCAAGGAACAGACCATAAGCCTCGGACCAGCCTTTGGTCACGGTCACGACATTGTCTGCCAAGCCCTGCCAAATCGCCTCGGCCTCATCGCCATAGGCATCCTTGACCCACATCATCAGCCCCAAACCGGGGGTTGAGGAACGCGGATCTTGAATGACGATTTTCACGTCACTGTCGCCCAGCGCTTTGAAATTTTTGGGCGGGGTCATGTCCGTGTTGTGAACAAAGGCAAAGTAACCCCAATCGTAGGGCGCAAAAACGGCATCGTCCCAAGTGATCGGCAAGGCATAATCAGCGCTCACAGCCGTTTCAGTGAACAGCCCAGTGTCCTTGGCCGCCGCGATCAGGCCGGTATCAAGCCCCAGGACCACATCAGCGTCAGATCGTGCGCCTTCGAGCTTGAGCCGCGCCAAAAGCGCCGCGCCATCGCCCATTCCGACAAATTTCAGATCGCAAGCACAGTTTTCCTCAAACGCTTTCTCGATCTGCGGGCCTGGCCCCCAGTCAGAAACAAAGCTGTCGTAGGTGTAAACAGTCAGCACTGGTGTTTCGGCAATCGCTGCCGAGGCCCCAAGCAAGCCCGCTGCAAGTGTAAGATACTTCATCGCATCCTCCTTTTGCGGCGAAAGGGAAAAAGGATGGATGTTTGTCCAGACCTTCCCTCCGCCGGTGTTAACCGGTTCAGGTTCTACGGGTCCATGCAAATGCACATCTCAGCTCAATTGAGCCCCCCGAGGTATCGCCATCGTTAGGAGCATGTCCAAAGGGATGCAAGCCAAAACCCCTTGAGGCACAGCACTGCGCCCGTTAATGCAGACCCAACAGGAGTGCATTTATGTCGATGAACAGCTTTGGCCATCTCTTCCGCGTGACCACTTGGGGCGAAAGCCACGGCCCGGCCTTGGGCGCAACGGTTGACGGTTGCCCTCCCGGTGTGCCGGTCACGCCCGAGATGATCCAGCACTGGCTCGACAAACGAAAACCGGGGCAGAACAAATACACCACCCAGCGGCGCGAGGCCGATGAGGTGAAGATCCTGTCAGGTGTGTTTGAAGGTGTAACCACCGGCACCCCGATTCAGCTGATGATCGAAAACACCGACCAGCGCTCTAAGGATTACGGGGATATCAAGGACAAGTTCCGCCCCGGTCATGCCGACATCACCTATTTCCAGAAATACGGCATTCGCGATTATCGCGGCGGCGGGCGGTCCTCTGCCCGTGAAACGGCCTCCCGCGTGGCAGCTGGCGGATTGGCCCGCGAGGCGATGAAAGCCATGGCGCCCGGTGTTCAGATCACCGGTTACATGGTCCAGATGGGGCCCCATCAGATCGACCGCACTGCATTTGATTGGGACCAGATTGAGCAAAACCCGTTTTGGGTGCCAGATGCACAGGCCGCATCAGATTGGGCGACCTACCTTGATGGGTTGCGCAAATCCGGCTCCTCCGTCGGGGCGATCATCGAGGTGGTCGCGCGCGGTGTCCCCGCCGGGATCGGCGCACCGGTGTACGGCAAACTTGATACCGACCTGTCCGCCGCAATGATGAGCATCAATGCCGTCAAAGGTGTGGAAATCGGCGAGGGCATGTCAGCGGCGATGCTGACAGGTGAGGCCAACGCGGACGAGATTTACATGGGCAACGATGGCCAGCCGCGATACTCGTCCAACCATGCAGGTGGTATTCTGGGCGGGATCAGCACCGGGCAGGATATTGTCGTGCGCTTTGCGGTTAAACCAACCTCAAGCATCCTCACGACCCGCAAGACGATCACCAAAAACGGCGAAGAGACCGAGATCATCACCAAAGGCCGCCATGACCCCTGCGTGGGCATTCGCGCCGTGCCGGTGGGCGAGGCGATGATGGCCTGTGTGATCCTCGATCACCTGCTGCTGCACCGCGGGCAGGTTGGAGAAAATCGCGGCATCATCGGCTGAGGGCGCGGAAAATCTCAAATTTTCCTGACCGGACTTTTTGAAAACGTCCGCCACCCAGCCCACGCGCTTGCACTTTCCCGATCAGAGGCGCATGACTCCGCCATGCCCGCCAGTCTGACCCAGAACCGCCCCGGACGCGCCATTGCGCTCAAACTCTGTGCGATCTTTCTGTTCATGGTTATGGCCGCACTGATCAAGGCCGCCTCTGGTCACGTACCGCCCGGGCAGGCCGTCTTTTTCCGCTCACTCTTTGCTATACCGATCATTGGCCTCTGGCTGTGGCAAAGCGGGCATTTGCATGACGGGCTTAAGGTTAACAATCTCTTTGGCCACATCTGGCGCGGGCTCTTTGGCACCACCGCGATGGGCCTGACCTTTGCCGGGCTCGCCCTTCTGCCCCTGCCCGAAGTGACCGCGATCGGCTATGCCACGCCGATGTTCACCGTGATATTCGCCGCCCTGTTTCTGGGCGAGCGGGTGCGCCTGTTCCGCTTGTCTGCCGTGGCGCTTGGGTTGATTGGTGTGATGATCGTAATTGCCCCGCGTTTGTCTATGGGCGCAAACTTCAGTGCCGCCGCCACCTACGGCGCGTTGATGGTGTTGGCCGCGTCCATCCTGCGATCCTTGGTACAGATCCACGTCCGGCGACTTGTGCAAACTGACAGCACCTCTGCTATCGTCTTTTACTTCTCATTGACCGCCACCTGCCTGTCGCTGCTGACCCTACCGTTGGGTTGGCTCATTCAAACACCGGCCCTCACATGGACCGCGCCGGGCATTGAGGTGCTGGGCCTGATCATCTGTGCGGGCCTGATCGGCGGTGTTGCACAAATCCTTGTGACGTCGTCTTTCCGCTTTGGCAGCGCCTCGATGCTCGCGCCTTTTGATTACTCTTCGATGATCTTTGCCAGCCTTATTGGTTGGGTGGTCTTCAGCGAAGTGCCAACCGCAACGATTCTGCTGGGTGCTGGGCTTGTCATTGCGGGTGGTGTGCTGATTATCTGGCGCGAACGGCAATTGGGGGTGGACAGGAGCAAATCAAAGCCCAATGTCCCCCCACCAGGCACCCCCGGCTAAAGGAGAGAGAACCCCATGTCCGAGACAACAGACCACAAAGAAAAGATGCAAAAGCGTCAGGCCGAGCAACGCAAAAAAGTCGCAGAGCTTCAGGATCCGGAAAAGGGGCTGGTTCTGGTCCATACCGGGGCAGGTAAGGGCAAAACCTCAAGCGCTTTTGGCGTGGTGGTGCGGGCACTTGGCTGGAAACAGCGGGTTGGCGTGGTGCAATTCATCAAGGGCAAATGGAAAACCGGCGAGCGGTTGTTCTTTGATCGCCTCGAAGAAGTCACATGGCACACCATGGGCGAAGGTTTCACGTGGGATACCCAAGACAAAGACCGTGACATCGCCGCCGCGCAGGCTGCCTTTGCCAAGGCCCGCGAGATGATGGAAAGCGGCGATTATGATCTGGTGGTTCTGGACGAGATCAACATCGCGATGCGCTATGAATACATCAGCGTCGAAGACGTTATTGCTGGGCTCGATGCGCGCGCCAAAGACACCGGCGTGATTCTCACAGGCCGCGATGCCAAGCCAGAGCTTTGCGCCTATGCCGATCTGGTGACAGAAATGACAGAGGTCAAACACCCGTTCAAGGCAGGCATCAAAGCCCAGCGCGGTGTGGATTTCTGATGGCGAACGGCACACAAGCCAAGGTCGCGCTGATCACCGGCGCGGCGCGGGGGATCGGGCTGGCCACGGCGCACCTGATGGCCGCAGATGGCTGGCGGGTTGCGTTGCTGGATCGTGACGCTGACGCCCTGAAATCTGCGGCGGCAGAGTTTGACGGCAAGGCATTGGATCTGCTGTTTGACGTTTCCGACCCGCAAGCCGCACCTCAAGCGATCCGCGCCTGCCTTGATCATTTCGGACGGCTGGATGCCTTGGTCAACAATGCGGGCGTGGCTGATTTTGGGCCCATCGAAGAAACGGATTTTGCCCGTTGGCGGCGGGTGATGGAAACCAATCTGGACGGTGTGTTCCTGATGACCCAAGCCGCGACCGAGGCGCTCAAGGATAGCGCTGGCGCAATCGTTAACATCGCGTCGATCTCTGGCTTGCGGGCCTCAACCCTGCGCGTGGCCTACGGCACATCCAAAGCCGCCGTGATCCACCTGACCAAACAACAGGCGGCGGAACTTGGGGAGTATGGGATTCGGGCAAACGCAGTTTGCCCCGGCCCCGTGCGGACTAAATTGGCCATGGCCGTACACACCCAAGACATCATCGACGCCTACCATGATGCGATCCCGCTCAACCGCTATGGGTCGGAGCAGGAAATCGGTGAGGTCATCGCGTTCCTGTGCAGCGAGAAGGCCAGCTATGTCACTGGCCAGATCATCGCATCAGATGGCGGGTTTGAAAGCACAGGCGTGGGCCTGCCTGCGCTTCGCAAATAGCGCGGTGCGGGGTTAAACCCGCACCAGCTTTTCATAGCTTTCCGCGATGTCGCGGGTCAGGGCGCCGACCTCAAAGTTGAAATCGCCGATCTGGCCCACAGGGGTCACTTCCGCCGCTGTGCCGGTCAGCCAGCATTGCTCAAACCCTTCAAGCTCTTCCGGCATGATGTGGCGTTCATGAACGGTGATGCCTTTTTCCTTGAGCATCCCGACAACCGTCTGGCGGGTGATCCCGTTGAGAAAGCAATCCGGGTCAGGGGTGTGTACTTCGCCATCTTTCACGAAAAAGATGTTCGCCCCGGTCGCCTCGGCCACATAGCCGCGGTAGTCGAACATCATTGCGTCCGAACAGCCCTTCGCCTCGGCCGCATGTTTGGACATGGTGCAGATCATATAAAGGCCTGCCGCTTTGGCATGGCTTGGGATGGTCTCGGGACTCGGGCGTTTCCACTTGGAGATGTCCAGCTTTGCGCCCTTCATTTTGGCATCGCCGTAATAGGCGCCCCATTCCCAGGCCGCGATGGCAAGGCGAACAGGGTTGCGGGCCGATGCCACACCCATATCTTCGCCCGCACCGCGCCATGCGATGGCCCGTACATAGGCATCGGACAGGCCGGACTTGGCCAGAACTTCGACCTTGGCCGCTTCGATCTCGTCCACGGTCCATGGGATCTGGAAATCAATCATCTCGGCCGAGCGACGCAACCGCTCGGAGTGTTCGCGGCTCTTGAAGATCTTGCCGTTATAGGCCCGTTCGCCTTCGAACACCGAAGACGCATAATGCATCGCATGGGTCAGGATATGCACATTTGCGTCACGCCAGTTGACCATTTCACCATCCAACCAGATGAAACCATCCCGATCATCATATGCTCCAGCCATCTGCATTCCTCCAACTTAGCGGGTCATTTTTCGATTGTTGCGCAAGAAATGACCGTTTCGGACATTTAATTACGCAAAAGCTGCGATTCTCTAGCCTTTCGTCCTTGGAGTGTCAACAAGGCTGACGTAATGTTGGCACACCAACATATGAGGACACTATGGCAGACGGACGCGGCCCCGCAGGCAGCAGTGGCGAGAGCCTGCTTTTCCTGACCGACGAACAGCTCAGGCAGGCCATAGAGGCCATGTTTTTTGCCTATCGCGGCTTTACCGCAGACCCGGACCGTATCTTGGTGGATATGGCCTATGGCCGGGCGCATCACCGCGCCATCCACTTTATCAACCGGGCGCCGGGAACCACGGTGAACAACCTGCTGAATATTCTTGGCGTCACGAAACAGTCACTCAACCGTGTGTTGCGCACCCTGATTGCAGATGGTCTTGTCGAAAGCAGGGTGGGCCGCAACGACAAACGCGAGCGGCACCTCTTTTTGACGGATGCGGGCCGCGCGCTGGAACAGACCTTGTCTGATGCACAACGCGCCCGGATGCGCACAGCATTCCGCGATGCCGGTCCCGATGCGGTGGCTGGATTTCGCACGGTATTGGAGGCGATGATGGATCCTGAAATGGGCGCGAGCTATACGCGGCTCAAGGAAAGCGGATCATGATGGATATGGACGCCCATCTGCTGATCGTTGATGACGATGAGCGTATTCGCACGCTGCTTCAGAAATTTCTGATGCGGAACGGGTTTTTGGTCACCGCCGCCCGCGATGCCGCCCATGCGCGGCGCATTCTGGCGGGGCTGGATTTTGATCTGATCGTTCTGGATGTGATGATGCCTGGCGAGGATGGTCTGTCGCTCACCCAATCGCTGCGCGAAACGATGCAGACACCGATCATGCTGCTGACCGCCAAAGGCGAGACTGGCAACCGGATCGAAGGGCTTGAGGCGGGGGCGGATGATTATCTGGCCAAGCCGTTTGAACCCAAGGAACTGCTGCTACGTATCAACGCCATTTTGCGGCGTATGCCTGATACCAGTGCGCAAGATGCCGCGCCCAAGGTGCTGTCGCTGGGGCCGATCCGGTATGATCTGGAACGCGGTGAAATGTGGCAGGGCGATGATCTGGTCCGGCTGACCGCCACCGAGGTGCAATTGATGAAGATCTTTGCCGCTCAGCCCGGTGTGCCTCTGAGCCGTGCCAAACTTGTTGAGGAATTGGGCCGCGATCGGGGGCAGGCGCAGGAACGTGCCGTGGACGTTCAGATCACCCGCCTGCGCCGCAAGATTGAGGACAATCCCAAACAGCCGCGCTACCTGCAAACGGTGCGCGGCGCGGGGTATATGCTGGCGCCGGATTGATAAAAGGCGCGGGTTTGGCCAGCGCGGCAAAGGGGGGCCAGCCCCCCTGACCCCCCGAAATATTTAAGGCCAAAAAGAAAGATGACCCGCGCATCTGGCAGGCCTTTCGCTTCGCCGTTAATGTGGCCGGGAATTTGACAGAAAGGCACTGACATGTCCGAGACATCCGTAGATGAGATGAACTTTGAAACTGCGATGGCGGAGCTGGAAAAGGTTCTGGGCCAGCTGGAGCGGGGCGATGTGGCGCTGGACGAATCTATTGCGCTTTATGAACGGGGTGCGGCGTTAAAGGCGCGGTGCGAGGCCAAGCTGAAAGAAGCCGAAGAAAAGGTGGCGGCGATTACCTTGGACGGCGAGGGCAATCCCGTGGGGGCGAAACCTGTTGAAGGTCTCTGAGATAGACGGATCAAACGCACGGTTGCCGTTTCCGCAGGCCCTTGGCGCGGCGCAGGATGTCGCGGTGCATTGGATTGACGTAGCCCTCGCAAATGAAAGCAGCGATATCGCGCAGGCGATGCGCTATGCCACCCGTGGCGGCAAGGGATTGCGTGCGTTTTTGGTGTTGGAAAGCGCCCGGATCTGTGGATGCAGCGCGGCGCAGGCCGGACCGGCGGCGGGCGCAATCGAAGCGCTGCATGCCTATTCGTTGATCCATGATGATCTGCCCTGCATGGATGACGACGACCTGCGCCGCGGCCAACCGACAGTGCACCGGAAATGGGATGAGGCAACGGCCGTTTTGGCAGGCGATGCCTTGCATTCGCTGTCGTTTGAATTGCTTGGTGAGGTGGATTGCGACCCCGCACAGCAGATGGATCTGACTGTCAGCCTGGCCCGCGCTGCGGGCGTTGGCGGGATGGTTGGCGGACAGGCGATGGACATCGCGGCAGAGACCGCTGCACTGCCTTTAACATTGGACGAGATCACCGCGCTTCAGGCCGGGAAAACCGGTGCCTTGATCACATGGTCCGCAATGGCCGGGCCGCGTATGACCGGCACGGATGGCACCGCGTTCAAATCCTATGCAGATGCGCTTGGCCTCGCCTTTCAGATCGCCGATGACATTCTGGATATCGAAGGCGACGCAGCCGTGGTTGGCAAAGCCACGGGCAAGGATGCGGGCGCGGGCAAAGCCACTTTTGTATCGCTGCTGGGGCTGGATGGGGCCAAAAGCCGCGCCTCTGACCTGGTGCAATCTGCCTGTGATGCCCTATCTTCCTATGGAGAGGACGCCGAAACCTTGCGAGAGGCCGCTCGCTTCGTTATTGCCCGCGAGAAATAGATCACCCGGAGGGGGGTTCAAATGACCGACCGACCTGTCACCCCACTGCTGGACCGCGCCAAGCGGCCAGCTGACCTCAAACAATTCAGCGACTCTGAACTGAATACACTGGCCAGAGAGCTGCGGCAGGAAACCATTTCTGCCGTTTCCGTAACCGGTGGGCATTTGGGGGCAGGCTTGGGCGTTGTCGAATTGACCGTCGCCTTGCATGCGGTCTTTGACACACCGCGTGACAAGATCATCTGGGACGTCGGGCACCAGTGTTACCCTCATAAAATCCTGACCGAGCGGCGCGACCGTATTCGCACCCTGCGGCAGAAGGACGGGCTTAGCGGATTCACCAAGCGCAGCGAAAGCCCCTATGATCCTTTCGGCGCCGCCCATAGCTCGACCTCGATCAGTGCGGCGCTTGGCTTTGCCGTGGCGCGGGATCTGGGCGGAAACATTCCCGAAGGGCTGGGCGATGCGATTGCAGTGATTGGCGATGGGTCGATCTCTGCCGGGATGGCCTATGAGGCGATGAACAACGCCGGACATCTGGGCAAGCGGATGATCGTTATCCTCAATGACAACGAGATGTCGATTGCGCCGCCCGTTGGCGCAATGTCCAGCTATCTGAGCCGTCTTTATGCCGAAGAGCCCTTTCAGGACTTCAAAGCCGCAGCCAAAGGCGCAGTAAGCCTTTTGCCCGAGCCGTTCCGCGAGGGCGCGAAACGGGCAAAGGATATTCTCAAAGGCATGGCCGTTGGCGGTACCTTGTTCGAACAGCTTGGGTTCTCATACGTCGGGCCAATTGACGGCCACGACATGAACCAGCTGCTGCCTGTATTGCGCACGGTCAAGGACCGCGCCACCGGGCCGATCCTGATCCATGTGCTGACCAAAAAGGGCAAAGGATACGCCCCCGCCGAACAGGCCCGCGACAAAGGCCACGGGGTGGCCAAATTCAATGTGGTGACGGGCGAGCAGAAAAAAGCCCCCTCAAATGCGCCAAGCTACACCTCGGTTTTTGCGCAAAGCTTGCTGCAAGAAGCGGCGGAGGACGACAAGATCTGCGCCGTGACCGCCGCGATGCCCGATGGCACCGGATTGAACCTTTTTGCAGAACGCTATCCCTCGCGGTGTTTTGATGTGGCGATTGCCGAACAACATGGCGTGACCTTCTGTGCCGCGCTTGCCGCAGGCGGGATGAAACCCTTTTGCACGATGTATTCGACTTTCCTTCAGCGCGGATATGATCAGGTTGTGCATGACGTGGCGATCCAGCGTTTGCCGGTTCGTTTTGCCATTGATCGCGCCGGATTGGTGGGCGCGGATGGCGCGACCCACGCGGGCGCATTCGATATTGCTTATCTGGCCAACCTGCCGGGATTTGTGGTGATGGCCGCCGCCGATGAGGCCGAACTAAAACACATGGTCGCCACAGCAGCGGCCCATGACAACGGTCCTATCGCCTTTCGTTTTCCCCGCGGCGAAGGGCGCGGCGTAGACATGCCAGAGCGTGGCACGCCGATTGAAATCGGCAAGGGCCGGATGATCACCCAAGGGTCCAAGGTGGCGCTATTGTCGTTCGGAACACGTCTGGAGGAGGTCGAAAAAGCCGCCGAAGCATTAGAGGCCAAGGGCATCACCCCTACGGTTGCCGATGCCCGGTTTGCCAAACCTCTGGACCGCGAATTGATCCTGTCACTGGCCGCGGATCACGAGGCCCTGATCACCATCGAAGAGGGCGCGGTCGGCGGCTTTGGCAGCCATGTTGCGCAGTTGCTTGCGGAAGAAGGCGTGTTTGACGAGGGGCTGAAATATCGCTCCATGGTCTTGCCGGACACGTTCATTGATCAAGCCAGCCCGGCAGACATGTATGCCGTGGCCGAAATGAACGCCGAACATATCGAGGCAAAGGTTTTGGATGTTCTGGGCATTGCCAGCCTTGGGGCGCAGCGGGCCTAAGGCTTTTTCTGCTGTTCCAGCAGCCGCGCCAACTGCCCCTCAATCACCAGCAAACGCGCGGTGACGTCATCGCGGTAGGCCCCGGTTTCGGCGTCTGCCTCTTCGTGGTGGGCGTCTTGCATGGAATTCACAATCAGACCCACCAAAAGGTTCACCACGGCAAAGGTGGTGACGATGATGAAGGGGATAAAGAACATCCATGCCAGCGGGTAAACTTCCATCACCGGACGCACGATGCCCATGGACCAGCTTTCCAGCGTCATGATCTGAAACAGGGAATAGGCCGACAGGCCCAGCGTGCCAAACCAGTCAGGAAAACTGGACGCGAAGAGTTTGGTCGCGATCACCGACCCGATGTAAAAAATCAGCGCCATCAGGAAAAACACGGACGCCATGCCGGGCAGCGCAGTGATGAAACCTTCGACAACCCGTCGCAGACGCGGCGCGGCAGACACAAGGCGCAGCACCCGCAGGATGCGTAGCGCCCGCAACGCCGAGAACCCCTGCGCGGCAGGCACCAAGGACACGCCAACAATCACAAAATCAAAGATATTCCATCCATCACGGAAAAACCGCAGCCTGTAGGCCACCAGCTTGGCCGCCAGTTCCAGCACAAAGATCGCAAGGCACAGCCGGTCCAGCATCAAGATCAAACCGCCCGCCACATCCATAGCGGTCTTGGAGGTCTCAAGGCCAAGCAGCACGGCATTGAAAATGATCACCGACATAATCGCAGTGCCAAATCTCGGTGTTTCCAGAACTGCCTGAAGTCGTTGTTGTACCGTCATATTCCTGCCCATGCCGCGTTTGCCCCTATATGGCGATGGCCGGGTGCCTGAACAAGCCCGCGCAGGTCAGAGCAGCGCAAGACCGGCAAAAACACTGAGTGCAACAGCACAATATCCCAAAAGCACGTAAACACCGTCGTGGGTCAAAAGACCAAAGACCAGCAACGCCACGGTGGCCGCCCCGACGGAGGTGACCATTGGCAGAATTTCCAACAGCGGCCAGGCCAGGGGGATCGCGGCACAGACGGCAAGGGTGATCCACCGCATCACGCCTTTTGTCAGAAATTGCAGCCGCGCTTGCGAATGACGATCGAGAAATGCGCAAGGCTTGCGCATCCAGCGTACAGCCTGATGCAGCCGTTCGGATCGCAGGCGCTGGCGCAACAAGAACTCCGGCAACCAGATCCGTTTGCGCCCTGACAGGGCCTGAACCGCCATCGTCACAATAATCATCGCGGCAAGGGTGGGCGTGCCGGGAATGCCAGACAGAGGCGACACCATCAGCAGCGCAATGAGCAGGATGAACGGGGTGATTGCCCGATCCCCAAATGGGCGCAGCAGATCGCGGAAGGACACCTTGCGGCCCTGCCCTGCCTGTTCCAAACCATCGAGCATTTCTGTCAGTCTATGGTCTGTCTCAGGTGCGGGCATAAGATCAACTTGAGGTTTCCCGCTTCAAAAGGTCGGTCAGACCACTTCGATAATCGGGGTATTGCGGTTGCCAGCCCAACGCCTCTTTGATCCGATTGTTCCTGACTTTCTTGCTTTCTGCGTAAAAGCTGCGGGCCATCGGGGTCATTTCTGCGGTTTCAAAGTCCATCGCGGGTGGCAATGGCACATCCAAAAGGGTCGCGGCAAATCCGATCACGTCTTGGGGCGGCGCGGGGTCATCATCGCACAGATTGTAGATCGAGCCGGGCTGCGGGGAGCGGATCGACAATTCCAGCGCCTGCGCAATGTCTTCCACATGGATACGCGAAAACACCTGCCCCTCTTTGATGATCCGCCGCGCGGTGCCTTTGCGGACCTTGGCGAATGGGCCGCGACCGGGGCCATAGATCCCGGCTAGGCGGAAAATATGCAGCGGCAGATCAGGGATCGACTGCCATGCGGTTTCGGCACGAACACGGGCCAATCCACGCTTGGTTGCAGGTGTCAGTGGCGTATCTTCATCCACCCAATCACCGCCATGATCACCGTAAACACCGGTTGTCGATAAATACCCTACCCAGCGCAAATGCGGTGCGGCCGCGGTGATCTGCTCGCGCAACGCGCCCAGCACCGGATCGCCCTCCGGACCCGGCCCTGCTGACACCAACACATGTGGCACCTGCGCCAAAAGCGGCGCAATATCCGTTCCCGGCCAAAGCAAAGGTTCGACACCCGTCGCCGCAATATCATCCCGTTTGTCCGCGCTGCGCGTTGTTCCGATGATCCGCCAGCCCTGCGGGATCAGCCGGTCGGCCAATGCCCGTGCGCTGTATCCGTGGCCCAGAGAAAGAAGTGTTTTATCCATGCGCAATACCTGCCCCTTTGCGCCCGGCGCAGCAAGAGGGCAATGGTCATTTCCGGCGGCCCAACGCCAGCACAGACACTGTGCGGAATAGCAATCTCAGATCCAGACAAAGGCTTCGGTTGCGCTGATAAATCAGATCAAGCTTGGCCTTGCGCGGCACAAAAACACGCGCGTAAACCGCATCTGTTTCGGCCGGGGTTTGGCATTGCTGTAGGCGCCGATCCTCGGCCCTGTGGCACATAACGCTGGCCAGTCCCGTAACCCCCGGACGGCTTTGTAGGACTTGCCGATAAATTCGCGGGAACCGTTCAACGTAACACCGAAGCGGCGGACGCGGCCCGACAAAGCTCATGTCGCCGCGCAGGATATTCCACAGTTGCGGCAGCTCATCCAATCGAAACCGCCGCAGCCAGACGCCACTGCGTGTGACCCTGCCGTGCTTGTCCCCGCCGGTTACACCCTGATCCGCCCCGACATGGGTCATGGTCCGCAATTTCCACAATCGAAACGCAACCTCTGGCGTTTTCATCCGCTCCGAGACAAAGAAAACCGGCCCATCTTCGGCCACCAAAAGCCACAGCAGCAAAAGCGCCATCGGAACAGCCAAAAGCAACGCCAACAACGCGACCAACAGCAAATCAAAAAGCCGTTTGGACAAGGGCATCAAACGGCGCAGGCCTGTTGCCTTGGCCCGCTTTGCCATTCCGAGACCAGCTTAACCGCGTTCACCTCTGGCACTGCATGGCCCAGCACACGGCCAAGCAAATCCACGTTCAGTGTCACGTCGGGGATCACATCAGCCGTGGCCTGCCGATAGGACCATGGCAGCCCAGCAGCATCCAAAAGCGACCGCGCTTCAATTGCACCGCTCAGCGCCACGTTCAAAACCGGTGGCACATGCGGCACCCATGTAAGTTGACAAATCAACTTTGCCAGATCCACCCCACCAGTATAACTGCGGCGCGGAGTTGTGCCATCAGGCAGCTGGTCGATCCGCATCCCCCTGTGCCAGCCGCCAAGGATTGCATCAGCGCCTGCAACATTGCCGATGCGCAACGATGTGACAGGCTGATCCAATGCAATGCCGATGGCGTGGGCCTCTTCTTCCATCCGCAGTTTTGACCGGCCATAAGCGCTGATCGGGCAAGGGCGTGTGGTCTCGGACAATGGGCCAATCTGCCGACCATAAACCGCGGCGGAAGATGCCAGGAACACTCGTGGGCATCCCGCCGCCTTTGCCGCCTGTACTGCAGCGCAGGCCAGATCGCTATTCAACCCGAAATCAACAGACGGCTCTCTTGTACCCTTTGGCACGACCCCGGCCAAACAGACCACCGCCCGTTTGCCCCGTGCCGCGGCGATGAGAGCGCTTTGGTCCAACAGCGGGTCAAATCGGACGTCACCCAATCCGATTTGCCGGCTTTGGCTGATCAAATCATGATCCATCGGCCAATATTGGCGGCACATACGGCCCAATCGTCCACCCGCGCCAAGCACCAAAACCGGGCTTTCGCCGAGGCGATCTATCGCGGATATCACACCAGAACCATCCATCACCCCACGCTATCGGTGAAATGGTTAACAGATCATTATGTTTGGATGATCAGATCACGATCCGCTTGTCTTTGGGCACCAATGCGTTGATCTGCGCAATATGTTCGGGCAGGCAAGTGCCCAGAAAGTCGTAATGTTCAACCGCATGCGCCCGCGCCGCGCTGCCCAAACGCGCAAAATCATCAGGTCGCGCCAGCACATCCACCACCTGCGCCGCCAGCGCCTCGTGATCAAAGAAATCAACCAACATCCCGGTTTCGCCATGGGTTACAGCCTCGCGCACGGAAGGAACATCAGAGGCAACGATCCGCGCGCCCATCGACATCGCCTCAAGCAAGGACCACGACAGAACAAAGGGCATCGACAGGTAGATATGGCAACTGCTGATCTGGATCAGCTTGCAAAAATGATCGTAGGGGATCTGTCCCAGAAAATGCAGGCGGTCCCAATCCAGATCCTTGCCAACCTCCGCCTCCATCTCGGCACGCAAGCCGCCCGGCGTCTTGGCTTTGCCGCCGTAAGAGACCTCATTGCCGCCAACGATCAAGATCCGCGCGTTCGGCCGTTCGCGTTGGATGCGCGGCAAAGCCCGCATTAAGGTGTGAAACCCGCGCGTCCGCTCCAGATTGCGAGCGACATAGGTCACGACCTCATCTTGCGCTGTCAGGGGTTTTTCCAACCGTCCCAGCCCAACCTCTGCCGTCGGGTCAGGCTGCAACAAATCCGTGCGAATTCCGTCATGGCAAACATAGAATTTCTCATGAAAGCGCTTGGGAAACCGATCCTTTTGCCAAACTGTCGGACATTGGCCCAAATCGACCGTTTCAATATTGGCCAGAGGCACGGCGTTGCGGGCTTGCATCAAGAATGGAGCATGATCCGTCGGCGGCTCTGCCGGATCAAAGCCAACGGTGCCGCCGGTCATGTTGTAGTAATACTCAAAGAACCCGATGATTGGCACATCTGGCCAGACCTGCTTGAAAAACGTCAACTCGCCCCAGCCAACATGCCCGATCACGATGTCGGGTTTGAACCCTTCCTCTTGCTCCAGCTTTCGCGCCGCGGTCGCCGCGCCAAAACCTGCCCCCGCAGCGGCTTCCCACACCTTTGACAGGCCATAGGCATCTTTGGCTGGTGTCCGGTGCGGCTTGTAGATGCAGGTTTTTACACCTTCAAAGGACGGCGCATTGCGGCGCTGGGTCAGGAAGTAAATCCGATGTTCGCCCTGCGCAGCCAACCATTGCACCAGTTCGCGGTATTGCCCCGGCATGTTCTGATGAACAAATAGAATATTCATGTCAAAGGCCTGCAATTGAGAGCGTTGTGCGCAGATAACCAGAGCGCGCGCATCTTGGCAACGCAACCAGACGTTTATCGCTTGCGACTGCGCAAGCGTTCTTTCATCCGCGTTTTGCCCTCGGGCGTGCCATCGTGAAACGAGCCAAACACTTTGTCCCACGGCACATCAAGGCTTCCATAATTCACCTCAAAATAGCGGTGATGGATCTGATGGTGGAACATGCCCAAATGCACCCGCTTGAGATTGCGAAACCAAAGCCCCTCAAACCCGGTGTGGGTCGTAACCGCATAAAGCGCATAGTACATCAGATGGAAAATCACATGCACCGGATGCGTGGGCAAAACGAAATGGATCGCAACCGTCCCAAAGAACATCAGATGTTCGAGCGGATGCATGGATAGGCCGGACCAAGGCCCCACATCCGTGTTCCGGTGGTGCAGCGCATGGAACCGATACAGCAGGTTGGAGTGCAGCAAACGATGTATCCAATAGAAGTAAAAGCTTTCCCACACCGGCACGAAAAAGAAGAACGCAATGAACCAAACGGGCGTTTGGGCGAAACTGGTCAGCGGCGCATACCCATTGGAAAGCGCCCACCAAAGCAAAACCTCAAACCCCGACCAGATTGTGACCCCAGAGGCGAGTGACCAGAACATGTTGTCCAGGACCTGTGAGTTGAAACTGAACATCCGCCCTTTGCGCGGAAACGGGCGCGGATCGTATTTCTTGTCCTGCCCCTGAACTGCATAGGTATGAAACCATAGATGCAACCCACCAGCCACGATCACAAACAACACGAAGTTGCGCAGGAAAATCAGTGACGCCCACGAAAGATCCAACGTTCGGGTCTGATCCAACTGCGGGCTCAGCCAAAAGTAGCTGCCGAATGCCAAGCCAAGGATCGCCACGTTGATCGTGAAAAAGAACCAGGCGCCCGCATACCATTTGAACACGTGGAGCGGTTTTGGCGGCCATTGCCACAACGGCGAGACTTGAAGCGGCAGGTCCGGTTCATGATTCCATTCTCGCCGCGTGTCGCTCATTTTGTGTACATCTGTTTCTTGAAGGCTCTCGTGCGTTGTGTCGCATCGGCACTGCCGTCATGGAATGAACCAAACCACTTGTCCCAAGGCATTTCGACGGTGCCATAATTGCACTCAAAATAACGATGATGCAGCTGATGAAAGAAATCGCCCATCTTGGCCTTCTCCTCATCCCGCACAACCAGTTGATCAAAGCCCGAGTGTGAGAACACCGGATGCACCGATTGCACATAACCGTGAAACAGAATGTGAATCGGATGACTGGGCACAATGAGATGGATCGCGAAATTCGTGTAGAACAGCAGATGCTCCAAAGGATGCATCGAAATGCCGGACCACGGCCCAACATTGACGTTGCGATGGTGCAGAGCATGGGCGTGTTTGTAGATCGCCGGGACATGCAGCAACCGATGCACCCAATAAAAATGGAATGACGACCAAATCACCAGAAACGGGAACATCAACACAAACCAAACCGGATTGTCCGGAAACAACATCGCTGGCGCATAGCCATTCGCCATCATCCAGAACACAGCCCATTGGGCAACTGTCCACAGAGTAACGCCACTGACCAAAGTCCAGAACATATTGTCCCAAACTTGATTGCCAAAGGTATAAGTGCCGTTATCGCGGGCCAGATCACGGGCATCATATTTGGTCTGATTGCCCTGTTTGCGCCAGTGATAGAGCCACATATGCAACCCGCCCGCGCAAATCGCTTGCGGCAACAGGTTGGCCAGCCAGACCCGAACCATCCACCCGGCCTGAAAGCTCTGCATTGTCTCTAACGCGGGCAAAAGCGTGAAATAGATCGCCACGGAAAATACTGCGGTGATCGTAATTGTCGAAACCGCCAGCCAATATGCGGCATACCATCTCAACACCGCCACAGGTTGCGGTGGCCAGCTAAAAAGTGGGTTGTTCCGAACCGGCCCCGGATGATGATGCCAACGCTCTGCTTCTGCACCAATTTCCGGTTCAATGGCCATAGTCGGATCCTTCTGAGTCCAATATCGCCTTCAGCTCGGCCAGATGTCGTGCGTCTTGTTCAGGGTAGTTTTCCAGCTCTTGTGCCGTCTTCTCGGCGATCTCATCAGAGATGCGTCGCAACGGCAAACCAGTTTGCAGGACCTTGATGTAAGTTTCCGCCGCACGTTCAAAATAATAGAGCCTATTAAAGGTATCTGCGACCGTATCCCCGATCACCATCACTCCATGAGAGCCCATGACCATGACCTTTTGTTTGGGATCGGTCAGCAATTGGGCACAGCGCGCGCCTTCGTCCTCAAACGCCAGACCGCCATAGTCTTCGTCAATCACAACGCGGTTGAAAAACGTACAACAGTTCTGATCAATCGGCGGCAAGCGGCTGTCTTGCAAACAAGCCAAGACAGTTGCGTAGATCGAATGCACATGCATCACACAACGGGCATGGGCGCAGGCGCGATGCACCCCGCCATGAAGCCCCCAAGCCGTCGGATCAGGTGCATTAGGGCCTGATAATGTCTCTGGATCGTTGGCATCGACCATCAACAGATCACTGGCGCGGATACGGGAGAAATGAACCTGATTGGGGTTCATCAGGAACTGCGTACCCTCGTCATTCACAGCCAGAGAAAAGTGGTTCGCGACCCCCTCGTGCATATCCAAACGGGCGGTCCAGCGGAACGCCGCGGCAAGATCCACGCGTTCCTGCCAGTGATCCATATTCTGCCGAATCTGTGTGACGCTCATTCTTTGTCCCTCCATTTGTTTCACTCTGGCAAAGAGGCCGACAGGAAACCTTTCAAAAACGACATTCAAAGTGGTCGGCTAGCGACCCATGCGTATCCGTTTTCGCACAGAATATAAGTTTCACGCAGCCCATGCGGTTTGTCTGTTGGTCCTTGCAAAACAGTACCGCCCGCCGCTTCGGCTTTGGCACAGGCTGTTTCGGGGTCTGTGTCGTAAAGCCGGATCTCGATCCCGCCGCCGCGTGGCGGGTTTTCGGGTAAAAGGCTAAGCAACGGGTTGGAATGGTACGTGCCGTCACTGTGCAACTGAAAGACCTGATCGCCATATTTTACGATCGCAAAATCCGCGGTAGGCTGAAACGCTTTCATGCCAAAAACAGTCTCTAAAAAGGAGATTTGCGCAGAAACATCACGCACCAAAAGGTTCAGTCCGATGCCGCGTAGGCTGGCACCAAACTCTTCGGCTGAGACCTTGTCGAAATCCATCTGTTCTTTCCTCGGTTGAACCCGCTCAAACCGTGTGTCACCTTGGGCCATGACGCAAGAAATTTTTCCCTCATGGCCCGATGTCGCCGCCCAACTGGTCAATGTGGCCGCTGGGCGCACCGCTGCTGATACGATTATCAAGGGCGGCAAATGGGTCAACGTTCACACCCGCGAAATCCTGCCTGACCACGATATTGCCATCGCCGCAGGACGGATCGCCTTTGTTGGGCCAGATGCCAGCCATTGCCGCGGGCCAGACACCCAGATCATCGAGGCCAAAGGCCGCTATATGATCCCCGGCCTGTGCGACGCACATATGCACATCGAAAGCGGGATGCTCACACCGGCAGAGTTTGCCCGCGCCGTGATCCCCCATGGCACAACATCCATGTTCACCGATCCCCATGAGATCGCCAATGTTCTGGGCCTTGAAGGCGTGCGTATGATGCATGACGAGGCACTGATGCAGCCGGTGAATATTTTCACCCAGATGCCATCCTGCGCCCCATCCGCGCCCGGAATGGAGACGACAGGCTTTGAGATCAGCGCCGAAGACGTGGCCGAGGCCATGCAATGGCCCGGTATCATTGGTCTTGGCGAAATGATGAACTTTCCCGGTGTCAGCAACGGCGATCCACAAATGCTGGCGGAAATTGCCGCCACCCAGAGGGCTGGCAAAACGGTAGGCGGGCATTATGCCTCACCCGACCTTGGACCCGCTTTTGCCGCCTATGTCGCGGGCGGTCCGGCGGATGACCACGAGGGTACATGCGAGGCCGACGCTATTGCCCGAATGCGGCAAGGAATGCGGTCCATGATCCGCCTCGGCTCCGCTTGGTATGACGTCGAGACGCAGATCACAGCGATCACCGAAAAGGGTCTAGATCCGCGCAATATGATCCTTTGCACCGATGACAGCCACTCTGGCACATTGGTCAACGATGGGCATATGAACCGCGTTGTGCGCCATGCCATCGAGTGCGGCTGTGATCCGGTTGTGGCCTTGCAAATGGCCACGATCAACACCGCCACACATTTCGGGCTGGAACGCGATATCGGGTCGCTCACCCCCGGACGCCGCGCGGATATTGTGCTGACCTCAGACCTCAAAACTCTCCCGATAGAGACTGTTATTGCCCGCGGTCAGATCGTGGCCGAGGCGGGCGAATGTCTCGTGGATTGTCCACACTACGATTGGCCAGAAGCGGCACGTAAAACCGTGAACATGGCTAAGGATCTGACAGGCACAGATTTCCGCATTGATGCGCCCAAAGGTGCCAACGCGGTCACCGCAAATGTTATTGGAGTGGTAGAAAACCAAGCACCCACACGGGCCTTGAAGTTTGAACTGCCGGTAACCGATGGACAGGTCCAAAGCACCGGAGAGGTTTGCCAGATCGCATTGGTCGAACGTCACCGCGCAACCGGCGGGGTCGTCAACGCGTTTGTGTCCGGGTTCGGCTATGAGGGGCAAATGGCGATGGCCTCTACCGTGGCGCATGACAGCCACCATATGATTGTTGTGGGCACAGACCCGGAACAGATGGCACTGGCGGCAAACCGATTGCGTGAAGTGGGCGGCGGGATCACGATCTTCCGCGATGGCGTGGAACTTGCGCTGGTCGAATTGCCGATCGCAGGCTTGATGTCCGACAGCCCCGCCACCGAGGTTGCCGCCAAGGCTGAAGGCATGATGCAAGCCATGCGAGATTGTGGCTGCACGCTCAACAATGCCTATATGCAGCATTCCCTGCTAGCGTTGGTTGTCATTCCCGAATTGCGGATCTCTGACCTTGGGTTGGTCGATGTCCGGTCCTTTGAATTTATCCCCGTGTTAGAGCCTCATTCATGACCAAAATCCTGACCCCGAACGCCCGCCCTTCGGAAGAGTTCACAGATGCCACCGCCGCCGTTGACCGCCTGACAGAGCTATACATGGAAGCGACGGGGTTCCTGCGAGATCAATTCAACGCCGCAATGCAGGACACTCCGCAGGAGGTCCGCATCCGTGCGTTTTATCCAGAGGTCCGGTTTCGCACCTCCAGCTATGCTCATGTCGATACGCGGCTGGCCTTTGGGCATGTGTCCTCACCGGGTACATTTGCCGCCACGATTACCCGGCCTGATTTGTTTCGCAATTACCTGATCCAACAGATTGGCCTCTTGCTTGAGAACCACGGGCAACCGGTGATCATCGGGCCATCCGACACACCGATCCCGGTGCATTTTGCCGTGACCGGTGAAAGCGCCATGGAGATCCCACAAGACGGCGCCGCCGAATTTACCTTGCGCGATGTGTTTGATGTGCCGGATCTGAGCACCACAAACGATGACATCGTGAACGGCACCTATGTTCCACAGGACGACGTGCGGCCGCTTGCACCCTTCACCGCGCAGCGGGTTGATTATTCTCTGGCGCGTTTGGCGCATTACACCGCGACCGATCCAGAACATTTTCAGTGTCATGTCCTGTTTACCAACTACCAGTTCTACGTCACCGAGTTTGAAGACTATGCGCGGGCCCAACTGAACGACCCAAACAGCGGCTACACCTCGTTTGTCTCGACCGGTAATGTCGAGATCACCGACGGTGGCACGCCATTGGGCGAGACCCAAAAGACCCCGCAGATGCCAACCTACCATCTGAAACGCGAGGACGGTTCCGGTATCACGCTGGTCAACATCGGGGTTGGCCCATCAAACGCAAAAACCGCCACGGATCATATCGCCGTGTTGCGGCCCCATGCATGGCTGATGGTCGGGCACTGCGCAGGCCTGCGCAACAGTCAGGCCTTGGGCGATTTTGTGCTGGCTCATGCCTACCTGCGCGAAGATCACGTGCTGGATGACGACCTGCCGGTCTGGACTCCAATCCCGGCATTGGCCGAAATCCAGATCGCGCTGGAACGTGCGGTGGCACAAGTGACCCAGCTTGAAGGCTATGAGCTCAAGCGTGTGATGCGTACCGGCACCGTGGCCACGATCGACAACCGCAATTGGGAATTGCGCGATCAATCCGGCCCGGTGCAACGGCTGAGCCAATCGCGGTCTATCGCCCTCGATATGGAAAGCGCGACAATCGCCGCCAACGGATATCGGTTCCGGGTGCCTTATGGAACGCTGCTTTGTGTCTCGGACAAACCGCTGCACGGCGAGTTGAAACTGCCCGGAATGGCGTCAGATTTCTATAAAACACAGGTTGCACGGCATTTGATGATCGGAATTCGGGCCATGGAATTGCTGCGCTCCACCCCACTGGAACGCATTCACAGTCGGAAATTGCGCTCGTTTGACGAAACCGCCTTCCTCTAAAGGCCAAAAACAGCAGAAAATCGCATGTTTTGCGGTTTTTCGCGCCACTATTCGTTGTGTTATCCTACAACATACCGTTACATTCCGCTCACAGGGCCCTAAATTCGGGCGGTCTAAGGAGATAAAAAGATGGCAACCAAACCTATGACAAAGACTCAGCTCGTCGCCGCATTGGCAGATGAAATGGGCACAGACAAAAAATCCGCAGGCGCAGCGCTGGACGCGGTTTGCAACCTGATCACACGCGAAGTGTCCGGTGGCGGCGCAGTGACCCTGCCCGGCGTTGGCAAGATCTACTGCCGCGAGCGCCCAGAGCGCATGGTTCGCAACCCTGCGACCGGTGAACAGTTCAAGAAAGAAGCGGACAAGGTTGTGAAAATGACCATCGCCAAAGCGCTGAAAGACAGCGTCAACGGTTAAACCCCGCAAGCTTTTAGTATCAAAGGGTCGCCCTCTGGCGGCCCTTTTTGTTTGTGCAGACGCCGGCGATCACTGCAGTTGATCAATCCCATTGATGATATGGCCAACGAGACCATAATCCTGCGCCTCACTGGCCTTGAGCCAGAAGTCACGTGCCGTGTCGGCGGCAATCTTTTCCGGGGCCTGCCCTGTCGCCTCAGCAAAAAGCTGATCGAACCGTTCGCGCATAATGCGGATTTGGTCGGCCTGGATCATCATATCCGTCGCCTGACCGCCAATGCCGCCAGAGGGTTGATGCAAAAGGAAACGGGTGTTGGGCAAGCAATACCGATTTTCCTTTTCCGCCCCGACAAAAATAAGCGCGCCGGCACTGGCCACCCAGCCTGACCCGATGGTGCGGACCTTGGGGCGGATAAATTTGATCACGTCATGCACCATATCACCCGATTCCACATGGCCGCCGGGTGACGAGATATAGACGTTGATCGGATCATCACTTTCCTCGGCCAAGGCCAGCAGATGCGTAACTGTACGCTGTGCCAGCTTGTCGTTGATCTCGCCCGTGATCACCACATTGCGGCTTTTGAAGAACAAGGCACTGATGCGGTCGCCGTCGGTCTTTTCCGGTTGGGTGTCATCCAACAAATTGATCTTCATAAAGGCCTCCTGATTTCGATGAATGATCAAACGCTAACCCTGCACGCAGGGGTTGTCCATCCGTCCCATAGGCGTCAATCCGCCCCTTGCCCTTGGGTGCAATCTGGGAAACTGTCGGGCTTGGATACCGAAGGGGCAAAGATGGATATTCGTGCAATTCTGATGGGTCTCGTCTTTGCGATGATGTGGTCCTCTGCCTTTACCTCGGCGCGGATCATCGTTGCAGATGCATCGCCCCTGTTTGCCCTTTCCCTGCGCTATCTGGTGTCCGGCCTTTTGGGGGTCGGGATCGCACTGGCATTGGGGCAAAGCTGGCGGCTGACCCCCGCACAATGGCGGGCGACCGCGATCTTTGGTGTGTTGCAAAACGCGATGTATCTGGGCATGAATTTTGTCGCGATGCAAAACATCGAAGCCTCTCTGGCCGCCATCATCGCCTCCACCATGCCTCTGATCGTCGGTTTCGCTGCGTGGATTCTTTATGGTGAACGGCTCAAGCCGCTGGGTGTGGCAGGTTTGGTGGCGGGTGTCGTCGGGGTGGCCATCATCATGGGTGCCCGACTGAGCGGCGGTGTCGATATGGTGGGCATTGCGCTTTGCGTCGTTGGTGTGCTTGCGCTTTCGGCCGCGACACTCTTGGTGCGGGGTGCAACTTCGGGCGGCAATTTCCTGATGATTGTGGGGTTGCAAATGTTGGTGGGCTGCGTTGCCCTGACGATTGCCACTTTGGTGTTTGAAACCCCGCGCATCAACCCAAGCTGGCCATTGGCCATTGCGTTCACATACACCTGCCTTGTGCCTGGTCTCGCCGCCACTGTGGTCTGGTTCTGGCTGGTCAACCGGATCGGCGCCACACGTGCGGCCACTTTCCACTTTCTCAACCCGTTTTTCGGCGTTCTGGTCGCCGCTGTGTTGCTCAATGAGTCGCTCGGCTGGCGCGAAGCCTTGGGCGTTTTGATCATCACCATGGGGATTCTGGCCGTTCAAATCTCAAGGCAAAGTCGCCAATAAGACGTAAAGCTATCGTTTTTTGCCGCAGATCGCGCTCGGCGCCGCTACAAAACGTGCAAAAGCTAGCGCCATGAACAGCGCCCGCCTCATAGATCAGACCACCGCGCCGCGGTCTTATGCCTTCGTGCTTTTGCCGGGGTTTTCGACGTTGGGCTTTTCGTGTGCATTGGACACTCTGGCACTGGCCAACCATCACCCGTCTGGCCAGAAATTCTACAAATGGCGCCTGATCTCCGAGAGCGGAGAACCCGTTCGCGCCTATAATGGTGTCAGTATAGAAGTCGACAGCGGCCTGACAGAACTGGATCGAAACGAGACATTGATTGTCTGTGCTGGCGAAAATGCCGGGCGCGGCAGCACCAAGCCGTTGCTCAATTGGCTCCGCCGTGAAACCCGTAAAGGCATGGACTACGGCGCGTTGTCGTCCGGGACCTATACACTTGCGCTGGCCGGGTTGATCGGCGGCAAGCGGGTCACGACTCATTGGGAATACAAGACGGCGCTGGCTGAAATGCTGCCTGACGTGATCATGGAAGACACGCTGTATTCCGTAGACGGGCGCGTCTTTACCTCGGCTGGCAATGTGGCTTCGATGGATTTGATGCTGCACCGCGTGAACAAAGACTATGGCAACGACATCGCCACATGGGTCGCCGATCAGATGGTCTATACCGTGCCGCGAGTCCACAGCCAAAGGCAACGGATGTCGCTGCAATCGCGGCCCGAGGTGCGCAACGCCAAGCTGCTGTTGGCGTTGCAAATCATGGAAAACAATCTGGAAGACCCGCTGCGCCCAGAAGAGATTGCCGGCGTCGTCACTCTTAGCACCAGGCAGCTGGAACGTTTGTTCGCAAAATACCTCAGCACCTCGCCAAAGCGGTATTATCTGCACCTGCGTCTGGAAAAAGCGCGCAATCTGCTACGCCAAACGGATTTGTCGGTCACGGATGTCTGTGTGGCCTGCGGCTTCAAATCACTGTCGCATTTTTCAAAAAGCTACCGGTCGGCCTATGGTATCCCTCCGGGCATGGAGGCCTCTGACGGCAAAGTGCTGTGGTCAGATTCGGTGCATCGTTAATCCCGGCTCCGCCGAAAGCCTGTTCTCGATAGATAAGCACTCTGGTCGCTTATTCCATCGTCCATCACATATCGGTGCTCAGACCCCACAAACCCTTTGAATTTCCTGCCGTCGCCCCATCTAATGTGCCAACCGCATCGACAGGAGGATCTCCATGCCCCGCTACGAAAAGAACCCGGACGCCATCGCGGCCCTTTCGCCCGAAGAGTTCCACGTCACCCAAGAAAGCGGCACCGAACGCCCCGGCACGGGCAAGCTGCTGAACAACAAAGAACCCGGCATTTACGTTGATATCGTATCGGGTGAGCCGCTGTTTGCCTCGTCGGACAAATACGAATCCGGTTGCGGCTGGCCCAGTTTCACCAAAGCCATCGAACCAGCCCATGTTGCAGAATTGCGCGATGCCAGCCTTGGCATGATCCGCACCGAGGTGCGCAGCACCCATGGCGACAGCCACCTTGGTCATGTGTTTCCCGACGGTCCACCCGACCGCGGCGGGCTACGCTATTGCATCAATTCCGCCTCCTTGCGGTTTGTGCACCGCGATGACATGCAAGCCGAAGGCTACGGCGATTATCTGAACCAAGTGGAGGACATCACATGAGCAACGAACGCGCAGTGCTGGCAGGCGGCTGTTTCTGGGGCATGCAGGATTTGATCCGCAAACGCACCGGCGTGGTCTCGACACGGGTGGGCTACACTGGCGGCGATGTGCCTAACGCCACCTACCGCAACCACGGCACCCACGCCGAAGGGATCGAAATCATCTTTGACCCCGCCAAGACCTCTTATCGCGAGCTGTTGGAGTTTTTCTTTCAGATCCACGACCCGACCACAGCCAATCGGCAAGGCAACGACATGGGTATGAGCTATCGGTCCGCAATCTATTTCGTAGACGAACAGCAAAAAGAGACCGCATTAGACACTATTGCAGATGTCGAAGCTTCAGGTCTCTGGCCCGGTAAGGTCGTGACGGAAATTGAACCTGTGAGTGATTTTTGGGAAGCTGAACCAGAGCATCAGGACTATCTGGAACGCCAGCCCAATGGTTACACTTGCCATTTTGCACGGCCAGATTGGGTGCTGCCAAAGCGCGCGGCTGCGGAATAAGAACTTGGTTGGGCGGCTCGCCCGGCCTACCCTTCTGCGACCCTCGGACGCCCCGCCGCCTCCACGGTAACGGTTGCTTCCACAAACACTTCACGCGCTTCAACTCCGGCGGTTCGGATATCACGGGTTACCGTTAACTGGATGTCCTGCGCACCAGCTTCCACGGCTTGCGCCTGCGCCGCATCGCGCAAAACAGTCTCTAACAAGGCTAATGCACTATCTTGGTCACCAAAATCGCTTGGCCCATCGGCGAGATGCACCCGGTATTTGCCCTCGCTGGGCGACGTGACCGTACCGCTTTGCCGCATTGTGACGCGCCCGACAACGGCACCGATCGCATTGGCAACGCCCGCATGCTCTGGCAAGATCATGCGGGTACCAAGCCGCCGCCCCACAGCGGGGTAATAACTGGGCGCAGAGGCGCCAAGCCCCACAACGTCAACCGCAAGTCCGGTGTTCAGTCGCACCAACCCCTGATGCCCGCTCATGCCCCGTTGCATCAGAACATGCCGCGCCAACACATCCGGCGGCACGTCAAATTCAGGGATTTCCTCTGCAAATGCAGTCTCTAACAAGGCCAAAGCTGTCTGATGCGTCAACCGGTCGATGATCATTTCTGCAATGTCATCTTCGCTATTGGACAGAACATCACCGCCGCCGGTCCGCCGCCGACCGAACAACCGCAAGGCCTTGCGCGCTGCCCCGCTGTCCCACTCCATAACCCGGCCCAGCACATGGCTGGCATCTGATGGCGTCACACCAGCAATTTGGATCTGGCCGCGCTCAACCAGACGTTTAAGTGCCCCCAATTCAATCCGCGACCGGATGATATCACCTAACGGATGCACCTGATCGCCAATCCGGTCCAGCAGGACCAGTTCGCGTGGGCCAAGCCCCTCTTTGGTCTGACCTGCAACTGCCCGTACAAATCGCGCATCATGCTCGCCCGGCGCGACACTGCGCAGCTGTGCATCCAACGCGGCGTGCACGACGTCAGGGGCATCTACCGCGATCAGAGAAATCGGCAAAACCCGGCGGGGGCCCAGCGTCACACCGCCTTGCAAACCTTCGGATTGAAAATGCACCTCGCTGTCTCCGCCAAGCCCGGTGGTCCGCATCGCCACCGCTTCAACCATTGTACGATAGGGGCCAACCCGCGCTCCTGCAGGGTCGATCTGCGGCTTTCCGCCTTTGATCAGGGCCACATCAGTGGTTGTGCCGCCGATGTCACTGACCAATGCGTGATCGACACCGGTCATCCAACGCGCCCCAACAATCGAGGCCGCAGGGCCGCTCAAAATCGTTTCAATAGGGCGTTCGCGGGCCTGACCTGACGAGATGAGAGCGCCATCCCCGCGCACCACCATAAGCGGCGCCGCGACGCCGATCTGCTGCAAGACATCCTCTGCGCGGCCAATCAGCCGATCAATCATGCCAATCAACCGCGCGTTCAACACCGCTGTCATTGCGCGTTTCGGACCGTTCAACTTGGCCGACAATTGATGAGATGATGACACGGGTTTGCCAGTCATTTCCGCAACTAGCTGCGCCGCCCGTAGCTCATGCGCCGGGTTTCGCGTGGCAAATTGGCTGGCGACAGCAAAGCCGCTGACATCATCTTTATGTGTCTCTAGAAAGCTGATTAGAGCCTGTTCATCAAGCGGCTGCGCCTCACCACCGGCGTGATTATGTCCACCAGCCAACACCAGCGCAGGATCACCCTTAAGCGCCTCAGCCAAACCATGTGCCTCAAGATCACGGCCCCTAAATCCGATGTAAATCAGCGCCACACGACCACCCTGCCCTTCGACTAAGGCATTGGTGGCCAGCGTGGTCGAGAGAGACGCCAGCGCGATATCCTCCGGCGCAACCTGTGCGGCTTCGAGAACGGACCGCACCGCGTTGCCGACACCAATCGCCAGATCCTGCCGGGTGGTCAACGATTTGGCAGAAGCGATGACCGTGATTTCATCACGGATCAGCACAGCATCCGTATACGTCCCGCCTGTATCTACGCCCAATAGCACCGGCATCGGCACCTCCCCATTTTTCTCTGGTTAGGATTTACCCTGATGCGCGTCGGCGTCCAGTCCAATTGCGTCATCCATCAGAGAGCCGCGCCATCGCCCAACGCGCCGCCTCTGCCACTGTGGCATCTGTATCTTCGCACAATGGTGCCGCTGCCGGGCGCAATGCCGGCAAACCAGAATTCCCAATGGCATAAAGAACATTGCGCACAAACCTGTCACGGCCAATTCGTTTGACAGGCGATCCGGAAAACCGCAAACGAAACGCAGCATCATCTAACGCGACCAACTCCGCCAAATCTGCCGCCTCAACATGCGACCCATGATATCTGTCGTCGCTCACCGGAGCTGCAAATTTATTCCACGGACAGATCGCAAGACAATCGTCACAGCCATAAATCCGATTGCCCATCTTTTCGCGAAGCTCAAGATCAACCGGACCGCTATGTTCAATTGTCAGATACGAGATGCAACGCCGCGGATCGAGCTGATAGGGGGCCACAAAGGCATCCGTTGGGCATATATCCTGACAGGCGCGGCACGATCCACAATGATCAATCTCAGGCTTGTCCGCAGGCAGATCCAGAGTGGTAAAAACAGAGCCTAAAAAGCCCCAATTGCCCCAATCCCGGCTCAACACATTGGTGTGCTTGCCCTGCCATCCAAGCCCGGATGCCTGCGCCAGCGCCTTTTCCGGCACAGGAGCAGTGTCGACAAACACCTTCACCTCACAAGGCTCTTGTTCTATCAACCACCGCGCCAAACGTTTCAGACGTTTCTTGACCACATCATGATAATCACGCCCCTGCGCATAAACCGATATCGCCGCCTTTTCAGGATGCTCCAGGACCGTCAGCGGATCTTGTTCCGGCGCATAGGATTCCGCCAGCATGATCACCGTCTTCGCCTCCGGCCAAAGGGCGGCAGGGTTGCCGCGCCAGTGCATCCGTTCTTCCATCCAGCCCATCTGCCCGTGATAGCCATCAGCGACAAACGCCGCCAACCTGTCCGGCACTTCGGGCACATCCCACGGTTTGCACAACCGACAGCTCACAAACCCCTCGGTTAGGGCCTGATCCACCAATCGTGCTTTGAGATCCATATTGCTTTTTGGCCTTAAATATTCTCGGGGGTCCGGGGGCAGACAGCCCTCGGCGGGTCGATCAGAAATCCAGGTTGTTGTAATGTGCGGGCGGGGGGAAACCCGGCATCTGGTCGGCCAGAATGGAACGGAACGCAGGTCGCGATTTGATCTTGGCGTACCAATCTTTGACAATCTCGCTGCGGTTCCAATCCACATCAGAGATATAATCGAGCGATGACAGATGCGCCGCCGCGGCAAAATCGGCAAGGCTCATTTTATCCCCGGCAAGCCAGCGCCGATGATCGAGCAGCCATGCCATATAATCCAGATGATACTTGATCGCTTTGGCCCCGGCTTTGACATTGCTGCTGTCGGGGTAGCCTTGCTTCATCACCTTTTTGTTGACCCGCTCATAAAGCAGTTTCGAGGTGACCTCGGCATGGAATTTATCGTCGAACCAGCTGACCAACCTGCGTACTTCAAGCCGTTGCACCGGATCGGTTGGCAAAAGCGACGGTTCTGGCCGGGTCTCTTCGATATACTCACAGATCGGCGCACTTTCAGACATCATGATCCCGTCCAGCCGCAGCACAGGCACCTTTCCTGCCGGATTGCGACGCATGAAGTCCGGATCCTGCTCCCAGTACCGTTCCTCCACCAGCTCCACCTCGATCTTCTTCTCCGCAAGGCTCAGACGCACTTTGCGGCAGAAAGGGGAGAGAGGGACATGAAACAAACGAGCCATTACTAAGATCCGATAATTTGGGGTTGGTTTCTTTCAATGCCCGTTAAACGTGCTGTTTTCAACTCTCGAAACATGCGGCCCGCCCGTCTCTGCTGATTGTCGCCGCCCCGTCACGCACCTGCGCTGCGCGTTTTTTCACATAGGCGCCCGGTTTCGAGGCAGATCGGCTTTTGGGCGAAGGCAGCACCGCCGCCAGTCGAGCAGATTGACTTGCGGACAGATCTGCGGCGGTTACACCGAAGTAGTGCTGGGCCGCTGCTTCGACCCCAAAAACACCCTCATCAAACTCGGCAATGTTCAGATAGACCTCAAGGATGCGCCGCTTGGACCACAATGCCTCGACCAACGGCGTGAGGGCGGTTTCCATCGCTTTGCGCAACCACACCCGCCCGTGCCAAAGGTAGACATTCTTGACTGTCTGTTGACTGATGGTGGAGGCCCCGCGCGATGATCCGTCTGCGATGGCCAGTTTAATCGCCGCCAAATCGAATCCCCAATGGTAGCAATAATTCGCATCCTCAGCGGCCACAGCAGACCGGGCCATAACCGGGGCGATGCGCTCCATCGGCACCCAGGTCTGGTTGATACTGCCGAGCCTGCGCCCTTCAGAGATCATGTAGAAATTCGTAGGCGGGTTGAAAACGGCAAACAAAACAACAATCGCCACAGTAAACAGAAACACACCGGATACACTGCGCCAAAAGATACGTCTCAGGCGCTGCCGCAAACTGCGCTGCGGCGGTTTTTTCTTTTTGGGTTTCGATTTTTTCTGCGTCGGTTTTGCCATTCCCAATCTATAGGGACGACTCTGGGGTTTGTGAACGCCGCCCCGCCCTATTGCAGCAGATGCGGATGCCCTTGCAGGATCTGCGCATCACGCCCGCGCAAGACACAACGTGCCGTCTGCATGTCTTCAGTGGTCAAATCCGCTGCATCAGGGAACAACATCAACAGCTCGTCTCGTGCGGCTTGATCTTCCATGTCTCTCACATGACCGGGAAAGAAGCTTTCTGATGGAACACCCTGACCAAAGACCAGCTCGTGCTGATCAAACACCAGATGGATGTATTCCACCATGCCGCCAGTGACCTGCCGGATCGTATCTCCGTTGACCAGATGTTTGGCCGCGACAAGCACCTCATCAACGCCAAAGAACATCTCCGCCTGCCAACCGGTGATCAACATCCGGTGCTGGGGTGAAACGGTCAGCGGGGCATCATTGCCGATAGAGCCAGCAGAAAATCGGATTGGCGCAACGTCACCTGCGGCCCGGAACGTTCCGCGCAGAATGTAACGGATCGGCTGTGCGCCGTGATCGGCGGTATTGACCAGATCACCAACCTTCAAACCCTCGATCAAACGGTCACCATCTGGCGTCTGGATCATCGTGCCGGGAGTAAAACAGGTTGGCCCCGTGTTGGCCACCGGCATCTGCGTGCTGCTGGTAACATAGGTCGAGCTGACAAACGTCCCGTTTTGTAGAACTTGCCCATCTGTCGGGGTGAAAACCGCAGGCAGCCCCCCTGCCAAGTAAAAGGTCGTGCCTGTGTAGGTCACGTTGCCCACACCGGGAACATTGATCGTCACAGAATCGTTCTGCCAGACGGAGGTGACTTGTGTGCCTTCAAAGGTGTCACCAACGTTTGGCTGGATCAATCCATCGTCGTTGGCGTCCGTAAATGTCTGACGGGTGAATGATACAGCAGTACCTGACGCAGGCGGGTTGCCCGGGTCGATTGTATAGAACTGATCTTTGTAAGACGTCGGCATAGCGAGATCCTGATTGCGTTACAATCGAGACTCTGCGCTTCAATCCGGTTCGAATTACGTCAAAAGTTTAGTCAAATGTGTCAAAAAATGTTCGAGAAAAGGCGGTTTTTTTGATCACCCCTACGCAAAATTCAAAGACTTCACGTAGGGGTCGTATTTGCCGAAAATCCCTTATTCTGCTGGCATTGCAGCATCTTCATACCCCAGTGGCGCGGGCAGATGAGGCAGCATTTCCTTGGGGCAGACCTGAATGAAATTGTGGCGCTCGGTTTCCCAATGCTGAAGAATTTCTGCGGCTTTTCGGCTTCCTGTCTCTGCAAGATGCTGCTCCAGCAGCTCTTCGAGAATCACTTGCCAATGGTCCACAGACACCGGTCCAACCACGATTGTTTCGCGGTTCATCAGGGCCAGTGCCTGCCCGTCGGGATCATAAAGATAGGCCATACCGCCGGTCATCCCGGCGGCAAAGTTGGCACCAACCTCACCCAGAATAACTGCTACACCGCCTGTCATATACTCACATCCGTTGCTGCCGCAGCCCTCAATGACCACCTTGGCCCCAGAGTTGCGCACACCAAACCGCTCACCCGCACGGCCCGCCGCGAACAGATACCCCGCGGTCGCGCCATAAAGCACGGTATTGCCGATGATCGTATTCTCGGCCGCCACGACCGGGCTGGCCATTGGCGGGCGCACAACGATGGTACCGCCAGACAGACCCTTGCCGACGTAGTCATTGGCATCACCCGACACTTCAAGCTTGAGACCCGGCGCAGCAAAGGCGCCAAGGGACTGCCCGGCCGACCCGGTCAGTTTGACCGTCAGGTGATCACGTTGCAGGGAATTGTTCATCCCAAATTTGCGGACAATGTGGCTTGAGATGCGGGTGCCAACAGTCCGGTGGGTGTTCTGAACCGCATAGCTCAATTGCATCTTCTCGCCATCTTCCAGGAACCGCGCGGCGTCACGCACGATCTGCGCGTCAAGCGTATCCAGAACCGCATTGCGCGGCTTGTCACGGTCATAGACGTTGTTGTGCGCACCATCGACAGTGATCAACAGCGGGTTCAGGTCCAGATCATCCAGATGTGCCGAACCGCGGCTGACCTGAGTGAGCAAGTCCGCCCGACCGATCACATCATCCAGGGATCGCGCACCGATGCTCGCCAAAATCTCGCGCACTTCGCTGGCGTAGAAAGTGATCAGGTTCACGACCTTGTCGGCATTACCGGTGAACTTGTCCCGCAGCGCTTCATCCTGGGTACAAACACCCACTGGGCAGGTGTTGCTCTGACACTGACGCACCATGATACAGCCCATGGCGATCAAAGCGGCGGTGCCGATCCCGTATTCCTCGGCGCCCAGCATCGCGGCCATCACGATGTCACGTCCAGTGCGCAGGCCGCCATCCGTCCGCAGGGTCACACGATCCCGCAGGTTGTTCATGGACAGAACCTGATGCGCCTCCGTAAGGCCCATTTCCCACGGCAACCCCGCATATTTGATTGAGGTCGCAGGAGACGCACCTGTGCCGCCATTGTGGCCCGAGATCAGAATGATGTCCGCCTTGGCCTTGGCAACACCGGCGGCAATTGTACCAACACCGGAGGAAGCGACCAATTTGACCGTCACTTTACAGCGCGGGTTGATCTGTTTGAGATCGTAAATCAGCTGCGCCAGATCTTCGATAGAATAGATGTCGTGGTGCGGCGGTGGCGAGATCAGCGTCACACCTTTGGTCGAATGGCGCAGTCGCGCGATCAGATCTGTCACCTTCATACCGGGCAACTGACCACCCTCACCGGGCTTGGCACCCTGTGCGACCTTGATCTCCAACTCTTCGCATTGGTTCAGATACTCAGCGGTCACGCCAAAGCGACCAGAGGCCACCTGTTTGATCTTGGCACTTGGGTTGTCGCCGTTTGGCTCTGGCACAAAATGCGCCGGATCTTCGCCACCTTCGCCGGAATCGGACTTGGCGCCGATACGGTTCATCGCCACGTTGAGGGTCTTGTGCGCCTCTGGCGACAACGCGCCAAGGCTCATCCCCGGTGTAACAAATCGTTTGCGGATCGAGGTGATGCTTTCCACCTCTTCGAGCCCAATCGGCGTACCGAGAGGTTTGATATCCAGCAGATCGCGCAGGTGGATCGGTGGGTTGCTCTGCATCTTGGCAGAGTACTGCTTCCACATTTCATATGAGGCTCTATTGCAGGCCATTTGCAGCAAGTGCATCGAGGACGCTTCCCATGCGTGGGTCTCGCCGGATTTGCGCGCTTTGTAGAAACCGCCGATGGGCAGAACAACGCCATCGCCTTGCCAGCCTTTGGCGTGAACCGCCTCGGCCTTGCGTTGAATGCCGGTCACACCAATGCCGCTGATACGGCTGGTCATACCGGGGAAGTATTCGGCGCACATGGCACGGGACAGGCCGACCGCTTCGAAGTTGAGACCGCCGCGATAGGAGGAAATCACAGAGATTCCCATCTTAGCCATGATCTTGAGCAGACCCTGATCAATCGCCTCGCGATAGCGGCCAATCGCCTGTGTTAGAGACACATCGAGCAAGCCACGTTCGATCCGGTCGGCGAGTGAATCCTCCGCCAGATATGCGTTGACCACGGTCGCACCACAGCCAATCAGAACCGCGAAATAATGTGGATCAACGCATTCCGCAGACCGCACGTTCAACGAGGTGAAAGTGCGCAAACCCTTGCGGGTCAGATGGCTGTGCACCGCGCTGGTGGCGAGAATCATCGGCATTGCGGCGCGGTTTTCGTCACTGGCCTGATCCGTCAGCACCAGATGCCCGGCGCCCGAACGCACGGCGTCTTCTGCTTCGTCTCTAATACGGGCCAAACCAGCACTCAGATTGCTGCCGCCCGGTTCAAACGTACAATCAATTGTCACCACATCCGCGTTGAAGTGGCTGAACAATTCATCAAATTGCGCATTGCCGACAAACGGGCTGTCCAGCACCAAAATCTCTGTTTGGCTGCTGTCTTCGTCGAGCACGTTCTTGAGGTTGCCAAACCGTGTTTTCAGACTCATCACCCGGAATTCACGCAGGCTGTCGATGGGCGGGTTGGTCACCTGACTAAAGTTCTGGCGGAAGAAGTGGCTGAGCGGACGATACTGTTTCGACAGCACCGCCGATGGCGTGTCATCACCCATCGACGCCAGCGTCTCTTTGCCATCCTCTGCCATCGGCGCGAGGATCTGTTCCAGATCTTCGATGGAATATCCCGCAGCTACCTGACGGCGGCGCAGTTCATTTCCAGAAAATAACGGTGCTTCTGTAACCTTGGACAGGGGCGTGTCCAACTCAACAATTTTGCCGACCCAATCACCAAATGGCTGTGATGCCGCCAGTTGATCTTTGATTTCAGTGTCGTGATAGAGTTTGCCATCTGCCATATCGACAGCGATGATTTGGCCGGGGCCAAGCGCCCCTTTGAAAGACACATTGGCCTCGTCCAGCGGCACCATACCTGCCTCAGAGCCCGCGATCAGCATCCCGTCCGCAGTCACCACATACCGCATCGGCCGCAGCCCGTTCCGGTCAAGACCGGCACACACCCAGCGGCCATCGGTCATCGCCAATGCAGCGGGGCCATCCCACGGCTCCATCACGGAGTTGCAGTAAGAATACATGTCGCGCCACGCCTGCGGCAGTTCAACCGCCTGCTTGGACCAGCTTTCGGGCACCAGCATGGTTTTTGCCATGGGTGCATTCCGGCCCGCACGCACCAATGCCTCAAAGACAGAGTCTAATGCAGCAGAATCCGACGATCCGGCAGGCACAATCGGTTTGATATCTTCGGCCATGTCGCCAAAGGCATTCGATGCCATGCGGATCTCATGCGATTTCATCCAGTTTAGGTTGCCACGCAGTGTGTTGATCTCACCATTGTGCGCCAACATGCGGAAGGGTTGCGCAAGCCACCACTGCGGGAAAGTATTGGTGGAATAACGCTGGTGATAGATCGCAAAGGCGCTCACGAAACGGTCATCTTTGAGGTCCGGATAGAATTCCGCCACCTGCTCGGCCAACATCATGCCTTTGTAGATAATCGACCGGCATGACAGCGACGCAAGATAGAGCGTTGGCACATGCGCCGCGTTCGCTGCTTTTTCAATGCGGCGGCGGATTACATAAAGTTCACGTTCAAAGGTCTCCTCATCGACACCCTTGGCATTAGAAATCAGGATCTGTTCGATCTCCGGACGGGTCGCATTGGCCTTGTCACCCAGAACAGAGACATCGACAGGCACATGGCGCCAGCCATAGATGTAGTACCCCATGCGCAGCACTTCGGTCTCGACGATGGTTCGGCATGTTTCCTGAGCGCCAAAATCGGTACGTGGCAGAAAGACCTGACCAACCGCGATCATCTCGTCCTCGCGGGGTGTGTGGCCGGTACGGCGCACCTGATCATAGAAAAACGGAACCGGGATCTGAACGTGGATGCCCGCGCCATCGCCGGTTTTGCCATCCGCATCCACCGCGCCGCGGTGCCAGATCGCCTTGAGCGCTTTGATCCCGTTCAGCACCACATCACGGGTCTTTTTACCGTCAATGTTCACTACAAGGCCAACACCGCAGGATGAATGCTCTTCCTCAGGGCTATACAGTCCCTGCTCCGCCATCATCGCGCGTTTTGCTTCTTCGCGGGCCACCCATGCATCATCATATTTGGTCATCAGGCTTCTCCTTCTTGCGGCGCAAACAGCGCAATTGTGTCTTGTGTCGATAGTTTCTTGTGGGTTCCGGCAAGGGCATATCCCTGCGGGCAATTGTCGGTGAAAAATTCAAGCTTCATCGGGGCGTCAGCGGCCCCCTTGAACAGCCCGGCAGAGAGGTTTTTGACCCCGTCATGGACCGTTCCGTACCAAAGCGTTGAACCGCATTCGGGGCAAAAGCCGCGTTCAGCCCATTCTGATGACCGAAAGCTCTTGGCGGGGCCCTCCACCGAAATGCTATCCGGATCAGCAGAGATCGACATGAACATGCCCGAGGTATGCTGCCGGCACATATCACAATGGCAGGCCCGCAGGATCGGATTGCTGGCCGTTGCGGTGATCTTGACCGCGCCGCACAGGCATTGCCCTGAAAGGTGTTGAACCTCATCCATGGTTATTCAGCCGCAATCGCGGCAGCGTCGCCAAGCCGGGCAAGAATCGCCTCAGCGCAATCGCGCCCGTCCTTGATCGCCCAAACCACCAAGGATGCGCCGCGTACGATATCACCCACCGCATAAACGCCATCAAGGGCCGTTGCGCCGGTGATATAGTCCGCTTTGACAGTGCCCCAGCGGTTTACCGGCAAATCAGGCTCATTCCAGAGGGTCGGCAGGTCTTCTGGCTCGAACCCAAGGGCGGTAATCACCAGATCGGCCTCCTCGATATAGTCGGCGCCTTCGATCACCTCAGGGGCCTGACGCCCGGTGGCATCAGGTGCGCCGAGACGCATTTTCTGCACCATGACGCCCGTAACGGGATCACCCACAAACCCTTTGGGCGCGGAAAGCCACTCAAAGATCACGCCTTCTTCTTCGGCGTTTGCCACTTCGCGCTGGCTGCCCGGCATGTTTGTCCGGTCACGGCGATAAAGACATTTCACGCTGGTCGCGCCTTGGCGGATCGACGTCCGTACGCAATCCATCGCAGTGTCACCGCCACCGATCACAACCACGCGCTTGCCTTCAGCGTTCAAACGCCCGCTTTCGAATTCTTCAACTGTATCGCCAAAGCTTTTGCGGTTGCTGGCGGTCAGAAAATCAATTGCCCGCTCCACGCCCAGGCCGCCCACACCGGGGGCCTGAATTTCGCGGGTTTTGTATACGCCAGTTGCAATGATCACTGCGTCATGTTTGGCCCGAATATCGGCAAAGCTGATGTCGCGACCCACATCGCAGTTCAGCTCAAATGTGACACCGCCCTCGGCCAGCTGATCATTGCGCCGCATGACCACGTCTTTCTCCAGTTTGAACCCCGGAATGCCGTAGGTCAGCAACCCACCCGCGCGGTCATAGCGATCATAGATCGTCACCTGCACACCCGCCCGGCGCAACACATCTGCCGCTGCAAGGCCGCCGGGCCCCGCGCCAATGATGCCAACGCTTTCGGTACGCTCCGCCTTGGGCGTGATCGGTTGCACCCAACCGTTCTCCCATGCGGTGTCTGTGATATATTTCTCGACCGACCCAATGGTCACGGTGCCGTGGCCGGATTGTTCAATCACACAATTGCCTTCGCACAGACGGTCCTGTGGGCAGATGCGTCCGCAGATCTCGGGGAAGGTATTGGTGGCTTGCGAGACCTCATAGGCCTCTTGCAGACGCCCTTCGGCGGTCAGGCGCAGCCAATCGGGAATGTTGTTGTGTAGCGGACAATGGCTTTGGCAATAGGGCACGCCACATTGGCTACAGCGGCTGGATTGCTCCTTGGCTTTCGCATCCGCATATTCGGCGTAGATCTCTTGAAAATCCGTGCGCCGCAAATCCGGGGGCCGTTTCTCTGGCATATCCCGTTCAACGCTTACAAATTTCAGCATAGGTTGCTTGGCCATGACCGCGCCCTTTCATTCAATCCACCGAAGCTGTGGGATATTACAGGATGAAAGGAAATAAAAGTCAGTATTACTGACCTACATTCAAGTTAATTCTATCTGACCGAGTTGGCGGAACAGTTTTCTGCCTGATTTTAGATCCGATCCGGACCTATGTGTCAACCAAGGGTCAAAAGCCCGGCTACGGCAGCCGTTCCAACAATGATTCGCCACCAACCAAAAAGTGCATATCCATGCTTGCTCACGTACCCGAGCAGCCACCGCACGACCAATACCGCACTGACAAAGGCCATAGCAAAACCTACAGCGATTTCACCCATCGCAGAGGCATCCAAAACATCGCGATTTTTGTAGAGATCATAGGCAAAGGCACCTGCCATCGTCGGCATCGATAGAAAAAACGAAAACTCCGCCGCCGCGCGTTTGCTGCTGCCCATCATCAGCGCCCCAACAATAGTTGCCCCGGATCGAGATACGCCGGGGATCATCGCAAGACATTGGATAAACCCGACCGCGAGGGCCATCGGAATGGGAAAGCGCATCGCGTCATCATGCACAGGCTCCGGCGCGATGCGGTCCACGACCAGCAGGATAAAACCGCCAAGGATCAGCATGATTGCGATCAACATCGGCGTCTCAAACAGAACCGTTTTGATGAAATCATGGGCAAGCACGCCAATGAAAACGGCGGGCAAAAACGCAATCAAAACTGACAGAATGAAACGGCGCGATTGCGGATCATGCGGCGCAGTGGAAAAGACAGACCACAGCCGACCAGCATAGAGCGTCAGAATCGCCAGAACCGCGCCCAGCTGGATCACCACTTCGAATGTTTTGCCCGCGCTCTCAAACCCAAGAAAATGCCCGGCCAGCAGCAAATGCCCCGTTGAGGAGACCGGAATAAACTCCGTCAGCCCCTCAACAAGCCCCAGAAAAGCTGCAACCAGCGTTGTCGAGCTGTCCATCAGCCGCGGCGCAGGTTCTGTGCCGAATCCTTGATTGCGTCATATTGGCCGGAAGGCCGGAACCGCCACAAATAATCTGGCAGGATCGAAACCATCGACACCGGGCCGATCCCCAAGCTGTCGAATCCCTGCGCGTCTTGTGCCACGACATTGTCGTTTTGCAGGTTCTTGACCTGATCGCGGGTCAGAACGCCATTGCTGATCAATCCAAAGGTCATTGCCTGCATCATATCAAACCCAAAGGCCGTCAGACGCGCCATCCAGTTTGGCATGTTCAGGATCAAGCGACGACGCCCGATAACGCCCAACATCCGCTGCATCAATTCGCGGAAGCTTTCGGTATCCGGCCCGCCCAATTCGTAAACGCCAGCCTCTGCCTTTCCGGTCAGGGCCAGCTCTGCGGCATGGGCCACATCATCCACATAGACTGGCTGAAACTTGGCATCCGCATTCACCAGCGGCAGCACAGGGCTAAACCGTGTCATGCCAGCAAAGCGGTTAAAGAACTCATCCTCGGGCCCAAAAACAATGGAAGGACGCAAGATCACAGCACCGGGCATATGCTCAAGCACACCAGCCTCGCCGCCCGCTTTGGTCTGGGCGTATTCGCTGTCTGAATCCGCATCTGCACCAATTGCAGAAATCTGCACCATCCGCGCGATACCTTCATCAGCCGCCAGCCGCGCCACGCGCGTTGCGCCTTCTACCTGCACCGCATCAAACGAGTTCTTGCCGCTTTCGGCCAGAATACCAACGCAGTTTACAACCGCATCCGCACCCACCATTGCAGCCCGGACAGAATTGTCATCGCGGATGTTGCACAGGATCGGCTCTACCTGACCAACCACGCCGTAAGGTTTGACAAACAACGCCTCGTTCGGGCGCCGCACAGCCACACGCACACGCCAGCCCGCTTTGGCCATCCGCCGCGCGATGTAACGCCCGACAAACCCGGAACCGCCATAAATCGTAACCAGCTTGGACATGATAATGCTCCTGTACGTCTATTCTTACACAGTGATGTACCCCCCTGCCTGCCGCCGGACAAGGCAGAAGTGCGCAGGATGGATGCGACCAAATGCGGGAACGGTGATTTTTCTGCTAAAATCCGATTGACACCCCCCCAACATCCCCCTAGATCAGCGCTCACGCAACCTGCCCAGGTGGCGGAATGGTAGACGCGCTAGCTTCAGGTGCTAGTACTGGCAACGGTGTGGAGGTTCGAGTCCTCTCCTGGGCACCAATTAAATCTAAATATTTGTTATTTATCAATATATTAACTAATTGTCTGGCTCTTTAGTCCCCCTTACAGTCCCCCTCAACCAATTTGCACGCGTTGCTTGTTTCCGCCTATCCTGGCATCGACCAAAGCGCACGAAGCAGTTTCAATTTCTCTGCCAAACGTTTGACCAAGCCTGCTAAGACTCAGCGGCCGCTAATTGCTATGGCAGTGCTATCACAGCTTTCAGTGATAAAGTGCCTAGGCCTTCCGGGAGCGTCGCGTTGCGGTTCAGACAGTCGAAAGACGGCTGGAAGTGCCACGAAATTGAATTGTGCCTGTGCTTCAGGGAGGCTTTGGGGCAGGGCGGACGGCCCGTAGAAATAGACGTCGTACATCTGTCTCTTGGGATCAAGGGATCTGTCGAGTTCATACGATGCGCCCATTGGGCAACGCCAGATTTGAAGAGGTGGTTCGACAGGCCAAGAGGTGAGCCCCGAAGAAGGCATAGTTCCTGGCAAATTGCTTGCGCCGTCCCTCTGTATCGCGACGTTGAATCCCAAGAGCTTCGTAAAGTGCATATCCTGCACGCCGCTGTCGTTCTTTTAGATCCTGCGACATCTTTTCGGCAAAGTAAGATTAGTCTTCGCTGATCGGCTCACCGGTCTGCTGGGCAGCCGTCAGACGTGCAATCAGGCCTTCCAGAGCAGTCTCTGTAAGGACGTGGAAATTTCGCGGCTGCAAATTTGCACCGCTGGGAGCACGCCGTGCAGCCAAGCAAATCCTCTCCAACGTTGCCCGTTCAACCCGATCGCTGGTGTAGGCTCGGATTGAACGGCGTTGGGCCAGTATGTCCGCGAAATCAGACAGCATCGGCCGGTTCATAGCGTGACAGAACACTCGCAGGTCGCGCTTTCGCCAATGCGGCCGTCAGCATCCCCGCAATCACAGCCTTGATGATGTCCCCAGGAATGAACGCCGTCACAAGCGCCGTCGCCTCGGTCAGAGATTTCTCAAGCGTAATCGACATCCCAATGATCCCGAAGACATACATGACAATGATACCCCCGATGATGGAGGCTACGCCGCCGACTACAGCGAGAGAAGCGCTGCGCCATTTTTCGACGATAAGACCTGTGAAGAATGCGGCGACGGGCCAGCCGATCAGGAACCCGGCCGATGGGGAGACAAAGAGGCCGAGACCGCCCCGGCCACCCGATAGCAGAGGCAAGCCAATTGCGACGAGCAATAGGAAGAGTAGTGTCGCGAGCGCGCCACGCTTTGATCCAAGAATTGTACCGCAGAGCATGACGCCAAGACTTTGGGCAGTAACAGGAACGCCGAAGGCAAGTGTGACCTTTGGGATCAAGCCCAAGGCTGCAATCAGTGCTGCAAAGAGAGCAATGAGGGCTACGGTTTTTTCCATGTCAGGTATCCTCTTTGGTGTTGAATCCACCGCGAGCACGCAGAGCTTCTGCGACATAATCTGCGTCATCAAGCGCAAGTACGGTGAAAGGTAAGATGATGCGCCAGTTTGGCGCTTTACGTGATCGTGCTTTCCAGGACTGAGACAGTTGCCCGCCTCTTTCGACCAGAACCGGCGTGAGCCGGATTACCAATGCGATGGCGAACTCCAGGACGCGTGAGCTCAGCCCGAACCAGCGTAGTGGCACAGTAACAGCCTTCACGACGTCGATCATGTCAGATAATCGCGTGGTCATCGTGACCAAATTCGCCAGCCCGACCGCTGAGAGCATTCTCAATACTACGGATGCACCGAGAGCAAATTCCCCAGTCCACAAATGCCACAATCCGACGATCAGGACGAAAGGCCACAACAACCTTAATTGCCTGAAGCCTGCAGCAAGGAAATCCCGACCGGGAATAGTATAGAGAGCTATAACAAGCGCAAAGACCAGGACCTGAGCTGGCACATCTTTGATGGCAAAAAGCACAGCAGTCGCGACACAGAGACTAAGAAGCTTGGCGCCAGCTGGCCAGTTATGTGCTCTGGTTCTAATGGGTGAGGTCAGAGATATCATCCAATCCTCCCAACTTCGCCATTTCCATCTCGTACGCCGTCATGACGCTGCGGGCATCGCCAATCGACCTTACCGTCCCTCCCTCAAGCCAAACGATCTGCTCGTAGCCCGAAAGATCGGAAGGGTCATGGGTAATATGCAAAAGCCCACCTTGGTAACGTCTGAGATAACGCGTGAGCTGCGCCTTAGTTGGGATGTCCAGCCCTGTGAAGGGTTCGTCCAAGATGATCAATCTTGGCTTCATAGCTATGATGGCCATCATGCAAACAAGGTGTTTTTGGCCTTGCGATAAAGCGCTGATGTGGGCCTCGGACCAATGCGACTTCCCGAAATCCGAAAGCGTTGCGCTCGTGGTCCTGGCGGCTTCGTTCTTTGAATATCCCTGTTGTCTCAATCCGAAAGCGATCTCTTCTTCAACAGTCGGAAAAATAATTTGATGATCAGGATTCTGGAATAGAATGCCCACTTCATCCAGAGCCGCCTTGCGATCTTTGGCAAGATCAAGTCCGTTAACGTGAAGTTCACCCCTTGTTGGAGAAACGAGACCGGCCAGTAGCCGGGCCAACGTGGATTTACCCGATCCGTTCCTCCCAACGACCCCAATCCGAGAGGCGGTTAGTTCGCAAGAAACTCGATCCAAGATGGTCCTGCCGTCAACATCATAACTGACATCGACTAGGCGAAGCGTGTTCGCAGCCTGGCTATCTTGTTGGTTTGTGACGCGTTGCATCTTCATGCCAACCTCAGTGCAGCTTTAGTCGCGGGCGTACGCGACGCATGGCCATCGACAAGAAAGTACGGACCGTTGCTCGAAAGTGCCCTTGCACGGCTGCTTCATGCTGGTAGTGGAGGTACTTGTAGGCGCGGTGTGCGAGCCAGCCTTTTAGGGTCATTGTCCCAAGCGCGCGTCCCATTAACGATCCAATCGCCGAGCTTGAGCTTAGTGCGACCAAAGATCCGTGATCCGTATATTTGAACTCGGTTAGGGCACGGCCCGAAATCATGCGCTTGATTTGCGCTTCGAGAAATGCGGCTTGTTGCGAAGCGACTTGTGCGCGTGGTGGGAGTGAGCACTCTTGCTCTGGCCAATAACAATCCGCGGCATCACCCATTGCGAAAATCCGGTCTTCGCATGTTGTCTGCAGGGTCGGCCCGACGAGCAGCCTCCCAAGACTGCCGACTTCGAGGTCTACCGCTGAAGCGAGCGCCTTGTTGCTTTGGATGCCAGCGGCCCAAACGATAATCTCGGCGTCTAGTGAATCACCGTTGCCAAGCTTCAGGGTTTTTTCAGATACTTTGGTCACTCGCGTCCCCAAAAGGACATCGACATTGAGTGTCTCTAGTTCGTGTAAGACCTTCTCCGAGATACTTTCCGGCAACGCACCGACAAGGCGTTCAGAACCCTCAATAACCGTAATGCCGACCGAGTCCGGAATGCGCAATTTGTCGATGCCATTCCGCCCCAATTGTTCCGTCGCCTCGCGAAGCTCGGCAGCAAGCTCTACGCCCGTTGCACCTCCACCGACAATGGCAAGGCGAATTGCATCATTGTCGACATCCAACGCACCTGTTTCCATTCTGAGACACAGATTCAATATCGCTGATTGCAGCCGTTTGGCCTCGGTCGGCGTGTCCAAGAACAAGCAGTGTTCTGAAACACCAGACGTGCCAAAATCGTTGGATCGGCTTCCGATCGCGAGCACCAGAATATCGTAGGGAACCGCTCTGGCTGGCGATAGCTCAACGTCTTCGTCGCTCAAGACCGGGTCCAACATCACCCAACGTTCTTGGTAGTCAACGCCCGCAAAACGCCCCAAACGAAACTTGTAACCGTTGCGATTGGAATGTTCGAGGAAGCTGATCTCTTCTTCAGGACCTTTGGTTCCCGCCGCAAACTCATGTAGCGAAGGTTTCCAAATGTGAGACAGGTTCTCATCAACGAGCGTTATGTCAGCCCGTCCTTTTTGACCCAAGGATCGGCTAAGCCGGGTGACAAGGTTCAACCCTCCTGCTCCACCACCGACAACCACAATTCTGGGGATTTGCGTTTCCAACGATCAGATCCCCAATGCTTTGTAGATGCCGGCAATGCGCCGGACCGCAATCATATAGGCAGCAGTTCGAAGGTCTGGAATCGTGTCGTCAGTGTTCCAGAGATTTGACATCTCAGCATAGGCAGAGCGCATCTTGTCATCCAAACCCGAGCGAACCAGATCGATTTCCCTGGCCCCTTGAAGGAATGCGCCCGTGGCATCTTCTGGAAACTGGCTGCCTGTCATGCGCTCGAGCGATTGGGCAAGAACACGATGCCCCATCTCATCGCGCCGCCGCTCCATCAGGCCAAAAGGAATATGAGTGAGGTTTTTGACCCACTCAAAATAGCTGACCGTTACGCCGCCAGCATTTGCAAACAGATCAGGAATAATGACAACGCCAAGCTTGCGGAGGATATCATTGGCTTTGAACGTCATTGGCCCATTTGCCGCTTCGACGATGAGCTTGGTGCGCAAATAAGGAGCATTTTCTTCAGTGATGACCCCTTCCAGCGCCGCGGGAATGAGAATATCGCATTCGTCAGCCAAGGCGTCGGTTGCATCAAGCGAATGAACACCGCCCGTAAATCCTCGAACACCGCCTGTATCAACGATGTGTTGCTTAAGCTTCTCGATGTTCAAACCGTCTGGGTTTCTGACGACACCATCTCGCTCGATGACGGACACGATGCGGCAGCCGTCTTCCTCAGATAAGAACTTGGCTGCGTGGTATCCCACGTTTCCAAGACCTTGCACAACGACTGTCGCACCATCCAGTGTCTTGGGAAGTTGTGTCTTGGCACGATCAATCTCGGTCTCAAAAAGCACTTGGATGGAGTATTGAACGCCTCTGCCTGTGGCTTCGATACGCCCTTCAATACCCCCCGCCGCAAGCGGCTTCCCGGTCACGCAAGCCGACCCATTGATGTCGGTCGGCCTGAGCCGTCGATACTCGTCAGCCATCCACATCATTGTCGTTTCATTCGTCCCAACATCTGGTGCTGGCACGTTGAGACTGGGCGTCAGAAACTCATGGCGGACGAGCTCCTGCGTAAATCTGCGGGTGATGCGTTCAAGCTCCTCGGATGTCCATTCCTGAGGATCGACCTTAAGAGCCCCCTTCGACCCTCCGAAAGGGATATCCATGAGCGCGCATTTGTAAGTCATCAATGCGGCGAGTGCTTCCACCTCATCTAGATTGGCGTAGGACGCGTATCGGATGCCACCCTTTGCCGGACTTGGATGGTTTGAGTGAACAGACCGCCACCCCTCAAAAGTGTGCATCTTACCGCGCAATCTGACACCAAAGCGCGTGATGTAGGTCGAGTTCGCCACACTAATCTTGGTGGCAAGCCCCTCTTCCATCGAGATAAGGTCCGCTGCCTCCTGAAACATGAGGTTTACGTCTTGGAGGAATGTTTTGCTGCCCGACATTGTATTTTCCTTTGCTGCTGAGGACCAACCTCAGTTGATTTCGCCGAAGCACATGTATTTGAGTTCGAGATAGTCATCGGCCCCGTACTTGGAGCCCTCGCGTCCCTGCCCCGATTGCTTCACGCCTCCAAAGGGCGCGACTTCGGTAGAGATCATTCCGGTGTTGATGCCGACCATGCCCGTTTCCAGCCGCTCAGCGACCCGCCAAACGCGAGAGATGTCCTTGGAGTAGAAATATCCGGCAAGACCGAATTCTGTATCGTTCGCCAATTCGACTGCTTCGTCTTCAGTCTTGAACTCAAACAAAGGGGCAACAGGGCCAAAGGTCTCTTCATGCTGAACCAGCATGTCTTTCGTGACGCCCGTTACGACAGTTGGCTCGAAAAAGGTTCCGCCCAACGTATGGCGTTGACCGCCGGTGATTGCCTGCGCGCCTTTCGCAACTGCATCTGACAGATGAGTCTCGACCTTCTTGAGTGCTGCGTCATTGATGAGGGGGCCAATCGTGACACCCTCTCCAAAACCATCGCCTACACCAAAGGCAGCGACGCGCTCAGCGAGTTTCTCGGAGAACTCCTTGTAGACACCCGATTGCACATAAATGCGGTTCGCACAGACACACGTTTGGCCTGCGTTTCGGAACTTCGCAATGAGCGCACCTTCTACTGCGGCATCGACATCGGCATCGTCAAATACAATGAACGGTGCATTGCCACCGAGCTCCATTGACACCTTCTTGACGGTTGCAGCACCTTGTTCCATGAGGATTTTTCCGACGCGTGTAGAACCCGTAAAGGTGATCTTGGCTACTTTCGTGTTGGCACACATCTCTTTGCCGACGCCCGAAGCGTCACTGCTCGGCAAGACACTGAAAACGCCGCAAGGAATGCCCGCTCGCTCGCCCAGTACGGCCATCGCCAAGGCTGAAAGTGGTGTTAGTTCAGCCGGGCGTGCCACGAAGGTGCAGCCAACGGCCAGGGCGGGCGCAACTTTCCGCGCGATCATCGCATTGGGGAAGTTCCATGGCGTGATGGATCCGACCACACCGACCGGTTGCTTCAACACGACAATACGCTTGTCAGGCTGGTGACCGGGGATAACGTCGCCATAGATCCGCTTCGCCTCTTCCGCGAACCACTCAATATAGGATGCGCCATACATGATTTCGCCTTTGGCTTCGGCGAACGGCTTTCCCATCTCGGCTGTCAGAATAGTGGCGAGATCATCGATGTTCTCCAACATCAAGTCATGCCAACTACGCAAGATGACTCCGCGCTCTTTGCCCGTCTTCGCAGCCCACGATTTCTGGGCGTCGTAGGCCCCGTCGATTGCCAGGCTCACATCCTCAACGGCTAAGTCAGTGACTTCTGCGATCTCTATGCCGTTAGCAGGGTTGCGAACTGCAAAGGTCTTTTCGGTTTCTACCCAGTGACCGTTTATATAGGCGCGCGTTTCCAGAAGCGATGGATCGTTTAGGTTCCACATCTCTAGTTCTCCTGCGCTGCAGCGACGGACTCTTCGAGAATGTCGAGGGCTTCTGCGAATACGTCATCTTGGATGGTGATCGGCGCAAGGAAACGAATGACATTGCCATGCACACCGCAAGTCAGAAGGATCAGATTCCGCTTCAAAGCTTCGGCTCGCACCTTTTGAGTGAATTCAGGGCTAGGGGCGGCGCCATCTGGCGTGTTGAATTCAGCCGCTACCATGAAGCCGGGACCCCGAATTTCCACGATCTCAGGAGCCGTTGCGCGGATCGATTCAAGCCGCTGGCGAAGACGAGAACCCAATTCGTTGGCGCGTGCACAAAGGTCTTCTTCTTCAATCACATCAAGAACGGCATGCGCAGCGGCGATGCCCAAAGGATTACCACCATAGGTTCCGCCAAGGCCGCCTGGCCCCGCTGCGTCCATGATTTCAGCTTTCCCGACGACGGCCGCGAGCGGCAGACCACCAGCCAGGCCTTTTGCCATTGTCGTAAGATCAGGTGCAACGCCATAGCCATCCATGGCGAACAAGTTTCCTGTGCGCGCAAAGCCGGTCTGGATTTCGTCTGCGATCATGACAATGCCATGCTCGTCGCAAAGCGCACGGACCTCACGCACGAGCTCAGCGGGTGCGGGATAAAAGCCCCCTTCGCCTTGCACAGGTTCAAAAATGATGGCGGCGACGCGACCAGGGTCAAGATCCGCTTTGAACAGTTTGTTCAACGCATCCATCGAGTCTTTCGTAGAGACCCCATGCAGGTCGATCGGGAAAGGTACATGGTAGACGTCCGGCATCATTGCGCCAAAGCCTTGCTTGTAAGGGGCGACCTTGCCCGTCAAACTCATGCCCATGAACGTACGGCCGTGAAAGCCGCCGCCAAACGCAATGACGGCGGGACGCCCTGTATAGGCCCGTGAGACTTTGATCGCGTTCTCTACGGCTTCCGCACCTGTCGTCACAAAGACGGTCTTCTTTTCAAAGTCACCTGAGACCCGCGCGTTCAAGCGTTCGGCCAGGCTGATGTAATTCTCGTAAGGGAGAACCTGGTGACAAGTGTGCGTGAAAGAGCCCATTTGCTTTTCAACCGCTGCCATGACTTTGGGATGGCAGTGGCCTGTGTTCACGACCGCGATACCGGCTGCAAAGTCAATGTAGCGGTTCCCCTCTACATCCCAAACTTCCGAGTTCTTTGCTCTATCTGCGTAGATCTGAGTCTGCATTCCCACGCCGCGAGAGATTGCTTCATCTTTGCGTGTGCTGATTTCTGCGTTCAACATTGTCATTTCCTTTTCGACTCGGGGCCACGAAGCCCGCTTAATTTCCTTCTTAAGGCGTTCATAATTTTACAAAAGCCTGTTTCTTGTAGTTTGTAACGCATTGATTTATAATGCTATTGAGAAGTCTTTTTGGGTATTATGGACATGTCAAACACATCTCATGAGGATCTCATTCTTGGAGCCCGGCTCCGAGCAATCAGGGAGCGAGCGGGCCTTTCACAACGCGCACTTGCAAAGAAGACGGGCGTGCCAAATTCCACAATTTCCCTCATGGAGTCTGGAAAGACGAACCCATCTGTCGGAGCCCTGAGGCGTGTTCTTGACGGCATCCCAATTAGCCTCTCTGAATTCTTCGAATTCGAACCGGAGCTAGAGAAGACAACGTTCTATGCTGCCGAAGATCTTCCCGAGATTGGCAAGGGCCGCTTGTCGCTGAAACAAGTCGGAAAGGACCTGTTAGGGCGTGCCATGATGATGCTTCACGAAACATATGCAGTCGGAGCAGACACCGGGCGTGTGATGTACGTGCACGAAGGCGAAGAAGGCGGGATTGTCATATCAGGTCGCATCGAGATCACGGTTGATGAACAACGCAAGATACTTGGGCCTGGTGACGCCTATTACTTTGACAGCAAGAGACCACATCGTTTTCGACAAGTTGGACCCGAGCCTTGTGTACTTGTAAGTGCCTGCACCCCGCCGACCTTTTAGCGCGTTTGGACTCATCTGCTTTCCGAACCGTTTGACGTTCTCCTTTCTGAGTTTGAACAATAAAGGGGACCGGTGTTTACCGGCCCCCTTTTCTCTTGAGGGCAACAATCAGCTGCCACTTAGGATCATTCGGTAGCGCATTTGATCGAAGATCACCGCGAGGATCAAAAGCGCTCCCAGCAGTACCATCTGCATGTAAGAGCTGACTTGGGCGAGGTTCATCCCGTTCTGGACAAGGACGATAAAGAATGCGCCAAGAACCACGTTTTCCACTCGGCCAATCCCGCCCCGCAGGGACACGCCAGCGATGACGCAAGCCGCAATAGACTCCAGAGCAATCGAGCTCCCCAAATTGGCCTCACCGGATTCGACACGCGCGGTCAGCAGCAAACCGGTCAGCGACGCAATGAGCGCGCAAATCACGTATGCCATCATCAGGGTGCGCTTCGTGTCAATCGCAGAAAGATGTGCAGCTTTGATGTTGCCTCCAACCGCATACACTTGGGTTCCCAAGCGGGTCCGAGACATGAACAACCACATCACAAGTATGCAGATTGCTGCGATGATCACCGGGACAGGAATTCCAAACAGGCGACCAAATCCAAACGTATCGCCGAATGCGAAAGGCAAACCCGAGACAGGCACACCACCTGTCAAGAATAGAGCCAGGCCAGCACCAACGGACGATACACCCAAGGTCATGATGAAGGGAGAAACCTCAAAGTAGGCAACACCAACGCCGTTAACCAGACCAACCGCGATTGCTGCCGCAAAACCCATGAAGGCACCCAGCAGGATCGCGATCCAGATGGCATCGGGGAAAATCCCAGCAAACCAAACCATACCAAGCGCGGAGACGACCGATGTGAGGGCAATGGAAGTGCCAACTGACAAGTCAAACCCGCCCGAAATCAGGACCAGCATTTGCCCCATGGACACCAAGACCAGATATACTGATTGGCGCGCGACATTTACGAGGTTCTGAACGCTCAGAAACTTATCTGAAAGCGCGGTAAAGATGATCAATGCGCCGACGAGAAAGAACGGCAAGACACCGACTTTGAGGAACACTTTACGGATAGGCTCAAATGGCCCGTTTTTTATTGCTTCTGTGGTCATTGTTTTGCTCCGGTTTCGTCGAAGAAATATTTGAGAACTTGTTCTTCGGTCATGTCATCGCCGCTTAGCACTGCGGAGACATGGCCATGAGCCAGAACAATCATTCGGTGAGAGAGGTTCATGACCTCGGGTAGGTCGGACGAGATCACAACTACGGCTTTGCCAGACTCCGCCAATTCCTTAATCAGCAGGTAGAGCGCTGCACGGGTGCCCATATCGACGCCTACGGTCGGCTCATCAAAGATGATGATATCCGCGTTCTGGCCAAAACACTTCCCGAACAGAACCTTCTGCTGGTTGCCGCCGGACAGTTGAGAGACTGGCTTGTTGCGATAACCTTCATGCAGTTCCACGTAGTCAGAGATGGTGACGGCTTCCGAGTTGACCTCTGCCCATTTGACCAATTGGCCTTCGCCGCCAACCTTGTCGCCCATAACCAGATTAATCGCGAGGTTGTCTTTGGACGTTTTGGCCAGGTCCAGGCCCTCTGCTTTTCGGTCTGGTGAAAGATAGTAGATGCCGCTCTTAATGATATCACGGGTTGGAGCGTGACTGATATCCTCGCCTTTCAATGTGACCTTGCCACCAACTCGCGTTGTCAGTCCCATTACCGTTCGGAACAAGCGGGATTTACCTGACCCTACGAGGCCCGCGACCCCAAGAACTTCGCCAGCCCGGACGTCAAACGTGGCATCATGGATCCCAACCGTTCTGAGGTTCTCAACAGAGAGAAGAACCTCGCCAGATCCCTTGGTAATCTTCGGGTATATTTCATCGATCGCACGCCCCGTCATCATTTCGACGAGCGCGTCATCATCCGTGTCAACCATATCGACGGTGCCGATTTTGCCTCCATCACGCAATACCGTGACGCGGTTGGCGATGCGGGAAAATTCCTGAATTCGGTGCGAGATGTAGACAATGCCCACACCTTTTTCCTTAAGCTCCTTTACGAACTCAAACAGGTGATCAACCTCCTTGTCAGTCAGCGAGGCTGTAGGTTCATCAAGGATGAGGACTTTCAAATCGCCGTGGAACGCCTTTGTGATTTCGACCATCTGCTGTTGCGCGCGCGACAAATGTGCTGTGACCTCGTTTGGGTCGATATCGAAACCAAGTTCCAGTAACATGTCGTGGGCGCGCTTGCGCATGGTCTTATGGTCAATGAAGGGGCCACGCATGGGCTCCCATCCAAGGAAAATATTCTGGGCAACGGTGAGCGTTGGAATGAGTGAGAATTCTTGGAAGACGGTGTAGATACCTTTCTCTTGGGCATCAGCAACGCTTTCGAATCTCACCTCTTTGCCGTCTAGCAAGACGCTTCCCTGCGACGGGTTATTCGCGCCTGCCAACATGGAAATCAAAGTCGATTTCCCCGCCCCATTCTCACCGAAGAGGACGTGGACCTCTCCAGACTTCAGGTCGAAATCGACCGAGTTGAGAGCAAGGACTCCGGGGTACTGCTTTGTTAGTCCCTTGGTTTCGATTAGTGCTTGTGCAGTCATGTTGATCTCCAAAAAATGCGGGCCGGAGGGACAGGCCCAAACCAGCCCGCAAGTCCAACAGGGAGGTAGTTAGTTGGACACGGAGAAGACGGGCGCGAAACCATCCGGAGGAAGGATGTTTGTACGCTCCACTTCGCCAATGTTGGTTGGATCGACTACGAAAATTTCAGGACCCACGTGCTGCACGAAGTCCTTTCCTTCCAGAATGCGAACCGCTTGGTCGATCGCAACACGGCCTTGGATCACCATACTGTCTGCGGGTGCTGCAAGAATGAAACCGCGCTCGATGCCGGTGTAGACACCTGGCGTCATGTAGAAAGCCAGCAGATCAACTTCGCCCTGCAGGCCGCGCTCGCGAATAACACCCTGAGCGGCTTCGGCAGTAACAGCGGTACCTGCCAAATAGCGAACCTCAGGATTTGCTTGAAGAACGTCTTCAACCAACTGCAGCTGAGTTTCTTTGCCTGTGTCACCAAAGCGTGGCTCAAGCACCTCGACAGCAGAGCCTTCTACGGCTTCCATGAACCCTGCGTGGGCACCTTCAACCCAACCTGCGCCAGCAGGACCAGGGAACCAGCCAACCTGGACAGGTTCTGAGCCAGCTGGGTGTTTTTCGGCAAGGTAAGCGCCAGTCTGGTATCCCATCGTGTGGAAAGAGACCAAAGATTTCGCCGAAATGTCTTCAGATGAAACGCCGTTGATGACATCAATCACAGGGATGCCTTGGGCAGCAACTTCGCCGATAACGTTGTTCAGGCCATCAAATGAGATTGCACCAACAACGATCGCGTCAGCACCACCGGAGACGCAGTCTTCGATCTGACTGATTTGACGTGCCAGTTCGGTGTAACCACCGGCTTCCACAACGTTGAGATTAACGCCGAGACGTTCAGCTTCAGCGGTGACGCCATAGTCGACGCCAAGCCAGTAGGCATCTTTCATGTGAGGGAAAGACACACAGATGTTCCATGCCTTTTCAGCAGCATCGAGCGCTTCGTAAGTCACAGCGCTTGTTTCGCCGTCTGCGGAGAACGCAGGAGTGACTTCTTGTGCGGGATAGGGGAACCAGGCTTCTTCGGCAAAGGCTGTTGCTGGGATTGCAACACTCAGAGCGAGCGCTGTCTTTAGGACGAGTTTCATTATTCTGATCTCCTTGTCAGTTACGGTAGTCTGAGGCGATTTCTCGCGATTTCAGGTTGGATTTCTGGCTCTTAGCCGAGCTCTTCTCTTATTTTTTCAAGCATATCTTTGCGGTCCTTTCGGGCAGCCAGTGATTGGGTCATATCGACCTTCTCGAACTTCACGGGTGTATGGGGCTGAAGTTGGCCGATCAGGTCCATGTCTGCGGAAATGATCGCGCCAAGGGTAAAGTACCCGCCACCCGAAACGGCATCTCGGTGAAGCACGATCGGCTCTGTGCCACCGGGCACCTGAATGGATCCATAAGAATAACAGCCATCCACGATATTGGATGGATCTGCGCCCGCCCCGAAGGGTTGTTCGCGATCAACGAATTCCAATGGGCGCCCGCCTTTGAAACGATAGCCCATGCGATCCGCTTCAGGCGCAACTTTCCATTCATCTTCGAAGAACCCGGCACCCGCTTCATCCGTCAGGCGATGCCAGTAAAGCCCGGGGAGAACGCGCAACCTGGCGGGAGTACCTGGCTTGCGACGAAGAGATTCCGGTACCGTACGGCCGGCGCCAGGTCCTTCTGAACCGCCTGTGGGCAGTTCGTCTCCAGCTTGGATCGCGCGTCCTTCGACGCCGCCAAGAGCCCCAATGGAATAGGTCGAGCGGCTGCCCAGTGCTTCTGGTGTCGTAATTCCGCCGCTCACTGCGATATAGATGCGCGCACCGGCCTGAAGGAAATCAAAACTGAGAGTCTGACCTGCCTTCACGACAAAGGATGTCCAAGCTTCCTGAACTTCGCCATCGACCTTGATGGGCAATTGAGCGCCCGTGACAGCGACGGTCGCCGTCTCGGTGAACTCGATTTCGGGGCCCATGAAAACGGCTTCCAGACAGGCAGAGCCTTCGTCATTACCAACAAGCATATTAGCTGCACGCAACGCATAGCGATCCATTGCACCACCGAGCGGAATGCCGAGGTGAAAGTAGCCGATGCGGCCAAGGTCCTGAATAGAGGTCGCAAGACCTGGGTTTTTGATCTTAAGCGTCATTGAGGGCCTCCAACATCTTTGCATTGGTGCCGCGCATGTCGGCATTGAACTCGTCGAGATCGAATTCGACCTCCGCGATCCGCGGCTCGTAAGTGCCGTCTTCGACTGCGGCGACAACTGCGTCATACTCAGCACGATCGATCGGCTTCCACTTCACGATGTCGCCGGGCTTGAAGAACACCATAAAGTCTTTCAGGTGTGAGACCTTCTGCTCCGGATCATAGATTGGCATCGGAGTGACCCCGAACATCTGATAGCCACCTGCGCCACGCACGGAGTAGATGCAAGAGAAGCACCCACCATAGCCGATTGTCTGTTTTGGAGTGTCTGTCCTCGGGCTCAGGTACTTCGGAACCTGCAACTGCTTGTCGCGCTCGACGAGCTGATAAAGAAACGGTAGGCCCGCAACAAAACCAACCATTGAGACAAACCATGGCTGTGAGTGATGCGCCTCAATAAACGCGTCGGCGTCCGCGAAACCGTTGATCTTGGCAGCGTAGTCGAGATCGGTTCCATTTGGATCCTGGTGGCGTTCACGAAAGCGCATCAGTGTTTCATGCGTCCATGGATCTTTGTAGAACACGGGAATCTCGACGATCCGCGTCGTCAATCGTTTTTCAGCAGACTCGGCCTTGTGTTCCAACTCTTTGACCTTCGCCATGATCTCATCAGGCGAGATCACGTCCGGGTCAAAGCGAACTTGAAATGACGCGTTTGCTGGGCAGATTTCAGTGACGCCCTCAATGTTGGCATCGCGCACCGCATTGCTCATTGAAAGAGACTTGAAGAACGCGTCGAGGGACATTTCGTCGTCCATCTCGACATATACGTGCTCGTCGCCTCCAAATGTATATCTGGTTTTCATTATGACTTCCTCACGTGTTCTCGGGGCTAAGGTTTCCGGCTTCCAGCCACGGCTCGAGCCATTGGGTGTGGAAATCGCCAGTTGCGACGGTCGGATCTTTGGCCAGTGCCTTGTGGAGTGGGACAGTTGTTTTCAGGCCATTGATCTCAAGACCATCAAGTGCAGCAGCCATTTTCGAGATCGCATCCGCACGATCCTTGCCATGCACGATCAGTTTCCCGATCAAAGAGTCGTAGAACGGAGGAATCTGATAACCTTCGTACATTAAGTGGTCGAACCGGATCCCCTCCCCTTCTGGAATCTTCAAGCTTTCGACCTTTCCGGGCCAAGGCATGAACTGCATGAAGGGATCTTCCGCATTGAGGCGAACCTCGATCGCATGACCGGACTTCTTGACCTGATCTTGGCTGACACTGAGCTCTTCGCCGCCGCAAACACGGATCATTTCCTGAACCAGGTCAAAACCGGTAATCATCTCGGTCACTGGGTGTTCGACCTGAATGCGCGTGTTCATCTCGATGAAGAAGAACTCTTTCGTGCTTTCTTCGTAGAGGTACTCGAGTGTTCCAGCGCCGCGATAATTGACAGCTTCGGCAAGAGCGACCGCAGCCATACAGAGATTCTCACGTGTCTCATCATCAAGGCAATCAGCTCCCGCTTCTTCCCAGACTTTCTGGCGTCGACGCTGCAGCGAGCATTCGCGCTCGTAGAAGTGAACCGCTTTCTTGCCATCACCAACAATCTGAACTTCGATGTGGCGCGGTGATTTCACAGAGCGTTCGACGTAGAGACCACCGTCGCCAAAGGCGGCGGCAGCTTCCTGTTGTGCCTGTGGGGCTAAGGTACGCAGCTCCTCTTCGTTGTCTGCGATCCGAATGCCTTTGCCACCACCACCAGCAGCAGCCTTGACCATAACCGGGTAGCCAACTTGCGCCGCCACTGCGACGGCTTCGTTCACATCTTCGATGCGACCCTTGGAGCCGGGTACAACGGGCACACCAGCAGCTTCCGCTGCCTGGCGCGCAGCAACTTTGTCCCCCATCCGCTCAATCGTATCAGCAGAAGGTCCGATAAACTTGAGGCCAGCCTGTTCAATCGCGCGTGCGAACTCAGGGCTTTCCGACAAGAAACCGTAACCGGGGTGTACCGCATCGGCGGATTTCTCAATTGCCGCCGCGACCATACCAGTAACGTTGAGATAGGATTCCGTTGCTTTGGCCGGCCCAATGCACACTGACTCGTCGGCCAGTTTAACTGCAAGCATGTCTGCATCGCCCTCAGAGTAGGCTTGGATTGTGGTGATGCCGAGCGACTTGGCAGCATGAATAATGCGGACAGCGATTTCGCCACGGTTTGCAATAAATAGACGTTGAATGGTCATATCATTCGGCCACTTCAGCAAGGGCTTCGCCGGCTTGAACCGGAGTTCCGTCTTCCGCTGCATAAGCGGTGAAAGTACCAGCAACTTCAGATTTGATCTCGATGAACGTCTTCATCACTTCGATAAGACCGATCGTGTCGCCAACGGCAACGGCGTCTCCAGACGATTTGAACTGGTCGGCTTCCGGCGACGGCTTAACGTAGAAAGTCCCCGGCAACGGTGAAAGTACTTGTGCCATTTGTGTTTTCCTCCCTCAGGATATCTTAGAGTCCCAGCACTGTAGCAGCTGGCGCGATTGTTATGCCCGCATCCGTCAGGCCGGCCCGGATGGCTTTGCCCATATCCAGAGCACCTGGCGTGTCCGAATGGAAACAGATGGATTCAAACTCGATTGGAATGTCCTCACCATCGACAGTTCTCACGACACCTTCTTTGCAGGCCCGCACGCATTTCTCAGCCACTTCTTCCGGTTTTGGTCGAGAAACGTGTCGTGCAAAGACGATTGAACCAGACTTGTCGTAGTCACGATCAGCGTAGAATTCGCGAGCAACAGGATGACCAACGCGTTTTGCGACTTCGTAGGTTTTCGAAATCCCCATGCAGAAGATAATGGCAGTGCCACACGTCTTACCAAGCGTGTCGACGATCATCTCGGACAGTTCTTCGTTGACAGCCGCTTCCATGTAGAGGGCTCCGTGCGGCTTCACATGTTGGAGGCTGACACCATGACGGCGCCCAAATTCCCGGATTGCGCCAACTTGATAAACGATGTCGTTCACAAGTTCTTCGGAGCTTGTCTTGATGTAGCGGCGGCCAAAACCCTGAAGATCATTGTATCCGGGATGTGCCCCCAGGCCGACGCCGTAGGTCTGCGCGAGCTTAACGACCCGATCCATTGAGTTTGGGTCGCCAGCATGAAAACCTGCCGCGATGTTGGCTGAACTGATGAGTGCCATGATCTCTTCATCTGGCGCTTCACCCAACTTCCACTGGCCAAATCCCTCACCCATGTCGCAGTTGAGGTCGATAATCTCTTTCATGGTTCGCATCCCTGTTTGGTTTCGAACAGGTTCACAAAAAGCACTGAGAATTGGAATTTCTTTATTCTGAGGCCTGCGTATCAGAAATTTAGATACTGCAATCGCGAAAGAAATTGCTCAACCTGTTGATTTATAACAAAGGGAAATTGCTGCATCTGCACAGTACACAAATGGCATCGAATTTTCCGATAGCTTGGCGTCAGGTATAGTGTTAAGTGAAGGCTATGAACCTACGCCATCTCAAATATTTCGTGGCAACCGCAGAATCGGGTCAAGTGAGTCGCGCCGCGAGTGCGTTGTCCATCTCACAATCGTCAGTCACGGGCGCTATCAAGGAATTGGAAGCAATTGTTGATGCCGAACTCTTTGTACGCTCCTCTCAAGGGATGGAGTTGACGGATTCAGGACGAGAATTCTTAGCGGCATCTCGGGAAATCCTGGACAAGGTTGATGAAGCTAAGAGACTGACCAAGCGCCGTTCAGAAGTAAGCGGCAGGATCACTCTGGCCGCGACATATACTGTGTTGGGCTATTTCCTTCCCTTCCATATCGATCGCCTTGCCCGCCTTCATCCAGGCTTGGATATCCAGATCAGTGAACTGAACCGCGAGAGCATCGAGGACGGCCTCCTCGCAAACCGCTTCGATCTCGCTGTTCTTCTCACGTCGAACCTCAGCAGTCCTGACCTGGAATCAGAAACTCTCTTGAAGTCGTCTCGTAGGCTTTGGGTTCCAACTGGCCACCGTTTTCTGGACGGCGGCAAAGCAAGCTTCAAGGAGATCGCCAAGGAAGACTATATAATGCTCACAGTCGACGAGGCGGCCCATACCGCCATGAAATACTGGAGCAAGACCAACTATCGACCCAATACGAAGCTCAGAACATCATCTGTTGAAGCCTGCAGGTCTATGGTTGCGAATGGGCAAGGCGTCGCCATTCTATCCGACATGGTGTATCGGCCGTGGTCGTTGGAAGGCAAACGTCTGGAAACAGTTTCCACCGACGTCGAGATCCCAACAATGGACGTCGGAATAGCCTGGCGGAGCGACGCCGAGTTCACTCCTGCGATGCACCTGTTGGTAGACTATTTCAAGTCGAGCTTTGTCTCTCCACAGATGGCCCAGTTCAGCGGCAGAAAGTAACGAGGCGACCCAAAGACGCCGGAAATCGGTTATTCCGATGTTGGTCTATCACTTAATAGAACTTCATTTCACACCCCTCATGACCCTAACAGAGTAAGGATTGCAAGGCGCTAATTGACCTTGCACCCAAACTCAAGGGCGTCTTGGATGACTCATTTTTCAGTGGCCGGTGTGCAGATGCCAGTTTCCGTATCAGGGAACAACATACCTGCGATGTTGCAGCGTGCTAACAAGATTGTCCATGTTCATCCATGGACCGACATGATCCTTTTCAGCGAGCTTGCGCCACACGGTCCGTCCATCGCATTTGCCACTGAGGACCCCGATAGCGTGGAAGCTCCGTTCCGCGAGTTCGCCGCAAAGCACAACGTTTGGGTCTGCCCTGGGTCATATTTCCTAAAGCGGGGCGAAGACATCTTCAACCACACCGTTGTGATCAACCCTGACGGGGAGATCGTAGGCGAGTACGACAAGATGTTTCCCTTTAGACCCTATGAACAGGGTGTAAAGGCTGGTGAGCATTTCCTCATTTTTGATGTCCCCAGTGTCGGGCGTTTTGGATTGACTATCTGCTACGATATTTGGTTTCCCGAAACGACAAGGACACTTGTCTCACAAGGTGTTGAGGTTCTCCTTCACCCCGTTTTGACGGGCACAACGGACCGTGATGCTGAACTCGCGATTGCCCGAGCGACTGCGGTGATGTTCCAATGCTATGTTGTCGACGTGAATGGTCTCGATTCCGGGGGCATCGGCCATTCCGTGGTGGCTGATCCGACCGGTCATATCGTCCACGATGCTGGGCAAGCGGACGCTGTATTTCCGCTGGAGCTTGATCTCGACCTCGTAAAACGCTGCCGCAAACGTGGAGCCAACGGGTTGGGTCAAACGCTCAAGTCCTATCGCGACAAACCCATCGATTTCGACGTGTACAAACCTGGTCCAACCACGACCTTCCTCAGGGGTCTTGGCCCGCTTCAAATGCCAATCAGGGACCTCTAGCCACGCTAATGCTTGGAACCAACGATCCAGAAAGGAACTTGCCATGCTTACATCCGTTGCAGATGCGAGGTTGTTTTTCCACAAGAACGAGCAACCCATTTACTTCGTGAGTGCCAGCCCCTTCAACCTTCTGGGTATCGATACGTGGGTGAGCAATTTCAAGTTCATCAATCTGATCGACTGTTTCGACGGACGCCATCCAAACGTGTTCGTTCCTTCCCATGACGCGACCCAGGAATTTGAAAGCATGGAGGAGATCAACAACCATCTTCTCGGCAACAAAGAAGTCCTCGACTACATCCGCCCAAAGAAGCGCGGCCAGGGCGTTTTCCTTATGTTTGATGGGGAAACTGAGCAACTGGCAAAAGCGGCGAAACTACGAATTCCGTTTCCAAAAGCTAAATTGCGCAATCGACTGGATGACAAGATCCAGACTGTGAAAATTGGCGAGCGCGCCGGTGTTCCCAGCGTTCCAAACGTCTTAGCAAAGATCTCGTCTTACGAAGATCTCTGCCAAAAAGCCGAACACCTCGGCACCGACCTTGTCATCCAAACCTCGTTTGGTGACTCCGGCCACACGACGTTTTTTGTGTCTAGCAAAGCCACCTGGAAAAAGCATGCGGATGAGATTGTTTCGGCAGGCACCGTCAAGATCATGACGCGTATCAAATGCCATCAGGCGGCGATCGAGGCTTGCACAACGCGTTGCGGCACTGTTGTTGGACCCTTGATGACGGAGATCGTGGGTTTCAAGGAGCTGACGCCTTATCGGGGAGGCTGGGCAGGAAATGAAATCTCACCGGATGCCTTTCCAATTGAGATATCTGAGCGCGCGCGTGACCTTACCTTCAAGTTTGGTGAAGAGCTTCGAAAAACTGGGTATCGTGGCTACTTCGAACTGGATTTCCTGATCGACCAGGATACCAATGAAGTTTGGCTTGGCGAGCTCAATCCGCGCGTCACCGGGGCATCCGCAATGACGAATATCGCGTCGTTTGCCTTCGCAGACATGCCTCTCTTCCTGTTCCATCTCCTCGAGTTCAGCGGCCAAGATTTCGATATCGACATCGGCGAGGTGAACAAACGTTGGAGCGAGCCAAAGAACATCGACACTTGGTCGCAATTGGTCATCAAGTATACTGAAGACGAGGTTGGCGTGATCGAAGATGCGCCTGAAAGCGGCATCTACCACATTGGTGATGACGGTCGCTTGGAACTTGATCGCTTCGACCTGCGCAGATCAAATCTGGACGACAAGACTGAAGGCTTCTTCCTTCGCATCGCTGGCAGCGGGGATTACTGCTACGAAGGCGCAGATCTTGGCATCTTGATCACCAAGGGTCGTCTGATGTCCAAGAACCATAAACTCACAAAACGAGCCAAAGACTGGGTGAAGGCAATTCGTTCTGGCTACACCACGCGTGCCTTGGCGCCGTTTGAGGACACGCCGCCACAAATACAGGAGCCGGGGGCATTCAAGATCATCTGATGTCCCGCAAGTTAAGCTTTCAATTTGTTGAGTACGACGGTGCTGGCGAGAACTGGAAATCATCTTTTGATCGGTTCTGGCCCTCGTATCGTCGGTGGTTTTTGTCCCATGGTATCAGCAATCGACCCTCTTTTGTGGCGTGCGAGAAATCCGTTCGGTCCCATATGCCGGAACTATCCCGCATTTATCAGGACTTGATCTCAGTCGACGGCCTGGACGATACGGCCGCAAGGTTCTTATCGATGTATTGCCCACCCGCCTACGTGACGGGGTGCAGCCAAATCGGTCTCTGGTCGAGCGGACAGCCTGTCCTTTTTCGAAGCTATGACTACAGCCCCCGCCTTTTTGAGGGGACAGTCGCGCTGACGAACTGGGGCAACACGCGGGTCATTTCGACGATTGATAGTCTTTGGGGATGCCTCGATGGCATCAACGAATACGGACTTGCGGTCAGCCTTGCTTTTGGTGGCAGCCGTGCAACCGGGATCGGCTTTGGTATCCCGATTATCCTGCGGTACCTCCTGCAAACCTGTGACACCACATATCAAGCAGTCGAGGCCCTGAAGCATGTGCCATGCCATATGGCTTACAACATAACGATCAATGACTGTTCGGGTGACGTGCGCACCGTCGAGATTGCCCCAGGCCAACGCGCAAAGACGCTCGACAGGCCATATGCGACGAACCATCAATCCGGAAAAAGGTGGGATGCCTATGTGGCCCTTGCAAGATCCAAAGAACGTTCTTCGGTCTTGAGTGATCTGACTTCGGCGCAGAACGCTCCCTCAACGCAAGAGCTACACCAAGCATTTCAGAAGCCTCCATTGCGCTCTTACGCATACAATCGAGGTTTTGGAACGCTCTACAGTTGCCTGCTCTCGCCGCGTTCGGGCGACGTCGATTACATCTGGGACAATCAATTGATCAGTCAATCCTTCGATGATTTCCAACCCATGACAGCGACCATTGAATTGTCTGATGCACCACGAACCCCGAGCAGATTTGCTCAAGGGTTTTCAAGTGTTGAATAACAGCCAAACGGAAGGATAACACATGGGGATTAGCGCGCTACCAAGGTTTCTCGTCGAAGGTTATGCAAGGTGGAAGTCGTCAGACTACGACCCGGCAAGCGATAAATACCGACAACTCGCTGATCAGGGGCAAACGCCAAGAGTTTTCGCAATTGGCTGTTGCGACAGCCGTGTTCAAACTTCGAAAGTGTTCGACGCTGACCCAGGTGACATCTTTGTACACCGCAACATCGCAAACCTCGTTCCAAAATTTGCCGACGACGCTGGGCATCATGGAACGGTCGCCGCCTTAGACTACGCAGTAGATGTACTGAAAGTCAGCCACATCGTTGTTGCCGGGCACTCACAATGTGGTGGCATCAAGGCCTGCCACGATCTGGCACTAAATCCGGACTCCATCAGTGTCACCCCTGCCCTCTCAACGTGGTTGAAGATCGTCGGCGATGAATTCTTCCGCGTCGAGGGGCTTTCCAAAGCGGAGGACCGTGTTCGAGCTCTCGAATTCATCAGCGTAATGACATCCTTGGAGAACCTAATGACCTACCCGAATGTGGTGAGCGCGATCGAGAGCCGCGGTCTCAAGCTTCATGGCATCTGGCAAGATCTCGGGGGTGGGCAACTGATGGCTTTTGATCCGGGAACGAAGCAGTTTCAGCACATAATGAAGTGTTGAAGTAACCGGACAACGATCCAGCAATATGGGATGGCCGAGGTCCAATTCCCGTCCGGTGTGATTGATGGCTGCTCCCGATGCGGTCAGCCGCTAATCTTAACTTTTTTTCTGACCAGTGCTCCCTCTTTTGCAGACATTGCAGCGGCGGGTTGCACCCTTGCCAGTAAAAGCAGCGCCAACGTTCTTCACTCAGCATCTTGAGCGTTCGCGCATAGCGCCCAATTGCGGCTGATGCTCATTAGTGAATTTCTGAGCCAATGCCCTAGCGGAAAACTTATCGTTTTAGTTATATGCCCAGTGTCCAGCAACAAAACTAGTGTACCAAATGTAAGTGTATCCCGGGCAGCGTAGCGATGTGCTAGTTTGGATTGGATCGGAAAGGAAGTGCCTTGAAACGCAATGATGACATGATGAGAGACCTATTATTAGCTGCGGAGGCTTTTAAATTGGGACGAATACAAAAAGGCAAAGCAGACTTTGAAACAAGCGAAAACGGGCACCTAGAACACTATCATTATAGGCTTCTTTGTGACGCAGGATTAATGGCGATGGAGGAAGGGCGCTTTTTCCGAATCACAAACGCAGGTCATGATTATATCGCTACCATTCGCGACGAAAAAGTTTGGGCAAAAACCAAGGAACTAGCTGGAAAAGCCGGTGGCGTCACGCTCGAGATGTTGAAGACAATTGCATTTGGAGTGTTCAAAGCCAAAGCGGCCGAACTGACAGGTTTGGAATTCTGATCCCATTGGACATCTCACACCTGGCCTGGCTGTATTTGAAACGCTGGGTCACCTGCCGGACTTTTTCTTTGCGTTTTGGCGGAAACCGGCCCACCTGGCACGTTGAGCCTCTGCTATGCGCGCCCTGCCTTCCTGTGTCTTTGGCCCCGTGGACATACCGCCGTGAAACTTGCATCGCCTGCGACCCGGTTCTGATTTGTTCCTACATAGACGCCCCTTTCGGGTCTTGGCGTGGCATGTCTGGCGATGTATGGCGACTTGTTCAACCATCTTGGCGTCGAGCCTCGCGAGCTCTCGAGCAAGAGCATTTTGCTCGTAATCTAGTAAGACCCCTTCCCCACGCCCGCGCGTATCTCTTTGCAAACCCGTCTTGCCTTTGCCTGTCAGCATTTTTTTACCTTCAAATCTATTCACGACGCATGGCGTCCAGATATGCTCTGACCCAACTTAACTGGCGTTGATCTGCGCGATGGATGCGTTTGCGAAATGCGAAGTATGTGTGCCAGCGCATCCACTTTGGCTTTGGAGGTAACGGGAGAGTAAGGTTGCCGTCAGATTGGCCGAGCCGCGCCCGCAATTTGTGCGCCTGTAATATTGCGCGGTCTTCAGGGGACAACAACTCGGATTGGTACCGCAACTTCAAACAGAGCCTGCAACGGTTTGGATAAAGAATGGCACACCGGCGCTGGCATGTGGGGCAGTTGAACCATGCCCGTGATCCACCAAGAGGTTGCTGAGTCCATTCAATGGAAACCTGAACACCGCGAATATTGATCGCGCCACTAGACAGTCGGTGGGCGTCAGAAATCCGTATCTGCGGCATCTGTTCACAAATCATGTGGCTAACTTCCGGGCTTCGTCCTGCAACTCGAAAATGCGCCGCGAAATCGGCGGCCACGTGGTGAAGTCCATCAAGGCGCGATCAACGTCATACGTGCCCTGCCCGAGCCGGTAGTGACCTAGCCATGCGTCAACGAAGTTCTTGGGGTCACCGATGCCCTGAATATCAAAGCCCACGTGACGAATGTACTCCCCAATGTCATCAGGGAAAAAGTCCATCACGACGTTAAGGATCACATCACGCTGCTCATCAGTTGTCATTGGTGCCTGTATTTGTTCTTGAGGTGAATTGCTCATGTTGGCCTCTTCCATCTTTTGGCTCTGCCGTCCCACACCCGACCATCTGGCCCATGGCCAGCGACTGCATTACTTGCATCCGCCAGTGCATGTCTTCTGTTCAGTCGATTTGTTCTGGTGTAGCGGCGCATGTGTTACCCTATATGTGGTATTATTATACCTCCATACATGATTGTATGTAACCTCATAAAGTACAGTCAGACATGATCGTTAACTGGCTGCCGATGTCTGTTCGAAATGCTGAAGTGCTGCACGCCGCAAACGTCATCCTCCCGAATCACGAGCGGCTTGAGAGCTTTGGAAGCTGCTTCAACTGAGGACATCTCTGCCCATGTTTTAGCCTAAGCAGCCAATCGAACTAGGTGCGGCGAATGTTCCTGAAGAGCCCGACTCCGTCATTGCTTTTTCTCGCTGCGCGCGCTCGCAGCATGGATAATGCTGCAACAGCGTAAATTTCCATACAGCTTCGCAGCAGGAAAAGTGGTCATTCAAACAAATCGCAGCAAAGATAAAAGGCGAAAGGATCAAGTGTGGCTTGTTGCGGTGTGATGCAGTCTTAGAAATGCCGTCTGCACACGCGTCCAAGAGCGGCCATTCAATCCAATGCTGTGCTTTTGGTGTCAGCGCGGTGATGACGACTGGGTTTGGAAGGAGGATTGGAGGGCAAATCATGCCAAGAGTCCAACTTCCTGCAGTCACCTCTAAGCGCAAAGCCTGGAACAAAGGTCGGATCATCGGGCAGGAACGGCCGCTGCTTACCAAACAAGTCTGATCTATCCGCGCGCGCCTCGAACTTGCAGGCTACCTTCGCGACCTAGCGCTGCTAAACGTAGCGATTGATAGTAAGCGGTGGAGCTGCTATCTTGTCAAACTCGTCGTGACTGAATTGGTCAAGGATGATCGCGTTCGCGAACGCGTTTCTATGAACCAAAACAAGACCAAAAAGCAGGTTCAGTTTGAACTGACTGAGAACACACGAGATGCCGTCATTGTTTGGACGAGGTCACCGGAGATGATTGGTCGCCGCTTCATGTTTCCGAGCCGCTTCCACGACCGCCCACACATCTCAACACGTCACTATGGTCGGCTCGTTAGTGATTGGTTGACATCGATTGGGTTGGAGCCGAGAGGCTACGATACCCATTTGCTCCGCCGAACCAAAGCTGCCGAGATATACCGTAAGACCGGCAACTTGCGCGCTGTGCAGCTTTTGCTTGGTAATACGAAGGTCAATAGCACGGTGCGCTACCTCGGTGTCGAACTAGAAGACGCTCTGACTATCGCAGAAGGCATCGACATCTAAGCGATTTCGGCGAAGGTGCTGGCCGTTCGCCGAGGTCTTGGTGAGTCTGCCTACTTGGAATTTGACCATCAGGTCGTAGTGGATGCACAGATCAATTGCTTCAGTCGGCCGTGGTCCGCGCATCATCAGCCTTTAGTCCCAATTGCGAAGGCATGCTCAAACTTCCAGGCGCATCCGGGAAAGCCCCCAGACCGCTGGGATACTTTTCGAATCGTTCCACGTATCCTAACGTCATGAAAGCGTTACACACTGGGTGCGGGGAAGCTATGGACAGATATATTGCCGAAATGGATGAAGCGAACCGCATCGCGGCAATTTGGGTCACGACGAAAACGACCCGGGGGCCACGCGTTTTTGATCCTACAAAGCACATTTTTGATCCTCAACATCCTGCTGAGTTCATAGGTGCGCCACGGCAAGATATCGTCAGTTGGTTGGATTCCAAAAACCAGAGAAGCTAGCTCTTCTGGCCAATGCCGCCAACTCGAAACCAGAGGGCAAACCCGCAACACAGTTAATCCAAGATCGCGTATGCGCCACTCTTTATTGAGGTGCCGTTCCGGCGAGCGGGGGCTCATTTTTACAAAATCTTCATTTTAATTTGGCCCATACTTCAATTATTCATGAAGTATGGATATATTAATTCCCGACCGCCTCTCAACGCTTGGCCATCCGCAACGGCTCGCTGTGTTCCGGCTGCTCATGCGGCGCTACCCAGACCGGGTTCCTGCGACGGAACTCGCCAATGCTCTCGAACTTAAGCCCAATACGCTGTCGACCTATGTATCTGCGCTGATGCAAACCGGTCTGATCAGCCAAGAACGGGTCGGCACATCGCTGCGCTACTCAGTGGATATGGACGTAACTCAAGCGACGATTGGGTTCCTTCTCCACGACTGTTGTCGGGGACGACCTGAAATTTGTTCTCCATTCTCCAGTGATGCCTCCCATAGGATTTCTGAAATGACGGATCGAAAGTTCAATGTCTTGTTCATCTGCACCGGCAATTCCGCCCGGTCGATTTTTGCCGAAGCCATCCTGCGCGACCTCTCGCCGGATCGTTTCAACGTCTATTCTGCGGGCACCAAACCGCGATCGGACCTAAACCCCTTTGCCTTGGAGGTGTTGGAGCATAACGGCCATGACGTGTCAGAATTGCGGGCTAAGAACATCGGGGAGTTTCAGACCGAAAATGCTCCGGCCCTCGACTTTGTCTTCACCGTTTGTGATCAAGCCGCCAATGAAGAATGCCCCGCGTGGCAGGGTCAGACAATTAGTGCCCACTGGGGGCTACCTGATCCGGTCAATGTTCAGGGCACAGACGCAGAGAAGAGCCTCGCATTCCGCCAGACCTATGGCGCGTTGCGCAACCGCATGACGGGGTTTACCGCCCTGCCGATTGCGTCACTGGATCGTATTTCCCTGCAAAAGGCCGTGGATGACATCGGCCAAATCAAAAACGAAGGATAGCCTAATGACCGTATATGCTGTGAACGGCCTTGGCCGGATTGGTAAACTCGCCTTAAAGCCCCTTTTGGCGCGCGGCGCGGAAATAGCATGGATCAACGACGCGGTCGGTGACCCCGAGATGCACGCGCATCTGCTAGAGTTTGATACGGTGCATGGGCGCTGGGACGCCGAGTTTGCCCATGACGACAACGGCGTGACAATTGATGGCACGCGACTGCCGTTCATTGGCACCCGCGACATTGCCGATCTGCCGCTGGACGGAGTTGATGTTGTGATCGACTGCACCGGCGTCTTCAAAACCGAAGCCAAGATCGCGCCCTACTTTGACGCCGGCGTTAAAAAGGTCGTGGTGTCCGCTCCGGTAAAGGACGGCAATGCCGCGAATATCGTGTTTGGCGTGAATGACGAGATCTATGATCCCGCGCGCCATAACATCGTCACGGCGGCCAGTTGCACGACGAACTGTCTGGCCCCGGTCGTGAAGGTGATCCACGAAAACCTGAAGATCAAGCACGGCTCCATCACCACGATCCATGATGTGACGAACACGCAGACCATTGTGGATCGCCCTGCCAAGGATTTGCGCCGTGCGCGATCGGCGCTCAACTCCCTTATCCCGACAACGACGGGCAGTGCGACGGCGATCACGCTGATCTACCCAGAGCTTAAGGGACGTCTGAACGGCCATGCGGTGCGGGTGCCGCTGTTGAATGCCTCGCTGACCGATTGTGTGTTCGAAGTTGAGCGCGAAACCACCGCAGAGGAGGTCAACGGCCTTTTCAAAGCCGCGTCCGAGAGTGAATTGAACGGCATTCTTGGCTATGAGGAACGTCCGCTTGTCTCGACGGACTACACCAATGACGAACGCTCAAGCATTGTGGACGCGCTTTCGACCATGGTGATCAACGGCACACAGGTCAAAGTCTACACGTGGTATGATAACGAAATGGGCTACGCGCATCGTCTGGTGGATGTGGCATTGATGGTCGGGGGCAGTTTGTGAGCGACGCGCGGCCCGAGGGCCTGTCGGCCTACATCGCCGTAACGGCCGCCTATTGGGCGTTCATGCTATCGGACGGAGCGCTGCGGATGTTGGTGTTGTTGCACTTTCACACGCTGGGCTTTTCTCCTGTGCAGCTGGCCTATCTGTTTGTGCTCTACGAGATCGCAGGCGTCGTGACGAACCTGTGCGCTGGGTGGATCGCGGCGCGGTTCGGGCTGACGTCGACCCTATATGCCGGGCTTGGGATGCAGGCTGTCGCTCTGTTGGTGCTCGCGCAACTTGACCCGAACTGGGCCGTTGGGGCGTCGGTTGTGTTTGTGATGTTGGTGCAAGGGGCCAGCGGAGTGGCAAAAGACCTCGCCAAGATGTCGTCCAAATCTGCGGTTAAATTGCTGGCGCCTACTGGTGATGCAGGATTGTTCCGCTGGGTCGCCCTGCTGACGGGATCCAAGAATATGGTCAAAGGTGTGGGGTTTCTGCTGGGCGCTGCGCTACTGGCGACAGTGGGCTTTGTTGGTGCAGTGCTTGGCATGGCGGCGGTGTTGGCGGTGATCCTGATCGCCGTTCTATTGTTAATGCCAGCGGGTCTTCCCAAAGGCCGCAAGGACGCAAAATTCGCCGAGATCTTTTCCAAATCGCCCAACGTCAACTGGCTCAGCGCTGCGCGGGTCGTTCTGTTCGGGGCGCGGGATGTCTGGTTCGTGGTCGGTATCCCGATCTATTTCTACGCGGTTTTGTCGGATGGAACGACGCAAGGCAATCGCACCGCGTTCTTCTTGATCGGGACGTTTATGGCCGTATGGGTCATCTTGTACGGGTTAGTGCAGGCCAATGCCCCACGTATCCTGCGCGCCAAAACGCGTCCCACCGCTGAGCTGATTTCAGCGGCACGCGGTTGGGCTTGGGCGCTTGCTGTGGTCCCGGCGGTTCTCGCCGTGGCGGCTTTGATGGCGCATGGGCCGCAAGACTGGCTGACGCTCGGTGTCGTTGTGGGGTTGTTGGTGTTCGGGGCGCTGTTTGCGGTGAACTCATCGCTCCATTCCTTTCTGATCCTGTCCTTCACCAAGGCGGAACGGGTCACAATGGATGTGGGGTTCTACTACATGGCCAACGCGGCTGGGCGGCTGATCGGGACGCTCGCATCAGGGCTCAGCTATCAGATCGGGGGGCTTCCCCTAATGCTCGGGATCGCCGCCGGAATGGTCGCCTTATCCGCCGTCGCGGTGAGCTTTCTGAGGCCTGACGAGAAACAAGCGACATGACGCAGCTTCGCACGCTTGGCGGGACGCCGCTGTCGCCTTTGTGTTTTGGAACCATGCAATTTGGCGGCACAGCAGATGCTGGGGCCAGCCCCGCCATGTATGACGCGTGTCGCGCGGCGGGTGTGAACCATTTCGACACAGCGCATGTTTACACAGGCGGCGCATCCGGGACCCTGTTGGCCCAGTTTATCAAGGCTGAACCTAACACGATCCATGTTGGAACCAAGATCGCCTATACGGGCGGTGCAGGCAGAAAGAACATAAACGCTACCTTTGACGCCTTTCAAGAGCGGCTTGGTCTGGATTACATTGATCTGCTGTATCTGCCCGCTTTGCCGCTGACACCCCACTAGAGGAAACAATTGAGGCGGTCGCGCGGTTGCAGCAGGCTGGAAAATTCGCCACATCGGCGTGACCAACAATACCGCTTGGCAAGTGGTGAAAACGCAAGGCGTGGCTGCGGCGATGGGCACCCGCATCGTTATGATCCAGCGCATGTATTCATTAGTCAAACGTTAGGCCGAGGTTGAATTGCTGCCAATGGCCAAACCCGAAGGTATCAACGTCGCCGCCTATTCGCCGCTTGGAGCGGGGCTGTTGGCGGGCAAAGATACACAAAGCGGAGGCGGCCGTCTTGCCACGGACAGCCGATATGCCGCGCGGTATGGACAAACGTGGATGCACAAACTGCAAAATCTATTGCAGCCCTTGCCGCACAGACGCAGATGGACCCCGCGACCATCGCTGGCAACGACGCAGATATCGTTGAGCGACAAACACTATGCACGGATCACGGCTCTTTGCCAAACCCCAGCCCCCGCGACCGACCGCCTTGAGGAGGCCTAGTCGCGTCTATGCGGGTGCGGGTGTCAAGTCTTCCCAGTGTTCGCCCATCGCAATGATGCAGGACGTGCCATTGGTGTAGGTTTGCACCAACGTCCAATCCTGCGTGCGCGGATCGATCCAGACCTCAAGCAAAGTCTCTGGCCCGCGAAACCCCAAGGCGCGGCGTTCGGCGTGCATTACAGTGCTTAGCATCCGCTCTAAGCGCGCGCTGTCATCGCATGTCACATCCGCCGTTGGCGATTGTGCCAAAGCTGGAAAGGCTGTGAAGCCTATAACGAAAAGAAAAATGTAGCGTCTCATGGTGATACACTAACCGCAGAGGCGTGAATGTAACAAGTATATGACAGCATTATCCACGGGTGTGGCGCCATGGAGATTTACCACGATAGGTAGCGCCCCTGACTTGCCTGCCCTCACCGACCGTCACGCAACCTTTATAAAACTTTCAAAAAAATGATTCAAAACTGTCACCCAAGTGTTGGACTACAGGCCTAAGCATCCCCAGAACGCATCGGGGGATAACATGCTGACCATTAGCAGACTGACAAAACAGTTTGGCGATAAGATCGCCGTGGACGCTGCCAATATCCAAATTGACGCACCTGCGATGATTGGCATCATCGGCCGCTCAGGCGCGGGCAAGTCGACTCTTCTGCGGATGATCAACCGGCTCAGTGATGCATCAGATGGCGAAATACTGTTTCAAGGCGAAGATGTGACGGCAATGCGCGGTGCCGCGCGCCGCCACTGGCAATCGCGTTGCGCGATGATCTTTCAACAGTTCAATCTGGTGCCTCGCATGGATGTGGTCTCAAACGTGCTGCATGGAACGTTGAACCGCCGCTCAACGCTGGCGACGATGTTCAACCTTTATCCTCAGTCCGACATTCACAAAGCCATCGATATTTTGGACCGTCTTGGCATCGCTGAACAGGCACCCAAACGTGCAGAAGCCCTGTCAGGTGGCCAGCAACAACGTGTCGCCATTGCGCGCGCGCTGATGCAGGACCCTGCTATTATTCTGGCCGACGAACCTATCGCATCGCTTGATCCGATGAATGCACAAGTCGTGATGCAGTCCCTTCGCGACATTCACGAAGAAGATGGCCGCATGGTCATCGCCAACTTGCACACACTGGATACCGCACGTCGCTACTGTGACCGGGTTATTGGCATGCGCGATGGCCGCATCGTGTTTGACGGCACGCCCGCACAACTGACCACCGGTGTCGCGCGCGACATCTATGGGGCGGGCGCGGACTTTTCCGAAGCCGCCACATCAACCGAAATCGAAACGCTGGACAGGACGGACGCGCCCAAAATCGAGGTCGTCGCCTGAGCTAGTTTACCTGCGTCCCAGTATGACACGGGGGCGCTCAATTCCTTCCATGGAGACACTGATGAAAAAGTTTATCGCAGCCGCTTTGGCAACCACAGCACTTGCCGCCCCCGTCTACGCAGATGGCCATGAAATCACCGAATTCCGTATTGGTGTCCTTGGCGGTGAAAACGCACAGGACCGTTTGAACAGCTACGCTTGCTTGCAGGAATACGCATCCGAAGCCCTTGGCGTTGAGACGAAAATATTTGCTCCGGCTGACTACAATGGCGTCATTCAGGGTCTGCTTGGTGGCACACTCGACATGGCGTGGTTGGGCGCATCATCATACGCGGCAACATACTTGCAAAATCCAGAGGCGGTCGAGCCTGTGCTTGTCAAAGTAAACCTTGATGGTTCCATCGGCTATCATTCCATCGGCTTTGCGCGTGTTGACAGTGGCATCGACAGCATTGACGCCATGGAGGGTAAAGTCTTTGGCTTTGGTGATCCAAACTCCACATCAGGCTACCTGATCCCATCGATTGAGATTCCTCAGTACAAAGACGGCATCACGATGGAATCTGGAGACTACTTCGGCGAAGTTAAGTTCACTGGCGGCCATGAACAGACGATTATTGCCGTGGCAAACGGCGACATCGATGGTGGCGTGACTTGGGCGGCTGGCCTGAACGACAACTGGGAAGATGGCTACGATTCAGGCGCGTTGCGCAAGGCGGTTGACGCGGGTCTCGTTGACATGAACGATCTTGTGCAGATTTGGCAGTCCGCTGTGATCCCTGAAGGTCCGGTCGTTCTACGCAAGAGCCTGCCGGCTGACGTCAAAGCGACGATGACCGAACTCGTTGATAACCTGTATGAAAACGATCCCGAGTGCTCTTACGGCGTGTTTTCTGGCGACGGCTTGGGCGCACAGCCAGTTACGCATGACACATACATTTCTATCGTTGAGGCCCGCAAAGCCAAAATCGGCGGCTAAGTTATTTTATGACGACACCGGTCGCCTCGGTTCTGCGAGGCGGCCGGTATTTTTGTGCAGGGACATCATGACAACACAAGACACAGCAAGCGTGCCAAGCATCGGGAACATTCGTGAAAGCTATATTGCCCAAGTGGGACGGCGCAGGCTCTATAGTGGTTTGGCGCTGCTCATCTTCGTGGTCTTGATGGTGTCTGGTTTTAACGTGGCGGACGACCGAAATGCAGGTGGGTTCTGGGAAGGATTGCATCAAATTGGCGACTACCCTAGCGAAGTTTTTGCCGAAGCATGGGAAAAGCGCGCAGACCTGCCAGTCCTGATTGCCAAGTTTTTCCCGGCCCTTGTTGAAACCATCAATATCGCGTCGGTGGCGACGATCATCGGCGCCATTGGTGGCCTGATCCTGTCTCTGTTGGGAACGCGAGGCCTTGCGAAATGGCCAAGTTTGATCCCGCTGTTTCGCCGATTTTCCGACATTCTGCGCGCAATCCCCGAAATCGTGATCGCGCTGGTTATGATCTTCGTTTTGGGCGGTGGACCTGTACCTGCGATGATCGCGATTGCACTGCACACGGCCGGTGCATTGGCCAAAATGTTTTCTGAAGTGGCTGAGAATGCTGACCTGAAACCCGTTGAAGGACTGGCCTCAACAGGAGCCACATGGACACAGCGGATGCTGCTGGGCGTGTTGCCGCAGGTTGCGCCAAACTACGTCAGCTACACGCTGCTTCGGTTTGAAATTAACATCCGCGCCTCAGCCATTCTGGGCTTTGTTGGTGCGGGGGGTATTGGGTACGAGCTGCGCAATGCGATGGCTTGGGGACCGGGCCGGTTTGATGAGGCCGCCGCGATCTTTGTCCTGCTGTTCGGAACAATCGTTTTCTTTGACCAAGTCTCAAGCCGCTACCGCAACCGTTTGACCGAAGGACAGGCCCAATGACTGCCGTAGATATCCAAACCGCCAAAATCCATGCAGATGGTCTGTTTCGTCGCAAACGTTTGTTCGCTTTCGGCGTGCCTGCGGTGATCTTGGTCTACTTTGCCTATATCTTCTTTGCTTTTGATGTGCCGGGCTTGGTCCAGCGTGTGAATGTGGACAATGCACGCACGCTGGCCTCTGATATCTGGTCGCACAAGGTTCACGTCACCCGCGACAACCGGAACGGCGAAATCGCCTATGCTGTTGAAGGCGAGCGCAAGGGCGAATACCCCGAAGGCGCACGTCCCGCGTGGGTCAGCGGCACCGACGTTGTCAAGGTTGATCTTGGTGGCGACACCACTGTACGTTTCTTGTCAGACAACCGCACCCAGGTGAACATTCCGGGCTTTGGTCTGGTCGAAGCACAGGCCGAAGGCCGTAAGGTCACTACCAATCTGCCCGCTGATCTGCCTGATTGGATCAACGCCTCAGATCGCCGTGTCGCGATCACAACGCCCGAGGGTCGGATCACCCTTACGGGGTCCAAGACCGAAGTGTTCAACTATTTCGCGGGCTGGGAGCTGTTTTGGTTCACGCTCGACAGCCCCTATCACGGCGTCGGTATCGGGCAGATCCTATTCGGCGCACAGATCGACCCGGGTCGTGGCAACATCAACGGCGCAGTGGCGGACTTTTGGCACAACAAGATGTGGCGCCATAAGGATATCGCATGGGCCATCGGTGAGACCATCCTGATGGCGTTCTTAGGGACCATGGGGGCTGCGATCATCGCGCTGCCACTGGCGTTCCTAGCCGCCAAACGATTTACACCAGTCCTATTGTTGCGTGCAGCCACGCGCCGCTTGTTTGATTTCGTGCGCGGTGTGGATGCGCTGATCTGGACCGTGATTCTTGCCCGTGCGTTCGGACCGGGCCCGTTGACCGGTGCCTTGGCTATCTTGATCACCGACACGGGAACATTCGGCAAGACGTTCTCTGAGGCGCTAGAAAACGTCGATGACAAACAGATCGAAGGTGTGACATCGACCGGTGCCAAACCGCTGCAACGGTATCGGTTCGGGGTAATCCCGCAAGTCGTTCCCGTGCTGCTGGCACAGGTGCTCTATTTCCTCGAATCCAATACCCGTTCTGCGACGATCATCGGCGCGATCACGGGCGGCGGCATTGGCCTGATGTTGACGCAAGCCATCCAAACGCAAAAAGACTGGGAGGAAGTCGCATATTACATCATCCTGATCATTGTGATGGTCATGTTGATGGACTGGCTGTCGGGCTGGCTGCGTGGTAAATTGATTGGCGGCAAAGACGGATGACGACCTATTTGATTACGGGTGTGAACCGCGGCATTGGGGCCGCGTTGATGGCGGGTGCCACCGCGCGCGGACATACCGTCATTGGCACGACACGCGACGGACGGTACGGAACTGTGCCGCTTATCTTTGATGATCCGGCACGCATCGCTGCGCAATTGGCAGATATCCCTCCCGTTGACGTGCTTATCAACAACGCAGGCGTCATCGGGCCTGAGGCAGAACATCAAACGCCGTTGGACATGGATTGGTATGGATTTGCCCATACCTTATCGGTGAATACGTTGGCCCCTTTGGCCGAGGCCCAAGCGGTGCTGCCGCGCCTGCGCGAAAGTAGAGCCCCCAGGATTGTGAACGTGTCGTCCCAAATGGCGTGGATGAGGTATCGCAAGCCGACACAGATCGCCTACCGCGCCTCAAAATCCACGCTGAACAAAGTGATGCAAGGCCTTGCCACATCGCTGGAACCTGACGGGATCCTTGTCGTTCTTGTGGATCCGGGCTGGGTGCGCACGGACATGGGTGGGATGGACGCAGATGAAGACCCAGACGACGTAGCTGCAGGCTTCCTTGATATTTCCGCAGGACTGACCCTTGCAGAGACGGGTAAGTTTTTTCGATTTACCGGCGAAGAAAGAGAATTTTGATCATGCCCCGACTAAGCGCGACCAACCCTTTCATCCATCCCGATTGCGATATCACCGACAGCACATTTGGTGCTTACGTGGAAATCGGGCGTGGCAGCCGCCTGAATAACGCGACCTTCGGGGATTATTCCTACTGTGACCGTTACGCCGACATCGCGAATGCGCAGATTGGAAAATTCGCCAATATCGCAGCGTTCAGCCGGATCGGTGCGACGGACCATCCTTTGGACACCGCCGCCTGTCACCATTTCCTCTATCGCTCTGCGGATTATTGGGATGACACGACGTGGGATGAGGCGTTCTTTTCGCATCGCAAATCCCGTATCGCCCACATCGGGCACGACACATGGGTCGGGGCGGGTGCGATGGTTAAGCCTGAGGTTACTTTGGGTGACGGCGCGGTCGTGGCGGCAGGGGCCGTAGTCACAAAGGATGTCGATCCCTACACAATCGTTGCTGGGACACCCGCCAAACCCTTACGGTTGCGCCAGCCACGCAACATCGCGGACCGTCTTGTTGCGCTGGCGTGGTGGGATTGGGACCATGATGCATTGCGCGAGGCGCTGGACGATTTTCGGGCCCTGAAGGCCGACGCGTTCTTGGAAAAATACGAAAACTAACCCCGCGGCGACCTGCTTTCATAAACCTTTGACGTTTCTGTTATGGGGCAGTCACACAACGCGATTACCCCGAGCCAGAATGACCACCAAAGGGGAACATCATGCTTCGTTTCATCGCACTGACAACAGCCACGCTCGCCGCGGCACCTGCCGTCGCACAAACGCTTGACCGCGTTGAATACGGCCCGCGTCCGTTTTACCTGATCGACCGGATGGAAGACGGTCCACTGAAGGATCAGTTGCAGTCTTGCCAAAATCAAGATGCGTCACGCTCGCTGTTTTCCATCGGACACCGGGGTGCGCCGATGCAGTTTCCAGAGCACACGGTTGAATCCAACCGCGCGGCGGCCTTGATGGGGGCGGGCATTTTGGAATGTGATGTGACGTTCACCGAAGACCTTGAATTGGTGTGCCGGCACGCGCAGAACGATTTGCATACAACGACCAACATCCTTGCCACGCCACTGGCCTCAACCTGCACAACGCCCTTTACGCCAGCGTTTGGAGATGCTAGTGCCACCGCCGAATGCCGTACATCCGAAATTACGCTTGACGAATATCGCAGCTTGACGCCCAAGATGGACGCCGCTGATAGCACCGCCACAACGGTAGAGGCCTATCTTGACGGCACAGCGGATTTTCGCACCGATCTATATTCGGCTGAACCTGCAATGCTGATGACACACGCTGAATCCATCGGATTGTTTCGCGACCTTGGCGCGCGGTTCACGCCTGAACTCAAATCACCCTCGGTCGAGATGCCGTTCAACGGCTTCACGCAACAGGACTACGCCCAAAAGCTGGTCGACGAATATGTCGCCGCGGGCGTTCCTGCGACTGATGTCTGGTTGCAATCGTTCAACCTCGAAGACGTGCTTTACTGGATCGAGGCCGCGCCAGAGTTCGGTGCGCAGGCCGTGTATCTCATGGATGAATACGACATTGAAGGCTATTCCCCGATGGATGCGTCTACTTGGCCAAATGCCATGGAAGAACTTAAGGCCATGGGCGTCAACTACATCGCGCCACCCACGTGGATGCTGGTCACACTTGAAAATGGCGAAATCGTCCCGTCCGAACTGGCCATCCAAGCCAAAGCTGCAGACCTCAACATCATCACCTGGACCATCGAACGCTCTGGCCCGCTCGTGAATGGTGGGGGTTGGTATTACCGGTCTATCGCAGATGCGGTGAACAGCGACGGCGTGATGTATGAATTGATCGACGTTCTTGCGCAGGACGTGGGCGTTGAGGGCATCTTTTCGGATTGGCCCGCGACTGTGACGTATTATGCGAACTGCATGGGTCTCGAATAGTCCTGCCCATCGGAACGCATCGGTCTCGCCTGTTTCGGGCGGGGCCGTTTTAGTTTTCCAAGGTTAGTTTAACCCGATCTCCGACAAACCAGGTGCGCCCGTATTCGACGGGCTTCCCTTCCAGATTAGCATTCACACCTGAGGATCGCAGCAGCGGATCCCCCTCAGCCACTTGCAAGTGCAGTGCTTGCGTAGCGCCCGCACGCACAGCTGTCAGTCGCGTGGATGCGCGGGTATAATCTGCCACACCGACGGTGGCCAAAGCCTCGGTGACGCTGCCCTGCGTGCGAAACGCTTCTGAAATGCCAGGGGTCCGCGCCAATGGAAAGACGCTTTCGAACACTGCGATGGGTTGTGCGTCGGCCAAGGATAGCCCGTGGTAAGAACAGACTGGTTCACCCGCATTGATGGCGAGCGCCTGTGCCTCGCCGTCTGTCGCAAACCGGTCTTCGACCAGCAGAACGCGCTTTTCGGGCAATCGCCCTGCCGCGATGAGATTGTCATGGAACCTAACCTTGCGCCCGATGGGATAATCGGTGGGCGTTGAGGCCACAAAAGCCCCCGCTCCGCGCCGCGTGCGGATCAATCCTTCGTCCACCAATGCAGAAATCCCGTGGCGCACAGTGTGGCGGTTGACCCCGAACCGCTCGGCCAAGGCGGCCTCGGTTGGAAGCTTGTCCCCGGGCGCATAGCGACCTTCGGCCAGATCACTGCGCAAGGCTTGCGCAATGGCCTGCCAGATCGGGGTCTTGGGGGAAGTGTCACGCAAAATTCACAAATCTCCGCTGGGGGAATCGATCGGATCTGTTAATATGTGTCTAGTTGTATAGTAAATCGAAAAGTTGTCGAGATGAAAGACATGAACGAAGACCATGCACCGCGCCAACGCTGGCTCGGCCTTATGGCCAAAGCCCCTGCGGGCCGCGTTGCCAGCCTGTTGGATGAGGCCATGACGCGCCCTGCGTTCACATGGCTACGTGCACCCGAAGTTGGCAGCACAATGGTGCGGGCTCGCGCAGGTGCAACGGGTGGGCCGTTCAATTTGGGCGAAGTCACCGTAACGCGCTGTGCGCTGACCCTTGCCACCGGCGAGGTCGGCCATGCCTACATTCAAGGGCGCAGTAAGGCCGATGCAGAGGCCGTGGCCGTCGTGGATGCTCTGATGCAAACGTCGAAAGCGGCAACGTTGCAGGCGCAAGTGCTGGATCTGCTCGACGCAGAACAGACGGCCAAAAGGAACGCGCGCGCGGCCAAAGCCGCCGCCACAAAGGTTGATTTCTTTACAATGGTGCGAGGAGAAGACTGATGCAGGCCCAGACCCTCAGCGGTGGATTTGCCGACCCTGCCACCGCCTCTGCGGCGGCGTTTCGTCAGGTGATGGAGGCGATGGCCCGCCCCGGTACAATCCTTGACGTCAGTGGCGCCGCACCGCCTGCGCCGCTTTCCCTTGCGACAGGCGCTGTTTTGCTAACGTTGTGTGACCCGGATACGCCGATCCATCTGGCAGGCCTGCTAGATTGCGATGCCGTGCGGACTTGGGTCGCATTTCACACGGGCGCGCCGGTTGTTGGGCCGTCTCATTGCATGTTCGCAGTTGGCAGCTGGGACGACCTTGTGCCGCTGAGCGCTTATCAAATTGGCACACCGCAATACCCTGATCGCTCTGCCACGCTGATCGTTCAGGCCGAGCGGCTAGAGCCGACGGGTGCCACTTTGTCCGGCCCCGGCATCAAGAACACGCACAGCCTGTCCCTGCCTGAGACTGAGGCGTTTCAGCACAATTCTGGGCGTTTCCCGCTTGGTCTTGATTTTATCTTTACCTGTTGCGACCGCGTGGCGGCCCTGCCGCGCACAACGGTTGTTTCGTACAAAGGAGCGCTCTGATGTATGTGGCTGTGAAAGGCGGCGAGCGGGCGATTGAGAACGCGCACGCTTGGCTTGTCGAAGAACGCCGTGGCGATACCTCCGTGTCCGAGCTTAACATCGCGCAAATCCGCGAACAGCTAGCATTGGCCGTCAATCGTGTCATGGCCGAAGGATCGCTTTATGATCCTGACCTTGCGGCCCTTGCGATCAAGCAGGCGCGCGGCGATCTGATTGAGGCGATTTTTCTGATCCGTGCCTACCGCACCACGCTGCCCCGTTTTGGCGCATCTTTGCCCATCGACACGGGAAGGATGGCCTGTGATCGGCGCATTTCGGCGACATTCAAAGACCTGCCCGGCGGACAAGTTTTGGGGCCGACGTTTGATTACACGCACCGTCTGCTGGACTTCAAACTCGCTGCCGAAGGGGAGGTGCCAGAGGCCGCGACACGCGAGGCGACGCCCGGCGACGTCCCCCATGTGGCTGAATTCCTCAACCACGGAGGGTTGATCGAAGAGGCCCGACACAATGACACCACACCCCCAGACCTGACCCGCGAACCGCTTGAAATGCCTGCAGAGCGCAGCTTGCGCTTGCAGGCACTCACCCGTGCGGACGAAGGGTTCACACTTGGCATGGCCTATTCCACCCAGCGTGGCTATGCGCGCAATCATGCCTTTGTCGGCGAATTGCGCATTGGGGCTGTGCCTGTCGAAATGGACATCCCAGAACTGGGGTTCAGCATCGAGATCGGCGAGGTCACGTTGACCGAATGCGAAACTGTCAACCAGTTCACCGGCTCAAAATCTGAGCCGCCACAGTTCACACGTGGCTACGGGTTGGTCTTTGGCCAAACCGAACGCAAAGCGATTTCAATGGCACTGGTTGATCGCGCACTGCGCTGGGAAGAGCTTGGCGAAGAAGACGAAGGCGCGCCTGCGCAGGATGCTGAATTTGTGCTGTATCATGCGGACAATATTCAGGCGACCGGGTTCCTTGAGCACATCAAATTGCCCCACTACGTCGATTTCCAAGCCGAATTGGAACTGGTGCGAAAGCTGCGTGAAGAGGCGGGTGCAAACACAGCACGGGAGGCCGCAGAATGAGCCCCGATACTGTGGTATTTGACATCGGCGGCGTGCTGATTGACTGGCGGCCACATCTGGCATGGGCTGAAGAGATGGACGCGTCTGAAGCGCACGCTTTCATGGATCGGATAGCCTTTGACAAGCTGAACCTCGCCTGTGATGCAGGCGCGACATTTGCGCTGGCTGCCTCCCAAGTTTCAGACCCTGATGATGCGGCACGGCTCGGCCGATATGTTGAGAGGTATCAACACTCAGTCCCCGCCAAGATCACCGGCACTTGGGACATTCTATATGCCTTGAAAGACGCTGGAACGCCTGTTCATGCGATCACCAATTGGTCGGCGGAAACGTGGCCCGAAGGGTGCAAGGCGCATCCCGAGTTGTTGGAGGTCTTCGGCACGACCGTGGTGTCCGGCGAGGTCGGTGTCATCAAACCCTCAACCGAAATCTACGCCCTATTGTGCCACCGCGCCGATGTCGCACCTGAACGGTGCGTGTTCATCGACGATGGGCTGCACAACTGCTTGGGCGCACGGGCGGCAGGCATGGACGCGATCCATTTCAAAGGGCCGGAGGCCCTGCGCAAAGACCTCTCAGTACGGAGCTTGCTATGAGCGATTATAACTTCGCCTATCTTGACGAACAGACCAAACGGATGATCCGCCGCGCGATCCTCAAAGGGCTCGCCATTCCCGGCTATCAGGTGCCATTTGCCAGCCGTGAAATGCCGATGCCGTATGGCTGGGGCACGGGTGGAGTGCAGGTGTCGGCGGCGGTGATGACGCCGGACGATCGGTTCAAAGTGATCGATCAAGGAGCGGATGATACAACGAATGCCGTGTCGATCCGCACATTCTTTGAGCGCACGGCGGGGGTCGCCACCACGACCAAAACGTCAGAGGCGAGCGTCATCCAAACACGCCACCGCATCCCCGAAGAGCGTCTAAGTGAGGGCCAGATCCTTGTCTACCAAGTGCCGATCCCCGAGCCTTTGCAGTTCTTGGAACCCCGCGAAAGCGAGACCCGCAAGATGCACAGCCTTGAAGAATACGGGCTGATGCATGTGAAGCTTTACGAAGACATCAGCCGCCACGGCCACATCGCGACGTCATATGATTATCCGGTCAAGGTTGAGGGGCGTTATGTCATGGACCCATCCCCAATCCCGAAATTCGACAACCCCAAACTTGGCGATATGGCGGCAATCCAACTGTTTGGAGCGGGCCGTGAACAACGCATTTATGCGCTGCCGCCCTACACGCAGGTGGTGTCTCTCGATTTCGAAGACCATCCTTTTGAGGCCTCTAAACCGGACCATCCCTGCGCAATGTGCGGGGCGGAAAACAGTTACCTCGATGAGGTAATCACCGACGATACAGGCGGCCGGATGTTTGTGTGTTCAGACACCGATTTCTGCGAGGCAAGACAGGCCGCAGGCAACACCGGCACGATGAACGGAAGGGACGCGGCATGACACCTTTGCTTTCGGTCCAAGGGATCACTAAATTTTACGGTCATCATATCGGCTGCAAAGATGTGGGGTTTGATCTTTACCCCGGTGAGGTCATGGGGATTGTCGGGGAAAGCGGGTCAGGTAAGTCCACTTTGCTCAACTGTATGGCAGGACATTTGACACCTGACGCAGGCGCGGTTGTGTTCGACACACGCAGTGATGGCCCCAAGAACACCGTGACGATGTCCGAACCTGAACGCCGCATGTTGTCACGGACCGATTGGGCCTTTGTGCATCAACACGCCCGTGACGGGCTGCGCATGGGCGTCAGCGCGGGCGGCAATGTGGGCGAACGCCTTATGGCGGTTGGTGAACGTCATTATTGTGACATTCGCGCCAAAGCGACCGATTGGCTTGGCCGCGTGGAAATTGACGCCACCCGCGTCGATGATCGCCCCACAACGTTTTCTGGCGGGATGCAACAGCGCCTTCAAATCGCCCGCAATCTGGTGACAGGGCCAAGGCTGGTGTTCATGGACGAACCGACGGGCGGGCTTGATGTGTCGGTTCAGGCGCGGCTGCTTGATCTGTTGCGCGGGTTGGTCCGCGACATGGGATTATCTGCGATCATCGTCACCCATGACCTCGCCGTGGTGCGGCTGTTGGCGGATCGATTGATGGTCATGAAAGATGGCCACGTGGTGGAGGCGGGCCTGACGGATCAGGTCCTCGACGATCCCCAGCACGCCTATAGCCAACTCCTCGTCAGTTCTGTTTTGCAGGTGTGAGAATGATTGAACTTAAAAACGTGTCCAAGACTTTTACGATGCACAATCAAAGCAGTGCGGTGATCGAAGTTATCAATGATGTGTCATTATCTGTGGCGGCGGGCGAATGTGTCGCGCTGACTGGTGCGTCAGGTGCGGGCAAATCGACACTGATGCGGATGATCTATGGTAATTACCTGACCCAGGCCGGGCAAATCCTTATCGACGGGGCCGACTTGGTGCAGGCCGAACCACGCGACGTGATCGCCCTGCGCCGCGAGACCCTTGGATACGTAAGCCAATTCCTTCGGGTTGTACCGCGCGTGCCGACGCTGGATGTGGTGGCCGAACCGCTGCGCGCCGTCGGTGCCAGCGCCGAAACTGCGCAAGCCCGTGCCAAAGAGTTGTTGGCAAAACTTAATATTCCACAGCGGCTTTGGGCCCTGTCACCCACAACCTTTTCGGGGGGTGAACAACAGCGCGTAAACATTGCACGTGGCTTTGCCCATCCCTATCCCGCGATGCTGCTGGATGAACCCACGGCAAGCCTTGATGCCGCCAACCGCGAGGTAGTTTTGTCTTTGATCGAAGAGGCCAAGGCCCGTGGTGCCGCCATCATCGGTATCTTTCACGACGAAGCGGCCCGCGACCGCGTCTGTGACCGTGAAATTGACGTGAGCCAATTTACGCCCGGAATTGCGGCATGAAAAACGGGCGCCTCATTGCAGTGGTCGGCCCGTCCGGAGTGGGCAAGGACAGCGTCTTGGAGGGCCTCGCCGAGGCAGATCCATCGCTGCATCTTGTACGCCGCACGATTACCCGCGCGCCGGAACTCGGTGGTGAAGACTACGATGCAGTCAGCGTGGCAGAATTCAACGACATGGCCGCAAGTGGGAAATTTGCCTTGCATTGGGGCGCGCACGATTTGCTGTACGGCATACCTGCATCCATCCAAACTGTTTTGGCCCGAGGACAGGACTGCCTCGCAAATTTTTCACGTTCTGCGCTGCTGGCAGGTGATGCGGCCTTTGCCCATTTTTGTGTCCTCAGTATTACCGGAAGGCCCGAAACGCTTGCGTCGCGGCTCAAGGTACGGGGCCGCGAAAGCGAGGCGCAGATTGCGAAACGTTTGGCCCAAGCGGCCAAACCTTTGCCAAATGAGTTGAAGGTGATGACTATCAGTAATGATGGCGCGCTTGAGGACACCGTCGCAAATGCCCTGTCAATGCTTCAACCGGTGAGGGTGTAGCGTTGGATGAGTTCAAATCGCCCATCGGGACGCTCACCGCACAAAGCGATGCCGCCCAAATCATAACGATCCGCCAAGGGCGGCAGGTGCGCCAGCGCTGTGTTCATCCAAGCGGTGCGATCCGCCTCGGGCAAACGCCCGCTCAGCGTCAGGTGGAACCGGAATTCCTCCATCACGTAAGGGTAGCCCCACTCCAGCATCAGAGCCTCTTGGCGCGCGCTCAGACCTGCGCTGCGACGTCTTTCCAATTCGACCTCGGGCGCTGGGGCCCGAAAGGCATCGAGGTCGCGCACAGATGCGCTTGCGACGCGCTCCAACGCGGTCAGATCACCCGTCGGGGTCAACGCCAGAAATCCGCCCAATGTCGTCAGCGTCAGACCACCACTCGATGCAGGTGCGCAACGCCCAGCCAATCCTGCGGCCGCTGTCTGCAATTCATCCAAAGATCGGCCATCCGCCAGCCTGAACGGCGGCTTCAACGTCCCGTGAAAGCCATATTTGCGTGGTGTCATAGTAATGTCATCCAAACCGGGCACATCTGCCTGACGAGTGGCGGTGCCTGTCCGCACATCCCAGCCCAGCCAAACCGCCCCGAAGTTGGCCAATGTGTCATCGATCGGCGCGTCATAAATCGCGAAACGAGTATATGTCATGAATTATCCTCTTAGGCCTTCTGCTATGGACCACTCAGATGACACTTCTGTGTCAGACGACCTTTGCCTTTCCAATGCGCGCCTGGTCTTGTCGGATCAAGTTCTGACAGGATCCATCACGATTGAGCAAGGCGTGATTACTGACATTGTCGAAGGTGATCATCGACCCCACGGAAGTTTGGATTGCGCGGGCGATTTCGTGATGCCGGGTCTGGTCGAGTTGCATACCGACAACCTAGAGCGGCATATGGAACCACGCCCAGAAGTCGACTGGCCGCATTTGCCCGCACTGATCGCCCATGATGCGGAGTTGGCATCGGTCGGGATTACCACTGTTTTTGACGCTTTGCGCGCCGGTTCCATCCATTCTGGGAAAGGACGCTACATTGATTACGCCCGCGCGGTGGCCGACGAGCTTTTGGCCGCCCGCGCCATCGGTGTCTTCAAGATCAGCCATTTTCTGCACCTGCGCGCGGAAATTTGTTCTGAAACCCTTCTTGAAGAATTGGCCCGGTTCACGCCCGATGACCGTGTTGGGATCGTCAGCCTGATGGATCACACCCCCGGTCAACGTCAATTCCGCGACCTGACCGCCTTACGCACCTATGTCGCCAAGAAACGTGGCATGGATGACAACGACTTTGCAGAGCATGTGGCGAACCTGAAAAGGTTACAGGCCCAGTTCAGCGACAAGCACGAGAAGGGCGCCGTGTTAGAGGCCAAGCGGCTGGGTGCGGTTCTAGCCAGCCATGATGACACCACGCGCGATCACGTTGTGACGTCGCAACAAAACGGCGTCGGGTTCGCAGAGTTTCCAACCACCCGCGAGGCCGCACAAGCCTGCCGTGACCATGGCATTGCGGTCATGATGGGCGCGCCCAACGTCATCCGTGGCGGGTCACATTCCGGCAACGTCGCCGCCATGGACCTAGCCAAAAGCGATCTGCTGGATATTCTGTCATCTGATTATGTGCCCGGTGGGTTGTTGATGTCGGCCTTCCGCATCGCGGATCTCTGGGGCGATCTGCCACGTGCGATTGCAACAGTGACCCGCACACCCGCAATCGCGGCGCGATTGCCGGATCGGGGTAGCCTGCAAACAGGTCTTCGCGGTGATGTCTTGAGGGTGAATAAGGACCAAGGCACCCCGGTGCTCCGTGGCGTTTGGGCGAAAGGTGCGCGTATCTCCTGACATCCGCCAAGCTGAGACCCAGCAAGACTAGTTAGTGAATTTGAATGGCCGTTTTAGCGAAACCTGTTATGCGCAGTGAAGAGAACAAATGCTGCATCAGCGATAGCCGTAGCTGCAAAAGGCAGACTTGTCCAAGTTGAAGGTCCGCAAAGCCCACGAATGCAGCCAGTTGTGCAACCGCAGCGAATTCACCTTTTGTCCGCATCTTAACGGTTCGACCTCAGCGCAGCGAACGGCGTTACTTCCCGAACCGGCCACTAGCGACAGTTACAGCGAAGGTGCCGGAAGAGCCCTTTTTGACCAATGCTGCAGGATAGTCGTACGTTCGTGAAGCACTACGATCCGGACATCAGTTTACCGCAGCCACTTAGTGTGTCGGGCCAACACCACCCCAGAGTAACAGTTCTTCGCGTACGAGCCCTTTAGGGGTTCTCCGGCAATGGTGATACCCTTTAGCGTCTCGGTACTTTGAGCCCAATCACGTACGTGCTAACGTCCCTTAGTTTTGGAGCGTCAGCACATGGTCGAACCTCAATCCCGCCGTCTCGCGGCCATTCTCGCCGCTGATGTGGTCGGCTATTCCCGCCTAATGGGCGCGGACGAGGCTCAGACTCTCACTTCCGTCAAATCTGCAATCGACAAGGCTGTCAAACCCGCCCTCGAAGCTCATAATGGCCGTCTCGTAAAATTGATGGGCGACGGAATATTAGCGGAGTTCGGTTCGGTTGTAGACGCAGTTCGATGCGCTGTCGCTATCCAGACCGAAATGGCCTCACGCGGAACTGACGTCTCCGAAGACTGCCGTGTCTGCCTTCGAATTGGCATCAACTTGGGCGATATTATTTTTGAAGATGGGGATATCTTCGGCGACGGCGTCAACGTCGCCTCCAGATTGGAGGGGATCGCCGACCCAGGCGGCATTTGTGTTTCACGTACCGTAGCAGATCAGGTCGGTGCCAAGGCGGGGGTCACCTTTCAATCTTTGGGATTGCAGAGCTTGAAGAACATCTCTGAGCCGATAGAAGCGTTTAGCGTCCTACTTGACGGAACAGCTACACCTAGAGCCAACCGCTACCGATCTCCAATGCGTCTTGCGGCCTTCGCAGTAGCTGTTTTTGTTGCGGCTTCGGCCTGGTGGGTGACCAGCCCTGATTTCACACCTGCAGACCCAACGAAAATGACTCAAGAATTGCCCGAAGGCCCTTCAATTGCTGTGCTGCCTTTCGACTATCTTGGCTCGGACGGGGCAGAGAAAGAGTACATCGCCGACGGGCTTTCAGAGAACATTATCTCGGCACTCGCACGCCTTCCAAACACGCTGGTGATCGCTCGCAGCTCCACCTTCACTTACAAGGGCAAGGCGGCAGATGTGCGGGAAGTTTCCGAAAAATTTGGCGTCCGCTACATCCTCGAAGGCTCTGTCCAACTTTCCGGCGAAACCATCCGTGTTACCGCTCAGTTGGTTGACGGTGTGGACGGAAAATATCTCTGGACCGACACCTACGACCGCCCCGTCGATGACATTTTCGCGGTGCAGGACGAAATAACACTCTTCGTCGCACAGTCCATACAGCGCAGAACCTATACCACCACGGACTATTCAGTCACCGATTCTGCGCGCGCGACCCAGGGCACGCGAGACCTCGAGGCATGGACACTTCACATTAAAGGCAACGCCAGCCGACGGCGCTATACTCCGCAGGCGCTAGCGGAATCCCGAAAGCTCATCGAAAAAGCCATCTCGCTCGATCCATCTTATTCTCAGGCCTATTCCTCGCTTGCGCTCGCTTATTTTTTCGAAGCCCGGTTCGGCATTGCAAAAGACCCGGCAGCAACATTGGCAAAGGCCGCAGATTTGGCGAAAAAGGCGCACCAGCTTGAGCCAAACAACTACTATGCCGATACCGCGTTGGCCATCACGCGATTGATGCAAAGGAGGCCCGGGGACGCAAAGAAGCATGCACTCAGAGCGTTTGAAGCTGCGCCGGGCGATAGCGACGCAGTCGCACTCCTTGGCTGGGTGTTAAAATACGCAGGTGATTCCCGCGCAGCGATACCGTACTTCATTCGGGCCAAGCGCATCTACGTTATCCCGCCCTGGTGGGTCGTCGCCGATGAATTCGGAGCCAATATCGACATCGGCGATCATGACGCAGCTCTTAAGCTGGCGGATGAATGGGTTGAACGAGGGCCGCCTGCGTTCCGTGCCCATTTCCTTGCCATCGCCGCCGTGCCGAATTTTGGCTTGGGCAACGTGGTGGAGGCAGAACGCCTGATCGCAGAAGCACTCGCCCTTGATCCCAATTTATCGATCCAAGCTATGCGCCGCTGGGACGTTCCATATATCGATACTTCAACACCGGAGCGAAAATACGCCATTCTCCGCCAGCTTGGCCTGCCCGACACTCCGCCGCCCGGTGATTGATCAGTAGCAATGGTTTGCGATATTCGCATCGGGAGAGACTGCTTTGCGGCCTACCGAGAAACGCATTCAGTACCCCCTTTGTTAAATCCACGTGGCAGAGCAACGAAAGTCCAAAATCACGAAATGCGGACCTACCTCAGTGAAAGGCAAAAGGCGGCTTCGTCCCGCGTTGCGTCAGTTCGTTAGCCGCGCAGCGAAGGTCGGCTCATCCCAGACCAGCTTTTCGTTGAACGCGCAAAGAATTGCAGTTCAGAGCCCATATTCCTTCGTCGTTTTGATGTGTTCGCAATCTGCAATCCACTCTCGACAAACCCCACACCACACCCGACCATTCGGACCATGCCGTTCCCAATCGGAAAGCCCGCGCCACGCATCCAACGAAACGATGTTGCCCGTCCATGTTTTCGGGTGGCCATTAATGGCAAAGCCATGTCCCATGTCGTTTGTCGGAATTTCTGAGATTTCAGGCCGGGGTACTGCTACATCCGCTACTTTCGCTACATGAGGATGCGTTTTGGCTGTCTGTGTAGCCGATGTAGCGGGTGTAGCAGCGGTCGGCCTCTGTTTCCTGATTTCTGCCAGTTCGGCGCGGGGGTCAAAAAGCTTCATGAGGCCCTCACAATCCGGTAAGCTAATTGGCGTGCTTTCCCGTCGATCACAACGCCTTGCTCAAGGCGCAGAAGCCAACCATGTGATTCAAGAACACTCATCAACTTTTTGACTGCATTCGTCTCCCTGAGGGTATTTGGCCCCATAACAACAACGTCTCGCGGTACAATGGTGGCAGCATCGCGGTTTTGCCCCGCCGCTATTGTAGGCCAACTATCAAGAATCCAATGGCGCAGCATTTCAGCGCGGTCGATTTCCTCGGAAACTGTCGCGGCCTCTGCCAGTCTCTTTGCCTCCCAGAGGTAGAATTGAGCCAATTCTATTGCGCAGATCATCGCCTCGGAGTTTACAATCGTTGCCCCAAGGTCTGACCAAAGCGTGAGAACACCAGCGATACGGGCGGCTTGTTCGGGTGACTTTGACGCGAAGGACTTCACCTGTTCCAGCTTACCGCCCGGTGCCTGTTCAAGTTCTGTGCTGCGATAGTAACCAAACAGCAGCTTTTTGGCCTCATCAGACAAGCGCAATGCGCGCGGCTCAAGCTCATGTAAGTTACCTTCGACGGTTGGCATCGGATGCCCCAAAATCCCAGAAAGACGTGCGGACGCTGCTACAATCGCTACATCGGCTACATTCTCACCTGTCTGGCCTAATCTGGTGCCAATCGCACTGGGCGGCTCGGTAATCAGAAACCTTGCCAAGAACCCTTGACCGCTGGCGACGGGGTCAGCCAACAATGGACGGGCCGCAACTGGCTGCACCATAAGGTGCGCCGCAAGGCGTCTGCCATAAAGCGTGGTTGCACCGTCCCCCGCACGTACCCGGTCCAAGGCATCGCCGCCCCAAAGCCCAGACAGACCAGCGACCGTTTTCAAGCGGTTGTCACTGTTCATGGCGTGACCACCCAAGAAGCCACCGCCCTCATCTGAGAACAACCCAAGGCTCGGTTGGCCTGTGAGATACAACTTCACAAGCCCTTCAAGTGTGGGCTCAGCCGTTGTGATCTTTGGTGATTGTGGCTGCGCAGGTGCTGGCCCCAAATTCGCAAGATCAGCTTCAGCGTCACGTGCTTTTGCTGCATTGCTGCCCGCGGCCTCTTTGACCATCCGGTCACGCTTGGCTGACCAAAGCTTATGGTCACAATCCCACGCCGCCAACTCATCGCGGTAATCGGATGCACGACCCCTTTCGATTTCGCGCAAACCGGACATCACCAGTTTATCGCATCCGCTTTTGCGCTCCCCCGATTGCGCCACCGTAAGGCAAAACAGGGATACAGGGGCATAGCCCGCTAAGGTTTCAACATCGGCATGGGCCTGAACCGCCAATGAGGCGACAGACAGGGCAGATTGCGCGGCGATGGCGACAGGGGCCTGCGTCGTTGCCTGCACCGCCTCCACCACTGCGCGGAGGGGGCCAAGGGCGTGGACGGGATACGCTTCGCCTTTCGGAATCTCGCGTAACAACGGCTGCGGGCCTTCCTCGACGAAGGGTGTTGGCTTGAGAACAGTCATGCCGCCACCCCGCTTTGCAGAACATCATTCCAATCTTGCCCGTCAGGTGCAGGCATTGTGGAAACTTTCCAGCCCAATCCTGTCGCGGTGTGCGCAAGTGAGGACGCCGCTGCGCGCCCCGCTTCATCACCATCGCTGGCAATGACAAGCTGGCCGGGGCGCTTTGGCAGTGTGAGGCCCTTTATGCCGCTGGCGGACAATGCCGCCCAAACCGCATGGGAGCCGCTGAGAAGGCCAGACATAAGGCTGAGGCCCGTTTCAATGCCCTCACACACCACGAGGGGCCCAACAGAGTCAGACAGGCGCACCGCGCCGCCTGAGCATGGCCCCAGCATCATTTTGGCTGATTTATCCAATCGCTGCCCTTTCTTTGTAAAAAACGTCCGGTGAATGCCGCCAGTTGGTGCAACATCCGCGACTATCGCCGCGCAATATTGTCCGCTTGGCCCGTGATATGCGTCTGGCAACCAGCGCAGTGTGTCGGGCAAGGCGCATGTGATACCCCGCCCCCAGAGGTGGGTTTCGCCATGAGTGCCTGCGATTGACTGGCCGTGGTTCCAGATGTTGCGCGCGCGGTCCATGAGTTTCGCGGCCTGCACTTTCCGTTCGCGCTGCACATTTGCCAAAGCCATCTGGTCAATTTCGACGGTGCCGGGAGTAATGCCCGACGCCACCAAGATATCCTTGAAGTCGCACCCGCTCTTTTTGCAGTGCAACAGCAATCTGTCGTCTTTGGCCGTGACGGTTAATGCGGTTTGGTCTTTCCGGCGTGCAGACTGGCAAACCGGGCAAGGTGCAACGCCGTAGCCGCCGTGCCACTTGCCGCCAAGGTCTGCGCTCAATTGTGCGGGGTTGATCGTGCCGTTCATAATGTGCCCTCTGCAACTTTGCGCAGCAAATGCGCCGCACGGTTGAGGTTTGCCGCCATGATGCGGGCTTCATCAATTGTCAGTTGAACGTTGGGCTCCGGGTAGCCCCCACGCTGAATAGAATTGCGCTCAAGGAACTTGACCTCACTCAGGAAACGATCGTGGATTTGATCGAGACCGGATGCAGAAGCATTGGCAAGAAAGGGAATGCTCGGGGCTATGTTGGCGAAATCCCTCATTTGGAGGCTCCCCAGGCCAACGCCGCAATCATGCTCGCTTGTGCGACATTGAGCCCGTAATAGCGCCTGATGTAATTGATCTGGATCGGGGAGTTATTGGGCAAGTCTGTTTTGTGCGTGACGCAACCTGTGTCCGTTGATCGGGGGGTGTTTTGCTCGTTAGGTGTCATGATCCGCTTTCCCTTCAGGATTGAAAGGCGCTGGCATTTGCGATAACTCTTGGAATGTTCGAAGTCCGCCGAAAAGAAATACCGCCACTGCCTGCACCTTGCGGGTGGTGGTTTTCTTTAGAAGGCTTGAAGTTCTGCCATTGCAGCATCAACTGCGTTGGAACTCCAATACAGTTTGCCGCCCAGCTTCATTGGTTTTGGCAGGCGGTCGTGCTCAACGTCCAAATAGATACTTGAGCGCGCGCGGCCTGCCAGCTTTTCGCGAAGCTGGTTCAGCGTGATGAATTTGTCTGCGTTGGGGGATGTTGGCTTGTTGGACATTTTCGCCATCCTTCTGCTTGAGTTAAGTCATGCAAATGAAATTGTCCGTAAGCGGTTGATATTGATAGATACCCAGAAACTCAGAAACCGCTACTTGAGGTTCTTGGGCGATTAGTGAGGTGTTTCTGGGTGACCGGCCTGTAAATCTAAGCGCGTCTTTAACCTAGTTACCCTTGGAAGGGTCGGACTTTAGTGCCCCTTGCAAGGTTGAGAGGCCAACTTGCTCCCGATTTGCCCAATCCAACGCCTCGTTGACGCGCCCAAGGACCTGCTTCCATGTTGGTGGCTTGCCGGACTGCGCGTCCTGAGCTTCAGTGTGATCGTCAGGAAAAAGTGTCCAATAGACCAGCGCTGCATCACGAGAGATATTAGGGCGCCCCCCTTTGCTGCGCTCCGAATTGTCCTCCGACCGCGAATTTGACTCCTTTTGAATCTGACCCTCATCTGGCCCAATCAAGAGGCTGGTGCCTCCTCTATATTTTCCATTTGCTAACCACATGGCTGCTTCCTCAGAGGCAAAGGTTGTGGCCGGTAATTGCTGCAATCCCTCATGGCTTGCGAGCCACGCAGTCAGCTTCCCTTGGAATAATTCGGACTGGAGCTTGTTCAACGTTTCCATGGCACCTTGCCGCTGCGCAGAACGCAATCGGCATCTTTCGTCGTATTTCCCCAGAGATAGCCAACTCCATTCCTCTGCGCTCAAGTGCTCATTGTGCATATCGTTGAGCGCATCTGGACAACTCCGATAGCCCGGAAGAGTGAGGCCGTTCATTGCGCAAGCAGCCGGGCGATACTTCCCGTCTGACCTGACAGGTGATCGGCCCAACGCTGCATCAGCGCCCGCCGTTTCTCCAACACATCCGTCGTGCGGTAGGCCCGCTGGACTGATCCTCCAACGACATGCGCTAGCGATGTTTCAGCAACCATCTCAGTTGCGCCAGCAACCTCTTCCGCCCAATTGCGGAAGGTCGCCCTAAACCCATGCGGTCGCGCAGTGAGGCCGTTCCGCCTCATATAGGCGCTCATGGTGGCATCGGAAATGACCCCTTTGCGCACACTTGGGAAAAGGTATCCATCCCGGCTCAGCTTTTTTGCGGCTTCAATCGTTGCCATCGCTTCGGTGGATAGCGGGACGCGGAAGTCCGGCGTTTTGCCTCGCTTGCCTTTCATCAGTTCACCCGGAATGGTCCAAACGTCCTGTTCGAATTGCTCCAAGCTTGCGAACCGCACTGGAGCGGACCTCAACCCCGTGAGGATTAACAGACGCAATGCCAAATGCGTCACGCCACCATCATTCAAGCTAGCGTAAAACTCGGGAACGTTTTGCCAATCCATTGATGGAATGTTGGTCGGTTTGTGGCGTGACTTGCCCAACAGTGCTCTTGCCTTCTCTGTCGCCTGCAAATCAACGTCCAAATCCAACGCGGCTGCGTGCTTCAAAACAATGCCGAGACGGTTAACTGCCTTTCGGGCGGTGTCCGCCTTTGTATGCCAAATAGGGGCAATAGTGTTGCGGATTTCTATTTGGGTTATTTCCGATACAGGGATATGGCCCAGTTTAGGAAGAATGTGGTTTTCTAAAGGAGACATCCAACGACCTGCTTTGCCGTCACCTTTTAGTTCCGCTTTCCTGGCCTCAAATGCATCAGCAGTGACATCTCGAAGAGTATGCAGGTTGCGTTCAGCTTCGCGTCGAAAACGGTCTCTCTCCCTTATCGGGTTCAATCCGGTTGCGGCAATGGTCCGCCACTTCGCAGCCTCTTGGCGAGCTGTTTTGAGAGAAACGCCACCACTGGTCCGGTAAGGACCCAGCCCCATCTCTTTTCTTGACCCATGCACCGTGACACGCAACACCCACTTTGCGCCGCCTTCTTTGCCCTTATACAACCAAAGACCATCGCCATCAGCGTGCTTTCCGGGGGCAAGAGTTGAAATCTCATTAGGATGAAGTCTATTCGATATCCTGGCCAAACGGTCCCCCTTACAGTCCCCCTCAATATGTTGAGAACAGTAATAGACACTATCGGACAACACAAGACAGTTAGATCCAGCAGATAAAGGCTTTTCACGAAGTATCATAGATCATGGAAGTCTGCTTCGGACAACCTCAAACCGCTACATACAGGAATTACATTCCTCTCCTGGGCACCAAATTTTCAGAAAATTCTTTGGAAAATTGGAACCTTTAGCTACTGCTAAAGGCCCTGAACGATGTCGCCGGACCATTGACACTTGTGTGACTTGGTTGCGGGTGATCCGATCTACTTCTCGGTCATTTGGCCTGTTGCGCTATTCCTCGATGTATCTGATTTCGCTCAACGTGGTCTGGATTGTGGTTGCTCTGACACCGGACCTTGCCCTATGGCTCGTCCCAGACAGGTAAAGGAAACCGATGCCCAACAACCCGTCAGAGAGTGCCAAAGGACAGATCCCGACCAATTTGCGTCTGCTGAAGATTCTTGAGCAAATTGCAAAGGAGGGTGCGCCGGTCTCGCCGCGCGCATTGAGCGCTGCACTGGACCTGCCCAAGCCCACAATTCACCGGCTTTTGGCGACGGCCGAAGAGGAAGGGTTTCTGCAACGCGATCTGGACGGTCGGTCCTTTGGGCCCGGCGCCCGGCTGCGCGTGCTGTCTGCCAATACATTGTCATCTCAACGGGTGCGCACCGAACGTCTAATCGTGCTCAAGAAACTGGCCGAGGATGTGGGCGAAACCTGCAACCTCGCTGCGCCGGGGCGCTATGGCATGGTCTATCTGGACCGCGTCGAAACCCATTGGCCCCTGCGCATCCAGCTGCCTGTTGGCACGCGGGTTCCGTTTCATTGCACGGCCAGTGGAAAGATGTACCTGTCGTCCATGCGGCAGGACAAACTGCGGCGGTTGTTGCAATCCATGCCGCTGGAACAAAAGACCCCGAGTTCTATCGTGGATCCGGATGATCTGTTGGTGGATATCGCCAAAATCCGCGAGCGAGGCTACTCCACCGACAATCAGGAGTTTATGGAAGGCATGGCCGCGATTGCCGCACCGATCTGCGACACGCAGGGCCGGTTGCTGACGACACTGTCTATTCACGCGCCGATCCAACGCCACGATCTGGACGATCTTATCGGCTTTATCGAGATATTGCGCGCAGGTGCGCACCGGCTAGAAGAGCTTTTGGCCTGATCATACAGATCTGTCGTTAAGCTATTATAAAATAACATTTAAATAGAGATACGCCCTGCTGGCTGTTTACAGGTTTGGCGATGCTTCGTATCAAAAGCGTTACCGATAGATAGCCGTTTTGCAAACTTAGTAACATTTTTCTTGTTTGGTGGAATCGGATCACCTAGGCTTGTCCGTCAAAGGGAGTGATTCATGCAGGCATTTATCTGTGACGCGCAGCGTACACCTATCGGTCGGTTCGGCGGGGCTTTGGCCTCTGTCAGGGCGGATGATCTGGCGGCTGTACCGATCGCGGCATTGATGGCCCGTAATCCACAGGTGGATTGGGCCAAAGTTGACGACGTTATCTATGGCTGCGCCAATCAGGCGGGCGAAGATAACCGGAACGTGGCGCGTATGGCGTCCTTGTTGGCGGGGCTGCCGGTGGATGTGCCCGGCGCCACAATCAACAGGCTCTGTGCCTCTGGCATGGACGCTGTCGGAACGGCCGCCCGTGCCATTCGCGCAGGTGATATGGATCTGGCCATCGCGGGTGGAGTGGAAAGCATGACACGGGCACCTTTCGTGATGCCCAAAGCCGAGACCGCCTTTTCCCGCGGGAATGCGGTCTATGACACCACTATCGGCTGGCGCTTTGTTAATCCAAAGATGAAAGCGCAGTTTGGCGTCGATTCCATGCCGCAGACCGCCGACAACGTCGCCGAAGACCACGACGTAAGCCGCGCCGATCAAGACGCCTTTGCCCAGCGCAGTCAGGAACGTTGGGCCGCTGCAGATGCAGCGGGCGTTTTTGCTGACGAGATCACCCCCGTTACCATCCCGCAGCGTAAGGGCGACGCCATTGTCGTGGAGCGCGATGAACACCCGCGCCCCGGTACAACTGCCGAAAAGCTGGGAAAACTACGCGGCATCAATGGGCCGGATCTGACCGTGACCGCTGGCAATGCCTCCGGCGTGAATGACGGTGCGGCTGCGATGCTCATTGCCTCTGAACAGGCGGCCAAAGAACACAACCTGGCACCGATCGCGCGTGTCGTTGCGATGTCTGCCGCCGGGGTCGAACCTCGCGTGATGGGCATCGGCCCAATCCCCGCCTGCCAAAAGGTGTTGAACCGCGCTGGGCTGACCATCGACCAAATGGACGTGATTGAACTGAACGAAGCATTCGCCAGCCAAGGCATTGCAACCCTGCGGGCCTTGGGCGTGCCGGATGATGCCGCCCATGTGAATGCCAATGGCGGTGCCATCGCTATCGGTCACCCCTTGGGCATGTCCGGTGCGCGGTTGGTGATGACCGCCGCTCTACAATTGAAACGAACTCAGGGCCGTTATGCGCTTTGCACTATGTGCGTGGGCGTTGGCCAAGGCGTTGCCCTAATTCTTGAAAGGACCTGAACGATGTATGCACAGATGATCAAGTCGACCGGCGAGGGGGTTAAATCCCTCGAAGACATGGACCCGGATGAGCGCGCCTTTCAGGAGCGGATCAATGCGGGTGGCAAGATTGAGCCAAAGGATTGGATGCCGGATGGCTATCGCAAGACCCTAATCCGCCAAATAGGCCAACATGCGCATTCCGAAATTGTCGGCCAATTGCCCGAAGGCAACTGGATCACCCGCGCACCAACGCTGGAACGCAAGGCGATCCTGCTGGCCAAAGTGCAGGATGAAGCAGGCCATGGGCTTTATCTTTATTGTGCCGCTGAAACGCTCGGTGTCAGCCGCGATCAGCTGACCCGCGACTTGCTATCGGGCAAGATGAAATACTCCTCCATATTCAATTATCCGACCCTAACCTGGGCCGATATGGGTGCGGTCGGCTGGCTGGTCGATGGCGCGGCGATCATGAATCAGGTGCCTCTACAACGGACATCTTATGGCCCCTACGCCCGCGCGATGGTCCGGATCTGCAAAGAGGAATCTTTCCACCAGCGTCAGGGCTACGACATCATGATGAAGATGGCCCAAGGCACCGAAGCACAGCGCAAGATGGCGCAGGATGCGCTCAACCGGTTCTGGTATCCATCGCTGATGATGTTCGGGCCCTCCGACGCTGAATCCGTGCATTCCGCGCAATCCATGGCCTGGAAGATCAAGGTGAATACCAACGATGAGCTGCGCCAAAAGTTCGTCGATCAGACTGTACCTCAGGCCCATTACCTTGGCCTGACAGTTCCTGACGACGATTTGAAGTTCAACGAAGAGACCGGCCATTGGGACTTTAGCCAACCCGATTGGAATGAATTCTTTGATGTTCTCAAGGGCAATGGCCCTTGCAACGTCGAACGTCTGGAGGCCCGCAACAAAGCCTGGGATGACGGGCGTTGGGTGCGCGAAGGGCTGTTGGCCCATGCCGCCAAGAAAAAAGCAACACATCTCGCAGCGGAGTAAGATCATGAGCAGCCCAGAAACCAGCCCCTACAAAGGCACCGAAGCCGCAGATCACGGTCCCGCGCGTCACAACGAATGGCCCTTGTGGGAAATCTTCATTCGCGGCCAGCACGGGTTGAGCCATCGCCATGTTGGCAGCCTGCATGCGCCCGACGCCGAGATGGCGATCAAGAACGCCCGCGATGTCTACACACGCCGCAATGAGGGCGTCAGCATTTGGGCCGTCGAGGCAGACAACATCGCCGCGTCCTCCCCCGAGGAAAAAGGATCGCTTTATGAGCCATCCAACGCCAAGGTGTACCGCCACCCGACGTTCTTTGACATTCCAGAAGAAGTAGGTGCGATGTGACCGACCCGTTGTTCGAATATCTCTGCCGGATGGGGGACAATACCCTCGTTCTCAGCCATCGCGTATCAGAATGGTGCGGCGTCGCGCCGGTTCTCGAAGAGGACATTGCGCTGGCCAATACTGCGCTTGATCTTATCGGCCAAACCCAGCTTTGGCTGGGTCTCGCTGGCGAAATCGAAGGCAAAGGCCGTGATGCCGATACACTGGCGTTCCGCCGCGATGTTTGGGATTTCCGCAATGTCCTTCTGGCCGAACAGCCCAATGGCGATTTTGGTCAAACCATGATGCGACAGTACCTGTTTGACGCCTGGCACCTGCTGCAACTCAAGGCCTTGAAGGGGTCCAGCAATGCGCAGATCTCAGCCATCGCCGAGAAAGCCGTGAAAGAGGTCACCTATCATGTTGAACGGTCCGGCGACACGGTGATCGGCCTCGGTGACGGCACGGAAGAAAGCCATCAGCGCATGCAAAAAGCGCTTGATCGTCTTTGGCCCTATGTGGGCGAACTGTTTGTTTCTGACGCGGTGGATCAGGCCTTGTCCGCAAAGGGGATTGCCCCTGAACCAACAAGCCTGCGCGAAGAATATGACACTGCGGTAAACGCCGTACTGGCTGAGGCAACGCTGACCCGCCCAGACAGTGACTTTGCCCATCAAGGTGGCAAGACCGGTGTGCGGCATACAGAACATCTGGGTCACATGCTGACCGAAATGCAGTGGCTTCAACGGGCCTATCCAGACGCGACATGGTAGAAGAGAAGCCCACATTAGAGACTGTTTGGGGCTGGCTTGATGCCGTTCCCGATCCAGAGATCCCGGTCATCTCCCTGACCGATCTGGGCATCATCCGTGATGTGCAGTGGCAAGGCGATACGCTTGAAGTAACGGTCACGCCGACCTATTCGGGCTGCCCGGCGACCAGCATCATTAATCTGGATATCGAAACCGCGCTGCGGGCCAAAGGGATCGAAAAACTGTCTCTAAAAAGGCAATTGTCGCCTGCATGGACAACCGATTGGCTGTCCGAAAGCGGCAAGGCAAAGCTGGAAGACTACGGCATTGCCCCACCCCGGCCTGCCGGTGGACCGCAGCATTGCCCGCGATGCAAATCCGCCAAAGTCGAACGCATCAGCCAGTTCGGCTCCACCCCATGTAAGGCACAATGGCGCTGTCAAAGCTGCCTTGAGCCTTTCGATTATTTCAAATGCATATGAGGCCTAGCGTATCATGAGCCAGTTTCACCCCTTAACAGTGACTGATATTCACCACACGATCCGCGATGCGGTGGTTCTGACACTGGAGCCAGAAAACCCCGATGCCTTTGATTTTACCCAAGGGCAGTACCTGACGTTCAAGCAGGATTTCAACGGCACAGAGCTGCGCCGCAACTATTCCATTTGTGCCGGACTGGACGATGGAAAATTGCAAGTTGGCATCAAACGGGTCGATGGCGGCGCCTTTTCGACCTTTGCGAATACGGAACTCAAGGTCGGCGACCGCCTGCATGCCATGCCGCCACAGGGCAAGTTTTTCACTGCAATAGAGCCTGATATCGGCAAAAATTACCTCGGTTTTGCTGGCGGCTCCGGGATCACGCCGGTGCTGTCGATCCTCAAGACCGTCCTGATGCGCGAGCCACAATCCACCTTCACGCTGGTCTATGCCAATCGCGCCGTGAACACGATCATGTTCCGCGAGGAACTTGAGGATCTCAAAAACCATTTCATGGGCCGATTGACCGTGATCCACATGCTGGAGTCCGGTCAGGACATTGACCTTTTCACTGGCCGTGTCGATCAAGACAAATGCGCCCAACTGTTCAAACATTGGATCGACATCAAATCCATCGATACCGCGTTCATCTGCGGCCCTGAGCCGATGATGCTGGCGATCTCGGATGCGCTTAAAACCCACGGGTTAGAGCCTGATCAGATCAAATTTGAACTCTTCAGCGAAAGCCAGCAAGGGCAGCTTGCCAAGAAAGAAATGGCCAAGCGCAGCGAAGGTCAGACTGGCACCGAAGTGACCTTTATCATGGAGGGTGCCCAGCGCAGCTTTACCATGCAAAAGGGCCAATCCGTGCTGGAGGCCGCACTGGAAAACAATCTGGATGCGCCGTTTGCCTGCAAGGCCGGGGTCTGTTCCACTTGTATCTGCAAAGTCGTGGAAGGGGATGTTGAAATGCTCTCCAACCACGCGCTTGAGGATTATGAGGTGGAACGCGGCATGGCCTTGTCCTGCCAGTCCTATCCGCTCACGGATAAACTCGTCATCGATTACGACACACACTAAGGAATAAACATGCGCAACGTCGAAAGCTTTGCCGCCGGTCAATGGGTATCCCCCGGCGCCGGCGCCCGAAATATTGCATCCGCCATCACCGGCGATGTCATCGCGCAAGCGGGCAACGACGCCTTGGATGTGCAGGCCATGCTTGGCTACGCCCATGACGTTGGCGGCCCTGCCCTTCGGAAAATGACGTTCCATGACCGTGCCCGCATGCTCAAGGCCGTGGCGCTGTATCTGCGTGAGCAACGTCAGGCGCTGTATGATCTGAGCTATGAAACCGGCGCGACGCTGAGCGATCACAAGATTGACGTGGATGGCGGCATCGGCACGATGTTGGTGTTTGCCTCAAAAGGGCGGCGCGAGATGCCGGATGCGCAGGTCTATCTGGACGGTCCGCCAGAACAATTGGGCCGTGAGGGTCAATTCTGGGGTCGTCATATCTGCACACCGCTGCAAGGCGTTGCCGTGCATATCAACGCCTTCAACTTTCCCGTTTGGGGCATGTTGGAAAAGCTGGCTCCAACCCTGCTGGCGGGTGTTCCTGCGATCGTAAAGCCGGCCACCGCGACCTGCTATGTGACGGAAGCCTGCGTGCGCATGATGCTGGCCTCTGGCCTTTTGCCGGAAGGGGCGCTGCAATTGGTCAGTGGCGGTCTGGGCGACATGCTGGACCATCTTGATTGTCAGGATGCCGTGGCTTTCACTGGCTCGGCACAAACCGCGCTCAAACTGCGCACCAATCCTGTGTTGATGGAGCGTTCGGTGCGCTTTGCCTCTGAGCAAGACAGCCTGAACGCATCTGTTCTTGGCCCCGATGCAGTGCCCGGCACGCCGGAATTTGATCTCTTTGTCAAAGAGGTCCAGCGTGAAATGACCGCAAAGGCCGGTCAAAAATGTACAGCCATCCGGCGGATCATGGTCCATGAGGCGCAAATTGATGCAGTGATTTCGGCGCTGTCCGAACGCCTTGCCAAAACCGCGATCGGCGATCCCCGGCTTGAGACCACGCGCATGGGCGCATTGGTGTCGGCGGGTCAAAAACGCGATGTGCTTGAGAAAGCCGCGCTGATTGGCGCTGAGGCGGAACGTGTCTTTGGCGATCCTGACAACTTTGAAGTCGTGGGTGCCGACAAGGAAAAAGGAGCCTTTGTGCCGCCGATGTTGTTCCATTGCGCTGCGCCTGATGAGGCCGAGCGCGTGCATGACACCGAGGCCTTTGGTCCTGTTTCAACAATCATGCCCTACCGCGATCTGAAAAACGCCATCGACCTGCTGAACAAGGGCAAAGGTTCGCTCGTGGCCTCTGTGATCACCAATGATGGCGATGTCGCCCGCGAGATGGTTCTGGGCGCGGCGGCGTTCCACGGGCGGCTTTATTTCAACAACCGCACCTCGATGGCCGAGGCCACAGGCCACGGATCACCCCTGCCGCATATGGTGCATGGTGGACCTGGACGTGCCGGCGGCGGTGAGGAATTGGGCGGCATTCGAGGCGTGATGCATTACATGCAACGTACTGCCGTGCAGGGCAGCCCCGACATCTTGACCGCGATTGGCAAACAATGGGTGCCGGGCACAACCGAGATCACCGATCGCGCACATCCGTTTACCCGAACCTTCAACGATCTGGATCTGGGCGAGACCTTCTATTCCGCCAGCCGCGTGGTGACGTTGGAAGACATCGAAACCTTTGCCCATTTCACCGGCGACACATTCTATGCCCACATGGATGATGCCGCCGCCAAGGCCAATCCGTTCTTCCCCGGCCGTGTTGCCCACGGCTATCTGCTGCTGAGCTTTGCCGCCGGCCTGTTTGTGCAACCTGACCCCGGCCCGGTTCTGGCCAACACAGGTTTGGACAATCTGCGGTTCATGGCCCCGGTTGAAGCGGGGGATAGCATTAAGGTACGGTTGAGCGTAAAGCATAAGACCCCCCGCAATGAGGAATACGGCGAAGTGCGCTGGCATGTGACCTTGACCAATCAAAACGACGAGGCAGTGGCAGAATACGAGCTGTTGACGATGAATGCCTACTGATCCGTTTTCGGAGAATACAGCCGCGCTGCGTGCCTTGGGCGGGCAGCGCGTTTGGTCTTTGATGATCAGCCTTTTTGGCGATCTGGCCCAAGGCGCCGGTGATCGGATCGATGGGCCGGTCTTGTCGGCCATCATGGCGCGGCAGCATATAAAACCAGAAGCCGTGCGTGTTGCCTTGCACCGATTGCGCAAGGATGGCTGGGTCACTTCCGAAAAATCGGGGCGCATTCGCCAGCACAGCCTCACCGACAAAGGCCGCCGCGAAAGCGCAATTGCCAGTCCGCGCATTTACGCCCACCCCGGATCAGAGACCCAGGATTGGCAATTGATCCTGCTTCCGCCCAGCGACGCGGACACCAGCGCCGATATGATTGCACGCGGATTTGCCGCGATCACCACTCGTACTTATATCGGTCCGCAATCCGCGCAGCCGCCAGCAGATGCTTTGGCACTGCCCGGTGACGATGTGCCGGGCTGGCTGCGCAATGAGGTAGCGGCGGATGACCTGCGCGAGGATTACATGCAATTGCTGCGCACATTGACCGACTTGAAGGCAAAGCTGGACCAGATGTCCGATTTGTCGCAGATCGAAGTGGCGGTCCTGCGCTGTTTGGTCGTGCACAATTGGCGGCGCCTTGTTTTGCGTCATGCGCCTCTGCCCCCTGCGCTATTGCCGGAAGACTGGCCCGGCCATGCCTGCCACCGGATGGTGGCATCGCTGCTGGATCGGTTCCCAAGACCTGACATCAGCCGCATCGCGCAGCAAGCCGCCGCCGCTTGAGCAGGCACAAATCCCGCGCTTTCGCCCGCCCTATAACCACGGTATAGGATGGGGCATGACAAATTATCTCTATCAAAATGACTTGCCGGATGACCTGAATCTGGGTTCGGTGGTCGCTATCGACTGTGAAACAATGGGCCTGAACCCACACCGCGACCGGTTGTGCGTTGTACAGCTGTCCGGCGGGGACGGAAACGCCCACCTGGTACAGGTCGCCAAAGGCCAGACAGAGGCGCCGAACCTTTGTGCCCTCTTGGAAAACCCCGATGTGCTCAAGCTGTTTCACTTTGGACGGTTTGATATCGCCGCCATGCTGAATGCCTTTGGCGCAACAACCGCTCCGGTCTATTGCACCAAGATCGCCAGCCGTCTGATCCGCACCTACACAGACCGGCATGGCTTGGCCAAGCTGCTGCAAGAATTGCTGCAAATCGACATCTCCAAGCAGCAACAATCCAGTGACTGGGGCAGCGAGGAGCTTACCCAAGCGCAGATCGATTATGCGGCCTCTGATGTGTTGTACCTGCACCGTTTGCGCGATGAGCTCGACAAACGTCTTGCCCGAGAGGGAAGGACAGAAATTGCGCAGGCTTGCTTTGACTTTCTGCCGATGCGTGCCCAACTGGATCTCGAAGGTTGGCCCGAAACGGATATTTTTGCACACGCATGACCACACCCTTTCTTGATACGGCCCGCCGGGTAATCCGCGCAGAGGCGGAAGCGCTGAACACGCTGGCAGACAGTCTTGATGATCGTTTCCGCGATGCCATCGACCTGATGAAAGCCACCAAAGGCCGTGTGATTATCACGGGCATTGGCAAATCAGGCCATATCGCCAACAAGATTGCCGCAACCCTCGCCAGCACAGGCACACCCGCGCAGTTCGTGCACCCCGCCGAAGCCAGCCATGGTGATCTGGGCATGATCACTGGCGAAGATGTGGTTTTGGCAATCTCCAACTCCGGCGAAGCGCCGGAACTGGGCAATCTGATCGCCTATTCGCGCCGCTTTGGTATCCCGCTGATCGGGTTGACCAGCCGCCCCGAAAGCAGCCTTGGCAGTCAAAGTGACGTTTTTCTGCTGCTGCCCCAGATAGCCGAGGCTTGCGGCACCGGCGTTGTGCCCACGTCATCCACCACAATGACCCTTGCGATGGGCGATGCACTGGCCGTGGCCCTGATGGAGCATCGGGATTTCACCGCCGAGCATTTCCGCGACTTCCATCCCGGCGGCAAGCTTGGCGCGCGCCTCAGCCGGGTGGCGGATCTGATGCACAGCGGCGCGGCGATTCCCCTTGTCGGCGAAAATGCCAAGATGTCGGATGCTCTGATCGAAATCAGCGGCAAAGGCTTTGGCGTGACTGGTGTGACAAGCGCAGACGGCAAGCTGTTGGGAATCATCACCAACGGCGATTTGAGCCGCCATATGGACGGCCTACTGAACCTGACCGCGCGTGATGTGATGACCGCCTCACCTGTGACAATTGATCCGAGCGCACTGGCGGAAAAAGCTGTGGGCGTGATGAACGACCGTAAAATCACTTGCCTGTTGGTGGTGGACCCGGCCACGCCCGACATTCCTGTTGGCTTGTTGCACATCCACGATTGCCTGCGCGTCGGGCTGGGATAAGCCCCATGCAGGCGGACCGCTATACTCGGCTGGTGTCCTGGCTCAAGGTTGTGTTTCCGCTGATGGCGCTGGCGCTCTTGTCGACATTGTTTCTGTTGTCGCGGGTGATCGACCCGGAGGCCGTGATTCCCTTTGCTGACAAGGAAATTCAGGACCGGTTGAAGGGGCAGCAAGTCACCGGCCCATTCTATACCGGCACCACGGCGGACGGTGACAAGATCGCCTTTGCCGCGCAATCACTGACCACATCCAAAACCGAGCGTGGCGTGAACCGTGCGCGAAATGTGGACGTCGAGATTGATCTCGCGGGTGGATCGCAAATTACTCTCGATGCGGCAGAGGGGTTTTTTAACCTCGCACAGGATAACGTTGATCTTGAGGGGGATGTTATTGTCACAACCTCCACGGGGTACCGGATTGAAAGTGATCTGCTTTCGGCGCGGATGACCGGCCTTAATCTCAAATCGCCCGGCCCTGTTGATGCGACCGGCCCGATTGGCACCTTGAATGCAGGTAGCATGACCCTCACCTCTGAGGCAGAGGGCGGGCCTGCCCAATTGGTTTTCACAAATGGCGTGAAGCTGGTATACACCCCAAAAGGCGATGAATAGTAATCGAAGTGTTTCTTATGCGAATTTTCCTGCTTTCCCTGTTTTTGGCGGTTCAAACACTGCCGGCTTTGGCTCAGGGCACCAATGTTGCCTTTGGCACAATCCGTCAGGACACCGGCCAACCCGTTGAGGTGACGGCTGACAATCTGTCTGTGGATCAGGAAACCGGCACTGCCATTTTCACCGGCAATGTTTTGATCGGGCAGGGTGAAATGCGGCTGTCCGCACCGCGTGTTCTGGTTGTCTATCGCGCCGAAAACAAAGGTATCGCCCGACTTGAGGCAACGGGCGGTGTCACGTTGGTCTCTGGCCCCGATGCCGCCGAAGCGGAGCGTGCCGATTACAACATTGACGATGGCACCATCGTGATGACCGGTAGTGTGCTGTTGGATCAGGGGCCAAACGCCCTGAGTGCGGACCGGATGAACATCCGTCTTGACGATGGCACCGCGCAAATGTCCGGCCGGGTGAAAACCATCATCCAGCAGGGCGGCGACGACTGATGAGCGGGCCTGAACTGACAGTGGCGGATGGCAATCGTGGTTTGCGGATCGAACATCTGCGCAAATCCTACCGTAAAAAGATCGTGATCCGCGACTTCTCCATGCATCTGGATCGGGGCGAGGTTGTTGCGCTTCTGGGGCCAAACGGGTCCGGCAAAACCACCACGTTTTATTCTGTCGCGGGCCTCGTTACGCCCGAGGGCGGCAGCGTTACAGTAGATGGACGCGACGTCACAACTTTGCCGATGTACCGCCGCGCTCAGCTCGGTATCGGGTATCTGCCACAGGAAATGAGCATCTTTCGTGGGCTGTCCGTGCAAGACAACATCTCTGCGATTCTCGATATTTCACAACCGCACAAGCACCAGCGCCGCGAACGCCTTGAAGAATTGCTGTCGGAATTTTCCATCGAACACCTGCGCCGCGCGCCCGCCCTAGCGCTTTCAGGTGGTGAACGGCGCCGGGTAGAGATTGCCCGCTGTTTGGCGGCTGACCCTAAGTATCTGCTGCTGGACGAACCGTTTGCCGGGGTCGATCCGATCTCTGTCGGGGACATTCGGCATCTGGTTGCCGATCTCAAAAATCGCGGTATCGGCGTGCTGGTGACAGATCATAACGTACGGGAAACATTGGAGATTGTGGACCGTGCCTATATCTTGCACGAGGGCCGCGTTTTGATGTCAGGCACTCCCGACGAAGTGGTCCAGAACGAAAATGTGCGCCGCGTCTATCTGGGCGATAATTTCCGCATTTCCTAAAAACTTCTTAAGACGTTAAGAGTATTTCCGCCAAAATCAGGGCGGCTTTTGATTGACTTCCCGCGCAGGTATTTGCGATGATCAACCCATGGCAACACTGCGTTCCTGTTTGACTTTGCATCGGCCTTATCGCCAAGGCACGAACAAGATCAAGCTGTGCGCAAGGCCGGTTTCCCGCATCTAGGCACCCTCAACAGACCACGCCCGTGGTCCGTTTTGTGATGCCCGATGACATACATAATAAGGAGAGAGTATGCGGTACCAAATCAGCGGCAAACAGATCGATATCGGCGACGCGCTTCAAACCCACGTCAAAGAAGAACTGGGTGAAGCGGTCAAGAAATATGCAGAGCGTCCAACAGATGCACAGATTATTTTCTCAAAGTCCGGTCACGAATTTGTCTGCGAAGCAACGGTCCACCTGTCGACGGGCCTCACCGCATCTGCCAGGGCGTCACACAACGAGATTTACGGGGCGTTCGACGCCTGTAACGCAAAAATGGAGAAACAGCTCAGGCGATACAAGCGGCGTCTGAAGGATCACCACAAAGACCGGGTAGAGCCTGTTGAACTTTATGGCGCTTCCTCCTATATCCTCGCCTCGGAAAGCGACTCAGACGCGCAGGAACCTGAAACACTCCAACCCATGATCGTAGCCGAAATGCAGACCAAGATCGCAAACTTGTCTGTCGGTGAAGCGGTGATGCAAATGGAACTGGCAGGAGCCCCGGTGTTGGTGTTTCGCAAAGAAGGTGAAGACAGAATCAACGTGGTCTACCGCCGCGACGACGGAAACATCGGCTGGATTGATCCTTCATAAGGATCGGCAAGAAACGTCCCGCCACCAGAGCAGAGCGTATTGATGCAGTTTGTAACACTATTGAAACCCGAGGCAGTCAAAGTGCTGACCTCGGCCTCAAGTAAAAAACGGCTGATGCAAGACATCGGCGATTTGGTCGGCGGTGCCTATGGCATGAACGCGGGCCGTGTTGTCGAGGCATTGATTGCACGCGAATCTCTTGGACCAACAGGTGTGGGGCACGGTGTTGCCCTGCCCCATGCCCGTCTTGATGGATTGAACGAGGTGGTTGGCGCTTTTGTTCTGTTGGACAAACCGATCGACTTTTCCTCTGTTGATCGTCAACCGGTTGATATCGCCTTTGCCCTGTTCGCGCCCGAAGATGCCGGTGTTGAACACCTCAAGGCGCTGGCGCTGGTTTCCCGCACATTGCGCGACAACTCCGTGTGCAGCAAACTGCGGGCAAACCCCGATGCGGCAACGCTTTATACAATCCTGACCGAAGAAAATTCTGTTCAGGCGGCGTGATCGCTGATCACCTCTCCGCCCAGCGCGAAAATCCAAACATGACATAGTCGCGGTGATAGGCATCCGCCGCCAGTGCCTCGATCTCGTCGTCATAAATATCGGCGAGCGTATATGGCTGGTCTGCTTGGCCCGTCGACAGCGCAGGAACATGATCAACCCCCGCCGCACGGGCCAGTTCCGCCAATTCCTGCCCAAGGGTTTCCTCGCGGATGATCCGGTCGGGCGGGCAGAGTTCTGCAAATCCGGCCAGGGCCTGTGACTGCGTACACCATGACGGATCAACACGGATCGCGGTTTGCCCTGCCAGATTGGCCTTGAGAAAGCTCAGGAACGCCGCAAAAGCCGTACGATGCGCGGATCGATCATAGCTGGCATTCGGCCCATCCTCGGGCAAAGGCAGATTGTAACGTTTGATCATCGTCGTCCGCAGCTGTTTGTAGCTGCCCGGACCGGTGCCAAGAATATGCCGGCAAAACGCATCATGGGCACGGGCCGCCGGATGGCGCAGCACCGTAAAACTGCGATGGCCCGGATGCCCGCGTTTCCACTGGCGCAGCTCTTTTTGATTCATCTTGGTGGGCAGATCAGCCTCCGCGACACCATCAACCGCCGCCAACCAACGCATCACCTGATCCTGCGGCCCACTGCGCAGCGGCATATAGAGCAAAGATGCCTCCGCCGCCGCGACATAGGACGGCACATTCGGCCCGCGGCGCGGCTCAAAATTTGGGGTTCGGGTCAGGTCAAACCGGTCCATCCCGGCAAGGCTGACCAGCATATCCTCGTAATTGCGCACCTTGGCCGAGATCGGGCTTGGGTTTTGCTTTTTCAGGCTGGTGTCCAGCCCCTCAAGCGTTTCTTCCACCCCCAGAAACTGCGCGATGCCATTCATCACTTCAACGTTTTGCAGGTCTTCATAGGCCACGTAAAACGCGGTTTGCCCCGACACCTGCAACCGGTTCAGCAAGGTGATCTGAAACTGCTGTAGCGCATCAAGATGGCGCTCAAACTCACCTGCATCAAACACCGCCTGCCCGGATTTGCGCGCTTTGACATCGGTCAGCTTCCATTGACCCGTTGCCTGTGCGATCTTCCAACTCACGTAGCTTTCGACCGGGTTGCGGGTCAGGATGATCTTGGCGCAGCCTTTATCCGCAATGATCTGATCAAACACCCGTGGATCGTGATCATGGAAATACCGGAATCCGCCGATACCTGATGGGTCATTCTCGATGGCCTTTACCAAGACCCTCGGATCGGCATCACGGGTCGCCAGATCAACGCCTAAAATGGGGTCATTGGACGGATACCCCAGAAAATGCGGATTAAATGCCTCCCCATGGCAGCGGATGCTGTCAAAGGCATTCAGGTTGGTTTCGAGGAAATTCGACCCCGTGCGCATCTCTGCAAAAACAACAAAACTGTGGAACTGCTGCGACATAGGTTACCGTACCAGATAGGGTTTGCGAGGGGTTTTGGCTGGCTCAGATACATTCCGTTCCACCGGAAAATCCCCCATCAAATAGGGGTGCATGCCTTGGTTCTTGAGGTTCTGTAGAAACTGACCAAAGCCTGCCAGATCGACCATCTTGGGCGCTTCGGCAAGTCGTCGCAGGTTGGTGCGACCGATCTCATCCAAAATACCCTGAAGTGGCTCCATCGGCGCTTCGATAAATTCTGCCATGGTCCAGATCCGCACACGCGCCTTGGTGTAGGGGGATCGCAGAATATCCATGTGATCGCTTTCGATCTTTTGCAGACCCGCGGCAATGCGGCGGATCTCGGCAAAATCGAGGTTAGAGCGGAACAGCGGCACTGCCCACGCACCCGTGATCACTGACACTTGCGCGTTAGGATCTCTGGCGATCCGCCAATTGACCTCTTGATTGTCCGCAGGGCCAAATTGAAAACACTGACGTTCGCCGCGTGTGTTCCATATCAGGTTGGTCAGGAACGCCTTGCTGTTGTAATCGCGCAAGGTGGCGCTGTCGGACAATGCGCCGTTCAGGGCCGTCTGCCCATCGGCGTAATGCACCCGGTCCTTGGCGAATAAATGACCATGCACGCGGGCGTTGGTCGCCTTGCCCAGCCATTGCTCAAAGTCCTCAAACAGCTCTGAAAAGCCTTGGAACATTGAATAGGGCGCGGCGGTCACGCCATTTTCCCAATCCTCGTTCGGGAACCGGCTTTGCATATAGAGCCCTGACCGGCCTCTTGTCCGCCGCTCCACTGCCTTTGAGAAAATCCGGTCGATCTTGCCGGGGTTCGGCTCCGTTCGTTTCATCGCGCCGGCAACATCGGTCAGAAACGCATCATAAAGCCGGTCGGCGTGAGGCCAGATTTTGCGGGCCACAAAGCAATCAGACCGGCGCAGCAATTGCAGGTGATCTTCATAGAAGATATGCGGTTTGCCCTGAAAATCGAACTTCGACAGGGTCAGTGACCGGCTTTCGATCCGGGTGGCGTATTGGCGGGCGAGGGTTTGAAAATAGGATTCGTCAGGGATCCAGACGTGACGGAAAAACTTGTCATAGGTAGGTCGCTCAGGATCTTGCAAGATGGCCGACAGGGTGCGCCGCGACAGGCACCACCATTGCGAGCCCATGTGCGGCACAATGCCATTGGGCATATCGCGATGCAGTTTCAGTCGCCGCTGAATATCCACGATCTTGTCAAAGAGATAACGGTTCCGCTTCCATGAGACGGGAAAGCGCAGCGTAAACCGCTCCGCGTCAAGTCCGCCAACTGTCCATGGCACATCTGCGGTTGTCGCGCTTTCGATAAAATCGGTGTGCGGACGATCATCGAGATAATCAATCAGCTCTTCCACCGGGCGCAGCGGCAAACAAGATCCCGAAGCCAGATACACATGCCGCACCTCGGGATGTCGCGCCAACATCTGTTCCGAGGCGCTTTGCGATGCGGCGACAATGCCCCAAGTCCCCCATTCACAGCGGTAGCGGTCACAAAAACTGATATCGCGCAACGTGCCCAGGGAATCGACAAACCCTTCGTAGGTCTTTCGCGGAACGCTTTTGTCGACATGGATCACCACCGGACACCCGGCAGCAGCCCAATGCCGCGCCACCTGTTCTGCGCGACCAAGAGCCGTATGCACCAGCATGACAATCCCGACGGTCATGCCCAGTTCCCCTTGGACATCAGGCCAAGGATCTCTAGCTGCCGCCAGTTGATGTACCGCTCTGACCATTTGCACCAAAGCTGCGGATTTTCCCTCAGCTCTTGCGCATAGGCGATGTATTCCACCGATCCGGCATAATGCTGTCCGCGTACCAATTCCTCTTCGGCCTTCGCACCGAAGGTATCGATAAACTTCGTGTGCAGCAGCGCGCCAGAGGCTTTTTCACCGCCCCATTCATCGTAAACCTGGTTAAGACCCCGCGGCAGCAACATATGGGTCGAACTGACATAGGCGTACCGTTTGTCCCATTTGACCAATGGCACCTTATTCAACGCCGGCGCTTTGTCCGGGGTGTCCTTAAAGAACATCCGTGCCCTTGGACCGCCTTGAATCCACAGGTTGGTGAACAGCGGATTACGCGACATCGTATAATTGCCACTGTCAAACCACGAGGCGATCTCAATCGGGTTCTGACCGGCATAATAGGGCTGCTCGTCAATCCGCCCCTTGGGATACATATCCAGCAGCATCGCCGAGAATGATTTGATTGAGGATGCATCCAGCCAATCGGTCAACGCCCGCAGCGGGCGCGTATCGCAAAACGGGTAGACCAGAAATTCGTCAGGATCGACCGTCAGTGCCCAATGGCCATGCGCATACTTCATCAGCAGGTAATTCAGCCAATCCATGCCAAACCGCGCGCGCTTGTATCCGGCGCGGGTGCTCCAGACCGATACATCGGGTTGTTCGGCAAGGTATTCGGCAGATCCATCCGTGCTGTCATTGTCCACGAAGAAAAAGTGGCCAACGCCCATCTCGCGGTAATAGTCGAGAAAATAGGGCAGGCGCACGCCCTCGTTCCGCTGTGTACAGAACAACAACAGGTCATCCGGCCGGATCTGGCTGGTCCGGTCCGCGACGCGCTTTAGCTCTCCGCGCTTGCGGATCGCACGAATGCGCCACCGCTTGCGTTGCAGACGCAGCCGATATGACTGGAATACACCCAAAAACCGCCCTCTACCTTCGGGAATAACAGCTCTTTTAACGCGGTATCAGTTTAACCTTAACACGGTCTTGAAATGATCATCCCATGTCGGCCCCGGTATGCCATCCCGGATTTTTGCGTTTGGCTGTATTTTTTCCCACTTCTTAATATTTGTTACCCATAAATCGGGCTCGGAAACAGGTGTGAAATGGGCCCAATCCCTTAAAATCTCATGTAGAACCGGTAAATCGTTGCATAAAACACGCGTTCCAAGCTGAGCCGCCTCCAAGGGTGGCAAACCAAAGCCCTCCGCGTGGCTCGGGAAAAGCATGCCAGACGCGCCCTGAACCAGCGCAGAAAGGGCAGCGTCGGATAGGTCAGGCAGCTCTCTCACCACGCCGAAGGGTCGCATTTGGTCAAGCCGCTTGAACACCGCGTCATTGTTCCAGCCTCGGCTCCCACAGATTAGCAGAGGCGGAGCCCCTGCGCCCATTTGCTCCCAAAGGTCGAGCAGAAATGCGTGGTTCTTTCGCGGTTCAATAGTACCCACGCAGACAAAATACGGACAATCTGGTTTCGCATTGGGCGGCAGCGCGGATGGGTCAGGCGTTGCGGGTTCAACCCCCAAATGCGCCACAATGCTTGCCGGGAACTCGCCCCATGCCAGCATCTGTTCTTCGCATCGTTTTTGCGTGTCTTGTGAGTTGTAGATCAACCGATCCGCATAGCCGCGCAAAAGCTGCATCTTGATCCGAAACGGAACAACCGTTCCCGGCCGCTGATAGGCAGGGTATTCGAGCGGGATCACATCATGCACCATCGCGTGAATCTCACCCCCGCTGCGTTTGATCCCGCGCAGCACACGTTCGGTGATATTGCTGTGGCCGATGTTGAAATAGGTGTAGTCGCGCGGCAGCTTTCGGGCCAGCATTGCCCGCAAGCGGTGCCGCGTCGAACGGTCCGCAGCGGCGCGGCGCAGATCGCTTTCCGCTTGCCTCGCGGCTCTGCTCCTGCCCGGCCAGATAGAGGACCAAATATCAGCGCGTCCCCAGGGGATAATTCCATGAAATTTATCAGAAATTTCTGCCAGCCCCGTCCGATCCAGCAGCAGATATCCAAAGGGCGATCGGACCAGCCCAAAGACCGGCACATCCTCTTGCAGAAACCGTTTGAGATAGGCCAATTCGACCCGGTCAATGCCCGTAGCAACCCGCCCGGCCCGCCGCATACTGCGCGTCAGATCAAGCAGGCGGGCCTGCGCCATATCAGACGTCGTAATGGCCTGTTTGGTGCCATCTCCATGCATCTGAGATCATATGTTTGAGGGTCGATCTTTGCGGTTTCCACCCCAGTTCAACCTCGGCCCGGTGCGAGCCCGACACCAGCTTTGTGCAATCCCCCAGCCGTCGCGGCCCCTCGACAATCGGGACGGTTTGGTTGGTCACTTCACGGCTATGATCAATCACTTCTCGCACAGAAAACCCTTTGCCGGTGCCAAGGTTGAACACCCGGCTGTCTTTGTGATCGGCCAACCATTTCAGCCCCAGCACATGCGCATCCACCAGATCGCAGACATGCACATAGTCGCGAATGCAGGTGCCATCGGGCGTATCATAATCGCTGCCAAATACCGTGAGCGCATCGCGTTTTCCCGCGATTGCATCCAACATCAGCGGCACCAGATGGGTCTCGGGTTGATGAAACTCGCCCACCTCTCCGTCCGGATCGGCGCCCGCGACATTAAAATAACGGAAAATCACATGCCGCAGCCCATGCGCTACCTCGTAGTCGCGCAACATATCTTCAATCGCGCGTTTGGAGGCGCCATAGGCATTGATCGGGTTTTGCGGGCTGTTCTCATCCAGCACAACGTTGTCCTGATCACCGTAGGTCGCGCAGGTTGAGGAAAAAACAATCTGTTTGCAGCCCGCTTGCACCGCCGCATCAAGCAGGTTCATCGATCCGGTGACATTGTTGTGCCAATAGCGGCCCGGCTGTTGCATGCTTTCGCCCACCTGGCTCAGCGCAGCGAAATGCATCACGGCAACGGGTTCATGTTTCGCAAAAACCGCATCCAGCGCGGCCCGGTCCAGCAGATCACCTTGTTCAAACGGGCCGAATTTGACAGCGTCTTGCCAGCCCGTGATGAGATTGTCGAAGGTAACAGGGGTAAAGCCAGCCGCCCGGAGCGCCTTACAGGCATGTGATCCGATGTAGCCCGCGCCACCGGTCACCAGAACCTTATTCATGCCTTTAGCCCCCCGGCTGATATTACTTACTGCGCAGCCCTGTCGATTTGCATCACACTTTGCAGGTAACTACGCAGATCGTCACGCAATTCTTCGCGGGCCAGACCAAATGCCACAGTTGCTTGCAAGAAACCGGATTTCGACCCGCAGTCAAACCGTTGACCCCGGAACCGGTAACCATAAACATTGCGGTCCAGTTCAATATCTTTGGCAATCGCGTCGGTCAGCTGGATCTCACCGCCTGAACCGGATTTGATCTGATTGAGGTTCTGCAAAACGGTCGGAGACAGGATGTACCGCCCGATCACCGCCAGATTGGATGGCGCGTCTTCGGCCTTGGGCTTTTCGACCATGCCTTTCACTTTCACCATCTGGCCCATGTCATCAGACACATCCAAAACGCCATAAGACGACGTGCGTGAGGGTTCAACTTCCATTGCGGCAACCATGTTACCGCCAGTTTCCGCGTAAGCTTCGACCATCTGCTGCAAGCAGGGTTTGTCCGCCGCAATGACATCATCAGGCAGGATCACCGCAAAAGGTTCGTCGCCGATCAGACGCCGCGCACACCAGACCGCATGACCAAGGCCAAGCGCCTTGTGCTGACGGATATAGGCAATCGCGCCGCTTTCCATATTGGTGTTTTTGAGCGTCTCAAGCAGCTCAGTCTTGTTCTTTTTGCGCAGCTCCTGCTCAAGCTGGGGCGCGTGATCAAAGTAATCCTCAAGCGCACCTTTGCCGCGCGAGGTAACAAAGATGAATTCCTTGATGCCCGCCGCGCGGGCCTCGTCAATCGCGTATTGGATCAATGGCCGATCCACCAAGGTCATGATTTCCTTGGGAACGGATTTTGTAGCTGGCAAAAACCGGGTGCCCATGCCTGCAACCGGAAAGATCGCTTTTGTTACTTTCTTACGCATTGCGTTTCCTAATGCTCTGTTGCCGTAGCTTATGCCATCTTATTATTTATTCAAATTTGGGCCAAAGCTTGGCCAAACCGTGCCGGAATTGCATTTTCCGACCAATTTTCATCCTGTTTTAGCAGTCTTCGCGCAATCCGCGTTGTCTGGCAACTCGGCTCCGCTCTTTTTCAAGGCGACGTGATCTAGATGTCAGCCGAAACAACGGTGCGTTCCGGTCCGATCTTCCGAACAGCCCGCCTTTTTGAAGCCATACTCCATCCTTGGTAAACAAGACCTTATGAAACATAGCACTTGGCGACAGCGACATCACGGTGACAATGTCACCCTTTTTCACCATATCCACTGCATTCTGATAATCCTTGGCAAACCAAATGGGCCGGGACGGGATCACAATTGAGGGGCGCCCGCGCGCTGGAAACCGCTGAAACCCCGCTGCGGGATGGCGCGGCAGGGTAGCACCCCCAATTGCCCGCACAGATCCTTCTGCATAGCCCTCATTCAGCCGCCGCATCAAACGACCAACATCTTGCGGCTCAAGCGATCCGCGCACCATGTGACGCAACAGTCTCTTGCGCTCATCTGCTTTCAGACGTTTCCATTGATCCTCTTGGAGGGCAGAGGGCACATGTTTACGCTGGAAAACCGCCCAGCTCGCGCCGATATCAAACAGATCGCGCGGCACCCTATCGGCCCGGCGCAGCGCGTTTTCTGCAAAGCCATGATGCACCTCTGCCAAGGGCACCAGCGCCGTTGCATGGCCTGCCTGTGCCAGACGCATATTCAGATCGGTCTCATCCAAAAAGTAGTGGAAGGCCGGATCAAACCCGCCGAGATCAACCAAAACATCACGCCGAAACGCCATATTGGTGCCTTCGGTCTTGATCGCCTGACCTTGGGCTGGGTGCAAAATCGTCGCTTGCTCTGCATTCACGTCCAGATCATACGCATCGCCAAGCGGGCCGACCCCCCGCGCCTTCCATTGGAATGAAATTCCGTTGCGCCCACGCACAAAGCCGCCTGTCGCTGCTACCTCAGGATGATCAAACGGCGCCAACAGATGCAACAGCCATTGCGGCTCTGGCACGGCATCATCGTCAATGAACACAATGATCTCGCCCGCCGCGTGGGTCACCCCCAGATTACGCGCCGCCGAGATATTGGCCTCATCAAAAGGCACCTGCTTCACATCGTTTGCGAATGGGAGATCCTGCATCGCAGCGATCCCGGCGGCATCTGCAACCACGACAACCTCAAACGGATCATATTGAAGCTGAGACACCCCGATCAGACATCGCTTGAGTGCCTCTGCCCGGCCACGGCTGACAATAACAACACTGGCCGGAGGTTGCGTCATTCAAGACCCATCTGCGCCATCATCGCTTCGATTTTTGGCACATCTTCGGGGTTGTTCAGCTCCCAAAAGGCGCGGCCTTTGGCCTCAACCTCCACGCAAAGAACGGAGCGTCCGTTTTCCATAAACCGCAACTGCTCCAACCCCTCCAATTGCTCCAACGGGCCGGCTGTCCATGATGGATACGCTGCCAAGGCATCGGGGCGGTAGGCATAAACGCCCACATGGTGGAACACCGGCGTTGGCGCATCGTCGCCGTAAACTTCGGAGGTGAATGGCACGACCTCTTTGGAGAAATAAAGCGCCTGATGGTTCGCCGCAAATACCGCTGTTGTGCCGCCCACACGGTCGGCTTTTCGATCGGCCAGCAGGCTGTTCAATGCGGCACCGTCACAGCGCAAAACCGGCGTTGCGATCTCGGCCTGCGGGTTCGATTGCAGCCCTGTCACCAAATCCTCGACAAACCAATGCGGCGTCAGCGGGGCATCGCCTTGCAGGTTCACAACGATATCAAACCCACCGCCCAGCACCGTGTGCGCCTCGGCGCAACGCTCGGTTCCGTTCACACAATCAGAGGACGTCATCACAACCTCAGCGCCGAACCCTTCTGCGGCGTCTTTGATCCGGTCATCATCGGTTGCAACCACCACCCGATCGACACCGTGCACCTCGCTGGCTGCAAGCCAGGATCGTTCGATCAAACTGCGCGATGCGCCGCCTGCCCCTTTGAGCGCCACAAGCGGTTTGCCAGGATAGCGGGTGGAGGCATAGCGGGCGGGAATGACAATCAAAACAGACATCAGGCGGGTTTCAACTCCACATTGGCGGCATGGGCGATAAAGAACGGGTTGGCAAAATCTGCCTTTCCGTAGGTCAGCGGCGACAGATCATCATGGCGCACCACTACACCACCCGCACCGCTTAGCACCGCGTGACCTGCGGCGGTGTCCCATTCCATCGTGCGGCCAAGGCGCGGGTAAAGATCCGCCTCCCCGGTCGCCACCAAACAGAACTTCAGCGAGGATCCGGCGCTGGTCATATCCCGCACTTTATATTTGGCGATGTAATCGTCGGTTTGTTCATCCCGGTGCGATTTGGACGCCACAACCATCAACGCGGCATTGTCCGATTTGGCCACATGGATCGGCGACAGATCGCCAGGAGTATCCTTACCCAAGACACCAGTTTCCTCAACTGATTGACCATCCGCGCGGGTAAAGAACATCCGTCCTTTTGCCGGGGCATAAACCACGCCAAGGGTCGGCACGCCCTTTTCCACCAACGCGATGTTCACGGTGAAATCCCCGCGCCGATGAATGAATTCTTTGGTCCCATCAAGCGGATCAACAATTAAGAATGTATCAACATCCAATGAATGGGTGGCGGCCTGTTCCTCGGTGATTAGCGCGACATCTGGAAAGGCGGCCCGCAACCCCGCCGAAATGATCGCATCCGCCGCCTCATCCGCCGCAGTGACAGGGCTATCGTCGGATTTTGATTTTACCTCAAAATCATCACGACCATAGATTTCCATGATCTTGTCACCCGCCTCCAGTGACAGCCTGCGCATCACGGTGACCAGTTTCTCGTAATCCATCTGCTGCATTCCTCGGCTTTGATTGATTAGTTTGCTCACTCCTCTTATGCTGCGGGGGTAACGGAACAGCAAGAATTCCGTGCAAACATATCATGAGCAGAGGACAGCAACGCATGTTCCAGTCGACCCGCAAGCCCAAGGGCAGCTTTGCCTCGGCCATTGCCATGGCCGAACTGGTCTATCATTCGATCGTCCGCAGTGTGCGCAAGCAGCACAACAATGCCTTTGTGGCGATCTTTATCAACGTGTCACAGGCGATGATGTTTGTCGCCGCGTTCTTTATCATGTTCTCGATCCTCGGCATGCGGTCTGCTGCACTGCGTGGGGATTTCCTGCTGTATATTATGTCAGGGATCTTCCTCTATCTGACCCACACCAAATCTCTTGGCGCTGTCGCCGGGTCCGAAGGGCCAGCGAGCGCGATGATGCAGCATGCGCCGATGACCACGATCATCTCGATCACCTCTGCCGCGCTTGGCTCGCTCTATATTCAATCGCTGTCACTGTTCCTGATCCTGTTTGGCTATCATGTCGGATACAAGCCCTTGGAAATTGAACAACCGGCCGCGGCCTATGGCATGCTGTTGATTGCCTGGTTTACCGGCTGCGCGTTGGGGTTGGTTGTACTGGCGGTCAAACCCTGGTTTCCGGCGGTCACCGGTGTTTTGATGACGGTCTACCAGCGGGCCAATATGATTGCCTCGGGCAAGATGTTTGTCGCCAACACCCTGCCGGGGTTCATGCTGGCCATGTTTGACTGGAACCCGCTGTTTCACTGCATTGATCAAGCGCGGGGATATGTTTTTATCAATTACTATCCGCGCTACAGCTCTTGGGAATATCCCATCTGGGTCGGAATGGTGCTGGTGATGATTGGGCTAATGGGCGAGTTTTACACCCGCAAACACGCCTCGCTCAGCTGGAACGCACGGCGATAACAGGTGATCAACGTTGATTTTGGAGCAATGGAATTTTTAAAATTCCAGCCCAGTTTCTTTAAGGAAGTCGTCTATTCCACCACGCGCAGCGTTAGATTGATCCGGCCGCCTTTGGGCAGCAAGGTCGATGATCCATCCCGCACCCGGTCCACCCCGTGATAAATCAGCCGCGCCGCACCACCCATCACGACCACATCGCCCGATTGCAACCAAGCCGATTCTGTCTTGCCGCCGCGGGTGGTGTTGCCAATCCGGAACAGCGCATCATCGCCCAGCGAAACAGACACAACAGGCCAATCAAAACTGGCCTCATCCCGATCCTGATGCACCCCCATCCTGGCGCCCGATCCATAGTAATTGATCAAACAACACTCCGGCCGCCGCTCTAGCCCTGTCACCGCATCCCAGATCGCCAGAACCGGATCAGGAATGGCAGGCCACGCCACCCCCTGCGGGTGCTGCTCCACATAGCGATAGCCACGCCGATCACTGAACCAACCGAACCGCCCTGCCGCCGTCATCCGCACGGACATCGGCTTGCCATAGGGGGTATCGGGCCGGAAAAACGGTGCTTGCTCGGCCACCTTCCTAATCACATCCACCACCTCCCCCTGCGCAGCGGGATCAAGGAACTCTTTGTGAACATCGACCTCTCTGATCCGCAAAAGTGTCATATCGGTCCTGATCGTTACGTTCTTTGCAAAAATCCATGCAGATTCCTTCTCTGAGGTGCTTTGCAATGGTTGCAGGGTGCATTTGCGCTCCTTATATACCCTCCGAACCGCTGAAGGCAGTCCTGCTTTCAGTCTCACCACAGATCGGAGCAGAGGTGCCGAACCGGGCCTTATGCCTCGTGTCATCGCCTTGAATAAAATGAGGGATCGAAAACATGGCCAAAGTAATTGGTATTGACCTTGGAACAACCAACAGCTGCATCGCCATCATGGACGGCAGCCAGCCCCGCGTGATCGAAAACGCAGAGGGCGCACGTACAACCCCATCTATCGTCGCCTTTATGGATGACGAGCGTCTGGTGGGCCAGCCTGCAAAACGTCAGGCCGTCACCAACCCTGACAACACCATCTTTGGTGTTAAGCGCCTGATCGGCCGCCGCAACGACGACGCAGATCTTGCCAAAGACAAGAAAAACCTGCCTTTCAACGTGATTGACGGCGGCAACGGCGACGCATGGGTCGAAGCCAAGGGTGAGAAATACTCCCCTTCGCAGATCTCTGCCTTCATCCTGGGTAAGATGAAAGAAACCGCCGAAAGCTACCTCGGCGAAGAAGTGACCCAGGCGGTCATCACTGTGCCTGCGTATTTCAACGACGCCCAGCGTCAGGCGACCAAAGACGCCGGTAAAATTGCCGGCCTCGAAGTGTTGCGCATCATCAACGAACCAACAGCTGCCGCGCTGGCCTATGGTCTGGACAAAGAAAACACGCAAACCATCGCGGTCTATGACCTTGGCGGCGGTACATTCGACGTGACCATCCTCGAAATCGACGATGGCCTGTTCGAAGTGAAATCCACCAACGGTGACACATTCCTCGGCGGTGAAGACTTTGACATGCGCATCGTGAACTACCTCGCGGGTGAGTTCAAAAAAGAGCATTCCGTTGATCTGACCAAAGACAAAATGGCGCTGCAGCGTCTGAAAGAAGCTGCTGAAAAAGCCAAGATCGAGCTGTCCTCGTCCTCCCAGACCGAGATCAACCAACCGTTTATTTCCATGGGCAAAGACGGCTCGCCGCTGCACATGGTGATGAAGCTGACTCGTGCCAAACTGGAAAGCCTTGTTGGCGATCTGATCAAAGCGTCGATGAAACCCTGCGCCGCCGCCCTGAAAGATGCTGGTCTGTCCGCGTCTGACATTGATGAGGTAGTCCTCGTCGGTGGTATGACACGGATGCCAAAGGTCACTGAAGAAGTGACCAAATTCTTTGGCAAGGAGCCACACAAGGGTGTGAACCCTGATGAAGTTGTCGCCATGGGCGCGGCCATTCAGGCCGGTGTTCTGCAAGGTGACGTGAAAGACGTTGTTCTGCTGGACGTCACGCCCTTGTCCTTGGGTATCGAAACCCTTGGCGGCGTGTTCACCCGTCTGATCGACCGCAACACCACGATCCCGACGAAGAAGTCCCAGGTCTTCTCGACCGCCGAAGACAACCAGAACGCCGTGACAATCCGCGTGTTCCAGGGTGAGCGTGAAATGGCTGCGGACAACAAGATCCTCGGTGCCTTCAACCTCGAAAACATCCCGCCTGCCCCACGCGGCATGCCGCAGATCGAAGTGACCTTTGACATCGACGCCAACGGCATCGTGTCTGTGGGTGCCTTGGACAAAGGCACGATGAAAGAGCAGAAGATCACGATCCAAGCCTCTGGTGGCCTCTCCGATGATGACATCGATAAAATGGTCAAGGACGCCGAAGAGAACGCCGAAGCGGATAAGGAACGCCGCGAGCTGATCGAAGCCAAAAACCAGGCCGAAAGCCTGATCCATTCGACTGAAAAGTCTGTGGAAGAGCATTCGGACAAGGTGGATCCAACAACTGTTGAAGCCATCGAACTGGCCATTGCCGCGCTCAAAGACGAGCTGGAAACCGAAAACGTCGAGAAGATCAAATCCGGCATCCAGAACGTCACCGAAGCAGCCATGAAACTGGGCGAAGCCATCTATAAGGCCGCACAGGAAGAAGGCGAAGACGTTCCCGAAGCGGCGGACGCTGCTGGTGGCGACGATGACATCGTCGATGCCGAGTTCGAAGATCTGGACGATGACAAGCGCGCGTAAATTGATGCGCTGAACTGACGATTGGGCCGGTCCGATAGACGGGCCGGCCCTTCGCGTTCCGGAAAAAGGACTTAATCCATGGCAAAACGTGATTATTACGAGGTACTTGGCGTCGCCAAGGGGGCCTCTGCCGACGAGATTAAAAAGGGCTATCGCACCAAGGCCAAAGAACTGCACCCGGATCGCAACGCCGATAAACCGGATGCCGAAGCGCAGTTCAAAGAGGCCAACGAAGCCTACGAAGTGCTGAAAGACGCCGACAAGAAAGCAGCCTACGACCGTTATGGTCACGCCGCATTCGAAGGTGGCATGGGTGGTGGCGGCCGTCCTGGTGGCGGCTTTGGTGGCGGTCAGGGTGATTTCTCATCCGCATTTTCCGACGTATTCGACGACCTCTTTGGCGACTTTATGGGCCAACGCGGTGGCGGGGGCGGTGGACGCCGTGCCGCGCGCGGATCTGACCTGCGCTATAATCTGCGCATCTCCCTCGAAGAGGCATATTCTGGCCTGCAAAAATCTATCAACGTGCCAACCTCCGTGCCCTGTGACGGCTGCGAAGGATCAGGCGCAGAAGGCGGTGCAGAGCCGACAACCTGCCCCACATGTTCCGGCATGGGCAAGGTGCGTGCGCAACAGGGCTTCTTCACCGTTGAACGCACCTGCCCGACCTGTTCCGGAATGGGCCAAACCATCAAGAACCCCTGCAAGACCTGCCGGGGCGCAGGCCGTGTTGAAAAAGAACGGTCGCTGTCTGTGAATATCCCAGCGGGCGTCGAGACCGGCACACGCATTCGTCTCGCTGGCGAAGGCGAAGCAGGCATGCGCGGCGGCCCATCGGGCGATCTGTACATCTTTATCGAGGTGCAGGAACACGAACTGTTTGATCGCGACGGCCCAAACCTGTTCTGCCGCGTGCCAGTATCCATGAGCACGGCCGCCCTGAGCGGCACAATCGAAGTGCCCACCATTGATGGCGGTCGCGGCCGCGTATCCATCCCATCAGGCAGCCAATCTGGCCGCCAGATGCGCCTGCGCGGCAAAGGCATGCCAGCCCTGCGCGGCAAAGGTGTAGGTGACATGATCATCGAATTGGCGGTTGAGACGCCCGTGAACCTGACATCAAAGCAGAAAGAACTGCTGCGCGAGTTTGAAGAGCTGTCATCCGAGAATAACCCCGAAAGCAGCAGCTTTTTCTCAAGTGTAAAATCCTTTTGGGATTCGATGAAGGGCTGACCTATTGGTCCGGCGATTGGTCTAACGAATGTAAAAAGGGGCCACGGTCGCACACCGTGGCCTCTTTTCTTTTGGGTCAGTTGTAATCATAACCCAGATAACGGTTTGGCTTGTCCGCATCTTCTGGTTTGCCGATAAATCGCGCCCAAACCCCACCGGGCCGCCAAATGCCATCCATCAGCTTAGATGCCATGTCTACATCGCCGCCCCGCCCTTCCAAGGCAAAGCGATAGAAAAACGCTGAAACCCGCGCGTTGTAGATGCAATGCACATGTAATGGCGCATCTGGTGCCGCATCGATCGCCGCACAAAAGACCGTCCAGTCCGCTTCGGTAGGATTGGAAAAATCCACCGGGATATAAACATATTCCATGCCGAGCTGCGCAACACTTGCCGCCTCATCATCCAACGCGCCGTCATTGCTGTGCGGGCCAAGGTTGATGATCTGCACGACACCAGATTGCGCAAGCGTGCTGAGTTGCCCTTCCGTAGGCTGCCCAGACAGGCTGATCCGTGTATCCCAGCGCCGCCAGTTCAGAATGTCTTGCTCGGCTGTCATAGTCGCCTCTTTCTACGGCCTGTGTTTGCGCCGCGATCTGGCATTACACTGCAAACCCTCACGCGCTGTTAATCTTAACGCTTCTCTAACCCTCTGCGTCCAGTGTTTTCCTATGTCTGCGCTTCCTGATTCCCATCAACCCATGCTTTTTGATGAGGCCCCTGCCACTGCTCCTGTGCAGGGCAAACAACCTTCATACATTCACGATCATCGTCACCGGTTGCGGGCCCGCTTCATGGCAGGCGGCGCCGATGCCATGCCAGATTATGAGCTGCTTGAACTGGTGCTGTTTCGCGCCATTCCGCGCCGCGATGTCAAACCCGTTGCACGCGCATTGATGGACAGGTTTGGCGATTTCAATCGTGTGATCACAGCACCAGAACCCCGCTTGCGCGATATCTCCGGCGTTGGTGATGCCGTGGTCGTTGAATTGAAGATCGTGCAAGCCGCAGCACAGCGTATGGCGCGGGCCAAAGTTCTGCAAAAACACATCCTATCAAGCTGGGACGCGCTTCTGGAATACTGCCAGATCGCAATGGCCCACCGCGAGACGGAACAATTTCGCGTTCTGTATCTGGACCGCAAGAACCTGCTGATTGCGGATGAGGAGCAGGGCAAAGGTACCGTGGACCACGTGCCCGTCTATCCCCGTGAGGTCGCCAAACGCGCGTTGGAGCTGAACGCGTCCGCGCTCATCCTCGTGCACAATCACCCCTCTGGTGATCCGACCCCCTCTGCCGCGGATATCGACATGACCCATCAAATCGAGAGCGCCTGTGACGCGCTGGGGCTAACGCTGCATGATCATCTGATCATCGGAAAATCACGCGAATTGAGCCTGCGGTCCGAGGGATTCATTTAAACGGGAGGAATGCTACCTCACCCAAACTTCAACCCGGCGGTTTGCCTGCCTGCCCCATGCGGTGTCATCACAAGCCATCGGCAGTGCCTCACCAAAGGCATCAACGCCGAGATCCACCCGTTCCAGATTGGCCGTAACAGCCGCCGCGCTTACCGCCCGCGAGACAGCCTCGGCGCGGCGCAGGGCGATGTCACGGTTGGCCTTCGCTGCCCCCTGCCCATCACTAAATCCAACAAACAGAATTTGCCGCGCATCATACTTGCCCTGCTCCAGAGATCGCGCCAACTGCTGCACGTTGGAACGGGACTGCGCATCAAGCCGAATCGACCCTGCCTCAAACCGGAACGACGTCGTCAAACGCGCCATCGGGCCAAGCGTGGCGATCATGCGTTGCAGCTCTTGCAGGGAGGTTTCGGGACCAGCCACAGTGATTGCATTGGCAAACCTGTTGCCCTGATCATCCACTGGAATTTCTTCCGGCCGTTGATCTACAAATCCGGCCCTGCGGATCACATTCTGTGCTGACGGACCACGAGTAAAGGCCAAAAACTCCCGCGCGATCAACGGCAAACGCCGCGCTGGGAAATATAGGAACATCGGCGCCGTCAATGGATAGTCCTCGGTCTTGATCGTCCGCCGCGCCGCATCCAGATAGAACCCGCAGCTCCCGCTCAGGGTCAGAACCTGCGTGTTGCGCCGTTCGGCAAAGCTGGTGATGCCCAAGGCAAAACTGTCCTTTGCCACGGCTTGAGCGAGTGCACCGGGCAGTGCATGGCGGGTGATCTGTTCGGCCAGAGCGGATTTTGCAGGCACCATCACCTGATCCTCAATGGCCTGACTTAACCCGCTGGCCGAATTGGGCAAATGCAGATCAATGGGCGCGTTCGGGCCGCCCAGCTCCTGCCAGTTTGTGACCTTTCCTGCGAATACCTGCGCAAGGGTCAGTGGCGAGATATCCTTGATCGGATTGGTCGGCGCGACCACCGGCACAACCGCATCCAACGCCAGAACGCGGCTGCGGTTCGGCCCGGTCAGATCGCCCATGCCAGCCTCACGGGCATTGATCCGTTCGGTATTGCGAATTTCACGCAGGGACATGACGATGTCAGCCTCATCAGCCAGCAGATCGGCAAACCCTTCATCGGCATTGGTAGCGCGAAAACCAAACCGCGCGGCCAGTTTGCCTGTGTCTTTGCGGTGCAGCAACAGATCAAACCGCGTCGCATCCAAAGTTTCGCGGCTCACATCATAACCGCCGCGTTGGGCATAAGCCTCAATCAGGGCCGGCATCAAAACTGCGCCCATGGTCGCAGAGCCGGACAAATGCACTTCTGCAACGTAGTCTTGCAAATTCGGGCACCCCGGCCCGGCACAGTTCACACCGGAACCGTCGACTGTCAGTTCACCATATTCGGTTTGCACGCGATAAAACTCTCCGTCAAAGCCGGAGAGTGTTCCGTTCAATTCCACTTTGCCATCCCGCGAGGTCAGCGTGACGTCTTGGGCCCACAATGCGGATGCACCAAACAGAAAAAATGCGGCGAAGGCCGCCGCACATTTCAATCTCATCTTAAGACCCCTGGCGCTGCGTTACTTGGCAGCGAGTTTCAGGTCTTGCAGCAGATTATTCAACACCAGAAACCCACCAATCTCGTCGCAATCGGGGACCGGCAGTGTCAGGTTTTGTGTTTTGATGGAGTAATCGCCAAGAACTTCAAGCGACTGCGCCTCAATCTCCAACCCGCAATTGGCCTCGGTGATCTCTGCTTCGACGCTCAGGGCAATGATGCCAGAGCGACCGTTTGTATCACTGGGAAAGCTGTAGACTTCTGCCAGCAAGGGATCACCTGCGTTTGTATCACCATGCCGGGTCAGTACCCCGCCATTGCCGGTGACAGCATCGGCAATCTCGCCCGGCGCCGATTCCCACAGATGGCCCGTTTCGCCATAGCCAGCGCCAAATTCACGGGCATGGATTTGAAACCCGGTGTTGCCCTTCCATTGCAGAACCGAGCGGTCAAAATCGGCAAGATCCTCGACCATGGTTTGCGCCACAGCACCGTCACCATTGGTAAAGGCCATGATAAATACGGCATCCGTCGCCAGGGCCGGCACTGTCAGGTCCAATGTCCCGTTAAAGGTGGTTGTCTCAGTGAAAATCATGCCGTTGTGATGCACAGTCACACGCTCATTGGGCAAACAGGGCGCCTCCATGCTCAGCTTGACCATCGCCGCCGCAATCGGCTGTGCTACAGCAGAAATCGTACAAGCATCTGCGATCTCCATCGTTGGCAGGGCTGGTTCGGGCAGAACACTTTTCGGCGAAGCAACCTTGACCACCTCTGGGTCGGACTGCGGAACCTCAATTGCACTGCTAAACTCCGCTGAGGTCAGCTTGATCGCCTGCACATCGAGCAGGGAATTGGCCGGATCAGAGGCATCAATCGTTTTCACCATCGGAATGGCATTACCAGCCACGCCATAGCGTTGCTGCGCGGTATCGGTGCTTTGCATGACAAAGCCGATGGCCAGCGCGCAGGTCAATGTACCTGCCGCGGTCGCGATACCTTTTTTCTGCAAAACAAAAGTCTGCAACATGGATCCTGTTCCTTTCAACGGAATCGTTCAGGAACCTTGTCGCAAACAAAAAGGGCCGCCTTATGACCCGTTTAGGCACAGAATGTGGCGCTGCCGTGTCAGATGTTTAGCTCAGACGCCCGTGGCAATGCTTGAATTTCTTACCGGACCCACAAGGGCATAGGTCATTGCGGCCGGGATTGCCCCAAGTGGAGGGGTCATCCTCGACAAACCCATCCAGCGCGGCACTCGCTGCGGGCGTTTCCTTGGCCGCCGCATCGTTCATCGCCACCTGCCGGGCTGCCATTTCCTGCATCATCGCGTCACGCTCTTCTTCGGTCATCGGCTGAATCTGGGCCAGCTTTTGCGTGACGTCCTGACGCAAGCTATCGAGCATCGTTTCAAACAGCTGGAAGGATTCGTTTTTATATTCGTTCAATGGATCACGCTGCGCATAACCGCGGAACCCAACAACAGACCGCAGGTGTTCCAGTGTCAGCAGGTGATCACGCCACTTGCCATCAATCGCTTGCAACAACAGCTGCTTTTCGATGTTGCGCATGTTCTCTTCGCCAAAGACTTCGGCCTTTTGCGCCATCAAGCCATCGGTCGCTTCGATCAGGCGTTCGCGGATCACGTCGTCATCCACGCCTTCTTCTTCACACCAATCAACCATCGGCAGGTCCATGTTCAGCTGTTCGGCAACCGCTGTTTTGAACCCTTCGGTGTCCCATTGATCCGCATAGGTTTTGGGCGGCATGTAGGTATCGATCAGGTCATCAATCACCTGATGACGCATATCGGTGACAATCTCGTTCAGGTCTTCCGCTTCCATGATGTCGCGGCGCTGACCAAAGACGACCTTACGCTGTTCGTTCATCACATCGTCGAACTTCAACAGCTGTTTGCGGATGTCAAAGTTGCGGCCCTCGACCTTGGCCTGTGCCCGTTCCAACGATTTATTGACCCAAGGGTGAATGATCGCTTCACCTTCTTTGAGGCCAAGCGTCGTCAGCACTTTCTCAAGCCGCTCGGACCCGAAAATGCGCATCAGGTCATCTTCCAAAGACAAGAAGAACGACGTGCGCCCCGGATCACCCTGACGGCCAGACCGACCGCGCAGCTGGTTGTCGATGCGGCGGCTTTCGTGCCGTTCGGAGGCCAGAACATAAAGCCCGCCCGCTTCCAGCACCTTTTTCTTTTCGTCTGCGTGTTCCGCTTCGATCCGCGCACGCAGGGCGGCGGGATCGGCGTCTGGATCTGCATCAAGCGCCTCAAGCACCTTGAGATCAACATTGCCGCCCAGCTGGATGTCCGTACCACGGCCCGCCATGTTAGTGGCGATGGTCACTGCGCCCAGTTTACCGGCGTCCGCGATAATCTGCGCTTCCTGCTCGTGCTGGCGGGCGTTCAGAACGTTATGCGGGATGCCCGATGCGGTAAGGATCACGCTCAGCTGTTCGGATTTTTCAATCGATGTGGTCCCGACAAGGCAGGGCTGGCCCTTGGCATGCGCCTCTTTCACCTTGTCGATCATTGCCTGATATTTTTCGTTTGCCGTCCGGTAAACGGCATCATCCTCATCCACCCGCGCAATCGGCAGGTTGGTCGGGATCTCAACCACACCCAGCCCGTAAATCTCGCCAAATTCTTCGGCTTCGGTCAAGGCGGTGCCTGTCATCCCGGCCAATTTGTCATAGAGACGGAAATAGTTCTGGAACGTCACCGAGGCCAAGGTGACATTCTCTGGCTGGATAGAGGTACCTTCCTTGGCTTCGATCGCCTGATGCAAGCCATCCGACAAACGGCGGCCCTGCATCATCCGTCCGGTGAATTCGTCGATCAGCATCACCTCACCGTCGCGCACGATATAGTCACGGTCTTTCAGGAACAGCTTGTGCGCCCGCAAACCCTGATTGACGTGGTGAACAATGGTTGTGCTTTCCGGATCATAAAGGGTCTGGTCTTCTTCGAGCAGCTCATGCGCACGCAACTGCTGCTCAAGGAATTCGTTGCCCTCATCGGTAAAGGTCACGTTTTTGGTTTTCTCGTCTAGCTCGTAGTGTTCGGGCTGTAAGGACGGGATCAGCGCATCCACGGTCACATACATCTCGGACCGGTCCTGCGCCGGACCAGAAATGATCAGCGGCGTCCGGGCCTCGTCGATCAGGATACTGTCGACCTCATCCACAATTGCAAAATTATGCTGTTTTTGCAGGATCTCATCGAGGTTGGATTTCATGTTATCGCGCAGATAATCAAAACCCAGCTCATTGTTGGTGGCATAGGTGATGTCACATTCATAAGCGGCACGTTTGTCCGCCTCCGGCATTTGCGAAATCGCGGCGCCGGTGGTCATGCCAAGCGCGCCAAAAACCTTGCCCATCCAATCCGCGTCACGTTGAACCAGATATTCGTTCACGGTCACAACATGAACACCCTTTCCCGTGAGCGCGTTCAGATAGGCAGCCAAAGCGGCGGTCAGCGTTTTGCCTTCACCCGTCTTCTGCTCGGAGATGTTCCCCCCGTGCAAAAAGATCGCAGCGAGCATCTGTGTGTCAAAGGCGCGAATGCCAAGTGTCCGGCGTGCGGCCTCACGGCAGTTTGCAAAGGCTTCGGGCAGCAGATCATCAAGGCTCTCGCCATTCAGGGCGCGTTGGCGCAGATCCGCCGTCTTGTCGATCAAACCCTGATCGCTCAGCTTTTCGATCTCCGGCTCAAATGCGTTGATCTTTGCCACCAGCGGGCGCGTCGCCTTGATCTTGCGGTCGTTTGGTGTGCCAAAGACCTTTTTGGCGATTGTTCCGATACCCAGCATGTGCTCTCCAGCCGAAGTTGCAATGTCTGGCGCCGATCTGCTTGCCCAGCGCCTTGTCAGCCCATAGATAGATGGGTGAACGAGCGTCTGAACGGCGCCCATAGGGCGATGTAAGGGCCGCACCAAACGCTGTCAATGTAGCAGCCCCCCAGGAGGGGCGAACGATAGGACATTCCATGCATAAACCACGCACTTTTCTGGCATCATTGGCACTTTCTGCCTGTCTGGCCCTGCCTGCCGCCGCGCAGGACGAAGCCGGGTTGGACACCGTCGTTGCCACAGTGAACGGCACAGAGATTACTGTGGGTCACATGATCATCGCCCGTGCAACACTGCCCGAGCAGTATCAGCAGCTGCCCGATGAGATCCTTTTCAAGGGTATTCTTGACCAGTTGGTGCAACAGACCGCCCTTGCCGACACATATCAGGGTGATCTGCCGGCGCGGGTTAAACTGTCGATGGAAAACGAAAACCGTTCGCTTGTGGCGGGCGAAGTGATCGAAAATGTGATGGCTGGCCCCGTAGATGAAGACGCGCTCAAGGCTGCCTATGACGAACAATACGCCAGCGCCGAACAGGGCGATGAATACAACGCCTCTCACATTCTGGTGGAAACCGAGGAAGAGGCGCTTGCGATTAAGGCCGAACTGGATGGCGGCGCGGACTTTGCCGAGATGGCCCGCGAAAAATCCACCGGCCCCTCCGGCCCTGGCGGCGGATCGCTGGGTTGGTTCGGAAAAGGCATGATGGTGCCCAGCTTTGAGGCTGCGGTGATCGCTATGGAGCCCGGCGCAGTGTCCGAACCCGTAGAGACGCAATTTGGCTGGCATGTGATCATGCTGAACGAGACCCGCAAAACTGAGGCGCCCGCGCTCGACACCGTGCGCGAAGAGCTGGAACTGCAAATTCGCCAGACCCGCGTTCAGACCACAATCGACAGCATCACCGAAGCCGCCGATGTGGACCGCGCAGCGGCAGATGGCATTGATCCTGCAATCCTCAAAAACATTGAATGGCTTGAGTAAGATATGGCGACCATAACCTCTGTTTCACCGCTCGCGCCTGCGCAGTTCCCGAACCTGCCAGTGATTGACGGAGTGCGATTTGCAACAACGGCTGCGGGCGTTCGGTATCAAGGTCGGACAGATGTGATGCTCGCGGTCCTGGATCCCGGCACCAGCATTGCAGGGGTGTTCACCCGCTCTGCCACCCGCGCCGCGCCGGTTCTGGATTGTCAGGAGAAGATTGGCGGCGCCGCCGATGGCCCCGCCGCAATCTTGGTCAATTCAGGCAACGCCAACGCCTTTACCGGTCAGGGCGGTGTGCAAAGTGTTCTGGCAATCACAGCAGCGGTGTCTGCCAGTTGTGATGTGCCTCAGTCCCGTGTTTTTACGTCCTCAACCGGCGTAATCGGCGAGCCGCTGCCGCATGATAAAATTACGGCTGTTCTTGAGGGGCTGAACACCGGTTTGGATGCCGGCGGCATCGCTGCCGCTGCCAAGGCCATCATGACAACCGACACATTCCCTAAGGGCGCATCTGCCAGCGTGACAGAGAACGGCAAAACCGTTCAAATCGCGGGAATCGCCAAGGGATCTGGCATGATCGCGCCGGATATGGCCACGATGCTGGTCTACCTTTTTACCGATGCGCAGGTAGATCAGGCAGATCTGCAATCCATGGTGTCTGAGTTTAACGAGGTCACCTTTAATTGCATCACGGTCGATAGCGACACCTCCACCTCTGACAGCCTCATCATGGCCGCCACGGGCGCGTCAGGTGTCGATATGTCAGGCAGCGCCGCGTTCAGGGAAGCGCTGCATGGGGTCATGCTCGATCTGGCGCATCAGGTTGTCAAAGACGGCGAAGGCGCGACCAAATTTGTCGAGATTGCTGTCACCGGCGCGGCCAGTGCTGTGGATGCCAAGACCCACGCGATGGCCATCGCCAATTCACCGCTGATCAAAACCGCCATCGCAGGTGAAGACCCAAATTGGGGCCGGGTTGTGATGGCCATTGGTAAATCCGGCGCCGCAGCGGACCGCGATCTGTTGTCGATCCGCTTTGGCGATATCGAAGTGGCCAAAGATGGCTGGCGCAGCCCTGATTATTCCGAAGCAGACGCCGCTGACCACATGAAAGGCGACCACGTGCGTATTGGTGTCGATCTCGGGCTCGGCGCAGGTGCTGCAACTGTTTGGACCTGTGATCTGACCCATGGCTATATCGAGATCAACGCGGACTACCGTTCATGAAGGTTGTCCTTGTTTCGGCGGTTGCGCTGATCGACGTCGATGGACGGGTTCTGTTGGCGCAACGGCCAGAGGGCAAGTCCATGGCCGGTCTGTGGGAGTTTCCAGGCGGCAAGGTTGAGCCCGGCGAAACCCCCGAGGCGGCGCTGGTGCGCGAGCTGGAAGAGGAACTGGGTATCAACACCTGGACGTCCTGCCTTGCCCCACTGACCTTTGCCAGCCACAGCTATGATGATTTCCACTTGCTGATGCCGTTGTTTGCCTGCCGCAAATGGGAAGGCACGCCAGTGCCGCAGGAGAATCAGGCATTGAAATGGGTCCGCGCCAATGACCTGCGGAACTACCCCATGCCTGCGGCCGATATCCCGTTGATTCCGATCCTTCGAGATTGGCTTTGACCTCGATATCAGCACAATTTGGTTAAAGCCGCCTAAAACCCCGAAACAATCGACTGGTGTTTTCCAAATTGTTCACTAAAATGTGAGGTATTCTTTTGGGGGAAAGAAAATGCTGCGAACCATCACATTGGGGTCCTGTGTGTCCGTTCAGGGTATCTTTGTAAAAGATATGCCGGATGGGCGCATTGCTGTCAAAGTAGACGACACCGTCTATGCAGGCAAACCCGTCAGCCGCAAGAACTAAGCGGTCATCAAACTGTTCAACGAAAAAGGGGCCGCGTCACCGCAGCCCCTTTTTTGATGTCTTGATGTGACCCGCCTTATGAAAGCGTACGGGTCACTTCTTCGCGTTCAAAGATTTCGATCACGTCATCAGGACGGATATCGTCATAGTTTTCAAACGCCATACCGCATTCCTGGCCGGACTGTACCTCTGGCACTTCGTCCTTGAAACGCTTGAGTGTTTTCAACGTGCCTTCATGGATCACCACGTTGTCACGCAGCAAACGCACCCCGGCAGAGCGACGCGCCACACCTTCGGTAACCAGACAACCGGCAACTTTGCCGACGCCAGTGACCTTGAAGACCTCTTTGATCGACGCATAGCCGATAAAGTTTTCTTTGATCTCGGCGCTGAGCAGGCCAGAGGCCGCTGCTTTGACGTCATCCACAAGATCGTAGATCACAGAATAATACCGGATCTCGACGCCCTTTTGGTTCGCCGTGTTCCGCGCAGACGCATTGGCACGGACGTTAAAGCCCATGATCGGTGCGCCAGACGCCTCAGCAAGACCAACGTCGGTCTCGGTGATCGCGCCAACACCGGAGTGCAGGACGCGCACGCGCACCTCGTCGTTGCCGATTTTCTCCATCGCCTGAACAATCGCTTCGGCAGAACCCTGCACATCCGCTTTGACCAGAATTGGCAGCTCGCTGACGTTCTCGTCTGCCTTGGCATTCGCCATCAGCTGTTCGAGTGTCGTCGCCGCACCGGCAGCGGCACGTTTGTCCTTGGCCGCATTTGCACGATAATCCGCGATCTCACGCGCTTGTGCTTCCGTGTCTGTCACGTTCAGAACGTCACCTGCTTCGGGCGTACCGTTCAGACCCAGAACCTCAACAGGAACCGATGGTCCGGCTTCCTTGACGCGGTTGCCTTTGTCATCAATCAGCGCACGGACCTTACCGTACTGCTCACCCACAACAAAGATATCGCCTTGGCGCAGCGTACCGTTCTGAACCAGAACAGTCGCAACCGGGCCGCGGCCCACATCAAGCTGTGCCTCGATCACGGCACCAACGGCGGCGCGATCTGGGTTGGCTTTCAGTTCAAGCAGTTCGGCCTGAAGTGCGATGGCTTCGAGCAGTTGATCAAGACCTTGCCCGGTGATTGCAGAAACTTCAACGTCCTGCACCTCACCTGACATCTGCTCCACGATCACCTCGTGCTGCAGCAAATCAGTACGCACTTTCATGGCATCAGCCGCCGGGCGGTCGATCTTGTTGATGGCCACGATCATCGGCACTTGCGCCGCTTTGGCGTGATTGATCGCTTCGATGGTTTGCGGCATCACAGCGTCGTCCGCCGCAACCACCAGAACCACGATATCCGTCACCTGAGCGCCGCGCGAACGCATGGAGGTAAAGGCCGCGTGACCCGGCGTATCAAGGAAAGACAGCACCTGACCGCCATCCGTGGTCACCTGATAGGCGCCAATGTGCTGTGTGATCCCGCCTGCTTCGCCAGCAACAACCTTGGCGTTGCGGATCGCATCGAGCAGCGATGTTTTACCGTGGTCAACGTGACCCATGATCGTGATGACCGGAGGACGACCAACCAGATCGGCGGCATCGTCTTCGATCTCTTTGATCACGTCCTCGACATCTGCATCGGAAACACGCACCACCTTGTGGCCAAATTCCTCGATGATCAGTTCCGCTGTATCGGCATCAATCGTTTCGTTCTGCGTAACCATCAAACCGTTGTTCATCAACGCTTTGACAACCGCGCCTGTCTTTTCGGCCATCCGTGCAGCCAATTCAGACACAACAATTGCCGGTGGCAACTGCACATCACGAATAACCTTTTCGCGCTCGACACTGCCGCCCATCGCCTTTTGGCGTGCGCGTTCCTGCTTGCGCTTCATCTGCGCCATCGAACGCTGGCGTCCACCTTCACGGCCAGAAAGCGCCTGATTAACAGTCAGCTTACCAGACCGGCGGCTGTCATCGCCGCGGTTCTTTTTGTTGGTGTCCTCGCGGTCACGATCCGTTTTCCGCGGTGTCGCTGCTGGCGCAGGCTTGTTGGCAGGCGCGCGGGCCGCAGGAGCCGCAGCGGCAGGGGCCGCAGCCGCCGCTTGTGCAGCAGCCTCAGCTTCGCGGGCCTTGCGTTCATCTTCTTCGGCCTTGGCCTTGAGGCTTTCTTCGCGCTCGCGTTCTGCCTTTTCTTTGGCTTCGATCTCGGCGCGGCGGCGTTCACGATCCTCTGCACGGGCCTTTTCTTCGGCTTCGCGGGCAGCGGCCTCTTCGACCTCACGCGCTTTGGCCGCTTGCACAGCCTTCAGCCGGCGGGCCATTTCCGCATCTGTAATGCCCGCAGGGCGTTTGGACGGATCGCCAATAGGAGCGCCCCCAGCCGCACCGGACTTTGCCGCGCCCGGTTTGGGCACAACAACGCGCTTGCGTTTGGTTTCGACCACGACGTTCTTGGTCCGCCCATGGCTAAAGCTTTGCTTTACGTTGCCCGGACGCGCAGGTGCCCCGCGCAGACCCAATGTTTTCTTGCCGTCAGTATCGCTCATTTAGCTCGTCATCCTTTCGGCTGGCCGTTGCCAACCTCGTTTTTGCGCACGCCCTTAAGTCGTTGGGCCTCCTCTACAACACGCAGAGTGAGTCCACCAGAGGCGAGCGCCCCATGTATCACAGTTTGCCGACCGAATGCCAAACCCAATTCGTCTGCGGTCAACCAGCCAATGTATTGGCCATAGTGCGGTGTGCTTAGTTTCGATTTGCCCCGGCCTGATCCGTCCACCGCTTGGATCAGCACTTCGGCTTCTTCTGTTTGCAGCCAGCCTTTGACCTTTTCGTAGCCCGCAACAGCTTTGCCAGACTTACGTTGCAGCGAAATCAGATCAACAACCCGCCGCGCCAACTGCCGCTCTACCTCATCGGCCAGATCATCGGCCACCGTGACCTGCTGTTTGGCCGCACGGGAGAACAGCTTTTTGTTAACGGCCATCTCGATCGCCGCGCGGTCAGACGCCACATAGATGCCGCGACCCGGCAGTTTGCCCAGAATATCCGGCACGATCTGTGCATCCGGTCCAACAACAAAACGCACCAAGCCGTGCTTTGGTTGCACTTCGCCCGTGGCAATACACTTGCGATCAGGACCGTTTTCCCGGTCTTTTGGAACGCCACCGCGACCCATCATGAACCTCCGAGGCCTGAGATCAGGCCTCGGTCTCCTCGGTCAGGTCTGCGTCTTCGCCGTCCGTCTCTTCCGCGTCTGCTTCCAGTTCTGCCGGATCGACCCAGCCCAGCAACACGCGGGCCGTCATGATCATGGTTTGTGCGTCCTCAAGCGAGATGTCGAAGGGTTCAAGAACCCCGTCATCCTTAACCCGCTCACCATCAACAGTGGTCCAGCCGCCGGCCAGTTCCCAATCCGCACAGGTTGCGAAATCTTCCAGCGTTTTCACATCGTCTTTGGCCAGTGCCTCAATCATCTGGGGTGTCAGACCCTCAAATTCAACAAGGCTGTCCTCGACACCCAATGCACGGGCGTTCTCAAGCGCCGCTTTGTTGCGGGCCTCCAGCACATCGCGGGCACGGGCCTGCAATTCATTGGCCGTGTCTTCGTCAACACCGTCAATCACCAACAGTTCGTCAATCTCGACATAGGCCACCTCTTCGAGGTTGGTGAACCCTTCGGAGACCAGCAACTGGGCAAAGAATTCGTCCAGATCTAGGTTGTCCATAAACAGCTTGGTGCGCAGTTCAAACTCGGCCTGACGGCGCGCGCTTTCCTGCTCTTCTGTCATGATGTCGATATCAAGACCGGTCAACTGGGACGCCAAACGCACGTTCTGGCCACGGCGGCCAATTGCGAGCGACAATTGCTCTTCAGGAACAACAACTTCGATTTTACCAGCTTCTTCGTCCAAAACAACCTTGGACACCTCGGCAGGCTGAAGCGCGTTCACCAGGAAGGTCGGCTGATCTTCATTCCATGGAATGATGTCGATCTTTTCGCCCTGAAGCTCGTTCACAACTGCCTGAACACGGCTACCGCGCATACCAACACAGGCGCCAACAGGGTCGATCGACCCATCATAAGAAATCACCGCGATTTTTGCGCGCGATCCGGGATCACGGGCAACCGCCTTGATCTCGATGATGCCGTCATAAATTTCTGGCACTTCCATTTTGAACAGTTCGGCCATGAATTCTGGCGCGGTACGGCTCAGGAAGATCTGCGGCCCGCGCTGTTCGCGGCGCACATCCTTGATATAAACGCGGATACGGTCGTTCGGGCGATAGCTTTCGCGGCCGATCTTCTCGTTGCGACGCAGGATCGCTTCGCCAGCGCCCACATCGACGATCACGTTGCCGTACTCTTCGCGCTTGACCAAGCCATTGATGATGGTGCCTGCGCGATCCTTGAACTCTTCGTACTGACGATCACGCTCGGCTTCGCGGACCTTCTGCAAAATCACCTGCTTGGCTGACTGGGCGGCAATCCGGCCCATCTCGACCGGTGGCACTTCTTCTACATAAGTGTCGCCAACCGCAGGGCTGTCCATATATTGCTTGGCCTGCTCAACGGTGAATTCCGCCTGATAGTTCTCAAGCTCTTCATCCTCAACCACGGTGCGCACACGGGTAAAGGTCGCGCGACCTGTCTTGCGGTCGATGGCCACGCGAATGTCCATTTCCGCGCCATAGCGGGACTTCGCTGCACGAGCGAGCGATTCTTCCATCGCCTCGACCACCAGATTGGGGTCGATCATCTTTTCTCGGGCAACCGCCTCGGCGGTTTGAAGCAGCTCAAGCTGGTTGGCAGATGTAATGGCCATTAGTCTTCTCCCTCAGCAGACTCATCAGTCTGGATCTCATCGAATTGGGTTTCGTCAATTGCGCCTGACGCCTTACGCTGGCGCAGCATTTCTTTAATCAGATCATCGGTCAGAACCAGTTTGGCATCCGACAACCAATCAAACTTGAGGCCAATGGTGCCCTCTTCGACGTTGATCAGCACTTCGTCATCCTCAACACCCGCCAGCGCACCCTTAAAGCGGCGACGACCATCAATCAGTTCTTCTGTCTCGATCTTGGCCTCGTATCCTTCGAACATGTCAAAGTCTTTGAGACGGGTCAGCGGCCGGTCAATACCGGGCGAGGACACTTCGAGCGTATATTCTTCAACAATCGGGTCTTCGACATCAAGCACCGCGCCGATCGCCTGTGTGATATCGCTCAGATGATCGACTTCGATCCCACCATCGGGTTTGTCGCACATGATCTGCAGCGTTGTGGTTTTGCCGCTCATCAGACGCACGCGCACCAGTTCAAACCCCAGATCCTCAATCACCGGTGTGATGATCTCGGCCATGCGGCGGTCAATGGCGGCTTTGGCTATCAGGTCGTTGGTCATGATCTCGCTTGGTATTAGGCACAAAAAAACGGGCGCGCGGCCCGTATCGTGTTTCGGTGGAGCGTTTGGTGTGGACCCGAACGCGCCGCTGTTGAGATGCATATAGGGGGAAGGGCGCGAAACTGCAAGCCGCTTTACCCAAACCACCACCGCTCTGCCGCACGCAGGTTGTCCAGTGGGCGCAGGTTGCTGATCTGGGCAGGCTGCGCCAGATCGGCGCTGACCGCCTGAACCGGATCGCGGGCGTCAGGCAACAACACGATATCGGGCATCTCGGCCAAGCCACTGGCATCATGCAGGTCTGCGGCATCCACTAGATACTCGCCCAGCGCCTGCCCGCGCACCATCTCGGATGGGATCGACGTTAATTCAACCTCGTCAAACCATCCCGCACTGCCGTCTTTGTAGTGCTGTGACACACGCGCGGTCAGCAACCTCTGCCCCGCCTCAAACCGTTTCACCTGATAAAGACCCGTCCCGATGCCGCTGTTGAGGGCATGAGCAGAGCGAATCACATGTTCCGGCTGGGCCAATCTCAAGGGCAAGCCCGCATCCGGTACCGTCAAACGGATTTGCAGCTCATGGGGACCAAGCGGAACCAGCTCCGCATCCAAATACGGTGCCAAACTGGCCGCAGCATCGGCCGATGTGAAAGGTTTGCCATCGTGAAACCGTACATCCGGGCGCAGATCAAAGGTCCAGATCCGGCCATCCCCGGAGGCCCGCCAATCCACCGCCAACTCAGGCCGCAGCGTACCATCCGCAGCGACCTCGGTCAGCGTATCAAAAACCAACCCTTGCCGTGCGACCAGCATGAACAAACCATCGCCCATCGTCCAATTGTCACTGCGATCCGCCCCCGACAACGCCATGCGCAACCGGCCGCCGTGCTTTGGCAGCCCCGCCGCCGATACACCCGAAGCCGCCAAAAGCGCCGCCGCCGCACCGCTGGTGAACAAGGCACGCCGGTCGATATGCGACCGCCGGCTCATTGCGCTGCGATCCTGTCCATGGTTCGCACCAGTTCTGCGGATATCCCGGGCTCTGACAAGGCATGCCCGGCGTTGCGTACCATCATCAGCTCACTTACCGGCCATGCTTCGGACAGGGCATAGGCACTGCTTGGCGGGCAGATCATATCGTATCGCCCCTGCACAATGGTGCCGGGGATGTGTTTTATTCGGCCCATGTTGGCAAGGATCTGACCGTCACTCTCAAGGAACCCGGCATGGGTGAAATAGTGGTTTTCGAGCCGCGAGAACGCGCGGGCATAATCCGCCGGGCCCTCATGAACCGCGCCCGCCGAATGGATCGACGCCAATGCATTTTCCCAAGCAGACCACGCCCGGCCATATTGCCGCTCAACTTGCAGATCGCAGGAAAACAGCCGCCGGTGATAGGCCGCGATCAGATCATCACGTTCGTCCTCTGGGATCAGATCGACAAACCGCGCCCAAACTTCAGGCCAGAACTTGCCTGCGCCGCCGCCATAGAACCAATCCAGTTCGGCCTGCGTCATCAAGAACACACCGCGCAGCACCAATTGACGCACCGCGTCCGGATGGGCCTGCGCATAGATCAGGGCCAGCGTTGCCCCCCAAGACCCGCCAAAAACGATCCAGTTTGAGATGCCAAGCGTGCTGCGAATCAGCTCGATATCCGCCACCAGATGCCAGGTCGTATTGTCGGTCACTGACGCATGGGGCCGCGACCGACCACAGCCGCGCTGATCAAACAGGATCACGCGGTAAACGGAGGGATCAAAATAGCGCCGCATCGACGGGCTGCACCCGCCGCCAGGCCCGCCATGCAACACCACAACGGGGATTCCATCGGGGTTTCCGCATTGCTCAACATAGACCTGATGACCTTGCCCAACCGCCAGCATCCGCTGATCAAACGGATCAACGGGCGGATAAAGATACTGCACTGCGCGCTTTTGGTCGGGATACTTGTCCATCACGGCCCTATATAGTCTTTCACACCACAAGAGCATAGGGAGCGTGGAATGCAAACGCCTCAAACAACAGTTGACCCCGCCGAAGTTGCAAAATTCGAAGCGATGGCCGCCGAATGGTGGGATTTGAACGGTAAATTCAAACCTTTACACATGCTCAATCCCTGCCGGCTGGACTATATCACCAGCCAGATCGCCGGTGAATTTGACCGTGACCTGAAATCAGATGCGCCGTTCAAAGGTTTGCGAATCCTTGATATCGGCTGTGGCGGCGGCCTGCTGGCCGAACCGATGGCCCGGCTGGGCGCGGATGTGGTGGGCGCAGATGCCGCCGCTGGCAACATTCCCGTAGCGCAGGTGCATGCCGCGCAATCAGGTCTCGATATTGATTACCGTCACACCACTGCCGAAGCCATGGCAGAGGCGGGCGAACAATTTGACGCGGTGTTGAATATGGAGGTGGTCGAACATGTTGCCTCCCCCATTGATTATCTGACCGCCTGTCACGATCTGCTCAAACCCGGCGGATTGCACATCTGCTCGACGATCAACCGCAACCCAAAGTCCTACATGATGGCCATTGTCGGTGCGGAACACATCATGCGCTGGCTGCCCAAGGGCACCCATGAATGGTCCAAGTTCATCACCCCGGATGAACTGTTTGACCTGCTGACCCGTGCGGGCCTGACCCCGGTGGATCGCAAAGGGTTTGTGTTCAATCCCATCGCCTGGAGCTGGAGCCTGTCGGACAGAGATCTGAGTGTGAATTACGTCACCGCCAGCACGCGGCCTAGCTAACCTTAGGCGAGCTGCTTGCGAATACCGCGCAAGATTGGCAAAGCGGCCCGCGCCTGTTCTTCGCCCAGATCATCAACAACCTTGTTGATGGTCGGGGTGATCGCGGCAAAGGCATCATCACGCGCCTGCCGTCCGGCAGGACTGATCTGAACAATCTTGCGGCGGGCATCGTCCCAATCCGGGCGCACATGAATATACCCCGCCCATTGCAGTTTGTTCAGGGTGTTGGTCATTGCCCCGCGCGTCACGTTGAACCGCTCCGCCAGCTTGGCTGGGGTGCTTTCCTCGCCCTTAAAAGCCAAGACGTTCAGGACCGAGAAATGCGAAATTTCCATGCCTTTTGGCAGGATTTTGGTCAGACTGCCCCGCACCGCGTGATCTGCAGCAAGCAGTTCACTAAAAAGCAATATGGCGAGGGCATTCTTGTCTTGGGTCATTGGTCTACCGGATCAGGGGGCCGAAATTCACGGGCATTGGACAGGCTTGGCACCCTGCGCCGCGCCGCTTCCCCTTCTTCCATATTCAGATCAAAGTTGTAAACGCCCGGCGCTTCCCCTGCGTCAAGAATCACCTCGCCCCACGGGGAAACGACCAAAGAATGGCCATACGTGTCACGTGCCTTGCGGCTGGCGCTGGCATGGGTGCCGGTTTGGCCGGGTGCAATTACGAAACATCCCGTTTCGATCGCCCGCGCCCGGAGCAAGGCATGCCAATGCGCCGCCCCCGTCACAGGGGAAAAGGCCGCAGGCACCGTGATGATCCGTGCGCCAGCATTGGCCAGAGCCTGATACAATTTGGGAAAGCGCACATCATAGCAAACGCTCATCCCGATCCGGGCAAAAGCTGTCTCCGCCACCACGGCCTGTGTGCCGGGCCGGTATCCTTCGGATTCGCGGTAGGTTTCGGTCTCGTTGATCTGCACGTCGAACATGTGAATCTTGTCATACCGCGCCGCCACGGACCCATCGGGCGCAATCAAAAAGCTGCGGTTGGCAAAACGTCCGTCCGGATCATCTGTTTTGAGGCCCAGCGACCCGATCAAAAGCCATATTTCGGCATCCGCAGCCTCACTTCGCAATGCGGCCAGCGTTTGATCCTCGCTTTCGTGCTGCAAAACATCCTGTTGGTGTCTGCGACTGGTGGAAACACAATTGGTCACCTCGGGAGTCAAAACAAACTTTGCCCCCTGCGCCACGGCATCGCGCAACATCCCAACGGTCACCGGCAGGTTTTTTGCCGGATCATCCGTCACATTCAGTTGAAGCAGCGCGGATTTCACGCTCAGGCCTCAAGCAAGGAGTCGAGTTTTCCTGCCCGTTCCAGCGCATGCAGATCATCCGACCCGCCCACATGATCGCCACCGATAAAGATCTGCGGCACGGTGCGCCCACCATTGGCGCGTTGGATCATCTCTGCCTTGCGGTCCGGATTTGCCAACACGTCAACCTCGGAAAAGCTGACACCCTTGCTGTTCAAAAGCCGTTTGGCCGCGTGGCAGAACCCGCAAAGCGGTGATGTATATATCTCGACGGTTTTCATGAACCGATCCCTTTTCAACAAAACTGTTGAGAGGGATTTAAGCGTCTTTCACCGCCCGCGCCAGTGTTACGACACTGACCGGCCCTGATCCGGCATCCAAACAGGCCTGTGTCGCGGCAGATAACGTCGCGCCAGTTGTCATCACATCGTCAACCAAAAGCACCGGTCGCCCGATCAATCGGTGCCGTCGCCGCGGATGAACGCGCATGGCGTCTTGCAAGGTCCGGTATCGGGTTTCGCGGTCCATACCATCAAGACGGCGGGTGCGCCGATGCCGCTGCAACAGATCGGGCGCCCATGAAAGCCCGCTCCGCTCTGCCAACGCCTTGGCCAGAAGGGCCGATTGATTATAGCGGCGCTGTATCATCCGTTGCCAATGTAGCGGTACAGGCGCGATCAAGGCCTGCTCTGGCACCAGCCCTTTGATCGCATTGGCCATCCATAGGCCCGCAGGCTGCGCGATCTCTTGTCGGTCGCCATGTTTCAGCGCCAAAACCAGATTGCGCCCAGTATCACGGTACAAGAGCGCAGATCGCCCGCGCACCCATGGCCGGGGCGATAGCAAACAGGCATCACATTGATGTGAAACGTCATCCTCCTCGCCTGGCAGAGGTACGCCGCAGCTGTCGCAGACCATACCGCCGACAAAAGCGGTATCGCGCCAACATTTACCGCACAGGCCAAAATCGCCATCCACGATATCGCCGCAAGCCAGACATCGAGGCGGATAAATGGCGTTCAGCCCTGTTTGAAGTCTGCTTGTTATCGTCATATCTACCCCGGATGACCCAGAATCCTGTTCTTACCGACCTGACAGCCCTGCGCCTGCACCGCGCCCGCGCCAATGCTGGCGGGATGTTCCTGCACCAGACCGCCGCCGATGAGGTGGAAGATCGCCTGCAACTGGTTAAGAAGCCGTTTAGCAAGATGGGATTGATCACCGGCTTTGCTGATTTCTGGGAATCACGCCTGCCAAACATGACCGCTCTGGCCGACGACGACACCCTCGCGGTTGAGCCTGCCAGCTATGATCTGCTGGTCCATGCGATGGCCCTGCACTGGGCGAATGATCCGGTTGGCCAGCTCATTCAATGTCGCCGCGCCCTGCGGCCGGATGGGTTGTTCCTATCCGTCGCTTTTGGTGGCCAGACCCTGCATGAATTGCGGGCCTGCCTGGGCCAAGCGGAGGCCAATGTGACCGGGGGTATGTCACCGCGCATCGCCCCAATGGCGGAACTGCGCGACATGGGCGCGCTGCTGCAACGGGCCGGGTTTGCATTGCCCGTCGCAGACAGCTTGCCGCTCACTGTCGAATATGACGATGCTTGGCATCTGATGCGGGATTTGCGCAGCATGGGTGAGACCAACGCCCTCACTGGCCGGTTACGCCGCCCGACCGCCCGCCGCGTTATGGAAATGGCTGTGCAACTTTACCAAGACAACTATCTGGGCGCGGAGGGACGGGTCACCGCGACATTTGAGTTGATCTTCCTCACCGGCTGGGCCCCCGCTGAAAGCCAGCCCAAACCTTTGCGCCCCGGATCTGCGCAACAGCGGTTGGCCGATGCCCTCAAAACCGATGAGACAAAACTGCCTATTTGACCCCAAGGGCAAAGCGTCTATTTCACCAAGAACACCGCTTTTAGGATTTTCCCACATGCAGCCTGCCCGTCCGCCCCATTCCAATACAGATCACCCCGCCCTGCCGAAACAAAGGGTGGGTGTTCTATTGGCCAATCTGGGAACGCCGGACAACTATGATTATTGGTCGATGCGCCGCTATCTGAGCGAGTTTTTGTCGGATCGTCGGGTGATCGATTATTCCCCATGGCTGTGGCAACCGCTTTTGCAGGGGATCATCCTCACCAAACGTCCGTTTACATCCGGTGCCGCCTATAAATCCATCTGGAACGAAGAGGCGGGCGAAAGCCCCTTGATGACCATCACCAAAGCCCAAACCGCCAAAATCACCGCACAGATGCAAGACCGTTACGGCGATGATGTGATGGTGGATTTCTGCATGCGCTACGGCAATCCGTCCACCCAATCAAAAGTCGAAGCGATGACCAAGGCAGGATGTTCCAAGATCCTGTTTTTCCCGCTTTATCCGCATTATGCTGGGGCCACATCCGCAACCGCCTGTGATGCGTTCTTTGCCGCATTGGGCCAAGAAAAATGGCAACCCATTGCCCGCGTGGTTGAGCCCTATTTTGATCGCCCCGATTATATCGAAGCCTTGGCGCAGTCCATCGAACGGGGCTATGCGGCGGCAGAAACCAAACCTGATATCCTGATCTGTTCCTACCACGGTTTGCCGCAACGCTATCTGATGGAGGGCGACCCCTATCATTGCCAATGCCAGAAAACCACGCGGCTGCTCAAGGAACGGTTGGGCTGGGACAACACCCAGATCATGACCACCTTCCAATCAAAGTTCGGCCCCGAAGAATGGCTGCAACCCTACACGGTTGAGGAAGTCGCAAGGCAAGCCGAAGCGGGCAACAAAAGCATCGCTGTTTGCGCACCTGCGTTCTCTGCCGATTGCATCGAAACGCTTGAAGAGATCAACGAAGAGATTAAGGAAAGCTTTGAAGAGGCGGGCGGCGAACACTTCACCTATATTCCCTGCCTCAATGATGATGACGCGCATATCACAGCGCTGACCAACACCATTGTAGAAAACCTGCGCGGTTGGCTGGACTGAGCGTTTTCGCGGGCAGAAATTTACCCTTTAGACACAAAAAAGGCGGTACCGAGGTACCGCCTTTTTCGTTTTAGTAGTCGATACCGATTAGTCGGCAGCAACAGCCGCAGCAACGATTGCCAGCAGGATCAGCGGCAGCAGGATGCCGGAAGAAGAGCCAGCGGCTTCTTCAACAACAACAGGTGCTTCGATGACCGGGTCTGCAAGCGAACCAGCGTATGCGGTCGATGCGGCAGCTGTCAGTGCAGCGGCGAGAACGAGTTTTTTCATAACATAACCTCCAGAAAAGGCGTGCCACATCAATGTGCGGACACGCACCCAAGACTTACCTCGTAGTTCTGTCTAAACAGCATATACAGCGGATTGCAAACCCGGATTCCATTCAGACAACCTACAATCACCCGAATGTCGTCAAATTAGCAACACTTGAGTGCCCACTTTGGCCATCCCGAATAGCTCCGCAATATGCTCATTATACAGACCGATACATCCGTTAGAGGATTTGCGGCCAATCTTGCGCGTGTCGTGGGTGCCGTGAATCCGGTAATAGGTCCAGCTGAGGTAAAGCGCATGCGTTCCCAGTGGGTTCTCCGGGCCGGGTCCGATGAACGGGGGCCATTCTGGGTTGCGCTTGAGCATGGATGGCGTTGGACGCCAGCTTGGCCCATCAACCTTTTGCACAACTTTGGTCCGGCCACGGCGGGTCAGATCCTCGGTCAGTGGTACGCTGGACGGATACAGTTTGTAGATGCTCTGATCCTCGGACCAATAATGCACCGCGCGGCTGTCGATATCGACCAGAATCGCGCCATTGTTGGTGTTGTCAAAATAAGGCTGCCAATCCAGCGTCCGAAAGCTGGAGATATTGCGGCGCACGGTCTCTGTCAGATCGCGCTCATTTTCAGTGGTCGCAGTTGAATTGACGGCAGCGGTGTCCTGCGCCAACGCAGGGGTGGCCAGCATCGCGGCACTTCCGGCCAGAAACGCACGGCGGCCACCGTTGGAAAATTGACTGTCAGACATGATATGTCCCCCTCATTGGGCAATTTCGCTATTTTACAGACATATATGGCGCGAAAGACGCAGTATCAAATCAAACCACCGTTAACTGGCAGACTCACGCTGATGTGCGTTTGAACTGCAACGCAACCCAATGTAGGAGAGGCAGAACACCGTTTTTGCTGGAGCAAAGCTATGATCCGTATCCTGTCTGCCCTGATGGCTATTGCCTTGGCTGCCGCTGCCTGTGCGCCGGTTGAACCCGGCATTGGAACAGACGGCAAGCCGCTGCCAAAGGTCTATAGGATCAGCCGCGGCGATGCGGGAAAGATCCCGTTCCGTATGGTGGACAGCGTCAATGCCCTGCGCGGTGCGGCGGGGCGTGCTCCGGTTGCCTTGGATTCAAAACTGAACGCGGCGGCGGCAACCCATTCCAAGGATATGGCGCGTCAGAACCGCCCATGGCACTTCGGCTCGGATGGCTCTTCCCCGATCGACCGGATCAGCCGCGTTGGCTATGCGGGCCGTCTTGTCGGTGAGACAATTTCGGAGACCTACGAATCCGAGCTTGAGACTCTCGCCGCATGGATGGACCAGCCAGACACGCGCCGCGTGATCATGTCGCCCGATGCGCGCAACATGGGTTTTGCATGGCATCAGGAATCGGGCGGGAAAATCTGGTGGACCTTGGTGATGGGTAACTGACCCAACACCCTATGCCTAAGGGTTGATCTGGATCGGCGTTCCGTTCCCGACCATCGCATAGATGTCTTCCATCTGCTTGTTCGTCACAGAAATGCAGCCCCAGGTCCAATCGCCCTTATCCTTTTTCAACGGGTTCTTTTGCCCGTGAATAAAGATATCGCCGCCCGGCGTTTTGCCAATGGATTTGGCATAAGCGCGATCTGCGTTGTTTGGGTATGAAATGCCCAGAGACAGGTGGAATTGGCTGTTGGGATTACGCCGGTCGATCAGATAAATTCCCTCAGGCGTGCGCCCGTCCCCTTCGATCTGTTTGTGACCAATAGGGGCAAAGCCCAGCTTGATGTCATAATCCTCAAGCACCTTGTCATGATGCAACAGATACATGCGCCGCGCCTCTTTGTTCACCACCACATAGGTGACTTCAGGCCCGTTGTAGCGTTTGAATTTGCTGCTGCTGCAGGCGCCTAGCGCCACAAGCGCGGTGCCGCCAAGAATGACTGTTCTGCGGTTCATCTGTACTGCCTAATTTGCCGGGCGATTTTTGCCCTTTGTTATGGCGCTAGCATATAGCCCAAATGCCCGCAGTCAAAAAGCCGTGATTGTGGCGGTTTTGAAACATCCGCGCAAACCGGCAAATCACTGCCAGATCAGGCTGGTGCAGTCAGGCTTGCCGCCAGTTCAACATGGGACGACCAACGAAACTGATCGACAACCTGCACCCAATTCAACGTGTAACCAGCGTTGACCATCGTCAGCGCATCGCGTGCAAAGGTCACAGGATTGCACGACACATAGGCCACTTGCGGCACGCGCGCGGTCACAATCTCGGCCACTTGCCGTTCGGCACCTGCGCGGGGTGGGTCCAAAACAACCGCATCCAGCTTGCGCATTTCATCGGGCAATAATGGCCGGCGAAACAGATCACGTGTTTCTGTAGTCACGGGCTTAAGACCTTCGGCCATCCGCCAGCCATGATCCAGCGCCGTCATCATTTCCGCGACGCTTTCAACCGCATGCACACGCGCGGTTTCTGCAAGAGGCAGCGCAAACGTGCCGCACCCGGCAAACAGATCGGCCAATGCATCTGCGCCCGCGACAGCCTCTTTGACTGCGGCCAGCAAAGCTGCCTCGCCATCTTGCGTGGCTTGCAAAAACGCGCCCGGCGGCGGGGTCACAGCGGCGCGGCCAAAGGTTTGCACCGGGGCGTGGCGCATTGCGATCACCTCATCACCCCAACTGAGCCGCGCCAAACCGCGCCGTTCGCACAAACTGGCAAGCTCTTGCCGCAGCGGACCATCGAGCGGCTTGCCATGCGCCACCGCCACATCCAGCCCATTGGCCGATGCCGTGACTGTGACCGCCAGCGCCGCCTTACGGCTGGTCCCGATCACCGCCAGATCTTCGGCCACCGCGCGGCCCTCCAAGACCTCGGGCGCCAGAAGCTTACAATCAGGGATTTCAATCAGAACGTCCGAACTGCGGCCATAAAACCCTGCCATCGCGCCCTTTTTCGTACGCCGTGCCGCAAAAGTGGCCCGCCGCCGCGATTGCGCGGGCGAGGTATGAAGTGGCTTAAAAACAGTCTCTAAGCCATGCGCATCCAGTGCATGTTTCACCACGTCTTGTTTCCACGCCGCGACCAGATCGTCCGATGCATGTTGCAACTGGCATCCACCACAGGATTTGAAATGCCGGCACGGCGGCGCAACCCGATCATCAGATGGCGTCAGGATTCGCACGTCTGATAAGGCGCTGCCGTCAACTGTACCGGATACCATCTCACCCGGAAGGGTCAGCGGCGCAAATATCGGGCCATCGGCGATGCCATCGCCATGATGGCCCAATCGAAGAATGTGATGTTCTGTCATGCCCCGCCTTACCCCGCCGCAGCCTTGCACAAAACCCCTATTCAGCCGCCTTTACATTCAGGAACCCGCCCGACTGCCGCTGCCAATAGCGCGCATAAAGACCATTTTCGGTCAAAAGCGCCTCGTGATTGCCGGTTTCGACAATCCGACCTTGATCCATAACGATAATGCGGTCCATCTCCGTCAGCGTGGACAGGCGATGTGCAATCGCCAGAACGGTTTTGCCCTCCATCACACGGGTCAGCGCGGTTTGAATGGCCGCTTCGACCTCGCTATCGAGGGCAGAGGTCGCCTCATCCAGCACCAGAATGGGCGCATCTTTGAGAATAGCCCGCGCCAGTGCAATCCTCTGGCGTTGCCCACCTGACAGTTTCACACCCCGTTCACCCAAATGCGCCTCATAACCGCGACGCCCGCGATGGTCTTCAAGCTCCTGAATAAACCCGTGCGCTTCTGCCCGTTCGGCTGCGGCGATAACCTCTGCTTCGGTCGCGTCTGGCCGGCCATACAGGATGTTGTCACGCGCAGACCGATTGAACATCGCGGTTTCCTGCGTAACCATCCCAATGTTGCGCCGAAGGCTTTCTTGAGTGGCCTGACGCACATCAAGATCATCGATCAATATTTGACCCTGTTCTGCATCATAGAGCCTAAGTAGAAGGGAAACGAGCGTTGATTTACCGGCTCCGGAGGCACCAACAATGCCCAGCTTTTCACCCGGTTCTATTGTCAGGTCGATCCGTTCAACGCCGCCCGCCTCACGGCCATAGGCAAACCCCAGATCCCGCATTTCAATGCGCCCTTGAACCATATCTAATGACTTGGCATCCGGGCCATCCTCCAACCTCACACGGGGCGTCAGGGTCTTCATGCCGTCCTCAACTTCACCAACGTTGGAATAGATCGCCATCAAGGTGAAACTGACCCAACCGGTCATCTGCGCGATACGGATCGCCACGGCCCCTGCCGCAACAATATCGCCCTCACTTGCCATACCGCGCTGCCAAAGCAAGATTGTACCGCCCAGCAAGACCACCGGCAAAAGCCCCGCCAATGTCATCAAGGTCAGACGGAAACCAGCGGCGAGATATCCAAACTCCAACGCGCGTTCCCGAAAGGTCTGCATGGCGCCCAAAGCGGCACGATCTTCGTGATCCGCATGGGCAAACAGTTTCACTGTCTTGATGTTGGTAATGGTGTCCACGACTTGGCCGGACACCATTGCACGCGCACCTGCACGGCCCGCGGACCGCTTGCGCACACGCGGCAAGAACCAGTTGATCACTGCAAAATACAGAACCAGCCAGACCAGAAACCCGACCGCCACCCGCCAATCAATCGCCACCAGCAATGCAAGCGAGCCCAAGAGCGACGCCAGCGCAAAAGCCACCACATTGATCAGCTCTGATGCGATATCCGTGACTGCACGCGCCGCCTGCATCTGTTTCTGCGCAATCCGCCCTGCAAAATCATCGTCAAAGAAGCCAACGTTCTGACCAAGCGTCCAACGATGCAAGCGCGACAGAACCAATGGATTCACATTCGGCTGCACCATGATCGCATTCGAAGCAGAGCTAAGAGCAAACAGGATTGGCCTCAGGATCAGAAAAAACCCAACAGCCCCGAGGATCAGCGCCAGATTCCGCCCGTCAAAGAATGCCTCGGGCCCTGCGCTGACCGTGGCATCGATGACCCGGCCAAGGATCAGCGCCGTGCCAGCCTCCATCACTCCAGCAGCGGCAGAAAGCAACGCGGCAAGCCAAAGCACCGGCCAAGCGCCGGACAGGCACCACCGCAAAAACGCCCCTAATGTTTGGGGCGGCGGCCCTTCGGCGGCGCGAAAGGGGTTGATCCAATTGCCAATGTTCATGCGTCTTCATCCAGTTTGAGGAACCCACCCGATTGGCGAGACCAGAAATCTGCATATAGCCCGCCCCGCGCCAAAAGCGCGTCATGCGATCCCTCTTCGACAATGCGCCCTTCATCCAGAACCAAAATGCGGTCCATCTCTGCGATGGTGGACAGACGGTGCGCAATGGCGATCACCGATTTGCCCGCCATCATCCCATAAAGGGTTTCCTGAATCGCAGCCTCCACCTCGCTATCAAGGGCGGAAGTTGCCTCATCCAAGAGCAGGATCGGCGCATCTTTCAAAATGACCCGTGCCAGCGTGATCCGCTGTCGCTGTCCGCCAGACAGTTTGACACCGCGCTCCCCAACCCGTGCATCATAGCCGTGACGCCCTTCGGGATCGGACAGATCCTGAATAAATTCATGCGCTTGCGCTTGCTTGGCGGCCGCGATCATCTCTTCTTCGCTGGCGTCCGGACGGCCATACAGAATGTTTTCACGAACCGAACGGTGCAACAAAGAGCTGTCTTGCTGGACCATACCGATATGCTGCCGCATGCTGTCTTGGGTCACATCACTGATGTCCTGACCGTCGATCAAGATCCGCCCGCCTTCGGCCTCATAGAACCGCAAGAGCAGCTTAACCAGAGTGGATTTGCCTGCGCCAGATCGGCCAATCAGGCCAATCCGCTCTCCCGGTGCAATCTCAAGATCAACGCCCTGCAATCCACCCGATGTGCGCCCGTAGTGATGGACCAAACCTTGCATCTCGATCCGCCCAGCGGGCAATTGCAGTGGCTTGGCATTGGGCGCATCCACCAAGGTAATCGGCTCTGCAATGGTCTCCATCCCTTCGGCCACCACGCCAAGCTGGCGAAAGAACGAGGAAAGCGCCCACATGATCCAGCCGGTCATTGCGTTCAGCCGCAGTGTCAGCGCCGCCGCTGCCGCGACAACACCCACGCTTGCCTCCCCTGCCGTCCAAAGCCAAAGCGCCCAACCAACGATGCCGACAATCAACAGCCCATTCAACGCCACAAGATAGACATCCATGATGGTGAAGATCCGCATCTCGATCTGGAAAGTGCGCCGCGCCTCCTCGATGGCATCCTTGGCAAAACCAAGCTCCAGATCATGGTGGGCAAACATCTTGACCGAGTGGATATTTGTATAGGCGTCCACAACCCGCCCCGTCACAGCAGACCGCGCATCAGAGGCGTCCTTGGCTGCGGGACCAACCCGCGCCAAGGTCCAGCGCACCAGAAATCCATAAAGAACAAACCAACCCAAAAGCGGTACCAGCAACCGCAAATCCGACAATGTGAGCAAGATCGCTGCCCCGATCAAATAGGCCAGCGAATAGGAAATCGCGTCAAAGACCTGAAACACCACCTCGCCCGCAGCGGGCGGCGTTTGCATGATCCGGTTGGCGATCCGCCCGGCAAAGTCATTCTCGAACCAGCCGACCGACTGTCGCAAAACTTGTTTGTGCGCTCTCCAACGGATCAAAGTGCCGAAATTCGGCATAATCGCATTGTTCAGAAGCAGCACATCAAGCCCCTGAAGCGCAGGACGGATCAACAGCACAAAGAGTGCGACAAGGATCAGCTCAGTGCCATAGGTCTGCCAAAGCAGCGCCGGATCACTGCCCAGCAGGTCCACCAGACGCCCCATGTAGTAGATCAGCCAGATCTCAATCGCCGCAACGACAATCGACATGAAAGCAGTCAGGGCAAACACCTTTTTAAACGGCTGGGAATAGTCCCACAAAAACAGCCACAGCTTTTGCGGCGGTTTATCGTGTTCGGTGTAGGGAACGTAGGGGTTGATGAGGTTTTCAAAGAAACGGAACATGGCAAATGGCCTTGGAATAGGAATTGGCAAAATGATCAGGACACGCAAATGCGCCCCGATAGGAATACGCGCTTAGGGGAGCGTTAGCTCAACCAAATCCCGCGATACATTTTGCAATCCTCCGTGTTCATATGCATTTGCATAGAGAATTCTTGGCAGGCTGTCGACCCTTCAGGGCAACTGAAGCAGTTCTGTGCGGGACAAGGCAAAACCGGAATTGACCCAAGCCTGTTCCAAACGCTTCAATCGCTGGCCCAGCGCGGGCCCGGAAAACGCAGGCATCAGATCCGCAGCTTTCAGTGGAAAAACCTTGGTGGACGCTTCCAGAATCGTCTCTAACATGGACAAATCCGGCAAACTTTCCGCAAGAACGGATCGGAGCAATAGCGCCTGCTGTGCTACCACTGCGCCGTGCCGATAGGCCAGTTCCGGCAGTGGTGGGCCCGAAAAACCGGCCTCTCGCAACAAGGCAAGCTGTTTGTTGTCTGCCTTGCTCAGCCGCAAACGAACCGCCGGATCATCGCCGCCGAGCACAGCCAGACGGGTCAGCCAGATAGGGTCTAAGCCCAACACGCCCTCCATATGGACCAGAACAGCCAACCATCGGTCATCACTGCCGGGCAAGAGCGCATGCAGCACACCGGTTTGACGCATCGCTGCGACCGCGGGCGCAGGATCGGGCGCCGCCAGAAGTTTGGTCATTTCCTGACCCACACGTTCTGCTGAAAGTGTCTCTAACCCGTGGGTATTTGATGAAATGGCGGCCAGTGCATCTGCATCAAAGCCGTCTTGTTGATCGCCAAACCAAGCCGAAAACCGAAAGAACCGCAGGATGCGCAAATAGTCTTCTTGAATGCGGGCGGCAGGATCTTCGATGAACCTGATCCGCCGCGCCAACAGATCGGGCAGACCGTTCAAGGGGTCCACAACCCCGCCCAGCGCATCCGCATACAGCGCATTCATGGTAAAATCCCGGCGGCGGGCATCGTCAGCGATGTCTTTGGAAAAGGCTACAACCGCGCGACGTCCGTCTGTTTCGACATCTCGCCGAAATGTGGTGATTTCAAACGGTTTGCCACCGGCAACAACCGTCACAGTGCCATGGTCAATGCCGGTTGGGATCGCTTTCATACCTGCATCTCCGGCCAATTGCATGACCTTTTCCGGCAGAGCATCGGTCGACATATCCACATCGCTGTCGGCCAACCTCAAAAGTGCATTGCGCACACAGCCGCCGACATAAAAAATCTGATGCCCGCCTTCTTGGATCACGCGGCAGACCGCCTGCGCATCTTTGTCCATCAACCAGCTGGTGCCGGGAGGAATCACAATGTCATTTGATTTGACCATGCCCGCAACATACGCGCGGTTGCGCCCCAGATGTAATAGGGTCCGTAAGGCACCACAAAATAATGCCGCCGTGTGCCCCGCCAGCGCCGAGATTGCACAAGATAATTACGCGGATCAAGCACATGATCCAGCGGCACAGAAAACACCTCTTCGACCTCACCGGGCTCCGGTTTGATCTCGAATGTGTCTCTAACAAAGGCAATGACAGGCGTCACATCAAAGCTGGTGACGGTTTCATGCGTGGGCAAAACGCCCAAGACATCGACAATATCGCGCGGCAGGCCGATCTCTTCTTCCGCCTCGCGCAGTGCAGCGGCAACAACATCTGCGTCGCCTTCGTCCTGTTTGCCACCTGGAAAGGCAATTTGCCCCGGATGGTGTTTGAGCGCGGACGACCGTTTGGTCAGCAACAACTCCAGCCGGCCATCAACCTGATGAATCGGTGCCAGAACCCCGGCAGGACGCAATTTGCGCCCCGCAGGTAAAACCACATCAGGGTTCAGATCGAAGTCAGATGAGGACGATCCACTGCGCAGCAACGCCGCGCGAATATCGTCGATCCGCTTATGCACCGTCTGTTTCGGCCTCAAACCCGACGCTGGCCGGATCCATATCGTAATGCGCCCCGCAGAACTGACAGTCCGCGGTTACGCGCCCATCATCAGTGGTCATCTTCTCAATGTCCTTGGCCGAATAGATCGACAGGCTTTGCCGGACGCGATCTTCAGAACAGGTACACCCAAACCGAACGGCTTGCGCATCAAACACCCGTGGCTGTTCCTCGTGAAACAACCGCAGCAACAGATCCGTGGGCGGCACGCTTGGCCCGATCAATTCAAGATCCTCGACCGTGTTGAGCAACATGTTCACCCGGTTCCAGTTTTCTTCTTCATCACCGTTAACCAGATCGCTTGCACTCAGCACATCACCGTTGCCCTCACCAGACGCGGCAAAGGGCGATGCCTTGGGCATATGCTGAAGCATGACGCCCCCGGCCCGCCAATGCTCCGCCTCATTGGGACCAGAGGATTGGCCAAAGCTCAGAGAGAAGCGCGTCGGCAATTGTTCGGATTGCGCAAAATAGGCCTCCGCGCAGGACGCCAACGAATCACCTGTGAGTGGGGTAATGCCCTGATAGGGGATCATGCCCTCGCCTTGGTCGATCATGATCGCAAAGTACCCCTCGCCCACCTGATCAATCGGCGCGCCATCGGTCAGGCGATCCGCGTCATAGCTGGCATAGGCTCGAATGCGCGCCGAACGCCCATCTTCGTCGGGACCATAGTAATCCGTTGCGATCATCCGCACTGGCCCCTTTGACTGCACCTGCAGGGACAGTTTCCAACGCAGTTTCATGGTCTGCCCGATCAATGCAGTCAGCAAGGCCATCTCTGCCACCAGCGCTTCGACCTGCGCGGGATAGTCATGTTGTTTGAGAATGCCATCAAGCACACCATCAAGCCGCGCCACACGGCCACGGATATCGGCATGATCCAATTGAAATGGCAGAACGCTATCGTCCCATGCAAGCTGTTGAGTGGGCTGGTGAGGAGAGGTCATGGGGGTTTCCTTATCGGGGGCCGCTTGGCATACCGCGTCTATATAGGGGCGGCAACCCGTGGATAAAGGGGCCGTTTCAACAGGAGGCGATGATGATCAGACGGATTGGGGAAACACCCCGCTGGGACAAGCGTTATCGCGTCAGACCGGGGGCTTATGCTATTTTGCCGCTGAAGGGCCGGTTTCTGATGACCGCGCAGATGGAGCCGCAGGTTGATGTACAACTGCCCGGCGGCGGCATTGATCCCGGCGAATCGCCGTTGCAGGCCCTGCATCGCGAGGTTCTGGAAGAGATCGGCTGGCGCATCGCCGATCCCCGCCGCCTAGGTGCGTTCCGCCGATTTGTGTTCATGCCTGAATATGATCTCTGGGCCGAGAAACTATGCCATGTTTATGTCGCCCATCCCGTTCGCCAGATCACAGATCCGGTCGAGCCGGACCATGCGACGCTGGTTTTGTCCGGCACTGATGCGGTAGATGCATTGGGCAACGACGGGGACCGGATGTTTTTGTCACGCTACCTGCATCAGCGCTGATCGGGCCCGGAAAATTCAAACAAAATCCCGGAGATGTCATCGGGAAACTCACTTGTGCCTGAAAAACAGGACAGCTCCCAAACCAATCCCTCAAACAGCGCTTGGCCAGTGACCCCCTGTAACGCATCAAGGATCGTCGCCAGCCCGCATTCATCCAGCAACTGATCATTGGTGTCGGGGCATTCTGTCACCCCGTCAGACAAGATCAGCAAACGATCACCGGACCGCAGAGAAATTTCAAACTGATCAAATGGAATGCCCGGCAGCAGGCCCACAGGAAAACCGCCAGTGCCGGATTGTTCAATCGTGCCGTTGGCGCGTTGCACCACCGGATGCGGATGACCCGCCTGGGCGATCTGCACGGCACCGGTGTGCAGATCTATATTGGCAAGCATCAGCGTAAAATAATGCTCCGTTTCCATCTCGTTCAGCACAAGTTCATTCAATGCAGTGACGACCTCTGCGGGCGGGCGCAGCGTATATCCGCCAGCCTCTGACCGTTGCAAAGCAATGTTCTGGTCCGGGGCCGTTGCAGACAAATAGCCAGCCAAACGCGCCGTCATCAGCGCCGAACTGATCCCATGACCAGAGACATCAATGGCAAAGAGACCCAAATGATCCGCACCAACCGGATAAAACCCGACCAGATCCCCCCCGACGTGGCCACTGGGCCGCAACAAAAGTGACAATTGCCCCCGATCAAAGGTGGCGCTGCGCTGCCGCAACAAGGATTGTTGCAGCTTTTTCGCCTCAAGAAGATCGGAATCAAGGGAATCGTAGACACGTTGTAGCTCATCGAGCGTATCGGTGATCATACGGTTGGTCTGCGAAAGCTCTCGCTGCATGTCGATGATCCGCTCACCCGCCGTAATTCGCGCACGGAGTTCATTGGCATCGACTGGTTTTGTCAAAAAATCATCGGCTCCTGAATCGAGCCCCTTTGCCACCTCAGCCTTTTCGCTTTTGGAAGTCAGCAGGATAAAATAGGTATAGCCATCGTTTTCCAGATCGCGGAACACCTCGCAAAATTCCAGACCGGACATGCCCGGCATCATCCAATCGCTTAATATCAGATCTGGCATGCGTTCACGGCAGGCCGTCAGTGCCTCTTCGCCCGATGCGGCCTCAATCACATCATAGCCCCAGCGCGCCAGAGACGCAGTCAGGATACGCCGCTGCAAACGGCTGTCATCAACAACCAACACCACCCTTACGGCGGCCTTATGTGCATCCAAACGGCCTTGACCGATAGACGCCGAAATACCCTGAACCATAGGCCCCCAGCACAGATGATGGCGAATGGCGTTTGGTATGGGCTGGGGTCTTAAGACCGAGTGAAAGCTAAAATCCAACGCAATCTGCATAAGGAAAGCAGCAATTTATTCAAGGTTCACGCGCATCATCGGCCCCAAAAGGAACATAGGATGCTGGATTGGAACCGCATTTCAAGCTTACGAGACGAGGTTGGGCCAGATGACTTTGGCGAAGTGGTCGATCTGTTTCTCGAAGAGGCCGACAGCGTCACCCTGACCCTTGCTGCGCAGCCCAGTGATCAAAACCTTGAAGAAGCGCTGCATTTTCTCAAGGGCAGCGCGTTAACTTTGGGGTTTCGGGATCTATCCGACCTTTGCCAGATCAGTGAAACCCTTGCATCGAAGGGCCGCTCTGACGAGATTGATCTCAACCCAATCCTGACCTCCTATGAGGTCTCCAAATCACGGTTTCTGTCCGATCTGCCCGGCGCTTTTGACAGTCAGACCAGCTTGTAAAAGGATTCAACGCTTATTTCGCCAAAGGTGTCCTGCGCCTTGGCCCGCAACATCTGCATCCCCATGATCCAGCGGTCATGATCCAACGCCCGGTGGCGCGTATACTCCGCCACATCGGGGTGCGACAGGATCAAGAACCGGTCCGCCTCAACCCCGTCAACAACAGCCGCCGCGACATCGTCCGCTGTCAATAGATTGGCCTGCGCGGCCGCATCCTCATCAGATAACCCCAGCAATGGCGTTGCCACATATTGCGGGCACACAACGGAGGCCTTGATGCCATCTGCGCCATGGGTGATCGCCAGAGACTCAGCAAAACTGACAGCCGCATGTTTGGTCGCGGAGTAAGCCGCGTCGCCAATCTGGTTCAGCAATCCTGCGGCGGACGCCACATTGACCAAATGCCCTGATTTTCGCGCAATCATATCCGGAAGCAAAGCGCGGCAAGCATAAACATGCGCCATCACATGCACCTGCCAGTTCAACATCCAATCCTCATCAGGTTGCGAGGCGGCATGGCTTGGATCACCCCGCCCAAGCCCTGCATTGGAGATAAATATATCAACCGGACCATGTGCGGCGCTGGCCTTGGCAATCAGATCTTTGATTGCCTGTTCATCCCGCACATCACAGGACACTGCGATGCCGCCGATCTCCTGTGCCACCGCCTCTGCCTTGGCGCCGTCAATATCTGAGACCGTGACGCGCGCGCCCTTTGCCGCAGCCAAACGGGCCAAAGCCGCGCCGATGCCGCTGCCTGCGCCGGTGATGACAACAGATGCATTTTCAAATTTCATATCGGTCCCTCAGATCACAAACTGCGCAAGTGTCTCATCGTTGGTGATATCAGTATAGGTAAAGCCCGCTGCATCGATCCGGCCAAACATCGCCGGAAAATTCTGAGGCGCGTCTGTTTCGATCCCGATCAGGACAGAGCCAAAGTTGCGGGCGGATTTCTTCATATACTCAAATCGCGTAATGTTATCATGCGGGCCCAGTGTATCGAGAAAATCGCGCAATGCGCCGGGACGTTGCGGCAATCTGAGAATAAAATATTTCTTGAGACCGGCATACCGCTGCGCCCGCTCTTTCACTTCTGGCAGGCGCTCGAAATCAAAATTGCCGCCAGAGGTCACGCAAACCACAGTTTTGCCTTTGATCTGTTCGGCCACCTCGCCCAGCGCCTCAATGGACATCGCGCCAGCCGGCTCCAGAACTATCCCCTCAACATTCAACATCTCAACGATGGTGTTGCAGATCCTGTCCTCGTCCAGATCCATCACATCATCCGGTGAAATCCCCTTTAGGCGCGCAAAGGTCCGCGCTCCGATCTTGGCCACGGCCGCGCCGTCCACAAAAGAATTGATCGGCGACACATCGACAGGTGCATCCCCCTCCAATGCAGCGGCAAGGCTCTTGGCGCCAGACGGCTCAACAAAAGTATAGCGCACGGTGTTGTCAAAATATCCGCGCACCCCGGCAGACAGGCCACCGCCACCAACGGGCAAAATGATGTGATCGGGCAGGCCGCCCAATTGCTGCTCAATCTCAACAGCAACGGAAGCCTGACCTTCAATCACATCCTCATCGTCAAAGGGGGACAGGAAATGCGCCCCTTGTTCAGCGCAAAAATCCTGCGCCGCCTTAAGGGATTCGTCGAAATAATCCCCGATCAACCGCACCTCGACGTGATCACCGCCAAACATGCGGGTTTTCAGGATTTTCTGTTCGGGCGTGGTGACAGGCATGAACACCACGCCATGCACTTTGAAATGCTTGCACATAAAGGCGACGCCTTGGGCGTGATTGCCCGCAGAGGCACAAACAAACATTGTCTGATCCGGGATCACCTTGCGCATCGCGTTGAACGCCCCGCGCAACTTGTAAGACCGCACCGGGCTGAGATCCTCACGCTTGAGCCAGATGTCAGCGCCAAAGCGTTCCGACAGCATTTCATTGCGCATCAGCGGCGTTTCGGGAAACACCTGCCGCATCTTGGCTGCTGCCAATGTCGCCATCGCCTGAAAATTCACCGTCATAATACCGCCTCCGCCTGTGTTTTCTGTCGATAGGGCGGCAATACGCCCCGGTCAACGGCCCCTTATCTTGCCCGTGCCCGGAAAAAACGCTAGGCCGCGAGACGAACTGGAAAGGGAATCTTCATGTCCGCGCCTAAAAAAGTTGTGCTCGCCTACTCCGGCGGGCTTGATACCTCGATCATCCTCAAGTGGCTGCAAACCGAATATGGCTGTGAGGTCGTCACCTTCACCGCCGATCTGGGCCAGGGAGAGGAGCTGGAGCCAGCCCGCGCCAAGGCTGAAATGATGGGCGCATCGGAGATCTATATCGAAGATGTTCGCGAAGAATTTGTGCGTGATTTTGTGTTTCCGATGTTTCGCGCCAATGCGGTGTATGAGGGGCTTTATTTGCTTGGCACCTCCATCGCCCGCCCATTGATTTCCAAACGTCTGGTTGAGATCGCCGAAGCAACCGGCGCAGATGCCGTGGCCCACGGCGCAACCGGCAAAGGCAACGATCAGGTGCGTTTTGAGCTGGCCGCCTATGCGCTGAACCCAGAGATTAAGGTGATCGCCCCTTGGCGTGACTGGGATCTGACCAGCCGGACCAAGCTGATCGATTTTGCCGAAAAGAACCAGATCCCGATCGCCAAAGACAAACGCGGCGAAGCGCCCTTTAGCGTCGATGCCAACTTGCTGCACACCTCCTCCGAGGGGAAGGTGCTCGAAGATCCGGCCGTCGATGCGCCCGATTATGTCTATCAGCGCACCGTGAACCCCGAAGATGCCCCGGACACACCGGAATATATCGAAGTGGGCTTTGAAAAAGGTGACGCGGTTTCGATCAACGGTGAGGCACTGTCACCCGCCGAACTTCTGACCAAGCTGAACGAGCTGGGCGGCAAACATGGCTGTGGCCGTTTGGATCTGGTAGAGGGCCGCTTTGTCGGCATGAAATCACGCGGCATCTATGAAACGCCCGGCGGCACGTTGCTGCTTGAGGCGCATCGCGGCATCGAATCGATCACCCTTGATCGCGGCGCGGCTCACCTCAAGGATGAGCTGATGCCTCGCTATGCGGAACTGATCTATAACGGCTTTTGGTTCAGCCCGGAGCGTGAGATGCTGCAAGCGGCCATCGACAAAAGCCAGGAACATGTGTCCGGCACCGTGCGTCTCAAGCTGTACAAAGGGTCCGTGCGCACTGTTGGTCGCTGGTCCGACGAAAGCCTCTATTCCGAACAGCACGTGACCTTCGAAGATGACCGCGGCGCTTATGATCAGAAAGATGCCGAAGGGTTTATCCGTATCAACGCCCTGCGTCTGCGTTTGCTGGCAGCACGTGACCAACGGCGCGGAGAGGCAACGGGCAAAGATGTTGTGCCGGATCGCGGCCTGCCACGGTTCGATTGATCGATATCCGATAAAAAAGGCCCGGACAGGTTCTGTCCGGGCAAGTTAGCAACGGCGCCGCCCTTTCTGGCAACGAAAGGCTCGGCGCCTAGCCGTTATTTGGCGGTGATGACTGTCATCACCAGCTTCCCATCAGGTTTGATCGGGCCGTCCTCTTTGGCACCCAACGTGTATTCAAACACCCCGGTTTTCATCCCACCTGCCTCAGCATGAACCATCAGCATCAGCATATCGCCGGGCTTGACCTCTTCTTGCAAGATCGCGGCTACATCAGCGGTTTCACCTGCACGCAATGGGGCATAGCCCACAACCGGGCCGGGCTTCATGTCGGCACCAGTGCGATGCACAACCAGCCAACCGTTTTCGCCTGCGACAACTTTTTCTGCGCTGACAACGCCGTTTGACACGTCCTGATCAGACGCTTCGACCATTGGTGTTGCATGGGCGGCGGCAAAGGCGGCACCCGTGCTCAAAACCAGTGCGGCCGCGACATTCCATAGAGTATTCATTACGCTCTCCCTTGTTAACGATATTGCAGTCACGCAAGGACAAGGGAGAGAGTTTCAATAAACGCAAAATTATTGCATGCGGCGATCCCAAAGCTGCTGATAATGCGGCAACGCCTGATCCAGCAAAGGCTGCAAGTCCTTGGTCAATTCCGGCAATGGTCCCTCTGCCCCGGCAAAACCGGTGCTTTGGTGTACCGCCCCATACCAATGCGACGCCCAAATCCCATCCTCGACGCGTGGCCCCGCCGGCCAATGCAGCATCGCCGGATCAAACGGAAGATCAATCGCAGCACACAGCGCACGCAGCACCCCTTCGGGATTGGCGCGGATATCCGTGCTGTCGATCACCAAACCGCCGATGCGGTCAAACAGCTGCGTTTGCTGGGCATAGCCGATGTCATCAAGTGTCGGCGCCTCACGCTTGGCCGCGTAACTAGCGATCACCCGCGCAGGGTGGCGGATCAGGTGAATATTGACACATGTTTCGGCCCAATCCATCGGAAACCCGTCAATCATGTGATGCGGCATGTGTTTCATATACAGATGTGGCGTGCCGCTTTCGCGGCAGGTTTGCGCCACCTTGTTCGGGTCATTCTCATGGGCGTCCAGAATATCCTGCCGCATCGGGTGAACAATACCGGTTTGCAACAGATAGGGCGCATAGAACGGCTCATCCATCACTGCAAAATCGCGCCGCGCGCCGAAACTGTACATCATTGCCGTGCTTAGATTGCGTGGCCCCGACCACATCGCAATTCGCATCTCTTTTCTCACTTATTCTCGTGGCAGACCAAGGGCGACGCTAGAAATGTTACGAAGGCAAGCCAAGCGGTAAATTGCCTTCACCACCGCGTGACTTGGCGCCTGTCGCACTTGCGCTAGCTCAGACAGAACGGCAGCTTGATCGCAACCAAGAGGAGCAGACAATGAATAAACTCTCCAACTTCAAGGCCTTTGCCCTTGCCGCGTTGATCGTGGTTGGCATTTGCGCCCGCGCGCCCCATGCCCATGCAGCAGGCACCGAAACACTGGTTGTGGCGGGCGGCTGTTTCTGGTGCGTTGAATCCGACTTTGAATCCGTCAAAGGGGTCAAGGAAGCTGTGTCAGGGTTCGCGGGCGGGAAAACCAAAAACCCGACCTACAAGCAGGTCACATCTGGCGGCACCGGTCATTATGAAGCGGTCCAGATCCAGTTTGATCCCGCAGTGGTCAGCCGCGATACGATCCTGTCGCTGTTCTTTCGATCCATTGATCCAACCGACGCAGGCGGACAATTCTGCGACCGTGGGCCAACCTACCGCACAGCTATTTTTGCAAATGGCCCAGCGCAAAAAGCCGCCGCTGAAAAGGCCAAGTCAGAGGCGCAAGCCGAGCTGGGGCAAAACATCGTCACCCCAATCTTGCCTGCTGCAAAATTCTATGCCGCCGATGAGTATCACCAGGACTATTACAAAAGCACAGAGCGCCTCGCGATCAGCAGCGTTGGGATTGGTGTAAAAAAGGCTGTTGCCTACAAACGGTATCGCAAGGGCTGTGGCCGTGACAAACGGGTCAAACAGCTTTGGGGTGCGGATGCACCGTTCGTGAATTAACCAAAATCGTGGTCGAGGATTTCTTTGAGGTCAGGGATCACATCTGCGGTGCCGTGCCGTGCCACCATCAGCGCCCCGGCCTGCATCGCCAGATCAATCGCATCCGCCATATCCATTCCACGATCGAGCCCGGCCAGAAGATAGCCCGTGAACGTATCCCCGGCCCCTGTCGTATCGACCGGATCGGCAGGATAGGCCGCATATGTTTGGGTGATATTCCCTCTGTTAGAGACCCATTTGCATCCATCACCACCAAGCGTGACAACCACATCATCCAACGGCAGATCTGACAATTGCTGCCCGGTTGCCGATAACAATTGCGCTGCTTCAACCTCGTTCAGGATCAGCAAATCCGCCATGTGCGCCAGCCCTGCCACAGCTTCGGCGTCAAACGGGGCGGCTGCATAGGCTACACGCAATCCCAAAGTCTGCGCCGTTTCAGCAGCAAACTGTTGGCCGAGTGTTTCGTTCTGCATCAAAAGAAAATCGCCCGGCGATGCCTCTGCCAATGCCGCGCCTATCATCTGTTCGGTGATGGCATGATTGGCACCCGGATAAAGAACGATGCTGTTTTCACCAGCCGGATCAACGCAGATATTGGCATGACCAGTCGGCAGCGCGACCACGGAAATATGTTGCGTATCCACGCCATATTCCAGCAACCGGTCCTTGGCCCAAGCTCCATCAGCGCCCACTGCACCAATATGCATAACCCGCGCCGCGGCACGCGCCGCGGCAACAGACATATTCGTTCCCTTGCCCCCCAGCCCACGGTCAAAGCCGGTCGCGGCGAGGGTCTCCCCCGGTTCGGGCAAATGCGGCACCCGGTAAAAGTTATCCGCATTGATCGAACCGAGGTTCCAGATCATTTACCAACCTCACAAGCCGCAAGGATCGCCATGTTCAGAATGTCGTTGGCTGTCGCGTTGGTCGAGCAAATCTGGATTGATTGATCTAAGCCCGTCAAAATCGGCCCAATCACCGTTGCGCCGCCCATTTCCTGCATCAGCTTAACAGAGATGCTGGCCGAGTGCCGCGCTGGTACCACCAGAATGTTCGCAGGCCCCGTCAAACGCGAGAACGGATAGCTTTTCTGTGCCGCTGCGTTCAGGGCCACATCCACAGTCATTTCGCCCTCGTATTCAAAATCGACGCCACGCGCGTCCAGAACGGTCGGTGCGAGGTGCATCTTTTCGGCGCGTTCCGACACCGGATAGCCAAATGTCGAGAAGCTGACGAAGGCCACACGTGGCTCAAGCCCCATATGCCGCGCAACCCGCGCGCCGCTTTCTGCGATATTCGCCAGATCATTTTCATCCGGCCATTCATGCACCAGCGTATCGGCAATAAACACGATCCGCCCCTTGTGCATCAACGCTGTAAATCCTGCCGCGCCATGCTCGGCATTTGCCTCAAACACATGGTTGATCCGCTCCAGCACATGCGCAGATTTGCGCGTTGCGCCGGTGACAAGCCCATCACCATGCCCATGCGCCAGCATCAATGCGCCAAACACATGACGATCACGGGCGGCCAGACGGTGAATGTCTTTTTTGTCAAAACCGCGCCGCTGCAAACGGCCATAAAGGTAGTCCTTGTAGCTGTCCAAATGCATGGTGTTGGCGGCGTTCACCACCTCCAGCTCTCGAACTGCATCCGCCATACCGGTTGCTTCCAGCTTGGCTTTGACATCATCGGGCCGGCCTACAACCAAAGCTTTGCCAAGGCCGGAGCGTTGATACATCACCGCCGCCCGCAATACCCGTGGATCATCGCCCTCTGCAAAGACCATCCGTGCCTGATTGGCCCGTGCACGGGCATTGATGCCGCGCAGGATATTCGCGGTTGGGTCCATGCGGGATTTCAGGTTTAGCTCATAGGCGTCCATGTCAATGATCGGACGTCGGGCCACACCGGTATCCATCCCCGCCCGCGCAACCGCTGGCGGAATGCGGTGGATCAGCCGTGGATCAAACGGCGTGGGAATGATGTAGTCGCGGCCAAAGCTCAGCGTCTTACCATAGGCCACAGCAACTTCGTCTGGCACATCTTCCCGCGCAAGATTGGCAAGCGCATGGGCGCAGGCGATCTTCATCTCGTCGTTGATCGCTCGGGCATGAATATCCAGCGCGCCGCGGAACAGGTAGGGAAAGCCCAGAACGTTGTTCACCTGATTTGGATAATCACTGCGCCCGGTGGCGACGATGGCATCCATACGCACCTCGTGCGCCTCTTCCGGCGTGATTTCCGGATCAGGGTTTGCCATGGCAAAGATCACCGGATTGTCTGCCATGCTGGCGACCATATCGGGGGTCACGGCACCTTTGACAGACACGCCAAGAAAGACATCGGCGTCTTTCATGGCATCTTCCAAAGTGCGCAACTTGGTGTTTGCTGCATGCGCCGATTTCCACTGGTTCATACCCTCGGTACGGCCTTGGTAAATCACCCCTTTGGTGTCACACATGATGCAATTGTCATGCCTTGCACCCATGGCCTTGAGCAGCTCAAGACAGGCAATACCCGCCGCACCTGCGCCATTCAGAACAATTTTAACATCTTCGATCTTTTTGCCAGAAATATGCAGAGCATTCAGCAGACCCGCCGCACAGATCACCGCTGTGCCGTGCTGATCATCATGAAAGACAGGGATATCCATCTCTTCTTTCAGACGCTGCTCAATGATGAAACATTCCGGCGCTTTGATATCTTCGAGGTTGATCCCGCCAAAGGTCGGCCCCATCAACTTGCAAGCATTGATAAAGGCCTCGGTGTCTTCGGTATCCAGCTCGATATCGATGGAGTTCACATCGGCGAACCGCTTGAACAGAACCGCCTTGCCCTCCATCACAGGCTTGGATGCCAACGCGCCCAGATTGCCAAGCCCCAGAACTGCGGTCCCGTTAGAGATCACCGCCACAAGGTTGCCCTTGTTGGTGTAGTCATAAGCCGTTTCAGGCGTTTCCGCGATCGCCTCACAAGGCACGGCAACACCAGGCGAATAGGCCAGGCTCAAATCGCGTTGGGTGGTCATCGGGACGGTTGCGCTGATCTCAAACTTGCCGGGGCTGGGTTCAAGGTGGAAGGCAAGCGCTTCTTCTGAGGTAATACGGTTCTTGGTCACGGGATCGGCTTTCTGCTGTTTAGACGAGTCATAGACAGCAAAGCACGAGCATACAATCAGGTGACGTATTTGACCCAATTATGTGCGGTAACGAAGTTCTCGTGCCGTTCCGGAAAATCACGTTCGAGCCGCGACAAAGCCCAGCGTATCACCTGCGGACGCTCACACCGGTTTGCACACCAGATCATCCGCACCAAAGTCTGCCAACGGCTACGATCCGCCTTATAGGCCAGATCCAGCGCCATCAGTTCTGATTTGGGTTCGTCCAGTTCTTTGTGGCAATCCGCCTTGATCAGACAAAGCTCCGCATCGCGGTCCAAAAACTCCGAATGTTGATCGATAAGATCTGCCGCCTTGTCCGGCGCGCCAGCCTGCAAGACGCGGGCAGATGTTTCGAGCAGAACCGGCAATTTCGTCAACTTTGGAAAATGGCCCAGCAAGGTCACAACAAAGGCCATAATCCCGGCTGTCGCTGCCTCTCCCAACCGTACCGGAACAATCCCATCTTGCTTGAAACTCGGCTCTAACAAGGGGTTTTCCATGTTGTGATCCGCAAAAAAGCTGATGTATCGACATTGCGCCGCATTCGCCAATGGCCAGAAATCACCCCAGCGAAATTGCGCGGTTTGCAGTGTACCCAGCTCAATCACATAGGCATCAGGATTGGCGAACAACATGTTGGTAAAGCCCGCCCCGTGATAGGAAATCATCACCTCAGCCTGCGCCATAATCGCCACCTGCTCCAGCGGGGACAGATTTTCAAACACCACATATTCAAAGTCAAACAGCCGCAGATGATCAAACAGCAGATCTTCGCCCTCCATGTGCCGCGCCCGGCTTTGGCGATCATCGCGCCCCACAAAGAAACGTTTCGGCAGATGGCTGAAACCTTGCCCCTCAACAGCCGCCAATCCCCGGTTTCGCAATGCAATCAGCGGCGAACTGACGCAGTTCATGGCAAGAACCGCCTGACCACTCACATTTGCCAAACCGTCCCCGTCTGCAAACGGTTTTGGCGCATAATCCTCTATTCCACTGATGCTCTCACGCGGTGCCTGATAGTGACCGCCCAAAAACTCATAGGTAGATATGACGTTGTCATACTCCTTTGGCGTCCGTTCAAAAAACACCCGCCCCGCAAGTTCAGGAAACAACGCATCGACAAATGCTTGCGCGAACGGCCTTTGTTTTTCTTCTTGGTTTGGAAAATGGAAATAAACACTTCCCGTGAAATTGAGCCCATCAAGAACTGTCAATTGTGACAGCGACTCTGTGATGAAGTGGTAAAAGTTAAACGTGTTCCGGCATTCGATAGCAACGTCAGTATCAGTCTCTAAATTGGGCAAAACAGATGGAAGTACGCGATCTTCGTTCTCATTCTGACAGGCCGAAAGGTAGGTCTGTACCTGATCAACACTGTTTTCGTCCGCCTCTTCGTTCTCCCAATGAAACCGATTGATCAACCGCACACCTGATGCGCCGTTGAGCAACATTCGATCATGAACCATGATGTGCGATTTTCGAAAGCTCGCCTGCTCAAGATAGACCGGGGCAGCATTGTATTCGATCGCCTTGGTAAAGGTTTTTTGCCGCTTCGTGACCGCCAGAAATGACCGGATCTTCTTGTTGACCTGCTCATGCGCGCTGACGGCGAAACCTTCAATCACGGCCCGCTCCCTGGGTCTCCAGATAAATTCCGGCAGGTTCAGCAGAAAAAACCCCGGATCGCTCCAGGGATTGTGAAACAAGGTTTCTGGCGGCAAGGACAGGTCAATCTTGTTGCGCACGGGCGGCTGGATCTCTCATCAGGTGGTGTTAACCGGATTTTAACACCAAGAATGCGCCGGTCTAGCAACATCTCTGACTGCCGACCTCTTTCCTCAGACCGCTTGGTTTTGTACAGACAGGCATGCGGGGGAGAAACCAGTGAGCGAAGAAAAAGTCACGCCGATGATGGCGCAATATCTTGAGCTCAAGGCCGGATATGCCGATGCCCTTTTGTTTTATCGCATGGGTGATTTCTACGAGATGTTCTTTGATGATGCGGTTGCCGCCGCCGAGGCGCTGGATATCGCCCTCACCAAACGCGGCAAACACGCCGGCAAAGACATTCCGATGTGCGGCGTGCCGGTTCATGCCGCCGAGGGGTATCTGCTTACGCTGATCCGCAAAGGGTTTCGTGTTGCCGTTTGCGAACAAATGGAAAGCCCAGCCGAAGCGAAAAAGCGCGGCTACAAATCCGTAGTCAAACGAGATGTTGTCCGCCTTGTCACCCCCGGCACCCTGACCGAGGAAGCCCTTCTTGAACCGCGCCGCCACAACTACCTCGCCGCATTTGCAGAGGTGCGCGATGCATCGGCCTTGGCTTGGGTCGACATATCCACCGGCGCCTTTCACGTCATGCCACTGGCCACCGTTCGGTTGAGCCCAGAGCTGGCGCGTCTTTCTCCATCAGAGTTGATCGTATCTGAGGCGAAAGAGTCGGAATTCTTCGATTTAGTCTCGGATTTTGGGCTCGCGCTGACGGGGGTCGCACGATCCGCATTTGACAGCGCGGCGGCGGAAAAACGGATCTGCGATCTGTTCAGCATCGCCACACTTGATGCCTTTGGCGGTTTTTCGAGGGCCGAAATCTCCGCAATGGGCGCTCTAATTGACTATTTGGAGATAACCCAAAAAGGCAAACTCCCGCTTCTGCGCCCTCCTCAAAAAGAAAGCGAGACACGCAGCGTTCAAATTGACGCCGCAACCCGCCGCAATCTCGAACTGACCCACAGCATGACAGGCGGCCGCGCCGGATCACTTTTGTCGATCATGGATCGCACCTGCACCGCCGGAGGCGCAAGACTTTTGGAGCGCCGGATCGCAAGTCCGTCTCGCGCATTAGAGACTGTTATAAAGCGGCTTGATGCGATTTCATTCTGCACAGAACAGCGCCGGTTGATACAGGATGTTCGCGCTCATTTACGCAAAGTACCTGATCTTGATCGCGCCCTTTCGCGTCTTTCTCTTGATCGAGGTGGCCCACGCGATCTGGCGGCAATCCGCAATGGGTTATCCGAGGCGGAGCTTTTGGAGAACCAGCTTGCGTCATTCGAATTGCCCGATCTGTTAAACACCGCCGCCAAAAGCCTGACGGGTCATACTGATTTGATCGCACTGCTCGATGCGGCATTGGTGGCTGAGCCGCCGCTGTTGTCCCGCGACGGCGGTTTTATCGCCGAAGGTTATAACGATGACCTAGATGAATCGCGAAAGCTGCGCGATGAGGGGCGGTCAGTCATTGCAGAAATGCAGCAGAGTTTCGTCTCTATTACTGGGATTTCGACACTGAAGATCAAGCACAACAACGTGCTGGGCTACTTTATAGAAACTACCACCACTCACGCCGATAAGATGCTCGCGCCGCCGCTGTCCGAAACCTTCATCCACCGTCAGACAACCGCCAATCAGGTGCGCTTCACCACGGTAGAATTGTCGGAGATGGAGACCAAGATCCTCAATGCGGGCAATCACGCACTTGAGATCGAAAAACGGCTCTTCGAAAACCTCAAGGCCGCCATTCTAGAAAACGCCGCTCAGATCGGTGTCACGGCAACCGCATTGGCCGAGATTGATCTGGCCGCCGGACTGGCCGATCTGGCGTTGGCGGAGAACTGGACGCGGCCCAAGGTCGACAACAGCCGTGCCTTTGGCATCAAGGGCGGGCGTCATCCGGTCGTGGAACGCGCCCTGGCCCAACAATCGGGTGATCCGTTCATCGCCAACGACTGCGATCTCAGCGCCTCAAACACTGATGCGAATATTTGGTTGCTGACCGGCCCCAACATGGCCGGTAAATCGACATTCCTGCGGCAAAACGCGCTGATCGCGCTGATGGCGCAAATGGGCAGCTTCGTCCCCGCCGCTTCTGCGCATATCGGTATGATCAGCCAGCTTTTCAGCCGCGTTGGCGCCTCCGATGATCTGGCACGAGGGCGGTCTACCTTCATGGTCGAGATGGTCGAAACAGCGGCCATTCTCAATCAGGCAGACGACCGCGCCTTGGTGATCCTGGATGAGATTGGCCGCGGCACTGCGACCTATGATGGGCTGTCGATCGCTTGGGCCACGCTTGAGCATTTGCATGATGTGAACCGCTCTCGGGCGCTTTTTGCCACCCATTACCACGAGATGACTGCCCTTTCCGGCAAGTTGGATGGCGTGGATAATGCCACAGTCGCGGTGAAAGAATGGGAGGGCGAGGTGATCTTTTTGCATGAGGTCCGCAAGGGCGCGGCAGATCGGTCTTATGGTGTACAAGTCGCCCAATTGGCGGGTCTCCCAGATGCGGTGATTGCCCGCGCCCGCGTTGTTCTTGATGCATTGGAAAAAGGTGAGCGTGAGGGCGGGGCAACCCAGAAAACGCTGATTGATGATCTTCCGCTGTTTTCAGTGAGCGCAACGCCGGCCCCTGCCCCGGCACAGAAATCCGAGGTAGAAGAGCAACTCAAGGCAGTCATGCCAGACGAGCTTACCCCGCGAGAGGCGCTTGATCTGCTGTACAAACTAAAAGAGGCGGTCAAAGACTGACCACCTCTTCCTTTTTGGCTCAAAATATTCTCGCCGAAGGCAAGAATCTCTTATCCCGCTGGTTGCGAGGATACCCCAACCTGTGCGGGACGCAGCAAACGGTCATGCAACATGAACCCTTCTGCCGCCACCTGAATGATATCGCCCGCTTTGGTGCCTGGCACCGGCGCTTCGAACATGGCCTGATGGTGCTGCGGATCAAACTTGTCGCCAACTTCAGGCGCAATCACTTCGATCCCGTGTTTCTTGAACACATTCAGCAACTCGCGCATGGTCAGTTCCACACCCTCAAGCAACGGGCCAGACACCTGCCGCTGCTCTTCGGTTGCGGCCTCAAGGGCGCGTTTCATATTGTCATAAACCGGCAGCATATCGCGGGCCAGCTTTGACCCGCCGTAGTTCTCTGCCTCACGGCGATCCTTGTCAGACCGCTTGCGAGCGTTCTCCGCATCGGCCAACGCCCGCATAAAGCGGTCCTTGTACTGATCCCGATCCGCACGAAGCTGATCCAGCTCCAGCGCTTCATCATCAATCTCGGCCGCGTCTTCGGCAAATTCCTCTGCCATCGCTTGCTCAATATCGTCGAGAAAATCGTTTTCCTTGGGCTCTGCCATTTTTCACCTCTAACTCCGATCGGAGACCAGTTTTCCGACCAGCTGTGCCGTGTAATTCACAATGGGCACGATACGTCCATAGTTCAGGCGGGTGGGGCCAATCACGCCGACCGCACCAATCACCTTTCGATCAGCGTTCATATAAGGGGAAAACACCAGAGAGGAACCCGAAAGTGAGAAAAGTTTGTTTTCTGAGCCGATAAAAATGCGCACACCGTCACCGCCCTCGGCCAAATCCAGAAATTCGGCGATGTCGCGCTTGCGTTCCAGATCATCAAAGAGGCTGCGGATGCGCTCCAGATCCTCAGCTTCGGCTTCCGTTCCCAACAGATTCGACCTGCCCCGGACAATCAACCGCTCTGTACTGGTGTCATCGCCCTGCCAAAGCGCGAGACCACTCTCCACCATATCGCGGGCCAGCACATCAATTTCTTGCCGCCTTTGCGCGATTTCCCGTTCAATTGTGTGCTGAAGTTCGCTGATGGTTTTGCCTTCCACCAGTGCATTCAGAAAATTTGCCGCCTCCCGCATGGAACTTGGCGTTTGGCCGGGCGGTGGTGTGAACAGCCTGTTTTCAACATGACCGTCAGAAAACACCAGAACAACCAGCGCCCGATCCTGTGACAGCGAAACAAACTCGATATGTTTGATGGGCGCTTCGTGTTTCGGCGTCATGACCAATGACGCCCCTTGCGTGACACCCGACAAGGCAGAGCCGACACGGTCCAGAAGCCCGCCCACATCTGATGCGTTATCGCCTAGCGTTGCATCAATTTTCTCGCGGTCTGTCTCTGTCGGATCACCCAGTTCGATCATCCCATCAACAAACATCCGCAAGCCCAACTGGGTTGGAATGCGCCCCGCGCTGACATGCGGCGATCCCAACACGCCGAGATACTCAAGATCCTGCATCACATTGCGGATCGTTGCCGCGCTAACCTTTTCGCTGAAATCACGAGTGAGCGTGCGGGAGCCAACAGGATCTCCATTCGCCAGATAGCCCTCAACCACCCGGCGAAACACTTCGCGGGACCGGTCGTTCATCTCTTTGAGTAGATCTGAGGTCTCTGTCATCTTCTTACCTGTTTAGGAGATAATAAAGGTGCAGCAAGGCTAAACGTCAATCGGGCTTGCATACAGCATAGGTCGGACGCTATCCCCGGTTCAAACAGTAAAGGAATGAATATGCGTCCCTCTGGCCGGAAACTTGATGAAATGCGTGCTGTCTCTGTTGAGGTTGGCTTTACCAAACATGCCGAAGGGTCGGCGCTCATCAAGATGGGCGATACCCATGTGTTGTGTACCGCAACCATCGAAGACCGCGTGCCGCCGTTTATCAAAGGCTCCGGCTTGGGTTGGGTCACCGCAGAATACGGCATGTTGCCCCGCGCCACCAACACCCGGATGCGCCGTGAGGCCACAGCTGGCAAACAAGGCGGTCGCACAGTTGAAATTCAGCGTTTGATCGGCCGGTCCTTGCGGGCAGGTGTGGATCGGGTTGCATTGGGCGAACGTCAAATCACCGTGGATTGCGATGTATTACAGGCCGATGGCGGCACCCGCTGCGCCTCGATCACTGGCGGTTGGATCGCGCTGCGCCTTGCGGTCAACAAGCTGATGAAAGCTGGCGATGTGATCACTGATCCGTTGGTAGATCCAGTGGCGGCGATCAGCTGTGGCATCTACGCGGGCCAACCTGTGCTTGATCTCGATTATCCTGAAGACTCCGAAGCGGGCGTCGATGGCAACTTTATCATGACCGGCTCAAAACAGCTGATCGAAGTGCAGATGAGCGCTGAAGGGTCCACGTATTCCCGTGATCAGATGAACCAGTTGATGGATCTCGCCGAAAAAGGTGTGTCCGAGCTGGTCGCAATCCAAAAGGACGTCACTGCGTGACCCGCAAATTCACAGAAAACCGCATCCTGATTGCCACGCACAACGCGGGCAAACTGGAAGAGATGCAGCAATTGTTCGCTCCGCGCGGTGTTTCTGTGGTTGGTGCGGCAGAATTAAAATTGCCAGAACCAGAAGAAACTGAATCCACCTTTGTCGGCAATGCGCGGATCAAGGCCCATGCCGCCGCGCAAGCCACCGGCCTGCCCGCCCTGTCCGATGATTCCGGGATCGAAGTCGAGGCACTGGGTGGTGCACCTGGGGTATACACTGCAGATTGGGCTGAAACTCCAACAGGCCGTGATTTTGTCATGGCAATGACCAAAACCCACAACCTGCTTGAAGAAAAATCCGCGCCACACCCCCGCCGCGCCCGGTTTTGTGCCACGCTGGTTCTGGCTTGGCCCGATGGACACGATGAGGTTTTTGCAGGGCGTGTTAACGGAACCTTGGTTTGGCCGATGCGCGGCAAATTGGGGCATGGCTATGACCCGATGTTCATGCCCGACGGTTATGACATCACCTTTGCAGAAATGGACGCCGATCAGAAAAACGCGATCAGCCACCGGGCCGATGCCTTTGCCAAACTGATTTCGGCTTGTTTTGACTGAAGATTGGCAAAACGGCGGCTTTGGCCTCTATATCCATTGGCCGTTTTGCGAAGCGAAATGCCCCTATTGCGATTTCAACAGCCATGTCAGCAGGCAAATTGATCAACGCGCATGGCGTGATGGCTATTTGTCAGAGCTGAAACGCACCGCAAGTGAAACCAAGGGCCGTATCCTGAACGCCGTATTCTTTGGTGGCGGAACGCCCAGCCTGATGGACCCTGACGTTGTAGCGGACGTGATCAACGCCATCAAAACTCATTGGCCCACAGCCAACGATCTTGAAATCACCCTAGAAGCGAACCCCAGCTCAGTTGAGGCAGGACGTTTTGCCGCTTATCGAGACGCTGGGATCAGCCGCATCTCGATGGGGATACAGGCTTTGAACAATGACGATCTCCGTCGCCTTGGCCGCATTCACACCGCAAAGGAGGCGCTGACAGCCTTTGATGTTGCGCGAGGCGCGTTTGAGCGGGTGAGTTTCGATCTGATTTATGGACGGCAGAACCAGACCGCGCAGGCGTGGGAGGGTGAGCTAAAGCAGGCACTAAACCTGGCGATAGACCATATATCGCTTTATCAGCTTACCATTGAACAAGGCACCGCGTTTGGCGACCGCTATGCCCGTGGCGGCTTGCGCGGATTACCGGACGAAGATCTGGGCGCAGACCTTTACACGCTGACCCAAGATGTTTGCAATGACATGGGAATGCCAGGATATGAGGTTTCAAACCACGCACGAGATGGCGCCCAATCGCGGCATAATCTGATCTACTGGCGGTATGGTGACTATATCGGCATCGGTCCGGGGGCTCATGGGCGCATCACAATTAATGGCCGGCGACAGGCAACAGTTTGTTTGAGCAATCCAAAGCTCTGGCTGGAGAAAGTCGCAAATGGCACAACGGGAAAATCTCGTAGCTTGCTAGATCAATCAGAACAGGCGATTGAATTTCTGTTGATGGGCCTGCGGTTAAAGGAAGGGATTGATCCAAAGCGGTTCGCTCAGATCGCCGGAAAACCGCTGCCCAAGGATAAACTCGACCACCTGAGCGAGATTGGTATGATCCACGCGACAGATGATCGAATTATCGTTTCAGATCAGGGCTTTAACGTTCTAAACGCCGTCATTGAGAATTTGATACCCGACTAGGAGCCGCTCAACACACGGCACAATTCGTCCAGTTCATCCAGCGAATCGTAATGCACAGTGAGCTGACCTTTCTCTTGGCCTGGCTTGTGGTTCAGAACAACTTTCATCTTAAGTGCTGCAGTAAGATCACCTTCCAACGCCTTGGTATCTGCGTCTTTCTCAACTTTCTCCGCTGGTTTTTTGCCTTCGACCACATCGCCCGAACCGGGTTGCTGTTCCTTCTTTACCAAAGCTTCAGCAGCACGAACGGATAGGCCCTTTTTGATGATTTCTTTGGCCAGCTTGACCGGATCCAACGCGGGCACAAGCGCACGCGCATGTCCTGCGCTCAAATCGCCATCGCGCACCATGTCCAACACGGGCTGAGGCAAATTCAAAAGCCGCAGCAAGTTCGCGATGTGACTGCGGCTTTTACCAAGGGCTTCGGCCATCTTTTCCTGAGTATGGCCGAACTTGTCCATCAATTGCCGATAACCGGCTGCTTCTTCAATCGCATTCAAATCCGCACGCTGAATATTCTCGATGATCGCCACTTCAAGAACTTCGACATCGGTGAATTCGCGGACCACGACAGGCAGTTCGTGCAACTGGGCCAATTGCGCCGCCCGCCAACGGCGTTCACCTGCGACGATCTCGTAGGTATCATCGCTTCGCTTGCGGACGATCAAAGGCTGAATAACGCCTTTTTCTTTGATCGATGCCGCCAAATCATCGAGATCTTCCTTGGCAAACCGCTTGCGTGGCTGCTCGGGGTTCGGTGAAATCCGCTCAATCGGGATATACTGCTCCGTTGCGACGGGCCCTTGAGCTGTGGTCGCTTCGGTCTCTGCGACATCGGCCATAAGGGCGGACAAGCCACGGCCTAATCCACGCTTGCGATCTTGTTTATCAGCCATCTCTGCATCCTCAGATGTTGTTTTTGATCAATTCTTTAGCCAAATCGCGATAGGCCTCGGCCCCCTTGGACTGAGGGTCATAGGCCAGCACTGGCATAGCATAGCTGGGCGCTTCACTCACCCTTACATTTCGAGGGATCATCGTTTCAAACACCAGATCACCAAGATTGCTGCGCGCATCCTGCTCAACCTGCTGCGATAGGTTGTTGCGCTTGTCGTACATTGTAAGCACAACCCCCTCAATCCGCAGGTCCTTGTTACCGGTTTGCCGAACCTCGCGGATCGTCATCATTAACTGGGACAACCCTTCCAACGCAAAGAACTCACTTTGCAACGGCACAAGGATCGAATGGGAGGCAATCATCGCATTCACCGTCAGCAAATTGAGCGATGGCGGGCAGTCAATCAGGATATAGTCCAGTTCATAGCGGTCCATCTGCGTTTGACGCAGGGCATCATGCAATAGAAAGCTGCGCTTTTCGTTCGATATCAGCTCGATATCCGCCGAACTCAGATCAACTGTCGCAGGAACAATCAACAATCCTTGGTAGTCGGTATCCTGAATAACCTCATCCAGATCAATGTCTTCAAGAAGAAGCTCATAGGTCGTGTAAACCCGATCTTCCAGCTCAATACCTAGTCCGGTCGAGGCATTGCCCTGCGGATCAAGATCAACAAGCAGCACCCGCTTGCCCTCTTCTACCAACGCCGCAGCGAGATTTATCGCAGTTGTTGTTTTGCCAACCCCGCCCTTTTGATTGGCAACAGCAATAATCTTGGGACCGTTGGGGCGAGACAGATCAGACACGGGCAATTTCCTTGATACTCAAGATAGCGGCATCGGCGCTGGTTTTACTTCTGACAGGTTCACAATCGTAGGACCACAGCCTCCGCGCTTCCTGGTCTTCTTTTTTCCATTGTGCACCCTTTGGGAACAAGGCCAGCCCAGTCGGCAATAGATGACGATCAGCGAAACCAAGCAAATCGCTCAGATCTGCCAAGGCGCGTGCTGTAAGAATGTCCGCCTTCAGAGGTTCGATGCTTTCAATACGGTCTGATCGCACGGTAACCCCGAGATCAAGCTCTCTAGAAGCGGTTCGCAGGAATGCGCATTTTCTCTGATCGCTTTCTACCAGAGTAAATCGAAGCGAATCCGGGTTTTCCGATGCCAGAATGGCCAGAACTACCCCGGGAAAGCCTCCGCCGCTCCCAATGTCGACCCAATGACCTTGCTTTGGCGCCAGTTCAAATAATTGTGCTGAATCCACAATATGCCGATTCCAGATGTGAGGAATACTTGCTTTTGAGATCAGGTTGATCTTTACGGTCCACTTCTCGACCAGCGCAACAAATACTTTGAGCTTGTCCAATGTTTCACGTGAAACATTCAAATCAGTTTCGTCGCTCATGCGGTTTTCTTTCCGGTATCACGGCGCAAACGAGCAAGCAAAAGCGTCAAAGCTGCCGGTGTCATTCCGTCAATCCGTGCCGCTTGGGCGAGCGTTTCCGGCTGCGCCGCAATCAGCTTTGCCTTCAATTCATTCGACAGACCTTCGAGTGCAGAATAGGGAAAACTGTCTGGAATCCGCTGTGCCTCATCTTTACGCAAGGCCTCAATGTCCTTTTGCTGCCGGCCTAGATAGTTAGAATACAGCGCATCTCGTTCAATTTGTTCAGAGATCTCAAGCGCCACGCCGTCAAGTTCCGGCACAAGTGGCAGAATATCTGCAAATTTCATATCCGGAAAGGACAGCAACTGAAAGGCGCTACGACGGTTGCCATCCTGACTGATCTCTATGCCTGCTTGAATTGCTTCTTTCGGCGTAAAGGTGGCCGACGTGAGCTTTGCTTTGACACGCGTCAACTCATCCAGCTTCGCCTGAAAGGCGTTCGTTCTTTGACTTGAAGCGCATCCAAGCTGGATCGCCAATGGCGTTAGGCGTTGGTCTGCGTTGTCTGCACGCAACGACAGCCTGAATTCAGCCCGAGAGGTAAACATCCGGTAGGGTTCAGTCACACCGCGTGTGGTCAAATCATCAATCATCACGCCGATATAGCTGTCTGCACGGCTGAAGGTGACCGGATCCCGACCTTTGGCAGAGAGCGCGGCGTTCAAACCCGCAACCAACCCCTGCGCGGCCGCCTCTTCATATCCTGTTGTGCCGTTGATTTGACCGGCCAAATAGAGCCCCGGCACTTTTCGCAACTCCAATGTCGCCTTTAGCGCCCGCGGATCAATATAGTCATACTCGATAGCATACCCGGGTTGAAGGATAACAGCATTCTCAAGCCCCTTCATTGAACGGACATAATCCAGCTGCACATCTTCTGGCAATGATGTGGAGATACCGTTTGGATACACCGTGTGATCATCTGCGCCTTCAGGCTCCAGGAACACTTGATGGGAATCCTTATCGGCAAATCGGACGACCTTATCCTCGATCGAGGGGCAGTACCGGGGACCAACACCATCAATATGGCCACCGTACATCGCTGATCTTTCCAGATTGGCACGGATAATTTCGTGTGTCTTTTCGTTGGTATGCGTAATACCGCATGAAATTTGCGGTGCTGTTGTTTGCGTCGAGAGGAAGGAAAACAATACCGGTTCTGCATCACCAGGCTGATCGTCTAACACATCCCAATTGATCGTGCGACCATCCAATCTTGGTGGAGTGCCCGTTTTGAGCCGCCCCATAGGGAGATCAAACCTGTCGATGGTTTCGGCCAGCTTGTTCGATGCCTTGTCGCCCATCCTGCCACCAGATCGCGAGACCTCACCGATATGAATGACGCCTCGCAGGAATGTGCCCGTCGTGAGGATCACAGCATCTGCTGTAATTGACTGTCCATCTGCCAGAATAACGCCGCCAACCGTTCCATCCTCGACAATCAGATCGGTGACCTCACCTTCAATAATACTCAGGTTTTCCTGACTTTTGATCTCTGCCAACATTTGGGTACGGTAGATTTTTCGGTCCGCCTGTGCCCGGGGGCCTTGCACAGCTGGGCCTTTGCGACGGTTCAGCAAACGGAACTGAATACCGGCCTTGTCCGCAACGCGGGCCATCACACCATCCATGGCGTCAATCTCACGTACGAGATGCCCCTTGCCAAGCCCGCCAATCGCCGGATTGCAGGACATCACACCGATCCCGGCCTCTGTCATAGTTACAAGAGCGGTGTTCGCTGACATCCGAGCTGCGGCATGCGCAGCTTCAGCCCCGGCGTGGCCCCCACCAATTACGATGACCTCAAAATGTTTCACGTGAAACACTCCATTATTTACCCAAGCAGAAGCTGGAGAAGATTTCATCCAACAGGTTTTCCACGTCGATCCGGCCAACCAGTGTTTCCAAGGTTCGAATCGAAGACCGCAGCTCCTCTGCCGCTATATCATAGTGTTCCGACCCCCGCGCCAATATCCCGCGCACAGTTTCAAGATTTACTGCCGCACGTTCCATCGCAATTCGGTGTCGTTCGTGCGTCGCCAATCCGGCGGCCAAACTCCGCTCTGCCAAATATTCTTGCACCCGCTTGACCAAAGCATCAATGCCCTGACCAGTTTTGCCTGATACAGCGTTTTCATCATCGCCTAATAGATCAGCTTTGGGTCGGACGACAATATCATCAACCCCAGGTTCAAGCATGAGTGCTTCCCCCGGCGATGCGAGGAAAATTCGCAGATCTGCAGACGTTGCCCGGGTCATCGCAAGATCAACACCGAGGGCTTCAATCACATCATCGCTTTCTCGCAATCCCGCGGTATCAAGAAGCGTCACCGGGAGACCACCCAGATCCATGCGCACTTCGATAATGTCTCTGGTAGTACCGGCAATCTCTGATGTGATGGCCGCATCTCGCCCTGCAAGAGCGTTTAACAGGGTCGATTTTCCGGCATTTGGCGCACCAACAATGGCCACTTCAAAACCATTCCGAATGCGTTCCGCAATCTTCGTTCCTGCTATTTCGCTGCTCAGATCGTCCATCACTCCTGTCAGCAGATCATCAACTTCAGGCGTTACATCAACGGGCACATCTTCGTCAGCGAAATCAATCGTGGCTTCCAACAACGCCGCTGCTCGGATCAGATCTCTGCGCCAACGCTCCACCTGATCACCAAGGTGACCGGACAGAACCCGAAACGCCTGTTTCCGCTGCGCTTCTGTCTCAGCTTCGATTAGATCGGCCAGGCCTTCCACCTGCGCCAGATCCAGACGCTCATTTTCAAGAGCCCGCCGGGTAAACTCCCCGGCCTCCGCCAAACGCGCGTCAGGGAAAGACGCAAGAAGCTCAAGACAGGACCGGACCACCGCGATGCTGCCATGCAATTGAAATTCAACAACATCTTCACCAGTGAAACTGTTCGGCGCAGAGAATGGCAAGATCAAAGCCTCGTCAATCACCTCTCCGGTCAGTGTCTTTATCTCCCGCAGGCCAGCCCGATGAGATTTGGGCAGTGTGCCTGCGATGCTACCAGCGATTTCAAAGGCAGATGGTCCCGACAGGCGGACAACAGAAACGCCAGCCCGCCCCCCAGCTGTCGCTTGGGCAAAGATCGTGTCCATAATGCATAACCTATTGTTATTATTAAATAACTCAGGTGTTCATCGAATCGAAGAAATCCGAATTGGTTTTGGTTTGTTTGAGCTTACCAATTAAGAATTCAATTGCATCCGTGGTTCCCATCGGGTTGAGAATCCGGCGCAGAACAAAGGTTTTCTGCAGATCAATTTTATCAACCAACAGATCTTCTTTCCGGGTGCCGGATTTGAGGATGTCGATGGCTGGGAACACACGCTTGTCAGCGATCTTGCGATCCAGAACAATCTCGGAGTTACCCGTGCCTTTGAATTCTTCAAAGATCACCTCGTCCATGCGGCTGCCTGTGTCGATCAAGGCAGTCGCGATAATGGTCAAGGAACCACCCTCTTCGATGTTTCGCGCAGCACCAAAGAAACGTTTGGGTCGTTGCAATGCGTTGGCATCCACACCACCGGTCAAAACCTTGCCAGACGACGGGACAACGGTGTTGAACGCACGGCCCAGCCGCGTGATGGAATCGAGCAAGATCACAACATCGCGTTTGTGTTCCACCAGGCGCTTGGCTTTTTCGATGACCATATCAGAAACCGCCACGTGACGCGTCGCAGGTTCATCAAAGGTGGAGGACACGACCTCGCCCTTTACAGAGCGTTGCATGTCGGTGACTTCTTCCGGGCGTTCGTCGATCAGCAGAACGATTAGATAACACTCTGGGTGATTTTTCTCGATCGAGTTGGCAATGTTTTGCAGCAGAACCGTTTTACCGGTGCGTGGCGGCGCGACGATCAAGGATCGCTGGCCTTTACCGATGGGCGACACCAGATCAATGATCCGCGCTGAGCGGTCTTTGACGGTTGGATCTTCGACTTCCATCGTCAGACGCTCATCAGGGTAGAGCGGCGTGAGGTTTTCAAAGGCAACCTTGTGGCGGGCCTTCTCAGGCTCTTCAAAGTTGATCTTGGTGACCTCTGTCAGGGCAAAGTAGCGTTCACTGTCGTCAGGAGCCTTAATGAGCCCCTCAATGGTATCTCCGGTCCGCAGGGACCATTGGCGGATCATCTCAGGCGAGACGTAGATATCATCGGGGCCCGGCAGATAGTTCGCCTCGGGGGAGCGCAGAAAGCCAAACCCGTCCTGCAACACTTCCAAAACGCCGTCACCTGAAATTTCCCAGCCTTCATCCGCGCGTTCACGCAGGATCTGGAACATCATTTCGCCCTTGCGCATCGTAGAGGCGTTTTCGATCTCAAGCTCTTCGGCCATCGCCAAAAGGTTCTTGGGCGTTTGCGCCTTCAGGTCGGCAAGGTTCAGCGTATCGGTTGTCATGAATAATCCTGTGCAGCCCTGGCAAAGGCGGGGCTGTGCGTCATTGGAATGTAAATGCTAGGTCGCCCTCCCGGACGGGAAGGTGCGCATGGTATAAGCAGCCGCCAAGGGACTGTCAATATTTCAGAATTTGACGACCACAGAGATCACAATCACGATCAGCAAAACAGTCGGCACCTCGTTCATCATGCGGTATTGGCGACCGGTGATATGGTTCTCGCCTCTTTGAAAGGCCTTCATACGAATGACCAACCAAGTGTGGAACAATGTCATCAAAATAACGCAGAATGCTTTTGTGTAGGGCCAGACCGCAGTCCAATCGACGATCCCCGGTGTGAAGACCAGTAAAAGGCCAAAGGTCCAGGTGGCATGCATTGCCGGGCGCATGATCACATTGGCCAGTTTGAATTCCATCATAGCAAAGAGATCATGCTTTTCTCCGCTGAGGCCCGCCTGTTCGGTATGATGAACAAACAGGCGAGGCAGATAAAACAGCGCAGCCATCCAGGCAATGACCGAGATGATATGCAAGGATTTGGTCCAAGGGTAAGCAAGGGCAAGCAGATCAGACATATCCAACTCCGTTCTTTCAGCCCTTCTTATAATAATAAGAAAGATAAGAAAGATGATGTTGTTTGTAGGGAGCCGAAAACCTGTGGATTAACGAATTATTCAGGATTTATCCCGAACTGAAGAACTCTGATCATGTTCTGTGCATATAATTTGGTTAAAGGATAATTAATTTCATAAAAACAGCATGTTAACATATATATTCTACTAAAAGCTGGTGGATAACTCGCGGGATAAGAAGAGCGGTATACGATTCCTCCCCCATTGAGAGTTTTCCTTATCCAGCTGGGAGGGAATCGCGGACAAGCCAGCGGTTTTGGCAAAAACCGTCAAACGTGCCCACAGCTTTTGAATTCTGCACCAGAAGTCCTTAAGAAATGCCTAACGTCACACACAAGGTTATCCACATGCCACAGCCGTTCATTTTGGCCTCCGGCTCTGAAATCCGTCACAAGTTGCTTGATCAAGCGGGTGTGCAACATCAGATTGCCAAACCGCGCGTTGACGAGGACATGATCAAAGCGGCGCTTTTGGCCGAGGACGCAACACCCCGCGACATTGCCGATGCCCTGGCCGAAATGAAAGCCACAAAGATCAGCGAGAAGAACCCCGGTGCGTTGGTTCTGGGTTGTGATCAGGTGCTCGATCATCGCGGGACATTATTGTCCAAACCACAAACCGCTCAGGACGCCATTAATCAATTGCAGGCCTTGCGTGGAGATCGCCACAGTCTGCTGTCTGCCGCCGTTCTGTGCGAAGACGGAAAACCCATTTGGCGGCATGTTGGGCAGGTGCGTTTGAGGATGCGCGAGATCAGTGATGGTTATCTGCAAGACTACGTTGATCGCAACTGGAACAGCATACGCTATGCCGTTGGCTGCTATAAGCTCGAAGAAGAAGGTGTGCGTTTGTTTTCCAACATACAGGGGGATTACTTTCATGTCCTTGGTATGCCACTTTTGGAACTGCTCAATTATCTGACCCTGCGCGGAGATCTTCCCACATGACTTTGGCAAAAATTCCACTGGCGGGTGTGATTGGATCCCCGATAGCGCATTCCAAGTCTCCGCAAGTGCATGGGCATTGGCTCAAAACCTATGGCATTCAAGGGCATTATATCCCGATGGATGTTGCCGCCGCTGATCTGGAACAGGTGATACGCAGCTTGCCACGCATGGGGTTTGTTGGGGTGAATGTCACGATCCCCCACAAAGAAGCGGTGATGCAAATCGCGGATCTTGTCACGGATCGCGCCATCCTTATTGGCGCGTCAAACACGTTGATTTTCCGCAAAGATGGCAAAATTCATGCAGACAATACAGATGGCTATGGCTTTCTTGAAAACCTCAAGACCGGCGCTCCGAATTGGCAACCAAAGTCTGGTCCTGCGGCCATCCTAGGTGCTGGCGGCGCGGCGCGGGCGGTGATTGCGTCACTCTTGGATGCAGGTGTGCCGGAAATCTTCATCTCCAACCGCACGCGCGTCCGGGCCGAAAAGCTGGTATCAGATTTTGGCAACCGCTTGCGGGTGTTTGATTGGGTTCAGGCGGGAAATATGTTGGATGATGCTGCGCTGGTCGTAAATACAACGTCTTTGGGAATGGTCGGCAAAGGCGAATTGCGGGTGCCTTTGGATGGCCTGTCAAAAGACAGTGTGGTGACAGATTTGGTCTATGCGCCGCTCAAGACCAATCTTTTGGCCACTGCCGAAGAGATAGGCTGTACCACTGTCGATGGCTTGGGCATGCTGCTGCATCAGGCGGTACCGGGGTTTGAACGCTGGTTTGGAAAACGCCCCGAAGTGGACCGCGCCACTAGGGCGGCGGCACTGCGCTGATGTTTTTGCTAGGGCTGACCGGATCTATCGGCATGGGCAAGTCTACCACTGCCCAGATGTTCGCCGACGAAGGCTGCGCCGTTTGGGACGCGGACGCGGCGGTGCACCGTCTTTATGCCAAAGGCGGCGCAGCGGTGCCATTGTTCGCCGAAGCCTTTCCTCAAGCGATTGTTGATGGTGCCGTGTCGCGGCCCGCGCTCAAAGACATCATCGCAAGTGATCCTGCCGCGCTGAAACAAATTGAACAGATCGTGCATCCGCTTGTGGGCAAACACCGGGCTGATTTCATAGCGGCCGCCACCAGCGACATCATCGTTTTGGATATCCCAATCCTGTTTGAAACCGGGGGCGATGCGCATATGGACGCGGTCGCCTGTGTGACCGTCGATCCGCAAACCCAAAAGGAACGGGTGATGGCACGCGGCACTATGACCGAAGCGCAGTTTGAAACAATCCGCGCCAAACAGATGCCGAACGATGAGAAATGTGAGCGATCAGATTTTATCATCCCTACAGACACCCTTGAAACAGCGCGAAAAGCGGTGAAAACCACATTGCAGAGCATTCGGGAAAGGCTAGACCATGCGTGAGATTGTTCTCGATACGGAAACAACGGGCTTTGATCCGGAAAGTGGCGACCGGATTGTCGAGATTGGCGCAGTCGAGTTGATGGGTCATATGGCAACGGGCGAAACCTATCACGTTTACATCAACCCCGAACGCTACATGCCCGATGAGGCCTTTCAGGTGCACGGGCTTGGGGATGAGTTTCTGGCCGATAAACCCAAGTTTGCGGAAATCGGACAAAGCTTTCTGGATTTCATTGGTGATTCCAAACTGATCATTCACAACGCCGCCTTTGACGTTAAGTTTCTCAATGCAGAACTGAAATGGATGAACCTGCCGCAAATCCCATGGGAACAGGCGATTGATACGCTGGCGATTGCTCGCAAACGGTTTCCCGGATCGCCGGCATCGTTGGATGCGCTGTGCCGTAGGTTTGGTATCGACAACAGCTCGCGAACCTTGCACGGCGCCTTGCTGGACAGTGAAATTCTGGCGGAAGTGTATCTTGAGCTGATCGGCGGGCGGCAGCCTGACTTTGCGCTGTCATCTGCGCCAGATCAAAAATCGGGGACTGTCGTTGAGGCGTGGAAACCCAAACCGCGACCAACCCCCCTTCCCTCAAGGCTCAGCGAGGAAGAAGCCGCCGCCCATGCCGAATTTCTCGGGCAACTGGGCGACGACGTGCTTTGGTCTAAGACTTAAGCGTTTTCAGGTGACGCTTCTGCCTGACGGCGCGCCACTTCGTTGCGGTACATCGACATAAAGTCGATGTTTTCAAGGTTCAGCGGCGGGAAGCCACCATCACGGGTGACATCGCTGACCACACGGCGCAGGAACGGGAAGATCATGCGCGGGCATTCGATCAACAGGAATGGATGGATCTGGTCGTCTGGCACGTTCTCGATGTGGAAAATGCCGACATAGTCGATCTCAAGCACAAACAGCGTTGCATCTGTTCCTTTGTTCTTGGATGTCACTTTCAGCTTGATCGCGCTTTCGTACTGGTGATCGGTGCCATGCTTTTTCGCATCAAGGTTCACCTGAACCTGCACGTCTGGCTGTACGTCAGACGGGGCGCCTTGCTGTGCCATGATGTTTTCAAAAGACATGTCGCGGATATATTGCCCCAAGACACGCATCTGTGGTTGTGCTGGTGCTGCTTCTTCGGCCATCGGATTTTCCCTCAAGAAATATAAATCTCAGCGGGCTTAGCAGGTTGGCACGCGGCCCTCAATGCTTTGTCCAGCCTGAGGGGCCTCTGTCCGTATCTGCCGGTTCGGAAATTTCATGATAATCGCCATCAATGATATCATCCTGATGCGGATCTGACCGTGGTGGGCCGCTGCGCTGTGCGAAACCCTGAACGTTGATCCGCGCCCGGATCGCGTGAAAGGCGGCCTGTCTGAACTGCGGCACCAAAAGCGCAAAACCAACCGCATCGGTGAAAAAACCCGGTGTCAGTAGCAAAGCACCGGCAAACAGGATCATTGCGCCATGCACCAAAGGTTCGGTGGGGTCGCGCAATTCCGAAAAAGAGCTGCGCAATTGTCCCAGCGCCATCATCCCCTGATTGCGGACCAGCCATGTGCCCAGAAACGCTGTGATCAACACAATGGCCAATGTCCAGCCAAGGCCGATAGCCCCCCCGATCTGGATGAACAGACTGATCTCAATCAGCGGTACAGCGATAAATGCGATCAAAAGCCACATATGCAAACGTCCTTTCAGGTGGGGCGGAGTGGACTTGCCCCAGTCAAGCACCTACATAAGAGCTTAACCGATATGTTTCCATGCTTTGCCCAAACGAGGTCCCGATGAATTCACCTATAATACAGCTTCTGGTGTTGGCCGGTATTGCAGTATTCCTGATTTTGCGCCTGAAAAACGTGTTGGGAACGCGCGAAGGCTTTGAAAAGCCTCCCGTCGTCGATCAAGAGCCGGCACGCCGCGCAGGCCCCGCATTCGAGGTGATCGAAGGTGGGCCGGATCTGGATATCACCGATCATGTTCCGGAAGACAGTGACGCTGGCAAGGCACTTGCCGAGATGAAGCGGCTTGAGCCGTCCTTTGGGGTCAGCGATTTTCTTGGCGGCGCACGCGGCGCTTATGAAATGATCGTGATGGGGTATGAACGCGGTGAACTGGCCGAGATCCAGCCATTCCTGTCCGAAGACATCTATGAAAGCTTTGTTGACGGTGTGGCCGCCCGCGAAGATCAGGGCCTGACCATTGAGGCCAATTTTTTCGGTGTGCGCGAAATGGAGCTGGTGAATGCCACGCTGGATCCGGACACCAGAGAAGCAGAAATGACGATCCGTTTCGTGGCCGAATTGACCTCTGCCGTGCGCGATCGCGGCGGTGATATCGTCGAAGGCAGCGTCACGGACATCAAACGCCAGAAAGACACATGGGTGTTTGCCCGCATAATGGGCTCGGATGATCCGAATTGGCTGTTGGTTTCTACAGACGGGTAACCGGTGCGCTTGCCGCACTGGCCATGGCGGGGATCGCTGAGGTGAGCCCTGCAAACGCCAGTGATGTGACTTATCAGGTGTTGTCCTTTGACCAGCTGGACGGCTGGGCAAAAGACGATCACGAAAAGGCGCTCAAGGTTTTTCTTAATACCTGCCGTGACATGAAAGACCCCGATTGGCGGGCATTGTGCCAGTTTGCCGAAGCCGATCCCGAGCCGCGCCAGTTTTTCGAACTGTTCTTTCGCCCCGTCTTGATCGAAGACGGTCAAGACGCCCTGTTCACCGGTTATTTCGAGCCGGAACTGGACGGCGATCTTTATCGATCAGCGCGGTATCGCTATCCGGTCTACAAAATGCCGCCCGAAGCACTGCGCAGCAATCCTTGGCTGACCCGCCGCGAGATCCTGAGCAGCGATGTGATGGCGGGCCGCGGGCTTGAAATCGCATGGGTCGATGATCCGGTTGAGCTGTTTTTTCTGCAAATCCAAGGGTCTGGTCGCATTCGCCTGCCCGGTGGGCGGTCCATCCGTGTGGGTTACCGCGGCTCCAACGGGCATCCCTATAGATCCATCGGTGTGGAATTGGTGCGCCGCGGTGTCTATGACGCCCATCAGGTCAGTGCGCAGGTGATCAAAAACTGGGTGCGGCGCAATCCGGTGCAGGGGCGCGACCTGTTGTTTCACAATCCATCTTACGTGTTCTTTCGGGAGGTCAGCAAAGTGCCCGCTGATCAAGGGCCACTGGGCGCGATGAACCGGTCCGTGACTGATATGCGTTCAGTGGCAGTTGATCCGCGCTATGTCTCATTGGGCGCGCCGGTCTGGTTGGAGAAAGACGGCAAAAACCCACTGCGCCGTTTGATGATTGCGCAAGACACCGGATCGGCGATCAAAGGCGCACAGCGGGCCGATATTTTCTTTGGTACCGGTGACCGGGCCGGACGGGCCGCAGGCAAGCTGCGCGATCCGGGACGTATGGTTGTGCTGATGCCGATCCAACGCGCCTATGCCTTGCTGCCGGAAAGCGCGATATGAAAAAGCGCGGTTTGAATGACGAAGATCTGGCGCTCTGGCGCAAGGTGACGGATCGGACAGAGCGGCTTGACCTCAAATCGCTGTTCCGGGCCGAAATTGACGCCCCGCATCCAACCGCGCCCGCCATTCGCCGCGCCCAAGCCGCACTGAGCGGCAAGGGCAGCGGCATGCCGCGTAAAGCGCCCACATCGGTTTCGCCTGCATTTGCCGATCCGCTTGGGCCAGCCTCGGTTCAGATGGACAAAAAAGCGTTTACCAAGCTCAAACGCGGCAAGATCAAACCCGAGGGCAAGATCGATCTGCACGGCATGACCCTTGATCAGGCGCATCCGGTGCTCAACCGGTATATTCTTAATGCCCATCGCAGCGGTAAACGTCTGGTTCTGGTGGTCACGGGCAAGGGCAAGCGCCGCGATGAAGGGGGGCCTATTCCCGTCCGGTATGGGGTGTTGCGCCATCAGGTGTTGCATTGGCTGAATGCGCCGCCGCTGTCATCGGTGGTGATGCAGGTCAGTCAGGCTCATGTCAGCCATGGGGCCGATGGCGCCTATTATGTCTATCTGCGGCGGCACCGCTAGCGGCCCAGAGTGGGCCGGTATCTGACGATGCCAAAGGTCGCAAGGCCCGCCGCGGCAAAGTAATAGACGGCGATTGGCAACATCTGATCGGGGAAATCGACGCCAAAATCAATGAACGCGCCGGTGACCCCTGGTCCGATGGCAGACCCAAACACCATCAACGCCGCCGCGACAGATTTGATAGATCCGATATGCCGTGTCCCAAAATATTCGGGCCAGAACGCGGTCGCGCCCGTGGATTGCAGCCCCTGTCCCACACCAAAGATCATCAGACCGATCCCTGCCCAAAAGATCGTATCGGCATAGGCCAGCACCGCAAAGCCAAGGCCGAAAGGGATCATTTGCACAGGCACCACCCGGCTGACGCCAAAGCGGTCAATCGCCCAACCCGAGGCAAAGGTCGCCACGACTGCCGCCAGCGTATAGATCGGCATCAAGGCGACAAACGCGACCAACTCCCATCCCTTGACCTCAACCAGATGCACTTGCTGAAAGAACAGCGCAGTGCCCCAGGCGGAGGGGCCAACAACCATCGGGATCATCAAGAAAAACAAACCGGAGCGCAGCATCTCACCGCGTGTCCAGTGCCGCCCATGCATTCCGGCGATCTGTGCTTCGTCCGCCATGCTTTGCGGTGTGCGTTCGCGGCGCAGCAGGATCAGCAGGAATGGTATGGTCAGGATCACTAGCACAGCCGCAAGCAACCAAAGACTGCGCCAATGCATCACGGCAAAAAGCGCGACAAACACGACAGGCAAGATAGCCTGCCCCGCTGCAAACCCCATAGATGCCAGCGAAAGCGCCTTGCCACGCGAGGCTTCAAACCAGCGCACCATCGCCACCGCGCCCAGCTGTGACATCATCCCTTGTCCGGTGAGGCGCAGCGCAAAAATCACCATGACCAACAAAACCCAATTGGCCACCCAAGCCATCGCCACACACGCCAGCGCCAGACCGATCATCACCAACAGCGCCAGCGCCCGCACTCGAAACCGGTCTGTCAGGACGCCTGCCCAGATCATCGTGATTGCGGAAAGGGTTGTCCCGATGGTGTAAATGCCGCCCCATTGTCCGTCAGACAGGCCAAAATCACCTTTGATTTCACCCGCGAACAGCGAGATGAAATAGGTTTGCCCATAGGACGAGGTGAATGTGATCAGAAAACCGGCCAGCAGAAAAAGCCAGTTCCGGTGCATAAATCGGAAATAATCCATGCCCTTTCATCTGTCAGCCGAAAGGGAATGGAAAGAGGTAATCTTGGATGAGGCTGGCGGCAGCGCCGGTCTTGAATGTAGTTGCCGCCTGCCAGCTAGCCTATCAAAGCACGTAACGGCTTAGATCAGCAGACCGCGTCAATTCACCAAGGTTTTCCTCAACAAAAGCGGCATCCACGACCACTTCATCCCCTGATCGGTCTGGCGCGGTAAAGGACAGCTCCTCAAACACCCGTTCCATCACGGTATAAAGGCGCCGTGCACCGATGTTTTCAATGGTTTGGTTCACATCCGCCGCAATCTTGGCCAGTGCCGCGATCCCTTCGGGTGTGAACGAAACAGTCACCTCTTCGGTGCCCATCAAGGCGGTATATTGCAGCGTCAACGCGTTGTCGGTTTCGGTGAGAATGCGCACAAAATCCGCCTCGGTCAGCGCGCGCAACTCAACCCGGATCGGCAATCGGCCCTGCAATTCCGGCAGCAGGTCGGATGGCTTGGCAATATGGAATGCACCAGAGGCGATAAACAGCACATGATCGGTTTTCACCGGCCCATGTTTGGTGCTGACGGTGGTGCCTTCGATCAGGGGAAGTAGATCGCGCTGCACCCCTTCGCGGCTCACATCGCCGCCACGGGCATCTGATCGGGCGCACACTTTGTCGATCTCATCCAGAAACACGATCCCGTTCTGCTCAACCGCCTCAATCGCGGCGCGTGTAACGGTTTCATCATCCAGCAGTTTGTCCGCCTCTTCGCCAATCAATGTCTCATAGCTTTCTGCCACTGACAGCCGCTTTTTCGTGGTGCGTCCGCCCATCGCCTTGCCAAACATATCACCGAGGTTCAGCATCCCTGCCCCCGGTTGACCGGGAATATCCATCATCTGAAACGGGTTGGAACTGTCAGCCAGTTCCAGATCGATCATCGTATCGTCCAGCTCTCCTGCTTTGAGCTTTTTGCGGAACATCTCACGGGTGCCTTCGCGGGCATCGGTCCCGGCAATGGCATCAATCACACGCTCCTCTGCTGCCTTATGTGCGCTGGCTTTGACGTCTTCGCGCATGTGTTCGCGGGTCATCGCGATGGCAGCATCGACCAGATCGCGCACGATCTGCTCCACGTCACGCCCGACATAGCCGACTTCTGTAAACTTTGTTGCCTCAACCTTGAGAAACGGCGCGCGGGCCAGCTTGGCCAATCGGCGGCTGATCTCGGTTTTGCCAACGCCGGTGGGCCCGATCATAAGGATGTTCTTGGGGTAAACTTCATCGCGCAGATCATCGGCCAGTTGCTTGCGCCGCCACCGGTTGCGCAGGGCCACGGCCACGGCGCGTTTTGCGTCCGCTTGGCCAATGATGAAACGGTCCAGTTCTGAAACGATTTCGCGGGGGGTCAGATCGGTCATTGGCTGATTTTCTCCACGGTCAGGTTGCCGTTTGTATAAACGCAGATGTCAGAAGCGATGGCCATCGCATCACGTGCAACCGCCTCGGCATCGCGGTCGCTGTCGATCAGGCCCCGTGCGGCAGCCAGCGCAAAGTTTCCCCCAGATCCGATTGCCGCCACATCGTGCTCGGGCTCAAGCACATCCCCGGCACCGGTGATAACCAACAGATCATTGCCATCGGTTACAATCAGCATCGCCTCAAGCTTTTGAAGGTATTTGTCTGTGCGCCAGTCTTTGGCCAGTTCCACACTTGCGCGGGCCAATTGACCGGGCGTTGCCTCAAGCTTGGCCTCAAGCCGTTCGAGCAGGGTGAATGCATCGGCGGTTGATCCAGCAAAACCAGCGACCACGTCAAACCCACCGGGCGACAACCGTCGCACCTTGCGGGCCGTTCCCTTGATCACGGTCTGGCCAATGCTCACTTGACCGTCCCCCGCAATCACCACTTCACCGGCCTTTTTGACCCCAATAATCGTGGTCCCGTGCCAGCCGGGAAAATCCTGATGTGCCATGCGCGGCCTCCTGTCTGCTTGGGATCTATATGGCCTTCTCGCCGGTTGCGTACAAGGGTGGCTGCCCTTGCCCGCCCGCCCGTCACTGGCTAGCGTTCCTTGATGAAGGAACTTTGCATATACCTAGAGCCGGATCTGCGCAAAAGCGCGGAGGCAGGTGAACATAACTTCATCAATCTGGTGCAAGATGTGGCGGAAAAATCCCTGTTTAGGGTCACATATCACGATCAACCCGCAGTGATGGGTGGTGATGACACCTATACGCTGTCCCACATGACCGCCCCGCCCCCGGACCGTGGCTTGGTTTTTCGGCGGGCCTACCAATACCCGTTCTGGAACATCGAGGCCACGACCGAGCGCTGGCAATGGGATGTCGCCAAAGCCAGTTTTGACCCCGCGATCATCCGCCCCGATGCAAATCGCTTCTATTCCTATTGGCAAAAACGGCTTTTTGGCGCGGCTGCTGCTCGGACGACGAAGAGTGGATATATCTACGTACCGCTTCAGGGAAGGTTGACGGAGCACAGGTCATTCCAACGCTGTTCTCCAATTGAGATGATCGAGCATTGCTTGGAGCATGGCGGCACACGGCCGGTTGTGGCCTGCTTGCACCCCAATGAAACCTATTCAACGGCAGAATTGGCGGCGCTTGATGATCTCGCGGGCCGCTTCGGGCAGTTGTCGGTTGAGACTGGCAAAATGGAACATCATTTGCAGCATTGTGATTTTGTCGTCAGCCAAAACTCTGCCGCGGCCTTTGCTGGATACTTCTTTGGTAAACCTGCGCTGCTGTTTGGAAAAATTGATTTTCACCACATTGCCGAACCTGCAAATATGGCGCAATTGCCAGACAGCTTTGATGCTGCCGTCACAGCACGGCCCGCGTTTGATCGCTACGTGCATTGGTTCTGGCAGGAAAACTGCATCAATGCCGGTAGGGCGGATGCGCGGGCCAAAATATTGGCGCGGTTTCAAAGATTTGGCTGGCCGATAGAATAAGGGCGCCCACTTGGGGCGCCCTCGAAACGGTTAAAAAGCAATGACTTAGATCGAGTCTTCGATCCAGCTTTGCAGCGCTGCCTTCGGCTTGGCGCCCGCCATGTTGGATACGACCTGACCGTCCTTAAAGATGAACAGTGCCGGAATGCCGCGCACCCCCATTTGGGCGGGTGAGTTGGGGTTTTCGTCTACGTTCACTTTGACGATCTTAACTTTGCCGTCCATTTCAGCCGACAATTCTTCCAAAGACGGGCCGATTTGTTTGCATGGGCCACACCATTCGGCCCAGAAATCGACCACAACTGGGATATCGGAATTTTTGACTTCGGCGTCGAACGTTGAGTCCGTAACTGCGACGGTGGCCATGATGCTCTCCTGACAGGATTTGGGTTCAGGCAGAACCTATGAACGCATGTCCTCCGCGTCAAGATATGGCGAACACTCTAGCGCTGATGTCACAATATTGTGGGGCAATTCCATCAAGCGGCTGGCCGATGTCCACAAGATCGCGGTGCGGATCTCGTGATCGGGATAGATCTGCCCAAGCATCTGCGCATAGGCCCCCATCTGCCGAAGGATCCCGTCCGGGCATTGTTCGACGCTGTTCGGAACCGTTCTGTTGGTCTTGAAATCCACTGCGGTGACAGTGTTTGCTGTGATGATTAAACGATCAATCACCCCATGCAGCCGTGATTGCCGGATCTGCGCCGTGATCGGAACCTCGGCCAATGTGTCATTGGCAAAGATATGGGCGAGAGCAGGGGTGCTTAGTACCTGCACGGCCTCTTGCATCGCCCGTTCCGCCATTTCCGAGGTATCCCCATAGATCATTTGTGCAGCAACGGCCGCACGCTCTGCCTCGGCAATGGGCGCCAGTTTTTCAAGCAGATCGTGCACCAGAGTTCCATAAAGCATCGCGCTTTCTTTGTCCTCGCCGGCATCGCCTGGCAATGCTTTTGCACCACCAAGGTCAGAGGGTGACAAAGTCGACTGTTGCAGCGCATAGATGGGCGCGGGAGCCGAAAAAACAGGGTCTAATAACGGTTTTCCTACTGATTTTTTGATATGCTCGACCTGCGCAAGCCCATCCCAATCACCCTCGGCGAACCGCAATGTGCCGTCTGAACCCACAGGGACAGCATTTGCATGCCCCATCGCTGTTTGTGCAATCTGATACCAAGATGATCCATCTTTGGACAAATCCCCGGCCGCCGCAACGATCAGCCATTTTTCCGCACGGGTCATCGCCACATAGAGCAATCTCAACCGCTCCTGAAACTGCGCGTCCTTCATGCCGTCGATGGTGTCTCTGAGGGGGGCTGGCATATCCGCGGCTGCCGCTTTCCAAATCGGCACGCCTTGCATCCGCACAATTTCATCTTTGATGGTGATGTCGCGCCGCCCTGTATCGGGCAGAATAACGATAGGCGCCTCAAGACCTTTGGCCCCATGCACCGTCATCACGCGGATCTGATCAGATGCGCTATCGATCTGGCGCTTGATCTCAAGATCGTCAGTTTGCATCCAGACGATAAAGCCGGTCAAACTGGGCACATTGCTGCGCTCGTAGGACAAGGCTTGCGACAGCATTGCGTTGATCCCATCCTCGGCCTCTGCGCCCAAGCGAGACAGCAATTTGCGGCGTCCATCGTGCCGGGTGAGGATGCATTCGATCAGGTCATAGGGGCGGAGAAAATCAACCTGCGCCCGCAAATCCTCCAATTTAGAGACTGTTTCTGCGTGATCTTCGCGATTGCGCAATGCCTGCCAAAGGTGGCGTTCGCTGCGCCGATGGGCAAGATCGAACAACATCTGCTCTGACCAACCAAACAGGGGCGATTTCAATGCAGTCGCCAAGGACAGATCATCGTCCGGGGTCGCCAAAAAGGACAGCAGGGCCGCCAAATCTTTTACCGCCAATTCTGCCCCGACCTTAAGCCGATCCGCGCCCGCAATTGGCAGGTTCGCAGCCTTGCAGGCACGGATAATCTCCGAAAACAGGGCAGAGCGGCGTTGCACCAGGATTAAAAAGTCGCCCGCGCGGATGCGGCGGCGGGCAAAGACGCCGGGTGCATCGCTGTCTTCGGGGATAAAGTGCTCTTCTTGGATAAGCGCCGCGATGCGGGCGGCGATCTGTTCGGCAAGCAGGACGGTATGATGCCGGGCGCTGCGGCGATCAACAGGGTCGGTCCAGATGCGGTCTTCTTCGTCATCTGCCTTTTCGACGACTGGCCACAGATCGACGCGGCCGGGCAGGGCGGATTTAAACGGTTTGTGTTGGGTCTTTTGGTCGAGACCGGGTTGGATATCCGGATCAAAAGCAGTGTCTACCAAGCGCAAAATGGCCGAAGAGGACCGAAAGGAATAATCCAAGCTGCGGTGTTGGAAGATCTTGCCTGCCTCTGCGATCTTTTCCTCGAACATCAGGCTTTTGCGATCAAATTCCAACGGATCGGCGCCTTGGAAGGAATAGATCGATTGCTTCTTGTCGCCGACAACAAACAAGGTCCGCTCGACATCCGACCTTGCGCCCGAACCGCTATAGAATTCATCGGTGAGGCGTTCGATTACGTCCCATTGTCGAGGCGATGTATCCTGCGCCTCGTCGACCAGAATATGATCAATGCCGCCGTCGATGCGGAACAGCACCCATGCGGCCACGGCCTTGTCGGTCAAAAGGGCGCGGGCCTTGAGGATGAGATCGTCGAAATCAAGCCAGCCACGTGCCTGTTTGGCCGCCTCATAGCGGGACAGAAACGCGCTGGCGAACCGATGTAAAGCGTGGGACTTTTGGGCCAGTGCCAAGGCAAGTCTGGCCTCGCGCGCCTCTTCGACCCGCATCATCAGTTGTTCCAGTGCTGGCATCGCGTCTGCGATGATTTTTTGCGTGGGTTTTGTTGGGAAACTGCCAATTTTTGCGGTGAACGGTGCTTTTGCGCTCGCTCCAGTCAGAAAAACGCTTTCGAGTGTGGGCAGAGAGGACAAATCAAAGCTCTCGATTTGCGCCAACAGATCTCCGGCTTTGGTATCGTTGCCACCCTTTGCGATCAGATGGGGTGTGATGTCTTTGATGAGGTTTGCTTCACTTCCCAAGAACACCGACTGCTCAATCATCGCGCGGCTGAGGTCCGGCTTCTGGTCCAACAACTGCAACAACTCTGTCCAATCCGGCGTTGCGGCAAAAGCATCACGAAGCCCGACGATACTGCGGGTCAGTTTGCCAAAATCCTCACCGGTATAAAAACGGGCAATCTCAGCAATCAAAGGGGCGTCATGGTCCTCTGCCATGGCGTCTACAATGTCAGCGCGCAGCAGATCGGCGGCGCGATCCTCAATTTCCGAAAACTGCGGGCTCACACCCGCTTCTAGTGGAAAGCGCCGCAATAGAGACGCACAGAAGGAGTGAATGGTCTGAATCTTCAGACCGCCCGGCGCTTCGATGGCAAGGGCAAAAAGAGTACGCGCCTTGCGCAGTTCAGCAGGATCTAGATCACCGCTCAAGCCCAGATCAGCCATCGCCTTTCGCAAAGCGGCATCATCAAGCATGGCCCATTCGCCAAGCCGTTTAAAAAGCCGGTTCTGCATCTCTGATGCGGCGGCTTTTGTATAAGTCAGACACAAAATGTGTTGGGGCTCTACTCCGCTGAGAAGCAGCCGCGCCACCCGATCTGTCAAAACCCGCGTTTTACCCGATCCCGCGTTCGCCGCGAGCCAGGTAGAGGCATCAGGCCGTGCCGCATCAATCTGTGCGCGAGTGGCATCGTCAAAGTCTGGCTTCATGTCAGATCCTCCGGCGTGGCAAGGGTGGTTCCGTCCCATTCGCCAAAACGGGCCAGCTGGTCATAGTCGCCCGCCGCCTCTTCGGTCTTGACCATGCGCCGCGATGTGAATCCCTGAGCGGCGGTGAGATAGCTCGCGATCAGCTCCTCCAATCCTGCCAGCACTTCGGCGGGGGGTTCTTCATCCAGAGGCGCGGAAATTTCGACAGGTTTCGACCCTAACCCGATGAAAATTGCGTTTGCGACCGGCGCTGTACCCACTTCGGAAAAGCCGCCCTCTTCGACCATCGCCGCTTCGATCAGCAACTGTTTGTCAAACAGTTTTTGTTCCTTCTTGCTGGGCGGTGTTCCGGTCTTGTAGTCATAAATCAGCGCGTCACCGGCATCGGTCAGATCAATCCTGTCCGCAAACCCAGTGAGCGTGAACCCCAGCGTTTCGAAAATATGCTTACCACGCGCCGCCTTTTCAAAGGCAACGGGGGAGGAATAACCTTGGCGCTTGGCCTCCTGGGCGATGAACCAATCGGCAACACGTTCGATCCGCGCTAGCCACATGGCGCGCGCGGCAGGCCACGGCGCTTCGGCTCTAAGCACTTCACGGGCGATGGCCAGCAGATGTTCCTTGGTCAAATGCGCGGCATTGGTGCTGACGGATTTGACAAAGCGTTCCATGATTTCGTGCAAAATGATGCCGCGCACCGGCGCGTCGGGGGATTGCACCAGCGGATTGATCTGCCTCAGGCGCAACGTGTGTTTGGCATAAATGGCATAGGGATCACGGATCAGCCGCTTGATCTCAGTTACCGAAAGCGCATGTGGCCGTGCAGTGACAGGTGGTCTTGGGGACGGACGCGGGGCAGGGGTGCTGCGCGTGGTTTCCTCAAGCGCCTGCACCTGTTCGGTCCAGTATTGGCCCCGTGCACGCATATCCGACCATGCCTGCGCGCCGTCTTCTTGCGGCAAACCGTTCAGAAGATTGCCCAAGCGGTTGAGCCAACGAGAGGGCACAGTTTCCGCCTCATCCGACCGGATTGCACGGGTGATCCAGACCTCGGGTGCAGCGATGGCTTGTTGATAGTCATGCGCCGACAGGCCAATGCGTCGTTCGGGCAGCAAAAGACCGGCTTGCAGGCGCATTTGACGGTTCAACCATGGGTCGGGCGGCGGTGCTTCGGGCCAAGTGCCATCGTTCAAGCCGCCCATGATGACCATATCGGCACCCTGAACGCGCGCCTCCAACGTGCCCCAGATCATAACGCCCGGATGCGGTGCGTCACGGTCGCGCACCTCACCACCTGACAAAACGGCGCCCAATAGGTCAGAAAAATCGGCAGCGGACATTGATCCACCAAAGACCGCCTGTTCGGTCAGGTCTGTCATCAGTTTCTCAGCTGCCTGACCAGGCTTGCGCCGCCACAACTCATGATCGGGCGTGTTTGTGGGGCCAGAGGCAATCGCGTTTGCAAGATCGAGATGCCTTTGTACCCAAGTTGTCAGCGCCAGATCGCCGATGGTGGCATGGTCACAAAATGTTTCGCCAACCCACGCCGCCCAATCCAGAAACGCGGCTGGGTCTTCGATGCGATCCGCTGCTTTCTGTGCGATCCGGGCAAGGCCATCGGGGTCGGGATAGGGCAGACCATCCCGCCGGATCTGCATTTCCAGGCGCTGGGTGTGCAATTGGTGCAGGTTGCGATCCGCACCACTGTGGGTGAGGGGATGTTTGAGCAGGGTCAGCAAGGCCTCTGCATCCATCTTGCGCAGAAACAAGGCCGCGACATGTCGCAGGAACCGGCCCGGCGGCGACAATTGCAACGGCGTACCGGCGCTGTCATCTGGCAGGATGTTCCAACGATCGAGGGCAGAGGTGACTTGCCGGGTCAGCATCCTGTCGGGTGTGATCAATGCGGCGGTTTTGCCTTCTTCAACCGCTTTTCGCAGGCGCAAAGCAATGGTCAGCGCTTCAATCCGCGGCGTCGGGGCCTCAACCAAGGTGATACCTTGGGTCGCGGCGGCCAGATCGGTCAAATTTGGACCTTCGCTGAGCCAGGCATGGGTGACGGGGGCAGGGCGCAACGATAGCGAAACAAGCGCATTGCGGGTGGGCGAGGGGGCGTCCCCTTCCGCCCAAGGCAGGATGCCCCGGCGCGGCAGTTCGAGCGCCTGCATAAGGTGACGAAACCGGTACTGCGGATGGTCTTCGGATAGCAGTTCCTGATCCAACTGCGCCCAAACCGAGGTCGGCATGTCAAAGTCAAACCCCGGCAGAACAAGCGCCCCTTGCGGCAGCTTTGCGACCGCCTGCATCAACAAGGACGTGGTGCCGCGCGATCCGGTAGAACCAGCAAGGATCACCGGGTTCTGCGGTGGATTGGCCTGCCACGCGGCGATGATCTGCAAGGTCAATTGCCTTTGCCGCGCTTCTGCATCCGGGGCGCTGTCCGTTTGGCCCAGATAGCTGTGGGCGATTTCAAGAAAGCGCTTGGCGCGATCCCAATGGCCGGATTGATCGCTGACATCGAGGTTCTCGATGGCGCTGATATCAACGCCTTCCCCCTGCATTTCGTCCATCAACGCCGCCAGACTGTCTGACAATGCATAAAGCGATGCGCGGGGGGCCAAGGTGGGATCCGCTTCCAGCAGGCCGGAGAGCAGTTGAATAAGTTCAAGCCGCCGTTGCAAAGCAGGGATCGCGGGTGGGGCTGTGACGCCAGGCACCAATGTGTCTAACTCACCCAAAAGCCGGATGCGGGGCAAAAATCCTGCTGGCCCTTTGTCAAAAATCTCCCGCAAGCGCCGCGCCATACGGCGGGTGTTCACGATCAAATCAACCCGTGCCATTGCATCGGGCGGCGCATCTGTCAGCCGCGCACGAAGCCCGTCCGCAAGGGCAACAGGAAAATCAACGCCGGGGGCCAGTCCAAAAACCCGGGCGTGATCTGATGGGTCAAACATGGTGCTGCTCCAGCATCTCTTCGGCCAGCGCAATGCCGCCGGGGTGCCCCACATCACACCATTTGCCGGGGTAACGCAGACCGCAAAGCCGACCATTCGATTGCATCATGTCCCAGAGCAGGTTGAGCGAGAATGCAGGTTCTTCGATGTCGTGCAAAAGATCGGTCTTGATGATCTGAATGCCCCCGTACACAACACCCGGTCCACGGGACAATCTGCTGTCCTCGGCCAGCGTAAAATCACCCAAACCGGCATGGCCCACGGCCTGTGTGGTCGGAACACATACCAAAAGCGCATCCATGGTCGCAGGATTCCACGCATCGCGCAGCAGGTGCAACGGGTTCGGACCGGCCCAGATTGCATCGGTGTTCATTGTAAAGACCGGCCCATCCCCAAGCAAAGGCAGCGCGTTGCGCAGGCCTCCGCCGGTGTCCAGAATATCGGGCGTTTCGATCAACGTCTCTACGCCCTGAACTTCTAGGTGATACTGTAATTTTTGCGGCTTATAATGCAGATTGGCGACCACGCGCCCCGTTCCATGAGTCAGGTCCAGCGCATGATCCACCAGAGCTTTGCCCGCGACTTTGATCATGGGTTTCGGCTGATCCTTGGTCAGGTCTTTCATCCGGGTGCCAAAACCGGCGGCAAACATCATTACTGCTGTGGGGTGGTCGCGCATCGGTTTTTCAGATCCATCAAAAATTCAGGTGTGGGGCGGGCAAGGACGGGTGCAAGCAGGTTTTGCACCGCATTTAGCGCGGGGTGTTCAAGGTTGCGCATCACATATTCCCAGACCCGCGGGATCAGATCGACATAATGTGCCTTGCCGTCCCGCAGGCAAAGCCGCGCAAAAATGCCCAGAATGCGCAGATTTCGCTGCAGGCCCAAGATGGCATATGCGTTTAGAAACCCGGCTCGGGGCCTATCTGTGCAGGAAAGATAGTAGTCAATCATCTCGGCTTCGATCATCGGGTCCACATCGCGGCGCGCGTCTTGCATGATTGACATCAAATCATAGGACGGATGCCCCAAGAGCGCGTCTTGGAAATCAAGAATGCCTACCTTTGCCGCGCCCGCACGATTTGGCAGCCATAGCAGGTTTTGGGCATGATAATCACGCAGGATCACAACGCGCTCCGCCTCCGCAACCCCCTTGGCGAGCGGCCGGTATGCTGTCTCGAATGCTTTGCCAAGATGATCAAACCCGTCAGGAACGTACCAGTCAAAGAACAGTCCGGTCATCTCCATCAGCCAATCGGCATCACATAATGGCAAGGGCGGCAGCGGCGCGTTGTGCAACCGGGCCAAGACATCGACACTGGCGCGATAAAGCGGCAGTTGGGTTTCCCTATCCTTTGCCATGAGATCGGCAAACAGATCATCACCGAGATCTTCAATGACGAGAAAACCGTCTTTTGTGTCTTGGTGATAGATTTGCGGAGCGGACAAATATTGGCGGTGCAGAAATTCGGCGATTGCCACAAAGGGGCGGACGTCTTCGCCCCTCTCTGGTGGAGCATCCATAACGATGGCGGTTTCCCCATTGGCACGGATCAATCGGTCATATCGGCGGTTTGATGCATCTCCCGCAACCAGTTCACGGCTGGCATCGGACCAGCCACATTGTGCCAAGAATTGATCCAGCCGGATCGTGCGATCTTTCATGCCTGAAACGCTCCCAGCTTGTCCGTCCATTTGGGATCTTCCCAATGCATCATCAGCTGACGGGCGTTGTCCGCGTCGCCCGGTGTCAATGTGATGCTCAATGCGTTTGCAGGCGTCAACGGGCCAAGGCGGTCCGGCCATTCCACCAAACAAACCGAAGTGTCAAAGGCATCAATCAAACCCAACTCTTCCACCTCGAACACCGATGTCAGGCGATAGAGATCGGCATGCCAAATCTCACCTACTTGGGTGTCGTAGGTCTGTACCAAGGTGAAGGTCGGCGATGGAACATCTTCGGGCTGCACCAACACAGATTGAATCAATGATCGTGCAAAATGGGTCTTTCCGGCACCAACATCACCGGTCAGCAAAATCACATCGCCAGGGGCGAGTTTGGTGGCCAATAGCGCGGCCAAACGGGTCATCTCAACCGCGCTGGAGACCGAAATTGAAAGGTGATGTGCAGGCATGCCATATGGTGACCGTCACGCGGCATGACTGCAAGTTCAAAGCGGCAGGCGGCCAGCTATTTCTGAAGGTTTTCGAGGGCTGGCACGGCCGCGCCATGTTCGGGTTTCTGAGTTCGGAACCGGATCAGGGTAGACCCCGACGCGATCCCCTGCACCTCGCAAGTCAACGCATCGCCATTCTTGGGGTAAAGCGTCATATCCCATGGGGTTCCGGTACTGCGTTCCGATATGCATTTTGCGATTTCAGGCCAAAGGGCGCTGGGCTGGCACATGCGGGTCCACAGATTGATGCAGTCATCTATGGTGGTTTCGACAAACCCGGTGTCAGGATCGTGCCCCCACAAACCCCGGTATGCGACGTTGCAAAAGGTCAGCGCGCCAGTGGCAGAGAACACCACCAACCCATCCTCAACCACATCGATCAGGGATTGGCCCAACTCCAATTCGCTCCGGTAGCTGCGGGTCATGGAGACTTCGGCGCTGATGTCCTCGAACAGGAATGCGGTTGCGCCGTCCGGGTGTGGCCGCCCTTCTACGCTAAAGGTACGTCCGTCTTCGAGGTTCCATGTTTCCTCGTAGGATGTGTCGGACGCTGCGGCGATCAGATCTGTGATGGTTTGCCGCCAAGAGGCGTAATTCTTGGGCTCGGGCATCAGGCGATCTTCGCGCAGCTGATCAAAGAAAGACAACATGGCCGGGCGGCTGCTCAGAAACTTTGGGGTCAGATGCGTGAGGTCCACAAGTGCCGGATTGAACAATACCAACTGCCCGCGCCGGTCAAAAATGGCCAAACCAACAGGCAAATGGGCAAAGGTTTTGGCAAGGCTTTGTACAAAGTCGCGCTGGGCTTGTTCGGCCTGAACCAATGCGTTGATGCAATTAGCGTGACACACCGTGACACTGCCCATCTGGATGGACGTTACCTCGTACCAATCGGGGGCATCCAGCGGATCAAGGCGCAAGGCCACACGGCGTGGCCCATCGCCCGGCGTAATTGGAAACAGCGGCGTTTCCGGATTGGCGTCAAGCCCGCGGGTGAGTTCCAGCAGAACAGTATAGGCCGGGTTTTTCCAACAAACGGTTCCGTCCGGGTGCAAATGCCAAACCGGGTTGATCATCGTATCACTGCTCAGCCGAAGAGCATTCATTTCTTGTTCGAGGGCAGGCGTGATTGGCGCGGCGGTGGCTTCTTCTACTGGTGTCAGGGTCACCCAGCACAGGGCATCGCGCCAGCGCAGTTCAATGTTATGCGGTGCGGTATGGCCTTGGGGCTCCAATACCACACGGCCCTCTTCGCCAGATCTAGGAACCAGCGGGAAATCAGGGAAAATGGGAACCAGAGTATCGTGAATATCCTGCCAAGCGTGCAAACCGGGCTCAACCGCGAAATGCCTTAAGGCGCTGTCGGTGCCATGCTGCAAAACACCATCCGTGAACAAAAGCGCCATGGGTTCCAGCGGAGAGGTTGCGATGGCATAGCCACGCGAGAGGTAGCTTTGCGCAAGGCCTGCCGCAACGATGGCCGTAAAGACGATGATGACAATTTCAACGAGTTCCAGAAACACGCCACACCTATGCAAGAATAAACAAAGCATGAAGGGTGTCTTGGAATGGTTAACAAACCATTAATGGTGAGTATTGGTTCTCGTTTTATGTAGTGATCTGAGGGTTTTGCCCCAAGGGTTGTTCGTGATCACGGGTGTTCAACATGCGGCGCGGCCAGTTCACCTCGACCACGGCTCCGGTGCGATCCCCTGCCTTGCGGTCCTCGCTGCCATTCGCAAACCGTAAGGTGGCGCCGGAGCGTTCCAGCAGGGTCTTTGCTATAAAAAGCCCCAGCCCCATGCCCTCGTATTCCGGGCGCGCGGACCTGTTCTTTTCCGGCGACCGGCGGCGCATGAACGGATCACCAATCCGGCCCAGCAGATAGGGCGGAAAGCCCGGACCATCGTCGATAATGCGCACGCTGACGGTTTCTTCGGTCCAGTCGGCGCTGACCCAGACCCGCTCGCTCGAAAAATCCACCGCGTTTTGCACAAGGTTGCGCAGCCCATGCACGATCTCGGGTTTGCGCAGGATCAAAGGCTGGCTTTTGCGCTGGGCGGCGGTAAAGGCCTGATCCAACAGCACCTGTTTGCCCCGGTTCATATGCGGCTCAGCGGCCTCCAGAACTACGGTTTCAAGCGGCGCTTTGTGGATATGCAAATCATCTTTGCCCGCACGGCCCATGTCGCGCAGGATATCCCGGCACCGATCGGCCTGATCACGGATCAGAGCCGCATCATCAGCGAGATCGGGATGATCGGCCAGATCATTAAGCAGCTCAACACTGGTGAGCTTGATCGTCGCAAGCGGTGTGCCAAGTTCATGCGCCGCGGCTGCGATGACTCCACCCAAATCGGTTAATTTCTGCTCCCGCGCCAAGGCCATTTGTGTGGCAGACAGGGCATCCCCCATCGAATGGACCTCTGTTGTGACGCGCCGCGAATAGGCGCTGGTGAACACAATAGCGATGATCAGCGCCGTCCACTGACCAAAAATGAACAGACCCGGAAGGCGCAGGATGTCACCGCTCTGGCTGGTCAACGGCAAATGCCAAACCGCCAGCCCGCTGACCAGAATGATGGCTGTGGCACAAAGCACAACGGTGGACCGAAGGCTGAGCGCCGTGGCGGAGATGGTCACTGGACCAAGAACCAGAAGAGAGAAGGGATTGTTCAACCCGCCGGTGAGAAATAGCAAGAACCCCAGTTGCAACAGATCGAACATCACCATCAGCAGGTTTTCGCGTTCCGACAGGCGTTTGTTTTCCGGAAACACCAGCGTCGCGACCAGATTGCCGATCACGGAGGCGCCGATAGCGAGGTAGCAAAACCCCAGTTCCAACTGCAGTCCATAGACCAGTTGAGCCACGGTGATGGCAATCAACTGACCTGTGATTGCAACCCAGCGCAGCAAGATCATCGTGCGCAACCGGATCCAATTGGCCCGCGTGCGCGCGGTGAGAGGTCTGATATTCGACTGCGTCATCTGCGCACCTTATGTTTATTGGCCGTTACATCGCCGAAAATGTAGCGTAGGTCTGCCGCCGAGTCCGATCAAGACCACCATTTGGTAGGAGAGAATGATGAACCGCACGATCGCCATAACAGCCGCCGCAGCCGCCGCCGCGCTTTTGCTGGGAACCTATCTAGTGACCTCTGGCTCCCAGAGTGACGACAAATTTGCCCAATGCCGGTCGGCCGCAGTTGCCGGAGAGCTGGGCGGCCCGTTCGAGTTGGTTAATGGCCAAGGTCAGACTGTCACCGACAAAGAGGTGATCACCCAGCCGACCTTGATCTATTTTGGTTATACATACTGCCCTGACGTTTGCCCGCTTGATGTTGATCGCAACGCAAGCGCCATCGAAATCCTTGAAGAGCGTGGAACACTGGTCACCCCTGTATTTATCTCGATTGACCCTGCTCGTGACACACCTGAGGTAGTTGGTGAATTTGCCGAAGTGATGCATCCGCGCATGATCGGTTTGACCGGATCCGAAGCTCAGGTCAAAGCAGCCAGCACCGCCTATCGCACCTATTACAAGGCCCATGAAGCGGTGGATGATGAGTATCTGGTGGATCACTCGACCTTCAGCTATCTGGTGATGCCAGAAGAGGGATTTGTTGAGTATTTCCGCCGCGAAACCACGCCCGAGCAGATGGCAGACAAGATCGGATGTTTTGTCGACCAACTCTGAGCGTTTGACGCGGCTTAGCGTCGCACCATATGGTTAATGGTAGACGGAAATTTCCAGATGAGGCTGTGACCTGATGCAAGACACCCCAAATATCGGCGCGGACAAGTCACTGTTACTTGTGGATGATGACGAACCGTTTCTGCGCCGGCTGGCGAAGGCCATGGAAAAACGTGGTTTTGAAGTTGAGACCGCCGATAGCGTTGCGGCAGGCAAGGCCATCGCAACGGCGCGGCCTCCGGCCTACGCGGTGATTGACCTGCGGCTTGAAGATGGCAATGGCCTCGACGTGGTGGAAGTGCTGCGCGAACGCCGCGAAGATTGCCGGGTGGTTGTCCTGACAGGATATGGCGCGATTGCCACGGCTGTGGCTGCGGTCAAGATCGGCGCGACGGATTATCTGTCCAAACCTGCGGATGCCAATGACATCACCAATGCGCTTTTGGTGCCCGAAGGAGACATGCCGCCGCCGCCTGATAACCCAATGAGCGCGGATCGCGTGCGTTGGGAGCATATTCAGCGGGTGTATGAACTGTGTGATCGCAACGTGTCTGAAACGGCGCGGAGGCTGAACATGCATCGCCGCACGCTTCAACGGATATTGGCAAAGCGTTCACCGAGATAGTGATCAGCGGCTAAAGCTTGAAACGCTTGCTGATGCGGTCAACGTACATGCCATTGCCCAGCATTACGTTCGGGTGGCGTGCATAATCCTCAAACCCACGGCTTTGATAATAGGCAAGGCCGCCGCTGTTGTCGGCACGGATCGTGGCATTGATCCAGTCGTAGCCCATCGCCACCGCCGCCTTTCGGGTCGCTTCAAACAGTTTTGACCCGATGCCAAGTCCGGTTTGTCCTACTTGAACAAAGGTCGCGATATCGCAGGCCTCTGCGGGCAATTTTGCCTTGGGTTCAATCGACTGAAAACCAAGCAATGCGCCGTTGGCGTCTTCTACCACATGCCAAACGGATTGGTCAGGAGCCTGCGCAAACCAGCCAAGCAGGGTGTCGCGGGTCACTTCCTTGGTAAAGGCTGTGGTGCCGCCCTCACGAATGATCTCATTGAGCAGATCCGCCATTGGCCGCGCGTCCAACTGTCCTGCGATACGCACCGCGATCATGTCATGTCTTCCAACAGCTGCGCATGGCGTGCCGTGAACCCTGTGCGCACCTCTACGGGTGGGCGCAGGATGATGCGCAGGTCGGCGATCAAACCCGCGTCCGGGCGGCCAAAAAACTTGCTGGCCTCAGCTTCGGAAAAACCAGCGATCTGGGTTGCTTCCATCCAAGCACTGATTTTGTCGGCGCGTTTGATCTGTTTTTTGACGCTGGCCGGGATTGCGGCTGGCAAGCCAAAGCGCAAATGAATGGCCGCCGTGAGGCGATCATCCAATGCTCCATATCCCGGCCCGACCGCTGCTTTTACCGGAGAAATCATATCGCCGATCACATACTCCGGCGCATCGTGCAAAAGCGCCGCAAGTCGCCATTTGGACGGCGCTTTGGGGTTTATTCGGCCAAAGAGTGTTTCGACCAGCAAGGAATGTTCGGCAACTGAATAGGCATAATCGCCCATGGTTTGACCGTTCCAACGGGCCACGAACGCCAACCCATGCGCGATGTCCTCAATCTCGATATCCACCGGTGTCGGATCAAGCAGATCAAGCCTGCGACCGGACAGCATCCGCTGCCATGCACGGGGTTGTTGCGCCATAAACCGGGCCTCATCTTTTCTGCAATTGGAACCATTTGACGGCTTCACCTGTTATTCCCACGAAGGAGAGAGCCATGAAACCCGTTTTTTTGACATCTGCTATTTTGATTGCAATCGGACTGTCCGCCTCCGCCGCTGCGGCGGAAACAGTCTGCATGCCAGCAGGAGAGATGAAAGCCTCACTCATTGATTGGTACGGTGAAAAACCTGTCGCTGCACCAAGCGAAGACCGGGAACAATTGTGGGTTTCTGAAAAGACCGGCACATGGACATTGGTGAAAACTCTTGCAGATGGCAACGCCTGCGTTCTGGCGCAGGGCGAGGATTGGATGGGCGGCGCGAACCAGCAAGAATTGCTTGCAGCGCTTGACTAAGCCTTACTGCCCCCCATTTGAAACGAACAATCATTGAGACCGCTGCCTATAAATGATAGGCGGCGGTCAAATTTGTTATGAGGTGCCCCATGGCCGAAGACTATATCGTCAAAGACATCACCCTTGCCGCATACGGCCGCAAGGAACTGGATATCGCTGAAACCGAAATGCCCGGCCTGATGGCGCTGCGCGACGAATACGGTGAAAGCAAGCCGCTGAAAGGGTCGCGGATCGTTGGGTCGCTGCACATGACTATCCAGACCGCCGTGTTGATCGAAACGCTGGTGGCACTGGGCGCCGATGTGCGCTGGGCGTCATGCAACATCTTCTCTACGCAAGATCACGCTGCGGCGGCCATCGCCGAAGCGGGCGTGCCGGTCTTTGCGATCAAGGGTCAAACCCTTGTGGAGCATTGGGATTATCTTGACCGTTCCTTCATGTTTCCAGAAGGGCCGAACCTGATTCTGGACGATGGCGGCGACGCGACATTGTACATCCTGATGGGTGCGCGGGTGGAAAACGGCGAAGACGATTTGATTGCCATCCCCAAATCCGAAGAAGAAGAAGCGATCTTTGCCCAGATCAAAAAGCGCATGGCGGCCAGCCCCGGTTGGTTCACCAAAATGCGCGAACAGATCGTTGGTGTGTCCGAAGAAACCACAACCGGAGTTCACCGTCTTTACGAACTCGTCCGTGATGGGCAACTGCCCTTCCCGGCGATCAACGTGAACGATTCTGTGACCAAGTCGAAGTTCGACAACAAATACGGCTGCAAAGAATCGCTGGTTGACGGTATTCGCCGCGCCACGGACACGATGATGGCCGGCAAAGTGGCGGTTGTTATGGGGTATGGCGACGTTGGCAAAGGCTCAGCCGCCTCGCTGCGCGGCGCAGGCGCCCGTGTCAAAGTCACCGAAGTTGATCCGATCTGTGCGCTGCAAGCGGCAATGGATGGCTTTGAAGTTGTTCTGCTCGAAGATGTTGTCGGGTCGGCGGATATCTTTATCACCACCACCGGCAACAAAGACGTGATCCGCATCGAGCATATGCGCGAGATGAAAGACATGGCGATTGTTGGCAACATCGGCCACTTCGACAACGAAATTCAGGTTGCCGCGCTGAAGAACCACAAATGGACCAACATCAAAGAACAGGTGGACATGATCGAGATGCCAAACGGCAACCGGCTCATTCTTCTGTCCGAAGGTCGTTTGCTGAACCTCGGCAACGCCACGGGCCATCCGTCCTTTGTGATGTCTGCCTCCTTTACCAATCAGGTCTTGGCGCAGATTGAATTGTGGACCAAGGGCGATGACTACAAGAATGACGTCTACATCCTGCCCAAGCACCTGGATGAAAAAGTTGCGCGTCTGCACCTCGACCGGATCGGCGTGAAGCTGAGCAAACTGGACCCTGAGCAAGCCTCCTATATCGGCGTCAGCCCCGAAGGTCCGTTCAAGCCAGAGCATTACCGCTACTGATCAAACGCACCATAATGTGTCAAAGGCCGGGGTCGACAATTGCCCCGGCCTTTCTATGTCTGACGGAAGAGGTGAAGCGGGGTTGAACTTGTGCGGTTGGTTTCAGCGATATTTTCGGTCTGTATTCTGCTGTTTGCGCTGGCCCTGTTTTTGATCGTGCACCCGCAATCGCCACTGCCGCCGCAGTGGAACCCGATCAAACCCCTTTCGGTCACGGATCCTATTACCCCTTTGACCTCTTGGAAGTTGCGGCAGACCCTTGGCGATGACAGCTTGTGCCGTGCCGCGCTGGGCACCGGGGCGGTTTTTGAGGATCTTCCTGATTTTGAACAAAGCGAACAATGCCACATCAAACCGCAGGTGCGGCTTACCTCTGTGGGGACGGCCAAGGTGAAGCCGCTTAACACCCGTTGTCAAACGGCCTTGCGCATGGCGATGTGGCAATAGCATGAAATTGGCCCGATGGCGCAAGATATCCTGAACCAGGCTGTGCGCGAGATACTACATCTCTCAAGCTATAATTGCCGTGAAATGCGCACGGCAAATGGCCCCACCGGGCGCATGAGCACCCACGCCACCGCTGATGCAGTGGATATTCGGGGGTTTGTCATGGCTGATGGGCAAAGGATCTTGTTGCAGGAGCATTGGCAGGATAGCGGCAATCGGGGTGGTTTTCTTCGGGCGGTTCGTGACGGCGCATGCGACTGGTTTCGTCTGACGCTTGGCCCGGATTACAACGCCCTGCATGCTGATCATTTCCACCTCCAACACCGCGGCTGGGGCCTTTGCCGTTAATGGTAGGGGTGTTTAGCCCTGAACCATCGGCGCATATGCGACACTTGCGCCGGAAATTTCCCCTTTGTCGGTTTGGAATTACGGACTAGTCTTTGCCCGAGATCAGGCATTCTGATCAGTCAATTCAATTTAAGGTGGGAGAATTCTGTATGGGCAAGCGTGACGAATGGATCGCGAAATATGCGGACGATCTGAAGAACAAATGTGGCATGACGCCAGACATGGACCTGTTGACCAAAGTGACCATCGGTTGCGGTCCGTCGATCTATAATGCGGATGCACAAACCGTCGCGGCCAGTCAGGACAGCGAACTGGAGTTGGTCAAAAACAACTTCCTCATCAAGAAACTGGGCATGTCTGACAGCCCCGAACTGATGGCAGGCATCAACACCGCGATCGAAACCTACGGCAAGTCCGAGCGCAACAAATACCGCGCTGTGATCTATTACATGCTGACCAAGCATTTTGGCAAAGAGGCTGTCTACGGCTAAGCCTGCCCCAATATTATGCAAACGCCCGCTTTTGGTTAAGCGGGCGTTTCTTTTTCTGGCGGGCTTTGAAGTATCATTTTCTTGGCTCAAGACTGCGCAAATGCTATCAAAATCAAAGGCCAGTAAGGCCAGAACAGATTTCGATACGTGTGCGGGGTTATGGGAGCACACGGGGTGAGAAGGGTTCTGGCATCTGTGCCAGAACCCTTTTTCAGTTTCAGAACAGCATCAGCACCAGACCAATGATGGCGCAGCCAAATGTGGCATAGCCGCTGTCGATCAGGGTCAGGCGAAAGGGACGGCCAGCATAGCCATTGTTGATCATAATCCAGGGGCTGATGAAGAACAGACCGACGCCCAGACCGGACAGCAGCCCTTTGCCCATCGTATCAATCCCCGAAAGAGAAAACGTATGCCGCATCATTCCCGCCACCAGGATCATGGCAATCCCGGCAAGGATGAACGGCGTTTTGGAAGACCCCTCAGGCTTGCCATCTGCACCGAGTTTTAGACCGACCGCTTCCATCCACGGTTTTGACAGCACACCGTACCAGACTGCCCCAAAGGCAAACCCCGCGGCGGCGGCAATGATCACTGCTAGAAAATCCATGTTGTCCCTCCAATTTTTGGCATTCTACGCAGTCGGGGCAGAAAAATGCCAGATAAATGGAAAATCCTGCAACATGTCAGGCGATCCGGGCAGTCTTTCGATCATGGCACCGGCATCGCAGAATACCTTTCAGGGAAACAAATATGACCGGATTGGCACAGCCATGCCTTTACTCATTCAAGGTTTGGTTTTCCCCAAATCACAGATCGCCTGCCATTCGAGATCTGTCACGGGCTGCACGGACAAGCGGGAATTTTTGACCAGCACCATTTCGGCCAAGCGCGGGTCCGGTTTAATCTGGTCGAGTGAAACAGGCACCTCAAACGCGCGGACGGCCTTGATGTTTACGCATTCCCAACGGTCATCATCGGTTGTGCTGTCTGGATGAGATTCCGCACAAACCTCGACAATGCCAACCACCGATTTCTCTTTCATCGAATGATAAAAGAAACCCCGGTCACCAAGCTTCATTTCGCGCATGAAGTTGCGAGCCTGATAATTGCGCACGCCATCCCATTCCTCGCCCTCATCGCCCTTGGCAACCTGATCATCCCAGCCCCATGTGTTGGGTTCCGATTTGAAAAGCCAAAATGCCATCAGCCAATCACCCTGTTCCAATGGGTCAGCGTCACAGATTGGAACAATCCAGCCTTGGCATAGGGATCATTGTTGGCCCAGTTTTGCGCTTCGGTCATGTCCGCCACATCGAGGATGATCAAGGAACCGACCATTCCACCATCCGCATCCAAAAGCGGACCGGCCTGCGCAACCATATCGGTTGATTTAAGGTAGTCCAAATGCGCCGAGCGGTTCTCTTTGCGGATCTCCAATGCGCCGGGTTTGTCGTGGGCCATCAGGGCAACAAGCATATCATTCTTCCTTTAAGGGTCGGGCCAAAAGCGATTTCATCGCGTCGGGTACATCTTGCCTGCCATCCAACACCGCTGCAACGGCGGCGGTGATTGGCATGTCCAAATCAGCAGCTTGGCTCAGGTCATAAACTGCGCGGGCCGTTGCGGCCCCTTCAACTGTGGTTCCCGGATCAAAGGTTTCTCCTAGCCCCAAAGCCAGGCCAAGACGGTAGTTCCGCGATTGATCAGAGGTGCAGGTCAGTGTCAGGTCGCCAAAGCCGGACAGGCCAGATAGCGTGCTTGGATTTGCATTCAGATGGCGGGCAAGGCGCTGCATCTCTGCATATCCGCGGGTCATCAAAGCGGCGCGTGCGCTTTCGCCCAGACCTGCGCCCATCGCGGCCCCGCAGGCAATGGCGATAACATTTTTCAAGGCGCCGCCCAGTTCCGCTCCGATGGTATCGGTGGTGCGGTAAAGGCGTAGATTTGCCGTTGTTAGTGACTGTTGCAGGTGCCTTCCCGCCGTATCATCGGCGCAGGCAAGCGTCAGCGCCGTGGGCAGGCCACGTGCGATATCGGCGGCAAAGCTGGGACCGGTCAGGATGGCCGCAATTGCATCCGGCACTTCTTGCTGGATCACTGAAACTGGCCCGATACCTGTGCTCAGTTCAATACCTTTGCAGCAAGCCACCAGATGTTTGCCAGACAAAACCTCTGCGTTCGCAGACAGCATTTGGCGCAGTTTTTGCATCGGAACGGCCAGCAAAATGATGTCAGCGCCCGCAATGTCATTCAAATCTTCAGTCAGTGTCAGGTTCTCGGGGAAAGGACAGTCGGGCAGCCGCGCGATGTTTTCGCGCCGTGCGGCCATATCGCGTAGATCTCTTGCCCAAAGGGTGACGGGGCCGGCTCCGGCCAGTGAAATAGCCAGAGCCGTGCCAAATGCGCCTGCGCCCAGAACAGCGATGCTCATGCTTTGGCTCCCTTCTTGCCCGATCCAAGCATGGACGGGGTGGTTTGGTCCAACGGCCAACGGGGCCGGGCAGAAAGGGTCAGATCATCCGCGGGACGATGCTGCGCCTGTTCGGCGGCGGCATAGGCGATCATCGCCGCATTATCGGTACACAGCGCAAGCGGCGGCGCGATGAATCTGGCTTCGTTTTGGACTGAAACAGCCTCTAACGCGGTCCGAACGGCCGAATTTGATGCAACGCCGCCCGCCACACAAAGACTGCGGTTTGCGCTTTCGGGATAGTGATCAAAGGCACGGCGGGTCTTTTCTGCGAGCACATCTACCACTGCGGCCTGAAATCCCGCCGCGAGGTCTGATTGATCCTGTTTCGTCAATCCGCCCTGCGCGGAAACCAAAGCATCCCTTTGACGCAGAACAGCCGTTTTCAACCCGGAGAACGACATATCGCTGCCCGGACGGTCCAACAGAGGGCGCGGAAATGCAAAACGCTTGGGATCACCGGCCTTTGCCGCCTGTTCGATGGCCGGTCCACCTGGCTGAGGCAGGGCGATCAAACGCGCAACTTTGTCAAAGGCCTCGCCCGGTGCATCGTCGATTGTACCGCCAATACGTTTGTAATTGTCAGGGCCAGAGACCAACAAGAACTGACAATGCCCGCCCGATACCAGCAACATCAGATAGGGATAGGGGACATTATCCGTCAGCCGCGGCGTCAACGCATGCCCTGCAAGGTGGTTCACACCATAGAGCGGCTTGCCCGTTGCTGCCGACAATCCCTTTGCACACATCACCCCTGAAACCACACCGCCGATCAGCCCCGGACCAGACGTCACACCAATGGCGTCGATGTCAGTTAAAGTGATATTTGCCTGTGTTAGAGCCTGTTCGACACAAAGATCCAGCTTTTCCGCATGGGCGCGGGCCGCGATCTCGGGCACTACGCCGCCAAAAGCCGCATGCAGGTCGGTTTGACCGGCCACAACCGATGACAATACCTCAGCACCCTTATCGCCGACACGCACCAGTGCGGCTGCGGTATCATCGCAGCTGCTTTCGATGCCGAGAATGGTCATGGTCTTTGTCATGGCGCTATCCGTTGCATGGGGCGTCCCTCGCAGGTAACACCGCAAGGAGGGGCAAACAATGCCGGGACATCCAATGACCAATCCGATTTTGTTGATCACACGGCCCAAGCGAGGTGCGGAACGGTTCATTGCGCGGCTTGATCCTGTGCTTTTGACCAAGGTTGATGTTGTGCTTTCGCCTTTGTTAGAGATTGTTCCAACCCAAAATCCGGTCGATCTTGATGCCGCCACTGCGGTGGTCTTTACCTCCGCCAATGCCGTTTCGTTTTGCCCGCAGGGGCAGGGGCAGGGGCGCATCGCCTATTGTGTGGGTGAACAGACCGCAGAAGCCGCGATTGCCCATGGCTGGCGCAGTGCGTTTGCGGCGCGGGATGCGGATGATCTGGTTGCACGATTGACTGCCGATGCGCCCGGCAGCCGGCTCGTCCATTTGGCGGGAAAGCATCGGAGGGGGGAAATTGCAGCGCGATTGACTGCGAACGGAGTCCAGACCGATGTGGTCGAAGTGTACGATCAGGTGCTTTTGCCACTGACAACAGAGGCACAGGCGGCGCTTGCCAGTGAAACAAGGGTTTTGCTGCCGCTTTTTTCCCCAAGAACCGCGGGGCATTTTGCCGCAGAGTTACAGTCGGTCCAGAATCTCCAAATCGTCGCCATCAGCGCCGCGGTTGTTGAGGCGCTGGGCGAAAACGCGCCTGAGGATGTGATCATTGCAAAGGCACCAACGGGCAAAGATATGGTGCATTGCATTGAAAAACAGCTGCGCACCTTCAGCTTAGCTTGAAGGCAGGTTTGATTGCCGGATACAATCGGGTGGTTAAACTGATCTGTCGATCAGAATCGGAAAGGTTGCAGAGTGGCTAAAGCGAAGAGACCCGTTGCCGGAAACTCCTCCACATCAGCGAAAGCCGGTTCGGGAGGGAAGGAAACCGCATCCCGCGCGCCCAAAGTGTCAAAACCGGCCGCAGCGAAACCCAAGCCTGCAAGTGCCAAACCAAAGCCCGCTGTATCCAAGGCCACACCGGCCAAATCTGCGACCGCCAAATCGGTTTCGGAAAAGGCGCCTGAGAAGGGCGCTGTGAAAGAAACCACTGTTGCGGCAGCAGATCAGAACAAGCCGGAAGCGGTAAAGACATCCGAAGCGGCAAAGCCGGTAGAAACAAACAAGCCGGCCACTTCGACAGCCCAGCCAGCGGAGTCTGCGACCAAACCCGCAGAAACCAGCGCGGCAAAGCAAACCACGCCGCCACCAGCGGCTGCGGAGAAACCCGTGCCGCCGACACCCGCCCCTCAAGACCGCCAGAGTATTTTTCTGCCGCTGGTCCTGGGCGGTGCTGTTGCCTTTGGCGCTGGGTTCTTGGTCTCTCAATTAGATCTGTTCAATTTGCGCGAAGATACGTCTGGCATGACGGCGCAGTTGTCGGCCCAAGCCGACAGGATTGCGGCGCTTGAGACTGCTGAAGCACCGGTCGCGCCGGTTCCCAATACAGAAGAGATTACGGCGCAGCTTTCTGGCATTGAGGATCAGTTGGCCGCTTTGCAGGACCGCCTGACCACAGTTGAAAAGCAGCCCGTGGGCGAGGGCGCGTCGACCGCAGCGATTTCCGTCTACGAACGGGATCTGGCGGCGCTGCAATCATCGGTCGAGGCGCAAAAAGCCGAGATCGAAGCATTGCTAAACAACGCCAGAACCGTGGAAGAAGCGACCGCCGATGCGGCGCGGCAGGCAACGTTGCAAAATGCCCTGGCACAGGTCACCGCAGCCGTGAATGCGGGCGCGCCATTTGACGGACCATTGGCACAGCTTGAGGCAGGCGGAATGGCGGATGTGCCGGACGCCCTGAATGCACTGTCTCAAACCGGTGTGGTGACGCTGATCAATTTGCAAACGAGATTTCCCGATGCTGCCCGCGCGGCCCTGACAGATGCCCGTGCAGCAGGCGCAGAAGATGCCGAAGGCGGTCTTGGCGGGTTCTTGCGTCGCCAGTTGGGCGCCCGGTCTGTTGCCCCGCGTGAAGGCAGTGACCCCGATGCGGTGCTGTCACGGGCTGAAGATGCGGTGCGCAACGGGCGGCTTGGTGATGCGCTATCCGAGCTTGATGCTTTGCCCGATCCATCCAAGGACGCAATGCAAGCTTGGCTGACCGATGCGCGCGCGCGCCATGATGCAATGCAGGCGATCCAAACCCTGTCCCAACGCCTGACGGCAAACTGAGGTACATGAATTTATGCTGTGGTCCTTGATCAAGATTATCCTGTTTGTTGTAGCGGTTGCGGTGTTGGCATGGGGCGCGGGCTTCCTTTTGGAAAGCGAAGGCGGCGTTCAGGTCACGGTGCTGGGCACGGAATATAGCTTTGGTCCGTTGCAATCGGTGATCGCGGTGGCCGTTCTGATCATTGCAGTCTGGCTTTTGATCAAGGTTGTATCGCTGCTGGTTGCAACCTGGCATTTCCTGAACGGTGATGAGACCGCGTTGTCGCGGTATTTTGATCGCAACCGGGAACGCAAAGGCTATGACGCCTTGGCCGAGGGGTTGATGGCGCTGGCCAGTGGTGAAGGCCGCGTGGCGATGGCAAAGGCCGCGAAGGCGGACAAATATTTGGACAAACCGGAGCTGACCAACCTGTTGACGGCGCAGGCGGCAGAACTGGCCGGAGATCGGCGTAAGGCCGAGGAAACCTACCGCAAACTGGTTGAGGACGAATCCACCCGATTTGTCGGTGTGCGCGGCATCATGAAACAAAAGCTGGCGGATGGAGATACCGAGACCGCGCTGAAACTGGCGGAAAAAGCCTTTGCGCTGAAGCCCAAGCATGAAGAAACCGGTGATGTTCTTTTGAAGCTTCAGGCGGAAAAAGAAGACTGGTCTGGCGCACGGCAAACCCTGAGTGCCAAGTTAAAGAACGGGCAGTTGCCCCGCGATGTTCACAAGCGCCGCGACGCGGTTCTGGCCTTGTCAGAGGCCAAGGACGTGATTGCGGATGGCAAAAGCATCGAAGCGCGTGAGGCGGCCATTGAGGCCAACAAAATGTCGCCCGATCTGGTGCCAGCCGCAGTGATGGCGGCGCATGGGTATGTGGATCAGGGCAAGCCGCGCTATGCGGCCCGTGTTCTGACCAAAGCGTGGAGCGTTCATCCGCATCCTGATCTGGCCGCCGCCTTTGCCGCGATTGAACCGGACGAAAAGCCCGAGGCGCGGATCAAGCGGTTTAACGCATTGATCAAATCGCAACCGGATCATCCCGAAACCAAGATGTTGCTCAGCGAATTGCACATCGCCAACGAAGATTTCCCGCAGGCGCGCCGTGCCTTGGGCGATCTGGTAGAAAGCGATCCAACCGCACGGTCCGTGACCTTGATGGCGGCGATTGAACGGGGCGAGGGCGCGTCTGATACCATTGTCAAAGGATGGTTGGCGCGGGCATTGACGGTCTCACGCGGGCCACAATGGATTTGCGAAAACTGCCACCACATTCATGCCGAATGGCACCCGATCTGTGAAAACTGCAAGAGTTTTGACACTCTGGAATGGAAGACCCCGCCAATGTCCGAGGTTGCCATGCCCGGCGGCGTCCAGATGCTGCCGTTGATCGTCGGTGCGATTGAGGACAACTCGGGCGCAGATGGCCCCGGCCCGGTCAAAGACACCGATGCAATTGAGGATGCCGAATTGGTGGATGATCCGGCAGAGGGTGACGCAAAGGCGCCTTAACCGGGCGCCTTATTTCCCCTTCCAGACCGGATCGCGTTTCTCCGCAAAGGCGCGGGCGCCTTCCATTTGGTCCTCTGAGGCATAAAGCCGGTCAACCGTTGGCAATTGCCGCTTGGTGATCCGGTTCATCGTATCCTGAAACTTGCTGTCTTCCGCATCGCGCACAATTTCCTTGATGGCGGCATAGACCAGCGGCGGACCAGAGGCGAGCAGGCGTGCCAGCTCCCATGCACGGTCCAACAGTTGATCGCCCGGAACGATTTCATTGATCAGGCCCCATGCCTTGGCTTCACCGACATCAAACCACCGCCCAGTCAAAAGCAGTTCCATCGCGATGTGGTAGGGGATGCGCTTGGGCAATTTCACACTTGCGGCATCGGCTACGGTGCCCGATCTGATCTCGGGCAGGGCAAAGGTGGCGTGATCGGCGGCAAGGATCATATCGGCGCTCAGCGCCAGTTCCAGCCCGCCACCACAGGCAATACCATTTACGGCAGCAATGATCGGCTTGTTCAGATCACGCATTTCCTGCATGCCGCCAAACCCGCCAACGCCATAATCGCCATCTACTGCATCGCCATCAGCAGCGGCTTTGAGATCCCAACCGGGGCAAAAGAATTTCTCGCCGCCGCCTGTGATGATGGCCACGCGCAAGTCTGGATCATCGCGGAAACTTGCAAACACTTCACCCATAAGGCGTGATGTTTGCAGGTCAATCGCATTGGCCTTGGGGCGGTCCAGCGTCACTTGTAAGATTGCGCCTTCGCGGTGGGTTTTGATGGGGCTGTCTGTCATCGGATGGCCTTTCAATTTGGGTCTAGGTCGCGCCGCAGCAGGGCATCGGCGGCGATGGCATCGTGCTGCGTACAAATCAGCGGGTTGATCTCAATCTCTTGCAAGCCTGACGCATGAGCAAGCACATAGTCCTGCACAGCCATCACAGCCCGCAGAATCGCGGCACGGTTGCAGGGCGGTTTGCCGCGATACCCGTTTAGCAAAGGCGCGATTTTGAGCCTGTCCAATGCGGCGTCAACATCGGCAGGGGTCGTGGGCAAAAGCAGCGACACAGAATCCTTCAGGATCTCAGTCAGAACCCCGCCCGCCGCGATGGTCAGGACATAGCCATGTGCGGGATCGCGCATGACACCAATCAACAGCTCTGCCAGAGCGCCGGTGATCATCTCTTCGATCAGAAACGACCTTGCGGGCATGTTCTTGGCCGCGGCCAAAGTTTCGGCCTTATCTTGCAGGTTGAGGCAAACCGCGCCTGCTTCGGTCTTATGCGCAATGCCTTCGCCCTTGAGCACTTGGGGAAAAGCGACGGCCTTTGCGGCTTGGCCCACGTCATCCAGATGAGCGGCACGGGCGGATCGCGGCACGCGCAAACCAAACGTGGCGAGCGTTGTTTTGGCCTCGGCCTCGGGAACCAGCCGGGGGTCTTCGCAGGCTTCGGGCAGTAAGACGGGGCTGGAGACTGAAGAAACCGTGACACTGGCCGCGCATGCGGCAAGGGCTTCGGTCAACCCTGAGAACGGCACAACACCCGCCGCCAACAATTGTGCGGCAACGGTTTCGGGCATCAATTCTGGAAGGGTGGCGGCCATCCCGTATTGGCACCCGGTTTCTTGTTGCGCGGCCATACAGGCGGCGATCACGCAATCCCAATCATCGGGATCACATCGATCTGCGCGGGGAAAATCCACGATCAGAATAGTGATGGCGACACTGGTGTCGGACATCGCGGCGAAACAACGGGTCATGGCAGGGACATCGCGCCAGATATAGGTGTGATAATCCAGCGGATTGGCAAGTGCCACGCGGGGGCCAAGAGCCGCCCGCAGGTCCGTTTCCTGGCGTGGGTTCAGCGGCGGGAAGGTCACGGCCATCGGCATCGCGGTGTCGGCGGCAAGGCTGGCCTCGCCTCCCGAACAGCTGATCGTGGCTACGGTGCCTTGCGGCAAAGGGCCAGCAACATGCAGCAACTTTAGTGTCTCAAGCAGTGTTGGTAGATCCGGCACACGGGCAATGCCCAGTCTGCGCAAAAGGGCAGCGGCTCCCGCATCCTGTCCGGCCAGTGATGCGGTGTGCGAAATCGTTGCCGCGCGGGCCTGATCTGATCGTCCAACCTTGATCGCAACGATGGGTTTGCCCAGTGCCTGCGCCTTGGCTGCCAAGGCTTCAAACCCGCGCAGATCGCCGAACCCTTCGATATGAAGGCCAAGCGCGGTCACCCGCGGATCATCCAGCAGCGACAGCCCGATATCTGCGATCCCGCATTGCGCCTGATTGCCAGCAGTAACGACATAAGCAAGTGGTAGACCGCGGGTTTGCATCGTCAGATTGATGGCAATGTTCGAACTTTGGGTGATCACAGCAACACCGCTGTCGCAGCGTTGGCCGCCATGCTGATCCGGCCAAAGCAATGCACCGTCGAGGTAGTTCACAAAGCCATAACAGTTTGGCCCAAGGATCGGCATCTCGCCTGCCGCATCCAGCAAGCCGGCCTGCAAATCTGCGCCTTCGGCGTCTTCGGCCTGCGCCTCAAGAAATCCGGAGGCAAAACAAACCGCGCCGCCAGCACCCATTTGGGACAACTGGCCAACCAAGGCAATCGTCGCCTCCCGGTTCACGCCAACAAAACAGGCGTCAGGCGGTTCGGGCAAAGCGTTCAGGCTTGCAAAGGCGGGCAGCCCGCCGACAGTTTCCGCCTTGGGGTGAACGGGCCAGATCTGGCCTGCAAACCCCATCTTGCGGCATTGCTCCACCACGGCGCGGCACCACGCCCCACCGCCGATCACCGCAATGTTGCGCGGCCTGAGAAGGCGATCCAGATTGCGGGCCATCAAGCCCCCAAGGGGCGCAACAAATCACGCGAGATAATGTGGCGTTGGATCTCTGATGTGCCGTCCCAAATGCGTTCAACCCGTGCATCACGCCAGAACCGTTCGATTGGAAAATCATCCATCAACCCCATGCCGCCAAAGATCTGCAATGTGGTATCTGTGACCCGCGCCAAAGCTTCGGAGGCATAGACCTTGGCCGAGGCGATCTCGCGGTTGGCGGGAAACCCTTTGTCGAGCCGCCAAGCCGCTGCCAGCGTCAGCCAATCTGCGGCGTCAATCTCGGTGATCATATCGGCGATTTGAAAGCTCACGCCCTGAAACTTGCCGATCTGTTGGCCGAACTGTTTGCGCTCTGCTGCGTAGTTCAAGGCATAGTCGAAACAACGCCGCGCCCGCCCAACGGAAAAGGCCGCAACAGTCAGCCTTGTGGCATAGAGCCACTCGTTCATCACCGCGAAACCACCATCGACTTCGCCCAACACTTGGGCGTCAGGCAGGCGGCAATTGTCAAAATATAGGATGCAGTTTTTGTACCCCTTGTGGCTGACGGAATTATACCCGTCGCGCACTTCAAAACCGGGTGTGCCACGATCCACGAGGAATGTGGTGATCCGCTTTTTCGGCCCTTTGGGGGTTTCATCCACACCTGTGGCGATAAAGACGATGAAGAAATCGGCGTGCTCTGCGCCGGAGATAAAGTGTTTGGAGCCGTTCACAACCCAATCACCGCCATCGCGCACCGCGTTGCATTTCATCCCGCGCACGTCCGATCCCGCATCGGGTTCGGTCATGGCGAGCGCATCCATCCGTTCACCGCGCACGGCAGGCAGCAGATACCGCTCCTTCTGATCGTCGTTGCAGGCCATTAGAATGTTTTGCGGGCGGCCAAAGAAATGCGTCAGCGCCATAGAGCCGCGTCCAAGCTCACGCTCAACAAGGGTGAAATCCACATGGCTCAATCCCGCGCCGCCAACCTCTTCGGGGAAGTTGCAGGCGTAAAACCCAAGGTCGATGACCTTTTGCTTGATCGCCTCTCCCAATTCATGGGGCACTTGGCCGGTACGTTCTACCTCGGCTTCATGGGGATAGATCTCCTTTTCCACAAAGCTGCGGACGGTTGAAACGATCATCTCTTGTTCTTCAGTTAGGCCGAAATCCATTGTGGTCCCCCAAGGCGTTTTGGCCAGCTTAGGGGGATTGCCGACATGGGATGTGCAGAGTTAGCAATGATTATGCAGGATTCGCCAAAATCAGATCCCAAGACAACCCACATCGGCCTATTGCTGTTTGACGGGTTTTCAAATCACTGCGTTGCAAATGTGATAGAACCGTTGCGGGCCGCAAATACCCTGAGCGGGCGCACGTATTATTCTTGGCGATATGTGACCACGGATGGCGCAGGTGTTGAAAGCTCAAGCGGATTGCGCATCCTTCCCGAAGTCGCATTGAGCGATATGCGCGGCGATGTCTTGATGGTTGCACCTTCATACGGCTTTCGCGCCCTGTGCCGACCCGATGTCATCAGGAGCCTGCGGGCCGCTGCGACGCGGTTTGATCAGGTTGCGGGCCTTGATACGGGCTCGTGGTTGCTTGCCGAAGCCGGGCTTTTGGATGGATACCGCGCAACGATACATCCCGAAGAAATCACGACATTGGCCGAGCATTTTCCCAAGGTTTCCGTTGAACAAGACCGCTATGTGATTGACGGAAATCGCATCACTTGTTCGGGCGCGATGGCGGCGTTCGATCTGTCGCTGCACATGGTTTTGCGCGACGGCGGCGCCAAATTGGCCCTGGAGGTGGAGCAATTGTTCGTGACCCGCGATGCCACAACCACACCGGCAGAGCCCGTTCTAGGGCGCAGCAAAGTGGTCCGGGCGGCGATAGCAATTATGAACCAGCACTTGGAAACCCCGGTATCAATTGCGCAGATTTCCAGCCAGCTTTCTTGTACCCAGCGGCGGCTGGAGGCCGCGTTCAAGGATGAAACCGGCATCACGCCACAACATGTTTACCGCCGGCAACGGCTGGTTCTGGCGCGGCGCTTGGCGCAATCGACCCGCTTGCCCATGGCCGAAATAGCGGTGCGATCCGGCTATCAGGATGCCAGCGCGATGGCGCGGGCGTTCCGGTCTGAATTTGGCCTGACACCCAGCCAAGCCCGTCATTTGGCACAGAGCTAGTTCTAACGCCCAGCCGTCTTTACCCGATCTTTACACTTTAGAGTTCACATAATCTCAAATTCACTCTACCTTAGGCAGAGTTTACGAAGGATCTGTGGAGATCGGAGGTACGTCTATGGTTCGATCTGTCAGGGTTCAGGCCAGCCAAACCACATTTGGGTTACAGGGCAGAAATGCTATTGAATTTGCTGGCTCTGCCGCGCCTGATGGCACCGCCGGATTAACCGCAAGCTGCCTTCATCTGTATCACAAGGTTCTGCCCGAAAGTCTGATCGAGGTGGGCAAACAGCCCAGCCAGACCGGTGCAATGCTGCGCAATATCGCACGGACCTACGGGGCAGATGCGCAATTTCTGACGATCACTCCTGATCTTGCGGAAGACGAGCTTTGCCTCATGGGTAGAACGTTCCTGAAGGGCGATTTGTTATCGCTTGAAAAGACTTTATCCGCGGTTGATGAGGTTGATTTGCCGCGACCGTGGATCGTTTCGACAAACCGGGCCTGTGGATATCAGGGGATGATGACCGCCCTTCATTTTGCGCTCCGGCATCTACAAACAGCTGATTTTCTTGTGCTCGAAGAACCAAAGATCGATGGCGAACACTGCATGCGAAAAAATGATCTAGAGGCAGAGAAGGCACTGGAAGAGTTTCTTGACGCAAATCCCGGTGTTCTGGCCAAAGATGGCCTCAATGGTGGGCGGCTTGATCCGCGAACCGGCTACGCGGCCATTCACCATCTGCGGCGGTTGTGAGGCATCACCATGGTGCATCCCCAATTTGCAGAGGACATCCGCCTGATCATTTGGGATTTGGATGAGACATTTTGGAATGGCACGCTGACGGAGGGTGGAATCCAATATCGTCAGGATTGTCACGATCTTGTCTGCACCTTGAACGCCCATGGGGTAATGAACGCGATTTGTTCCAAAAACGACCATGCTAAAATCGAGACAATTCTAACGAACAAAGGCATCTGGGATCAGTTCATTTTCCCCAGTATCGACTGGACAGCCAAGGGCCCGCGTCTCGCAAATATGCTGACACAAATCGGATTGCGTGCCCAATCCGCATTGTTCATTGATGATAACCCGATGAACCTCGCACAGGCGGTCGCGGCGGTACCGGGGTTAAACATCGCCGGACCAGAGGTGATCCGCCATCTGGAAACGGCGCAACAACTTGCCGGAAAGCATGACCCGAACCTCACAAGACAGGCCCAATACAAGATCAAGGAAGCCAAAACCCGCGCCGCGCAGATCACCGATGACAGCACTGTGGATTTTTTGCGCAAGAGCGAGGTTCAGGTGCTGTTTGATTACGACGTTGAGGCGCACCTCGACCGCGCGATTGAGTTGATCAACCGAACAAATCAACTGAATTTCACCAAAAACAGGTTGCCAGAAGACCAAGTGGCCGCTCGTGCAGAGTTGAGCGCGCTGCTTTCGCACAACACCAGTGACGCGGCGCTGATCCGGGTGCGCGACCGGTTTGGCGATTACGGTTATGTTGGGTTTTATCTCACCCGCCGGATCCACAACAAACGGCGGTTAGAGCATTTTTGTTTCTCTTGCCGCACGCTGAATATGTTCATTGAGCACTACGTTTTTGGGGTGCTGAACACGCCGGATCTGACGGTGCGCGGTGAGGTGCTTTCGGACGTGCATGACCGCGCGGTTTCTGTGGATTGGATCACGCCTCAGACACTGCATTCAAAGGCCAATGAACCTGCCAAAGCAGTAGAGCAGTTTGGCCCCGTATTCGCGAGGGGTGGCTGTGATTTGGCAAGTCTGATGCACTATATGTCCCTCCACACGCCCAAACTGACGCAGGAATTTAATGAGCCGCGCAATGGCCAGATGTTGCGCCGTGATCATTCGGCATTCCTGATGCCTGCGCTTGATGGTGGCCTGATCGTTCCACAGCTCAAGGCGGCTGAGGAACTGGGGTATCGGCCTGAGGATTTCGAGACGGATCTATTGTCCGTGACAGAGCCCGGATCGCTGTGTTTCCTAAGTTTCTGGGCGGATGCTGACATTCCGTCATACCGGCACAAACAATCGGGGTTGCAAGTGCCTTATTGGCTGGTTGGGGCACAGAACCATGATCTGATTGCGCGAGCGGATTTGCGGGCGGCGGTCGCCAAAACCGATCTGCAAAGGGAACGATTGGAGGTTCTTTGCCGGGACTATGAGTATCAGGGGCTCTTGGGCCCGGATGAAATGATCGCACGCTATGCAGATGTTCTAAACGCCATCCCGCCTCAGGTGCATATCGTATTGATGCTTGCCAATGAGCGAGGTCCGTTGTTCTTTCTCAACCGCGAAAAACCACGGCATAAGCATCACCAACTATTGAACGTCGCATTGCGTCAAGTCGCGGAGCAGCGTTCGAACGTGACCTTGTGTCCGTCGTCAGGGATTTTGGAACCAAGAGCGGCTTAAACTAAGTGAGAGTTTGGCTCATCTGGTTAGTGTGATTATGCGGCGTGTTTGCCGTGATGCAAGCGTCGCGTTTCGAGCGTCTTGCGTTTGATCCTTTCGCGTTGTTTTAGAATGGCTTTGTCACGCCCGAAGTAGACATCTGCGGGCG
>NZ_QBKU01000002.1 GCF_003054325.1 Sulfitobacter mediterraneus
GAAGCCGAGGACGCATACTATCAAGGCTTGAAAACTGACGACATTGCAGCTTGAAATACGAGCTTAACAGTCTCCGGTAAAACCGGGGCGGTTCACAATGGCAGAACTGGCTGAACACGAGGGGATCGCACCATCCTATATGACGCGTGTTCTGCGGCTGACCCTGCTTTCGCCCGATATCGTCGGGGCAATCCTCGACGGGGCGCATGGGTCGGAGGTGACGCTGGGGCGGCTGCTCGAGCCTTTTCCAGTTAAGTGGGAGGAGCAGCTTTTGGCTGCCGCCACTGCAGGTGCAACGCATCAAGCTAGCAGCATAGAAATTTAAAATAAGGGATTGAATTTGAATGCCGGCATGATATCTATGATTCCAAGACAAGGGGAATCACATGCAGACGACAACACACATGGACACCCGGATGAACCAACGGGGCATCAATAAGGAACTGATCAACCTTGCACTGGAGTATGGTGAGCCCAAAGGCGACAAGACCGTTCTCGGCCGCAAGGAATGCCACGACGCAATGCAGCAGTTGCGCCGCGAGCTTAAGGCCCTGGAGCGGGCCATGAGCAAGGGTGGGATTACCGTGGTGTCTAACGGAGAGGTCCTGATCACCACCTACCGAACCGACAGTTTTTCGTCGCCGACAGCGAAAAAATAAGAGGCTTATAAAAAATGCAAGAACTCTCGGCAGAAATCTGGAAAGCGCTTGATGGCCTGCGTGGAGCCCTGCCGGCTCCCCACTCCATCGAGGTTCTTCTCTACGATGCCGCCCATCACATGGGGATGCCAGAAGACGAGGCCAATCGCACTCATCTGGAATGGGCCTCTCTCAAAACCACAGACGCATACGCAACCCTAACAGATGCTAGGATGCGACTTCTCTCGGCGTCCCCGAGCGAAAGACTTCACTCTATCGACGAGATGTTGGCGCGCTCCGCTCGCTCGGATCACGGCGTCGTATGGATCTCCCAGCTTCCAGCAAGACGCATAGCCGAACTTGCAGGCAATGCTACTCGGGTCCGCTGCGCTTTTGATGCGTCACTCCATCCAGCACTCCTGCTGAGCATGCAGGAAAGGTTTGTCCGTTTTGCATCCCAAGACCATACAACTTGCCAACTCGCCACCATGGTTTCGACCATTATCGAAACCCGGTTAGATGTCGTTCCGGCCAATCCATTCAGCAGGACTGATGCGGGGGAGTTTGATGCCGAAATTATCATGTCTCCCTTTGGCCTTAAGATCCCCTCCGGCACAGATATCCCAAGGTCGACCCTTTCTATTCTCGGTGAGACCGAGCGCTCCAGGCGCCTCAGCAGTGATCCCGTGGCGATTGCCGACGGGCTGCAATCGCTTAGCAAGCGTATTGTGATTTCGGTGGTTGAAGGGATGATGTTTCGCGCTGTGGGCGTCGAGCCTATCGCTCGGGAAGCCTTGGTTGAATCCGGGCGCCTCGAGGCAATCTTTTCTGTGCCGGGCGGCATGGTTTTTCCTCATACGGGAGTCGCCACCAACCTGCTCGTCCTTGGTCCGAATGGGCAAACGCGACACGGTGTTCGCTTCATCAACCTCTCGGACAAACGCTTCGCCGGAAAGACCGTGCGCGGACGGCCCGAAGCGAGGCCGGAAAGCTCCTGGCTCGATGCGATTGATAAGGAACTTGCCAGTGATGAGCGCTTCGCGGCGGACGTAACCATCTCCGACATTAAGGCGAAAGATTACAACCTGAGCTTGGAGCGATACCTACTACCGCCTGCGGTCATGGCCGTGGAGGCCTTCCTCACTGAGAGGCAAGTCCGTCCACTGGAAGACGTTGTGGAAATGATCCGACCGCTATCTTTGGGAAAGGAAGACGACGGGGAGTTCATGATTCGCGAAGCCGTACCAGCGGATATAGGTGATGATGAACTTTTGACCGAGCCGAAGAAAGAGACGCTGATCGAGCGAGCGCAACTCCGGAAAGCCCGAAATCAGCGCCTGATGCCCGGAGACCTACTCCTATCGATTAAGGGCACCATCGGGGCTGTTGCATTGGTTCCCAATGATGCTGCCGTCGACGGTGATAGTGGGTTCTGGACTGCCGGGCAGTCGTTCATGGTCTTGCGCCCCCGAAAGGGAGGGAGTTCCAGCATCGCGCTCTTTGAATACCTTTCCAACAATGCAGTACGAGAAACTCTGCGTTCTCTCGCCGGTGGCGCTGGGATTCCGACAGTCTCGATCAAGGATCTAAGGCAGTTCAGAGTCCCAGTTCTCACACCCGACGAGGAAGCTGGGATTGAAGCAAATTTCTGGGATCGGCAAAATCAGCTTGCTCAGGTTCGAGCACGTATTGCCGAGATCGAGAAAAGCCGGAAGTCTTCCTGGCCTCACGACAAACTTCATGAAGTTGGTGCGTGAAACATCATGGCATCAAACAAAACCGACATATTCCCTGTGATCGCGACTGACGGGAAACACCGCACCAAACCTTCGCCGAGGGGCTGTATGGCTCCAGGCGGCAGCGAAAAACTCTCGATTTCAATAACAAGGCTGCTCGAAACACTATGAACCAGACCTCCCACAATTCACTTGTATCTTTCATTTGGCGCATCGCGGACGACTGTCTTCGTGACGTCTACGTCCGTGGCAAATACCGTGATGTCATCCTTCCCATGGTGGTGCTGCGACGCCTCGACACCCTGCTTGAACCGACCAAGGAGGCCGTGCTTGAGGAAGTCCGGTACCAAAAGGATGAGGTCGGCGCGCTCGAACTTGACGACGAGCCGTTGAAAGACGCTTCCGGCTACGTCTTCTTCAATACCAGCCAGTGGACCCTGAAGAAACTGCACGGCACTGCGACGAATAACCAGCAGATTCTGCTGGCCAATATCGAGGACTACCTCGATGGCTTCAGCGACAACGTCAAGGAAATCGTCACTCGCTTCAAATTGCTCGAACAGATGCGCCACATGGCGGACAAGCAGGTTCTCCTCGACGTTATCGAGAAGTTCGTCTCCCCGTACATCAACCTGACGCCGCATGATGTTGAAGACCCCGAGGGCAACACGCTGCCGGGCCTGTCGAACCTCGGCATGGGCTATGTATTTGAGGAACTGATCCGCAAATTTAATGAAGAGAACAACGAGGAAGCTGGGGAGCACTTCACCCCGCGCGAGGTAATCCACCTCATGACGCACCTCATGTTCGACCCGATCAAGGACCAGCTTCCCCCCGTCATGACAATCTACGACCCAGCCTGCGGGTCGGGCGGCATGCTGACCGAGGCGCAAAACTACATCAAGGAACCCGGCGGGCCGATCCAGGCGCGTGGCGACGTCTATCTCTACGGCAAGGAAATCAACGACGAGACCTACGCGATCTGCAAATCGGACATGATGATCAAGGGCAACAACCCAGAAAACATCCGCGTCGGCTCCACACTTTCCACCGATGAATTCTCGGCCAACCGCTTCGACTTCATGCTGTCCAACCCGCCCTACGGCAAAAGCTGGAACAGCGAGGTCAAGTACATCAAGGACGGCAAGGACGTCATCGACCCCCGCTTTCAGGTCGAAATGACGGACTACTGGGGCAAATCCGACACCATGGACGCCACCCCGCGCTCATCCGATGGGCAACTTCTGTTCCTGATGGAGATGGTGAATAAGATGAAGCCCGCAGCGGCCAGCCCGCTTGGCTCTCGCATCGCGTCTGTTCACAACGGCTCAAGCCTCTTCACCGGTGATGCGGGCAGCGGCGAGTCCAACATCCGCCGCTTCATCATCGAGAACGACATGCTGGACACCATCATCCAGCTGCCCAACAACCTGTTCTACAACACTGGAATCACCACCTATATCTGGCTTCTGTCCAACGCCAAGCCCGAGGCACGCAGGGGCCGGGTGCAGCTGATCGACGCGAACCTGCTGTTCCGCAAACTGCGCAAGAACCTGGGCGACAAGAACTGTGAATTCGCGCCGGAGCATATCGGAGCGATCACCGACGCCTACCTGAAATTCGCCCCCATCGGGCGTGAGATGGACGCCAACAATGATCCCACCGGCATCGCCGTGCAGATCTTCGACAATGAGGATTTCGGCTACCACAAGGTCACCATCGAACGGCCCGATCGACGTCGCGCGGGCTTTACCGCAGAGCGGTTGGCACATCTGCGCTTTGACAAATCCCTGCGCGAGCCGATGGAGTGGCTCTGGGCCGAACATGGCGAAAAGGTTTTTGACGCCGGTTTCCTGAAGGGCCAGATCAAATCCATCACAGCATGGTGCGAGGAACAGGGCATCACCCTGAATGCCAAACAGCGCGGCAAGCTGATCGACCACAAGACCTGGACGGGTCTCAGCAACCTGCAAAAGACCGCGCTGCTGTTGATGCAGGACATCGGCACGGAGGAGACGGATGATTTCAACGCCTTCCGCGACGCGGTCACCAAGGCGATCAAGGCGCGCAAGATCAAGCTGACCGCAACCGAGAAGAACGCGATCCTGAATGCGGTCAGCTGGTATGACGAGACGGCCGAGAAGGTCATCGGCAAGCGGCACAAACTGTCCTCGGGTGATCTGGACGACCTGACCACGCATCTGGGCTGTTCCACGGGCGATCTGGCGGATTTCGGGTGGTATGCCCAACCCGATGGCAGCTACCTGACCTATGAGACGGCAACCGACCTGCGCGATGCGGAAAGCGTGCCGCTCAAGGATGACATCCACCGCTACTTCTTGGCAGAGGTCAGACCGCATGTGGAGGAAGCCTGGATCAACCTCGACTCCGTGAAGATCGGGTATGAGGTCAGCTTCAACAAGTATTTCTACCGCCACAAACCGCTTCGTAGTCTTGAAAAAGTGACGAAGGACATTCTGGAGTTGGAAGAAAAGGCCGACGGACTGATCGCCGATATCCTCGGCGTTGAAGTGGCGACCAAGCTGGAGCCGGCGGAATGAACATCGCGGCCTTCCCTAAATATGAGCATTACCGCGACACTGGCAGCGACTGGATTGAAGAGTTGCCGTCTCATTGGGAGGTGCAACCAGTTAGGGCAAACTTCGCTTTCCGAAATGAAAAAAACGATCCAGTGGTCACAGAAGACATTTTGTCTTTGTCGATTGCAAACGGCGTTACCCTTTACAACGAAGAGGGCCGTGGCGGGAACAAACGCAAAGATGACCTGACCGCTTACAAGATTGCACGACCAGATGACATCGTACTGAATAGCATGAATGTCATAGTTGGCGCAGTCGGCCGGTCGAAATACTTTGGGGCTATCAGCCCTGTCTATTATGCGATGTATGCCACTAAGCCGAATACTAACATTTCGTATTATGATCGGGTTTTTTCCAACTCAGCTTTCCAGAAGGGACTGTTAAGACACGGCAAAGGTATTCTGATGAAGTTGAGCGGCACGGGACAGCTCAATACAATCCGCATGAAGATTTCGCAGAGCGATCTAAAAAACGTTCTGTTGCCGTCTCCACCACCGGATGAACAGAAAGCCATCGTCTCGTTTCTGGATGGGAAATGCGCCAAGATTGACGAGGCGCTGCGGATCAAGGAGGAGCAGATCAAGCTCTTGGCCGAGCGCAGGCAGATCCTGATCCAACAGGCCGTCACCCGCGGCCTGAACCCCGCCGCCCCCATGAAAGACAGCGGCATCGACTGGATCGGCCAAATCCCCGCGCATTGGGAGGTTCGCCGAAATTTCACATTGTTTCGGGAAACCAAGAAGTCTGGGAACGCAACACTCCCGGTCCTCTCGGTTTCAATCCATAGCGGCGTTTCCAAGGAAGAACTGAGCGAGGAAGACAATATTCGGTCCATTGTGAAAATCGAAGACCGAACATCCTACAAGGAGGTTCTGCGCGGAGATGTCGCCTACAACATGATGCGGGCATGGCAAGGTGGTATTGGCGCAGTTCATACGCATGGGATGGTAAGCCCAGCATACGTGGTTGCCCGCCCGATAGTCACGTTGGCCGCCGACTATTTCGAGCTGCTCTATCGGACACCAGCTTTCATTGCTCAGATGGATGCCGGATCAAAAGGGATTACGGATTTTCGAAAGCGGCTCTATTGGGATGATTTCAGGAATCTCTTCACGATTGCCCCTCCTCTGGACGAGCAAAAGCAGATTATTCAGTATTCTGACGAGCTATCAGAGAAAATTGGCAAAGCGATTTCAATCAAGGAAGACCAGATCGCCGCGCTCAAGGAATACAAAACGAGCCTGATCAACGCGGCCGTTACTGGTAAGATCAAAGTCATTTGAGGGGGCGGTCATGAATTACACAGTCAGCAATACCAAGGAAATCGCGCTGGAACAGGCCATTGAACGGCACCTAACCGGCACGACGACAGAAGACCTCAAAGACGGCGGTGTGGAATCCGGCCCCTACCACATCGGCCGCTCCACCGACTTCGATGCCGCCCTCGCGCTCGACACAGCCCTGTTCTGGGAGTTCCTTGAGGCCACGCAAGGCAAAGCGCTCGAAAAACTGAAAACCCGCAATCCCGCCGACTGGCAGGCAAAGATCCTTGGCCAGTTCGACAAACTGGTAAAGCGAAAGGGCGTGCTGCACCTGCTGAAAAAGGGCCTGCCAGTCGATGACGCGCATCTGACGCTCATGTACCCCGCGCCGCTGGCAAGCTCCGCGCAAAAGGTCCACGACAACTTTGCCGCCAATATCTGGAGCATTACACGCCAGGTGCACCATAGCCTCGCCAACCCAAACGAATCCGTCGACATGGTGCTGTTCCTGAACGGCCTGCCCATCGTCACGCTGGAGTTGAAAGTCACCTCGACCTCCGCCCCGCAGACCGCGCGGTATCACGGGCAAAAGCAGTACCGGGAGCGCGACGCTACGCAACCGCTGATGCAGTTCGGGCGTGCCCTGGTCCACATGACCGCCGATACCGACGAGGTCTGGATGGCAACCAAGCTGTCCGGTGCATCAACGTGGTTCCTGCCGTTCAACAAAGGCTACAACGAGGGCGCAGGCAATCCGCCGAACCCGAATGGTCACAAAACGGCGTATCTCTGGGAAGAGGTGTTTCAGCCCGCCAGCCTTGCTGGGATCATCCAGCATTTCGTGCTGCTGGAAGGCGGTAAAACGGATCCCCTTGCGAAAAAGACACTGATCTTTCCGCGGTACCAGCAACTCGACGTCGTGCGCAAATTGCTGGATCACACCGCTACGCATGGCGTGGGGCAAAGCTACCTGATCCAGCACTCGGCCGGATCGGGCAAGTCGAACAGCATCACATGGGCCGCCTATCAGCTGATCGAGAGCTATCCGACGAGTGCGGACCTGCCCGGCGCGCGGGCGCTGGACACGTCGCTCTTCGACAGCGTGATCGTGGTGACCGACCGCCGGCTGCTGGACAAGCAGTTGCGCGACAACATCAGCGACTTCTCGGAAGTGAAGAACATCGTCGCCCCGGCAGTGCGGTCAGCAGATCTGAAAGCGGCGCTGGAGAACGGCAAGAAGATCATTATCACGACCATCCAGAAGTTCCCCTTCATCATCGACGGCATCGCGGACATGAGCGACAAGCGCTTTGCTGTGATCATCGACGAGGCCCACAGTGGTCAGAGCGGCCTTGCTCACGACAAGATGAACCAGGCCATGGGCGGCGGCGAAGACCCGGACGCGGATGACCCGCAGGACAAGATCCTCGCGGCAATGCAGGCGCGGAAGATGCGTGGCAATGCCTCCTATTTCGCATTCACCGCAACGCCAAAGAACACGACGCTGGAAAAGTTCGGGACAAAGCAGCCCGATGGCAGCTTCAAGCCGTTCCACCTCTACAGCATGAAGCAGGCGATCGAGGAGGGCTTCATCCTCGATGTTCTGGCCAATTACACGACCTATAAGGGCTATTACGAGATCCAGAAGTCCATCGAAGACAATCCGCTTTTCGACACGGCAAAGGCACAAAAGAAGCTCCGCGCCTATGTCGAGAGCAGCCAGCAGACGATCAACACCAAGGCCGAGATCATGGTCGAGGATTTCATGGACAATGTCGTGAATGCCAAGAAACTGCGTGGCAAGGCGAAGGGCATGATCGTCACCCAGAACATCGAGATGGCGATCCGCTATTACAGGGCCGTTCAAGCGGAACTGGCAAAGCGCGGCAACCCGTTCAAGGCCCTGATCGCTTTCTCTGGAGAAAAAGAGGTCGACGGGATCAAGTACACTGAGGCCGACATGAACAGCTTCCCAGAAGACAAGACGCGGAAGGAGTTCGACAAGGACGAGTTCCGCCTTCTGGTCGTGGCGAATAAATACCTGACCGGCTTCGACCAGCCGAAGCTCTGCGCCATGTACGTCGATAAGAAGTTGCAATCCGTTCTTGCAGTTCAGGCATTGTCACGCCTCAACCGGTCGGCACCAAAATTAGGTAAGCGCACCGAAGATTTGTTCGTGCTCGATTTTTTCAACTCCACCGACGACATCAAGGCCGCCTTCGATCCATTCTTCACCGTCACAACGCTTTCAGAGGCAACCGACGTAAATGTTCTGCATGAGTTGAAGGCTACGCTCGACGAGGCAGGCGCCTACGAGTGGTCCGAAGTCGAGGAGTTCTGCACCCGCTTTTTTGATGAGGAAGATGCCCAGACGCTCAGCCCCCTGATTGACGCTGCGGCGGAGCGGTTCAACGTCGAGTTGGATCTCGAGGAAAAAGATAAGATCGACTACAAGATCAAAGCCAAGCAGTTCGTGAAGGTCTACGGCCAGATGGCATCCATAATGCCCTTCGAGGTGTTGGCCTGGGAGAAGCTGTTCTGGTTCCTTAAGTTCCTCATCCCAAAACTGAAGATTCAGGATCCGAACCAAGATGCGCTTGACGAGCTGCTCGAAGCCGTCGATCTCTCTTCCTACGGCTTAGAGCGCACAAAGCTGAACCACGTCATCGGCCTGGACGCTTCCGAGTCAGAACTCGAACCGCAAAACCCCAACCCGCGCGGTTATCGTGAGGGCGAAGTCCAGGAAGATCCGCTTGAGGAGATCATTCGAAGCTTCAATGAACGCTGGTTTCAAGGTTGGAGCGCGACCCCGGAAGAGCAACGCGTTAAGTTTCTAAACATCGTCGACAGCGTGCAGGCACACCCCGACTACGACGAAAAGTTTAGCGACAATCCGGACCCATTTTCGCGGGATCTAGCATTCGAGAAAATCATGAAAGACGTCATGTTGCGGCGCAGAAAAGAAGAGCTCGAGCTGTACAAACTCCACTCCCAGGACCCGTCATTCAAAGCCTCATTGTACCAGAGCATCAAGGAGATGCTGAGGAACAGCACTCAGCGCGACTAGTCAGCGGGAAAGACGCATTGGGTGAGCAGGATTGAGCCGGTTCGACTTCAGTCCCTTTTTGGGAACGCCACTGGTGTCGAAGTGTTTGGCAGAGATTATGAAAAGTAACCACATTTTCAGTGCCTTACAGAAAATTCACCAAATCGCTGCAGGCAACAGGTCGAGAGAACATGGGCCTGGAGAGAACACTTCGGGCTCTTTTGGCCCCGACTCCGGTGAATAGCCCATCCCGCATAACCCTTGAATATAACGGAAAAATCCGGCCGCAGCCGGATTGGGAGAACGCTTTCGCGGGGGCAAGTGGCGGAGCGACAGGGATTCGAACCCTGGAGACGGTCTCCCGCCTACACACTTTCCAGGCGTGCGCCTTCGACCACTCGGCCACCGCTCCGTTGAGGGCGGTTTACCGTTACCCCGCCATAAGTTGCAAGAGGGAAATCGCGCCCTTTTGCCCCTCTGCGCAATTAACTTTCCAGATGCACATAGACCCGGCGGTTCACCCGGCCCTTCTTTTCGATCTTGCCAAGCCGCAGCGCGCCAATTTCGCCGGTGCGGGCCACGTGGGTGCCGCCGCAAGGCTGCAGGTCGATCCAGTCGTCTTCCTCGCCTATGCGCACCAGCCGCACATCATCGGCGCCCATGGGTGGCTTGACGGCCATCGTTTTGATCAGATGGGGCGCATCGGCCAATTCGCGCGAGGTGATCCAGCCGTCGCTGACCCGCGCATCCATGCCAATGTATTCATTGAGGTCTTCTTCGATGCCCTCGCGGTCTTCGGGGGCATTGGGCATGTCAAAATCCAGCCGCCCGTGGGTCGCCGAGATCTGCCCGCCCGTGACGCCAAAGGGGATCACGACTGACAACAGATGCAGCGCCGTATGCACCCGCATCAACCGGTGGCGGCGGTCCCAGTCCAGTTCCTGCACCACATGCGCCCCAACGGGCGGCAGGGCCGCTGGTTCGGCGGCGACCAGCACGATGTCATCGCCCTGCCCTTTGACGGCCGTGGCAATCGGCAAACGCTGCCCATCCCATGACAGCCAACCGGAATCCCCCGGTTGCCCGCCGCCCGTCGGGTAGAACACCGTTGCATCCAGAACCACACCGCCCTCAGCCGTGATGCTTTGCACTTTGGCTGGGGCCTCGCGCAGATAGGCGTCATCGCGAAACAGCATCGCGGTCATAGGGTGTCATCCTTTTTCTCTGTCGTGCTTTTTGTCTGCGATTTGGGCTGGGTCAGAACCTCGGCATTGCGCAGCCATAGATCGCGCTGTGCAAATGGAATTTCAAAGCCTTCCTCGGCAAAACGCGCGGCGATGGCATGGTTTATGTCGCTCTTGATCGACATCATCCAGTTCACATCGCGCAGATAGCAACGGATCTCAAACTCAAGCGAATCCGCGCCAAAATTGACCATCAAAACGTTGGGCGGCGGCGCGGCCAGAACCATCGGTTGTGCCTCGGCAATCTCGCGCAGAACCTTCTCCACGTGCCGCGTGTCGGTGCCATAGGCCACGCCAACCGGCACGATCAACCGGCCCACGGTGTTGCCGCGGGTAAAGTTGGTCACGGTGCCGGACACCAGATCAGCGTTGGGCACAATCACATCGGTGCGGTCAAAGGTTTCAATCCGTGTCGAACGCACAGAGATATCCCGCACATAGCCCATCTGACCGCCAACCTCGATCCAGTCGCCCTCAGATATGGGCCGTTCGATCAGCAGGATGATCCCGGAGACAAAGTTGCTGACGACGGTCTGAAGGCCAAAACCGATGCCCACGGACAGCGCCCCGGCCACAATGGCCAGCGACGACAGGTCCAGCCCTGCCCCGGTGACCGCCGCCAGCGCAGCGAGAAAAATCCCGACATAACCAAGGCCCGAAACGATGGCATTTTGCCCGCCAACGTCAATCTTGGTCTTGGGCAAAACATTGTTGCGCAGGGCCGATTGCACCAACCGGGTGAGCCCATAGCCAATGACAAAGATCACTGCAAAGGCAAGGAAATCAGTTGGTGAAATTCGGCTGTCCCCGATGGCAAAGCCGCGCCCGACCGCCGACCACAACTCGGTCAGATCCGTGATCCTCGCACCCCAGACCAGCGCCAGAACAGGTGCCACCAGAACCAACAAGATCAGGCCAAACAGCACCGGCCAAAGCGCATCCCGTGCCTGCACCCCCTGCCCGGTCACCGTGCCGTACACATCTGCGGTAAAGCGCTGCAAAGACATCACCAACCCCAGCAGGATCAGCGTCAGGATATAGGGTGGCAAAATCGCATCTGCGGCCCTGAAATACCCTGCCGCCAACAGAATTGGCGAGATCAACCCGACGATAACCGCCCCGGTGCCCAACCAGCGCACAACCCTGCTAAAGCTTGAAATACGCGGCTCCGCATCCGGCTCATCCTCATTGAGAACCACCTCGTAGCCGCGAAAGACGGTCCCGATCCGGTAAAGCGCAATCGACGAGACCAGCATTGGCGGAAAGGTCAGGACCGCCTTTGTCGCCTCGGCGTAAAACCCGCTTTCGAGGATCAGTGTGGCCACCTCGCCCAGCACGATCATCACGGTGATGACCGCCACATGAAAGCGCAACTCGGCCCGCTTTTCAGGGGGCAGCAGGATCAAGGCCTCGTCATCGCTGGGCGAGAACACCCGCTCCGACACCCAGCGCACACCCATCATGATCCCGGCCAACACCGCAATGCTGAGCAGCAGTTCATGACCTGCGTCGCCAAAAACCTGGGTGGAAATCGCGGCGAGCGCCAAGAGAACCATGCCAGCAAAGGGCAATATCACCTCTAGAAGTGATACCACAAAGCGCCAGATGCCCAAACCCCGCGCCCCCAAACGGCGCAGTTTATCCACGATCACGCGGGACCATTTTTTGCCGCGCAAAATCAGGATGCTGCCAAGCACAAGCAACAAGAACGCGATCGGCAAGGTTGAACGCAACTCATCCCAACTGCGTTCCTTGCCCTTGCGCGGGTTTTCGTTCCACAGACCGTTCACTGCCCGTGACAATTCTGTAAACGCGGGCTGCCAATGCACCGGGTTCAGCGGCGATGGTGTCACGGTGAGCAACTCACGGGCCTGCCTGTCCCGCAGTATCCGGTCAATCTCGCCCACCAGATTGTCCGCCCGGACAAAGGCCGTCTCGGCCCGCTGCACTGGCAACAACAGCGCGGCAAGCTGATCGTTCAGCTCTTCGCGCTTGGCCGCAACATCGGCGGATTCGGCCGGCGCGCCCTCACCCTCCGGCTTGGGTCCAAGTGCGGCGAGCTGTTCACGCAGGGTGGCGATGCGGTTGGCGTTCTGATCACGGGCCGTGTCAAACTGGCCGCGAAAATCCGCAATCCGCACCCGCAACGCCTCGAAGGTGTCGTTGGACCCGCGCTCGGCATCGATGGTTTCCTCGGCGCCTTTCGCCAAGGTCTCCCATCGTTCAAAGGCCTCTTGCGAAATTTCCTGTGCAAAGGCCGGTGCGATCAGCAGCCATAGGCCAACCAACCCGAAAAAGGCAAGGCGCAGCGCGGCGGCCATCACTGATCTTCAAAGACGCCGGGAATAGAGGCCGGTGCCCTGTCCAGCCATGCCGGCGTCGGCAGGCCCTTTTCTCGCAGGAAATCAGGATTAAACAGCTTGGATTGATACCGCGTGCCAAAATCGCAAAGGATCGTCACGATGGTGTGGCCCGGCCCCATTTCCTTGGCCAGACGGATCGCGCCCGCCACATTGACACCTGACGAGGCCCCAAGGCACAGACCTTCATGCTGAAGCAGATCAAACACCACCGGCAGCGCCTCGGCATCAGAGACATTGTAGCTGTAATCCGGCTTCAGCCCCTCAAGGTTCTTAGTGATGCGGACCTGACCGATGCCTTCAGCGATCGAGCCGCCTTCGGAGGTCAGTTCACCAGTGGTATAATAGGAATGCAGCGCCGCACCGTCCGGATCGGCCAGCGCAATTTTCACGCCTTTGGGCTGAAGCGCCATGGCGATCCCTGCCAGCGTGCCGCCCGATCCAACCGCACAGCAAAAGCCGTCTACCTTGCCGCCGGTCTGTTCCCAAATCTCGGGGCCGGTGGTTTCAACATGCGATTGCCGGTTGGCGACATTGTCAAACTGGTTGGCCCAGATCACCCCTTCATTGGTGGTGCGGGCCAGCTCATTGGCCAGACGTTCGGAATAACGGATAAAATTGTTCGGGTTGCGATAGGGCGCGGCAGGCACCTGCACCAATTCGGCACCTGCAAGGCGCAGCATGTCTTTCTTTTCCTGTGACTGTGTCTCAGGAATGACAATCACGGTTTTGAAGCCCATCGAGGCGCCGACCAGCGCCAGACCGATGCCGGTGTTTCCTGCGGTGCCTTCGACAATGGTGCCGCCGGGTTTGAGCGTGCCTTTGGCAATCGCGTCCTTGATGATAAACAGCGCCGCGCGGTCTTTGACCGACTGACCGGGGTTCATGAATTCGGCCTTGCCGTAGATCTCACATCCGGTGTCTTCGCTGGCTTTGCGCAGACGGATAAGAGGTGTGTTGCCAATGGCTTGCGCCAGATCAGATGCGACGTGCATGAAAGCCCCCAAAATTGTGCTTACTCTGGTGTATCCGCCGCCTTCGCCAATCTCAAGCCATCGCGGTGCCGTGCCAGCCAATAGGCCACCAGAACCAGCGGCGCATTGGCCGCGCCCATCCCATCGACCAGATCCATCAAATCGTCAAAAGACATCAGATGGCTGCGGATATCCTCATCTTCGCTGGCCAGACCACCAGTGCCCGTGACGCTGTCCGGCAGATCCGCAAGCCCCAGATAAATATAGTAAAATTCCGTTGAATTTCCGGGGGATGCATAAACCTCACTCACCGGGTGGAGCGCACCAAGCGTCAGTCCGGCCTCTTCCGAGGCTTCGCGCCGGGCGGCCATTTGCGGGGTCTCACCGGGGTCCACAGCGCCTGCAATTGGCTCTAACTGCCAACAGGATTTATCGCCACGCGCCAATGGCCCCATGCGCACCTGTTCGATCAACAAAACGCGATCACGCAGCGGATCATAGGGCAGAACAATCGCCGCGTCCGCCCCGACAAACACCGCGCGGTCCAAGGGCGCGGACATCGTGCCGTCAAAACGTGTATGCGACAGCTGCATTTCATCCAAAGCATAGAATTTGGAGTAGACCCGCCGCCGGTCCTGCACGTCGATCTGCCCTTGCAGCGTCCCTGCCCCATGAACGGACGCCGACGCGTTCACCCTTGCCGCCGCACGGGCGCGGATGCGCGGAAACATGCGCGCCACATCATCGCGGCTGCGGCTGCCCATATAACCCATGACTTCGACAGCAGCATGACGGCTAAGCGCACCCCACTCTGCCTGCCACTCGGACAAATCCCAAGGCCCCTTGCCCGTCCACAGATCCGGCTGCGGCACATAGACTTCACCGCTTTGCCCATCTTCCAGCGTGACCTGATGCAGATCGTAGCCGAAGCCACCTTCATAATAGTCCAGTCGCGCAATCTGGTCCGGGGTCAACCCGCGCACCAAGACGCCCATGGCCTTCTCATTCACGCCGGTCTCGATCATGGGAAACGGACCTTCGGCCACAGAGGATACCTTGTATCCGGGCAAAACCGCAGGTGTTACATCCAAGGCATCGCCACTGGCCCCCATCACGATCTCAAGCAATGGCCGATCCCGCAGGGTGCCATAAAAGAACAGATTTCTCATAGATTTAGCGACCGTGCTTATGGGCAAATTCAACCAATAGGCCGCTGATGATCGATGCGATTACGGCAACGATGACAATTGGGACGGTTATAACGATCACAGCAAATTCCGCGCCGATCTGAAACACTGCAACCATCGCCTCAAACGGGCCATCATAACGATTGCGCATAGCCAACCGGATCATCTCGTTGATCGCCTGAACACCAACACCCCACAACATCAATACAAACACTCCGGTCAGGCCGTTGTTGATCGCCGCCGTGGTCCCGCGACCTGCGCGGCGCCCCATCACGAACCAGCCGACACAGAGGCCGAGGAACATGTTCAGCGGGACAAAATAGCCGAAGTCGGTGCTTTCGGGCATCAACGGCATCACCATCAGGGACAGGATATAGCCAACAGCCGCGAGACAAATGGCAGCCGTTAGTTTTGCGGCGGTGGGCATGGGATGGCTCCTTAAGAAAGGTTAACCCGGTCGCCTTACCGTAATCTGTGTGACGTCACAATTTCCACTGTCAAATGTAGCGGCGCAGGAAGTGAGGTAAAAATTCCACATGCGCCGGAACCGTTCGTCAAAGCCAAGCTTGGTAATCTGGTCCCACTTGTCGTTAAATGTCTCGTGCCAACGGCGCAGGGTGATGTCGTAGCTTTTGCCAAATTCGATAGACTTGTCGACAATCAGCCCGGCCTTTTCCACCTGTTCCCGCAAGATCACCGGACTGGGCAGCATACCGCCCGGAAAGATGTATTTCTGGATGAAATCGACACCGCGCTTGTAAACGTCCCAGCGGGCGTGATCGACGGTGATGATCTGCAAAGTGGCCGCGCCGCCGGGTTTAAGGCAATCGCGCAAAGCATTGAAATAGGTAGGCCAATATTTCTCGCCAACGGCCTCAAACATCTCGATGCTGGCGATGCCATCATAATGGCCGGTCTCGTCACGGTAATCTTGAAGCTTTAGATTAACTTGATCGGAAAGTCCTGCTTTCTCAATGCGTTCCTTGGCAAATTTAAACTGCTCTTCGCTGATGGTCAGGCCCGTGACCTTCAGCCCGCGTTCCTTGGCCGCATATTCGGCAAATCCGCCCCAACCACAGCCGATTTCCAGCACATGATCGCCGGGCTTGACGCCCATCTGATCAACCATGGATTTGTATTTTTCGGTCTGGGCCGCCTCCAGTGACAGTTGCGCATTTTCATCAAACAGGGCCGAGGAATAAGTCATCGTGTCATCGAGCCACAGCCCGTAAAAATCATTGCCCAGATCATAGTGATAACTGATGTTCTTGCGGGCCTGCGTCTTGGAATTGCTTTGGAGCCAGAACCGCATCTTCTCAAACAGGCGCACCATGCTCAGGCCCGGAAATCCGTCATAGAGTTCGTCATTGTCTGCATGTACGAGGTCCATGAAGGCCTGCAAATCAGGCGTGGACCACCATTCATCGAGATAGGCATCACTAAACCCAAGATCCCCTTCGCGGATCAACCTTGAGAACAAGTCATTGTTATGAATGTGCAATTCCGCAACCGGGCCGGGCAGTTTTCCTTCAGCCCGAAACCGCCGCCCGTCTGGCAAAACGAAATCGAGCCGCCCGCGTTGCATCACCTGTGCCATCGCAAAAACCCGCGCAAAGTAACGCGGCAGATCATTTTGCCCCTCTGTCGAGTTCAAGGTCATATCACGCTCCCCTTCGTGGTCCTCAGGCGCATTCAGCTTATCGCGCTCTGCAAAATTAACAATTCTTTAATGTTTGCAGTCTGTTTTCTTAATCTTTGCGGGCCTTATAAGCCGTCAAAGCCCGCTTGCGCCCCCTGTCAAGCGAGACAATCGGCATCGGATAACTGTCTTGCGGATCCATGCCCCAATGGCGCGGGCACGCCTCAAAGAAGGCCAACGCATCGTCGTGGGGCTGCTCCTGCCCCTCGGCTATCCAACGATCCACATAGGCGGCATCGGGGTCAAACTTCTCGCGTTGGGTGACGGGGTTGAACACCCGAAAGTACGGCGCGGCATCGGGGCCGGACCCGGCAGTCCATTGCCAGCCCATCGCATTGCTGGCCGGATCCCAATCAATCAGACACTCCTCGAACCACGCCTGCCCGATCCGCCAATGGGTCATCAGATGTTTGGTCAGGTAACTGGCCACGATCATGCGGGCGCGATTGTGCATGCGGCCCGTGACATAAAGCTCACGCATGGCGGCATCGACAAAGGGCACACCCGAGCGGCCCTTCTTCCACGCCCAGACTTCTGCGGCGCGGCCATCGTCTTGCCAGGGAAAATCGTCCCATTCCTCGCGCCAGTTCTGATCCAGAATGCGCGGCGTATGGTGCATCAGATGATAGGCAAACTCGCGCCAGACCAGCTCTTTCAGGAAGGTCTCCGCGCCGCGTTTGCCTTCTTGCAAGGCACGTTGACCGGCGTGCCAGCATTGATGCGGGCTGATCTCGCCAAGGCTGAGGTTCTCGGACATGTTGGACGTGCCATCGGTGGCGGGCGTGTTGCGGTTGTCGTTGTAGCCATCAATTAGATGCGCAATGAAATGCCCCAGCCGCGCCTGCGCTGCTGTCTCGCCCAATTGCACAAAAGGGCGCACAGCCGCGGCACCGCGGTTCATCTGCGCATCCATTTGCCAATCCGCCAGATCGTCACTTTTTGGCCAGCTTTCAGGGGGATGCAGATCCGAAGGTGCCGGACGCGGTGCCTCAACATCGCGGGTTTTGACGGACTTCCAGAACGGGGAATAGACCTTGTAAAAACCGCCTGTCTTGGTCTCCACGGTCCATGGCTCAAACATCAAATGGCCGCCAAAAGACCGCGCGTCGATGGCTTGACCCTTGAGATGTTCCTTGATGGCGCTGTCACGCGTCACCGTTTCAGGATCATAAAGGCGCGACCAATACACCGCCCTCGCGCCAGTTTCATCTATCAGCTCATTGAGCGCATCCAGCGCCTGATCCGCCCGGCGCAAGATCAGACGGCTGCCCTTCTGTTCCAATGCATCGGCAAGCGCACCAACCCCAAGCCCAAGCCGCCATTTCGGCGCCGCGCCCAGCTTTTCGCTCAGGCCGTCATGTACAAACACAGGAATAACAGGCCGCCCCGAGGCGCAAGCGGCCGACAGCGCCGCATGATCACTCAGCCGCAGATCACGGCGAAACCAGACCAAGATCGGTGATGTATCGTTCATGCTATGCCCTTCTGGTTCTTGCCTTTTCCTAAACTAGGGCGCGGCAGGAACCTTCAAGGCGCAAAATCACAAAACATCGTCCAATGCGTTCAAAAGCTGGTCGATCTCATCTTTGGTGGTGTAGTGGGTAAAGCTGAGGCGCAGCACACCTTTGCCTTCGTCCACCCCCATCGCGGTCAACGCACGGCCTGCGTAAAAGTCACCGCCGCCCGCCATGATCCCGTGTTTGGCCAGCTCTGTTGCCGCCTCCAAGCCGGGACGGTTCATCGCCATGGCAACTGTCGGCGCACGGCCCACTGCCTCTGCCGGACCAATCAGGCGCACGGAATTGCGGTCCTTCACCGCGTCAAGCAACGGTTGCAACAACCCGGTCTCATGGTCGCGCATCATGTCATGCACCGCCGCACCGCGCGCCGCAGCATCGGCATCCCCACCAATGTGATGGGCATAAAAGGCATCCACGTAGTCCGCCATCCCCGCAGAGGCGGCGATTTGCGCATGATCAGGGCCAGCGGGCGTCAGACGTTTATAAAGCGTATCACCGTTAAAGACATGCGCCTGATTGGGCAGCAGATTGCCCAAGGCCCGCCGGATCACCATCAACCCCTGATGCGGGCCGAAGGTCTTGTAGGCGGAAAACAGATAGATATCCGGCCCCAGATTGCCCACATCGGCAAATCCATGCGGGGCATAAGACACACCGTCCACACAGACAAAGGCCCCCGCAGCATGGGCCAGCGCAGTGATCTCCACCACCGGATTGATCTGCCCCACCACGTTTGAACAATGGGGGAAACACACCAACCGCACATGTTCATCCAGCAGGTTTTCCAGATCATCGGTGTTCAACGCACCGGTTTCGGGGTCAACGCACCATTCGCGCACCTCAATGCCCCGGTCCGCCAGTCGCCGCCATGGGCCGGTGTTGGCCTCGTGATCCTGATTGGTCACGATGATCGCTTCGCCCGGCGCCAGCAGCTGCCCAAAGGCCTGCGCCAGCACATAGGTGTTCTGCGTGGTCGATGGCCCAAAGCTCAGCTCATCGGTTTCCACCCCAAGAATAGCGGCCATGCGGCGGCGGGCCTCGTCCATCTCCTGACCGCCAAGCTGGCTGGCCTCATAAGGGGCGTAGGGCTGGACCTTGCGCTGGGTGTAAAACCGCGTCAGTCGGTCAATCACCGGTTGGCAGGTGTAAGACCCGCCAGCATTCTCGAAAAAAGCCTGCCCTTGAAGGGACGGCTCGGCGAAGGCGGGAAATTGGGCCCGGACCCATGCGGTATCTAATGTCATAGCCGCACATTTCTACAGCCGCCCGCCCGCGTCAAACCCAAAACTAAGTTATCAAAAACCCAAAATCGGGGGGCTGGCAGAGCAGCTCAGGTTTCGGGGCCGACAAAAATACCTGCCAAATTGTCGCATTTTGCGGCATACTGTCGCGGCACAGCAAATGTGCATGTTTCGAATTTGTAACACCTTCGGGTCAAGGTGCGGACCCAAATCTGTTTACCGCGCCCCTCAAAGTGGGTGTTCATGCCATGCCAGTTCCCGGCGCGGCAGATGCCCCACGCAAAACAGATCGCGTGCAGCGATCGAAAACAGGGACACTTCTCATGTCAGTCAAACCTCCTTTTACGGATCTAGACATCCAGACGCAGGATGGCGGATTCTACGAAGGCTATAGCCTTCCGATTGCCTTGATATCAAAGATCAGCATGGTTCTGCTGGTGCTTTGGGCACTTATCTTTCCGCTCAATGCCGGCAGCATGCTGTCGAGCATCAATTCCACACTGCTGCAAAGCTTCAACACCTTCTACATTCTTGCCGTTGGCGTGTTTGCATTTTTCCTCTTTGCCATCGCGCTGATCCCCTCCACGGGCAAGCGCATCCTCGGCGCGCCGGGCCAAAAACCCGAGTTCAGCAATTTCTCCTGGTTCTCGATGATGTTCGGTGCGGGTCTCGGCGTCGGCCTGATGACCTTTGCCACGGCAGAGCCTCTGGGCCTCTGGGGCTCCAACCCGGTGTTGCTGTCCAGCGATATCGCACCCAACTCCCCTGAAGCGCTGGAATCCGGCTATCGCTACACCTTTGCGCACTACGGCTTTCACGCCTGGGCGATCTATGTGGTGACCGGCCTCAGCCTTGCCTATTACGCCTACACACGCGGCATGCCGCTGACGATCCGTTCGGCGCTGACTCCCCTGATTGGCAAATACGCCAACGGGTTCTTTGGTCACGTGATTGACGTTCTGGGCGTTGTCGCGACGATCCTTGGTGTATCTGTCACCATCGGCTTCGGCGTAAGCCAGCTTGTCGATGGCGCCTATGCAATCACCGGCGCGGGCTGGTTGATGGACACGTCCGGAGACACTCCTGCAGCAACCAAAGCCGGCCTGATCACCGCACTTGTGATGATCATGGCGCTGTCGATCCTGTCGGCGGTGTCCGGCGTTGGCCGCGGGGTTAAGTGGCTATCGAACATCAACCTCGTGCTCTCGCTGATCCTGTTGATGACCTTTGTCATCTTTGGCTCGTTCCTCTTTGCGATGACAACCTATGCATCGGCATTTGTGGATTACATCCTCAACTTCATCTCTCTGAGCTTTGCCGCACATGGCCCGGTCTCGGCTGACATGTTCGCCTCCACAGCTCCGGCTGCGGTTCAGGCACTTGAGGCCGATCAAATGGCAACCGTCTATGGCGGCGCGACAAACGCATGGGGCAGCTTTGGCGGCTTCACCACCAGCGTTTCAGATGCGGGCATCACCCTCTCTGAGGCTGACCTTGCCGCAGCATACGCCGCTGGCAAAGACGGGCGTCTCTTCAACTGGCAGGCCGGTTGGACAACGTTCTACTGGGCTTGGTGGATTGCGTTCTCACCATTCGTGGGCCTGTTCCTGGCACGCATTTCCAAAGGCCGTTCGGTACGTGAGTTTGTACTGGGCGCTGTGATTGCACCTTCGCTGGTTTGTTTTGCCTGGATGACCATCCTCGGCGGCACAGCCATCGATCTGGAACTGTCCGGCACCGCAGATGGCTCCATCATCGCGGCATCCAACTCGGCCAAGCTGTTCGTCACACTTGAACAGATGCTGTCGGGCGGTGTGCTTCAGGCGCTGATCATCATGTGTGTCGTACTGATCATGACCTTCCTGGTGACGTCCGCAGACTCTGGCATTCTGGTGATGAACACCATCATGTCCGGCGGCGCAGAGGAAACCGGCGTCAAGCACCGCATCATCTGGGGCGCAATCCTGACACTGGTGATCGGCACGCTGCTGCTGGCCGGTGGTGGCGGCCTGTCTGCCCTGCAAAACGCCATGATCATCGGGGCGCTGCCCTTCACGATGGTTATGGTTGGCATGGTGCTGGCCCTGATCAAGGCGCTTTACAACGATGGTCGCCGTGACAGCGTTGGCGGTGTTGCAGATACCGCAGGTCAGCCTGCTGAATAAGCGCTAGACCTACCCAAACAAAAGAAAAAAGCGGCGTCCGGGAAATCGGGCGCCGCCTTTGCATTCAGATAGTTCATTCCTCAGTTGAGGGCCGCTGCGATCGCCTCTGCGTGGCCTTTGATCAGATCCATATCCCCCATCGTGCCCGCAGGTCGCATGCGCACCCCCTCATGGCGCGGATGGATGTGGAAATGCAGGTGAAACACCTCCTGCCCGCCTGCCGCTTCGCTGAACTGTTGCAGAGTGATGCCATCGGCGTCAAAAGCCGCCTTGGCCGCATTCGCCACCTTCTTGACTGTCGCCATACAAGCGGCCAACTGCTCTGGCGTGGCATCCAGAATGTTGCGGCACGGGGTTTTGGGGATCACCAAACAATGCCCGTCGCTGCGCGGCATGATATCCATAAAGCAATAGGTCGCATCGTCCTCATACACCTTGAAACTGGGGATTTCCCCGCGCAGGATCTTGGCAAAGATATTGTCGTCGTCATAGGCGGTCATTATGGTCTCCTGATCTCTTTGCCCCTGTCTAAAGCGAAGGTGACCCGCCGTCGAGACACCCCTAGACCAACCGCGCCCGCGCCGCCCGCAGCAAAGACCGCGCGTAAAAGCGATGCAGCGGCACAGTGGCCCGCACCAGCCAAGGCAAATCATGTCCATCCCGCGGCACCACCGCGGATCCAAACAGCAACCGCGTGCCGCCCCCTGCAATCTCATCCACCGCCAGGTAAGATCGCGTATGCCCGCCCAGATCACACATCAGGATCTGGCCGTCCCCGCGCCCTTCCACCGTCCATGCGGCATAGGCCTCCGCTGTGCCAGCGGCCACCGGCGCAATGTCCCAATTGACGGGTTTGCCCCGGAGATGCGCCCGCAACACCAGTTTTTCCAACCCAAAGAGCCAACTGCCGTAAAACGCATCCAGAAACGCAGGCAGCGCCACCTTTTGCGGCAGCGCTGTCTCAAAACAATCGGTGTAGCACCCCGCCCGCACGGCATAACGCTGCAACAACGCATCCGCCGGCAGGATGCAGGCGCGGATCATCCCGCGTTCACATCCACAACCACACGGCCCTGAACCTGCCCCTTGAGGATATCCGCCCCAAGCTGCGGCAGATCGGCCAAAGTGGCCGGGCGCACCATCGCTTCCAACTTCTCCATCGGCAGGTCTGTCGCAATCCGCTCCCACGCCCGCAACCGGTTGTCATAGGGCTGCATCACGCTGTCGATGCCCAACAGGTTCACACCGCGCAACAGAAACGGGATCACCGTCGCAGGCAGGCCCGCACCGCCCGCAAGGCCCACCGCCGCAACACTCGCGCCATATTCCATCTGGCCCAGAACCCGCGCCAACATCGCGCCGCCCACCGCATCCACACAGCCGCCCCAGGTTTCGCCCTCAAGGGGGCGCTTTACCGTTTCGTTCAACTCTTCGCGGGCTACGATCTGACTGGCCCCCAGATCACGCAGATAGCCTTCGGTCTCGGGCCGCCCGGTGACCGCCGCCACCTTGTACCCCAGATGCGCCAGAATTGCGGTTGCCACAGAGCCAACGCCGCCCGCAGCCCCGGTCACCAACACCGGTCCCGCCTTGATCCCGTGATCCTCCAGCGCCATGACCGACAACATCGCCGTGAATCCGGCGGTGCCGACCGCCATCGCCTGCCGCGTGTCCAATCCCGCAGGCAGCGGCACCAACCAATCGGCCTTGACCCGTGCCTTTTGAGAATAGCCGCCCCAATGCGCCTCGCCCACACGCCAGCCCGTCAACACCACCTTATCGCCCGGCTTGTACCGGTCATCATCCGAGGCCTCGACCGTCCCGGCAAAATCGATGCCCGGCACATGCGGATAATTGCGCACCAATCCGCCGCCCGGCCCGATGCACAAACCATCCTTATAATTCACTGTCGAATACTCGACCGCCACCGTGACCTCTGCCTGCGGCAGCTGATCCAATGTCATCTCCTCAACAGCAGCCGAGGTTTTGCCATCCTCATCCTTGTTCACAACCAGTGCTTTAAACATCACATTCTCCATTCCGGGGATCACCCCCTTATGCCTTTTTGGCTCTAAATATTCCGGGGGTGCGGGGGCTGGCCCCCGCTCCTGCCCTCTGATCTTGTCTCAGGCCCAAAAGCCCTCTCGCACCACCGCACCGCGCTTGCCACCCGGCGTTTGCACCTGCAACCGCGCGCCCGGCTCCCAATGGTCCTTGCGCACCATCGCAACGGCAACATTGGTCTGGTAGTCCGGTGACCACACTGCGGAACTGACATGCCCGACCTGCCTGCCATCGTCAAACAGCGGCCAAAGCCGGTCACAGCCTGGCACCGCATCCCCCGCAATCTCCATTGCGCGGATCTGCTGCACCGGCCCTTCTTCGGCGCAGGCTTGCAAGGCAGAGTGACCAATGCAATTGGCCTCCGGCCCAACCTTGCAGAACCGGTCCAGCCCGCATTCGAACGGCGTGTTGGCGCGGGTCATGTCATTGCCATAGCTCAGCAGCCCGCCTTCAATCCGCTCAATCAGGTTCGGACATCCGGCCCGCACATCCAGATCCTGCCCCGCCTCCATCAGAGCAGTCCAAAGCGGCATGCCCAGATCACTCCCCTCTAGGTAGATTTCAAATCCGCCCTGTTTGGAATAACCAGACCGCGCCACAACCAGGGACCGCCCCTGAAAATCAAAGCGGCCAAAGCGGAAGAACCTCACATCGCGCACTGTCTCGCCAAAGACCCGCGCCATCAGATCATCCGCCAGCGGCCCCTGCACCCCAAGCGGGCTGACGTCAGGCTCTTCAATCGTCACGTCCAGATCGCGGCCATAAGCCACGCCCTTGACCCAAAGCAACAGATCGCTGTCCGCAATCGAAATCCACCACCGATCCTCGGCTAGCTTGACCGCAACCGGATCGTTCAACATACCGCCCGCCTCATCCACAATCGGCACATAGTAGCATTGCCCGACCTGCATCTTGGCCAAGGGGCGCGGCGTCAGCAATTGCATCAGCTGTGCCGCGTCAGGCCCGCGCAGCTCTACCTGCCGTTCACAAGAGACATCCCAGATCTGAACGGCCTTTTTGAGGTGGTGATAATCCGCCTCAACGCTTTCAAAGACCGTTGGCAGCAGCATCCGGTTGTAAACGGTATAGGCCTTAACGCCCGCCGCTTCGACGCCGTCAGAGAAGGGCGTACGCCGCAAACGGCCAGAAGGTGAAATAAGCGCCATCAAGTGTCCTCCGGCATAAAAAGAAGATCGCTTACCGGCGCTTTTTGACCGGCAGCAGTGAGCATTGCATGCACCTGACCCCGGTGATGGGTCTGGTGGTTAAAGTAATGGGTGATGCAAAGCGAAAGTGGCGTCTTAACTTCTTTGTCCATCGTTATGGATTTCCACGTTAATTCCCCCAGCAGGTCGATCTGTTTGAGGCTTTCTGCCCAAGCTATGATCCGATTGTCACATCGAAAGCTTTCTGAAGACCAAATTGAAATTGTTTTATACAAATCAACGAATTGTGACGCACTTTCAATCTTTGGAAAATCCCCACCCGCAAAACGGGACAACCACAAGAGGTCCCCCCAAAGCAGATGGTTCAAAGTCCCTTTTATAGAGCCGAAAAACGCCCCGCGATCACGCTCAAGCTCCGCATCATCCATTTGTTTAAGTATGCTGTATAACTGACTGTTTTGCCATAGGTTATACCTCGCCGTGACCTTCACATAATCGGGTGTAATCACATTAAGTCCTCCACTTATTTATTCATTTTCAGTGCATTATCGCACTCTTCTCATTCATGACATGAATAGAGATCTATTCTTGCCACCCTATCCTCCACCAGATGCGACCGGTTCTGCCGGTCCAAACCCCAAGGGCCTTTCCAAACCCCGTCAATTTCCCTAATGTCAGACAATTGATAATCCGGCAAACTTTAAATGTAAGACATATGAAAATTGACCCCGAAAACCCGGCAGATTTGCCGGTTCAGATCGCCGCTGCCATTCGTGATGCTATTGTGACGGGCCGCTTGATCGTCGATCAACGCCTCCCCACCGAGGCAGAGCTGGCAGACAGTTTTGGCGTCTCGCGCCCCACGGTGCGCGAAGCCCTCAAACGGCTCGCCGCGCAATCCTTGATCCGCACACAGCGTGGTGCGACGGGTGGTGCCTTTGTCAATCGCATCACATTTCGCGCCGCACAGCAACAGCAGATCACAACCTCTACCCTTTTGCTGTCGATGAATGACGTCAGCTTTGAGACGGCTTGCGAGGCGCGGTTTGCACTGGAGCGCGCCTGCGCACCCCTCGCCGCGATGCGCCGCACCGATGCACAACTGAGCGCGATGCAAAGCCAGATCGACCGCCAGCGCAGCGCCAATTTAAGCGACGAGGCCTTCTGTGCCTCCGATGTCGCCTTTCACCGTGCCCTTGTTGATGCTGCCGGAAATCCGGTTTTGTCCTACCAGCTTGCTGGCGCGGTTGAGGCCATGCAGCCGCTGATGAATATGATCACCTTCACAGCCCGGTCGCGGTGCAGGGCGGCTGATTTGCATCAAGAGATTGCAGATGCTGCCATGGCCCGTGACGCGGAGGCGATCAACTTGGGATTGCAGGCGCTGGAACGTGAAACCCTCGAGCTGGGACGCGATGTGTTCGCGGCCCGCGCCGGGAAAACACCCTGACGGCCATATCTTGTGCCCCGCCCCGGGGGCCGCGCAAACCTTTCTTAATCTTCATGCCCTAGGGCTGTGCCTGTTGCCCGGTCCCGCCACTTTGCGGACGGGCACACCATGAAGATTGAGAGACGCATCCCAGATGAAGACACTGCGCATTTCGGCCAAGCTGCCTTTGATCATCGTCGGCCTGTGCTGTTTGGCCGCGGGCGCCATGGGCCTGATGGCAGTGAGCGCGGCGCATGACATTCTGGAAAGTCAGGCCCGCACACGGCTGTCCAGCATTGCACAGGCGCAAATCGCCTCAACCGAGGCGGCGCTGAATGCGATGCGCGCCAGCATTGTGTCTCAGTCAAATTCGCCTGTTTTCAGATCCACCATGACATCTCTCATCGGCGCGGCAGAGGCGATCCCCGGCGACAAGACCGAATATCTGCAGACCCGCTACATCACCGAGAACGAACATCCCTACGGCCAACGGCAGCTCACCGATTTTGTTAAGGGGCGCGATGCCTACAACCGTGCACATCGAAAGGCGCATCCCTATTTCCGGTCGCTGACGGAAAAGAACAATTTCGCCGATTTCTACCTGCTCGATGAAAAAGGGTACGTTCTTTATAGTGTCATGAAGAACGAGGACTACGCCGTCAACCTGGCCGACCCCGCGCAGGCTGACCAAGGTTTGGCGCGGGTCTTTGCGCGGATCATGACCGATCCTGAAAATGCGCCGCAGTTCGTGTTTGAGGATTTCAGCGATTATCCGCTTCGGGGCTCACCCTATTCCGCCTTCATGGCGACGCCCATTTTGGCGTCGAATGGTGCGGTCATCGGTGTTTTTGCCGTACGCATTGAAACTGCGGCCCTGCAACCTTCCGCAGCTGCGGCAGAGGGGCTTGGGCAATCCGGGGTCTTGTTCGCGGTTGGGGGCGACGGCCGCATCCGGATCGGTTCGGGCGCCGGTCTTGATGCCGGAGCGCAGCAAGAACAAACAGGCCCAAACGGTCCCGTCGCCAGTGCGCTGTCAGGATCGCAAGGGGTCCAAACCGACGAAACCGCGCAAGGCACATCGGTCATTTCGGCCTTCGGTCAGGTTGAATTTGCAGGCAGCTCATGGGCAATTGTCGCGCAACAAGACACCGCCGAGCTGTTTGCACAGGCCAGTATTCTGGAAAAACCAGTCATTGAACGCGGTGGGTTGCTTTTGCTTGTCGCCGCTCTCATCGCGATTGTGGTGTCAAAAAGCCTGACGCGCCCGTTGAACAAGGTGCGCCAATCCATGATCTTGGTCGCAGAGGGGGATTTGACAGATCGCGGGCCAGCGGCCCGTTCCGGCGATGAGATTGGCGATATTGCCGTCACCTTGGACCGTTTGCGCCGCTCCTTGCTGGAGGCCCGCAGCACCGAAGAACGCGCCGCCGTGCTCAGCGCTGCACTACAAGCCGCCAGTGCAAGTTTGATGATCGTCGATGAAAATCTGACCGTGGAACACACCAATGCCGCGGCCAATACCCTGCTCGACACCCTTGTTGCAGGTCATAGTAGTGACGACGGTTCGAGCGGTGTCGACCTTATTCAGATCCTTGGCGACCAAGCCGAGAGCGTCCGGCAAATCGCTCAGGGCCGCATCACCCACGAAACCATCGACCTCGCGTTTGAAGACCGCCGCTTGTCATTGGCGCTCCGCACCCTTTTTGACGGCGAAACGGCTTGTGGCGCAGTGGTGGAATGGATCGACCGTACCGCTGATTTCAGGAAAACGGCCCTGCTGAATGCGATTGAACATCGGCAATGCATCATCGAGTTTTCACCAGACGGAAAAGTCACTGATATCAACGCCAAACTGGAAAACCTGTTGTGCGGCGACAGCGGCGATTTTGCCGGTCGCGATGTGGCTGAAATGTTGGTGCTGGACCCGACCAAAGTCACACATCCGGACGGCTTTTGGCCCGGAGTGCTGGATGCGGGCGCGGTCTGGGGTCAATTCCTTGTGCAAGGCGCAGCAGGCCACCAAATCTGGCTGGATGGCGGGCTGACCGTTGTTACCGATGATCAGGATCAGCCGCTGACGGTTGTTATGATTGGCAATGATGTCTCTCAAGCCCGCAAAGTGATGGAAACGGCCACCGCCGAACAGGAACAAACCGCCCAAGACCAACGCGCAGTGGTGACAAACCTTGGCAATGCGCTCAGCCGGTTGGCCGAGGGTGATCTGACCGCATCCATCCATCAGGCCTTTACAGGTGAATACGACCAACTGCGCCGCGACTTTAACAGCGCGGTTGACGGGCTGTGCCAAACCATGAGCGGCCTTGTGCGCAGCTCTCACACCATTGACAGCAGTGCGCAAGAGGTCGCCAGCGCCAGTGACGATTTATTGACACGCACAAACGCGCAATCCGCAACATTGGCCGCAACCGCACAAGACATCAGCCAGACCACCCGATCCTTGACCGAAACCGCCGAACGGTCCCAATCCATCAGCGATATGGTCTCGACCACCCGCGAAAGCGCCACGACATCCAGCCGCGTGATGGGCGACGCGGTTGTCGCCATGGACGAGATTGAAAAATCCTCTGCTGCGATTTCGAACATCACAAAATTGATCGAAGAAATTGCCTTTCAGACCAATCTTCTGGCCCTCAACGCCGGGGTTGAGGCCGCCCGCGCCGGCGAAGCGGGACGCGGTTTTGCTGTGGTCGCAACCGAGGTCCGCGCCCTGTCCCAGCGCAGTTCAAACGCCGCCGCTGACATCAATTCAGTCATTGCCCAAACCACCAAACAAATCTCTCAGGGCGCAGAGCTGGTTGCCCGTGCAGGCAAATCGCTGGATGAAATCCTCGGGAAAATCAGTGATATATCCGTGCAAGTTGTGGATATCGCAAAATTCTCGACCGACCAGAGCCAAAGCCTGTCGCAGATCGACACCGCTGTGCGCGAGTTGGACGGGGTCACGCGCCACAACGCGCAACTGTTGTCTGACACCACCCAAATCAGCCGCGCCTTGAAGGCCGAAGCCGATGGTTTGGTCGCCGCAGGGGCAAAATTCCAGATATCTGCCCTGCCCGGGCCATCAGGCGCAGGAATTGCCCACCGGGGGCCAAGCAATGACAACCTAACAGAAAATCGAACACCGCTTGCTGGTTGATCACATCTGCCTCGCGCCTCGAAAATGCAAGATTTTCGACAGCAACCGTTTGCAAAGGCCCATCTGCACCCCTATATTCAAGATGTCCCTCGGGACTATGAACATAAACGCGCTCGTAATACGCGGATCGGACCCGGGGGCGGTACCCGGCGGCTCCACCAAACATCCTTCATTTGGGGATCATGGGGCCGAAATAGGATCGACGAACGTCTAAAGGGGTTAGCTTTGTTTCGGCTGTCTGCCACCGTTATCGGCGAAAACTGTACAATTGCAAATGACAATCGTGCTCCAATGGCGATGGCCGCGTAAGCGACCGGAACTGTTGAAATCTTAAGTCCTAGAGCTTTGCAGCGCTAGGCGGGGTTCGCAGGTACCTGGCAACAGAAACCTGCACTCTTCTTCCATCTTGTTAAGCTCTTGATATCGCATTATTTTTGCTTTCCATTTTCCAAGTGTTTTACAATCTTATCTTCGTTCTGTTCTCGGTATTCCCTCAAGATCACTTTGCCGCTGGCCTTACGGTCAGCGTATCGGCTGTAGTGCTCGATCATCTCTACGGACATTCCAATCATGTCTGATATTTGTTGGGCAGTTTTGCCTTCTGCGCGCACACGGATCACTGCATTGGCCCTCAGGCCATGCGGTACTGCCCCTTGCAGAATGGGGTGCTTTTCACGTTCACGATTGAACGCTTTCCACATTTGGTTGGGACTGAAAGGCTTCCCGGCATTCTTACCTGATTCCTGCAACAAGTAAGGACCGGGTCGGCGCTGCCATGTAGCCATTTCCCGCTCAAGTTCCGGGAAAATGGGACACCAAGGATTCGCACCCGTCTTTTTCTGGGTAATGCTGAAACCGCCTTCGTCAATATCGTTTGGGTTCAAGCGGACTGTATCGCTGATCCGCTGGCCAGTATAACGGCTTAGGAAGAAAAACCGACGCAGCGCCCCAGTGAACACGCGCTCTCCAAACTGTAACTGCTCTTCCGTCCACGGTTCATGGCCTTTGCCTTTTGGGAAGCGCTTAACGCCGTGGGTCGGATCATGCCTCAACAGGTCAACAGGGCCATTTGCCCACGACACCATTGCCCGCAGAGCGTCCAGTATGTTGTTCGCCGCTCCCGGCTTTTCCAAGCCAATCTTCCGGATCAAAACATCAACATGCTTTGGGCGCAGTTCACTGGCTTGTAGATCGCCCCATGCTTTCCGAATTGGTTTTAGGTTCCGCCTGTATTGCGTCTTAGTCCCCTCGGAGAGTTTCCTTTGAAGAGACGGCCACGCGCATTCATAGGCGTCAATCAACGCCCCTATCGTATCGGTTGGCGTAGGGCCAAATGACCCTTGCGCCTGCCGGACTGCATTCCAAAATTCTGGTGATTGGGGATCATTAGGCAGCTTGATACGCTCCCCCTCGTGAGGCGTCCCCCTGCCCTCTTGATAGTAGAAGTATTCGCGCCCTCTGGACGTGATCTTGTGAACATGGCGCGGCAAAGAAACCTTAGACATTACCCACCCCCGCCATGAATGGATCATCGCCGCTTGACGCCTGTGCGGTCAGGTGGGCCGAAACGTCAGCCCAAGACCACCGAACCGAACCGCCCCACTTGAACGGCTCAGGCAACAGCCCCCGTTTTACGTACGCATCAACAGTGGACTCGCTCATATCCAGCTCAGCCGCCAATGTGGCTTTTGAGACAAAGGACGGTGGACGATCACCGAAGATTGCAGGGCGATTGTTCATTAGCTATCAATGCCCTCATAAACTGCGTCCAGCACATCAGAAGCCTTCCAATCCATGTTGTCACAGACGCTCTGAAAGGCCTTGGAAACGTTCAAAGCGATGTACCCTTTCGGGCGGCCAAGGGATTGCTGCAACTGATACATTTCTCCGCTTGCCTTTGGTTCAATCCGCACTTTGTGCTTATCACCTGCGACAAAGAGATATGTATCGCCTTCCCGATAATGGCTGGGATAAGCACTCTTCCGGGCTGGGGTGCCGAGACCGGGATTTTTGTCATGTCCGATGTGAGTGAACATAACCGCTGCCCGGAATGCATCGGCTGGTGTTTTGACACCAATTTCAATCAAACTTGCCGCCAACCTAATCTGCATAAGGTTTTCCCAAGTAAACTCCCGCTGCCGCCCCTTGCCTTCGCCACTTTCATAGCCTGTGATCAGTTTACGGCTTGCGCAGTTCTGGATGAACTTCGCCGTAACACCGGTCGCCTTAGCAACTTCTTTGGATGGATATGTCTGCTCATGAGGTAGCATTTGGGTCAAATTCCTGTTTTCAAGATCAAGCCGTTTATAAGCTTATAGCTAGCTTTTATCCACACAGCAAGACCAAAACTCAAGACGAGTTATCTACCCTCTCCCCTACGCCGCCCGCTCCTGAGCATCCATTTCGGCAAAGATGGCCTCAAGGGCATCGCCAATGCCAATGATGGCACTGCGCAATGCGGCCAGTTCAGTGCCGTGTTTGATGGGTTCCTGAACGAACTGCCAATTCAAGATTTGCAACGCCCGTACAAGGTTTTCTGCATAGGCAAGGCGGGTCTCTGCATCATGTTCCCCCTTCATGCCACCGCCTCCTGCATATTCACGCTGTCCAGATCGCGGTTGAGTTTTTCGGCCCGATCATGCGCCATTTCCACAACGGTCATTGTGTCTTGGACATTGCTGGTGAAGGCCATCGCCATCACTGTGTTGAGCAAGTTTTCAATCACCATCGCATCATCCTGAAGCTGCTGTCTGGTCTTGGGGTGTGCGGGATCATTCGCCTGAACGGCGTTAATGTCGGTCATGTTGTTCTCCAGTGTTTAGGTTGCTTGGGATGCCGCCCTGCGGTCTTTCGCTTTTTCAGGCTTCTGCGCTCTCATTCCGCACTGCCTCTCTCAATGTGATCAGGATATGCGTGTTCATGGACCGCCCCATAACGCCCGCTTCGGCCTTTATTTCGTCACGAAGGTCTTGCGGAACACGCAATGCAATCTGCACAACGCCTTTCCCCGCCCTTCCCTGTATCTCTGTCATTCCATCTCCAATCCGTTACTACGATAGTTGCGACACTACAGTAATTCATTTGACGATCAAGAGGAAATAGCACAGTAGTGTCAAAAATTGTGAGGTTACTATGGTTCAGTCTAGAATCGGCTCCGGCAGCACAGTTGGCATGATGGTTCGACTGCCCGAAGATCTGAGGGATCGGATTAAGGATGCAGCCGAGGCAAATTCTGTTTCGATAAACTCCGAGATTGTTGAATTGCTCGAAAGATCATACCCGGCCCTTCCGCTGTTTCTGCGCAGCATGGTGACCAAAATGCACAATTTGTCCTTCACCTTGAAAAAGGCGAAAAGCGTCTCCGAACTGAGCGCGGCGCTTGATGAGATGGAACGACTTCAGTCCTACTTTAAAGAAATGCTCGAAAACCAAGATCAGTATGAAAAGCTGTCCGGCGTTGATCTAACCGTGCTGTTCAACAGGAGAATGGGGCCATCTAAAGACGACCCAAAAGACCCTTCTGAATAGCCCCTTCAGCCAGTGGTATCTCAAACCTTCCCTTGAGAAAGGCTTGCCCTTTCGCCTTGTTCGTGGATTTCATCCCGGCGCAGGCCAATGTCAGATGCTGTTGCAGGTTTGGCGTTGCCGCCTACAACGCCAAAATCCTTGGACCTATTGCCAGTCGCAACCTCGCCCCGATCCTGCGCGGCGTCATATTCCTCTGCCAAACGCATTTCGGCACGGGCACGGATTACGTCACGGGCTTCCTCGGATACCTGTTCGTCGCGGGCTGTGGCCTTGTTGACCATGCGCTTTGATACGCCCGTTGCCTCGGCAGTTTCTGCGGCGAATTGTCTTGGCTGACCGGGGCCAGTAATAGTGGGAACGCTGTTCCCAGTATTCCTCACCGCCCAAAGCTCTTTCCGCTTCGCCAGATGCTCGGCCTGCTGGGTTGCAGTCAATTCAGACCGCATTAGATTTTCGTCAGCTTCGGTCGTTCATCTCCCGCAGTTCGGCTAAGAAAGCCTTCATAATCGCTGTTACGTATCCGCCATAACCTCAAAAGTTTGAACGAGGTTCCCATAGGGGCGACTCGGAAAACAGTTATTTTGAAGGACAGCCACTCATCACATATTCTAGATCACTCTTATTTTTCCGTAGGCCTGCAAAAGTGTGGCGATGGCGCGCGCCTTGATAATCAACAACTTCCAAAACCAGCTTTTGGGCTTCCGCCAAGCTCTTTCTGAAATCCCGATAATTGTCAGGAAGGAATGCTCCGTTGTTTCCCGTAGAACCAAACCAGTTCTCGGAGATAGGCTCTGCACTGTCAAAACGATAGCGTACCTTGATACGTCCAGAAGTATTTACAAATGTTCTTTTGTAGAACGAGACATTGTAACCGCCCTTTTCTGTACAACTTACACTAAGCACAGCGGCATCTCTTTCACCTACTTTTCCAGCCTCTTCCAAGTAGACCCATGAGAGGGTTTTACCCGTAAACTCATCAGTTCTGGTCAAGATCACCCACCCATCGCCAGATACCTCGGCCTGTTCTGGAATCTCATACCCATGTAAGCGATCATAGCACTCTAAACGAGCTGCATCGCTCTCAACCTTGAGACAAGTATCAATTTCTACGGTGTCCTGCGCAAAAGCCAGAACAGGTATGTTGCACAAGGCAAAGCAAAATAGCAGCGTTCTCATAAATCACCTTAGTTATCTAGTTTTTCTCAAAAAAAGGCATTGGCTAAATGCTGATGTCAAGGCTTAAACTACAGATCTCAAAGACAAATCCACTGCAAAACGAGCTTCCATTTTTCCTGTTGCAACAAATTCAGCGCTAGCTGGTCTAGCAAGTAGAGCCAAGAACAGAAGGCTAGAGATTACGCAAAAAAGTGTTTTGTCAGTGACGGCATTCGATTTGTCTCCTCAGCTGAATGCCCTCCAGAACTCCGCGTCCATGCAGTTCGTCATCATTCTCAAATCGACCCAAGGCAAAAATGCGCCCTTCATCTATTATGCCTTGCGGGATAACTCTCTGCGCAGACAAGTTAGACAATTGTTCAAAGATGCGCTGTAACTTCATGCTCAACACCTAACTCTGACGCGCGCGGAACGGAAGGGGCGCAATCTGCTTCCGCAGCGTCCCTGTTACGGGAACTGTTGCGGATAGACCCCCACCCCCTTCAATTCACAGGGCCAGAGGTAGGGCGCAATGCTATGGGGGGGATTGACACGCTCACACATAGCGATAAGGCATTCACATTTTTGCCCCCTAAAGCTCCCTTGAACCATCTCGGCAGCTTTCCTACAGTTCAACTCAAGCGTGATAAGGGGCAGAAGGAAACCAGCATGGCTGATTTTAAACCGGAGAAAGACAAGGAGAAGCTGAAGGAGGACCTCTGGAGGGTCGGCACAGCTTTACACAAGGGGATCAAAGGGGAAGTCGATAAAGAGACATCAAAGAACGCTATGGGGAACATAGCTCTCTATCTCGGCCTGTTCGCTGTCTTCATGCTCGTCATCTTTATATCCTGACCTGCGGTCGGGGAAGCTCCCTATTCTATGCGCGTAGCTGTTGTCTAAGCATCAAACCTCGCAAACGGATCATCTTCTGGTTCGTCAGGTGGCTGCGCCACCTTCTGCCGATCTGTGGGCGTTGCGCCCAGCTTGCCTAAACTTGTGTTCGATGCCGCCAGCAGAGATGCAGGGATAGGTTCGCCTAGTTTCATCAATGTGCGAACCTGACCAATGGCGATAGCTGCCACCTCAACCGCAATTCGGTCCTCACGTTGAAGCCAATCCAAACTGCCTACCAGATCGTGCCAAACATCCTTGCAGTGTGTGTTGAGGTGCTTAGGCGGATCACCAACGGGTTCCCCGCTTGTGCTTGGCTCTGAGCGGCCCCGGTAACGTTGCGGATCTTTCGCCATGGCCCCTGTCAATTTGGCTTTTGAAAGCGGTGTCTTTGGTCTCGGCATATATCTAATTTCCAGAATGTTTGAAGTGCGGACACATGAACATGTGGGGGCGACGGGTTAACACGTAGTCATCCATAGAGATTCGCCCCCCCTTCTCGTTCTGTGTTCAATTCAAAAATTCATCAGCGGGATCAGATGGCGCATCATCATCAAACTTGATCCGCGTCCTGTCTGTTGGGGTGCCGCCCATGCTGGACAGGCAAAGCCGCAACTGGGCAAAGACACCAATCGGACAATCCGGTTGTGTAATCAGTACAGACAGCCGTGCCGCCAATCCAAGAACACCCCGGTCAGATTGCACCAGCCAAGGCATATCTTCGGCCATTTCCAGCCATGCAGCCCGCTCCGCATCGTTCAGCCTGTCAGGGGGCGCACCAAGCGCCTGTGAGGGCGGTTCTGTGCGATCTGCAAACCGTTCGGGGTGTTGCATTGCCTGACCCGTGAGCTTTGCCACAGCCAGTGGTGTGCGCTTCCTTGGCATGATCCTAAATCCTCTGAATTGGCGTTTTGAAAGTTTGGTTCCAGCGACCGGTACCCAGTGGGGACACCTGAGAAGCCGATAGACCCCCTCCATCCATATCCATGACGGAGAGGGTCAGCACCTTGCCGGATTGAACGCCTGCGAAAGCACGGGGCAGCGCATCCGGCTTATCGTTGTCGGGCTGGTGTATCGCCCTCTTCAAAGAATGCCCCATGTGTTCTTATGCCGCCTGACCAACACCCGTGAGCGTGTAGAACGCTGCTGGGTCTTCAACTGCGATATCCGCCCGCATGTGGGCAATCATCGTGTATTGCAGGTTGCTGATGTACTTCGGTCCCTTGAACAACTCGACTTGGATGTTCGATCGGATGCCAACCAACAGGTGTGAGAAGTTACCGGCGATGATTGTACTTTCATCGGTGCCAGTGCCACCATTCACCGGGATCTGCGTGGTTGTCAGCATTGGAATGCTTGAGACCGCAGTCGGTGCCATGAGCGGCTGGCCGTCTGTTGCCGCCAGATCCACAAAGGAACCTTCATCACGCGGGTGCATGATGTACGCTGACACCGGACCACGGTTGGCCGTAAGGATGCCTGTCCGCGCCTTGCTCAGATTGGCATAGCTGGCAATCTCTGCGTCCTGCGCAAAGGTGCCGATACCGCTTGTGCCGACCACGCCCTGTGGTTCTGGTGCCGTCCCGCTGCCGATCAGTGCAACCCGATCAAGTTCCTGCGCCATCGCAGCGGCAAGGATTTGAGGCAATGCCGTTGCAAGGTTGAGGCTGTCGGCCATCAGTTCGGCAGAGATATCAACCGCGACTGCAAGGCTGCGTGGTGTCAGCACCACCGCCCCGAATGTGCCGTCACTGTTGGCTACCGCGCCTGCCTCTGCCCGCCACGCTGGGGTGGGATCAGTCAACACCTTGGCAATGGTATTGCTGTCGCTGGTCAGTGGCACCGTACGCGCCCCGGCCTGCATCACAACACTGTTGGCCCGTGCCTTGTCGATCAGTTCCGAAGAGAGAACGTCCGGCACCGTGTAGCCGCCAGCGCTGTCTGTGGCTTCCGCCAATGCACGGCGCTCTGCGTCGGTCTTATCGCTGACCACCATGGCGCGGAGAAACTGGCCCGCGTTCATGCCCCGAACATGCTCAGGCACCTCCGACCGGGCCTGCGCCCATGAGCGGAACGACTGATCAGACCGCAATGCAATGTCAGTGGTTGCTGGCAGATCACCATGTGACCCATCGGAGTGAACAACGCCGGTTGGAAGATCTGGACGCTTGGCCAGCAGTTTCTTGGATTCCGCTTCACTGCGCGGTTCGCGACTGCCTTCCTCGGTGCGTGTGTCCTGCTCATCACCAATGGCGTTCATGAGGTCCAAGAACGCATCTACTGCGCCCTCGGTTGCGCTCCGATTGTCATCGGTCACTTGATCTAGCACCTCACGCGATGTGCGACCCGCATCTGATGCGATCTTACACAAGTCGCGCCACTCCAGCTTGTGAGGTTCAATATCGTTAATCGACTTGATGTTGTGACGGCGATGGAAATTCAGGCTCAACTTGCGAGCGCTGACTGCCTTTGTGTCATCTGTGATGTTCATTTCTGTTATCCTTTTCGGAATGCCAGAACGCGCAAAAGAACGCCCCGGCTAGGGTTGGTTCTTTCACGCTCAGCCATCAGCATTGCGGGAAAAGGTTTGTCAGGATGCGCCATCAGCGCCGATCCGTTATCTGTAATGTTATTACATTGCGCATCGCCAGTCAACATCTGCCTACCACGCCTGTGTGGGCAAGTTCCCGAACTCCAACTTTGGAAAGCGCCCGCATGATCGTGTCTGGCCCCTCCACCTCGGCTTGGAGTTGGATTGCCGCGATAAGAAAAGCTGCATTGAAGAACCGGATATCTCCGCCCTCTGCTTCCAGATCCGTTACCGCCTGCGCAAGCAGATCAGACACCCGCTGCATTTCGATCTTCATCTTCTGCTCGTTTTTCACCTTATTATATGTCAGCATTGCTTACCTATCTGATTTGAGTACAACCGGCACCCGCTACTGTCCCCCATATGCAAAGGATGATCCCTTGCTTGGTTGACAGACCTACGCTTCCTGATCTGTATCCACGCGATGCCCTTACTCTCCGGAAAGGGCCAAGCCGTTGTCCGCTGGGTTTTCTCCAGCCCCGTCCTTTGCAGCTTTGCTCCGGTACGGTCCCCGATTTACATCGGTGGGTTCCTTAGTCGCGTTTCTGAGCGGCCTAGTAGGCACCGGTTCCGCTCGGAGTGGGTTAAAAGTTCCCAGATCATCTCCCCGCCGATTTCGCTCGACGGTCAAAAGCTAGAGCGTGGCCTACGTTCTGTGATCTGCCCCGGCTGGGTATGCTCACTATGAACGCAGGCTGTTGCTTCACCCGTCACGCCACCACCGCTCAAAGGCGGCGCAACGGGTGATCAGCTTTCGATCAGTTCAAGATCGCCCCCATCATCGCTGCCTTGGGCGAACAGGTCTGAGACCAACCCGCGCATGACAGACAGTTGTTTGTGGGAAGGCGTCCAGTTTCTGCGCCGTGACTGTTTGGAAACAGACAGTGCAAAATCCTTGGCCCATGATTTCTCAGCATGGAGCGCAACGCTCGGCATGAAGAACAACAGGCGTTCAATCTCGGCAGCGGATGCCATCTGGCGGGGGTGGAAGCTCATCCGAACACCTCCCCGTTCACGACACCGAACACGGCGGCAGAGGCGGTCTGATACGCCGTTTCATCGTCCAGAGAGACAAGGGCCGAATAGGCCAACGCGGCCCGCTCACGCTTTGTCAGCCGCGCCAGCAGGATCAGGCTCAACCCGTCCCATGCTGCCGATGTGCCGAGGGTCAGCGCATAGCCTATTGCTTTGGCGACACGTTTTGCAGTAGTGTTTGCGGGTGAAATGTCGCGTTTCGCATTACCAATTGCGCCGTGTTCCCCTGTCCGGGACGCGGCGTTTTTGTTTGGCCGCTGGTCTCTGACTGTTTTACAAGTTCCAACATCGTTCTTGGCTTGTTCACCAAATGTCGGATCAACGCTGTAAACCGCATCATGCTGATTTAGCGGGCGAAAGTGCTGAACAGGCAGAAACCTGCACTTTCCCCCCCTTCAGGTTCTACTGCGGATTGTTCGCCTTGTGACTTTGCGCCATGGTGGCGCAAATTGAACTTGAGGTCATTGCCTTGCTGACAAATTCCGATCTGGTGGAGCTGACCGCATTCCGCCGCGCCCTGCACCGCCGCCCTGAAATCTCTGGCCAGGAGGCCGAAACCGCCCGCACTATTCAAACCGCATTGGGTGATCTGACCCCAAGCCGCGTCCTGACCGGTTTGGGCGGTCATGGTGTCGCGGCCATCTTTGACAGCGGCCAACCCGGACCGACGGTTCTGTTTCGCGCAGAACTGGATGCCTTGCCGATTGAAGAACTCTCGGACGCGCCTTGGGTGTCCGAAATCCATGGCAAAGGGCACCTGTGCGGTCATGACGGCCATATGACGATGCTGCTGGCGCTGGGGCGGATGCTGTCGCGGCAACCGGTGCAAAAGGGTCGCGTTGTCTTGATGTTTCAACCCGCCGAAGAAGACGGCAGTGGCGCACGGGCGGTGGTTGCCGATCCGGCATACAGCGAGATTACGCCAGACTGGGCCTTTGCCATTCACAATGAGCCGGGAAAACCCTTTGGGCATGTCTCTACCCGCGCGGGGCTGATCAATTGCGCCTCATTGGGCCTGCAAATCCGGCTGAGCGGCAAAACCGCCCACGCGGCAGAGCCCGAAGAGGGCCGATCCCCCGCCCCCGCGGTGGCCAGTCTGATCCCTGCTTTGGGGGCTTTGGGCGTTGGCGGCGCGTTGACCGATGATTTCAAGCTGGTGACCATCACCCATGTCAACATTGGCGAGCCGACCTTTGGCATCGCGCCGGCGGATGCCGTGATCAATGCCACCCTGCGCACCGCCCGGGACGACGGTCTGGATGCGCTGCAACAAGCCGCCCGGCAATTGGCAACAGAAGCCGCCAAGCAGCATAACCTGAATGTTCAATTCGAGGTATTTGACCATTTCAACGCCTCGATCAACGATCCGGAGGCCGCCGCCCGAGCCGTTGCAGCGATGGATGCAATCGGGGTTTCCAATGACGACAGCGGCCTGCCCATGCGGGCCTCGGAGGATTTTGGCGTCTTTGGTTGGGACGCAAAAGCCGCCATGCTCTGCCTCGGGCCGGGGGTTGATTTTGCGGCCCTACACAACCCCGACTACGACTTCCCGGATGATCTGATCCCCATCGGCGCCGCGATTTTTGAACGGATCGCACGGGACCTGTTGGGATAGGCGCAAGTCCTGCGCCGCTTGACAAGGCGGCCCATCAATGATGGTTTGACCTCATGGGGAGCAACCGCGAACGCCCCGTGAGGCGCCAGCCAAAAGTTCGCATGTATCCACCAAAAGGACGCATGCCATGGCTGCCCCAAATGAAATCACCGTTCCCCAACTTTTGCGCCTGATCGGGCTGCCCGACGCGCCTGTGATTGTCGATACCTCGATAGATCCCGATTTTGCCGATGATCCCTACCTCATTCCCGGATCGTTCCGGCACCCCCATACCGACATTGAAGGGCTCAAATCCCGCTTGGGGGGACGGGCCTGTGTGATCACCTGCCAAAAGGGTATCAAGCTCAGCCAAGGACTGGCCGCGTGGTTGCGGCACGACGGGATCAAGGCCGAATATCTCAAGGGCGGCATGTATGGTTGGCGCGAACATGAGGCCGCGCCGCGCATTCCCTTTGCCGCCATTCCGGCACCCGTGGAGGGCAGCACACTTTGGGTGACGCGGCACCGGCCCAAGATTGACCGGATCGCCTGCCCCTGGCTCATTCGCCGATTTGTTGATCCGTCTGCGCGGTTTCTGTTTGTATCGCCCGCCGAGGTGAAAGGCGTGGCAGATCGCTATGGCGCAACGCCGTTTGATGTCGAGGATGTGTTCTGGTCGCACAGAGGCGAGAACTGCACCTTTGACACGATGCTGGATGAATTTGCCCTGCACACCGATGCCTTGGACCGATTGGCACAGGTGGTCCGCGCCGCAGACACGAACAGGCATGACATGGCGTCGCAAGCCGCTGGTTTGCTTGCCCTTTCTGTTGGGTTGTCTCGCCAATACCGCGACGATCTGGAACAGCTTGAGGCAGGTCTGGCACTTTATGATGCGCTGTTTCGCTGGGCGCGGGATGGATCGGACGAGGGCCACGACTGGCCTGCGGGATCACGGCAATGAGCGCACCAAACTGGGCGGAGATGACCCGCATCTTTGGGCGGATTGGCCTGCTTTCGTTTGGCGGTCCCGCCGCACAGATTGCCCTGATGCATCGGGAATTGGTAGAGGAACGACCATGGCTGGATGAAGACAGCTATCTGCGGGCGCTGTCACTGTGCATGCTCTTGCCCGGCCCCGAGGCGATGCAGCTGGCCACCTATGCAGGCTGGCGGATGCGCGGGGTCGCGGGCGGATTGTTGGCCGGACTGCTGTTTGTGGTGCCGGGGGCGATTGTGATTGCAGTGCTGGCCCTGGGTTATGCCTATTTTGGTCAATTGCCTTTGGTGCAGGCGGCGTTTCTGGGCATCAAGGCGGCGGTGATCGTCGTGGTCTTTCAGGCCCTGCGCAAGGTTGCGGGCAAGGCACTGCACGGGGCGCAGGGATGGGCGCTGGCGCTTCTGTCATTTCTGGCGCTGTTTGTCTTTGGCTTGCCGTTTCCCTTGATCATCCTTGCCGCTGGCCTTTGGGGGATGTTTGCCGCGCAAAATGCAGCGCGCCCCCAGACCAATGCCAATCCCCCTGCCCGCGCGGCGCACAGCCTGCGCACCATTGCAATTTGGGGCGGCCTTTGGGCCGCGCCCTTGGTCGCGCTTTGGGCTCTGGGCGATCAATTCCTGCTGCAACTTGGGCTGTTCTTTTCCAAACTGGCGGTTGTAACCTTCGGCGGCGCCTATGCGGTTTTGGCCTATATGACCCAAACCGTCGTGCAGGATTTTGGCTGGATCAGCACCGATCAAATGATCGATGCGCTGGGTCTGGCCGAAACCACCCCCGGCCCGTTGATCTTGGTGACAGAGTTTGTCGCGCTGCTCGCCGGATTTGCCCAATCGGGCGTCACGGGGGCAATTGCGGCCGGTCTGATTGCGCTTTGGGTGACCTTTACCCCCTGTTTTCTGTGGATCTTTCTGGCCGGTCCCTACCTCGAACAGATCAGCGCTCAACCGCGCCTTGCCGGGGCGCTACAGGCCATTACAGCGGCCGTGGTCGGGGTGATTGCCAACCTATCGGTCTGGTTTGCCCTGCATATTCTTTTTGATCAAATCCGCAGCGACACCGCATTGGCGATACCGATACCAGAATGGAGCAGTTTCAATGGCTTAGCTGCTGCTTTCACCATCGCAGCGGCCATTCTCATGTTGGGCTTGAAACGGGGTTTTGTCCTCAGCATGACGCTTTTGGCATTGGCCGCGCTGGTCATCGCACTTCTTTAAGGTAGCCTCTTTCCCTTGGCGGCAAATGGCGTATGCTATCCCAAGCCCGAGCGCCAAACCGGAGATGAGGATGAGCCGCGAGATCGACTACGGTAACCTGATGCATGATGCCATGCGCGGTTTGATCCGCAATGTATTGCTCGATGTGGCCGCGCACGGTTTGCCCGGCAATCATCATTTCTTCATCACCTTTGACACCGCCCATCCCGACGCAGAACTGGCCGATTGGCTGTCTGATCGCTATCCCGGTGAAATGACCGTGGTGATGCAGCATTGGTATGACAATCTTGAGGTCACCGAAGAAGGGTTCTCGGTCACGCTCAATTTTGGCGACGCGCCAGAGCCGCTTTATATCCCCTATGATGCGATCCGCACCTTTGTGGATCCGTCGGTGGAATTTGGCCTGCGCTTTGAACAGCAAGAGGGCGAGGAAGAGGATGCCGATGCACCGGCGCCCGCGCTTTTGCAGGAACATGAGGACGAGCTTGAGGTCGAAGAAGAGACCCCAAAAGACGCCGAGATTGTTTCACTGGATTCCTTTCGGAAGTAACTTTTCCCTGCGACGAATGCGACCAACCGCTTTGCGTTAGCGCCATCGCAGATTGCACTGGCTTGCGCAGACCGCTACACCGCCTGCAAACGCCCACAACGCAGGAACAGCATCATGGCCGATACGCGCACAGAGACCGACAGCTTTGGACCTCTGGAGGTCCCCGCAGACAAATATTGGGGCGCACAGACGCAACGCTCGATCATCAACTTTCCCATCGGATGGGAACAGCAGCCTGTGGCGATTGTGCGGGCGCTGGGTGTGATCAAAAAGGCCTGCGCCGCGGTCAACCTCGAATTTGGCGATCTAGATGCCGCTTTGGCCCCTGCCATTCAGCAGGCCGCGCAAGAGGTGATCGACGGCAAGTTTGACGATAACTTTCCGCTGGTGGTTTGGCAGACAGGGTCCGGCACCCAGTCCAACATGAACTCCAACGAGGTGATCTCGAACCGTGCGATCGAGATTTTGGGTGGCGTTATGGGGTCCAAATCCCCGGTGCATCCAAATGACCATTGCAACATGGGGCAATCGTCCAACGACACGTTCCCAACCGCGATGCATGTGGCCATCGGCATGGTCGCCCGTGATACGCTGCTGCCCGGATTGCGCAAATTGCACGCCGCGCTTGAGGCGAAATCAGAAGAGTTCAAAGACATCATCAAGATCGGCCGCACCCATACGCAGGATGCCACACCTCTGACGCTGGGGCAGGAATTTGGCGGCTATGCCCATCAGATGGCCAAAGGCATCGCGCGGGTTGAGGCCTGTCTGCCCGACATTTACGAGCTGGCCCAAGGCGGCACGGCGGTTGGTACCGGCTTGAACACCCGCAAAGGTTTCGCCGAGAAGGTTGCGGCAGAGATTGCCAATATCACCGCCCTGCCCTTTGTCACCGCCCCCAACAAGTTTGAGGCACTGGCCGCCCATGACGCCATGGTGATGTTCTCCGGCGCGCTGAAAACCGTCGCTGCGTCGATGTTCAAGATCGCCAATGACATGCGGCTGCTGGGCTCTGGCCCGCGCTCGGGTCTGGGGGAACTGATCCTGCCAGAGAATGAGCCAGGATCCTCGATCATGCCGGGCAAGGTGAACCCAACGCAGGCCGAGGCACTGACCATGGTGTGCGCCCATGTGATGGGCAATGACGCGGCTGTCGGCTTTGCCGGATCGCAGGGGCATTTTGAGCTGAACGTCTATAACCCGATGATGAGCTACAATGTGATCCAGTCGATGCAATTGCTCGGCGATGCCGCCAGCAGCTTTACCGACAACATGGTTGTGGGCACGCTGGCCAATGAGGCGCGGATCGACAAGCTGATGAAAGAAAGCCTGATGCTGGTGACAGCGCTGGCCCCGACCATCGGTTATGACAATGCCACCAAGGTGGCCAAAACCGCCCACAAGAACGGCACCACCCTCAAGGAAGAGGCGATTGCACTCGGGTTTGTGGATGCGGAGACCTTTGATAAGGTTGTGCGGCCGGAGCAAATGATCGGTCCTAAATGAGCACACCCATCAACCTGAACAAAGTGCGGAAAACCCGCGCACGCGTCGAAAAGAAGGCGCGTGCGGAGGAAAACAGCGTCAAGTTCGGGCTGACCAAGGCCGAGAAAGACGGACAAAAGGCGGCGGCAGACAAGGTTGTGCGCTTTTTGGACGGGCACAAGCGCGACCCATGAGCGGGCGGCCCGTCAAACATTCCGTTACACTCAAGGGCCATCGCACGTCGGTGTCTCTGGAGGATGAGTTTTGGCGCGAGTTTCGCGCCATCGCAGGGCAACGCGGCGTGCCGATCAATGCGCTTGTGGCGCAGATTGATGCAGAACGCGGGCTGGATCTGGGACTGGCCTCGGCGATACGGCTGTTTGTGCTGCGGTCGTTAAAGGAACGTTTACCTTGAAGGCATAGCGTTCACGCATGACTTTACCAAACGAACTGACGCCGCAACACTGGATAACTCATGTGTTCAGCGCGAAATCCGCGCGTGAGGGCGGTGTGGTTCGGCGCAAAATCCGCGATATTGAACGTTATGTAGGGCTGGATGCTTTCTTGGAAGAATTGCATCGCCGTGGCTATCACGCAGTCGAAAATGCAGGGCAATTGGTGATTTTCTGCAATCAGCAACCGGTGCGTATTATGACTGGCCCGATCTTTTAAAAAGATCGATCCGAAACCTTTGAAGGTTTCGGGCCAAACCAAACACCAATCGCTGGCTTTCGTTTTCTTTAAAGAAAACGGTACGGACTTTTCAAAAAGTCCGCCTTTCTCACTTAAGCTACCGACGCTTTGTAAATCTGCTCGATATTCGCCCCCAGTGCCGCGTTAAATTCCGCATCGCTCATCTTGACGTTCAACCCTTCGGTCAGCGCCCGGGAAAAGCTCGCAATCATCTTGCTATTCTGGGCCAGCCGCGCACAGGCCTCATCTGTGGAATAGCCACCAGACAGCGCCACGACCCGCAACACATTGTCATGATCGGCCAGGGCGTCATAGATCCCCGGCTGCTCTGGAATGGTCAGCTTAAGCATCACCAGTTCATCCGCCGACAACGCCTCAACATGACGCAACAACGCGGCGGCAAGCATCTGTTCTGCCTGCGCTTTTGTGCCTGAATGAATATTCACTTCTGGCTCGATAATCGGCACCAGTCCCGCCGCACAGACCTGTTTGGCAACTTCAAATTGCTGGGCAACAACCGCTTCGATACCCGCTTCATTGGCCTCGTGAATGACCGAGCGTTCCTTGGTGCCAAAAATGCCCGCCACTTTGGCACGGGTCAGCAACGCATCAAGGTCCGGCATCGGTTTGAGCAGTTGCACATCGTTTTCCTGTTCCGCCAGACCTTTGTCGATCTTCAAAAATGGCACCACACCGCGATCTTCCCACAGCAATTGCGCCACGGGTTTGCCCTTGATCGTGGCGTCCATCGTGCGTTCAAACAGGATCGCACCGATCACTTTGGCAGAGGTGAAATCATCGGCCAGTATGATCCGCGCGCGCATGTCATGCATCGCCTGAAACATCTCGGTTTCGCCGGTGTAGTCATCAGGCTCTACACCATAGAGGCTCAGCGCTTTGGGGGTGGATCCGCCGGACTGGTCCAAGGCTGCGATAAACCCTGCGCCGCTTTGCATCTGCGCCTTTTGTGCGTTGTCGATTGGCATCCTGATATCCCCGTTTCTGAAAATGATTCCGTTTGATTGGGGTTCTAATTCAAAGCCGCCCGCGATGATAGAACCTACCGCCGCTCAAGACCCAGCCAAATGCCGTTCTGCGCCCGGACTGTCAGATGGGCAACCGGCACTGGCGTTTTGTCCGGCTGCACGACAACCCGGTAATCGCGCAAGATCCGCGACAGGATCAGTGGCCCCTCCACCATGGCAAACCCTGCCCCCGGACAGACCCGCGCACCGGCGGAAAACGGAATATAGGCGTTGCGCTGGCAGGCCTTGCCGTTTTCCGTGTGCCATCGGGCGGGATCGAACCCATCGGGATTGTCCCAAAGACGTTCGTGCCGGTGCAAATGCCAGGGGCTCAGCACCAGTTGCGCCCCTTTCGGCACCGGGCGGTCTCGAAAATGTGCGGGGCATCCGGCCTCGCGCACCATCATCGGCACCGGCGGGTAAAGCCGCAGCGCCTCGCGAAACACATCGCGGCTGATCTTGAGCTTTGATACAACCGAAAAATCGCAATGCTTCAATGTCTTGGCTTCCTCCGCCACCTTGTTTTGCCAATCGGGATACAGCGCCAGAAGATACAGCGCCCAAGCCAGCGCGGAGGCGCTGGTCTCATGCCCTGCAAGGAAAAAGATCGCCACCTGATCGACCATTTCATCTGTACTGAAGGTCTCTCCGGTTTGGGGATCAGCGGTGGTCATGATCTTGGTGGCCAGATCATCAGGCGCAGTCCCGGCGGCAATCTCTGCCGCCCGGTTTTGCGTGAGTTCAGTGATCAAATCACGGATCTTGGCCGCATTCTGACGGGTGCCCCGACGGTGCAACCGCGGCATCCAACCCGGCAGCGGCAGAAACGCGCCCAGATTTAGGATCGGCTGGCTGCGCTGATAGTTGCGGAAAGCGTCGAACACCTGCTGCGCCAGATGGTGATCTATCGGGATCGAAAACAGGGTGCGGAATATCACATCAGCGGCGGCATGGCTCGCCTGCGCTTCAACCTCGATGATCTGACCCGCCTGCCGGTCCAGACGTGCAACGGCGGCTTCCGCAGCGTCCCACATGGCGGGAAATGTCTCGCGCAGGCGTCCGCCCTCAAAGGCCGGATCAATGATGCGGCGCTGGCGCTTCCATGCCGCGCCATTGGTCAGGAACACCGAATTGCCAAGGAGCGGGCGCAGGCCTTCGCTGATCCTGCCGGATTTGGGGAAATCATCCGGGCGCTTTTTCAGAACCGTCTCGACCAGCGCCGGATCGTTGATCATGAAACTGCGGAAAAACGGCGTGCGAAATTCCGCCATCCAGGCACGGTACAGCTTGGCAGGCTGCGCGGACAGAATATCACGGCGAAACAGGCGCATATACTGCCAAAGTGACACTTTCTCGGGCCGGCTGGGCGGCTTAGGTGGCTGGATCATGGTTCCATATCCCTAAAACCGTTCACCGGTGTCTCGATGCGCGATTTGGATGGCGGACGGCCGGCATAACGGTGGCACAACGGGATCGGCCCGGCGGTGATCTGAAAGTAATCGTAATCCTTGGGTTGATCAAAAGCACAAAGGTATTGAAAATGCAGCCGAAAGAAACGACAGCGCAAGGCCTTCCACCGCGCCGCACTTAGCGTTTGAGTGAAAGCTGCCGAAAACACCAACGGCCATTTCTTGTCCTCTGGTGCCACCCCCGACACCGCAACCGGATCACAAAGCGCAAATGCGCAGCCGTCCCCCGGTGCCGTCACATCCACCCAAGACAACGCGTCCGTAACAGATAATTCATGTAAATCACGGCGCAAACGGGTCGCATCGGGTAAAAACGACACCATCGGAACCACCTGCCCCAAGGACAGGAACCCAAGCACCGGTCCGGTCTTAGGCACCCGACCGGAACGGATCAGATCGGCCAGAACAGACACAGCCAAATAGGCGCCGGAGGAATGGCCGACGATCAGAACCTCTTGCACATCCTCGTGCAGGGCGGCGGCGATGGTGTCTGCAAAACCGGCAATGCGCATCTCAAGTTCCGGCGGATAAGCCCCCTTGTGCGCCGCCGCATGGGCATAATCATGCATCAGGTAATAAGCGTAGAGGTGATTGTCCTTGCCTTTAAACCATCTCAGCAAAGCGGCGGCGCAAAGCCCCCCTGCCAACAAGGACAAGGCGATGGACGGATAGAACAGCGGACCAAAAACCCGATTGGGCCAAAAGAACCGCTCAACCACGCCCGCGCCGATCCCGACCAGTGTCGCAATCCCCCAAAACACCAGCCCCGCAAGCAGCAATTGCAACAGCAACATCCCGACCGGATAGAGCGCGGCCATCACGGGCCCCTTGCGCAGTTTCATCAACCGCCAAAGTGCCCCACTCCTGATGTAGATCCACGCGGTGCGCAGCAATTGCAGATAGGTGCCAAGGACTGAGCCATCCATCGAATCGCGGACAATGTCGGACCAGACCAATACCTCAACATCCGCCCGTGTCGCCGCGCCATCAACAACCGTATCGACGTGCCAGCCATAAGCGCCCTTGGCCGTCTTGGGCGACAGTGCCAGCTGATAGCCAGAGATCGCCGCCTGTTCTGCGCCTTCTTTGCGATAGAGTTCGCGATAGCGGCGCGGATGGATCGGATCATAGCCGGGAATGTAAAACACCCGCCGCCGAAAGGGTTGATCTGCGCCTTGTCTGGTCATCAGGCAAGTTTAGCCGCGAAGAGTCCTAACGGGTAGTGAATTCGCCCGCAAAAACCCGGCTTCGATCAGCCCAAAGTCGCCAGCGCCGGAAAGGTTTCAAGCAACCAAAAGGCAAAGCTGCTGAAGGCCCCGGTGACCATCGCCAGCCCCACCAGAACCAGAAGACCGCCCATGATCCGTTCAACCAGTTTCATATGCGGTTTGATCCGGTTCATCACGCCCATCGCACGGGTGATGAACATCGCCGCCAGCAGGAACGGCAGGCCCAAACCGATGGCATAGATCCCCAACAACAATGTGCCTTTGCTAACCGACCCTTCGGAGGCCGCAAGGGACAAGATCGCGCCCAATTGCGGACCAATGCAAGGCGTCCAGCCAAAGGCAAAGGCGAGACCCAGAACATAGGCGCCAAAGCTTGATCCGCCTTTGTCACCCGCATCCAGCCGCGCCTCCTGATCCAGAAACGGAATGCGGAACAACCCGATGAAATGCAAACCAAAGACAATGATCACAACGCCGGAGATCTGCGCGAAAAGCACCTGATTTTGCAGGAAAAACGCACCAAAGGCCGAGGCCGTGAAGCCAAGGATCAGAAACACAGTGCTGAGGCCCAGCACAAAGAACAGCGCCGCGATCACGGCGCGCTTGCGGGCCTCCCCGCCGCTGGACATATCGTTTAGGGATACACCGCTCATATAGGCCAGATAGGGCGGCACAATCGGCAGCACGCAGGGGCTGAGAAAGCTGATCACACCCGCAACCAGCGCGATGATCATGGCGGGCATCAGCCCCGCATCAATCAGTTCAATTCCAAACATGGGCCACACCTACCCGCCTTCGCGCCCGCCGTCACGCCCCATCCGGTCACAACACTGTGGACGGGGTGTAACATCTGATTTATCTCAGGCTTATGAAGATTGAAGATCTCGATGCCACCGGGCTTTTGTGCCCCTTGCCTGTCCTGAAACTGCGCAAGCGGTTGGGCCCACTGGATGCGGGCGATTGCATGCGGCTGCGGGCGGATGATCCGGCAGCAGTGATCGATGTGCCGCATTTCTGCGCCGAGGCCGGGCATGCACTGGTCGAGACCGCGCAAGAAGGAGATGTGCAGATCTATCTGGTGCGCAAGGGCGGCTGATCACTTGCGGGTGGGGTGCCTTGTTCACGGATCCTTAAGCAAACAGCATACCGCAAAGCAAAAGGCAGGCCCGAAGGCCTGCCTTTCTGGTTCTAAATCAGCAACTTGTCGGCATTAACGCCCCAAGGACCACCAACCGCGCCGCTTGGGCTTTTTCGGCTCTTCCGCGGGCTCAGGCTTGGCCTCTGCCACAGGTTCCGCCGCCGCGACAGGTTCCACTGCCTTGGTCTCTTCGGCGGCAACTGGCTCGGGTGTCGGCGCAGGTGCCTGTTCTGGTGCTTTGGTCTCTTCCGGCGCTGGTGTTGGCGCAGGTTCCTCAGCCTTGGCCTTGGTCTTAGGCGCAGCCTTTGTCTTTGGCTCTGCCTTCGGCTTGGCTTTGGCGCGGGTGCGCTTTGGCTTGGGCTTTTCCTCTGCCGCGTCGTCGGCCTTGGCTTCCGCTGGCGCGTCTTCCTTGACCTCTTCTGAGACTTTGGTCTCTGCCTTTGGCTTTGGCTTGGCCTTGGCACGGGTCCGCTTCGGCTTTGGCTTTTCTTCCTCAGCCGCCTCTGGCGCAGGTTCCGCAGTTTTGGCGTCACCATCCGCTGCGGTCTCGGCCGCTTCTTTCTCGGCTTTGGCTTTGGCGCTGGTGCTGCGTGACCGGCTGCGGGTTTTCGGCTTGGGCTTTTCTTCCGTTATCGGTGCCTCTGCTTCGGCCTCTGTGGCCGTATCTGCCGCAACGGGCGCGGCATCAGGCTTGGCCTCTTCAGCAGTGTCCTGATTTGCAGGCTCAGCGGCTTCCGCACCTTCTGCATTCTGGGGCGCATCGGCGTTCTCATCAGCAGAAGACGCATCTTTGTTGTCTTCGCCATTCTGATAATCACCACCACCATTTTTGCCGCGACCACCACGGCTGCGACGCCGGCGGCGGCGGCGTTTTGGTTTGCCTTCACCGTCTGCATTGCCGTTGTCGTGGCTTGATGATTGCGCCTCTGGGGCCTCTTCATCGCTAGATGTATCGGCCTCATCTTCGTCGATCTGATCCATCAAAGATGTATCAACAGACACGATGTGATCGGCCACAGGGGCCACATTGCGGGTCGCGGTTTTGAATTTCTCTAGCGTGAACTCAGGGCTGACCAATGACGGATCGCCTTCGATCCGCACCGACAGACCATAACGCGCCTCAATCTGGGCGATATGCTCGCGTTTTTGGTTCATCAGGAAGTTGGCGATGCCCACAGGACATTTCACTAAAACTTCGCGGGACCGGCGGCGCGTGCCCTCTTCTTCGATCTGGCGAATGATCGACAACGCGAGGTTATCGTCAGAGCGGATCAAGCCGGTGCCGTGGCATGCCTGACACGGCTGTGTCGTTGCCTCGATCATACCGGGGCGCAGACGCTGGCGCGACATTTCCATCAGGCCAAAGCCCGAAATGCGGCCCACCTGAATGCGGGCGCGGTCGGTCTTGAGCTTGTCTTTCATCCGTTTTTCGACGGAGGCATTGTTCTTGCGCTCGTCCATGTCGATGAAATCGATCACGATCAGACCAGCCAGATCACGCAGGCGCAATTGGCGGGCCACTTCATCAGCGGCCTCAAGGTTGGTCTTCAGTGCGGTTTGTTCAATCGAACCTTCTTTGGTCGCGCGGCCAGAGTTGACGTCAATCGCCACCAAGGCTTCGGTCACGCCAATCACGATGTAGCCGCCCGAAGGCAATTGCACCGTCGGATTGAACATGCCCGACAAATAGCTTTCCACCTGATAACGGGCAAAAAGCGGCAGGCCTTCTTCATAGCGTTTCACGTTTTTGGCGTGGGACGGCATGATCATCTTCATGAAGTCCTTGGCGATGCGATAGCCGCGCTCGCCTTCCACAAACACTTCGTCAATCTCGCGGTTATACAGATCACGGATCGACCGTTTGATCAGATCGCCCTCTTCATAGATCTTGGCTGGCGCGATGGATTTCAGCGTCAGTTCGCGGATCTGTTCCCACAGGCGCTGCAGGTATTCATAGTCGCGCTTGATCTCGGCGCGGGTGCGTTTGGCCCCGGCTGTGCGCACGATCAACCCGGCGCCCGTTGGCACCTGAATTTCGTTTGCGATCTCTTTGAGCTTCTTGCGGTCGGCGGCATTGGTGATTTTGCGGCTGATCCCGCCGCCACGGGCGGTGTTGGGCATCAGCACGCAATAGCGGCCCGCGAGAGAAAGGTAGGTTGTCAGAGCCGCGCCTTTGTTGCCGCGTTCCTCTTTGACAACCTGTACCAAAAGGATCTGGCGTACCTTGATCACTTCTTGGATTTTATAACGCTTGGGGCGCGGCTTGCGCACCGGGCGGATGTCTTCGCTGTCGTCCTCATCGGCAACAGATTCAATGCTTTCGTCCTTGGCAGTCGCATCGGAGGATTTGCCATCCTCGTCGTCGTCACTGTCATCCGCGTCAGAGCCATCTGCATCGGTGCTGGCATCTTCGTCCACTGCGGGTGTCTCCACCGGCGTTTCGGTGACACGTTCCATCGGCGAAGAGGCCTCATCATCGCTGACCGTGACTTCGTCATCATCGGTCAGATCAACGGTTTCCATGCCTTCGATTTCGCCGGATGTTTTTGCATCCTCGGTGGTGACATCCTCGGCCTTGGATTTGGACCGGCTGCGCGAACGTGAGCGGCGCTTGGGCTTGGGTTCATCTTCGTCTTTGGCCGCCTGTGCTTCGGCATAGGCGCGTTCTTCTTCCAGCAGTGCCTGACGGTCAGCCACCGGGATCTGGTAATAATCGGGATGAATTTCCGAGAACGCGAGGAAGCCGTGGCGATTGCCACCGTAATCCACAAAAGCCGCCTGAAGGGACGGCTCGACCCGTGTTACCTTGGCGAGATAGATGTTGCCAGCAAGCTGGCGTTTGTTTTCGGATTCAAAGTCAAATTCCTCAACCTTGTTTCCGTCGACCACCACAACCCGAGTTTCCTCGGAGTGGGTGGCATCGATAAGCATTTTCTTAGGCATAAATCCACTATGCACAACAATCGCGCGGCTGCGGTCCCCGGGGGTGCCTCAGGCTGCGTTGTGTGACTTGTCAGGGCGATGTGGGACGCGGGCAAGACGGGGCCAAAACTGGCCTCTGGTCGTCTGCTCATAGCGTGTGCGCGCGTCATCGCGGTTCTTCTCCGACGTGACAGGGCGGGCCCTGCACATCCATTGTTAACTGGTCTCATCCGGGGTTGCCCCGTCAAAACGTCAGCGGTTCTCTGGCCGTTTCCGGCCCAATCGGTCTGCTCCGCGCCCGCTGGGGGCTCTGCAGAAGCAGCGAAACTCGTCAGGACATCAAACAAACGCCTAAGCGTTCTTGTCCCATCCTCCTAGATAATGGCTTTGGTGATCAAATGACAATGGGCAATCGCCCCGCGTCTCCATCAATTATGTAAATCCGCCCCCTCCGCTTGACAAGCAACGGTTGTGTGGGAACATGCGCGCCCAAGACGCAGGGCGGCCTGCGGTTCCCTGCCCGGCCCCTGCGGCCAAGCGCGACCCAACTCGAAGGAATGACAACCCATGCACTATCTTTTGCGCACTGCCCTGTGTTTGCCCCTGATCGCCGTTGCGGCATGTGATGAACTGGCGGTGGCCAATGATCCGGCGGCACTGGCCGACTTGCGGGCTGGCAAAAGCTGTGTGGCGGCGGTGAACAAACAGGTGGGCGGCGGTGCCACGCTGAACACCACGCTGCCAATTGTTGAGATCAATCAATACGTTGTGGACGTGCCCAACGCCAATTCCTGGACGTGCTACACCAACGACAGCGGCCGCGCCCAGGAACTGATCGAACTGAAGCCCCGCTGATCAGAGACCAACAGGCGGTCAGAGGTAATCTGACCGCTGCAGGCCATATTTGGCCATTTTTTCATTCAGCGTCCGGCGCGGCAGGCAGAGTTCGTCCATCACACTGGCGATAGATCCCTTGTGGCGGCGCATGGTGTTGTCGATCAACATCCGCTCAAATGCTTCGACATATTCCTTCAGCGGCTTGCCCTCGGTGGTCATCACCGGCTGCATCTCGTCGTGGTCCGACATGAGCAGCGATGCGATTGTGCCCGAACCGCGCCGCGATTGCAGCACGGCGCGTTCCGCCACATTGATCAACTGCCGCACATTGCCCGGCCAAGGCGCCTGCAACAGCTGCGCGGCCTCTTGTGCCGACACTTCGGGCGCGTCGCAGCCATATTCATCTGAGAATTGTTCGCTGAGCCTTGTGAACAGCGTCAGGATATCCTCGCCCCGTGTCCGCAGGGGCGGCACAGTGATGCGCAGGGCGGCAAGCCGGTAAAACAGATCGGATCGCAGCGAATCCTCTGACGTGCGCCCTGCCTCTTGCAGGTTGGAGATCGCCACAATGCGGGTCTCGGCCGGGGTGCCCTGCTCGTTGATCACACTCAACAGCCGGGCCTGCAAGGTCTCGGACAGCGCTTCGATATCTTCCAGCACAAGCGTACCGCCGCGGGCCTCTTCGATCGCGGGCAATTGCGCGTCTTCGGGCAACATCGGGCCAAACAGTCGTTTGCTCAATGCGTCTTCTTCGAATGCGCCGCAAGACACCAAGACAAACTTCTTGCCCGCCCGGCTGCCAACGGCGTGCAGCGCATGTGCGACCAGCGTTTTGCCGGTGCCGGTCTCACCGTCGATCAGTACATGACCATCGGCCTGCCCCAGATCCAGAATATCCTCGCGCAGACGGTCCATGGCCGGGCTTTGGCCGATCAGTTTCTTCATCAACTGTCCGCCATCGGACAACTCGCGACGCAGGGCGCGGTTGTCCATCACCAGACGCCGGGCATTGGTGGCCTTTTTGGCCAGCTCGCTCATCCGGTCGGGGTTAAACGGCTTTTCCAGAAAATCAAACGCGCCTACGCGCATTGCTTCAACGGCCATCGGTACATCGCCGTGGCCCGTGATCATGATCACCGGCAAGGCACTGTCATTGCCCATCAGCTTTTTCAAGAACTGCATGCCATCCATGCCCGGCATCTTGATGTCGGAAATCACAATGCCCGGATAATCCGGCCCCAGCACCTTGAGCGCATCCTCGGCGCTGCCAAAGGTCTCGGTGTCATAGCCCGAAAGCGCCAGCCATTGGCTGATGGATTGGCGCATGTCCTGTTCGTCATCGACAATCGCGATCTTCATTGCCTGAGCCATATTGGTCTACTCCGCCGCTTCTATATTTTTGTCACTGCCCATGATGGGCAATTGCATTTCAAACACCGCGCCGCCCGCCTGCCCGTTCCGGGCCGTCAAACGACCCCCAAGGTCGTTCACGATCCCTGACGAAATGGCAAGGCCCAGACCAACCCCGTCACCGGGCTGTTTGGTCGTGTAAAACGGCTCAAACAAGGCATCGAGGTTTTCGATCCCCGGCCCGTTGTCACGCACCGTCAGGGTCGCAGTTTCCCCCGCCGAGAGGATGATGTTCACCTGCGGGTTCCGCTCTGATTTGGTGGCATCAAGGGCATTGCGCAAGAGGTTGACCATGACCTGTTCTATGCGCATCCGGTCGCCCATCACAGTCACGGGCGTATCGGGCACAATCCGGCTGATCTGGACCTGCCGCTGACGCAGCTGCGGTTCCATCATCGACAGGCTGGAGGCCAGCGCCGCGCCCATATCCACTGGGGAAAACGCCTCTTGTCCCTTGCGGGCATAAGATTTGAGCTGACGGGTGATTGCCCCCATGCGCTCAATCAGATCATCAATGCGCCCAAAGGACGACAGCGCCTCATCGGGGCGGTTACGGCGCAGCAAAAGCCGCGCCCCCGCCAGATAGGTTTTCATCGCCGCCAATGGCTGGTTCAGCTCATGACTGACCGCCGCCGACATCTCGCCCAACGCGGCGAGCTTGCTGGATTGCTCAAGCGTCTGTTCGGCCACGGCGAGCGTTTCTTGCACCCGTTTGCGTTCGGCAATTTCCCGCTGCAAGGCTTGGTTCAATGCGCGAAGTTTGGCCGATTCCCGCTGGAAAATCGCCAGCCGCCCGGCGGTGCGGCGGCTCAGAAAATAGAAGGCCAGCGCCAGCAGAATCGCAAATCCCATGACCTCAAGCGCCAGAACCCCGTTCACCCGCTCGCGCACCGAGGCATAGGTGGTGTAGCTGGTCATCCGCCAACCGCGAAACGGGATCTTGTTGGTCAGACGCATCACCGCCTCGCCCTGCAAATAGGCATCAGGCGGCAGTGCCGTCCAATCCGCGGTGGCCTTGATTGCCCGTTCAATGGCGTTTTGCGGGGTATAAAGCGCCAAAGCCTCCGGCTCCGTCAGCCCGCGCCAGCGCGGGGCGGTGGCCAGAATAATCTCACCCTGATTATCGGTCACGATCACAGCGTCCGAAATGCCGGCCCAGGCCCGCTCATACTTCTGCAAATCCACTTCAACGGCGATCACCCCGATGGTGGTACCGCCATCCTGAATGCGCCGCGAATACAAAAACCTGTAGCCGCCGCTATCCAGACGGATCACACTAAAGATCGTCGCGTTGGACCGGATCGCATCGACAAAATACGCCTCTGACCGATGGGTCGAACTGATCCGGTTGCGATCCGTCGCCGCCACCGTGCGCCCGTCCATATCATAAAGCATCAAAGACGCCGCGCCGATTTCCTCAACAAATGAGATCAGCCGCTGGGTGGACAGGGAATAATCCGCCGATTGCAACGCCCCGATCAATGTCGGGTCGCGTGCCAACAGCTGCGGCACAATCGCATTCTGGCGCAGCTCCGACAGCAGGTTGCCGCTGTAAAGTGCGATCCGCAGCTCCGCCCGGTTGCGGGTGCTTTCGGTGAACCTGTGGGTCAACAGTTTGTTGGTGATCGAGATCGTCACCACCGCCAATACCATCAAAAGGCCGATAGCCACCCGAACACGCCAGGAGACCGTCAAACTCTGTTGTTTTTTGGCAGGTTCGCTCATCCGCGCAACTTACGCGCTGCGGCGTTTTTGCTCAAGTCAGGCGGTCTGCAACGCCCCGGACAATGCGCGGAATAGCGCCGCCCCGTCCGTGCCGCCATGCCCTGCATCTGCTGCCCGCTCCGGGTGCGGCATCATCCCCAGCACGCGGCGGTTTTCCGACAGGATACCGGCAATATCGGCCTGCGCGCCATTGGGGTTGTCAGTATAGGTAAAGGCCACGCGATCGTCGCCCTGAAGGCGCTTGAGTGTCTCATCATCGGCAAAGTAGTTGCCGTCGTGGTGGGCAATCGGAATGTCGATCACATCGCCCGCGTTATATCCGGCGGTGTAATCACTGGCCGAGGTTTCAACCTTCAAGCCAACCGTTTTGCAGATGTATTTCAGCCCGGCATTGCGCAAAAGCGCCCCCGGCAGCAGGCCGGTTTCCGTCAGTACCTGAAAACCATTGCAGATCCCCATGACATAACCGCCCCGGTCCGCATGCGCCTTGACCGATTTCACAATTGGCGATTGCGCTGCAATCGCACCGCACCGCAGATAGTCACCGTAAGAGAACCCGCCCGGAATACCAACGATATCAATGTCCTGCGGCAAATCGCTATCCTTGTGCCAGACCATTTCAACATCGGCACCCGCCGCCTTGAAGGCAACGGCAAGGTCACGGTCACAATTAGAGCCGGGAAAAACAACAACAGCTGCGCGCATGAAAGGTCTCCTTAACCTGCGAAATCAGTGATCACCGCCACGCCGGGCGGTGCGGGGCCGTCAAACACGGCCAGTTCCTCGGTCGCTTGGCTCAATCCAATGCGCCGCGCGACCAGCGGCGTCAAGTCCACACGGCCCGACATGACAAAATCAAGCAGCGGCGGATACCGCCAGCTGGGCATACCGCGGGTGCCAAAAACAGCCAGCTGACCGCTGTACACGGCATCCATCGGGATCGGCATCGTGGTGTGATCGCCCGCTGGCATCCCCACCTGCACCATGCGCCCCAATTTGCGCAGGCATTTCAAAGCCGGAACCGTGGTTTGCGCCACACCCAATGCTTCTATAGCCACATCCGCGCCGCCGCCTGTGATCTCGCGGATCGCCGCAGCCGGATCAGGCTGAGCGGCGTTCACCACCGCATCGATGCCCAACGCCTTGGCATGGTCCAGTTTTTCCTGAGCTATATCTACGGCAATCACCCGCGCCCCCAGCCCCCGCGCCAAAAGCGCCGCAGAAAGGCCAACGCCGCCCGTGCCAAAAACCGCAACCCATTCCCCGGCCTGAACCGCCGCACGCCCCGTGAGCGCATGCCAGGCCGTTGTCACCCGGCACCCCAGCGCCGCAGCCAAGGCCGGATCAAGGTTTTCAGGCAAGGCCGTTAAGTTGGCATCGGCAAACGGCACGGCAATCGCTTCGGCAAAGGCGCCGGCATGGGTGAAACCCGGCAAGGCCTGCCGCGCACAAATGGTTTGATGGCCCTGAGCGCAGTCAGGACAAGACCCGCAGGCCAGGATAAAGGGCGCAATCACCCGGTCGCCAGTGCGCCAGCGCGTCACCCCCGCGCCCACGGCGATCACCTCGCCGCAATACTCGTGACCGGGGACATGCGGCAGCGAAACGTCCGGGTCCGCGCCGGTCCAGACGTGCCAGTCAGACCGGCAAACACCGCAGGCCAAAACCCGCAACACCACTCCGCCCTCAGGTGCGTCCGGCATCGGCAGATCGGCAATCTCCAATGGTGCCCGCCAGGCTGTCAGCCGGGCGGCCCGCATCAGCCGATCTCCACCGAATAGGATTCGATCACCGTATTGGCGAGCAGCTTTTCACACATCTGTGTGACATCAGCCTCTGAGGTGCCATCCGCCAGATCCAGCTCAATCACCTTGCCCTGACGCACACCATTCACGCCGTCAAATCCAAGCGCACCCAGCGCGTGGCGCACCGCCTCGCCCTGCGGGTCCAGAACCCCGTTCTTCAACATCACATGAACCCGTGCTTTCATTGCACATCCCCCAGCTTCATTTGGCTAAAAAAACTCAAGCGCGTCCGCGGCTTCAGTTGATCAAGGTTGGTTTGGAAATCGGCGTTGAGGACTTGGGCATCACACCCAGCCGTTTGGCCACTTCGGTATAGGCGTCGGTCAAAGACCCCAGATCACGCCGGAACACATCTTTGTCCAGCTTCTGACCGGTCTCGATGTCCCACAATCGGCAACTGTCCGGGCTGATCTCGTCGGCGATGATCAAGCGTTGGAAATCGCCGTCATAGACGCGGCCAATCTCGATCTTGAAATCGACCAGACGAATGCCGACCGCCAGCATCATGCCGGACATGAAATCATTCACCCGCAGCGCCAGGCTAAGGATATCGTCCATGTCCTGCTGGCTGGCCCAGCCAAAGGCTGCAATGTGTTCTTCGGTCACCAAGGGGTCGCCAAGACTGTCATCTTTGTAGCAATATTCCACAATCGGGCGCGGCAGCTGCGTGCCTTCCTCGATGCCCAGACGTTTGGACATGGTGCCCGCGGCATAGTTGCGCACGATCACTTCAAGCGGAACAATCTCGCATTGCCGCACCAGTTGTTCGCGCATGTTCAGACGTTTGATGAAATGCGTCGGCACGCCGATCTGGTTGAGCCCGGTCATGAAATATTCGGACAGGCGGTTGTTCAAAACACCCTTGCCCTCGATCACGTCCTTCTTCTCGGCGTTGAACGCCGTGGCATCGTCTTTGAAATACTGGACAATTGTCCCCGGCTCCGGGCCTTCATAGAGGATCTTTGCTTTGCCTTCGTAAATCTTCTTGCGCCGGGCCATGGGCGTCCTTTCCGCGACAGGCTGGGAGGGTCCCAGACAATTTGGCCCTCTCTTAGTCTAAGGCCCGCCGCCCTGCAAGCATGGGTTCACCGCGCGGTCCTGTGCGCTCTTGTCTGCTGGTCAGGAACCGCCCATATCTATATAATAGGCGTGCAAAGACAGGAGAGCATGATGACCACCTTCGACAACCGTGAAAACGCATTCGAGAACAAGTTTGCCCATGACGCAGAAATGCAGTTCAAGGCCGACGCACGCCGCAACAAATTGCTGGGCCTTTGGGCCGCAGGGCTAATGGGCAAAACCGGCGCCGAGGCCGAGGCCTATGCCAAAGAGGTGGTCAAATCCGATTTCGAAGAGGCCGGCCACGAAGATGTCTACCGCAAGGTTGCAGGTGATTTGGGCGACAAGGCCGACGAGGCCACCATCCGCGCCCAGATGGCAAGCTGTCTGGTTGAGGCCAAGGCGCAGATCATGGCCGAGATCGACTAACCACCTTACGACCTACAAATTTACGACCAAACGCCCGTCAGAAGCCTGATGGGCGTTTTCTTTTTGGGGTCACCTGCCCGTCAATCGGTCTGGGCCTCATGATGAAGATGAAGATTATGAGATTGCTCTGGATCAGGGGTCGTGAAATGAGGCGGCAGTAACGCGCGCGGAGTATGCCCGATGACCAATCCTTTCACTGAGTTGCTTGCTGAAAAAGGCGCCCTGCTGGCCGATGGGGCCACGGGCACCAATTTGTTCAATATGGGCCTGATGTCCGGCGACGCGCCAGAATTTTGGAACACCGATGAGCCCAAGAAAATCATCGCCCTCTATAAGGGCGCGGTGGATGCGGGCAGCGATCTGTTTTTGACCAACAGCTTTGGCGCAAATGCTTCGCGGCTGAAACTGCATGATGCGGCCAAACGCGCCCATGAGTTGAGCCGCGTTGCCGCAGAGATTGGCCGCGAGGTTGCCGATACTGCCGGGCGCAAGGTGATCGTGGCCGGATCTGTTGGTCCAACGGGTGAGATTATGGAGCCCGTCGGCAGCCTCAGCCATGCCTTGGCTGTTGAAATGTTTCACGAAACCGCCGATGGGCTGAAGGCGGGCGGCGCCGATATTGGCTGGCTCGAAACCATCAGCGCCCCCGAGGAATACCGCGCTGCCGCCGAAGGCTTTGCCTTGGCCGGACTGGATTGGGTCGGCACCATGAGCTTTGATACCGCCGGGCGCACGATGATGGGCCTGACCTCCGAAGGCATGGTGGAGATGGTGCATGATCTGGACAACGCACCGCTGGCCTTTGGCGCAAACTGCGGCACGGGCGCGTCGGATCTGCTGCGCACGATTTTGGGCATGGCCGCAAAAGAAGAAGGCCGCCTGCCTATTGTGGCGAAGGGCAACGCGGGTATTCCAAAGTATGTCGATGGCCACATCCACTACGATGGCACGCCCGAATTGATGGCAGATTACGCGGTGATGGCCCGCAACTGCGGCGCATCGGTAATCGGCGGATGCTGCGGCACGATGCCCAGCCACCTTGAGAAAATGCGCGAGGCGCTGGACACGCGGGCCAAGGGCAGCGCACCGGAGCTGGACGAAATCGTTGCCGCGCTTGGCCCGTTTTCATCCGCTGGCGATGGCACCGGCGATGATCAGGCACCGGAACGGCGCAGCCGCCGGGGCCGCCGCCGGGGTTAAACCCGCAGGGCCAGGCAGGATGCCGGACCTACAACAAGCTTAACTGAGCACCCGGCAGCACCGGCGGGCGAAATAGATCGCAGCGCATCGGCGGCGCATGGCCCGACAGGCCAAGCCGTTTGGCCGCCAATTTGAACCGCTGCGCAATCACTTCGGCATAAGGCCCCTCACCCCGCATGCGCCGATGCCAACGGGCGTCATATTCCTTGCCGCCATGCATTTCGCGCAATCGGTTCATGATCCGGTCCGCCCGGTCCGGATAATGCTGGGCCAGCCAGTCTTGTACCAGCGGCGATACCTCACGGGGCAATCGCAGCATGATCCAGCTGGCATGGCGTGCGCCTGCCTCCTTGCCGCTTTGCAATATCGCCTCCAGCTCAGGGTCGGTGAGCGCGGGAATCACCGGTGAGGCCATGACCCGCACAGGTACACCCGCCGCAGCCAATCGCCTGACCATCATCAACCGCCGCGCCGGCGCGGGGGCACGCGGCTCCATCAAACGGCTGAGTTTTGCGTCCAATGTTGTGACGGATATGCCAACACGCACCAAACCGCGCCGCGCCATATCCGACAAAATATCAATGTCACGCTCGATCAAACTGCCTTTGGTGACAATCGCCACGGGATGATTGCAGTCTGACAAAACCTCCAAACAGCGCCGCATGATCCCCTGGGTCTTCTCAATCGGTTGATAAGGATCGGTGTTGGTTCCGATTGCTATCGGCGCAGCCCGATATTTGCGCCCCGCCAGTTCCTTGCGCAGAACATCTGGCGCATCGGGCCGCGCAATCAGCTGCGTCTCGAAATCCAGCCCCGGCGACAGCACCAGATAGGCATGGCTTGGCCGCGCGAAACAATAAACACACCCATGCTCGCAACCACGATAAGGATTGATCGACCGGTCAAAGGGCAAATCAGGAGAGGTGTTATAGGTGATCACCTTGCGCGGCACCTCAATTGCGGTCTGCGTGCGCAACACCGGCAGAACGTCATCACGCTCCCATCCGTCGTTCACCGCCTCACGGCTGTGCGCCTCAAACCGGCCCGCATGGTTGCTGCCTGCCGCCCGCCCGACAACTTTGTAGCGATGATTTTCATGATCCATAAATCATTTTGGAACAAATAGTGAACACGCGCAATCAAAACCTGCTAATCCCTTGTCCAGTAGCCTAAAAAGACGCTAAATTCTTGTACAATGAGGTCGCGCAAAACCTCATGCATGTCGCAATTTGCGCACCAAGCGCCGACATTCCGTGACAAAAAGGCGCATAGGCCAAGCACCTGCAACGGCAGCAGAAGGAAATAACATGTCCGACGAAGACGAAATCATCCTGTCAGAACTCGACGACGAAGAACTTGTCCAACAGATGTTCGACGACCTCTATGACGGCCTCAAGGAAGAGATCGAAGAAGGGGTGAACATCCTGCTTGAACGCAAGTGGGAACCCTATGACATCCTGACCAAAGCGCTTGTCGGCGGCATGACAATCGTTGGCGCGGATTTCCGGGACGGCATCCTTTTTGTGCCTGAGGTTCTGCTTGCTGCGAATGCGATGAAGGGCGGCATGGCCATCCTAAAACCACTGCTGGCCGAAACTGGCGCACCGCGCGTTGGCAAGATGGTCATCGGCACCGTCAAAGGCGACATCCACGACATCGGCAAGAACCTCGTCGGCATGATGATGGAAGGCGCAGGCTTTGAAGTGGTCGATCTGGGCATCAACAACCCGGTTGAAAACTACCTCGAAGCGATGGAAACCGAAGGCCCTGATATCCTTGGGATGTCCGCGCTTTTGACCACCACGATGCCCTATATGAAGGTCGTGATCGACACGATGGTCGAACAGGGCATCCGCGATGATTATATCGTCCTCGTGGGCGGCGCCCCCCTGAACGAAGAGTTCGGCAAAGCCATCGGCGCAGACGCCTATTGCCGCGATGCGGCCGTGGCGGTTGAAACCGCCAAAGAGTGGATGGCGCGAAAGCACAACAGCGTAAAATCCGCCTGACCTTGATTTGAAAGGCCCCTGCGGGGGCCTTTTTTTATGGCCCTGCACCACCTATCTTGTTGATAAGAAAGGTCTGCCCATGCCCCCACGCCTGTTTGCCTTGTTGATCGTAACTGTCCTGCTTTGCGCAGGGCTGACCGTGCTGGCCTTGTCCTTTCTGCCTGCGCCCGTCGGTGCCTTGGTCCCGGTGCTGGCGCTGGCCGCCGCGCTTGCGCTGCGAAAGTCCAGATCATGATCCCAAGCGATGCCGAACTGACCGAAAACGGATTGGACACACAAACCCCGCGCGGGCGCATCCTGCTGATCGCTTGCGGCGCACTTGCCCGTGAAATTGTCGATCTCAAGGCCGCCAATGGCTGGACCCATCTGGATCTGACCTGCCTGCCCGCGAAATACCACCTTTACCCCGAAAAAATCACCGATGCGGTGCGCGCCACCATCGCAAAACACCGCGGCGATTATGATGATTTCTTTGTGGTTTACGCCGATTGTGGCACTGGAGGAAGCTTGCAAACGGCCTGCGAAGAACTGGGCGTCAAAATGGTCGCTGGCCCGCATTGCTATAGCTTTTTCGAAGGCAATGATGCCTTTGCCGCCAAGACAGACGACGAATTCACCAGCTTTTATCTGACCGATTTTCTGGTCCGGCAGTTTGACGCCTTCATCATCAAACCCATGGGCCTCGACCGGCATCCTGAACTGCGTGACATGTACTTTGGCAACTATGAAAAGTTGATCTACCAAGCCCAGACAGACGATCCGGATTTGACGGAAAAAGCCCGCAAATGCGCGGATCGTCTGGGCCTGAAATTTGAGCGGCGGCTGACCGGATATGGCGATCTGACCACAGCGCTAAAAGAGCTGTAATCAGCACTTCACAGCCTGTACGTGCACCATCACCACTTTGAATCCAATCATTTATCAAGGCCCAAAATCCGCAATCTCGGCTTGTGGCGGGCGCGGTACAGAAACTTGGCCCAACGGGCAAAGATCGGGGTCATCCAACCTGCATCAATCTCGATCCGGTCGGTCAATCGGCTGCCCTGCACGGTTGGCGTCACGGTCAGACAATGTTCCCATGATTTCACCCCCGCGCCTTTCTCAGACGACCGCAAAACCATCGCGTCATCGTCACACAGCACGACCTCCATGTGATACGGTTGCGGCGGCAATTTCCCGAACAAGGACACCATCAAATCAAAGGATTGCCCGGTCTTTGTGCGTCCCTCCGGCAGACCGTCAAAAGAAACGATCCCCGCCATGACCACCTCCAAAGCATCGTAATCGGTCACCAGCGCCCAGAGCCGCTCTGCAGGCACCGCATAGTCATGTTCAAGCTCAACTGTCTTCAATTCATCACCTCAATTGTTCTGGGTTGCGGGTTGAGGTGCGCCACTTCCAATATCCCAAAACAGCCCCGCCATCACTTGCATGCCTTCACGGCAAACCGATTTCAAAACATGTTCATTTGGCGCATGTTGGTTACAGCCCGCATAGCTGTGCGGAATCCAGATCGTCGGCAGACCAAGAATATCGGCAAAACACTCATTTGGAAGCGATCCAGCAAGGTTTGGCAAAACATGCGGCGCTTGCCCCGTGGTCCGCAGAATGGATGCTTCAACAAACTGCGCCCAAGGGTGTTCCGGATCCAGCCGCGTGGCCCGTATCGGAACGCTGTCCGCCTCGCGCACCGCAACCTGATCAAACCCAGCCGCTGCCAAATGCCGCCGCAGCGCAGGCAGAATGTCATCCGGATCAGTGCCGACAACATACCGCAATTGGCAATGCGCCTGCGCCGATCCGGAAATGGCATTCACGGGCGCCTCCGGACGGCCCGAGGACATGGCCAAAATCGCAAAACTGTTCCACCCAAATGCCCGCTCCGCAGGGGTCAGCCCCGCCTCGCCCCAATTTGAATCGCTGCGATCTGTTTCAGGCAACCGCGCCAGTGTGGCGCGAATGTCCGGTGTCAGGCTATCTGGCCGCCATTCCGGCACTTTGATCTGCCCCCGCACATCACAGATAGAGGCCAATGCCTGCGTCAGAATCACCGCCGGATCAGCCAGCAAGCCGCCCCAATTGCCCGAATGGTGCGCTCCGTCTCGCAAATCCACAACCAAATCAAAATTTAACGCCCCGCGCGAGCCCATGAACATCGTTGGTGTGTCCGGGTGCAATCGCGGACCGTCGGAGGCGATCAAAACATCGGCCTGCAAGGCCGCGCGATGCCTTTTCATCATCTCGGCCAGCCCCGGCGACCCGATTTCCTCACTCATCTCGATCACAAACTTGACGTTGAACCCCAGATGCCCCTGCACCTGCAAGACCGCCTCAAGCGCGGCAATATTGATCAGGTGCTGCACCTTGTTGTCTGCTGTCCCCCGCCCAAAAAGCCGCTCCCCCTGTTCGGTCAGGGAAAAGGGTGCAAGCCCGGTATCCCAGGCATCCGCCTGCCCCCAGATCACATCGCCATGACCATAAATCAAAACCACCGGCAGCGCCGCCTCTTCGATCCGCTCCGCCAAAAGCAATGGCCCCGCACCCGGCACCGGATTGTCATGCACAGCACAGTCAAAACCGATCGCCTGCAACCGCGGCAGGATCGCCAAGTTCAAATACTGATAGAGCACATCAATCTGCGCCGGATTCTGGCTTTCTGTCCGGAACGCCACCCAATCAGCCAAATCTGACTGTAACCGCCCGACGTCCACATAGGCCGCAGCTTGTGACACGATATCGGATCTCATCAGAACCTCCGCCATTCCCCCCCCTTTTTGGCCGATAAATACTCCGGGGGAATCGGCCCGTCAGGGACGATGGGGGCTGGCCCCCGATCCGCCGCTGATTACTACGCCTGCGCTGCTGTTTCGCGAATACGTTCGATCATCGCCCGCAACCCGTTCGACCGCTGCGCCGACAAATGATCATTCAGGCCAAGCCGCCCCATCTCGGCGCGGGCATCAACCGCCAGCACCTCTGCCGAAGTCAATCCATTGTAAAGAATACGCAAAACCGCAATCAAACCCAACACAATCATCGCGTCACTGGCGCCGTCAAAATGCAGGCGCCCGCCCTCGAACTGCGCATGCAACCACACCTGCGACGCGCAGCCGTCCACCTTGGTCGCCGGCACCCGCAGCGCCTCTTCCAAGGGCTGCATCGCCTTGCCCTGTTCAATCACATGGCGATACCGGTCTTCCCAATCCTCAAGAAACTCAAAATCTTCGACAAGCTCTTCAAACGCGGCATTGGCCATGACGTATTCCTCAGGTGATATTTGCGACACAGAGGTAGGAGCAGAGCCACCAAAGGTCCACCCCCTTCCCAAGCCCCGACGGATCAGGTAGTCAAAAGACAGTTCAAATTCCAAGGGCGACCTGATGCGCAAGACCCTCTCTTTGCTTCTCGCAACATCTCTGACATTGGCCGCCTGCGGCACGATCCGCGACAGCCGGGTCAACCCGTTCAACTGGTTCGGAAAATCGCGTTCCGAGCCAATTGAACAGGTAGAAAACACCAACCCCCTGATCCCTAAAACCGGCGGTTTGTTTGCCCGCGAACGCGAAGCTGACGATACCTACGCAGGCCGGCCTTTTGAACAGGTGACAGAACTGACAATCGAACGCATTCCGGGCGGCGCGATCATCCGCGCCACGGGGTTGGCAGCGCGGCAAGGCATCTATCAGGTGCGGCTGACGCCCGAAATTGACGCCGAAGAGCCCGTCGATGGCGTTCTGACCTATCGTTTGGAAGGGGTGCGCCCCAACAAACCGACCCCTGTTGGCGCCCGTGCCACGCGCGAAGTTGTCGCCGCCCGGCGGGTCACAGACCAAACCCTGCGCGGCGTGCGCAGCATTCGTGTCGAAGGTGTTGAAAACGCGCGTGTAATTCGCAGGTAATTGCGAACCGGCGTTTCGGTTCTTATCCGAAACGCCGCTTTGATCAGCCCGCAGCGGCAGCTGTCACAATAATCTCAACCGTGAAATCAGGATGGGCCAGCTTGGCCTCACCACACGCACGCGCCGGCGCTTGTCCCTCGGGGGACCATGCATCCCAAACGCCGTTCATCTCGGCAAAATCAGCCATATCGGCCAGCCAGATTACCGCCTGCAAAATGCGCGTCTTGTCCGACCCGACTTCCGCCAAAAGGCGATCAATCGCATCAAGGCAATCCTGTGTCTGCTGTGCCACGCTTGCGCCCGCTGTTCCGACCTGACCGGCCAGATAGATCGTGCCATTGTGCTCTACGATCTGGCTCATCCGGGTGTTGGTGTGATGCCGTTTGATCTCTGACATTGCTGTCTCCCCTTTGATTTTGTTGGTTGTTTCGTCCTCAGACCTCGACGACTTTCACATCGTTGCCCACCGCCGTCAGCGCAATTTCACCGTTGCACAAACGCAGCGCGTCATTGCCAAACACCTCACGCCGCCAGCCGTTTAGCGCTGGCAGATCACGCAGACCCGCCGCGATCCCATCCAGATCCGCCGCAGGTGCGATCAGCTTGGCCGCTACGCCTGCCTGTTCGGTTTTGGCTTTCAGCAAGACGCGCAGCAAATCGGCCAATGCCGGATTGACCTGCAATTTGTCACGGCTTCGATCCGGCTTGGGCAGATCCGCAGGCGGACAAGCAACCCCAGCCGCGATCCCTTTGAGGATGCCTTCCGCGATCTCACCTTTTCTGGCCTCGCGCAACAAAAGACGCGAGCGGCTCAATTCTTCGGTGTTCTTTGGTTTCAGGCTCGCCAGTTCGACCAGCGCATCGTCCTTGAACACCCGGTTGCGCGGAACATTACGCGTTTGTGCATATTCTTCACGAAATGCCGCCAGTTCCCGCACGATGCCCAGAAATTTGCCGGAATTTGTGCGTGTCTTAACCCGTTTCCAGGCCTCGCGCGGCTGCGTCACATAGGTGTCGGGATTTGTCAGTATCGCCAGCTCTTCTTGTACCCAACGCCCGCGACCGCTGTCTTCAAGTTTTTCTGCCAGAAATTCGTAGATTTGCCGCAAATGTGTAACATCCGCGAGAGCATAGGTTTTCTGCGCATCCGTCAGCGGACGCCGCGACCAGTCGGTAAACCGCGAGGTCTTGTCTACCCCGCCATTGGTGATCTTGCGCACCAGCGTTTCATAGCCGACCTGCTCACCAAACCCGCAAACCATCGCAGCCACCTGTGTGTCAAAAAGTGGCTCGGGGAAGACGCCTGCGTCGACGAAAAAGATCTCAAGATCCTGCCGCGCCGCGTGAAATACCTTGACCACCGACGTGTCGCGAAACAGCTCATACAGCGGCTCAAGCGAGATGTCCTTGGCCAACGGATCCATCAAAACCGCGTTGCTGTCATCGGTGCCCGGCATCGCCAACTGCACCAAACAAAGCTTGGAATAATACGTCCGTTCCCTCAAAAACTCTGTATCAACAGTGACATAGTCGTGTTTGGCAGCTTCGCTGCAAAAGGCAGCCAGATCGGCGGTCGTGGTGATGGTTTTCATGTATTCACTTCGAAAAAACGGGTTTGCAGGGCGCAGGTCCGTCATCGGTACATCAACTGCCGCCGCTTGGCCAGATCACCCCTGCAAGAAGACCGGGCTGCGGTCATCCGCGGCAAACCGGCGCAAGACCGCGGGGTAAAGCTGATGCTCCAGCGTCAAAACCCGCGCTGCCAATGTATCCGGCGTATCATCTTGGCTGATGTTGAGGCTGGCCTGCCCCAAAATTGGCCCGTCATCGAGCGCGGCTGTCACCTCATGCACGGTGCAACCATGCTGTGTATCCCCAGCCTCCAGCGCGCGGGCATGGGTGTGTAACCCTTTGTATTTGGGCAGCAAAGACGGGTGAATGTTGATCATTCGCCCGGCCCAATGGTCGGTAAATCCACCCGTAAGCTTGCGCATAAACCCGGCAAGGCAGATCATATCCGGGCTGTGCCGGTCGAGTGCAGAGTTCAGCGCTGCCTCAAAAGCGGGGCGATCGCCGGAAAAGGGGCGATGATCTACAACTTCGGTCGCAATCCCGCGTGCCCTTGCCCATGCAATTCCGCCCGCATCGGCATTGTTCGACAGCACGACACAGGCCCGCGCCGGGTGATCGCCGGTCATGTCCTCCACCAGCGCCCGCATGTTTGAGCCGCCGCCAGAGACAAAGATCGCAACCCGTTTGGTCAAAGCAAACTGCCCTTATAGCTGACCCCGCCACCTGCTGTGATCTGGCCGATCCGAATGGCGGCATGGCCATCGCTGGCAAAGGCCTGCGTTGCGGCCTCAACCTTGTCTGCGGGCACAACTGCGATCATGCCAAGACCGGAGTTAAAAGTCTTGAGCAATTCCGCCTCGGCCATTCCGCCCTGCGCGGCCAACCATTTGAACACCGGCGGCAAATCCCACGCAGACAGATCAATCTCTGCGCCAAGCCCGTCGGGTAGAACCCGCGGCAGGTTTTCCGTCAAGCCGCCGCCGGTGATATGGGCCAGCGCATTCACGCAATCATCGCGCAATGCGGCCACCGCCCCTTTGACATAAAGCTTGGTTGGCGTCAGCAGCGCCGCGCCAAGGGTGCCCTCGCCCCAAGGACAATCATCCCCCCAAGCCAGGCCGCTGACCTCAACGATCTTGCGCACAAGGCTATAGCCGTTGGAATGTACGCCATCGCTGGGAAGCCCAAGCAGCACATCACCCTCGGCCACATCCCGTGGCAGTTCCGCACCGCGTTCCATTGCGCCAACGGAAAATCCTGCCAGATCAAAATCGCCCGCATCATACATGCCCGGCATTTCCGCGGTTTCGCCGCCAATCAAGGCACAGCCAGACAAGGCGCAGCCCTCGGCGATGCCCTCGATGATCCGTGTCGCCTGATCCAGTTCGAGCTTGCCCGTTGCAAAATAGTCGAGGAAGAACAACGGCTCTGCCCCCTGACACACCAGATCGTTAACGCACATTGCGACCAGATCAATGCCGATGCCATCGACGTTGCCCGTGTCGATTGCGATGCGCAACTTGGTGCCAACACCGTCTGTGGCTGCAACCAGAACCGGATCGGTGAACCCTGCCCCCTTGAGATCAAAGAGCGCGCCAAAGCCACCAAGACCGGACATCACGCCGGGCCGCGCGGTGCGTTTGGCGGCCGGTTTGATCCGCTCCACCAATGCGTTGCCCGCATCAATATCAACGCCCGCATCGGCGTAGGTGATTCCGTTTTTGGGTGCTGACATGCTCTGGTCCCCTGGCAGTGAGATGTTGCGTTGTTGCGGGGTTAGTGCATCCCAACAAATGGTGCAACGGTAAGCCTTGACGAAAGCGCCGCACCCGCATACCCAAACGCCGTGGCGGGCCTGTAGCTCAATTGGTTAGAGCAGAGCGCTCATAACGCTTTGGTTGCGGGTTCAAGTCCTGCCGGGCCTACCATTTCCCCGCCTCTGACACATGTTTTTGCTTTTCCGATGCCTGCTGCGGCAACGTTCGGCTGGTGTGGATCTGTCGTGACTTTCCAACACAGAACAGCGCTGTGCCGGGCCTACACGTAAAAAAAGTGCCTTTTCCACCATTCCCGCATAAGGTGCAAAGCAAGTGATCAAGGTTCACTCAAAGGGGAGAGAGATTTGCCACCAATTAATTCAATTTTCAACATGGCTGTTGTTTCTATGATGGGTGGCGGCCCGGCACGTGAGGATCTTCGCAAAGGCGACCGCGGGCAGATCGACGCCAAGATTTCGCCGAACAATACTGCGACAGAAGATGCATACCTCGAATTCATTGTCGAAAATGGATCTGCAGCTGGCTTGGCTATGGCGCTCAAGGCGGGCCATTATGCTTTTGTGACAAAGCTTGACGGGTCGATTGTGGTTTGGCGTGTCAGGGGAGAAAAGGACACCGATCACTCCGCCTTGGGGTCGTTTTCCCCAGCGGTCTTGTTTGCTGGTGAAATATTCGTGAACGAAGACAACAAGATAGAAGAATGGAATAATAAATCAGGCGCTTACCATCCCAAAGCGGAATTGGCGGAGCAGGCCAAATTACCGATGTCCAAATTTGTGAAGTATAAATAGCAACGTGTACCTCCACCGCGACGAACATTTCAGGCTGTTCGAGCTTGGACCATTTGGACTCGTGAGCCGCGCCGGAAATGCACCCAATCTCTGTAACTCTGGCTTTTTAGGCGAGGATCACGCAAGATTTGCCATGTGACATCTATGTTTCTTGGCACCCAGCCAAAAGGTGCGCTTGTTCCAATTTGACCAACAGGAGATGGCGAATGGCCCCGAATGATAAAGACGCCCATAAAATTGCACATAACACTTCCGGTCTTCCCGACACCCTGAGGTTGGGCATGGAAGCCCTCTCCGGCATTGATTTGTCTTCTGTTCAGGTTCATCGCAACTCCCATTCGCCCGCCAAGATCGGGGCCAGCGCCTTTACCCGAGGGACAGATATTCACATTGGACCAGGTCAAGACAGACATTTGCCACACGAAGCATGGCACGTGGTGCAACAAAAACAAGGCCGGGTGCGCCCGAGCCTCGCCGCGGACAGCGGTGCGGCATCAGGGTCCGACGCGCAGCGGATCGAGGTCCGGGCGCAAATGGCTGCTAAGAACACCGAATCCTCGGATGCTGGATAAAATGGTTTTTCCGATGGGCCGCATTTCGGCCGATGCGGCTTAGATTTGAAAGGTGATCCTGCCCCAGAAAACGCTTTTTGGGGGTCGCTGCCAGCGCGTGACAGAGCCCTTGCCTCAGGCATTCAGGTCGCCAAAGAAATGCGGCCTCAGATTACCGCGAGCCATATCGCACTGCCCCTCCAACTAGGATGCAATCGCCAGATCCTCCGCGGGCCCATTCTTCGGGTCCGCCAGTTTGAAATGCGACACCGCATCAGACAGGGCATCGGTCTCGGTATTGAGGGCCTGGCTGGCGGCGGCGGTTTCTTCGAACATGGCCGCGTTTTGCTGGGTGACTTGGTCCAGCTGGGTCATCGCGTCATTCACTTCGTTCAAGCCAAGCGCTTGCTCTTTGGTTGACGTGGCGATGGAGGCGACAAGTTCGGTGATTTCCGAGATCGATGCCACGATGTCAGACAGGGACGTGCCTGTGGATTCGACCAACTCAACGCCCGTGTTCACCTGTGTTTCGCTTGCAAGGATCAGCTCGCTGATCTCCCGTGCCGCATCCGCCGATCGCTGGGCAAGGGCGCGCACTTCGGTGGCCACCACTGCAAAGCCGCGCCCTGCATCGCCAGCGCGGGCCGCTTCAACACCGGCATTTAGCGCAAGCAAATTGGTCTGAAACGCGATTTCGTCGATGACTTTGGTGATTTTTGAGATTTGATCCGAGGAAGATTTGATCTGGTCCATGGCAAGGATCGCGGATTGTGCGACCTCGCCGCTTTCATCTGCTTTGATCCGGGCCGATTGCGCCCGTTCATCGGCGTCTTGTGCGCGGCCAGAGGCCGAGTGCACCGATGCATTAAGCTCAGTGAGCGCGGCCGTTGTTTCCTCAAGGGTAGCGGCCTGCTTTTCGGTGCGTTGCGACAGATCATTGGCCCCGGAAGAGATCGCCGCAGTTTCACCTCGAATGGTCGAGGTCAACAATGCCACTGCTGATATCGCGGTTTGCAAGGTTTCAACCGTAGAGTTGAAATCCGAACGCAAGCCCTCATAGGGGCCTTCAAAAACAGCATCGATAGAGACGTTCAGATCGCCGCCCGACAAGCGTTTCAGGGCGTTTGCAAGCGTATCAACAACCCTGGCCTGTTGGTCCAAGATGGCCTGACGATCTGCGTCCGCCTGCGCCCGCATCGCGTCACGTTCCGCGGCACGCTCGGCCTCTTCGGCGCGGCGGCGTTCGGCCTCGGCGGCCTCTGCATCAGCGCGGCGTTGCTCGGCCTCGGTTTTGGCAATGCGGCGTGCCTTTTCTTCTGCCTCGTCCTGCGCTGCACGGGCCGCTGCGGTGCGTTGCATGTCGCGGGCTTTGACCACGGTGTCCCGAAACATGTCGATGGCTTTGCCCAATTTGCCAATTTCGTCTTTTCGTCTGGCCATTTTGGGGCGTTCAAAATCGGTTTCTTCGTTGGTGATCTTTTCGATCAACTTCGCACTGATCGACAATGGGCCGCCAACCATAAACACCGTCACAGCATTGACAGCGACGGCCGCCAAAACCGCTGCAATAGCCGCAAAACGGATCGAAGCGTTGATCGTGCTGCCCCGCAGGTCATCAGACAATGTCGTCAACATTTTGGCCTTTTGGGCCGTCAGTTCATCGATGTTCTGTTTGAGAGCCACAATCGGGGCGTAGCTGCGGGTGACGATCACTGTGCCAAAATCGGTGCCATCTGCGGCCACCGTTGCGGTGACAGCACGGGTTTCCACATCAGTTGGCACGGTTCCGCCCTGAGCCAATTCAACACCATCCACAGTGTTGAACGCAACATGGACCACAGAGGGGTCCACCAAGACCGCCGCGATGATTTTATCCAGCATCTCCGCATTGTAGGAGGCCAGGGCATCGCCGCTCACAGAGATCAACAAATCAATGATAAACTGCAGCTTGATCTCTGCATCATTTTCGGCGCTGGCAATTTTTGTTTCACCCAATTGCGTGACCATGGTCAGGCTTTCGTGTCCGAAAGTGCCCAACGCATCGGTTTGCCGCGAAATGTTGGTTGTGGTGACCAACCCAAGAATGCCGATACACAGCAGCCCGACAATCACCGCAAGCTTGATGGATACGCTCAATCTAGACATCAGACACCTTCGTGAAGTTGCTTTTCGCAGCAGTTTTTGGGATCAGTTGCTGGCCGCAGGCAGCATGCCAACCGCGCTCAACGCATCAATGATGCCCGACAGGTCTTGCGGCGCGGCAAAACCCTGCACACGGGCCGCATCCAGTGCCGGTGTGCCCTCAGCCAGTTTGATCAGCGCTTCACGCATCCGGCTCACGTTTTGCGGATCATATTGGGTATGCGCAAAGACCATCCATTCAGGGTATAGGATCGTTGTATGGGCATGGGGGAAACCGGCGGTTTCTTTGCGATCCACAATGATCACATCACCCTCGGAAATCTCGCCGCGTGCAATCATGTCATCTACCATACCGGTGCGCACAAATCCCGCGTCGAATGCACCCCTTGCGACCAAATTGACGATATCTTTTTGGTTTTTCGCAACCGCATGGTGGCCAAAATCATCCGGGGATGTGACACCAAAGCCAAGCAAATAATGGGTTTGGAAAATGAAGCCGCCCGCCGCGGTGTTCTTGAGCGTCATCACCTTCTTGCCTTTGAGATCGGCCGCTGTTGCAATCCCGGCATTGGGATTGGCAACGATGACGCCGCCAAATTGTTGGCCGCTTTTCTTCACCACACTCGCCACCGCTTGCGCCTGCATCCCGGTCGTTGCAAGTGCCGCCTGAACCGGATTCCCAATCACAACATCCAGTGCGCCATTATCCAACTGATCCAATATGTTACCGGCATTCAGGGCAATCAGAACCACGTCCTCCCCCAGCAGCGCCTCAAGCTCTTGCGCCACGGGCGACCATTGCTTCATCGCCGTTGCCTCCCCCGTGGGGGACATCACCCCGAGCCGGACTGTGGCCTCAGCTGCCGTTGGAAAAAGAAAGGGCAAGCACAGCAATGCAAGAGAGAGAACAGACAGTTTCATGGCAAATTCCTTTGATGTTCAAGCCGCAGAGAGCCCTTGGCCGTGGTCAGTCACCGCGTACCTATCGCCCCTGTCCTAATGGGCGATTAACATCAGTCAGAATGAGCCGAAGCGCCGTTACCGTTTGGCGCTCACGTACCAGTTCACCGTCATCTCAACCACGGTGTCGCCAGCGCTGTCTTGGATATCGACCGTAACATCAAAAGCAACCTTGCCGGATTCCTTGATCGTCGCCATCAGATCCGCACCCGAAGCGGAGGTTTTCGCAAAAGCCGTCAACGTCCCGATGGCCACTTTCTTGAAGGCAATTTGCCCGGTCGCGGCGACGGGGCGCATCTCAAGGATCACAGGTGCCAAAGCGCCAGCCACCGCCGCGCCAGAGGCCGCCTCGCCCAAGGTGAACATCGCCCCCGCATGCATGCTGTCAATGTGGTTGGACACCTCTTTGCGCTGCTCTAGCTCAGCGCTGCCAACACCGTCGCCAACCTCTAGCAATTTAACGCCCACATGATTGGCAAATGGCACGGCGGTGCCAAGGTGGGCTTTGATCATCTCATAGGGGTTCATGGCAGGCTCCTGACTTGGGTTGACGATACCCTGCAAACCACTGCGATCAAAAGCAATCATGCCGCTGGGTCACTTGCCCGATTACCGGGCGATCACAATGTCCGCCCGAAGCCCGCCCATCCGAGAGGATTCGCCCAACCGCAGCACACCGCCATGCGCCCGCGCAATATCTGTGGCTATCGCCAAGCCCAAGCCGACACCGCCGCCTTTGTCCTGATTTCGCGCCGGATCCAGACGGGTAAAGGCGCGGGTCGCCTCGGCGCGGCGGTTTTCGGGGATGCCCGGCCCGTCATCCTCAACCCGGATGCGCAATGTCTTGTCACTCAACATCACAGAGACCTCGGCCCGCGCCCCGTAACGCACGGCATTTGCGATCAAATTGTCCACGGCCCGCCGCATCGCCACCGCTCGCAGCATGACCATACCAGAGCCGTCGCCTTCGGGCGGCAACAAGGTCACATCGCGCCCTGCCCTGCGGGCCTCATCCACCAGATCCGCAATCATCTTGCGCGGCGCCACGGCCTCTGGCGCGCCCTCGCCCGCACCTTTGGCAAAGTTGAGGAATTCATCCAACATGCGCTGCATGTCATCCACATCCTGCAAAAGCGGCGCGGCTTCGTCCTCATCCAGCATCGACAGCTCCAGACGCATCCGGGTGAGCGGCGTGCGCAGGTCATGGCTGACCCCGGACAACATCAAGGTGCGCTGTTCGATCTGCCGCTCGATCCGCGCCCGCATATCCACAAAGGCCGCGCCCGCGCTGCGCACCTCAACCGCGCCAGCCGGCGTATAGGGCAGATGCCGCCCCCGGCCAAACGCCTCTGCCGCGCGAGCCAATCGGCGAATGGGGCGCAGTTGATTGCGCAAGTAGACCGAGGCGATGAAGGTCATCAATACCCCGAAAAACAATGTATAAACAAATAATTGGTGCGGATTTGAGGCCGACACCCGCCGCCGATCGAACCCGACACGCACCGGCCCTTTGCCACTGCCCAGATACAAAAGCACCTGATTGTCCTGCGTCAAATCCACCGCCCGGTAATCGGGCAGTTCTGCACGCAACTTTCGGTCCAGAACCCGGCCAGAATAATCATACCACACCATTTGGCTTTGATCCGGGATCGCATCCCGAGCCACCGCTTGGACATCCATGTCCAACAGCCCGACCTCTGCCGCGACGCGGGCGGGGATGGCGCGGCGGTCTTCGGCCTCTTCCACCACCTGCATCACCATGGCCAGCTCGCGCATCATTGCGGTGGTCATTTGTTGGGTGACCCCCTCAAAATGCCGCTGGGCAAAGACCACAGTGACCACCAGCTGTACAAAGACAACCGGCAACATCAGGATCAGCGCCGCACGTCCGTAGATGCCGCGCGGCATATATCGTTTGAGCCAGACAAAGAACATGCATAGACCTTAGCCAGCCCCCCGCCCCTGTGAAAGGTGAAACCATGCAAGCCCCTGATAACTTTGATCCGCCCATTGGCGTCGCCGAAACGCTTGAGCCCGGCTTGCGGCGGATCGTGGCCCCCAACCCCTCACCGATGACCTATCGCGGCACCAATACATATGTGCTGGGCACCGGCGGTCTGGCGGTGATCGACCCCGGCCCCGATGACCCCGCGCATCTTACGGCAATTCTGGATACCGTTGGCGAGCCACAGCATATCAGCCACATCATTGTCACCCACAGCCACCTCGACCATTCGCCGCTGGCGCGGCCCTTGGCGCAAGCTAGCGGCGCACCCGTGTTGGCGTTTGGCAGCGCCGAGGCAGGCCGCTCACCTATCATGCAAGACCTCGCCCGCAGCGGTCTGATGGGCGGCGGCGAAGGCATCGACAGCGCCTTTTCCCCCGACGTCACACTGGCTGATGGCGAACAGGTCACAGGCGATGGCTGGACACTTGAGGCGCTGCACACCCCCGGCCACATTGGCAATCACCTGTCACTGGTTTGGAATGATGCCTGCTTTACCGCCGATCACGTGATGGGCTGGGCCTCCTCATTGGTCTCGCCCCCTGATGGCGACCTGACGGATTTCATGGCCTCCTGCGCACGGCTCGCAGCGCGGGACTGGCGGGTGTTCTATCCCGGCCACGGGGCTGCCATTGATGATCCGGCAGCACGGCTGAACTGGTTGATCGTCCATCGCCGAACGCGCGAGGCCTCGATCCTGGCGGAGCTGGCAAATGGCCCCGCCACCGCAGCCACCCTCGCCGCCCGGATCTACGCCGACACGCCCCCCGCACTATTGGGGGCCGCCACCCGCAATGTTCTGGCGCACCTCATTGATCTTACGGGAAAATCCATCGCATCGCCGGTTGGAGGCCTACACGCCGAAGCCGCGTTCACGACCCATTTGGATCCACCCGAAAAAAAGTGAAAAAATGCCCGAAAACCCTCTGGACGCCCCAGATTCTCGCGGCTATACGGTGCAGACCGTTCCGACGTAGCTCAGCGGTAGAGCAGTTGACTGTTAATCAATTGGTCGTAGGTTCGATCCCTACCGTCGGAGCCAAAAGTTTCAAAGGGCCTAGCATGTGAATGCTGGGCCCTTACTTTTTGCGCCATCGCAATTTCCCAGAATCCAATTTGCTACCGAACAGAAAATGAGACCATTCGTCCTGAAATTCGGAAGGTTGGTGGACTAAGTCCATTATTTCGATTCGGGCATCCAGCCCAACGGAATCGCACCATTGTCCCGATCGGCGAAACAAACCGAACGCAGGAAAAATATTGTTCCTTGGATTCACTAGGATTTGCGCCTGCGCTGCCACATTTCCCCTAAATGAGCTAATTTCCTTGAGGGATGAACGCTCTTTCGGGCAGTTTGTTGTTGAGGGTCGGGGGACTTTCAACTTGAACGCAGAATGCTTCGGTTGGGTTAATTTTAGGGTTTTTGATGCCTAGACTTACCCTTACGGGATCTTCTGCGACCGGCTCTTTCGTTGCCAAGAGCATGTTTGGCGCCAATGCTGTTTTTGAACGCACCGAGGATGGCGCGCCGGGCGAGGCCTACTCATCGGCCGCAACCAACCTTGGTGTCACATCCGTGCGTTTCGGCGGCGGACAAAGCGATTTACCACCCACCAGATTGCATGAAGACGGCGAAACCCCTGTCGATGGTGACGACTGGATCAACATCGTAACGATGCCGGATGGCAATTTGCGCACCGAGGTTGTGAACTTCTTTGAATGGTGCAGCGCAGGCGGCCATGCAGGCCCCGACGCTGATCCGATTTGCGCGGTTCTGGTGATCCCGACCAAACATCTCAGCACCGAAGACTATGCCGGATTTTCCGATGACATCGCTGCCTTTGTCGAAACCGTGATGGGCCAGTATGGCCATTTGATCGAAGCGTTCCAGATCGGCAATGAATATTGGGATATCGGCGAGACGGCCTATGGGCAGCGTGCCTCTATCGCGGCCGAAGCGGTTGAAACCGGCATGAATGCAGCCGGGATCGCCCAAGAGGAACAACCGTCGATCATTGTGCAGATGGCCACAGCCGGCAACGCCGGATCAGAGTTTGAAGCCACACCCGGCGTCAATGATTTTCGCCAGCGCAACGATGACGCCAACCAGCAAATTATTGACCAGCTCAGCGATGCAGCCCGCGGTGCGATTGATGGCGTGACGGAGCACTACTACTACAACAAAAAGCACTACGAATTTGGCACCCATTCCAACGAAGTGAACTTTATCGATCGGGATTTTGATATCTGGTCAGACGCTTTTGACAAGGATCTGGATCTGCACATCACCGAATGGAACGTGCGGACAACGACCACCGACCAGCATGGGTTTGTCGCCGGATCTACCCTGATCAAACAATTCTCGAATATGATCGAACTTGGCGTGGATGCGGCCAATATCTGGGCTTTGGACTATCATTCCAGAACCGCATTAACGCTAGATACAGATGGCGGCGCGATAACCGACAATCAGGGCCGGATGATTAATTCCTCTCAAGCGGCGGCGTTTGATTTGATGGCCGGTTCCATTGCGGGCAAAGAGCTGATTTCCTTTGATTTTGACCAAACGTTCCCGCAGATTTCGGTCACGGCTTACGGTGATCAGGACACAACTGTGCTTTATGTCTCTTCCCGCACATTGGAGAGCATAGATGTAACGCTGGACCTGTCGCAACTCTTTGCAAATGCCGCCTCCTTCAGCGGCGTGAAAGTGTCCCTTGATACCAGCACCACCAACGGCTTGCAGTGGGACAACGGCATCGCAGCTGACGGCATCACCATCGACGGAAATCCCTATTTCTACAATGAGCACGACGCAGATGTGTTGTTCACCGATGTTACCTATGCGGATGCCAGCGGCATCACCTTTGATCTCAAACCATTTGAGTTCCTTGAACTGACAATTGAAACCCCGCCCGCCCCCGTTCAGCTGGCCAAATTTATCGGCAGCGAGGATGACGATCTGATCATCTATGACGACCTGCTGGGCGAAGCCGAAGGCGGCGGCGGTTTGGACAGTCTTTTGGTGGCCGGAGAGCGCAGCAATGTAACGGTCGCACAACACGATGATGGCCATATCGCGTTTTCCCACGCCGACACCCCTCATGATCTCAAGCTGGACGGAGTTGAGCGGATCCAGTTCGACGATGGCGCCATCGCCTTTGATATCGAAGGCAACGGTGGTCAGGCCTACCGTCTGTATCAAGCCAGCTTTGACCGTATCCCCGATGAGGCCGGCCTTGGATTCTGGATCGGGCAACTGGATGGCGGCGCGTTGTCCCTCAACCAGATCGCGCAGTATTTTATCGAATCCGATGAATTCACCCAGGTCCACGGCGACAACGACATATTGAATGACGCGCAATATCTCGATCTTTTGTATCAAAACGTGCTTGATCGGATGCCCGATCAGGCGGGCTATAATTTCTGGAGCACTCAACAACAAAACGGCCTGACACGGGCCGAAATGTTGACCTACTTTTCCGAAAGCGACGAGGTTAAAACCAACGTTTCCGCCGCCGTTGAAGATGGCATCTGGTTTATCTGATCAGGTCGCTCAATTCTTACAAAAACTGTTGTAAACATGGGGTTTTCGGCAAGAAATTGCCCTTATTCGGCCCCCTTCCAGCCCCTGCACCGGCATGCTTTTCTGCCATCCTTGCCTCAGGCGCGGACGATTCCCGTCCCCCATTGAGCAAGGAGCAGATCAATGATCCGTCCAGAACCAAAGAAAGACCAACAGGCCGAAACCCATCAGACCCAAACACCGGAGCCGCAAGCCGCCGCACACCAAAGCCCAGACCAGCAGCCCACGCCGCTGATCACCGATTACGCCAGCCTTTGAAGCGTGACAGCCCCGCCTGCGCGGATTAAACACAGGGGTATGTCTACGCCCGTTTCATCCTTGCGCAACCTTGGCCCTGCATTTGAGGCCAGCTGTACCAAGGCGGGCATTCACAGCGCCGAAGACCTGCGCGAACTGGGCGCTGATGCGGCCTATGCCAAGCTGCTGGCCAACGGCACGCGCCCGCATTTCATCGGCTATTACGTATTGGTGATGGCGCTTCAGGGCCGCCCATGGAATGACTGCAAAGGCGCCGAGAAAAAGGCCCTGCGCGTGACATTCGACGCGATCAAAACGGCGAGCTTTGATCCTAAGACCTCTGAATTTGAACGCATGATGAATGTGATCGGTATCCGCGAAGGATAACCCGCCCCTGCCCCTTGCCGCCTGCCCGCTCATGGCCTAGAACTGACTTCGGTTGGCAGTCACCAAGGCGTCGCTGTCCCTGCAAGGGGAAGCTAAAGCTGCCATGATCAGACAGCATTCGACATTTTGTCAGGTGCCCGTCGTAAGTCAGCGACCAACGACATTTCCCGTGGCACCATGAGGACATGACATGTCGAAAGACCTTATTCCGCTGCGCATCGCGGATATCTCCAGCTTTGCCCGCCATTTGAACGGGCAGCTGAAAACCCAAACCGAAACACCATCGCATCTGAGCCTGATGAACATGCTGGCCCGCGCCGCTGGTTTTCGGAATTTCCAACATCTTCGGGCGGCGCAGACCGCGCAAACCCGGTTGGATGTCCCACAGGATACCACCCTTGATTTCAAACTGGTGGAGCGGACACTGAACCAGTTTGACGATCTGGGCCGGTTGCGCCAATGGCCCGCAAAACGCAGCGTGCAGGAACTGTGCATTTGGGTGTTCTGGTCCCTTTTGCCCGCGCAAACCACCTTGCAGGAACGGGATGTGAATGGTCACCTGAACCAAGCCCATCTGTTCGACGACGCCGCCATCCTGCGCCGCAGCCTTGTGGGCATGGGGCTGGTGGAACGCAACCTTGACGGCACGGACTATCGCCGGATCGAACAATCGCCGCCCCCCGAGGCCCGCGAGATAATCCGCAGAGTGCAAGGGCGGCGGCAGGGCTAAAGAGATTGGCTTGGGCCGTTGAATTGTCACTGGATGGGAGTTCAACGGCCTATCGGCGGAAATGGTTGAATGTCGGGTTTGGGGATGGAGCGAGCTTTCGCTGCGAATGCTCCAATGGCAGCTTTGATAGGTCGCTTCAAATTTGATTACTTAAATCTTACTCAGTTCAGATTTGGTCGACAACTTTCTCAAGACACCAGACTTTTGAGACGATCTTCCAGCCTTTTGCACCTTTCACCATACTGAGATGATCCTGATACACATCCTACCGTGCTCTAATGCGCAGCTTGACGACTGCACTCACGTTCGACAACCAGTCCACAAAAAGAAGCTTGCTGTCAGGCTGCTGGCCTAGGTTAAATGGCGACGTCGGTTCAAGTTGACCGATATCGTTAATGAACAAACCACACGGTTTCCCAAAAAAATCACCTTTCTCGCCATCAAATAAACAGGCGTCACCATGAAAGGCGGCGGTGATCTTTTCTTTGTCACAAAAAACAGACCGTCCAGATAAAGTTGGATCACTTCAAATAGATCTGTGCCCCGCAACATCCCGGTCCTCCTTGGGGCTGGACATTTCATTGACCAATTGGTTTGCGCTGCGCTATTTGCGCCATCACCGCCGCTACGATTGCTTCGGGCCGATCCTCTTGCACCAGGTGTCCTGCATTTTCGACGGGAGTGCAGGGAAACCCTGATAGTGTGGATGCGAGCTCTTCCCCTTTTTCGTAGGGAATCCATGCGTCCTCTTTTCCCCAAAGAACCTGAACAGGGCAGTCCATCTTGTCGTAGAGGCCTTGGACCTCATCGGTGAACGTCTGATCCATTTGGGCAATTTGCCGATAGAAAGCGGGCTGTCCAACGGGGCCAAGCCATGGTGCACTGTAAAGTTCAATGACGTCCGCAGAGAGGGGGTTGTGTGCCGCGGTTTGCAAATACGCCGCCAAAAGGGCGCGGTGCATGTAATCTGGCATCCCAGAAAACGCTGCTTCGTGTTCGCGAACGTGCTGAACGAACGGAGAACCCCAAGGGGCCAGCGCGACCGCATCAAATACAGTCAGCGACCCGTAACGCAACCCGTTAAGATAGTACCCGCGCAAAGCCGTGGCTCCGCCAAAATCATGGGCAAGGACATCGGGGCGGCGCAAGCCCCATTCGTTGATCAGACCCACCAAGACCTTGTTCTGTACGGCTAATGATACGTCCTGCCCCTCGCGCATCTCGGATTGCCCGTATCCTGCCAGATCAAAGAAATAGACCGTGCGATACTGCGCCAAATACGGGACAATTCTGCGCCAAACTTGCGACGAAAAGGGCGTTCCATGTATGGTAACCAAGGGTGGTCCATCTCCAAGCTGTCCCCATCTTATTGCATTGCCATTGATGATCGATGTGTTTGGTAAATCTAACATTTTCTCGAATCATATTGTCATTTCGCTATGTGACAATATGATGGTGAAATGGATAGATCAATACAGATTAAAGCAATGTCGAGTGAGGTCAGGATGACGATCCTCCAACTTCTGGCAGATCCTCAGCAGCGTTTCGGGCATCAATGGTCAGCTGACCCAGTTGCTTTCGGCGTGTGCATGACCATGATTGCAGAGGAAATTGCAGTCGCTCAACCCACTGCTAGCCGGCATCTGGATATTCTCCGACAGGCCGGATTCATCACCGTTCAGAAGCACCAGAAGTGGTCATATTGCAGACGCGATGAACTGGCGATCAAAGATTATTTGACATGGTTGGGCAAAGAACTGGCTCCAAAAAATACTACAATCAAGCAGTAAGGTGATGTTCATGCATTGCGCAGCATTAATCAAAACGGGCTCACAGCCGACATCCCACAAAAAAAGGGCCGCATCGCTGCGACCCTTTTAATCATTATCTGAAAAATCAGCAGGCTTAGCCCACCAACTCCAGACCGGAGAAGAAATACGCGATTTCAACTGCGGCTGTTTCCGGCGCATCAGAACCGTGAACGGAGTTTTCGCCAACGCTTTCAGCGAACTCGGCGCGGATGGTACCGGCGGCGGCGTCTGCTGGGTTGGTTGCGCCCATGACTTCGCGGTTTTTCGCGATGGCATTTTCGCCTTCCAGGACCTGAGCAACGATTGGCGCGGAGGCCATGAATTCACACAATTCGCCGTAGAATGGACGCTCGGCGTGTACTTTGTAGAACTCGCCCGCCTGTGCCATTGTCAGGTGGATACGCTTGGATGCGACAACGCGCAGACCTGCGTCTTCGAATTTCTTGACGATTGCGCCGGTCAGGTTGCGCTTGGTTGCATCTGGTTTGATGATCGAGAATGTACGCTCAAGGGCCATTTGGCTTGCTCCTTTGGGGTGTGAATTTGGCCGCTCCCTAACATGGGGTTTCGCAGTTGAAAAGCCGCGATTGACGGCGGGCCGGTCTTGGTCCACACCCCGCCCATGTTACGCATCTCAGAAATCAATTACTCCGTCGAGGGCCGCCCTCTGTTTGAAGAGGCCAGCGCCGTCATCCCCGAAGGTCACAAAGTGGGCCTTGTGGGCCGCAATGGTGCGGGCAAGACCACGCTGTTCAAGATCATCCGGGGCGAGTTGGGGCTCGATGCAGGGGCGATCACCCTGCCCTCCCGCGCCAAGATTGGCGGCGTCGCCCAAGAGGTGCCCTCCTCCGAGGTGTCACTGATTGATACGGTGCTGGCCGCCGACACCGAACGCGCCGCGCTGCTGGTTGAGGCAGAAACCGCCAGTGATCCGGGGCGCATTGCCGATATTCAGTCGCGGCTGGCCGATATTGATGCATGGTCCGCCGAAGGGCGCGCCGCGTCGATCCTCAAGGGTCTTGGCTTTGACGACGCAGAGCAACAGATGCCCTGCTCCGACTTCTCGGGCGGCTGGCGGATGCGTGTGGCTTTGGCCGGTGTGCTGTTTGCGCAGCCCGATCTGCTGTTGCTTGATGAGCCGACCAACTATCTTGATCTTGAAGGGGCGCTGTGGCTGGAAAGCTATCTGGCGAAATATCCCCATACGGTCATCATCATCAGCCACGACCGCGGATTGCTGAACCGTGCTGTGGGCGGGATCTTGCACCTCGAAGATCTGAAACTGACCTATTACCAAGGTCCATACGACCAATTTGCCCGCCAACGCGCCGAACAGCGTGCCGTGCAAGCGGCCATGGCCAAGAAACAACAGGCCCGCCGCGATCACATGCAATCCTTTGTGGACCGGTTTAAGGCCAAGGCCTCCAAGGCCAAACAGGCCCAATCCCGCCTCAAGATGATCGAAAAGATGGATATGATCGCCAGCCCTGAACAGGCGGCGAAACGTGTCTTTACCTTCCCCGAGCCAGAGGAACTGTCGCCGCCCATCATCTCTATCGAAGGCGGCTCTGTTGGCTATACCGATGGAAATCCGGTGTTGTCGCGCCTGAACCTGCGCATCGACCAAGATGACCGCATTGCCCTGCTGGGCAAGAACGGTCAGGGCAAATCGACCCTGTCCAAGCTGCTGTCGGACCGGTTGATCCTGATGGACGGCAAGGCGGTCAAGGCCAATAAACTGCGCATGGGGTTCTTTGCCCAACACCAGGTGGACGAGTTGCAGATCAAGGAAACCCCGCTGCAACACATGATCTCGGCGCGGCCCGGTGTCCTGCATTCCAAATTGCGCGCGCAGCTGGCCGGATTTGGCCTTGGCGCAGAACAGGCCGAAACCGAAGTGGGCCGTCTTTCGGGGGGGCAAAAGGCGCGTTTGTCGCTGCTGTTGGCCACATTGGATGCCCCGCATCTGCTGATCCTCGATGAGCCGACAAACCACCTTGATATCGAAAGCCGCGAGGCATTGGTTGAGGCGCTGACCCAATATTCGGGCGCGGTGATCCTTGTCAGCCACGACATGCACCTGTTGTCGATGGTTGCGGACCGTCTGTGGCTGGTGTCGGACGGCACCGTCAAACCCTATGACGATGATCTGGAATCCTATCGCAAGATGCTGCTGACCCCGTCCAAGCCGGTCAGCAAGAACGCCAAGCCCAAAGAAGCGCCCAAACCCAAACGCGCCAGCCGCGACGAGATCCTCGCGCTGCGCTCCGAAGTGCGCAAAGCCGAGGCGCGCGTTGAAAAACTCAACGAAATGCGCGACAAACTGGCCAAGAAGCTGGCAGATCCCGCTTTGTACGAAGACGGCAAGATCGGCGAACTTGAGGTCTGGAACAAGAAATATGCCGAAGTGATGGGCGCGTTGGAGCGTGCCGAAACGCTTTGGGTAGCGGCTGAAAGCAAACTGGAAAAGGCCTCCGCCTGATCCACCGGAACAAGGGAGCCGGGCATGGAACTGGACACCGCCTATACGATCACAGTGCTGGTCACCATGTTTGTGGTGATGGATCCGATCGCGATTGCACCGGTGTTTCTGGCCCTGACCCCCGGTATGACCAACGCACAGCGCCGCCGCATCGCATGGCGGGCGGTTTCTGTGGCTGGTTTTGTTCTGGCGATCTTTGCGCTGGCCGGCGAGGCGGTACTGACCTTTATCGGGATCTCCATGCCAGCCTTTCGCGTGGCAGGCGGGATTTTGCTATTCCTTACGGCCATCGACATGCTGTTTGATCGGCGCACCAAGCGCCGCAAGGACCGCGCCGATGAGGATGACCATGACGATCCGTCGGTTTTTCCCATCGCCATCCCGCTGATTGCCGGACCGGGCTCTATTGCCTCAATCATTTTGCTGACAGGCGAAAAACCGGGCTTTGAAGGGCTGGCGACCGTGGTTGTGATGACGGTTTTCACCCTTGCGGTGATGGCGGTGACCTTGCAGGCCAGCGGCCAGTTGGAACGGATCGGCAAGACCGGGATCAACGTGATCACACGCTTGCTGGGCATGTTGTTGGCCGCGCTGTCGGTGCAATTCGTGCTTGATGGTTTGGCCGCGTTTGGATTTGGTCCCGGCGCGGGCTGAAATATCGTGCCGCCGCCCCTATATCCCTTTCAGAACAACAGCGGATGAGCGGGAACTGATTTATGGCCGAAATGGAAACCGGACGGGTGATTTACCTTGTTGTGCTGCTGATCATGGTGGCGGGATGGTTTTTTATGCAATCGCGCGAAGGGTTGAACCGGACCCTGCAATATGCGGCGGTCTGGGGCATGATCTTTGTCGGCGGCGCGGCGGCTGTGGGTCTGTGGCAGGACATCTCGCGCAGCGGCTCTGGCGCACAGGTGCAAATGACCGGCGCAGGCCAGATCATCGTGCCTCGCGCCCGCGACGGGCATTATTACCTCACCGCGATGATCAACGGTGAGAATGTCCGCTTTGTCGTCGATACTGGCGCCACCGATATGGTGTTGACCCAAGCCGATGCGGAACGTGCGGGCATTGACCTTGAAAACCTCGCCTATCTGGGCCGTGCCAACACCGCCAACGGCCAGGTGCGCACCGCCTTTGTCCGGCTGAATGAGATTACTTTGGGGGATGTGACAGACCGCGATGTCTCCGCCGTGGTCAACGAAGGTGAGATGGAGCAATCCCTGATGGGGATGGGATACCTACAACGCTGGGGCCGGATCGAGATTGCCGGAGGTGAGCTGATCCTGACACGGTGATGTGGGGGGCTAAGGTCGGAGGATTGTGTTTTGGAGAAGGGTGAAATGAAGGTCTGCAATGAGCCCGTACCTACCAAATAGCTGCGACTTTGCGAACGACTGCTATGCGCAGCAAGACTTGCCTTCTTGAATCGGTGGGCAAGGAACGGTTGCGAATGAGCAAAACACGCAACAGTCACCCTCAAGCGGTTTCAGCACCGTCTGGCAGGACTTGCATTCATAGAACCACTGGCAAGCATCTGTCGGCATGGTTTCGATCTCAACATGCCCACAAAACGGACAGGTCAAAGTGGACTCCAAGACTACTTTTGTTTCTTCTGTCGCCATAACGCGTACCCCGTCAATATGAGAAAGCCTGCCAAAACCGGCAGTAGAACGGCATCGTTGTATAGAACGCCGAGTAATCCGGTCAGGCCAAGTGCCGTCAGTACGACCGGCAAGAGCGGTGTGAAGCAGCACAGGATCGCAAAGACCGTGCCGCCGATACCAAGTGCCAGTAACTTGCTCTTCATCGGGTCGATCTCCATAAATCCCACATGAACCTTTGCGCTGAGGCCTCCCAATAAGGGGAAGACAGCGCGACCAAGAATGCAATGCTTGCAAGAGATGCCCAGACGATAGCTGACCGCCTACGCGTCACGCATGGTTTTGGCCGAAACACCCGATACCACGCCCAGATAAGCGCAACGGCAACACCGAACAGGATGAACGCGCGATAAGCGATAAAGGGGCCAAGCATCGTCAACCATGTGCCGCCTAGGCCTATGATCGATAGACCAATCGGCAGAACGCAACATGACGCTGACAAAACTGCCAAAGCCGCCGAGACGGGCATCAACATTCGCTCGGCCAAGCTGGGTTCAATCGCTGTTTGTTCATTTGCATTCACATTCATTCTGTCCTTCTACTTCCTGTAGTGGCTACAGGAGCAAGCAAAATGTTCACGATTGGTAAGGCATCAGAGCAAAGCGGCGTGAATATAGAAACGATCCGCTACTATGAACGGAGCGGCGTTGTGCCAAATCCGGGTCGATCAGCAGGCGGGCGCAGGCTCTATTCACCCGACGAGATCGCAAAATTGAGATTTGTGCGCCGATGCCGAGACTTGGGTTTCCCTATCTCAATCATCCAAACATTCCTGTCCTTGACGAAGCAAAGTGATCGTTCTTGCGGAGAGGTGAAAACCTTGGCGGAAAGCCATTTAGATGAGATCAACACCAAGATCGAAAACCTGACACTCTTTCGCAAAGCACTTCTCAGCTTATCTGCGAACTGCGATGATGGGACAGCCGCGTGTCCTATGCTCGACGCTTTAATGAAAGATGGCTTTGGCGAATTGGGATCAGAGCAAAGCAGACTTTAGATAGACTTTCGTAAACGGCAGCATCGTCCGCATAGCCGCCGTTGGCTCTCCTGTGTGTCGTGCCCTACCCTACCAGTTGGCAATGAATGCCGACCGAAATTGTCAGATGTCGGGTATGAGCCCATTATGCTCTCTCAGATGGAGTGCAATTTGCCAAATCTACGATTTGGCAGCGCCCGAACCGCCCCGTTTTGCCGAAGGCAAACCTACGGTTTGACGGGGCGGGCGCTTTGCTTCCAGCCCTCGGTTCGGGCGCGGTGGCACTTTAGAGGCAACTAAGTCCGCATTCCTCCCTCCCCAACCTCTCAAGTCTCTGCCTTTTTCTCCCAACGTCCCGATTCCTCGGACCAGTATTGCGCCGATGCGCCTGCGTCCTTGAGGGTCTTCCACTGGCTGCGGGCATGGGCCACCGCCGCCTCGTCCATCCCGTCAAACAAGATGCACACCCGGTCCAATACGCCCACTTCTTCGGCGCTGACCTCTGCCCCATGTACTGACATCACACAATTGGGCTGGTTCGGGGCGTCCGCGGTTGTGGTCAGCAGAACCGGCTGATCCGCGTCCTGTGCGCCCCCTGCCATGCCATGCGGCAGAAAACCATCTTCCGGCCCGCGCCACAAAGCCTGATCCAGCGCGGCAAGGGCAGACGCATCCGTGCCGCGCACCGCAACCCGCCATCCGTTATCAAGCGATTTGCCCAGCAGCATCACCAGCGTTTCCGCCAGTGATTTGCGCGTCAGGTGATAGAAAAACGCAGCGCCCATTGGCGTTACTCCGCCTCATACCGATCTGCGATCAAACGGTTCAGCGCCGCAACGCCCCAGCCCGTCGCGCCAACAGGGGCCAGCGCGGTTTCGGATTTGACCGATGCCACACCGGCAATATCAAGGTGAATCCACGGCGTATCATCTTTGACAAACCGTTGCAGGAATTGCGCCGCCGTGACTGAGCCCGCAGGGCGTCCGCCGATGTTCTTCATGTCCGCGATCCGGCTTTTGAGCATATCATCATAGGCCTGCCCCAGCGGCATCCGCCACGCGCCTTCACCCTCGGCCTTGGCGGCCTTGAGGAAGTCATTGCACAGGTCATCATCGTTGGAGAACACGCCCGCGTTCTCATGGCCCAGCCCGATGATAATCGCGCCCGTCAAGGTCGCCAGATCAATCATCGCAGAGGGATTAAAACGCTCTTGCGCGTACCACATCACATCGCACAGCACCAAACGCCCCTCAGCATCTGTGTTGATCACCTCAACCGTGTCGCCTTTCATGGATTTGATCACATCACCGGGGCGCACCGCGTTGCCTGATGGCATGTTTTCCACCAGCCCAACCAAACCCACAACATTGGCCTTGGCCCCGCGCAAAGCGAGGCTGCGCATGACACCGGACACGACGCCCGCGCCGCCCATGTCCATGGTCATGTCTTCCATGCCTCCGCCGGGCTTCAGGCTGATCCCGCCGGTGTCAAACACCACGCCCTTGCCAACCAGTGCCAAAGGCGCATCGCCTTTCTTGCCGCCGTCCCAATGCATGACCACAACCTTGGAGGGGCTGTCGGACCCCTGCCCAACGCACAAAAGAGTGCGCATTCCAAGCTTTGCCAGCTCATCTTCATCCAGAACTTCAACCTTTAGGCCCAGTTCACCCATCGCAACAAGTTCATCGGCGAAGCTGCTGGTGGTCAACACATTTGCTGGCGCATTGGTCAAATCGCGGGTCATAAACGCGCCCTCGGCAATGGCCAACAATGGCGCGGCGGCTTCGCTGGCGTCCTCAGGTTTGCTGCACATGACGGTCACGGCTCCGGCCCGCGGTTTGGCATCGGATTTCTGCGCGTCATAGCCATAATCCCGCATCGCCAGACCAAAGGCCATCTCGGCCACCCGGCGCATGCCCGCTGCCAGAGCCAACACATTGGCTTTGCCGCGCCGCTTGGCCAATGACGCGCCCGCGCGGCGGGCCTCTTGCACCGATGCCTTGCGCGGCAGGAACACGACATCCACTGCCTGCGCGGCCAAACCTGTCGGGTAGGACATGACATGCACGTCCCCTGCCTTCGCCTTGGCAAAGCCATCGCCCTCAACGAGCCGCACCAGCGCACCGCGCATCAGCTTGTTAACCCGCCGCGCGCCAGCATCGAGCCGTCCGTCGGGATCAATAAACACGGCAATCCGCCCTTGATGCTCCGCGATCTGGTCAATCTCGGTGGTCTCGAATGTGATGGGTGTCAAAAATGTCATTGCGCAGGCCTCTGTCTGGTTTCGCGACAAGACCTAGCGCGGCACCGCCGACATGACCAGATAGCAGTTTTCGCCGATCAGATAATGCAGTAAGATTGTGCCAACACGCCGTTAGAGCAACTTGGGGGAGTCGCAGTGGCCAAATTCGACCGCTATTTGCTGTCGCAGCTTCTTGTGATGTTCGGCTTTTTCGCGCTGGTTCTGGTGGCCCTTTTTTGGATCAACCGGGCGGTTGTGCTGTTTGACCGTTTGATCGGCGATGGGCAATCCGCCCTTGTTTTCCTTGAGTTTACCTCGCTCAGCCTGCCGAAACTGATCACCACGGTCCTGCCCATCGCGGCCTTTGCGGGCGCGGTCTATGTCACCAACCGGATGAGCGGCGAATCTGAGCTGACGGTTTTGCAATCCACCGGCACCAGCCCTTGGCGGCTGGCGCGGCCGGTTCTGGTTTACGGTCTGTGCGTGGCCCTGATGATGAGCGTGCTGAGCCATTATCTGGTGCCAATGGCGCAATCGCAGCTGAACCAACGTGAAAACGAGATCTCGCAAAACGTTACATCGCGGCTTTTGACCGAAGGTACATTCCTGCATCCCACTGAAATGGTGACCTTTTACACCCGGTTGATCGACGAAGACGGGGTGTTGCGTGATGTATTCCTGTCGGACCGGCGCGATGCCGCGCAAGGTGTGATCTACACCGCAGCTGAGGCATATCTGGTGCGCAACGGGGATGGCACGACGTTGATCATGGTCGATGGGCTGGCGCAACGGCTTGGCACTGCGGACAATCGTCTTGCCACTGCCAAGTTTCGCGATTTTTCCTTTGATATCTCGGGCTTGATGACCAAAGCGCCAACGGGCAACAAATCGGTTGGCAATATGATCACTCCCGATCTGATTGGCGATTGGGATACCATTTCCGCCAATACCGGCGAGGCACCGGGATCCATCGCAGAGGAATTGCACGCGCGGTTTGCCCAACCGCTTTTTTGCGTGATTGCCGCGCTGGTGGGCTTTGCCACTTTGCTTTTGGGCGGTTTCTCGCGCTTTGGTGTTTGGCGCGAGGTGGCGATTGCCTTTGGTTTGCTGATTTCAATCGACGGCATTCGCGGCGTTCTGGTTGATATTGTCCGGGCAGATGCGCAGAACTGGCCGCTGCTTTATCTGCCTTCGGCGATCGGGTTTTTACTTGTGATTGGAATGCTTTGGCAGTCGGCCAACCCCGGATGGCTGCACCGTCTGCGCCGCAGAAGGGCCGCATCATGATCCTGCACCTGTATTTTGCTCGCCGTTTTGCGATGACCTTTTTGTTGATCACAGCTGTGCTGTTTGCACTTGTGATGTTGGTGGATGCGGTAGAACAGGCGCGCAAGTTTGGCAGCTATGACATTGGCTGGCAAAAAATCATGGGGCTGACCCTGCTCAATGCGCCGCAAACCATCAATCTGATCCTGCCCCTGATCATGATCCTTGCAACCGTCACACTGTTCATTTCGCTGGCACGATCATCTGAAATGGTGGTGACACGGGCGGCGGGGCGGTCTGCGTTGCGCTCTCTCATCTCGCCCGTGGTGGTCGCGTTGATCATCGGTTTTATGGCGGTTGGCATGCTCAACCCCATCGTGGCTGCGACCGGAAACCGGTATTTGCAGCTGTCGGAAAGCTATCGTGCAGGCGGCGCATCTGCCCTGTCGATCAGCGACGAAGGTCTGTGGCTGCGCCAGGGCAGCGCATCGGGGCAAACCGTGATCCGCGCCTGGCGGTCCAATGCCGATGCATCGGTGCTGTTTGATGTGACCTTCCTGTCTTATGACAACGCCAACGGCCCGGTGCGCCGGATCGAGGCCGGAAGCGCCGCTTTGCAAGATGGCGAATGGTCCCTGCGCAACGCCAAATCCTGGCCTTTGACCGCGGGACAGAACGCCGAGGCCAATGCCGAGACGTTTGAAACGCTGGTTATCCCATCGTCGCTGACCCTTGACCGCATTCGCGAAAGCATCGGCAAACCGGGGGCTGTGTCGATCTATGATCTGCCCACATTCATCCGCCAGTTGGAGCAAGCAGGTTTCAGTCCGCGCCGCCACAAGGTCTGGCTTCAAACCGAAATCGCCCGGCCGTTTTTCCTTGTTGCGATGGTTCTTGTTGCGAGCGCCTTTACCATGCGCCATACCCGTTTTGGCGGCACGGGGGTGGCCGTTCTGGCATCTGTCCTGCTGGGGTTTGGTTTGTATTTTATTCGCAGTTTTGCGCAGATTTTAGGTGAAAACGGGCAAATTCCCGTGATGCTGGCCGCTTGGGCACCGCCCGTGGCGGCGATTCTGCTGGCGCTTGGCCTGCTGCTTCACGCAGAGGATGGCTGACCGGTGCTGCTGCGTTCTTTTCTTTTTGCTGTTCTGGCCTTCGCGGCGCTGACCTTCGCTGCGCAGGCCCAGGACGCGCCGCCGCAACCGGCAGTTCTGATTGCCGATCAGGTCTATATCACCCGCGACCGTACCTTGGTGGCGCAGGGCAACGTCGAGGCGTTCCAAGGCACCACACAGATCCGTGCCAGCGCGATCCGCTACAATCAGGACACCGGCGCGTTGATCCTTGAGGGGCCGATTGTCATCACCGATGGCGATGACAGCGTGATCCTCGCGGACGCAGGCGAGCTGAACAACCGCCTGCGGTCTGGCTTGTTGCTTTCGGCCCGGCTGATCCTGAACCAGCAACTGCAACTGGCCGCACAGCAAATCAATCAGGTCGATGGCCGTTATAGCCAGCTTTACAAAGCGTCCGTCACTTCTTGCCGGATCTGTCAAGATGGCCGCCCGCCCCTGTGGCAGATCCGCGCCCGCCGGATTGTCCATGACAAGGTGGAACAGCAGCTCTATTTCGACGAGGCACAGTTTCGCATTCTGAATGTGCCGGTTTTATACATCCCGCATCTGCGACTGCCCGACCCAAACCTAAAACGGGCGACGGGCTTTCTTGTGCCATCCATCCGCACCACATCACAGCTTGGGACCGGGCTGAAGCTGCCCTATTTTATCAAGCTGGGCGATCACCGTGATCTGACGATCACGCCCTACCTGTCCAGCGCCACCCGCACGATTGAACTGCGCTACCGCCAAGCGTTCAAGCGCGGCTATATCACCTTTGACGGGGCGTTGACACGCGATGACCAAAGGCCGGGCAAACTGCGCGGATATCTGATCGGATCGGGCGCCTTTGATCTTGAGCGGGATTACAAGCTGACCTTCGATATCCAAGCCACCAGCGACCGCAGCTATTTTTCCGAATACGGCTATTTTGACGGAGATCGCCTGTCCAGTGACATCACCCTCAGCCGGACACGTCGGGACGAGTATATCCGCGCCAGTGTCTACAATTTCGAAAGCCTGCGGGACGGTGACATCAACGACAACCTCCCCACCATTGTTCTGGACGGTGAATATGAAAAACGCCTGTTTCCAAAAGCTTGGGGCGGCGAGATGCGCTTGAGCCTGCGCGCGCACAGCCACAGACGCAACTCGGACCGGGACACAGACGGGCCGGATGCGGACCTGATCGTCGATGGCCGCGATGTGGCGCGTTTGCATGGGCAGGCCGAATGGCTGCGCCGGTTCACCTATTCCTCTGGGATCGTGGCTGATCTACGCATGGGTGCCAGCTTTAACGTGTTTGACATCACGCAGGATCAGACCTTTCCGCAAAACCATTCCGAAGTTGTGCCGCACGCGGCGGTCTCGCTGCGCTATCCGATGGTACGGCATGATGCAGGCGGCGTGACACAGATGTTGGAACCTGTGGCGCAATTGGCCTGGACGGGCGGCAACCGGCTAAACGTGCCAAATGACGAAAGCACGCGGGTGGAATTCGACGAAGGCAACCTGTTGTCCCTCTCCCGCTTTCCGCGCCCAGACCGCCGCGAACGCAAAACCGTTGCCGCCATTGGCGTCAACTGGGCACGGTTTGACCCGACGGGCTGGAACGCCAATGTCAGTGTCGGTCAGGTGCTGCGCGGTGAGCCGGACACCGCCTTTTCCGCGACCTCTGGGCTGACTGGCACAACCTCAAGCTTTCTGATTGCCGGTCAGGTGAAAATGCCGGGCGGCTTTTCGATACTGGGTCGCAGCCTGATCGACGAGGATCTGGATTTCGCCAAAGCCGAGCTGCGCGGCATTTGGGAATTCAATCGCGGTTGGGTCTCGGGCAGTTACATCTGGCTTGATGCCGATCCGGCCGAAGACCGCGCGGATGCCGTGTCTGAGATTTTCCTCAAGGGGAACTACCAGATCAACAACCAATGGACCGCCCGTGCCGATTGGCGGTTCAACGTGGCAGACGACCGCGCCGCAACGGCGGGTGTGGGTCTGCAATATGACAATGAATGCGTTACCGTCGATCTCTCGGTCTGGCGGAGCTATTCATCCTCAACTAGTGTTGAGCCTACCACCAATATCGGCTTTAACGTCGGCCTACGGGGCTTTGCCGCGTCAACCGGAACAGAGAGATACCTGCGCTCATGTCGGAAATGATCTTTACCACCCTTACCAAGGCGGCTCGGACGCTGTCGCTGATGGCGGCTGTCACGCTTGGCGCACAAGCGGCCACTGCCCAGAACATGTTTGCGCCAGTGGCGCGGATCGACAGCATGGTGGTCACAGAATTCGAAGTGCAACAGCGCCAGCGGTTCTTGCAGCTGCTGAACGCGCCGGGATCTGACCGCGACAGCGTTGTTGAAGGTCTGATCGATGATCGCCTGCGCAACCGTGCTGCAAGCGATGTGGGTCTTGAGCTGACCGAGGAAGGCACCCAAACTGGGCTCAGCGAATTTGCAGCCCGCGCCAATCTCACCACCGAAGAATTTACCAAGGCGCTGGAGCAATCCGGCGTCGCCCGCGAGACTTTCCGCGACTATGTCACCACATCGCTGATCTGGCGCGAACTGATCCGTGCGCGATATCTCAATTCAGTAAACATCACCGAAGCCGAGATCGATCGCGCCATGGGCGCCAGCAGCGGCGGCAGCGGTCTGCGTGTGTTGGTCTCTGAGATCATCATCCCCGCGCCTCCGCCACAGGCCGCGCGAGTCAATGCTTTGGCGGGCCAAATTTCGCAGTCCACCTCTGAGGCGGAGTTCTCTAGCTATGCGCGGAAATATTCCGCGACCGCCTCTCGCGGTGCGGGCGGGCGTCTGCCTTGGACACCGCTGTCCAAATTGCCGCCGTCCCTGCAACCGCTGTTGCTGGCCCTTGCCCCCGGTGAGGTCACGTCTCCGCTGCCAATCCCCAATGCCGTGGCGCTGTTCCAGCTGCGAGCGATTGAGGAAACCGGCACCCCAACCCAAAGCTATTCTGCCATCGAATATGCCGCCTATTTCATCCCCGGCGGCCGGTCAGAGGCCGCATTGGCCGAGGCCGCGCGTGTGCAAGGCAAGGTTGATGTCTGCGACGACCTCTATGGCATCGCCAAAGGCCAACCTGCCGAGGTTCTGGTGCGCGAGACCAAGAAACCCGGCGAATTGCCCAAGGACTATGCCATCGAATTGTCCAAGCTGGACCCGGGCGAAACCTCCACGGCATTGACCCGCGCGAACGGTCAGAACCTTGTGCTGTTGATGCTGTGCAAACGCACGGCTGAGGCTAACGCAGAGACCGACCGCGATGCGGTACTGAGCGCCCTGCGCCAGCAAAAGCTGCAAGGCTATTCCAACCAGTTGTTGCAGCAATTGCGCGCCGAAGCCCGCATCATTTACAAATGAGCCTTGGCAGGCGGCCGGTTGTCCTGTCCTGCGGTGAACCCGCAGGCATAGGACCGGAGATCGCCGCATCGGCATGGGCCGCGCTGAAGGATGAGATCCCGCTGCTGTGGTTGGGTGATCCGCGCCATCTGCCGCAAGGCACCGCCTATGAGGTGGTCGATGATGCGTCGCAAGCCGCCGCACTGTCGCCTCGCGCCCTGCCCGTTCTGGCATATGATTTCGGCGGCCTCTCCGTCCCCGGACAGCCCGATCCTACCCATGCACAGCATGTGATAGACGTGATCGCCGCCGGTGTTGGGATGGTCTGCGATGGACAGGCCGCCGCCCTGTGCACCGCGCCCATCCACAAGAAGGCACTGATGGATGGCGCAGATTTTGCCTATCCCGGCCACACAGAATACCTCGCCGCGCTTGGCGGAGTAGAAGATGTGGTCATGATGCTGGCCTCTGACCAGTTGCGGGTGGTGCCAGCGACAATCCACATCGCGCTGGATCAGGTGCCAACTGCCCTGACCCCCGAGAAACTCCGCCGCACCATCGAGATCACCCATGCGGGGCTGCGCGATATGTTCGGGATTGCCACACCGCGCCTCGCTGTGGCCGGCCTGAACCCGCACGCGGGCGAAGGCGGTGCCATGGGCCGGCAGGAATGCGATTGGATCGCCCCCCTGCTGGACCAGATGCGCAGCGAGGGCTTTGATCTGGCGGGGCCACTGCCCGCCGACACGATGTTTCACGCCGCCGCCCGCGCCCGTTACGACGCGGCTGTGGCGATGTATCACGATCAGGCGTTGATCCCGATCAAGACGCTGGACTTTGACCGCGGGGTCAACGTGACGCTGGGCCTGCCCTTCGTGCGCACCTCGCCCGATCACGGCACCGCCTTTGACATCGCGGGCAAAGGCATCGCCAACCCAACCAGCATGATCGAAGCGATCAAAACCGCATATAGAATGGCCCAAAGCACATGAGCGCAATCGACACCCTGCCGCCGCTGCGCGACGTGATCGCCACCCACGGGCTTTCGGCACGCAAATCTTTGGGCCAGAACTTTCTGCTGGACCTGAACCTCACCGCCAAGATCGCGCGGCAAGCGGGAGATATGACCGCCTGTGACGTGCTGGAAATTGGCCCCGGCCCTGGCGGGCTGACCCGCGGGTTGCTGGCCGAAGGGGCGCGGCGGGTGCTGTGCATCGAAAAAGACAGCCGCTGCCTGCCCGCGCTTGCCGAAATCGCAGAGGCCTATCCGGACCGCTTGACGGTGATCGAAGGGGACGCGCTTGAGATCAATCCACTTGCCCATCTGACACCGCCCATCCGTGTGGCGGCGAACCTGCCCTATAATGTTGGCACTGAACTGCTGGTGCGTTGGCTGACCCCGCCGCAATGGCCGCCGTTCTGGCAAAGCCTGACCTTGATGTTCCAGCGTGAGGTCGCGGAGCGGATCGTGGCGCAGCCGGGATCCAAAGCTTACGGGCGCCTCGCAATTCTGGCGCAATGGCGGGCTGACGCAAAGATCGTGCTGCAATTGCCCCCCGGCGCCTTTACCCCGCCGCCCAAAGTCTCCTCCAGCGTGGTGCATCTGGACGCACTGCCCGAGCCGCGTTTCCCCGCTGATCCTGCCGTGCTGAGCCATGTTGTCGCCGCCGCTTTCAACCAACGGCGCAAGATGCTGCGGGCTGCATTAAAAGGTGTTGTGCCGGAAATCGAAGACGTGCTGAACGCCGCCGGAATCAAACCCACCGAACGGGCCGAACAGGTCTCCCTCGAAGGGTTCTGCGCCTTGGCCCGCGAGGTCGCCAAGGCCAAAGGCAAGTGATCCCGTTTCTCCCGTTTTGGCGCATCCGAACTGAAGAATAACACCGCCACAACACAAAACCGCCCCGAAGGGCGGTTGCTGTGGTTCTTAATTAAAAATCGAAAAAGTTCCGACCTATTCAGCCGCCTCAGGTTGATCACCGCTGCCGTTGTTTTGCGGCGCATCGCCCTCGGGCTTCGGCTTGGGCTTACGGCGTGGCTGGCGTTTGGGCTTGGGTTTGCTCTCTGGTGTTTCCACCAATCCGCTGTCCTCATCGTTGCCCTTGGCCTCGGCCTTGTCACCGCCGCCCACGTCCGGCTGTGGCGCGTTGGATGGGTCGTTCTGCGGTTGCTGGTTCGCTTCGCGTTCCTGACGCTCGGCCCGCTCGCGATCACGCTCTGCCTGACGCTCACGGTTCTGGCGCTCTTGCTCTTCGCGGCGCTGGTCCATCTCACGCTGCGCTTCGGCCAACATGCGCAGATAATGCTCTGCGTGTTGCTGAAAATTCTCCGCCGCAACGCGGTCATTGCTCAGCTGTGCATCACGGGCCAGCTGATTGTATTTATCAATCACCTGCTGCGGTGTCCCGCGCACTTTGCCTTCTGGGCCAGAGCTGTCAAAGACGCGATTAACAACGTTACCGCCTTGCTGTTGGCGATTGCGATTGTTCTTCGACCGGGACCGGGATCTCGTGGATTTCATGAAAAATTTCAGCCTTGTATGCTGTTCTTCGAAAATAACCGGGTGGCACTTGGCCGCCATTCAGTCCCGGTTGAGCTATTTGTTGGGCTTAACGCCGCGCGGGACCGCCCTAAGGCATCCACCGCTGCAACATCTTTGAATAAGCATTTCAAGTGACCCGCGGCAAGCCAAAAGTGCAGAAAATCCGGATAAATAGGTGATTTTCTGCCCAATTAGGCGGGTGTATCGGCACAAACGACACGCGGGCGCCCGTCCAGATCATGTGCCAAGGTCACCCCGGCCCAACCTGCATCACGGAAAATCGCGCAAACCGCATCGCCCTGTTGCCACCCGATCTCAACCAAAACGCGGCCCGCAGCGGTCAGGTAGCCCTGCGCCTGATCTGCGATGATCCGGTACACGGACAGCCCGTCCAAACCATCGGTCAGTGCCATCGCTGGTTCATGGTCACGCAACTCGGGCGCAACATCGGCCATTTCGGTTGCGGCCAGATAAGGCGGGTTGGACAGGATCAGATCAAAGCGTCCCTCTACCTTGTCAAACCAATCGGACTGGATCACCTCTGCCCGTCCAGCCACCTCGTGCAGCACCGCGTTGGCGCTGGCTTGCAAACAGGCCGCCTCGGACAGATCGGCGCCGACCCCGGTCGCGGTGCGCCGCTCCGCCAGCAATGTCACCAGAATGCAGCCCGATCCCGTGCCAAGATCCAGCACCCGTTCAAACGGGGCAGAGAGCGCCAGTTCGATCAGGGTCTCGGTTTCGGGGCGCGGATCCAACACATCGCGGCTGATCCTGAAATCGCGGCCATAAAACCCGCGACTGCCAATCAATTGTGACACCGGCACCCGCACAGCGCGCAAGGCAATCAACTGTTCAAACCGCTCGGCAATCTCGGGTGCAATCTCTTCGGGGGCGATCAATGTCACCCGCGCCGCATCCACCGAGGCTGCATGTGCCAGCAAAATCCGCGCATCTCGCGCCGGATCGGGCACACCTGCGGCCCTGAGCCGTGCTGCGGCGGCGGCCATCGCCTGTGCCGCCGTGGGTGCGCTCATTGGTTCATCTCGGCCAGTTGCTGCGCTTGTGCATCTGCGGTCAGGGCATCAACAATCTCATCAAGATCGCCCTGCATCACACTGTCCAGCCTGTATAAAGTCAGGTTGATCCGGTGATCCGTCATGCGCCCCTGCGGGAAGTTATAGGTGCGAATCCGCTCTGACCGATCCCCCGATCCCACCTGCGCGGCACGGTCTGCCGACCGTTCGCTATCAACCCGGCTGCGTTCCAGATCATAGAGCCGCGCTTTGAGCACCTGCATGGCTTTGTCGCGGTTACGGTGCTGGGATTTTTCCGATGAGGTCACAACAATTCCGGTCGGCAAATGGGTGATCCGAACGGCGGAATCGGTGGTGTTCACGTGCTGGCCGCCCGCACCGGACGACCGCATCGTATCAATCCGCAGGTCATTGGCGTTGATCTCGATATCAACATCTTCGGCCTCTGGAAGCACCGCAACGGTTGCCGCTGACGTGTGAATACGCCCGCCACTTTCCGTGGTCGGCACACGCTGGACCCGGTGCACACCGCTTTCGAATTTGAGCCGGGCAAAAACGTTTTCGCCCTTGATATGCGCGACCACCTCTTTGACGCCGCCCAGTTCGGTCATCTGCTCTTCGATCAGCTCAAACCCCCAGCCGCGCGCCTCGGCATAACGTTGGTACATGCGCAGCAGATCTGCGGCAAAAAGTGCGGCTTCGTCCCCCCCGGTGCCCGGGCGGATCTCAAGCATCGCCGGTTTGGCATCCGCCGCATCACGGGGCAACAGTGCCAGTTGCAATGCATCCTCCGCCTTGGGCAGCGCGGCCTTGAGCGCGGGCAATTCCTCCTGCGCCAGTTCTGCCATCTCGGGATCTGCCAGCATCGTCTCGGCCTCGGCCAGATCGCTGAGCAATTGCTTGTAGGCGGTGATCTGCTCCACCACGGGGCGCAAATCTGCGTATTCCTTGGCCAGAGCGGCAAAATCCGCCCCGTCAGAACCTGCGGACATGGCCGCTTCCAGATACTGGAAACGTTGGGAAATCTGTTCGAGTCTGTCGATCGGGATCATGGCAAACCTCTGGCGGATGCAGGGGCTTTGGTCAAGGGCCGCGTCGTGCTATAGTGCCCCTCATGAAACGCATTGCCCTGCTCGCAAGTCTGATCGCCCTGCCCGCAACCGCCGATGTGGTCGGCCCCGGTGGCAAGACCATTGATTGTTATTGCACCGACCGTTCCGGCAGCCGGGTCGAGCTGGGCGAAACCATTTGTTTGCAAGTGGATGGCCGCATGTTCATGGCACAGTGCCAGATGTCATTGAACGTACCGATGTGGCGCGAGGTACAGCAAGGTTGCCTGTCCTCAAACCTGCAATTGCCCGAGCCAACCTTTAATCCGCTTGGCGTTTACCCCAAGATCTGACCGGCCAAAGCGCAAACGGCCATAAACCTCAAGATAGCGTTGCCCATCTGACGTTTGGTAGATGCCGATTGTCGTATAGTCCGGAAAGCCGACAACCTTAGAGCGCGACACATAGGTCAGCTGTTTGTCTGCCAATGACCCGGCCAAAAGCGCCGTGCGCGGCTCTGCGCGGATGATCCGGTCCAACGCGGCAAGCGCGGCTGTTCCATCATCCTCAACCGCCCGCCGCCAGATATAGAAACCCTTGCCACGTTTTTCTTCAATGCTTTGAAAAGACGCAGCTTTGTGCCACTTTCCCTGATCCGACGGGGCCAGCCGTATGTAAGCCGCGGCCCCGACAACCAGCAGCAGAACCACCCAAATGAACATCACAATTCCCTTTTTCATATTGTTTGGCTGAGCCTATCGGTAGCTGACACCGGGCAAAACACATAGCATCTCAAACAGGATATTCGCCCCCGTCAGCGCGGTATTGCCAGAGGTGTCATAAGGCGGAGACACCTCAACCAGATCGCCGCCGATGATGTTGACCCCGCGCAGGGCGCGGATCAGTTGCAACGCCTGCGGCGTGGTCAATCCGGCTATCTCAGGCGTGCCCGTACCGGGGGCAAAGGCGGGGTCGAGACTGTCGATATCGTAAGTCACATAGGTAGGCAGATCGCCAATGTCGCGCCGGACCTCAGCGCCCAATGATGACAGATCACGCCCCCAAAGCCCCTCTGCCGGGAACTGCTGAAACCCCCAACCCGCGGCTTCTGAGAAATCCTCTGCAGAATAGCCCGAGCCCCGAATGCCAATCTGATAGGTTTTTGAGGGATTTATCAGCCCTTCTTCATATGCGCGGCGGAACACCGTCCCGTGTGTCTCACGCTCACCAAACATCTCATCGTTTACATCGGCATGAGCGTCCACATGGACCAAGGCCACTGGCCCGTGTTTGCGCGCCATCGCCCGCAAGATTGGCAGGGTGATCGAATGATCACCGCCCATGGCAAGCGGCTTCACGTTATGCTTGAGAATTGCATCGTAACTCTCTGCAATAATGCGCAAACTGTCGCTCAGGGAAAAGGTATTGATCGCCAGATCACCAATATCTGCAACTTGCAACGCATCAAACGGCGCGGCCCCAGTGCCAAGGTTATAGGGCCGCAACATCGCTGATTCCGCACGGATCTGTTTAGGACCAAAGCGGGTACCGGAACGCCAGCTGGTGCCAATATCCATAGGAACGCCCAAAACAGCAACATCCAGCCCCGCCAGATCATTCACCGAAGGGAGCCGCATAAAGGTGTTCGGCCCAGAGAACCGCGCCAGATCATTGCCGCCGATGGGTTGGTTTTTCTCGCTCATGCGGTCCTCATCCGGTGGCCCAGCAAACATAAGATTTCAGTGGCCACATGAGCCCCGGCAATCGCGGTTGCGCCTGTGGTGTCAAAGGGCGGAGATACCTCAACAATATCGCCTCCCATGATGTTGATCCCTGCCAGATCGCGCAGCATGATCGCCACCTGCGCCGAGGTCAGACCGCCCCACACCGGCGTGCCGGTGCCGGGGGCAAAGGCCGGATCAAGCGCATCAATGTCAAAGGTCAAATAGCATGGCCGATCCCCCAGAACCGCCTTGATCTTGGCAACGGCGGCAGCAGGCCCCAGCTCATGCACCTCACGGGCGTCAATGGTTGTGACCCCCAAAGTGTCTGGATTGGTCGTGCGAATGCCCACCTGAACGGAAGTTTTTGGATCGACGATGCCCGACTTCACCGCTTTGTAAAACATCGTCCCATGATCAATCCGGTCCATGTCGTCATCCGGCCATGTATCCGAGTGAGCATCAAACTGTAACAGGCTGATTGGCCCATACTTTTCGGCATAGGCCTTGAGGATCGGAAAGCTGATGTAATGATCGCCGCCCAGCACAACGCTGGCCGCGCCGGCATCCAGAATACCCTTGATATGCGCGGTCAAAGCGGCGGGGAACTGACTGACATGGCCATAATCAAAGGCCAGATCACCATAGTCCGCGATGGCAAATTCGCTCAGCACATCAAAGTCCCAGCCATAGGGCGGATCATAGGGTTGCAAGCTGGACGCCTCGCGGATCGCACGCGGGCCAAGGCGGGTGCCGGTACGGTTGGTCACCGCCTGATCAAACGGCACGCCCGTCACAGCGATATCAACGCCGGTCAGATCCTTGGTGTAGCGCCGCCGCAGAAATGACGTCGCGCCGCCAAAGGCATTCTCGAAACTTGGCCCCTTTAGATCATCACGGGTAAACGCCTGATCAACCTGGGTTTTTGCATCCTCCAGCGCCATGTTATTTCCCCGCAACAGGCTGTGCCCGCTCCACCAGACGCGCAAAGAAGGACGCGCCGATGGGGGCGATATCATCGTTGAAATTGTACTTGGGATGATGCACGCCTGCGCCCTCACCCTGCCCGAGCATCAGATAGGCACCGGGCCGTGCCTCAAGCATATAGGAAAAATCCTCGGCGCCCATCACAGGCGGAAAATCCGCCTCAACCCCTGCCTCACCCGCGACTTCGCCTGCCACATCCACGGCAAACCCTGCCTTGCCCGGATCATTGACCGTGGGCGGATAGCCAAATTCAAAATCCAGCTCCGCTTTGAGGTCAAAACTGGCCGCGTGACCGTCCACAATCGCCTGCATCCGGCGCACGACCATGGCCTGCACATCCTTGTCAAAGGTGCGTACAGTGCCGTTGATATAGACCTCTTCGGGGATCACATTGTCGGTGGTGCCAGTGTGAATTTGTGTTGTCGAAACAACCAATTGCTGACGTGGATCAACGTTGCGGCTGACGATGGTTTGCAAGCTTTGCACGATCGCGCAGGCCGCCACAACCGGATCAACGCAATCATGCGGGCGGGCGCCATGGCCCCCCTTGCCGGTGAGGTTGATCGTAAAGGTATCCGCCGCCGCCATGATCGGCCCCGGCGTGGTGTGAAAGCGGCCAAACTCAAGCCCCGGCGCATTGTGGAGCGCATAAACCTGCTGGACGTTGAAACGATCCATGACGCCCTCTTGCACCATAATCTCACCGCCGCCGCCAAACTCTTCGGCAGGCTGGAACATCAACGCCACACGCCCTGCAAAATTGCGGGTTTCCGCCAGATATTTCGCCGCCCCAAGCAGCATCGCCGTATGGCCATCATGTCCGCAGGCATGCATTTTCCCCTCATGGGTACTGGCATAAGGCACACCGGTTTCTTCGGTGATCGGCAGCGCATCCATATCCGCGCGCAGGCCCATGGTTGGCCCATCGCCTTGCCCGTTGATGATGGCCACGATGCCGGTTTTGGCGATTCCCTCGTGAATTTCATCGACCCCAAACTCGCGCAAACGCTCCGCCACAAAGGCAGCAGTCTGATGGCATTCCAACCCCAATTCAGGGATCGTGTGCAGATGTTGACGCCACTTGGCCATGTCAGCACTGAAATCGGCGATGCGGTTGACGACAGGCATGGGGTGGACTCCTTGGTTCAGAATTGATCAGGCTGCATCTGACACCACCAAGGACAAAGCTGCAATGCCCGACACCCTGATTAACGACCAATCCGCAGGTATCGAACGCCTGCTAGAGATCATGCGCCGCCTGCGTGACCCCGACACCGGATGTCCTTGGGACATCGAGCAGGATTTTGACAGCATCGCCCCCTACACCATTGAAGAGGCTTACGAAGTTGCCGATGCGATCCAGCGCCAAGATTGGCCGGAACTCGAAGGTGAACTGGGCGATTTGCTGTTGCAGACGGTCTATCACACCGCAATGGGCGAAGAGGCCGGGCATTTTAGCTTTCAATCCGTGGTGCAGAACATCAGCGATAAAATGGTGGCGCGGCACCCGCATGTCTTCGGCGATGAATCGCGCGACAAATCCGCCGAACAGCAGACCGCCGATTGGGAAGCGATCAAAGCGCAGGAACGTGCGGGAAAAGCACTGAAAGGCGCTTTGGACGGGGTCGCGATTGGCCTGCCCGGTATGACACGGGCCGTCAAACTGCAAAAACGGATGGCGCGTGTCGGCTTTGATTGGGACAATACGTCAGATGTTCTAAGCAAAATCGCCGAGGAAGCGGGTGAATTGGTTGAGGCCCGTGACAACATGGATCAGGCAGAGGTTGAGGCGGAATTTGGCGATCTTTTGTTTGTTATGGCCAATCTCGCCCGGCATTTGGGCGTCGATCCCGAGGTTGCTGTGCGCCTGACCAACACCAAGGTCGAGCGCCGATTTAGCCAGATCGAAACAAGGCTGGCCGCCATTGGCAAAACGCCCGCACAAAGCAACCTGGATGAGATGGACGCATTGTGGGATGAGATTAAGGCGGATGAGCGTGCCGCCGCCAACAAGGAGTGAACGGACCTTTTGTTCGCTAACCTCATGCCCTATTCCAGTGGAAAAAAGGAACACACTATGCCCGCCCGTAAGATCATCATCGACACAGACCCCGGACAGGATGACGCTGTCGCGATCCTTCTGGCTCTGGCCAGCCCCGAAGATATGGAGGTGCTGGGTATCACCTGTGTGGCAGGCAACGTGCCGCTTGATCTGACCTCGAAAAACGCGCGGATCATCTGCGAATTGGCAGGGCGCAGCGATGTCAAAGTCTTTGCCGGTTGTGACCGCCCCCTTGGCCGCGATCTGGTCACGGCAGAACATGTGCATGGCAAAACCGGCCTCGATGGCCCCGCTCTTCCCGATCCGGTCATGCCTTTGCAAGACGGTCACGCGGTGGATTTCATCATTGATCAGTTGCGGGAATATGCCCCTGGTACGATCACTTTGTGCCCGCTTGGCCCGCTCACCAACATTGCCACAGCCCTGCAAAAGGCCCCCGATATCGCCAATCGCATCGCCAAGATCGTGCTGATGGGCGGCGGCTATTTCGAGGGGGGAAACATCACACCCGCGGCGGAATTCAACATTTACGTCGATCCGCAAGCGGCTGATATCGTGTTCAAATGTGGCGCTCCTATTGTGGTGATGCCGCTCGATGTCACCCATAAGGCATTGGTCACAAAACCGCGCAACGATGCCTTTCGCAATATCGGCACGCCTGTAGGCAATGCCGTGGCAGAAATGACCGATTTCTTTGAACGCTTCGACAAGGAAAAATACGGATCAGCCGGGGCGCCGCTGCATGATCCTTGTGTCACCGCCTATCTCATCAACCCCGATCTGTTCACAGGCCGTCACATCAACGTCGAGATCGAGACCCAGTCGGAATTGACCATGGGCATGACCGTTGCCGACTGGTGGCGCGTGACGGATCGTCCGGCCAACGCGACCTTCATGGGCGATATCGATGCGGATGGTTTCTTTGCGCTTCTGACCGACAGATTGGCCCGGTTGTGAGCGCCGCGCTCACCCTTGCCAAGCCGGAACATCTGGACAAGATCACCACGCTTGCTGCCGCGTTTCATGCCGAGGAAGGCATCGAAATGTCGGATGAGGCCCGCCGCGCGGGTCTGGCCCCGTTGCTGGATGGTATTCCGCACGGCGCGGCCTATCTGATCGGGCCGCCACGCGCGCCAATTGGCTATATCGTCGTTTGTTTCGGCTGGTCCGTGGAGTTTGGCGGTCTGGACGCCATCATTGACGAATTGTTCATCCGCCCAGGTGTGCGTGGACGCGGGATTGCCACTGAAACCTTGATGTCCCTGCCTCGCGCCTTGGCTGGCGCTGGTTTGCGGGCCATTCACCTTGAGGTCGACAGCGGCAATGAGGCCGCGGTGAAACTTTACAAACGGGCGGGATTTGTCACCCGCGACCGCTATATGTTCATGTCAAAGACACTGTGAAGGATCGCCATGACCATCGCCTTTGACAACTCCTATGCCCAACTGCCAGACGCCTTTTTCACCCGGCTGGCACCCACTGCGGTAAAATCGCCTAAGCTACTTGCCTTTAATGACAATTTGGCGAAGGTGATGGGCATAGATGCAGGCGAATTGCCCGATTTGGCTGCCGTTTTTGGCGGCAATCAAACGCCATCGGGCGCAGTCCCCCTGGCGCAACTCTACGCCGGGCATCAGTTTGGCAACTTCAATCCGCAATTGGGCGACGGGCGTGCGATCCTGCTGGGCGAAGTCGTCGGCACCGACGGCATCCGCCGCGATATTCAGCTGAAAGGCTCCGGCCAGACCCCCTATTCCCGTATGGGCGATGGCCGCGCCTGGCTGGGCCCGGTGCTGCGCGAATATGTGGTGAGCGAGGCCATGCATGCGCTCGGCATACCTACCACGCGGGCGCTCGCCGCCGTGTCCACCGGCGAAGACATTTGGCGCGAACAAGGCGCCCTGCCCGGCGCGGTCCTGACACGAGTTGCGCAAAGCCATCTGCGGGTCGGCACCTTTCAGGTTTTTGCCCATCGCGGCGAGGTCGATCATCTGCGCATTCTCACCGACTACGCGATCAAGAGACATTACCCAGATGCCACAGGCCCGATGGATCTGCTGCGCAAGGTTTGCGCCGCACAGGCCGCGCTGATCCCGGCATGGATGTCCGTGGGGTTCATTCACGGGGTGATGAACACCGACAATTGCACCATCAGCGGAGAGACGATCGATTACGGGCCCTGCGCCTTTATGGACGGGTTTCATCAAAACCGTGTGTTCAGCTCCATTGATCAACAGGGGCGTTATGCCTTTGGCAATCAGCCCAACATCGCGGTCTGGAACATGGCACAGCTGGCCACCAGCCTGATCCAATTGTTTAAGGACAAAGACGGCGCCGTCGAAGAGGCGACCGAGATCGTGCATGCCATGCCTGCCCAGATCGAGGCCAATTGGCTTGACCGCTTTGCCGCCAAGATCGGCATCTCCAAGCCACGCACTGAGGACAGCGATCTGATTGATCGGCTATTGGGGCTGATGCAAAACGATGGCGCAGATTTTGCAAACACCTTTAATTCACTTTGCAAACCAAATGCGCGCGATCAATTTGCAAACCGCGAAGCCTTTGATTCTTGGGCGGAAAATTGGCACAACCGGATCAAGGTTGAGCCGGACCCGCAGTCCAGAATGCAAACTGCAAACCCGCAAATTATTCCGCGCAATCACCGGGTCGAACAGATGATCGAAGCCGCAGTTGCAGGTGATATGGCCCCGTTCCATCGCTTGATGGCTGCGCTGGCCACGCCCTTTGAAAACACCGATCCGGACCTGCAGCGCCCACCAAGCCAAGAAGAGATCGTACCAGCCACTTTCTGCGGCACCTGATCTTCATTTGGCTAAAAAAACTCAAGTGCTAGGGCGGCGTCCGGGCTTGCGGTTGATCAGGTAAATCCCCGCTGCGACCAATGCCAATGCGGCCCAGATCGACAGCGCCACCTCTTCGGACAGGATCAACCAACCGCAGAGCACCGAAAACACCGGCGACAGGAAACTGAACGAAGCGACAGAAGATGCCGGATAGATCGTCATCAGCCAGAACCAGATCAAATAGCCGAAACTGGCCACCGCGAGGATCTGGAACAACAGCCCCGCAACATGGATCGGCTCCACGTCGCGCATCAGCGGACCAAAAAGCGGCGCAATCAACAGCAGGATCGGCGCGGAAACTGCCACTTGGCAGATCAACTGTTGCGCGGGCGGCACCTCGCTGAGCGGGGTGAGCCGCACACAAAGCACGATCCCGGCCCAACACAGCGCCGCCAGCAGTGACAAAAGGTCCCCCGTCCAACTGGCCGCGCCGCTGTTCCGGTCCAGCAGTGCCAAAGCCACCCCAGCCATCGCCAGCGCCAGACCGACCCCGCGCCCTGCGGTAAGCTGTTCTCCGGGCAGCAGAAAATGTGCCATCAGCGCCAGCCAGACCGGCATCGAATAAAAGATCACTGAAACCCGGCTGACCGTGGACAGGTCAAGCGCGGTGAAAGCACTGGTGAATTCCAGCGCAAAAAGCAGCCCCGACAGAAGACCGCCAACCCAGGCGCGGCGCGGCAGGGCAATGCGCAGACCGCGCAGATACATCCAGACCAGCAGCACCAGCACTGCCCCCGCCGACCGCAGGCCTGCGGAAAAAACCGGGCTGAACCCGCCCGACGTCACCTTGATCACCACCTGGTTAAAACCAAGATGAAAGGCAAAAACTGTCAGCGCCACAGCGCCGATGAGATCTATTTGTGATTTGCGGTCCATCGGGCCAGAAACGGGCAGCAGCGCGGTGAAGTCAATGTGCAAAAGCCAGCCGATGCCGCAACTTGGCGGAATTTCCCCTCGCATCAGGCGTCAGATGTGCCACAGTCCGTGCAAACCAAAACGGGAGATCTGCACATGAGTTTGATGAAAACACTGGCCAAAGTGGCCGTTGGCGTGGCCTTGGCCAAGGGCGCAAGTTCGATGATGAAAAAGGGCGGCAGCAGCCAAAGCGCGGGCGGCGGCCTAGGTGGCTTGCTGGGCGGTCTGGCGGGCGGCGGCAGCGCGCCCGGCGGCGGATTGAACGATATGCTGGGCGGGTTGTTGGGCGGTGCAGGCGGCACCAGCCGCGCAGGCAGCGCAGGCGGTTTGGGCGGCCTATTGGAACAACTGGGCGGCTCTGGCGGCAGCGGGGGCGCAGGTGGGCTGGGCGGTTTGCTTGGCGGGTTGGCAGGTGCTGGCGGTGCGGGCGGCCTGTTGGCCGGGATGACCAAGGCGATGGATCAACGTCCCGCAAGCAATACATCCAGTTTTGGCGCGGTCCTGAATTCTCAATTCGACGCCACGCCAGAGCCGGAGATTGAACCATCACAGGAACAGGAGGCCACCGCCGCCCTGATGCTGGCCGCGATGATCCAGGCGGCCAAATCCGATGGCACCTTTGATGAGGCGGAAAAGGACAAACTGCTGGGCCAGTTGGGTGATGTGGATGCCCAAGAGGCCGCATTTGTGCAGCAGCAGCTGCAAGCGCCCGTGGATATCAACGGTTTGGTGGCACAAACACCGCAGGGCATGGGGCCGCAGGTCTATGCGATGTCGGTGCTGGGCATTGATCTGGACACTCAGGATGAGGCCCAATATTTGCACCAGCTGGCGCAGGGTCTTGGCATGAAACCGGCGCAAGTCAATGACATTCACGATCAGATGGGTGTGCCGTCGCTATATACCTGACATCGAGGGTATGTTTGACAAAGAAAAACCTGCGCAACGGGCTTGCGTCGCGCAGGAGTATTTTTGGCCAAAAAGGGCGCGGGGTCAGGCGGCTTTCTGACCGCCCGGTTTGCCGCCACCGCCGCCGCGCCGGCGTCTGCGGCCTGCGCCGGGTTTGCCGGGTGCGCCTCCGCCACCGCCGCCGCCTTGCGGACGATTTCCGCCACCTCCGCCACCGCCACCTGGGCGACCACCGCGACCGCGGCCCCTGCCCTTGGGTTTGTCGGGGGCATCAACGGCCTCCCACGGGCGGCCCGAGGCCACGGGAATGCTGATGCCCATGGTTTTCTGGATCGCTTTCAATTCGCCCATTTCATCCGGTGCGCAGAAGGCCACGGCGGCGCCGTCTTTGCCCGCACGTGCGGTCCGGCCAATGCGGTGGACATAGTTGTCAGGCACGTTTGGCAAATCGTAGTTGTAGACATGTTTGACGTCCGGAATGTCCAAGCCTCGTGCCGCAACATCTGTTGCCACCAAAATCGTCACATCACCAGATTTGAAACCCGCAATGGCGCGGTCCCGCTGACCTTGGGATTTGTTACCGTGGATCGAGGCCGCGTCAAATCCGGCTTTGACCAGCGTTTTCATCAACTTTTCAGACCCGTGTTTGGTGCGGCCAAAGACCAGCGCCCGTTCACCGCGATGTTTGGCCAAAAGTTCAATCAGCAGATTGGTCTTTTCGGCCTTGGCGATGAAATGCACCTCTTGGGTGACTTTGTCCGCCGCCTTGCCCGGAGGGGACACTTCGATACGGATCGGGCTGCGCAGGTAGCTGTTCGCGATCTCGTTCATCAGTTTCGGCATGGTGGCCGAGAACAACATAGTCTGGCGTTCCTTGGGGATCACCGACGAGATTTTGCGCAGATCGTGGATAAAGCCCATGTCGAGCATCTGATCAGCCTCATCCAGCACCAGAAACGTGGTTTCCTCAAGGCGCACTGCGCGGCGGTCCATCAGATCCAGCAGGCGGCCCGGTGTGGCCACCAGCAGATCCACCCCCTTTGCAAGACGGCTGATCTGCGGATTGATCGACTGACCGCCCACAACCATCTGGACCTTCAACGGGGTGCGTTCGCAAAACCCTTTGAGGTTCTGCATGATCTGTTGGGCCAGTTCCCGCGTCGGGGCAAGCACCAGACCGCGAACGGATTTGGGGCTGGGCCGCTGGGCCATCTCAAGCATCTGCGCCACCAACGGCACACCAAAGGCCGCGGTTTTGCCGGTGCCGGTTTGCGCCAGACCCATCACATCGCGCCCGTTCAGCGCATGTGGGATGGCTTGTTTCTGGATCGGGGTCGGGTCTTTGAGACCCATTTCATTCAGACGCTCCACCAGTTTTGGTGGCAGGTCCATCATGTCAAAATCGCTCATCTTACGTCTTTCCAACGCCTTGAGGCAGTGCCCCGGCGCTTTTTCTTATTGCATCACGCCCATCAAGGCGCAGGCAGGGTCACGCAAAACAGATCGCAGGCGCGGGCCATATGCCAACACCTGTCTGATGCGTTTGGCCCCACGCGTGATTTTGGGAACAAGGGGCGAAGCTTACAAGCCGGACTGTTGGGGCGTATCCCCGGCACCGGAACTGCTCACGCGGCAGAAGCATCGCTTGAGCGGTCAAATGGGGGTTTGCGGCGCGAAAGTCAACCGCTGCGGCCAAAAGCCTGTAGCACTGCGGCGCGAAGACCGCTAAGACGGGGTCTCTTTGACGATCTGGCGACCGGGGGCGGCCCATGAGCACATCCATCATCACCCGCTGCGAAAGCATGGGTTTGCGTATGACCGGCCAGCGCCGCATCATTGCGCAGGTCATCGAAGACAGCCGCGACCACCCGGATGTCGAGGAATTGTTCACACGGGCCTCTGCCCTTGATGGAGCGATCTCCATTGCCACGGTGTATCGCACGGTCAAGCTGTTTGAAGAGGCCGGTATTCTGGACAAGTTGGAATTTGGTGACGGGCGCGCGCGGTATGAAGATGCAGAGCGGGATCACCATGACCATCTGATTGATCTCAACTCCGGTAAAGTCATCGAATTTGTCGATGCCGAGATTGAGCAATTGCAGGAACGCATCGCCAAAAAGCTTGGATATGAGCTGCGCGGTCACCGGATGGAGCTTTATGGTGTGCCGATCAAAAAAGGCGACTAAGGCGCGCCTTCTTTGCGTCTGTGCCGCGCCAACATCGCGGGCAAGACAAAACTGAGCACAACAAGCCGCATGATATGGCAGGCCGCCACAAAGCCGGGGATCACGCCCATCACCGCGCCCATCGCGATCATGGTCTCAAAGCCACCAGGCGCAAAGGCCACCAGCACATGCGCCAAGGGCATTCCCAGCGCCAGACCAACCGGCACAGCGCCAAGCGCGGCCAGCCCGACCGCCACGCCGGTGATTGCCAGTCCGGCTGTCAGTCCGCTGGCCAGCCGGGCCAGTGTCACCCCTGAAAACCGTGTCCCGATCAACCCGCCAAGAACCAGATAGGCCGGCAGGATCAACCATGCCGGCAAGACACCGGGGGTCAGTTCCGTCACATGCCCAATCGCGCTGACTGCCATTCCGCCCAAGAGGAGCGGCGCAGGCACGTTCAAACGCATGAAAATATAGCCAACCCCAACGGACAGTGCCGCCAGAATGCCAATCACAGGCAGGCTCATCTGATCGCCTTGCGGCGCGACATTGCCGGACACTTCGATCCCCATGGCCAAGGCAATGAACGGCACAACAATCGTCAGCGACAAAAGCCGCACCGATTGTGTGATCGAGATCCGCGCCACATCAGAGCCGCCTTCGGTCGCAATGGCCATAACAAAGCTCAGATGCCCCGGCGCAGAGGCGAGGATGGCTGATCTTGGATCGAATCCAAACCCGCGCACCAGCATGATCCGGCATAGGATCAGGATCGCCCAGATGATCAACGCCATAAAGACAAACGCCAATGGCCAACGCAGCATCGCCGCCAAGGCATCGGCATCAAATCCCGCGCCAACGGCGATCCCCAACAGCAGAAAACACACATCTCTCAACCGCGTGTCAACACCCGTGGATAGGCCTGCCAAACCTGCCAAGGTCACCGCAATCGCGGGGCCAAGCAGCATATAAACCGGTGCATTGATCGCCCATCCGAGGGCCGCGCCCATGATCGCTATGGCAAGTGTGACTGCGGTGGTTTGCGGGGAGATCCGGGAAATGTCTTTTTGCATACCTCCTGCTATCATTGGTTGCAGGCAGCTTCTAGCCGCACTTGCCCTTGGACGCCAAAACCGTCATGGCGGAGAAAAGACATTTGGCTAGGATCTGAACATGGACAACTTTCGCGGCGCCGTCCTGATGGTATTGGCGATGCTGGGCTTTGCCCTTGAGGACATGTTCATCAAGCTGCTGGCCGACGCTTTGCCCATCGGTCAGATCCTCTTAATGTTGGGCATTGGCGGATCGGCGGTCTTTGGCGCGGTGGTTCTGGCACAGGGCCGATCCCTGTTCACCCGCGAAATGATGTCTTGGCCCATTCTGGCCCGCGCCATGGGCGAATTGATTGGCGCGTTGACCTTTGTCTCGGCCATTGTGCTCACCCCGATCTCCAGCGCCTCGGCGATTTTGCAGGCCACGCCGCTTGTGGTGACTTTGGGCGCGGCGCTGTTCTTGGGTGAACCGGTGGGCTGGCGCCGCTGGAGCGCGATCTTTGTCGGGCTGTTTGGTGTGCTTTTGATCATCCGGCCCGGCATGGACAGCTTTGAAATGTTGTCCATTCTGGCGCTAATCGCGGTCTTTGCGCTGGCGCTGCGGGATCTGTCCACCCGCAAGATCCCGCCAAGCGTGTCGTCGATGCAGCTCAGCTTTGTCGGCTTTGTCTCGGTGCTGCCTGCGGGAGTGATCTTGTTGCTGTTCACTGGCGAAAGCCTTGTCGCGCCGACCTCTGGTGGCTGGATCAAGGTTGTCTCGGCCATCACCATTGGCCTTTTTGCCTATTACGCCATCGTCGCCGCTACGCGGGTCGGCGACATCGGATTTGTCACGCCCTTCCGTTATACGCGGCTGATTTTTGCGCTGATTGCTGGTGTCGTCATATTCGACGAATCCCCCGATACGCTGACCTTGCTTGGCGCTGCGATCATCGTGGCATCAGGCATTTACACCGTCTGGCGCGAGCGCAAAATCAGGCCGCTACAGTAAGCCGCCTTTCCAACCCGGCCCTGCCCCGTTAAAACGCACTCGACTTGAGCCAAAAGGACATTGCCCATGAGCACGATCATCGACATCCACGCCCGCGAAATCCTCGACAGCCGGGGCAACCCGACAGTGGAGGTTGATGTGATCCTCGAAGACGGCACCATGGGCCGCGCCGCCGTGCCATCGGGTGCATCTACCGGCGCTTATGAGGCGGTCGAGCGCCGGGACGGTGACAAGTCGCGCTATCTGGGCAAAGGCGTGCTGGAAGCCTGCGCCGCCGTGAACGGCGAGATCGCCGAGGCGCTGGTCGGCATCGATGCCACCGAACAGGTCGAGATTGACGAAAGCATGATCGAACTGGATGGCACTGAAAACAAATCGCGCCTCGGCGCCAATGCGATCCTTGGTGTCTCGCTGGCCGCCGCCAAGGCCGCGGCAGATTTCTGCACACAGCCGCTCTATCGCTATGTCGGCGGCACATCCGCCCGCATCCTGCCCGTGCCGATGATGAACATCATCAACGGCGGCGAACATGCCGACAACCCGATCGACATCCAAGAATTCATGATCATGCCGGTCAGCGCCACCAACATCCGCGATGCGGTGCGCATGGGCGCGGAGGTGTTCCACACCCTGAAGAAAGAGCTGTCCGACGCGGGCCTTTCGACCGGGATCGGCGATGAGGGTGGTTTTGCGCCCAACATCAGCTCCGCCCGTGATGCGCTTGATTTCATTTTGAAATCTGTTGAGAAGGCTGGGTATAAGCCTGGGGAGGATATTCACCTCGCCCTGGATTGCGCGGCAACTGAATATTTTAAGAATGGCCGTTATGAATTGGCGGGCGAAGGCAAATCCCTGTCCAGCGAAGAAAACGTTGACTATCTCGCGGCGCTGGTTGCGGACTATCCGATCATCTCCATCGAAGACGGCATGTCCGAGGATGACTGGGACGGCTGGAAAGCCCTCACAGACAAACTGGGCGACAAAATCCAATTGGTTGGCGACGATCTGTTTGTGACCAATCCGGCCCGCCTTGCCACTGGCATCGAACGCGGCAGCGCCAATTCGATGTTGGTCAAGGTCAACCAGATCGGTACCCTGACCGAAACGCTCAAGGCGGTCGATATGGCCCACCGCGCCGGGTTTACCAACGTGATGTCACACCGCTCAGGCGAGACCGAAGATGCCACAATCGCCGATCTCGCAGTCGCCACCAACTGCGGCCAGATCAAAACCGGCTCTCTGGCGCGGTCCGACCGGCTGGCGAAGTATAACCAGCTGATCCGGATCGCAGAATCGCTGGGCGAGACGGCGGAATACGCCGGGCGCAGCATTCTGAAGTAAATCAATCAAACGGATTGACCGGGTGACACGCCCGGTCAATCTTTGATCTGAATTGTCGCATCTGCCACCTTGCGCATCCATCGAACACTGCCAATCTGTCCACATATTGCAAAGGACAAGATCATGGCATTTCTCACCCCCCTCACTTTGAAAATGGTCAAACAGGCCGAGAACCGCGTCGGCGTGACCTTTGATTACGTGCGCAAAATCGCGCAGACCAACTTTGGTCTGTTGTTAAGATATAACAAGGTCTTCGGCTTCCTTGATCCGCGCAAACACCTCCCCGCGCCGGCCTATCACGCCGCGCGCCTGCGCGGTGCGCTGGCCGCAGATTGCGGAACCTGCGTTGAGGCCGAGATCAATCTTGCGCTGCAAGCCGGGCTGAGCAAAGATCTGGTCAAAGCCATCCTGAACGGCACGTTGGATGGGCCGCTGCGCGCGGTGGTGGCCCTGGCCGACGCAGTTGTTGCCGCAAAAGAAGACGCGCCGGAGGCACGTGCCGAGATCTTGCGGGCCTATGGCGAAGCGGGACTTATCGAATTGTCCTATGCGATGAACGGCGCCGCCCTGCTTCCCGGCATCAAACGCGCCATGGGCTATGCCACCACTTGCAACCTATCGATGATGAAAGCCCTGTCATGACCGCGGATCAAATCATTGCCCACCTTGGCCTTTCCCCCCATCCCGAAGGTGGCCATTACCGTCAAACCTGGGTGGCAGAAAATGCAGGCCGTCCTTCCGGCACCTGCATCTATTTCCTATTGAAATCAGGGGAGTGCAGCTACTGGCACAAGGTAGACGCCACCGAGATCTGGCTCTATCACGCGGGCGCGCCGCTGATCCTATCAATGGCATCAACCGATGCTGGCCCGGCGCAAGATCACCTGCTGACACCGGATCTAAACAAAGGCGCACCGCAGATCATCGTGCCGGAAAACCATTGGCAGGCCGCGCGTACCACTGGCGATTACACCTTGGTCAGCTGCACGGTTTCGCCGGGATTTGAATTTGCGGGCTTCACCCTCGCCGCGCCGGATTTTGATATCCCGCGTTAAAGGGGGCCAGCCCCCATCGCCGCTGCGCGGCGCTCCCCCCGGAGGTTTTTTAGCCAAATGAAGACAAGAACGCCTTTTTCTTCATTTGGCCCTTAAACCTCTGGGGTCCGGGGCAGGGCCCCGGGTATTTGCCAAACAGAACTGCCCTTCGTTAAGGCAAGCTGACCGTTCCGCCGCCCACAGCCGCGCGTACACCGGTGGTGCCGGGGCAAGACGTGGGCAAGCCGCGTGCCACGCGCACGGCCAGATAGGCAAAGGCCTGCGCCTCAAGCATATCACCGTCCAGGCCGACGTCTTCGACCGGCGTGACCGGGCAATCAAGACTCACGGACAGCATTTGCATCAAGACCGGATTGTGCCGCCCGCCGCCGGTCACCAGAACCCGTGTGGGCGGCTTGGGACAATGCTGCATCGCCTCGGCCACGCCAGCGGCGCACATGGCGGTCAATGTGGCGGCGGCATCGGCATCGGACAGCTCGTTCACCAGCGCCACAATTTCGGCAAAATCATTGCGGTCCAGTGACTTGGGCGGTATTCTTGCAAAGTATGGTTCCGCCAGAAACAGCTCCAACGCGCCCTGTTCCACCTGCCCTTTGGCGGCGATCTTGCCCCCCTCATCAAATGGCAAATCCAGACGCGAGTGCATCAGATCGTTGACCGGCGCATTGGCAGGGCCAGTGTCAAACGCCAATAGCGCCCCCTCTTCCTGAGGGTGATCAAAGCTGGGATCAACCCATGTCAAATTCCCGACCCCGCCCAAATTGAGGAATGCGACCGGCCCTTCCAGCTTGGCCCAGCGGGCGCAGGCGTGGTGAAAGAACGGTGCCAGCGGCGCCCCTTCGCCGCCGAGTTCCACATCGGCGCTGCGGAAATCCCAGACCACTGGCAGGCCCAATTCATTGGCCAAGGTTGCACCGTCTCCCACTTGCAAGGTGCCTTGCATCCGTGGGGCATGGGCCAGAGTTTGGCCGTGAAATCCAACCAAATCAACATCTTCGAAAGTTGCAAGCAGTTCTAGATGCGCGGCTTCGACCACCTGTGCAGCGGCTTCGACTTCGGCTCCGGACCATTTGCCGAAACCGGCTGCGATCGTGGCACGGTCTTGCGGCGTATAGGCACGATAGGCGCTGCCCCCGAAGGACAGAATGTCATGCCCATCGGTACTCAGCACCGCCGCATCCACCCCATCCAGCGAGGTGCCGGACATCGCCCCCAATGCCACAACCGGGCCTGTTTTTCCGATGGCCTTATTCATGGCCTTTTCCTTTGACTGCTCTGCGCCTATAGATTGCCCCGCAATTCAAGCCCGAGGCAAGTGATCATGACCTACCATCCCAAATCGGAATTCATCCACACGATGAAAGAGCGCGGCTTTCTCGCCGATTGCACCGATTATCAGGGCCTCGATGAGGCGCTGCGCAAGGGCGGGCAGCCGGGCTATATCGGTTTTGATGCCACTGCGAAGTCTTTGCATGTGGGGTCTCTGATCCAGATCATGATGTTGCGCTGGCTGCAAAAGTCGGGTGGCAAGCCGATCACCCTTATGGGCGGCGGCACAACCAAAGTGGGCGATCCCTCGTTCCGCGCCGATGAACGCCCCCTGCTTGGCCCCGATCAGATTGACGACAACATCGCGGGCATCAAAAAGGTATTCTCGGCCTATCTGACCTATGGCGATGGTCCGTCGGATGCGATGATGATCAACAATGCCGAATGGCTGGATGAGTTGAACTATCTCGATTTCCTGCGCGACATTGGCCGGCATTTTTCGATCAACCGGATGTTGAGCTTTGAAAGTGTCAAATCGCGGCTGGACCGCGAACAAAGCCTGTCGTTCCTCGAATTCAACTACATGATCCTGCAAGCCTATGATTTTATGGAATTGCATCGCCGTTATGGCTGTATCCTGCAAATGGGTGGGTCGGATCAATGGGGCAATATCGTCAACGGGATCGACCTGACCCGCCGGGTGATTGACGGTGAGGTTTACGGTCTGACATCGCCTTTGCTGACCACCTCGGATGGAAAGAAGATGGGCAAAAGCCAGGCCGGTGCGATCTGGCTGAATGGCGATATGTTGTCGCCCTATGAGTTCTGGCAGTTCTGGCGCAACACCACAGATGCCGATGTGGGCCGGTTCCTGAAGCTTTATACTGAGATGCCAGTGGATGAATGTGATCGTCTGGGTGCCCTCGCCGGGTCCGAGATCAACGAAGCCAAGGTGCGGCTGGCAAATGAGGTCACGACGCTGTTGCATGGCGCGGAGGCCGCGCAGGCGGCAGAGGCGACGGCACGTGAGGTGTTTGAAAAGGGCGGTGTCGGTGATGATTTGCCGACATTGACCCTGTCGGCGGCGGATCTGGGCGACGGGATGTCGATTGTGCAACTGATCGTGAAGTCCGGTCTGGCGGGTTCCGGCAAGGAGGCCAAGCGCCTGATTGCGGAGAACGGTGCCAAACTGGATGACGCCCCGCTGACCAATGCTGGCCTGATGATTGACGCGGCTGCCCTGTCGAGCCCCATAAAACTCTCCGCCGGGAAGAAACGCCATGCGCTTGTACAATTGGGTTAACCTTGGCCTTGTCGCGGGCCTGTGCATGTCCGCGACACCGGGATTGGCCAACTGTCTGCCAAAGTCCCTTGCAAAGCTTGTGAGACCGCAAACAGTTCAGGCGGTCTGTCGCGGGGAGGCTCTGATCCCGTTCGACATCAAGACCCGCTATATCGGAGAAGGCAGCTACCATGCATTTGCCACGAAACCGCGCAAAGCCGGGCGGAGTAAGACCTTTTATGAAGTCGGCATCGTAACCCTCGCGGGTACGCCGATCCCGTCAGTTGCACAGGCCAAGAAGATGATGGGGCATTTCGAGCGGCGCAGAAAATGCCCGGCCAGCGATCTTAGGTATTCATCGACCAGTGCAACCCTTTTTCGGGTCACTTGTTCGCAAGGTGACAAGCGCTGACCACAAGCATGCTAACCGCAAATTAACCAAGGGCGGGCTTTATCGGGCACATGTTCGATGCGGTCCGCCCTTCCTCCCATGCCTTGCTGCAAGACCCCGCCTTTGTGGCTGCGCTGCGATTGTGCGGGCAAAATCCGATTGTGTTGCCGGATGGAACCGTAATTCTCAAGCGGCGATTCTTTGGCGTGCCGGTGCTGATGCTGCCCCGTGCCATGCCCACGGATGATCTGGCGGCCCAACTGTCGGACACAGGATTGCAACGCTTGCCACTGATCCTGTCACCGGAGCAGTCATGGCAGGGTTTCGGGGCGATACGGCTGCACCGGCCCCAATCGACAGCGCAGGTGGATCTGCGACCACCTGAGGCGCAGCGCCGCGCCGCGTTGCATCCCAAGTGGCGCAATCAGTTGCGCAAGGCAGAAGCCGGTCCGCTGAAAGTGTCGCAAACGCTTATGCCTGCGGATCCGGATCATCCCGTGCTGCGGCTTGATGCGGCGCAGGCGCAGGTACGCAGATATGCCCATTGGCCTGCCCCCCTGACCGCTGCTTTTGCCAAGGCCGCACCGGACCAGACCCACTTGTTTATCGCATCCTTAGGGCCGCAACCGGTGGCGCATATGTTGTTTTTGTCGCATGGCGGGCGGGCCAGTTATCACATCGGTCACACCACCACGCGGGGCAAGGCGGAGTGCGCACATAACCTGCTGTTATGGCGGGCATTCTGCGATCTGGCGCGGATCGGGATTGAAACTGTTGATCTGGGGCTTCTGAATCCGCGCACCGCCGGATTGAACCGGTTCAAACTGCGCAGCGGTGCACGGAGGGTACAGACCGGCGGCACATGGCTGCGCTGGCGGCCTTGGGGCTGATCAACCTGCGGCTTTCTCTTCCAGCTCAAGCCATTCCTCTTCGGAGGCGGCCAGTTTCTCTTGGCGCTGCACCAAAGCTTCGGTGGCTTTTTTGAATTTGACCGGCTCGCGGGTGAACAGCTCAGGATCTGCAAGCAGCTCTTCGAGTTTGCCAATCTCGGCCTCAAGGCGTTCCAATTCGGATGGCAAAGCTTCAAGGCGGTGCTTTTCGGTAAAGCTGAGACCTTTCTTGGCGGTTTTATCCTGTTTGGGCCGTGCCACGGCGGCTTTCTTGGTCTCCGCGACACTTTGGGCAAAATCATCCTGTCCGCGCTGCGCCAGATAATCGCTCCAGCCCCCGGCATAGATTGTTGCTTTGCCGTCGCCCTCCATTGCGATGGTGGTGGCGGCAACCCGGTCCAGAAAATCGCGGTCGTGGCTGACAAGGATCACCGTGCCATCGTAATTGCCCAGCAGTTCCTGCAACAGGTCCAGCGTTTCCACGTCCAGATCGTTGGTCGGTTCGTCCAAAATCAACAGGTTGCTGGACCGTGCCATGATCTTGGCCAGCAAAAGCCGCGCCTTTTCGCCGCCCGAGAGGGACCGCACCGGCGCCCGGGCCTGCGCCTCATCAAACAGAAATTCCTTAAGATATCCAACGACATGCTTGGGGTTGCCGCGCACCAAGACCTGATCGGCCTTGCCCGACACGCGCATGTCAGGATCGCCCGTGAGGCTTTCCCACAAAGTCATATCGCCATCAAGCTGTGCCCGCGCCTGATCAAACAGCGCCAGTTCCAGATTGGTGCCCAGTTTCACCGTGCCAGCGTCCGGTTTTTCGCGGCCAATCAGCATATTGAGCAAGGTGGTTTTGCCCACGCCATTGGGACCAACCAGCGCGATGCGGTCGCCGCGCTGCACCGTGAGGGAGAAGTCCTTCACGATGGTTTTGTCGCCGAAACCTTTGAAAAGCCCCGTGGCCTCGATCACCTTGCGCCCGGATTTGGGACCGACGTCCAGTTCCATCGCGGCGGTGCCTTGGCGGGTGATCTGCGCCGCCCGCTGCGCCCTCAGGTCCTGCAACGCCCGCACCCTACCCTGATTGCGTTTGCGCCGCGCCGAGATACCCTCAACCGCCCAACGCGCCTCGGCCTTGATCTTGCGGTTCAGCTTGTGGCGCTGCATGTCCTCTTCATCCCACAGGGTGTCACGCCAAGCCTCAAAGGCGGCAAAGCCCTTTTCCTGCCGGCGCACCATACCGCGATCGATCCAAAGGGTCGCGCGGGTCAATTCGCGCAGAAAGGCGCGGTCGTGGCTGATGATCACAAAGGCGGTACGGGTGTTTTTCAGTTCCTGTTCGAGCCAGGCAATCGCCTCGATATCAAGGTGGTTCGTCGGCTCGTCCAGCAACATCAGTTCAGGCTCTTCGGCCATCAAACGCGCCAAGGCCGCCCGCCGCCGTTCGCCGCCACTGGCCGTGGCCACAGGTCGTGCCGGATCAAACTTCAGCCCCTCGCCCGCGCGTTCGACTTTGTACATCTCGCCCGGATCAAGGCTGTGAGCGGCAAATTCGCCCAAGGTTTCAAACCCGCTCAGATCCGGATCCTGTTCCATATAGCCAACACTGACGCCCGGCCCGGCAATCACATCACCGCGGTCGGCTTCAACCAGCCCGGCCATGACTTTCATCAAGGTGGATTTGCCCGATCCGTTGCGCCCGACAAGCGCCACGCGGTCCCCCGGCTGGATCACCAGCGAAAGGCCGTCAAAAACAGGATCGCCGCCAAAGGTAAGCGAAATTTCATTCAGTTGTAAAAGAGGTGCGCGTGCCATGGTTGCCAGCTATCGGGCGCCAGCGCGGAGGTCAATTGCCGCTGTCTGATTATTCTAGACCAAAGCACGCAGAAGCCGTTTTCGTGCCGCCGGAATCGCCCCGATCTCAAGCCCGGTAAAGACATGCAGGGTGTTCATCTGGCGATCCACCACGGCATGATCGCTGACCCAGCCGCCCATCATCAAATAGCTGCGCAGCAGCGGCGGCATCCGCAACATCGCCTGTTTCATATCCGGCTTGCGCCGCAGTTTCGCAGCAAACCGGAACACGTCAGGCGCTTTGATCTGTGGCAACCAGCGTTTCGGCGCCAGATGCCGCGCCCTGAGCACGGCAAAGGCATCCAGATATTGCGCCGTTTCGACCCCGGCAAAAGAAGAACAGCCAAACAACATGCCCACGCCTGCCCTGTCCACATAATCTGTCATCGCCGCCCATGCGAGGCGCAGAATGTTTGGGTCGGTGCGATCCGGCGTGATACAAAATCGCCCCACTTCCATCATCAACCCGTCATAGGCGGCAAGCGCACTCAGCTCATAGAACTGCGCGGCATAGGAATTGGGCAAATCCCGGCCTTGCAAGGGCAACAGCCGGAAGCAACACACCAACGTCCCGTCTGTGGAATCTTCCAATAGGATATGCACGCTTTTGACATCAAAGGAATCGTGATCTGCGGCGGTGTTCAATCCAAAACACCGCGCCCGCAAGGCCTGTGCCGCCGCGATATCCATAGGATCGCCGGATTGACGCGCTCTATATCTGCCTTTTTCAAGCAAGATCATGCCGGCTTCTTTCGATCAGCGTTTTACCGCCCGATGTTAGACCACAAAACGTAACCGGAACATGACCGAAAAAATCAGCCGTTGAACCCGGCAGGTGTGATCCGGCCAATGCTGCCCAAAAGCTGACGCAGGAAGGTTTTGTTGCTGACAGCGGAAGATGTCACCCGCCGTTCCAACGCAACCACGCGCCCGTCTTCGAGGCCGAACCGTTCGATGTTCTGCACGATGCCCGCCTCGGAAAAGCTGATAGCCAGGACTTCACGCTCAATCTCGCGGTTGGCGAGCGGGCCAAGCGCACGTTTGCGCGACCGGACATAGTAATAGCCCGAATTGGTCAAAACCCCCGCAGAGGCCGGTGTGCCAATCTTGTCAGCGACCGAACTGCGGGTGTCCACACCCACTGTGATCTGATCCAGATCTTCCTTCGGGGGTATATATCCATGGTTCTGATACTTGGCCGTACAGGCCCCGAGGGCAAAGATCAGGCCAAAGGATGCAGCCCGAATTGCCATAATGCTGGCGCGGCTCTTGTTACGCATGTGGTCTGCCCTCTTGCCCTTGGATGTTCTGGCTTTTATTCCGCATACACCAAGGAGCCCCTTGGTTTCAAGAAACGAAAGAAGGCTTGCCATGTCTCGCACCCCTCCCAGTGACACCGCGTTTCGCGTTTCAGAGCTGTCGCATAGCTCTGACAACAGTTTTGCCCTGCGCCCAGAGGCGCCGCAACGCGAACTGATCGCACAGGAACTGGACCTCAGCGCCCTGCGCAAGCTGGCCTTTGAGGGCACCATCGCCCCTCAGGGCAAGACCGACTGGACCCTCACGGCCCGCCTTGGCGCGACTGTGGTGCAGCCCTGCGTCGTCACGCTGGAACCTGTGACTACCCGCATTGACGTAGATGTGACCCGGCATTTTGTCAGCGACTTCGAAGAAACCGATGAAGCCGAGGCAGAAATGCCCGAGGATGACAGCACCGAGGCACTTGGCCAGTGGATTGATCCCGCCGTGGTGATGATGGAGGCGCTGGCCCTTGCGGTGCCCGATTATCCGCGCAAAACCGATGCAGAACTGGGCCAAATGGTGTATACCAAGCCCGGAGAGACCCCGATGACGGACGAAGACGCCCGGCCCTTTGCCGGTCTGGCCGCGCTGAAGGGAAAGCTGGAAAAGGATGAGGACTAGCGCAAGATCGCGCAGGCCGAATTACGGGCTTGCATCGTCACAGTTTCGCAGTATTTTGCCGCCCTCACCCCAATTAAGGTTGGACATTGCGGGGCCTTGGGCCTAAAGCGGCGTCACGCCCGATCAGGGGATAGATGAAACACGGGTCCGGCCAGCGCATTTTGGCTCCGACCCCCGAATGACAAAGGCACCAGACATGGCTGTCCAGCAGAATAAAGTTTCCAAGTCGCGCCGCAACAACCGCCGCGCACACGATTCGCTCTCCGCAGAGAATCCAAACGAATGCTCCAACTGTGGTGAGCTGAAACGCCCCCACCACGTTTGCGCATCTTGCGGTCACTACAACGACAACGAAGTTGTTGCCCTGACCGACGAGATCGATCTGGAAGACGACGCAGCTTAAGCGCGTTTATCCTCTGTTCGCAGATCATATAAGGCATTCGCAGTCATGACGGCCCAGACCGATCAGAACAACGCGAAAGCCAGACACACCCTCATATCCGTGGATGCCATGGGGGGTGATGAAGGCCCGGCAGCAGTGGTTGCCGGGTGTTCTTTGTCTGCGAAGTTGAATTCCGACATCGGGTTTATTTTGCACGGCGACGCGGCCGCATTGACCGCGTTGGTGGCGAAACGTCCCGAATTGTCTGGGCGCTGCGAAATTCGCGGCACCAGCGGCGTCGTCACGATGGATGACAAGCCCAGCCAAGTGGTGCGCACCGGCAAAGACACCTCGATGTGGTCGGCCATTGAATCTGTCCGTTCCGGCGAGGCAGCTGTGGCCGTGTCTTGCGGCAACACCGGCGCCCTGATGGCCATCTCAATGATCCGCCTGCGCAAATTGCCCGGCGTGAACCGCCCCGCAATTGCTGTTCTTTACCCTTCCTCCAATCCGCATGGGTTCAACGTCATGCTGGACGTGGGTGCGGACGTGCGGGCAGATGCTGATGATCTGATGCGCTTTGCCTTGATGGGCATTTCCTATGCCCGCAACGGCATGGACCTGTCCCGCCCCCGCGTTGGCCTGCTGAACGTCGGCACCGAAGAACACAAAGGCCGGAGCGAGCTCAAAGAAGCCTATGATCTGATTCGGGAACGCGAAGCCGAAGCGGGCTTTGAATTTGTCGGCTTTGTCGAAGGCGGTGATATCTCGGGCAACGTGGCAGATGTCATTGTCACGGACGGATTTACCGGAAACGTCGCGATTAAGACGGGCGAAGGCACAGCAAACCTGGTCAGCCTGCGCCTGCGCGAGGCGTTCAACCATTCGATTCTGTCCAAACTGGCCGCGCTGTTAGCCTATCCATCCCTGATGCGCCTGCGCAAGAAAATCGACCCACGCCGCGTCAATGGCGGCGTGTTTCTGGGCCTCAATGGCACAGTGGTCAAATCCCACGGCTCCGCCGATGCCACTGGTGTCTCGGCGGCAATAAAACTGGCGGCACAATTGTCAGAGAACCAGTTCAACGATAAGCTGGCAGCCCGTGTCGCTGCCACATTACCGACTGAGGAATAACCCAGATGAGCCTGCGCGCTGTTGTGATCGGCTGTGGCCACTACCTGCCTGAACGTGTTGTCGAAAACAAAGAGTTTGAGGCCACACTGGACACCAATGACGAATGGATTCGCAGCCGCTCAGGGATCGAACGCCGCCATTTCGCAGCCGAGGGTGAAACCACCTCCAACATGGCCACAGCCGCCGCCACAGCCGCCCTCAAGGACGCTGGGCTGGCCGCGGATTACGTTGATGCCATCATCGTGGCCACATCCACGCCCGATCTGACTTTCCCCAGCGCTGCGACCATGGTGCAGGCTGAATTGGGCATGACCCGCGGCTTTGCCTTTGACGTGCAGGCCGTCTGCGCCGGTTTTGTCTATGCGCTGAGCAACGCCAACGCCCTGATCATCTCGGGACAAGCCAAACGAGTGTTGGTGATTGGCGCCGAAACCTTCAGCCGCATCATGGACTGGACGGACAGATCAACATGCGTGCTGTTTGGCGATGGCGCAGGCGCATTGCTGCTCGAAGCGCAGGACGGTGCAGGAAGCCCCGCTGATCGCGGCATCCTGTCCACAGACCTGAACTCAGACGGCCGTTACCGCGACCTGCTTTATGTGGATGGCGGCGTCAGCACGGGCACCACAGGCTATCTGCGGATGCAGGGCAATCAGGTGTTCCGCCACGCGGTCTCCAAACTGGCGGCCACAGCCACAACCGCGATGGAGCGTGCAGGCGTCAGCGCAAGCGAGATCGACTGGATCGTGCCCCATCAGGCCAATATCCGCATCATTCAAGGCACCGCAAAAAAGCTGGATCTGCCAATGGAACAGGTGGTCGTGACCGTTCAGGACCACGGCAACACCTCTGCCGCCTCGATCCCGCTGGCCCTGTCCGTGGGCCGCAACCGCGGCCAAATCAAACAGGGCGACCTGATTGTGACCGAGGCAATCGGCGGCGGCCTGGCCTGGGGCGCAGTGGTTCTGCGCTGGTAAATACCTGAGATCAGGACCAAAAAAACGCAACTCAATCATGCGTTGCAAGCCATTGATATTGACTCCGAATTTCCCAACGGCCTATGTTGATCAAAACATGGGGGATGGAATGTCGAATAAGACTTTAACGCGTATGGACCTAAGCGAGGCGGTTTTCCGCGAGGTCGGTCTGTCACGCAACGAAAGCGCACAGCTGGTTGAAACCGTGCTGGACCATATGTCCGATGCATTGGTCGCCGGTGAACAGGTCAAGATCTCGTCCTTTGGCACCTTCTCCGTACGGGACAAAACCGCCCGCGTTGGACGCAACCCAAAGACCGGTGAAGAGGTGCCAATCAACCCGCGCCGCGTGCTGACCTTCCGTCCGTCGCACCTGATGAAAGACCGTGTCGCAGACGGGAACAAGTCCTGATCTGATGGCCAAATCGCCCGACGCATTCCGCACCATTTCCGAGGTCGCAGACTGGCTGGGTATTCAGGCCCATGTGCTGCGCTTTTGGGAAAGCAAATTCACGCAAGTGAAGCCAATCAAACGTGCAGGCGGGCGCCGGTATTACCGGCCTGCGGATATGATGCTTTTGGGCGGGATCAAGCAGCTTTTGCACGAGGATGGTCTAACCATCAAAGGCGTGCAAAAGATCCTGCGCGAAGAAGGCATGAGCCATGTCGCAGAGATGTCGCCGCCGCTGGATGAACTGACATTGCAGCAAATTGGCGAAGATACCAGCGTCTTGCAGCAGGCCGAAGTGCCCGTGACGATTGCCGAAGAACCCAAAGGTGTGGTGCTGAATTTTGAGGCGAAACCGGCCGAAGATGGCATCAAAAACGCCACAGAAGATACTGATAAAAAAGAAACATCTGATGAAGTTAAAGCGGTAGATGAAGTTGCAGACATTGCAGCCGATCCCATAAAAGCGCCAACAGATGACCATGCGGAAGCTCAAGAACCCGCGCAGCCAGCCGTATCTGCCGCGCCGACACCCCCTGTGGATAGCGCACCACCAGCGCCCGCAAAGCAAGACGCCGCAGGCATCCAGCCATCGCCATTATCCGCCGCGGCGCAAACGCCGCCTGCCGCTGAGCAGCCTGCCGCTGAGCAGCCTGCCGAGGAATCCCAAGCGCAATCAGAACCCGCTGCCGCATCCGATGGCACAGAGACCGCCGCACAGGATGCCGCCGCACCAGACCGCCCCAAACCCACGGAAGAGCAAACCGCCGCGGCCGCCATACCAGATTTCCTGCGCCGGCCACTGACCCCGGAAACACCCGCGGCCCGTGACAACCCGCCGGCCGCAGAAGAGCCATCCGCGCCCGTGTCCGATGAGGCCCCGCAAGCACCCGAACCGCAGGCCGCAGACCCTGAGCCCACGCCAGAGCCGGAAGCACCGCCGCCTGCCCCGAAACCTCGGATCATTGACGGACCTGCAATCACGCCCGAAGACCAGATCGAAGCCAGCCCAGCCGTGCTCAGCGCGGCGTTCCGCGCCAAACGCCTCACGCCCGATCAGGCCCGTCTCGCCGCGCCGCTTTTGCAACGGCTCACAGCCCTGCGCGATTCGATGGCCGCAAGCCGGCGCGGCGGCGCAAGTGCCGGAACAAAAGACTAAACCCATGCAATCGGTGGCAATTCCCTCTTGCACCAGCGGCAAGATCAGGTATGAACCGGCTCAAGTCGGGCTATGGCGCAGCCTGGTAGCGCGTCCGTCTGGGGGACGGAAGGTCGCAGGTTCGAGTCCTGCTAGCCCGACCAACACAACATCAAACCGCCCGCGCCCTTGTTGGGACGCGGGCGTTTGTTTTTGAAGAAAGAGCGGCGCAATGAACGGCGTGATCCCGAACCAGCATATCTCCGGCATGATCAAAAACGGCGCCATCGCCGCATCTCCTGCGGTGATCCCCGAACAGATCCAGCCCGCCAGCCTTGATCTGCGTCTCGGCACCGTCGCCTACCGGGTGCGGGCCTCGTTTCTGGCCGGTGCAGGTAAAACCGTGGCCGAGCGGCTGGACGAATTCCAGATGCATCAGGTCAACCTGACCGACGGTGCCGTGCTTGAAAAAGGCTGTGTTTACGTTGTCCCTTTGATGGAATCGCTGGCCCTGCCCGATGATGTGGCGGCCGTCGCCAACGCCAAAAGCTCAACCGGGCGGCTGGATCTTCTGACCCGTACGATCACTGACAGCGGTACAGAGTTTGACCGTGTCGCGCCGGGATACACCGGCCCGCTTTATGCCGAGATCTGCCCGCGCTCCTTTTCTGTTCTGGTCCGTCCGGGCATGCGCTTGAACCAAATCCGCTTTGGACGCGGTGATGCTGTGCTGGACGATGCCGCCCTGCGCGATCTGCACAGCGAAACACCGCTGGTGGATGGTGAGGCCGTCATTGACGAAGGTCTGGGCTTTTCCGTCGATCTGCGCCTGCCCGGCACAACCTTGGTCGGCTACCGCGCCAAGCCGCACACGGGCGTGATCGATCTGGACAACATCGGCCATTACACACCAGCCGATTTCTGGGAAGAAGTGCACAGCGACAATGGCCAAATCATCCTCGACCCCGGTGCGTTCTACATCCTTGTCAGCCGCGAGGCGGTGACCATTCCGCCAGACTATGCCGCTGAAATGGCACCGTTTTTGGCGATGGTGGGTGAATTCCGTGTGCACTACGCGGGCTTTTTCGACCCCGGTTTTGGCTATGCCGATGCAGGCGGCGCAGGATCGCGCGGCGTGCTGGAGGTGCGCTGCCATGAGGCCCCCTTTGTGCTGGAGCATGGTCAGGTCGTGGGCCGCTTGGTCTATGAACGTATGGCCGAACCGCCGACCCAGCTTTACGGCGCGGATCTGGCGTCAAACTATCAGGGCCAAGGTCTGAAACTGTCCAAGCACTTCAAAAGCCCCTGAGCCGCTGCCCTTTTTGGCCAAAAATAATCCGGGGGAGATCGCCCAATGGGCGGTCGGGGGCTGGCCCCCTTCTGCACCGCAAAAATCCGCAGATCAGAACTTGCTGACCCGGCGCATTGCCTTCATCGACTGACGCGCCTGCCGCTGGGCGCGGCGCTCCGCACCTGTCATCTGCGGCCCGGCATCCGCATCCGCACGGGCGCTTTTGCCTTTGCCAAGCTTGCTGGCTTGATTGAAACCTGCGTTCACTCCGCGGTTGATAAGCTGGCGCATCACCTGCCGAATGATCATATTGATAATCTGGTTCATGAACTGACCCTTTTCTGCCTCGCAGCTTAACATAGCGTTAAATCTGTCGTTTTTCGGGCAAAGCGGGGATTAATCTTCAAAAAGTTCGCTCTGACCCTCGGTCGCTTCAGGATCTTCCTCCGCGTCCTCGCCCAGTGTTGGCAATGTGCCAAGCGGCGGACGGTTCTCAAGCAGCCCGGCAGAGCGGAGTTCCTTGAGTCCCGGCAGATCGCGGGCATTCTCAAGACCAAAGTGATCAAGGAAGGTCTGCGTAACCACAAATGTCACCGGCCGCCCCGGTGTCATCTTGCGGCGGCCAAAGCGGATCCATTCCAGTTCCAACAATTGATCCACGGTCCCGCGCGACACGGAAACGCCGCGAATTTCTTCGATCTCGGCCCGCGTCACAGGTTGATGATACGCAATGATCGCCAGTGTTTCGATCGCGGCGCGGCTCAGCTTGCGCACCTCAACCGTTTCTTTTTGCATCAAAAATCCAAGATCCGGCGCCGTGCGCATGGCATAGCCGTCCCCGACACGCACCACCTGCACCCCCCGCCCCTCATAGCGTTCGCGCAGATGCACCATCGCTTCGGCCGGATCACAGCCATGCGGCATCCGCGCGGCCAGATCCTTGAGCGTGATCGGATCAGAGGTGGCAAAAAGCACCGCTTCGATCATGCGCTCCTGCTCGGCCATGGGCGGCGCTTCAAACAGGCTTTCTTCGATGTCTGGGCTGTCTTCGGCCACGTTCTATTCCTTTTTGCGCAACTGGATCGGCGCAAACAGCTCTGTCTGCCGGATTTCCAGATGGCCTTCTTTTACCAGTTCCAGTGAGGCCGCAAAGGTTGATGCCGTGGCAGAGCGGCGGCGCACCGGGTCACTTTCCCAACCCTCGGGCAAATAACTGGTCAGATCCGACCAATCGCCGGCATAGCCGATCAGCCCGCGCATCCGGTCCAGCGCCTGTTCCATTGTAAAGACCGCATCGCGATCCATCACAAAGGGGCGGAAATCATCGCGGGTGCGAATCCGGGCATAGCCCTGCATCAGGTCAAGCAATGTCGCAGTATAGGTCACCCGCCGCACCTGCTTGACCTCATGGGTCTGCCCGCGGGCAAAGAAATCACGGCCCAATTGATCCCGCGCCATCAGGCGGGCAGCGGCATCGCGCATGGCCTGCAATCGCTCAAGCTGAAACGCCAAATGCGCGGCCAGTTCCTCGCCCGAGGGGCCTTCTTCGTCGGGGTCCGGCGGCAACAACAGACGGGATTTCAAAAACGCCAGCCAGGCGGCCATCACCAGATAATCCGCCGCCAGTTCCAGCCGCAGCGCCTTGGCCTTTTCCACAAAGGCCAGATATTGCCGCGCCAGTTGCAGCACCGAAATTTTGCGCAGATCCACCTTTTGCGTCCGGCTCAGCGACAAGAGCAGATCCAGCGGCCCTTCATAGCCGTCAACATCCACAATCAGCGCTTCCGCCGCGAGGCGGTCCGCCACTGAAACGGCGTCTTCTTCGAATAGTGAGGTGTCAGCCATGAGATGCCCCGCCCAGAAGCGTCTCAAGCTGCGCATCAAGGGCGGAAATGTCAATATCTTCGGGTGTTATGCGCATGCCAAGTGCCCGCTCTGCGCGGGTCTGGGCGGCGGGCGTCATCTCGCCTGCGGCCTCGGCCACGGCGATGCGGTCGGCCAGCGGCGCGTTGCAATAGAGGATCACATCACAGCCCGCCGCGACAGCAGCGGCGGCATTCTCGGGCGGTGTGCCACTGAGCGCTTTCATCGAGATGTCATCAGTCATGATCAGGTTGTCAAAACCGATCTCTTCGCGGATCAGATGCATGACCTTGGGGGACAGGGTCGCCGGGCGATAGTCGAGCGCCTCATAGACCAGATGCGCGGTCATTCCCATCGGCAAGTCATTGAGCGCCTTGAAGGGCGCAAAATCGCTGCGGCGCAAATCGGCAATCTGTGCCTCGACCAATGGCAGATCGAAATGGCTGTCCATCGTGGCGCGGCCATGGCCCGGCATATGTTTCATCACTGGCAACACTCCGCCATCCAGCAGCCCCTTGGCCGCCGCGCGGGCGACATTGATCACCCGCTCGGGGTCACTGCCGTAACAGCGGTTGCGCAAAAACGGATGGGTTTGCGGCCCGGCGATATCCACCATTGGCGCGCAGTTGCTATCAACCCCGCAACTGCGCAGCTCATGCGCGATAGTGCGGTACATCAGGTACATCGCCTCTTCGGCGCGATCCCCGGCAAGCGCGACAAATTCCAGCGGCGCGGGCCATTCGCGCCAATGCGGGGCGCGCATGCGTTGTACGCGGCCGCCTTCTTGATCAATAGTGATCACCGCATCGCGGCCGACGGCCTCGCGCATGTCACCGCAAAGCGCCCGAAGCTGATCCGGACTGTCGATGTTGCGGGCAAAGACAATAAATCCAAAGGGATCGGCATCACGGAAAAACGCCTTTTCCTCGGCCGTGAGCCGCAGACCTTCTGCATCAAGGATGGTAGCACCAAATCCCATCAGCGTGTCACCACGGGAATACAATCGGCGTTTTCGGCAACCAAAGCCGAACAGAACCGCCGCGCATCGGCAATGTCTTCAAACCCCATTGCCCGCAAGCGATAGAACACGCGTCCGCCGCTGGTGGCCTTTTGAACGATGCGGCTTTTGCCCTCAAGGTAAACGCCAAAGCGGCCCTTGATCTGGTCCCATTGTTCGCGGGCCACGTCTGCGCTGTCAAAGGCGCCAAGCTGGGCCAGACGAGTGCCAGCGGGCAAGGTCGCGGGATCAATGTCTTGCGTTTCCTGTGGCGTGGCCGGGGCCAACGAGGCAGGCACAATCACCGGCATGTTGGCGGGCCGTTTGCGCGGACGCAGTGAATGCCGCACACCGGGGGCATCCAGAACCGCGGCCAATTTCTTTTCGGCGGCCTGCACTTCGGCAACGGCCTGTTTTACGGCTGTCTTGGTCGGCTTGGCGGCGGTGTCATCCAGATCAGACAAGGGCGCAACGCCTTCGGTCAATTGCGCGACCAGATCATCCACATTCCCGGATTGCAGCGCGGCTGATACGTCCAAGGCAGGCTGCGCAGCATCAGGGCTCAGCGCAGCGGGGGCCTCGATCGGGGCCTGTGGCGCCTGTGCAACCATCGCCGCTGTGATCACCTGATCCTCATCGGCAAGATCCAGCGCAGCGGGGGCCAGATGCAGTTCATCTGCGGGGCGGCCAGCGGTGCCTTCGGCGGCAACCTCATTGACCGAAAGGCCCTGGTGCTGGGCAAATACGCCGCCCGGCTCTTCGGGGCGCACGCGCATCTCACCGCTGACAGCACGGACCACAGGAATGCCGGACACATCACGCACAAGCAGTTTATAGCCCCAAATCCCGATCCCTATCACAAGCGCCAAAGACACCACAGCGCCCGCCACATTGGTGAACGTTGTCAGTGCGTTAACGGGCTGTTCCGTCACGTAGATGGATGCGGATTCATCTGCGTAATCCCCCGAAACGGGAGAGGACGTAAAATCTGCCATGTCTGCCTCACTGCCCGCAGAATACGATGCCCTGCGGGGCTGATCTTGGGTTGCCTGTGATCGGCGCGTTGGTGCGTTATCGCATCTCTTGCGCCGGATTAACCCCAAGAATACCAAGACCTGCCGCAATTACAATCGCCACGGCCTGCGCAAGCGCGATTTTTGCCTGCGAGGTTTGTGCATCGCCCTCCTGAATGAACCGAAGCGAGGTCACATCATTGCCGCGGTTCCAGAGCCCGTGGAAATCACCGGCCAGTTCATAAAGGTAAAACGCAACACGGTGCGGTTCATTGGTGCGCGCAGCGGTTTCGACCAAACGCGGCCATTCCGCCAGCTTGCGCAACACGCCAATTTCGGCCTCATGGTCCAGCTTACCCAGATCAGCGCCCTTGATCGCGGCCTCGGACACATCAATGCCAGCCTCAGCCGCCTTGCGCAGCACCGATGACACCCGCGCATGGGCGTATTGCACGTAAAACACCGGGTTTTCACGGCTTTGTTCCAGAACTTTGTCAAAATCAAAATCCAGCATCGCGTCATTTTTACGGGTCAACATCACAAAACGGGTCACATCAGGGCCAACCTGATCCACCACATCGCGCAGGGTCACAAACGTCCCTGCCCGCTTGGACATCTTGAACGGCTCACCATTTTTGAACAGCTTCACCAGTTGTGTCAGCTTGATATCCAATGGCACTTTGCCATCAGACAGCGCCGAAACCGCCGCCTTCATCCGTTTGACATAGCCGCCGTGATCGGCGCCGAAGACGTCAATCAACGCATCAAAGCCGCGCTGTACCTTGTCGTAGTGGTACGCGATATCGGGCGCAAAATAGGTCCAGCCGCCATCAGATTTCATCACAGGACGGTCCACATCATCGCCATGTTCGGTGGATTTGAACAGGGTCTGAACCCGCGGCTCCCAGTCTTCGGGCTTTTTGCCTTTGGGCGGTTCAAGCACACCCTCGTAGATCAAACCTTTGGATTTCAGATCTTCCAAGGCGGCCTCGATCCGGCCCGTACCATAAAGCGATTTTTCCGAGTAAAAGACATCCATCTCGACGCCAAGCGCTTTGAGATCGGCGCGGATCAGATCCATCATCTGTTCCGTCGCAAATTCTCGCACCTCAGCCAGCCAGACGCTTTCGTCCTGGCCCACATAGGCATCGCCAACCTTGGCCTTGAGAGTTTCACCAACCGGGATCAGGTAATCACCGGGGTACGTGCCTTCGGGAAAGGCAACCTCTTGCCCATGCGCCTCAAGATACCGCAGGTACACTGACCGGGCGAGCACATCGACCTGCGCACCGCCGTCATTGATGTAATATTCCCGCGTCACGTCATAACCGGCAAAATCCAGCAAGGACGCCAGCGCATCACCAAAAACCGCGCCGCGCGTGTGACCCACGTGCAAGGGGCCGGTCGGATTGGCCGATACATATTCAACGTTGACCTTCTGCCCTTGCCCCAGCGATCCCCGGCCAAAACCTGTACCGCTGTCCAGCACTGCTGCCGCCACCTGTTGCCAAACTGACGCCGCAAGCCGCAGGTTCAGGAAACCCGGCCCTGCCACTTCGGCGGAGGTGATCCGCGTATCATCCGCCAAACGTGCCGCAAGTGCCTCGGCAATATCGCGCGGTTTCATGCCAGCAGGTTTGGCCAGCACCATCGCGGCGTTGGTCGCCATATCACCATGGGCCGCATCGCGGGGCGGCTCTGCGGTGATCGGGTCAAAGTTCAGCCCCTCGGGCAGCGCCCCTTCGGCAACCATCTGGTCCAGTGTGGCAATGATCAAACCACGGATTTCGGCAAAGATATTCATGTCAGTTTTCCTTGTTCACCGCCCATGTACCACTTGGGAAGGCGCAGTCAATCAGGCGGTCTCTTGACGGCCAAAAAGACGTTGGTGTTCTCCAAGCGCAAAGCGGTCGGTCATGCCTGAGATATAGTCAGACACCATCCGCGCCAGTGCTGTCGGATCTCCGCCCGCATCGGCCACCTGCCGCGCCCAATGGGGCGGCAGCAATTCGGGCTGTGCCAGGAACAGCGGAAACAGATCCTCGACCACTTTGGTCACTTCGGCGCGTTTTTGCATCACAGACGGGGCACGGTACATGCGCTTGAACAAGAACGCCCGGATTTGCCGCAGATCCGCCCAGACAGGATCCGAAAACCGGATCACCGGGCGGCCCAGATGGCGGATGTCACGCGCTGACGTGGCCGCCGAGGCCGCCAAAAGGCTCCGCGACGTGTCGATCACATCCGACACCATCACCCCGAACACCCGGCGCAACGCCTCGTGCCGCCGCCGGTAGCTGTCTGTGTCAGGATAAAGCTGATCAACCGCCGCATAGGCCGGACCAACCATCGGCAGCTCGGCGATTTCCGCTTCGGTAAACAGACCGGCGCGCAGACCGTCATGTAGATCGTGGTTGTTATAAGCAATGTCATCAGACAAAGCCGCCACCTGCGCCTCGGCGCTGGCGTGGGTGTCCAGCTCTAGATCATGCAGGGCGTTGTAACCGGACAGGGCATGCGGCAATTCACCGACCACCGGACCGTTGTGTTTTGCAATGCCTTCAAGGGTTTCCCAAGTGAGGTTCAACCCATCAAATTCGGCATAATGCCGTTCAAGCGAGGTCACGATCTTGATCGCTTGCGCGTTGTGATCAAACCCGCCGTAAGGGGCCATCAACGCATGCAGCGCGTCTTCGCCCGTGTGGCCAAATGGGGTGTGACCCAGATCATGGGCCAGCGCGACCGCCTCAGTGAGTTCCCCATTCAGCCCTAAAGCGCCCGCAATGGTCCGTGCGACCTGCGCCACTTCGATGGAATGGGTCAGGCGGGTGCGATAATAGTCGCCTTCATGCTCCACAAAAACTTGCGTTTTGTGTTTCAGACGCCGAAAGGCGCTGGCATGGATGATCCTGTCCCGATCCCGCTGAAAGCAGGAACGAAATGTACTTTCCTCTTCCTGCACGCGCCGTCCCATGGTTTGTGCCGGATCAGAGGCAAATGACGCGCGCATAGCGGCTGGTCCTTGTCGCCTGTCTTTGGGCTTTCTATATTACAGGCAACCACAGATGAAAACCGACCCTTCGGAGCACCGCAATGAACCTGCCGCCTAAAGTGACCTCCCGCGCCTTTGAACGCCTCGCCGAGATTGGCGCCGCTGGTGAGGGCAAGGCCCTGCGCGTTGCCGTTGAAGGCGGCGGATGTTCAGGATTTCAGTATGAAATTGCGCTGGATGAACCAAAAGAGGACGATCTGATCCTCGAAGGCGGCGGGCAAAAGGTGGTTGTAGACAGCATCTCACTGCCCTTCCTGACCGACGCCGTGATTGATTTCAGCGAAGAATTGATCGGGGCACGGTTCACCATCGAAAACCCCAATGCCACCTCGGCCTGCGGCTGCGGCACATCGTTCTCGATGTAGGGAGCCGCGCGGCCATCAGGCCCCGGAACGCACGGATCTAGGCATTGGACCTGCGGCAAAAGTTGCGCGGGAAAAACATTCAAAAAACGTTTCGAAATAAGGCGTTGCGCCCTCTGCATCTGCCAAAATGACCTGTGCCTCTGGCGCCAGATAGGCCAGGACATGCCCGCGCATCCTTTGCCAATCACTTTGCCGCGCGGCGCCCATATCATGCAGGCTTTCTGACATGCCATGCAGTGGGCGAACCGCAAGATCCGGCAGCGAAAACCGCAACTGCCCTGCGGGGATCTGTGCCAATTCAGGCTGCGCCCCCATCAAACCCAAGGCCCATCTGGTGACCAAAAACAGATGGTATCCATCGCTCAGCGAAGCATTTTGATCCGCAAAGAGATCAATCTGGCGATAACTCTCGGTGATGGCGCGGGTCCAGACCTCCGGCACTAGTGCCTTGACCAAGGTTAACGCGGCACAGACCTCGGCCAAGAGATCCATATCCTGATCGAGATGCGCCAGTATGCCCGCGTAATGCAGCCCCAAAAGCGCGTCATCTGACACTACCGCTTTGCGGCGGCCATAATCAGACAGGTAAAATACAACATGGGTCAGCTCATAAGCGGCCTTTTTGTTCGGCAATGCAAAGGTGGCGGGACGGGACATAAAGCGATGTAAACGCGCCCCCAATTGGCCCGCATCAACTGGCGCACCAACACCACGCCGGCAAAGCAACCGCCGGGCCTCGGCACGTTGCAAATCCGACATCTCGGCTTGGGCAGATTTATGTTGGGCCACCCAATCGCACAGGGCTTGGCCGCGCCGCCCGTTGATGCCAAGATCCTCTAGATCTAGACAGATCGACAGCAAGAACCGGTAATACTGAGGAAAGAAGTGCAGCCGATCTTCGATGCGGTCGTAGAACTCCTGCAACGGGTCAAGCGCACCGGATTGCAGGCTCGCCCCCGAGGAGGCCAAAATGCCAAGCAATTCAGCAACTTCCTTGAGCCAATAGACGTCATTTGCGCCATGTCGCTCCTCCACAATCGCGGTGATCAGGGCTGACAGACGGGCCTCCTGATTTTGCTGCATCAGGGGTTGAAAGGTGACAATATTTGACATGCGAACGCTCCTGCTGGGGGATGAAAGCCAAGGGCCCGCAATTGGATGCGGGCCCTGACAGGACGGATCAGCAACTGGTGGTAAAAAGGTCCAGCCCGTGACCCGATGTTGCCAGCCGCCCCGATGGCGCAGAGCCGGTGGTGAACAGATCAAGACCGCCGCCGGTCAACAGATCCGCAGCACCAGGCGCAGACCCTGTGGTGAACAGTTCAAGGCCGTGACCGCTGTCCATTTGTGCGGTTGAGGATGGGCGGGCTGGCGTTGGGATCGCAAGTGCAAGTGATGTCATGGGACAATCTCCTTTTTGGGATGAATGAAAGTTTTGATTGCAATCTCAATAAGCAATGCTCGTTTAGGTTGTTTTGCCAATGATCCAAATCAACTTTTAGGAGAGCCGCACAGTTATCCACATTAAGAACGCTTCACAAATTTTTCTGCGTGGCAGATTACTGGATTTTGTCCACAATCAGGGCTTTTTGAAAATATCGCACGGCGGCGTGCCCATTCGGCGAAGATCAGCAAATGGCCAATCCCGTCAAAGGCGGCAAAAGCGAATCAAACTCGGCGCTCTCCCCTTGTCCGAACCTCTGGTTTGCGGCATTCCAAAGAGAAGCAGTGAGGACAACAAGATGAAAATCGCCACATTCAACATCAACGGGATCAAAGCACGAGCCGAAGCCCTGCCGGCATGGCTTGATGAAGCGCAGCCGGATGTGGTTTTGCTGCAGGAAATCAAATCGGTTGATGAAAACTTCCCCCGCGAATTGTTTGAAGACCGTGGATACAATGTCGAAACCCATGGCCAAAAGTCGTTTAACGGCGTGGCGATCCTGTCCAAACACCCTTTGGAAGATGTCACACGCGGCCTGCCCGGCGATGACGATGATGAACAAGCCCGCTGGATCGAAGCCACGGTGATGGGGGAGCGCGACGCCTTGCGGGTGTGCGGGCTTTACCTGCCCAACGGCAATCCCGCGCCGGGGCCAAAGTTTGACTACAAGCTGGCGTGGATGCAACGGCTGGAGGCGCGGGCCAAGGCCCTGCTTGCCGATGAGATGCCGTTTTTGATGGCCGGAGATTACAACATCATTCCGCAGGCCGAAGATGCCGCCAAACCGGAGGGCTGGCGCGAGGATGCGCTGTTCCGCCCGGAATCTCGCGCAGCCTGGAGGCGGCTGTTGAACCTTGGATTGACCGAAGCCTTCCGTGCCCGCACGCAGGGGCCGGGGCATTACAGTTTCTGGGATTACCAAGCCGGCGCATGGAACCGCAACAATGGCATCCGCATTGATCATTTCCTGCTGAGCCCGGTTTGCGCGGACATGCTGCGCGATTGCCAGATTGACCGCGATGTGCGCGGGCGCGAAAAGCCGTCCGATCACGTTCCGGTCTGGGTCGATCTGGATTTCTGAGCCTAGCGCTGCTTGGCGGATCGCCGGGGGCTGTCTGCCCCCGGACCCCCGAGATTATTTAAGGCCAAAAAGGCAGGGCTCAGGCTTCGAGCTCGGCGTCCCAATAGAGGTAGTCGAGCCAGCTGTCATGCAGGTGATTGGGCGGAAATTTGCGCCCCGTGTTGCGCAGCTCTTCCGCGCCCGGTTGGCGCGGCGGTTTGCGCAGGGAAAGCCCGGTGTGGTGCAGCGGTTTGGAGCCTTTGCGCAAGTTGCAAGGCGAACAGGCCGCCACCACGTTTTGCCAAGAGGTCACACCGCCCGCTGCACGGGGCACCACGTGATCAAAGGTCAGATCTCCCTTTGCGCCGCAGTATTGGCAGCGAAATTCATCCCTCAAAAATAAATTAAAGCGCGTGAAGGCCACGCGCTTTTGAGGTTTTACATAGTCTTTGAGCACAACAACCGACGGTATCCTGATCACCGTGGAAGGGCTGCGCACCACATCTTCGTATTCGGCGACGATATCGACCCTGTCCAGCCATTTGGCCTTGATCGCATCCTGCCAGGGCCAAAGTGATAGTGGATAATAGCTGAGCGGCCGGCAGTCCGCGTTCAGCACAAGCGCTGGCTTGTGTTTCAGGCCCGCTGGTGCGCGGGTGAATTCGGTTCTGAAATCGCCGTCCATTTCTGGTGTCGCCCCCTGCCCGTTTCCATCAACTATATCTCGTGGTTTTCCTCTGGCAAGCCCTAGGTTTTGCACAAGATGTCGCGGAACATATAGGCGGGGATTACGACAGTTTCATAACATGCGCCCGCTCAGAGCCCCAGTTTGTCACGCATAAAGGCCAAAGCCACGCTCAGACCATCAGGCGCGATGCCGTGGCCGGTGCCTTTCATGATATGAGCATAGACGTCTTGCCATCCGGCCTCTTGTAGCGCTTCGGCGGCTTGCGGCAAGGATTGCGGCGGCACCACGTCATCTTCGTCGCCATGCACCAACAGAACCGCCGGTCTGACCACGGCCTCATCCGCAAGCGTTTCGGGGGACAGCAAACGCCCAGAGAACGCGACAATGCCCGCGACCTCATCCTCGCGGCGCGGGGCCACATGCAGGGCCATCATTGTGCCTTGGGAAAACCCAAACAGAACGACCTGTTCGGGCAGCACGTCTTCATCCACCATCAGCGCGTCGAGAAAGGCATTGAGATCCGCAACCGCCTGCGTCATGCCGCGTTCGGATTCTTCTTCGGAAGAATTGTCGATCCAGGGGATTGGAAACCACTGGAAGCCCATCGGCGCACCGGCGCAAGCCTCTGGCGCATCGGGCGCGACAAAAAGCGTATCCGGCAAGTGGTCGGCCAATGGATCAGCCAGCCCCAGCAGATCCGCCCCGTTGGCGCCATAGCCGTGCAGAAACACCACAACCGATCGTGTTTCGCCTGATTTTGGCGCCCGGCGCCCCGCGTTGAGTACCCGTGTCATCCCAGACCTTCCCGTTGTTTGATAATGCGGTAGTAGGCAAAGAGCGCCCGCGCCGCAACCGACCGCCATGGCGACCATTGCTGTGCCATGAGTGCAAGTGCCTCTGGCGTGGGCCGCGCGTCGAGGTCAAACAGCACCCGCGCGGCCTCTTGCAAAGCCAGATCGCCGGGCGGGAACATATCGGCCCGGCCCAGACAGAACATGACATAAATCTGTGCGGTCCAGGGGCCGATGCCCAAAAGACCGGTGAGCGCGGCAATCGCATCGCCGTCCGGCAAGCGCTCAAGCGCGGCATAGTCCAGATCTGACAGCGCCAATGCGTGCACATAGCGGGCCTTGGGTTTGCTCAAACCTGCCGCGCGTAGCCCGTCTTGACCAGCCGTTCGCACCTTGGAGGGGTGAAACAGTCCGGCCTCGGCCATGCGCAACCGGATCGCATCGGCGGAGGCAACGCTGACCTGTTGGCTAATGATAATCTCGACCAGACCTTTGAAACCCGGCGGTTTCAGGCGCAGGGGCAAATCCCCGACCTGATCCAGCACCGGGGCAAATCGCGGCTCTGCTCGCGCCAGCCACGCGGCCCCTTCGGTGAGGTCATCATGGCTTTGGATCAGACGGAATGGCGCGCTCAAAGCTCCGCCACCCAATCAAGGATTGCCCCGACATCACGCACCACCAATGCGCCCTGCGGCGGCGCAGGCCGGTCGATCAGGATCGTGGTCAAACCAAGCGCCTCTGCGGCGTCCACCTTGGGGCGGCTGGGAAGGCCGCCAAGGTTCCGGCAAATCAGAACATCCACCGCCAGCCGCTCAAACAGCGCAATCTCATTGGCCACGGTAAAGGGTGGTTCGCCAAAAACCAGCTCAACAAAATCATAAGGTGCCCTGCGGTCATGGCGACCGGTTTGGCGCAGGAACAGTTGCGCCCCTTCAAAGGGCAGATAGTCGGGCAAACTGGCCCAGCCGGTTGCCGAAAACACCCGCGCACCCGCCGGGATCATTGCATTGGCGCTGCGCACATCTGCGGCGGCGTGCAGATTGCGCCCTGCCCCGACATCCCACGTTGGCCGCGAGAGGCTGACAAAAGGCAGGCCTGCCTGCCGCGCCGCAAGATGACCTTGCTGCGTCATGATCCCGTCAAAGCCGTGGCTTGCATCCACCACCGCCCGGCAGCCCTCCATCTGGGCGGTCAATCCGCACAGATCGTCAAAATCATGCAGTTCATAGGGCATCGGCATTGGATTCGATCCGCGCGGCGGCTCTGACATCAAGGCCCGCACGCCTATGCCCTGATTGCGCAGTGCTGCGCCGATCTGCCGCGCCTCGGCGCTGCCGGCCAATAGCATTATGTCTGATCCGCCTGTCATGGTCGCGACATTAGGCCCCTGATCGGCGTGTGCAAGGGGTTGCTCCTGCCCAATCGCGGCGCTACGCCTTGGCGCAGAAGTGGATTTACGATGATTGATGATAGACGCGCCAAACGCAATGTGGCGGTATTGGTCGGGGCGCAAGCCATTCTGGGCAGCCAGATGCCAATGATGTTTGTTGTGGCGGGGCTGGCTGGGCAAATGCTGGCCAGCAACGTGTGTTTCGCGACCCTGCCCATTTCGATGATTGTCCTTGGCTCGATGTTGTCGGCGACGCCGGTGTCGGCGATCATGCAGCGCTACGGACGGCGGGCCGGTTTTTTCCTGGGCACCTTTGGCGGCGCAACCGGGGCGGTTGTATCGGCCTATGGGCTTTATACCGCGTCTTTCACATTGTTCCTCGTCGGCTCGTTCATCTCGGGCATCTATATGTCTGCTCAGGGCTTTTACCGCTTTGCCGCGACCGACACGGCCTCTGATGATTTCCGGCCCAAGGCGATTTCTTATGTGATGGCCGGTGGTCTGATCTCCGCGGTGATCGGGCCGCAGCTCGCCACGGCCACCTCCACAGCCTTTGTTGTGCCGTTTCTGGGCACCTATTTTGCAGTTGTCTCGGTCAATGTGATCGGATCGCTGCTGTTTTTGTTCCTCGACATCCCCAAGCCTGAACCTATCAGCCCCAACGCCCCGCGCGGGCGCACCCGGTGGGAGCTGCTGACCACTCCGCGCATCGCGGTTGCGGTGATCTGTGCGATGGTCTCTTACGCGTTGATGAACCTGGTAATGACCTCCACACCTTTGGCGGTGGTTGGGTGCGGGTACACCGAAAAAACCGCTGGCTATGTTGTCACGGGCCATGTTCTGGCGATGTTTGCGCCGTCCTTTTTCACCGGTCACCTGATCAACCGCTTTGGCGTGGAAAAGATCATGGGGCTGGGCATCGCGATCCTCGCAGCGGCGGGCATCGTTGGCCTGCAAGGCGTTGATCTTGAAAACTTCTTTGTCGCTTTGATCCTGCTTGGGCTCGGCTGGAACTTTGGCTTTATCGGGGCGACGACCATGCTCACTGGCGCACATGAGCCGCATGAGCGTGGCCGGATGCAGGGGTTGAACGATCTGCTGGTGTTTGGCGGTGTGACCGTGGCATCGCTGGCCTCTGGCGGGCTGATGAATTGCTCTGGTGGGTCGGCGGTCGAAGGTTGGACGGCGGTAAATATGGCGATGGTGCCGTTTCTGGCGCTGGCTGGCGGGTCGTTGATCTGGCTGGTGATGCGCGGCGAAGACGCCTGATCTGCGGCTACCAGCGCCCGGTGAGACTGCGCACAGCGAGGCGCAGCTGATCTTGCGCCGCAACATCGGGCAAACGCCCGTCAGCGACCCGTGCAGGATCTGCCATTGCAGCCTTCAACGTGCTTTCCGCCTGCCCAACGTGGAGCAGTGCCGAGCGGGCAGCTTTTGAAACCGATGCACGGGATTTGCGGGCCTTCTGCAGCCGCGCAAACGCATCTGCGGCCAAGGTTTTCACCCCACCTGCCGTGCCATCCAGCAAGGGAATGCGCCCCTTCGCCTCAAGCTCGGGTATGGCCCGCAGCCATGTCGCAACCCCCGCGGCAAACGCCGCATCGCGCACGACAGTTTCATCTGCCGCCCCCAATGACCGCGCCGCAACCCAAGTGAGATGGCCGGAGGTCTTGTTCAGGTAGTCGGCAAAATGCGCTGCATCCTCAAACGGATCTTTGTAGATGTCCCAACGCCTTGCCGCGACCAGCTCATCCAACAGATTGGCATCTTCTGAAGTGATCACTTGCGCCAATGGCGTGGCGACCTCGTGCCGGCGCACCGGGCCGCCCTTGTCGATCTCTTCGCAAACATCGCGCCACCATTGCAGGCGCATTTCCGCGATCATCGGTTCCTGCGTGACCCACGGCGCGCGCGCCACTTCAACGTTGAAGGCATAGAGCGGGAACAGCACACGGCGGGCCGCTACCGGCGCTGCCATCACCGCGCGAAACCGCAGCGGATCGCCCCGCTCCACCAATGCCGCGCAGGCGTTTAGATCAGCGTCAAAGCTCATTTGAGGCGCACAACACTCAGCAGATAACCGCATTCATCACGGTGCGCGCGCCACGTCGCTGCCTCTTCCTCGGCCTCATCGAGCACCGCAGTCAAAGCCGCATCAGCCCCCGGACGCAAAACTGCGATCCGCTTGTCGATGGGGGCAAAATACCCCTCCCATGCCGCATCAGACAGTTTGCGCGTGGCCAGTGTTTCAAACCCTGCGGCCCCAACCCGCGCCGCGATACCATTCGCATCCGTCATCGGCGGATATTCCGCCCACATCTTTTGTGCCCGTTCTGAGCGGTCATCGGTGAACCAACACGGCTCTGTAAAGGCGACAACCCCGCCCGGGCGAAGCGATTTGCGCCAAGCCGTCAACGCCTCGGTCACGCCCAGAAAATAGACCGCACCAGCGCACCAGATCATGTCATAGCTGTTCATGATCCGCGCCATATCAGCCTTGAGCACGGTCACGCGGCTGTCACTTTGCCACACATCGCGGGCGGCCTCGACAAAATGTGCGGTCTTGTCCAGCGCGGTCACGTGGCCCTCAGGCGCAGCTTCCAGCAGGCTGGCAATATCGCCGCCCGGCCCGCAGGCCACATCAGCAATCTCGGCACTGGCGGGCAAACCCGCAATTGCTGCGGCCCAAGCCACATCCGCGGCCTCGCCCGGCCCCTCGCGGGGCAGATCGCGGTGCAGCTCAAAAAAGGCTTTCATCGGGTCAGATGTCATTGAGAAATTCCTTTATGGCCGTGGCGGTTTGCGGGGCGCTCACGATGTCCAGATGGCCCACATCCGGAACAATCTCATACCGGCCCTTTTGGGTGGCTTCGGCCAGGGTCGGCTCATACTTATCTGCATAAAACGCTTCATCCTCCGATCCTGCAATCAACAAGAAAGGCGGCAGCGCTGCGGCGTCTTTGAGGTATTCGCTGCGCGGGGCAAAGGAGGTGTTGAGCCGGAAAGAATAGGCAGTTGTCGCCGTATCGCCCAGCGGCCCGTTCAGCACCGCGGCGGGCATGTGAAACTGCATGATTGTCAGATGGTTGAGGGCTGTAATGCGGAAAGTGTTGAGCATCGAAAGCCCGATAATCCGGCGCAAAAGCGGCTCTGCCCAGCCGCCGGAATTGGGGCGCGTGGTTGGCGCGTTATGTTTGAGAAAAGGCGCCATCAGCACCGCAGCATCCAGCAGCGCGGCATGATCACCGCCTGCGAACCGCACCACCAGACCGCCACCTGACGAATGGCCGGCCAGCACAACCTTTTGTCCTGCCTTGCGCTCTGCGGTGATCAGATCGGCAAGGTCATCTTCGAACTGGCCGATGTAATCGAGATCGCCGCGCCGTCCGGGTTTGGGTCCGTGACCACGCAGATCGGGCGCCAGCACATCGGCCTGCGCCGACAACTGCCGCGCCAGCCCATCAAACTGAAGCCCATGCCAGCCAGAGCCATGCACCAGCACCACAAGCGGCGCATCGGGCCTCGCCGCGGCATATCGGCGGACCTGCAAATCAAATCCATCACGCATTTTCACAGGCTCCAGCGCAGCAGGTTCTGCGCGCTCCGCCGCAAGGGTCTGATCAAAATCAAGCCCACCCTCAACGGGTTTCAACGGGCCGGGGCGTTGTGACAGGATCAAACCCACTGCGATCACCAATGTGATGCAGAGCGAAATGGCCGCAAACGAAAGAACTTTAAAAATCAAAACCTTATTCCTTTGTGTCGCGCACCAGCTTCCACCGGATCGCATCCAAAAGCGCCTCAAAACTGGCATCGACTATGTTGGCGCTGACCCCCACGGTTGACCAACGGCGGCCCTGCCCGTCTTCGCTGTCGATGATAACGCGGGTCACGGCTTCGGTGCCGCCTTGGGTGATGCGCACTTTGAAATCCACCAGCCGCATATCTTCGATCAGGGCGGAATATTTGCCGAGATCCTTGGCCAAGGCCTTCGCCAGCGCGTTCACCGGGCCGCGATCACCGCCGATCTCGTCCATGGAATCGCTGACCGACATGCGTTTTTCGCCATCGACCTTTACGACCACCACCGCCTCTGACAGGCTGACCATCTGGTTGTGTTTGTTTTTGCGCCGCTCGACGGTCACGCGGTACCGTTTGACCTCAAACAGTTCCGGCATCTGCCCCAAGGCATCCCGCGCCAGCAGCTCAAAACTGGCCTGCGCGGTGTCATAGGCATAGCCCATCGCCTCGCGGGCTTTGACCTCTTCCAGAATGCGACCCAGCGCAGGATCGCCCTTTGGCACCTCTAGCCCCGCCTCGGTCAGTCGGCGGCGCAGATTGGATTGCCCGGCCTGATTGGACATCGGAATGATCCGGGTGTTGCCGACCAATGCGGGATCGACATGCTCATAGGTACTGGGATCTTTGAGGATCGCGCTGGCATGCAAGCCGGCCTTGTGCGCAAAGGCCGAAGACCCGACAAAGCCCGCCTGTTTCTTGGGTACGCGGTTGAGGATTTCATCCAGCATCCGGCTGGTGCGGGTCAGACCCTTGAGAGCATTCTTACTGACCCCAATGTCATAGGTACTGGCATAGGGTTCTTTCAGCAGCAAAATCGGGATCAGCGCCGTCAGATTGGCATTGCCGCAACGCTCGCCCAGCCCATTCAGCGTGCCTTGGATCTGCCGCGCCCCGGCATCGACGGCGGCCAAGGTACAGGCGACCGCGTTTTCGGTATCATCATGGGTGTGAATGCCAAGGCTCTCACCCGGAATGCCCGCCGCGATGACCTCACCCGTGATCCGCCCTACCTCGGCAGGCAATGTGCCACCGTTGGTGTCGCACAGCACGATCCAACGCGCACCGGCGTCCCGCACGGTTTGCAGGCAGGCGATCGCGTAGTCGGGATTGGCCTTGTAGCCATCAAAGAAGTGTTCCGCATCAAACAGCGCCTCACGCCCGCTGGCGACGATATGCGCGATGCTGTCGCGCAGCAGGACGAGGTTTTCATCAAGCGTGATGCCAAGGGCGGTTTTTACATGAAATTCATGGGTTTTGCCGACGATACAGACCGAATTTGTGCCTGCATTCAGCACGGCGGCCAAAACATCATCGTTTTGCGCCGACATGCCGGGGCGTTTGGTCATGCCAAAGGCGGTCATCTTGGCTGTGGTTTTTGGGGCGGCATCAAAAAAGGCATTGTCGGTCGGATTGGCACCGGGCCAGCCGCCTTCGATGTAATCCACACCCAGATCATCAAGCGCACGGGCGATCTGTTGCTTTTCTTCGGTGGAGAATTGCACGTCCTGGGTCTGCTGACCGTCGCGCAGGGTGGTGTCATAGAGGCACAGACGGGTTTTCATGACTGCGCTCCTTGTAGGCAGGAGACATCAGTTCCAAACACGGGTTCGTGCCCGTGGCAAGAACAGTCCCCGACCGTCCGCGAACTGGGACAGTTCTGAATATTGCCATCAAACATCACAGCACCCCTTCCAGCCTTGCGACATCAAAACCAGATGGCGCAGTCAGCTTGACACCTGCTTTGCTCATCTGCACTTCGATGCCCAGTTCAAGCAGCGCCGATTTGATCCGGTCCACCTCGGCGAAATCCTTGCTTTGCATTGCAGCCTCTCGAACAGAGGCAAACCGCGCCTCCTGCGCCGACAGATCTATGCTTTGGGTTGCGGCCCAATCCGGCACGCCCCCATCAAGCAAACCAACTACGGTTAACGCCCCCCGCAGGCCATCCGTGTCACCTTTTGCCGACAGCTTATGCATCTCGGTCAAGGCACCATGGGTGTTCAGGTCATCTGCCAGCAAGTCCACTACGGACTGCGGCACAACTTCATCTTTGGTCTCGCCCACTTGTTCGTACCACTTCCGCAGCGTCTTCTCCGCCTCTACCCGCTTCTTCTCGGTCCAGTCCATCGGCTTGCGATAATGCGTGGACAGCATGACAAAGCGGATCACCTCGCCCGGCACGCCCTGATCCAGCAAATCGCGCACGGTAAAGAAATTGCCCAGGCTCTTGGACATCTTCTTGCCCTCGACCTGAAGCATCTCGTTGTGCATCCAATAGCGGGCAAAGCCGTGACCAGCGCATTTGCTTTGCGCGATCTCGTTTTCATGGTGCGGGAAGGTCAGATCATTGCCGCCGCCGTGAATGTCGAACTCACTGCCCAGCAAGGCCTCCGCCATGGCCGAGCATTCGATGTGCCAGCCCGGACGCCCCTTGCCCCAGGGGCTGTCCCAACCGGGGGAGTCCGCATCTGATGGCTTCCACAGGACAAAATCCATCGGATCTTCCTTGTAAGGCGCCACCTCGACCCGCGCACCGGCGATCATGTCATCCACAGACCGACCCGAAAGCGATCCGTAATTCTCATAAGACCGCACCCGGAACAGCACATGCCCCTCGGCCTCATAGGCATGACCCTTGGCGATCAGATCTTCGGTCATCGCGACCATTTCGGCGATATAGGCCGTGGCGCGGGGCATCGCCTTTTGATGGGCCGCCCCCTTGATCGACGGTTGCAACGCACCGACGGCGGCCATGTCATCCAAAAACCACTGAGTGGTTTCGGCAGTGATTTCCGAAATAGGACGCCCGGCAGATGCTGCCCGTGCGTTGATCTTGTCATCCACATCCGTGAAATTGCGCACATAGCTCACGTGATCCGCGCCATAGACATGGCGCAGCAAACGATACAGCACATCAAAGACGATCACGGGCCGCGCGTTGCCGATATGGGCGCGGTCGTAAACCGTTGGCCCACAGACATACATGCGCACATCGTCAGGGTTGATCGGGACAAAATCCTCTTTTGTCCGGGTCTTGGTATTGTGCAGCTTGATCGTCGTCATGGGTTCGTCCTCGCGCAGGTCTGGCGCGGGCTTGCCACATATTTCTCAGAATGAAAACGACATGAACACGCCCGCGAGAAGTCTCAGCAGGTAATAATGCAGCAGATAATGCAGGTCATCTTGTTCATACCCCTGCCTAGCCTGCGCCGCGTCCTTTGGTCAAGGGCAATTGACGAATCAAATGACCTCTGCGCCCCTGCGGTCAAAGCATGGGAGAAAGTTATGCAGGTATCGCAGCGCATTGGCGGCATTCTGGGTGGTGGATCGGACGGTTGGGATGTGTTCAACCGCGCCCGCGATATGATCGCGGATGGCGTGGCCGTGACAGAGCTGACCATCGGGGAACATGACATCCGCACCGCCGCGCCGATTTTGCAAGACATGCACCGCGCCGCGATGGCGGGTCACACAGGCTATGCCGCTGTGCCTGGCACCAATGCGCTGCGTGACACTGTGGCGCAGCGGGTTCAGGACCGCACCGGCGTAAAAACCACCCGCGACAATGTGTTGATCACCCCCGGCGGACAGTCGGCGCTTTATGCCGCGCATATGGTGACCTGTGATGCGGGCGATACCGCGCTTTATCTTGATCCGTTCTATGCCACCTACCCCGGCACCATTCGCGGGGTCAGTTGCACACCGCGCCGCATTGCCACCCGCGCCGAAGATGCGTTTCAGCCCCGCGCCGCAGACATCGCGGCGGCCGCCGAAGGTGCCAAATCCCTGTTGATCAATTCGCCCAACAACCCAACCGGCGTGGTCTATTCCCGCGCCACGCTCGAAGGCATCGCGCAGGTCTGCACCGATCACGATCTGTGGCTGATCTCGGACGAGGTGTATGACACTCAGATTTGGGAAGGCGAACATATCTCGCCCCGTGCCCTGCCCGGTATGGCAGAGCGTACATTGGTGGTCGGGTCGATGTCGAAATCCCACGCCATGACCGGATCGCGCTGCGGCTGGATCATCGGGCCTGAGGATGTGATTGGTGATCTGATCAATCTGGCCACCCACACAACCTATGGCGTGCCGGGGTTTATTCAGGACGCGTCTGTTTACGCGCTGGAACAAGGCACTGCGTTTGAAGAAGAAATTGCCGATCCGTTCCGCCGCCGCCGCGCCATTGCGCGGCGGGTTCTGGCCGGACAGAACACAGTTTCTTTGGTGCCGTCGCAGGGGGCAATGTATCTGATGCTGGATCTGCGCAGCACCGGAATGAGCGGCGAAGAGTTTGCCAATGCGCTGCTCGATGCCCATCAGATCGCCACCATGCCCGGCGAAAGTTTTGGCGAGGCGGCGGCGGGCCATCTGCGTGTGGCGATGACGATTGAGGATGATGCTTTTGAGGCGGCGCTTAAGACCCTTTGCGCCTTTGCCCAAACCTGCGCGCAAGGCTAAGAAAAAGGGCCGGGGCACATCTGCACCCCGGCCCGTTTTGGGTGTTTCCCAGTCCGCGTTTAGAACCGCAGCGAGCCGCGCAAGCTGAAGGTTGTAGCATCCACATCGTTGCCAGCCACACCGCCAACATCGCTGAACCGATGTTCGAGCAGTTCGGCCCCGACGGTAAACCGCTCGGTCACTTTATGCGCCACACCGATCCCCGCAAACGGGCCGGTCTCATTGCCCACGGAGGTGTCCGCACGGGCCACACCGCCCGTTGCATAGATCAAGGTGTTGCCCAGATCATAGCCACCCTTCAACTTGAGACGTGCAACGGAATCCACCGATGCCGCGCCGCCGCCAAGGCTGACGTCTGTTTTGTCATAGTCCAGCTCACCGCCCAGAACAAAATCGCCGAAGTCATAGTCGTAACCTGCGTGGAAACCATAGGAATTGTCATTGCCGTCCAGCGCCCCGCTACCATCCACATCGGCATAGCCAAGCTGCAAACCGGTGTAGAACCCTGTCCAGTCACCGGAGGCAGCGATCACAGGGGCTGGCGCGGCCACTGGGGCTTCAACGGCTGGGTCTTGCAGGCTGCCTGCCTGAGCGATGCCGGTAAAGGCGGTGGCAGACAACAGCGCGGCGGCGGCGGTCAGTTTGGTAAAATAGGTCATATCTCTGCTCCTTGTTAACAACAGCCCCGCCCATACGGCGGGATCATCTGTTAACGCGGCAAATAGGAACGGGTTGCCTCCTCCGCATCCCCCGCGCCATGCATGGGCGAAATACTGCCCGATCCGCATCTGACATCGGCCAGCTTTGGCGCATGGGCGTGAAACCCGCACAATCGCGCCTGTCCGGCCCTTGAAACCCCAATGCCTTCGCCAAGTCGCAAACGGAACAGCCGGTCGCAAACGGGACAGAACCGCGATCCGGGATTTCCCAAACTTTTCAAAAGGACCAAAGCACAGATGAAAAGAGACCTCTGCATTATTTCCCGTGTGATCCGCACCATCGGTGCGGAACGGGGGCGTGCGGCGCGGGGGGCACCGGCCAAGGGGTAATCCGCCCTTCCCCTTCTTTTCATAACGGATCTTGCCATGTCAGATATCTCTCCCTCACGCAGCGGTGGCCGTGCCGCCCGCCGTGCTGCGCGCAATGCGCCCCTTGCCCAACACCTGCGCCCCATTCGTCCCGGCCTTGAGGGCGGCACCTATAAACCGCTCAGCGAGGCGGATATGCAGGCCATACACCGCGCCGCACTTGAAGCACTTGAAGAGATCGGGCTGGCCGATGCGCCGCCCAGCGGCGTGGCTTATCTGACGGGTGCGGGCGCGATTTTGGGCGATGATGGACGCATCCGCTTTCCCCGCGCCTTGGTCGAAGATACGCTGGCCAAAGCCAACCGCGAGATCACCCTATGCGCCCGCGATCCGGCCCATGATCTGGAACTGGGCGGCAACCGCGTGCATTTCGGCACGGCGGGGGCTGCGGTGCATATGGTCGATGCGCAGGGGCGCAATTACCGGGAATGCGGTGTGCAGGATCTGCATGATGCAGCGCGGATTTGTGACACTCTGGACAACATCCATTTTGTGCAGCGCCCCATGGTTTGCCGCGATATTCCCGACAATCAGGAAATGGACCTCAACACCATTTTTGCCTGCTGCTCTGGCACGACCAAGCATATCGGCACCTCTTTCACCGAACCATCCTTTGTGCCTAAGGCTTTGGAAATGCTTCATATGATTGCAGGCGGCGAGGACAAATGGCGCGAACGCCCCTTCATGTCCAACAGCAATTGTTTTGTGGTCCCGCCGATGAAATTCGCCACTGAATCCTGCGAGGTGATGGAGGCGGTGATCGAGGGCGGGATGCCGGTGCTTCTGCTTTCGGCTGGCATGGCCGGGGCCACGGCCCCCTCCACCATCGCGGGCGCGATTGTGCAGGCGGTGGCAGAATGTCTGGCCGGTTTGGTCTATGTCAACGCGGTGAAACCGGGGCATCCGGCGATCTTTGGCACTTGGCCCTTTGGCCTTGATCTGCGGTCGGGCGCGATGACGGGCGGATCGGGTGAACAGGCGCTGCTGACCGCAGGTTGCGCGCAGATGCACAAATTCTACGGCGTGCCCGGCGGCGCGGCGGCGGGAATCGCAGACAGCAAACTGCCCGATATGCAAGCCGGATGGGAACAGATGTGTTCCAACGTCATGGCCGGATTGTCCGGCTGCAATATGATCTACGAATCCGCCGGGATGCATGCCTCCCTGCTCGGGTTTTGTCATGAATCCCTGATCCTTGGGGATGATCTGATCGGTCAGGCGCTGCGCTGTGTGCGCGGGATCGAGGTGAATGACGAAACGCTGGCGCTGGATCAGATGCGGCAAGTCTGCATGGGCGGGCCGGGTCATTACCTTGGCACCGAACAAACGCTGAGCCGGATGGAGCAGGACCATGTTTACCCCGCGCTTGGCGATCGGTCGTCGCCGAAAGAATGGGACGAATTGGGCAAACCGGACCTGATCGAGAAAGCCAAAGCCCGCAAAGAGCAGATTTTGGGGCAAAGATCCGCCGCCAGCTTTGATCCGATGCTGGAGAAGGCCTTGCGAGAAGCGTTTCCGATCCATCTACCGGTGCAATAGCGTCGCTTCTAAGCCACGGCAGTTCCTGCCCGGACACTAGGGCTTTGCCCGCCGGGCAGCGCCCCAAAAGAAGAAAGGGAGAACCGGAGTTCTCCCTAAGTTTCGCCGTTCACGGGGGCGTTCTTCAGAACGCACACTCCCCTGACAGAACCTTTGGCGCAGACAAAGGTGGAGTCAGCCCGCGTCACGCCCCCAAAAGAAGAAAGGGAGAACCGAAGTTCTCCCTGAGTTTCGCCGTTCAAGCTCAATATGTTAACCGCTCGAGATTTATTTTTGCCTGCGGCCTGAACGTCGTCCGGGGCGAGCGCACCCGCCCCTTGTGAGGTGGGGGGACGTAACGTACCGCCCCACCCATCGCAAAGGGGCACCGGATCACCGATGCCCCAATTCCTTAACTACAGCCGCTTGTGCCGCCGCAGGTGTTGCATTTCATGCAGGTGCCATTGCGCACCAAGGTGTAGTTGCCGCATTCACCGCAGGCCTCACCCTCATAACCCTGCATCTTTGCCTTGGTCCGGGCATCCAGACTGGTGACAGAGCCGGACGCCACAGCGGTGGTGGTCGACATCGCCACCGCGACACCGCCACCACTGGCGACCTCGGGTGCCAAAACTTCGATGGACGACGCAGCAACTTCCTGCCCGCCTTGCAGGACAACCAGTTCCTGCGGCAAACGGTTGCGCAGATACCCGGTTGAGCTGATCTGCTTGAGCACTTCCAAAGACCGCGTTGCGGCGGTTTCGGACAGTTCAGACACATTGGCCACGTTTTCTTCGGCCTCGCCCTTGCCCAGATCATCAAATGTCGCGCCTTCCGGCTTTACATGGGCCAGATCGGTGCGATCCAGATAGCTCACCGCCAGTTCGCGGAAGATATAATCGAGGATCGAGGTCGCATTGCGGATGGTTTCGTTGCCCTGCACCATGCCCGCTGGCTCAAACTTGGTGAAGGTGAAGGCATCAACAAATTCCTCAAGCGGCACGCCGTATTGCAGGCCAACGGACACCGCGATGGCAAAGTTGTTCATCATCGCGCGGAAGCCAGCACCCTCTTTGTGCATATCGATGAAGATCTCGCCCAGTTTGCCGTCTTCGTACTCGCCAGTGCGCAGATAGACCTTATGCCCTCCAACAACCGCCTTTTGGGTATAGCCCTTGCGGCGTTCCGGCATTTTCTCGCGGTGGGATTTGATGATCTCTTTGACGATCACCTTTTCCACAACTTTTTCGGCCAGCACGGCGGCTTTTTCCTGAATGGAACCGCTTTCCAGCACCTCTGCCGCCTCGTCGTCATCCTCAACCAGCGCTGCCGCCAGAGGTTGCGACAGTTTGGAGCCGTCACGATAGAGCGCGTTGGCCTTGATGCCCAAGGACCAGCTCAGCTCATAGGCTTTTTGGCAATCCTCGATGGTGGCATCGTTTGGCATGTTGATGGTCTTGGAGATCGCACCGGAGATAAAGCTTTGTGCGGCTGCCATCATGTAGATGTGGCTGTTGACGCTCAGGTAACGTTTGCCCTTTTTGCCGCAAGGGTTGGCGCAATCGAAGATGCCGTAATGCTCTTCTTTCAGATGCGGCGCACCCTCAAGGGTCATGGTGCCGCAAACATGATCGTTGGCCGCGTCCACATCCTTGCGGGAGAAACCCAGGGATTTCAGCAGGTCAAACGTCGGATCGTTCAGCTTTTCTGCGGGAATACCAAGGACTTGCGTGCAGAACTCTTCGCCCAAGGTCCACTGGTTGAACACAAAGCGGATGTCAAAAGCCTGCGCCAATGCCGCGTCAACCTTGGCCAGTTCATTGGGGCCAAAGCCGTGACCGGCCAAGGACGTGTGGTTGATCCCCGGCGCATTGCCAATGGTGCCGTGGCCCACTGCGTACGATACAATCTCTTCGATCTGGGCAGAGCCATAACCCAGCTTTTCCAGGGCGCCCGGCACCGATTGGTTGATGATCTTGAAATAACCGCCACCGGCCAGTTTCTTGAACTTTACCAGCGCAAAGTCAGGCTCGATGCCCGTGGTGTCGCAATCCATCACCAGACCGATGGTGCCGGTTGGCGCGATCACAGAAACCTGCGCATTGCGGTAGCCATGGACCTCGCCCAGCTTGAGCGCCTCATCCCAGCAGGACATCGCCACATCAACCAGACCCGGCTGTGGGCAGTTGCCATGATCCAGCGCCACAGGCTTGACCGCCAGCTTTTCATAGCCGGTGTCATTACCGTATGCCGCGTTGCGGTGATTGCGGATCACCCGCAGCATGTGTTTGTCGTTCTTAGCATAGCCCGGAAACGCGCCCAACTCGCCCGCCATTTCGGCAGAGGTGGCATAAGACACACCTGTCAGGATCGCGGTCAGCGCACCACAAAGGGCACGGCCCTCATCACTGTCATAGGAGTAACCCATGTTCATCAGCAAGCCGCCGATGTTGGCGTAACCCAGACCCAAGGTGCGGAAGTCATAGGACCGCTGCGCAATCTCCTTGGACGGGAACTGCGCCATCATCACCGAGATTTCCAGTGTCACCGTCCACAGACGCGAGGCATGCATGTAGTCTTCGACCTGAAACTCGCCATCCTTGAGGAAGGTCAGCAGGTTCATCGAGGCAAGGTTACAGGCCGTGTCATCAAGGAACATGTATTCAGAACAAGGGTTTGAGCCGCGAATGGCGCCGTCTTCGGGGCATGTGTGCCATTCATTGACCGTGTCGTGGTACTGGATGCCTGGATCGGCGCAGGCCCATGCCGCGTGGCCCACCTGTTCCCACAGATCGCGGGCGCGGATGGTTTTGGACACTTTGCCGTTCACCCGGTCGATCAGCTCCCAATCGGCATCTTTCTCAACAGCGGTGAGGAAAGCGTTGGTGACACGGATCGAGTTGTTGGAGTTTTGGCCGGACACGGAGTTATAGGCTTCGGAATCCCAGTCGGTGTCATAGGTCGGGAATTCGATGCTGGTGTGGCCCTGCTTGGCATAATCCAGCACTCGCTTGACATAAGTCTCTGGGATCGCGACCTTTTTGGCATCGCGCACAGCTGTTTTGAGCTGATCGTTCTTGGCTGGATCATAGGCATCCGCCTCTGCCCCGTCCCATGCTTTGATCGCGTCAAAGATCTGGTTCAGCTTCTGCTCGTGCATTTTGGAGCCTGCGACGATGGACGCCACTTTCTGCTCTTCCAGCACCTTCCAGTTGATGAATTCTTCGATATCGGGGTGATCGGCATCGACAATCACCATCTTGGCCGCACGGCGGGTTGTCCCGCCCGATTTGATCGCGCCCGCAGCACGGTCACCGATTTTCAGGAAACCCATCAGGCCCGAGGATTTGCCGCCACCAGACAGGCTTTCTCCTGCGGCCCGCAAGGACGAGAAGTTGGTGCCAGTGCCGGAACCGTATTTGAACAGACGCGCCTCACGCACCCACAGATCCATGATGCCGCCATCACCCACCAGATCATCGGCAACCGACTGGATAAAGCAGGCGTGCGGCTGGGGGTGCTCGTATGAGGATTTGGAGCGGGTCAGCTTGCCGGATTTGTGATCGACATAATAGTGGCCCTGTGCCGGACCATCGATGCCGTAAGCCCAATGCAGGCCGGTGTTAAACCACTGAGGCGAGTTCGGCGCGGCGCGTTGACTGGCCAGCATGTGGCGCATTTCGTCATAATAGGCGCGGGCATCGTCTTCGGTGGTGAAATAGCCACCTTTCCAGCCCCAATAGGCCCAAGCGCCCGCCAGACGATCGAACACCTGCTTGGACGAGGTCTCGCCGCCCATTTCGGCGCCATCCACAGCAACGGAGCGCCACAGGAACTCAGGCACGCCCTTTTCTTTGACCTTCTTGAGCTTGCTCGGCACACCCGCCTTGCGGAAATACTTCTGCGCGATCACATCGCTGGCAACCTGGCTCCAGCTTGACGGAACTTCGACATCGTCCAGTTTGAACACCACCGATCCATCGGGGTTTCGGATTTCCGATACCGTGGTGATAAAATCCAGGTCCGCATAGGCGTCCTGCCCGGCTTTGGTGAAATTCCGTTCAATCTTCATTGTCGCTGCCTCATATCCAGCTGTTCACATCAAGAGCCGCACCCGTCATTGCAGGTCGCCTCCACCCCTTTGTATCCGCCGGTTTGGCGCAGTCGTTTTTTGGCCCGGCCAATAATATTTGGCCGGCTGTAACGCAGCATCTGACTTTGGTATTTAGTCCTAAACCTGCCTGCACCTGCGATGCGCCCCTGTGGTTTCATCCACTACATATTGTGGCATCATCGTCGGCCTCCACAAACTGGCGTATTCACCCCTAATGGGTCAACGGAAATATTGTAAAAATTTCCAAAAGAATTTGTTGACCAGAGATATTCCATCCGGACCAAACCGGCCAAAGTGATTCAATGCCAATCTATCCCCAGCCTCTTGCATCTGCACAGGTCCGCACAGCATCCTAATTAACCGAAGTTTCCGGCAGGCTTAGCCAAAACTGCTCATCTGTTGGGTGAAGTTATCCACAAAAACTAGTTACAAAAATCGAAGGCCTGACCATCGCTAACCCCGCGTTAACCTTTGCGCTTTTCTGCGCCGCGCAGTGCCCGTTTTCCCGCCGCGCCAAAAGAATCGGCACCGAATCTCTCTGAGAGCCAGTTCCGCCAATCACTTCATCTAGGATGGTTTTACGCCTCCTCCCACCATATATAGGGGGCGCGGTAAATGCGGCTCTTTGACCAAATGTTGCCTCCTCAAAGCAAGGCCTGCCGAATTTCCACTTGGCCCCACTTGCGGTCTGGGTCTAGGGTACGCCACTTTGTGCAGCAGCGGTTCAGGACAAATTGCACCTCCAAATCAAATAGATCTGCCCCTGACCCGGATCATCTAGCTGCAAAGCGCCAACCATGGCCTGCCCTACGACATTTGAGAAAGCCAATTAAATGCCTGACGATTTTGCCGACACCATTCTGACCACCGGTGCAATCACCCCCGGCACAGCCGTCACTGGCGAGATCGAAGTCATTGGCGATGCAGATTGGTTTGAGGTCACGCTGATCGCCGGGCGCGTCTATGCGATTGAAATGCGCGGAGTGGATACCGCAGACGGCACTTTGGCCGATCCAGAATTCGCAGGTGTCTTTTGTCCGATGGCACGGCGACGGTGGATACCGGCAATGATGATGCCGGCCCTGACACAGCCAATAGCGCGGCGACATTTTATGCACCTTACAGCGGGGTCTATTACCTGTCTGCAACCGGGCTGACCGGCATCGGCACTTATACCCTGGAAATCACGGATCTGGTGAACAGCGTCAGCGGCACCTCGCCCGACAACCTGATCGTCGGCACGGAGGCGGATGAAACGCTGCTCGGCCTCGCGGGCAATGACACGATCTATGGATTGGGCGGTGATGACCTGATTGAGGGCGGCGACAACGACGACAGCATCATCGGCGGCCTCGGCGCGGATACCATCCGGGGCGGCGACGGCAATGACACCATCGTCAGCTCGAACGGTCCGGACCCAGACCATGACGGAGCAAACCTTGGGGTGGCCGAAGCCGATCTAACGGTCACCGATGAAATCTATGGCGGCGATGGCGACGACCGGATCAACATGGGCGACGACCTGCCGGCCGGGAACAACTCTATCTCTTATGGCGAGGCGGGCAACGACAGCATCACCGGGCGCGGCGCGGTGCAGTATATCGACGGCGGCACCGGCGCAGATTACATGCAAGGCAGCGGCGGCGCGACGGTCTATATCGTCGACAACTTTGGTGATCAGACGGTCGAGCTGTCCTCAGATGTGATGGGCCCCGGCAACACGGCGACGGGCGACATTGATGAGGTACGCTCCAGTGTAAGTTGGGCCTTGTTGTCCTGGACGGCAGCGGGTGGCGAGAACCAGATCGAGAACCTGACGCTGACCGGAGGTGGGAACGCGAGCGCGACCGGCAATGAGGTGGGCAATGTCATCATCGGCAACGCGGGCAGCAACCGGATCAACGGCATGGGCGGCGATGACACCCTGACCGGCGGCGGCAGCGCCGACATCTTTCAGTTCTCCCCTGGCGGCGGCCATGACGTCATCACAGATTTTCAGGTCGGCATTGATCAATTCGGCTCTGTCGGGTTTGGAAGCGAACCCGTGGTGGTCGAAACTGTTGATGCCGATGGATACCGCGTGTTTACCTTTGATGGCGACACATCGGTCACCCTACTCGGGGTGTTTGCCAACCGTGCCCCTGAATTCACCAGCGTGCCGCCCCTGACCATCAACGAGGACGAGGTGTTCTCTTACCGCGTTACGGCAGATGACCCCGATGACGACAACCTCAGCTTTGTCAGCTCTTCATGGCCGTCCTGGCTGACGCCGGTGGGCGGTGTCCTGACAGGCACCCCGACCCAAGAGAATGTCGGCACCGACGGTAACGCATTCAGCTTTGTCATTTCGGATGCGGGTGGCCTGACAGCCACGCAGGAATTTGTCATCGAGGTGCTGAACGTCAATGATGACCCGGTCTTTGAGACCTCCCCGATCCTCACCGGCACCGAAGACACCGTCTATAGCTACACCCCGACCTTTGATGATGAGGACGGCGACACCGCAACCATCGACGCAGAAAACACCGTCTTGCCGAACTGGCTGTTCCTTGATCCGACAAGCGGCACCATCAGCGGCACACCAACGCAGGCAGACGTTGGAACCCATGCGATCACCATTGCCATTACGGATGGAAACGGCGGCACCGCAACGCAAACCTTTGATCTGGCCATCGACGCAGTGAACGACCCGCCTGTGGCGCAGGATGACACCGTAGTCGGCACCGAAGACGCAGCGCTTGTCATCGCGAACCTGTTGGACAATGACAGCGACGCAGAGGACGATCCATTGACCATCCTCTCGGTGACCGATGGCAGTACTGGCGATGCAGCCCTGAATGCGGATGGCACGGTCACCTACACGCCCGACCCTGATTTCTACGGCACCGACACATTCACCTATACCGCAACGGATCAAAGCGGCGGCACCGACACCGCGACCGTCACTGTAACGATAAACAACGTGAATGATGCGCCAACCGGCGACGTTGAGATCACCGGCGCTGCGGTTGTCGGGCAAACCCTATCGGCCAACCTGTCTCAGCTGGAGGATCCGGACACCATCAACGCCAGCACACTATCCTATCAATGGTTGCGCGGTGAAACCGCAATTGCCGGTGCCACGGCCAATACCCTGACCCTTGGTGCGGCAGACGTCGGCGCGGCGATCTCGGTTGCGGTGTCTTATACCGATGAGGGCGGCACAGCGGAGGCAGTGAACAGCCTTGCCACCGGTCCGGTTGCGGCCGAGGCAACGCCGGTGACGGGATCGCTTGGCATCAGCGGCACTGCCGGATTGTTCGAGGTGTTGCAGGTTTCCAAAGACCAGTTGATTGATCCGGACGGTCTCGCCTTGAGCAGCGAGAACTACCAATGGCTCAGCGACGGACTGCCCATCACCGGCGCGACCGAGGCCATGTTGCAAATCACGCCAGAGCTGATGGGCCGTGAAATCACCGTGCAACTGCAATATGTTGACAGCACCGGTGCGGCAGCGACCCTCGCCAGTGCGGCCCTTGCCATGCCAGACCCGATCATCGGGACAAGTTCCGCTGATCAACTGGACGGCACCTCTGGCAACGATCTGATTGATGGTTTGGAGGATTACGACACGCTGACCTTGACCGCGGATCGGGCAAGCTACTCCATCACCCTCAGCCAGCAAGGTATCATCGTGGACGACCGCCGGGCCGATGGTGATGGTACCGACCAGATCGCAAATATCGAAACCTTGGCCTTTTTGGACAACGATTGGCCGCTGCATGTCTTTTCTGACGTGACGACGCTGAGCGAGGCGGAGTTTTCGACCTTCATCGAGATGTATATCGCCTATTTCAACCGCGCTCCCGATGCCGAGGGCCTGTTTTTCTGGGCAAATGCCTTGTCCAACGGTACCCCATTGGAAACCATCGCGGGCCTGTTCTTTGATCAGGACGAAACCCGCAGCATCTATGGCGAAGAGATCACAGACCTGCAGGGATTTGCCCAACAGGTCTATCAAAACGTTCTGGGCCGCCAATTTGATCGAGCTGGCCTGGATTTCTGGGTGTCGGTTCTGCAAAGCGGCGCTGTTGCCCTGCCAACCTTCATGCTTGAAATCATCTATGGCGCCAAGGCCCCCGCCCCCGATGACGCAAGCCAGGCCTTCAAGGATCAAAAGGCCGCCGATGTGGCTTATCTGTCAAACAAGGGCGATCTGGGCACTTATTTCTCTGCCATCAAAGGTATGAGCGATGTGGAAAATGCCCGTGCTGCCATGTCATTGTTCGACGGAAGTGCAGACAGCATCACCGAGGCAAAAGCGGCCATCGACGGATACTTTGCAGATGCAGTGGACGCCCAGAACGGCGAATTCCTGATCTCTGTTGTGGGTGTGGTGGATGATCCGTTCGCGATCTAGGCTCAGGCCACGGCAAATAGATCATCCAAAATGCCCGTCACCGGCACCAGGAATGCCCCATCAACCGGATCAAGCGCGGCAAAATGCGCCTGATCAATGGTTGCAATCGCTGCGACAAGACCATCGCCGCTGCCATCAAACTGAGCCATCGCCGAGGCCGCGCTTTGCACGTCAGACATGCCAAGTTGCACAGCAAAATACGCGCCAATATCAGTCTTGGTTCTGAGAAACGCCACGTCCGCCAGTTGCTGATCCATAAAGTCCTGCCCCAAATCTTCGGGCGGCTCGGCCTTGGCACCTTCGAGCACCCGCAGGATGAATGCATCGCGTTGCACTTGCCCGCTGTTCAGCAGCCCCAGCCAAAAGTTTAACCCATCCGGATCGGGCGCACGCCCCAGAACATTGTCGTAAACCGCAGACGCAAAATCTGCCGTGCTGGTGCCGGCGGGATAGGTGGCAATCGTTTCAGCCTGATCGGAAAACGCCTGTGACATCTGATCCAGCGATACCCCGCCCGCGAACGCCCCGGCCCAAAAGTGCAGGCCTTCTGCGTCTGGTGCCCGGTCGAAATAGGCCACGTAAAGCTCGATGATAAGCCTCAGATCAGCCTCTGCGATCTTCGGCAGCGCCATCAGGCCCGATAGATAAACCCCGGCATCGGCAGGTGCGCCGCTGAACTGCAGATGTTCGATCTGGATCAAGGTATCTGCGCCCTCGCCGCCCGGCCTGCGATCCAGCAGCACTACATCTTCGGGGCCAATGCTCAATGTATAGCTGCCCTTTGCTCCCGAAATGACAGCAGTATCAATACCTTGACCGCCATCCAATAGGTCGTCACCAGCACCGCCAGACAGCCTGTCATCCCCTCCAGCGCCAAATATCTCTTGGTCAAATCCACGGGACTGGATGATATCCGCCTCCGGCGTACCAACGATTGAATACGGGAATTGGATCAACGTGTCCCGCGCCACAAAACCAAGCCAGCCCACACCGGACGGATTGGGCAGCACATCATCCACGTCAATCCCGACCAGATCCAACAACGTCCCGATCACAGAGTTGCTGTTTTGGTCAAACACTTCGTAGCTGAGGGTCTGACCATTCATCGCCAGCGCAAACTGGTCAATCAGCATGGCCACAGCCGCAGGCGATCTGGCCCCCAGATCCAGCGTCACGCGGTCAATCCGGTGCTCTGCAATGTTGTTTTCTGATGACAACGCACGCGGCACCCATGCGCTTTGCCCATAGATCTCAATGAATAACTCCCCTGAAAACAGGGTGTTGTCCGTATAGGCCGAAAGAATAAACTCCGCCCCCAGATCATCGGTCAGGATCAATGCAAGATGGCCGGCGCCGGTCGATACGTCCTGTCCAACCCTGCGTCCGGCAATTTCGATAGATGCCATATCTCCGTTCCTTCACAGGCAGATGTCTATTGGCCTCAATCGCAAAAGAGTGCCTTGCCGTGGGCCGCAGTTCAACCGGGATTCGCCCAGGCCGGATCGGTTTGCAGCCCTGCAGATCAAATGCGGCTTGCGCAGGAAACTATCCGAGAAACGCTAAGAAAGGTGAAAAATGCCTCCGCCATGGCGGATGAAAACTTTCACGCACCAAACACTCCGCAAAAGCGGAAGTCTTTGATGATGTTAGTGAAAGTGGTCGGAGCGAGAGGATTCGAACCTCCGACCCCCTGTACCCAAAACAGGTGCGCTACCAGGCTGCGCCACGCTCCGACGTGGCCTCTTTAGCCACAGTTGATCTGAATGAAAAGCCCTGATTTCGAGTTTCTGAGATCAATTGCAAGGCCAGGCCGGATCATGCGGTCCAAAGGCCGGATGCCGCAGGGCGCTGCCCTCGGTGATCCCCAGTTTTTTCGCCATTCCTCCGTTGATCTCAAGCACCGCCAGCACCTGATCACCGCCAAAGATCGGCGTTTCATCAAGGGGAATCGCCTGATGGTGAATGTGCTGCACGACGCCGTGCGCATCGGCAAACAGCATATCGAGGGGAATCAGCGTGTTGCGCATCCAATATTGGGCAACCTGCGGCGCGGGATAGACAAAGAGCATCCCGGCGCTGGCCGCCAGTTCCTCGCGGTGCATCAACCCTTGTGCCTGTTCGTCGGGATCATCGGCAATTTCAACGTTGAACCGCGCCTGCCCCCAATCGCCGCGCAGGCTGACCGTATCGTCTTGGCAGATGTCCTGAGCGACCGCTCCCAATGGCAAGAACGACAGTGCCGCCGCTCCGCCTAGGTGCCGCCACCCTCGTCTGCCCCAATTGCTGCTTCCCATGCCTGCACCTCTGCGGCCATAACGCCGCGTTTACCGTTGATCACCCGCATCGCCAAAGCTTCGCCCGGTTGCAGATCGGACAAGCCCGACTGGCGCAACACTTCGACATGCAAAAACACATCTTCGTCCTTGCCAAAGACATTGGCAAATCCAAATCCCTTGGCCTTATCAAACCATTTGACACGCGCCGGTTGCAACGGCGTATCTGCCATCGCGCCTGCATCCAATTCACCAATGTCCGTCAGCACCGCCGCCTGCGCACCCTCAGGTGGAATGATCTCGGTAATGCTTGCCGCCTGAACGCCGCGATCTGTCTGATGGGCATGAAACGTAATCTTGGCCCCGTCCGCGACAGAGCTTTGCCCAAAATTCCGCAACACGTTGACATGCAACAAAATATCAGGTCCGCCATGATCCGACACAACAAACCCGAAGCCTTTGACTGGGTCAAACCATTTGACCACACCAGTCAGTGGCTGCGGATCAACCTGGGGTATTTCAGGATTGTCTTGTGACACATCTCAACCATTACTGTTTTGCCGATCACGGCTTCGTTATCATCACGACCTTAGACATTTTTTCGGGTTTTGCATCAAATTTAGCCCGCGATCTATGTCATATCACATCACGGATTTAGACGCGTCACGCTCCATGGTGCATCAGGGCTGTCGCGGCGCCACTGAAATCGGTCATGCAGACGAAAATCACCATCTGCCCAAAGCTCGATCTCAAGCGGCCTCAAACGGTAGCCGCCCCAAAACGGTGGACGGGGGGGATTCGGCCCTTTGCTGGCGGTGATCTTGGCCACTTCCGCCATCAAAGTGGTGCGGCTGCTTAGTGGCCGCGACTGGGCAGAGGCCCAGGCCCCCAGCCGGCTTTTGAGGGACCGCGACGCGTAATATGCATCGGCCTGCGGTCCGTCCTCACGGGTGATCAGCCCCCGCGCCCGCACCTGCCGGCGCAGGGATTTCCAATGCATCACAAAGGCCGCCTTGCCCGCACCATCCAGTTCCTGTGCTTTGGCGCTTTCGTAATTGGTATAAAAAACAAAGGCATCCGCCTCAATTTCCTTAAGCAGAACCATCCGCGCATTGGGCAAACCATCCGCATCCACTGTCGACAGAGCAATCGCGTTGGGGTCATTCACCTCGGCCGGTTCGGCCTCTGCCAACCAACGGCGGGCAATCTCAAAAGGGTCATCACCCGCAAACAGACCTGTACGTTTTTCCATTGTGATACTCATCCATGCTTTGTTCCGACAGCGCCGGGATTTCCAAATCGCTAACGCAATAGACATATGGCGGCAACGCAAAGGTCAATTGGACATATGCGCCGCGCGGCGCTTGATGGCATGGTCACAATCCCCTAAACGTGGCTCTGTTAATGACTTTCAGGGTGAGGCAGCACTATGGCGAACGACTTGATGCAGGGCAAACGCGGGCTGATTATGGGCCTCGCCAACGACAAATCCATCGCTTGGGGCGTCGCACGCGCACTGGCCGATGCCGGGGCAGAACTGGCGTTTTCTTATCAGGGCGATGCGCTGAAGAAACGCGTTGATCCGCTGGCCGCGCAACTGGGCAGTGACATTGTTTTGCCTTGCGATGTGGGCGATGAGGCCTCACTGGATGCACTGTTTGCCGATCTCAAAGAACGCTGGGGCGAACTGGATTTTGTGGTTCATGCCATCGGGTTCTCCGACAAAAACGAATTGCGCGGGCGCTATGTCGACACCAGCCGCGGCAACTTTGCCATGTCGATGGACATCTCTGTCTATTCTTTCACCGCAGTGATGCAACGCGCAGAAAAGATGATGTCGCCCGGCGGCAGCGCTGTCACGCTTACCTATTACGGCGCGGAAAAGGTCATGCCGCACTATAATGTCATGGGTGTGGCCAAGGCTGCGCTTGAGGCATCGGTGAAATATCTGGCCGAGGATCTGGGCAAAGACGGCATTCGCGTCAACGCGATCTCTGCCGGTCCGATCAAAACGCTGGCCGCCTCCGGCATTGGCGACTTCCGCTACATCATGAAGTGGAACGAATACAATTCGCCCCTGCGCCGCAACGTGACCATTGATGATGTGGGCAAGGCGGCACTGTTCCTTGTCTCCGATCTGGGCTCCGGCACCACGGGCGAGAACCTGCACGTCGATGCAGGCTATCACGTTGTCGGTATGAAAGCCGTAGACGCACCGGACATGAGCAAGGAATGACGGCAACCGCACTCGCCAGCCTTGCTCTTGTGCAGCTTTTGATCGCGATGAGCCCCGGCCCAGCCGCGGTTCTGACGATCCGCACGGCGGCGGTTGACGGTGTGAAACCCGCGCTGACCCTTAGCGTCGGCCTCGCGGTTGGCGTGCTGCTTTGGGCCGCGGCAGCCCTACTTGGCCTGTCGCTGGTGTTTGAGATCATGCCATGGCTGCAAACCGGTTTGCGGGTTATCGGTGGGCTGTTTTTGATTTGGATCGCCCTCTCGCTCTGGCGCAACGCCGCGGCCCCCCTGCCCGAGACCCGCATGCAAGTTCCACGCAGCACCGCTTCCATCCTGCGGCTTGGGATCTGGACCAACCTCGCCAACCCCAAGGCTCTCGCCTATTTCGCCGCCGTATTCACCGGTGTGCTGCCCGCCGATCTGACATGGGTGCAGGCGCTGATCGTGCTTGCCATGATCTTTGCCATCGAAACCGGCTGGTATGCCGCGCTCTCGCTGCTGTTTTCCCGCACAGGACCGCGCCGTGTCTATGTGCGGATCAAGACTGGCGCAGAGCGGGTCTTTGGCGTGCTGCTGGGCCTCTTTGGTGTCCGGATTGCCCTGTCATGACCGCCGCGAAGGATCTGCTGAATGTCTATTGAAGCCCTGATTGCATTCAATCTGGTCCTGCTGGCCGCGCTGGCCAGCCCCGGCGCTGCCATGCTCTACACCGTCAAGAAAACCGTCAGCGCAGGCCGCCGCGCTGGTGTGATGACCGGTATAGGCCTCGGCACGGCGGCCGCCTGCTGGACCCTTGCAGCCTTTCTGGGGCTCGAAAGTGTTTTTGCACTGTTTCCATGGGCTTACGGTGCGCTAAAAGCTGGCGGAGCTCTCTATCTCATCTGGATTGCCGTGCAGACATGGCGCCACGCCCGCGCCCCGCTCAACGATGCCCCAACCCCATCCGCCCGCAGCTTTGCAGGCGGATTGCTGGTCAACTTCGGCAACCCCAAATCCATGCTCTTCGCCGCCGCTGTGATCCTCGTGGTCTTTCCCAAGGATCTGAGCGCCGGACAGATCGCCTTTGTTGTGCTCAACCACCTTGTGCTGGAATGGCTGTTCTACGGCGTTTTGGCCACCGCCCTCAGCGCCCCTGCCGCCCGTGCAGGCTATCTGCGCCTGAAACCCATTTTTGACCGCATCGCCGCCTCGCTGCTGGGCGCGTTTGGATTGCGGCTGCTTCTTGAAAGGTAACACCCGATGACTGACAACAGACTGCCCCACGAAAAAGGGTTCCACATCAGCTGGGACCAGATCCACCGCGACAGCCGCGCCTTGGCGTGGCGGCTTGATGGCAAAGGCCCCGACGATGGTGCATGGCGGGCGGTTGTGGCGATCACCCGTGGCGGCATGGCCCCCGCGATGATTGTCGCGCGGGAGCTGGACATCCGCACGGTCGATACGATCTCGGTGGTCTCCTACCATTCGGGCGGCGGCAAAGCCGACCAGCGCCGCGAAGCCAAGGTGCTCAAAGCGCCTGATGCAGACATGATGGGCGACGGCACCGGTATCCTGATCATCGACGATCTGGTGGACAGCGGCAAAACCCTCGAACTGGTGCGCAGCCTTTATCCGCAGGCGCATTTCGCCACGGTCTATGCCAAGCCCGAAGGCGAGCCGCAGGTTGATACCTTTATCACCGGCGTCAGCCAGGACACCTGGATTTTCTTCCCATGGGACATGGCCTTGCAATATGTCGAACCCTATCGCGGCAAGGACTGACCCCTCTGCGCCGCCTTTTTGGCCTTAAATACTCTTCCGAACTCTCACCCATGAGCCGCACATGACCCTGACACGCACCGCCGCCACCTTTCCGCCGCCCGTGATGGAGGCCCGCCGTTGGCTGGAGGGCGTAACGTTTACCGCAGATCGCCCGCTGATCAACGTCAGCCAGGCCGCGCCCGTCGATCCGCCCCCGGCGCCCATGCGTCAGGCAATGGCAGATGTCGCACTTGGCAATGATGGGGCGCATCTTTACGGCCCGGTGCTGGGCCTGCCTGAATTGCGGGCCGAATTGGCCGCACAAACCGCAGCGCACTACGCAGGCACCATCAACGCAGATCAGGTCTGCATCACCTCTGGCTGCAATCAGGCCTTTGCCGCCGCGATTGCCATGCTCTGCAGCGAAGCGGATGAAGTGATCCTGCCAACCCCATGGTATTTCAACCACAAAATGTGGCTCGATATGTCCGGTGTTACCTCGGTGCCACTGGCCACCGGTCCGGATTTGTTGCCCGATCCGGCGGCCGCCGCGGCCTTGATCACCCCGCGCACCCGCGCCATCGCGCTGGTCACACCAAATAACCCCGGCGGCGTCGAATACCCCGCCGAACTGGTGCAGGCCTTCTTTGATCTGGCCCGCGACAAGGGCATTGCCCTGATCCTTGATGAAACCTACCGCGATTTCGACAGCCGCAGCGGCCCGCCCCATGCGCTGTTCCAAGACCCGGATTGGCAAGACACGCTGATCCATCTTTATTCCTTTTCCAAAGCCTACCGCCTGACCGGGCACCGGGTGGGCGCGATGATCTCAAGCGCGGCCCGTCTGGCAGAGGTGGAAAAGTTCCTTGATACGGTCGCGATCTGCCCCGCGCAGCTGGGCCAGCATGCCGCGCTTTGGGGGATGCAGAACCTCAAACAATGGCTGGCCGGGGAACGCGATGAGATCCTCGCCCGCCGCGCCGCGATCACCGCCAATATGCACAAGCTCGAACCGCTGGGCTGGAAACTGCTGGGGCTGGGAGGCTATTTTGCCTATATGCAGCATCCCTTTGCAGAAAGCTCCGCCGATCTGGCGCCGCGCCTGGTGCGCGATGCGGGTATCCTTACCCTGCCCGGCACCATGTTTTGCCCCGAAAGTGACCCAAGCGGCGCAAGCCAGCTGCGGATCGCCTTTGCAAATCTCGACGCGGACGGCATCGGTGTGCTGTTTGACAGGCTGGCCGCGGTGCCACAGGCGTAACCGCCTCTTGCCCCCCTGCCACGCAGGGCATAGACAATCGACAAACAAAATTACGGGTGCGCTGACATGGCCAAAGGTTCTAGCCTTTCAAAAACTGCAATCTGGATCCTGATGGGTCTGCTGATGTTGGGCCTTGGCGGCTTTGGCGCGGTGAACCTCAGCGGCAACATCCGCTCCATCGGTACTGTGGGGGACAAGGCGATCCCTGTTGATGCCTACGCCCGGCAAATCCAGAACGAAATCCGTGCATTGGAACAACAAACCGGACAGGCACTGCCCTTTGCCCGCGCACAGGAAATGGGTCTGGATCGCGCCGTTTTGCAACGCGTGGTGCGCAACCGTGCCCAAGACCACGAGACAGGGCAGCTTGGCCTCTCCGTCGGTGATGAAACCCTGCGCGATGAGATCCTGCAAATTCCCGCGTTTCAGGGCGTGAATGGCGAGTTTGACCGCGAGGGATACCGTTTTGCCCTGCAACAGGGCGGCATCAGTGAGGCGGAATTTGAAACCTCCCTGCGCGAAGAGGCGGCGCGCACCTTGCTTCAGGGTGCGATTGTTGGCGGCGTGCAGATGCCCGACACCTATGCCAAAACCCTCGTCAGCTATCTGACCGAGACCCGCAGCTTTACCTGGTCGCAGCTGGGGCGCGATGATCTGGCCGCGCCGCTGGAAACCCCGGCGGAGGATGTTTTGCAGGCCTATTACGATGAAAACACAGACCTGTTCATGCTGCCCGCCAGCAAACAGATCACCTATGTGATGCTGTCGCCAGACGATCTCACAGACGAGGTTGTTGTCCCCGAAGAAGAGCTTCAGGCCGAATATGACGCCCGCGCCGATCAATACAATCAGCCCGAGCGGCGTTTGGTCGAACGTTTGGTGTTCTCGGACGGTGACGCCGCCGACAGCGCCGCCGCCATGCTTGAGGTGAGCGGCACCACCTTCAATGCCTTGGTCGAAGACCGCGGTTTGCAGCTGGCTGATGTGGATTTGGGCGATGTCAGCCGACTGGAGCTGGACGCCGCTGGCGAGGCTGTCTTTGACGCCGAAGTCGGCGCAGTGGTTGGCCCCCTGCCCAGCGATCTTGGCCCGGCCCTGTTCCGTGTGAACGCTGTTCTGCCTGCACAGAATACCAGCCTTGAAGAGGCTAAGCCGGCCCTGCGCCAAGAACTGGCCCTGACCCGCGCCGTACGCGCGGTCGAGGCCCGCGCGCAGGATCTTGATGACCAACTGGCGGGCGGCGCAACGCTCGAACAACTGGCCGAAGAAACCGAAATGAGCCTTGGCACCATCGAATGGACCGAGGATAGCTCTGACGGCATCGCCGCTTACGGTGAGTTCCGCCAATCCGCCGCCGCACTTGGCGAAGGCGATTTTCCCAAGATCGAACAGCTTGAGGATGGTGGTATTTATGCGATGCGTCTCGACACTGCGCTGGACGCCCGGCCGGAGCCGTTTGAGAGCGCCCGCGTGGCCGTACTGCAAAGCTGGCAAGCCCAGCAAACGGTCAGCCTCCTGACCGCGCAGGCCACAACGCAGATCGCCACATTGGGCGGCGAGGCCTCCTTTGAGGCCGCAGGCCTGGATGCCACTGTTGAGATTGACCAGAACCGCAACGCCTTTATCGACGGGGCACCTGCGGGTTTCATGGACGAGGTGTTCGGCATGAACGTCGGCGATGTTGCCGTGCTGCCCGGCGAGGACTCAGTGACCATCCTGCGGCTCGACGGTATCACCGCCGCCGCGCAGGACGATGACCGCTCCAACGCGCTTGTTGCCCAGATCGGCGAGCAGTTAAACCAGACCCTTGCGCAGGATCTCTACGGGATCTTTGCCGACGAGGTGGTCAGCCGCGCAGGCCCGCAAATCGACCAACGGGCCTTGCAGGCCGTTCACGTCAACTTTCCCTAAGGCACTGATACATGGCACTGACCCCGGAATTTGATGACTTTGCCAAGGCCTATTCCGCCGGCCAAAATCAGATTGTCTACACCCGTTTGGCTGCTGATCTGGACACGCCGGTTTCCTTGATGCTCAAGCTGACGGGCGCAGCTGAGAATGCATTTGTGCTGGAATCGGTCACTGGCGGCGAAGTGCGCGGACGCTATTCGATCATCGGCATGAAGCCTGATCTGATCTGGCGCTGCCGCGGCGAAAGCTCTGCCATCAACCGCGCTGCCCGCTATGATGCGGAGGCGTATGAGCACATCGATGGCGATCCTTTGGATGTTCTGCGCGGGGTAATTGCAGAATCCAAAATCGACTTGCCTGATGATCTGCCGCAAGCGGCAGCGGGTCTTTTTGGCTATCTCGGCTATGACACCATCCGCCTTGTTGAACATCTGCCCAATGTGAACCCTGATCCGCTGGGTCTGCCCGATGCGCTGATGCTGCGCCCGTCGGTGATTGCGGTTCTGGATGGGGTCAAAGGCGAGGTGACGATTGTCTCTCCTGCTTGGGCCTCTGACGGGCAATCGGCGCGCGCGGCCTACGCCCAAGCTGCCGAACGGGTGATGGATGCGGTGCGCGATCTGGAACGCGCCATGCCCGGCGCCTCCCGCGATCTGGGCGATGCGGGCGAGGATGCAGCGCCAGTGTCCAACTTCACCCGCGAGGGATATAAATCCGCCGTCGAAAAGGCCCGTGAATACATCGTCGCTGGCGATATTTTTCAGGTAGTGCCAAGCCAACGCTGGGCCCAAGGGTTCACCCAGCCGCCCTTCTCTCTCTATCGGTCTTTGCGGCGCACCAACCCGTCACCTTTCATGTTCTACTTCAACTTCGGCGGCTTCCATGTCGTTGGCGCTTCGCCGGAAATCCTTGTGCGGGTCTTCGGCAACGAGGTCACGATCCGCCCCATCGCAGGCACACGCCGCCGCGGCGAAACCCCCGAAGAGGACCGCGCACTAGAGGCCGAATTGCTGGCCGACGAAAAGGAACTGGCAGAGCATCTGATGCTGCTGGATCTGGGCCGCAATGACGTGGGCCGGGTCGCCAAGATCGGCACCGTGCGCCCCACCGAAGAGTTCATCGTTGAGCGTTACAGCCATGTGATGCACATCGTCTCCAATGTGGTCGGTGAATTGAAAGAGGGCTGTGATGCGCTGGATGCCTTCTTTGCCGGAATGCCCGCAGGCACCGTATCCGGCGCACCCAAGGTCCGCGCGATGGAGATCATTGACGAGCTGGAGCCGGAAAAGCGCGGCGTCTATGGCGGCGGTGTCGGCTATTTCAGCGCGGGCGGCGATATGGACATGTGTATTGCCCTGCGCACAGCCGTGATCAAGGACGAAACGCTGTACATCCAAGCCGGAGGCGGCGTGGTCTATGACAGCGACGCAGAGGCCGAATTCATGGAAACCGTACACAAATCCGGTGCCATCCGCCGCGCAGCGGCAGATGCCGCACGCTTTGATGGCAAGGGGCGGAATTGACGCCTTGATCTTGCGGCACCGCACATGGAACACCGCAAGGTTCGCGCCCGATCACGAGGGCGGTTCTCAGTCTGGCACGGCCCTTGATGTAGGCATCAAGGTTGCAAGAATTTCTACCGTGGCACATTCGCGCCCGCCCTGGGGGGCGGGGTCGGACGCGAACCGGATCGCCGGGCGATCCGGGGCCCAATTTGTGCAACAGCGCAATCCAGTTTCAGGTAAATAGGACAAAAACGATGGCGGCACGTGCACCCTTTTCTATAGGCGACATCTCAGTTGCCCCCGGCACCTCGCAATCTGTCACCCTGCCCGTCTCGATCCTGCCCGATCACACCCCTGTTGGTCTTGCGGTGCAGGTCCATCACGGCAAACGCCCCGGCCCCACCATGTGTGTGAGTGCGGCGGTGCACGGCGATGAAGTGATTGGCGTTGAGATCGTGCGCCGCCTGCTGCGCGCACCGCAGCTCAAATCCCTGCGCGGCACCCTTTTGGTGGTGCCGGTGGTCAACTCCTACGGGTTTTTGTCCCGCTCGCGGTATCTGCCCGACCGGCGCGATCTGAACCGGTGTTTTCCGGGCCATCCTTCGGGCTCGCTTGGATCACGTCTGGCGCATATCTTTTTGCAAGAGGTGGTCCTGCGCTGCGATTTCGGGATTGATCTGCATTCCGCTGCGATCCACCGCACCAACCTGCCGCAGGTGCGGGTCTCCCCTTCGGACAAGGTGACCGCTGCAATGGCGCTGGATTTTGGCGCCCCCGTGGTGCTGACCTCCCCTCTGCGGGACGGGTCATTGCGGGCGGTGGCCGCGAAAAATGGCACGCCAATCCTGCTGTATGAAGCGGGTGAAGGGCTGCGGTTTGATGAGATGGCCGTGCGGGCCGGGGTGGCCGGTATCCTGCGGGTCATGCGCGGGCGCGATATGCTACCTGCCAAGGGCATCGCCAAGGCCAAAAGCGCACCGCATATCTGCACCTCTTCCACATGGCTGCGCGCCCCGGCGGGCGGTCTGCTGCGCACCTTCCGCGCCGAGGGTGAAACCGTGGCCGAAGGTGATGTGCTCGCCACGGTGTCCGATCCTTTCGGCGATGTGGAGGCTGATCTGATCGCACCCACCGCTGGCATCCTGATCGGCCGTGCGATCCTGCCGGTGGTGAATGAAGGCGATGCCGTGTTTCATTTGGCGCAGCTTAGCCCCCGTGCCAATGCAGACACGGTTGAGGATCTTGCAGAACAATTGGAAAGTGATCCGTTGTTTGATGAAGATGAGATTATCTAGCCAGATCAACACACAATTGCTGCATCAGCAACCAAACCCGCCACATGCCGCTATTTCTGCTAGACTCTGTGCAGCAATCCGCAAGGGAGGGCCAAGATGCTCCGGTTTGACGCCGAAACCACCAGGATTCTTGAAAACGCCTATCAAGGGGCCGATATCACGGCGCGGCGTCTGGCGTCTTACAGCGCCCTATCACCACAACCGGGCGAGACGCTTCTGGATATCGGGTGCGGTAATGGCTTGCTGACGCTGGACCTTGCCCGCGCCACTGGCCCGGCCGGACGGGTCATTGGCATTGATCCGAGCCAGGATATGCTCAAGGCCGCCTCCGTGCGATGTGCCGGACAACCTCATGTGACGTTTCTCGATGGTTTGGCGGGTGCATTGCCTGTTGATGACGGGTCAGCGGACGGAGCGGTCGCGCTGCAAGTCTTTGAATATGTGGAAGATCTAGACGCCGCCATGCAGGACGCAATGCGCTGTCTCAGGCCCGCCGGCCGTCTGGTGATCGGCGATCTGCATTTCGGCAGCTTGATCTGGCACTGTGAACATCCCGAACGTATGGACCGTATGCGGGCCGCATGGGATCAGCATTTTGTTCACGGTGATCTGCCAAACAAGATGCTGCCTTTGCTGAAAAACGCCGGTCATAGGATCGAAGCGGTTCATCCCTTCACCACCACCGACCATTGCCTCAAACCGGACGGGCTGGCGCGCATGATGATGCATCTGATGACACGCTACGCCGTTGAAAACGGTCATGTTTCACAGGGCGTAGCAGACGATTGGTTTGCCGAGCAAGAAGAACTGGCCCGCAGGGGGCATTTCTTTTTCTCAATCAGCCAGTTCGTGATCACCGCCCGCAAGGCGGCCGCATAGACCGCGTTTATTGTTCGCGGCTCAGCACCGCAGATATGGGCGCCAATGCCACTTTGCCCGCGCGGTCTTGCAAGCCCCACAACAAAAGCGCCGAGATCGTATCAGCCCGCAAGCGGCCCAGCATGATCACGCCGCCATCCTGCCCCGCACGAAACGCCGCCTGATCCAGAAAACGCCGGATCACAGTGGCGGTCTGTCCCTTGCTGTCAAAATCGCGGAAGATCGGATCAGCAGCCACACCAGCCTTGCGGGCCAGTTTTGGCATTGTGTTCAAGCCCTTGTCCTGCGTCACCAGCCCGTGCCCGGTCTGGCCAAGGATCGCAGTGACCTGATCGGACAGATCCTTGGACCCTTGCACACCGGTTTCGGACCCTTCAAGCACGGCCACCGCCCCCGGCAAACCAGCCAGCGCAGTTCCAAGCAGGGTCTCGGCATCTGTCGGAGTGGCGGCCTCGGGCAGGTCCACCTCGATCAACACTTCAAGCCCCTCGGCCCGATACAGCGCGATCCGTTCGGCAGCGTCAGGGGCATTTGCATTGACCGCAAAGCTCAGCGGGTAGGGAAAACTGCGCAACGCGGCGATGCCTGCGGCGCCGGTGACTGGCGCCGCGCCATCATCAATCAGGACAATCGCCATCAAGGGTTTGTTTTCAGAATTTTCAAAGGCTTCTGCGTTGATCTCTAGCGCAGGCCCAACATCCGCCACGACCTCGGGTTTGACCTCATCGGTTTCCGCCGCCGCCGCATCCGCCGCCGGTCCGCGATTGATGGTCACGCCGCTGTCGCGATCTGTCAAAGAGATCGCGGGCTTGCCGATGCTAGGGCGGCCATTGTTGTCATCCGCCGGTTCGGTGTCTTCGGTTTGCGGCTGGGTTGGTTCTGCCGCAGGTGCCTGCGCTTCGGGCAGGCTCGCCGTTTGGGGTGCTTCGGGCGCTTGATCCGCTTCGGCGTTGCCAGCCAATGCCGGTTTGGCAGGCTCCGCTGGGGCATCGCCAATCTGCACCGGTGCCTCTATGCCATCTTCGGCATCAGGGGCCGTGGACAGCGCAGGATCGTCGCTTTGGGTGACAGGTTGTTGCGGCAGGCCGGGATCGGTGTTGATCGCCACATCATCAGTTGCAGGCGGCGCCATTGGTGCCAAAGCCTGCGGATTGGGCAGAACTGGCGCATCGGGCGCAACCGCCACGCCGCCTGTATCCTCGGCACCGGCGGGCGCTTGCAAACCATCCGCAGTGCCGGTTTCGGGCCGCACGGCAGAGGACTGCGCCTCAGCGTCAAGCGCCGCCTCACTGTCGGGCGCTGTGGCCAACGGCGCGGTGCCAAGAGATGCGGGCGCTGTATCTGTCTGGGTCTGGGTGTCTGGCGCGGCGGGATCCGCCACTGGGGCATCAACCGCACTGGGGGCCATATCATCCACCACAGGTGATTGCGGCACAGGCATCATCACCGAGGCCACACCGGCCACGGCGACGCTCAATACGCCGCCCCAAAGCACACCGCTAAGAAATCCCCGTGCCATCGCGCACTCTCCTGCTCAAACGACCACATGCTATGCGGTCTCTGTCCTCAACTGGCTGCCCCGCTCTTGACGCCAGCGGACAAGCCTGAACATGTATGGCACCGTGTATACTCCGTCTCGGCGGGGTTACTCTAGCCCTAATGCCCGGCCCCAATACAAAGAGTTGTCCATTGTTGCTGCTTATCGATAACTACGACAGTTTCACCTATAATCTTGTGCACTATCTCGGCGCTTTGGGCGCGGATGTGCATGTGGTGCGCAATGACCAGATCACTGTGGACAAAGCCATGGCGATGAACCCCGCGGGGATCTTGCTGTCTCCCGGACCATGTGACCCCGATCAGGCAGGTATTTGCCTTGACCTGACACGCGCCGCGGCTGAGGCGGAATTGCCCCTGCTGGGTGTTTGTCTTGGCCATCAAACACTTGGTCAAGCATTTGGCGGCAAAGTGGTGAGGGCCAAAGACATTGTGCACGGCAAAATGGGCCAGATGCACCATACGAATAAGGGCATGTTTGCAGGCCTGCCCAGCCCCTTTGCCGCGACCCGCTATCATTCGCTGGTGGTGGACCGAGACAGCCTGCCTGACACGTTGGAAATCACCGCAGAGCTGGAGGACGGGACAATCATGGGCCTGCAACACCGCAGCCTGCCCTTGCACGGCGTGCAGTTTCACCCTGAATCGATCCGATCCGAACATGGGCATGCCATGCTCCAGAACTTCCTGAATGAAATGAAGGTGCCCGCATGAGTGACGCGCTGAAACCGCTGATTGACGCCGCGGCCAATGGCCCCCTGACCCGCGCACAGGCCGCCGAAGCCTTTGAAATCCTGTTTGATGGCGAGGCCACGCCAAGCCAGATGGGCGGGTTTTTGATGGCACTGCGCACACGCGGCGAAACTGTGGATGAATATGCCGCCGCCGCCAGCGTCATGCGGGCCAAATGCAACGCGGTAACCGCACCTGAGGGCGCGATGGACATTGTCGGCACCGGCGGTGATGGCAAAGGCACCCTGAACATCTCGACCGCGACGGCCTTTGTGGTCGCGGGCGCAGGTGTGACCGTGGCCAAACACGGCAACCGCAACCTCAGCTCTAAATCCGGCGCGGCGGATGCACTGACCCAAATGGGTATCAACGTGATGGTTGGTCCCAAGGTGGTGGAACGCGAACTCGCAGGCGCGGGTATCGGATTTATGATGGCGCCGATGCACCACCCTGCGATTGCCCATGTGATGCCCACACGCTCCGAACTGGGCACCCGCACGATCTTTAACATCCTCGGCCCGCTGACCAACCCGGCCAGCGTCAAACGGCAGTTGACCGGCGCCTATCGCCGCGATCTGATCCGCCCGATGGCCGAAACCCTGCAAGCCTTGGGGTCTGAAAAAGCATGGCTCGTGCATGGATCGGACGGGACCGATGAATTGACCATCACCGGGGTCAGCTGGGTGTCAGCCTTGGCCGATGACACAGTGACCGATTTTGAACTGCACCCCGAAGAGGCAGGCCTGCCGGTGCATCCCTTTGAGGCGATCATTGGTGGCACACCCGAAGAAAATGCGCGTGATTTCAATGCCCTGCTTGACGGTGCGCAGACGGCCTACCGTGATGCGGTCTTGCTGAATTCTGCGGCTGCGCTGGTGGTGGCCGATGCCGCAACAGATTTGAAAACCGGCGCAGAGATGGCCCGCGCCAGCATCGATTCTGGTGCCGCCCGCGACCGGTTGACCCAATGCGCGGCCCTGTCGCACCAGAAATGACCGCCCTCGACCTCAGCCGCCTTGGGGGTTGGGCTGATCTGCCGTTCTTTGAGACCACACTGCCACAGATCCAAGCCACCCTCGCAGCAGAAGAGCGCCCGGTCTTCCCGCCCGCCAATGCGGTCTTTAACGCGTTGAAACGTTGCCAACCGGAGGACACCCGCGTCGTGATCCTTGGCCAAGACCCATATCACACACCGGGCAAAGCCGACGGTCTGGCGTTTTCCATCCCCCAGAACTTTGGCGGACGCCTCGACAGTCTTGGCAATATATTCAAAGAGATAGAGACCGATCTTGGACAGATCCGCACCAAGACCGATCTGCAAGATTGGGCCGATCAGGGTGTTTTGCTGCTCAATACCGCGCTCACTGTGCCGCAGGGCGCGGCCAAGGCGCATGCCAAACTGGGCTGGTCCGTGCTGGTTCAGGAAGTTTTGGCCAAACTCGCAGATCGCCCGCGCGTCTATCTGCTTTGGGGTGGTCCGGCGCAAAAGATCGGACGCACCATCGACCCGGATCAGAACCTCAAGATCGAAACGGCCCACCCGTCGCCCCTGTCCGTTTATCGCGGTTTTTTTGGCGCCCGCCCCTTTAGCCGCAGCAATGCATGGTTGCAGGCCCGCGGCATGGGGGTCATAAACTGGGCCAACCCATGAGAAAGCTGCCATGACCGATACAATTCTCGACAAGATCAAAGCCTACAAGCTGGAAGAAGTTGCCGCCGACAAGGCCGCAAAACCGCTCAGCGACGTCGAAGCCGAAGCGCAGGCCGCGAGCCCCGTGCGCCCCTTTGCCGAGGCGCTTTTTGATGCCTCGCGGCAGGGCTACGGCCTGATCGCCGAGATTAAGAAAGCCAGCCCGTCCAAAGGGTTGATCCGCGCCGATTTCGATCCCTCCGCATTGGCGCAGGCCTATGCCGCGGGGGGCGCAACCTGTTTGTCGGTTCTGACCGACACGCCTAGCTTTCAGGGGGCCAAGGACTATCTCGTCGAGGCACGCGCAGCTTGCAACCTACCAGCGCTCCGCAAGGATTTCATGTATGACACTTATCAAGTCGCCGAGGCGCGGGCGCTGGGGGCCGATTGTATCTTGATCATCATGGCGTCTGTGTCTGACGAACAGGCGGCTGAGCTTGAAGACGCCGCCGCCCATTGGGGCATGGATGCGCTGATCGAAGTGCATGATGCCGAAGAGCTGGAACGCGCCACTCGCCTCAAAAGCCGGATGATCGGCATAAACAACCGGAATCTCAAGACCTTCGAAACCTCTCTTGATGTGACCCGCACCTTGTCCAAACAGGTGCCGGGGGACCGCATGATGGTCTCGGAATCAGGCCTGAACACCCCGGACGATCTGGCCGATATGGCGCGCTATGGTGCACGGGTGTTCCTGATTGGAGAAAGCCTGATGCGGCAAGAGAATGTTGAGATCGCGACCCGCGATTTGCTCGCCAATCCCCTGACCGCCGGAGGCATGTGATGGCCCTGACCCATTTTGACGCCAAGGGTGACGCCCATATGGTGGATGTCTCGGACAAGGACATCACATCGCGGATCGCCGTGGCCGAAGGCCACATCAAGATGCAGCGCGAAACCTTTGATATCATTGCCGAAGGCCGCGCCAAAAAGGGCGATGTGCTGGGCGTGGCCCGGCTGGCAGGCATCATGGCGGCCAAACGCACCGCCGATCTGATCCCTCTGTGCCATCCCTTGCCGATTACCAAGGTTAGCGTCGATCTGGAGCCCGATGAAACCCTGCCCGGCATCCGCATCACCGCCACTGTGAAAACCACCGGCCAAACCGGGGTTGAGATGGAGGCGCTTACCGCGGCCTCCACCGCCGCGCTCACGGTTTATGACATGTCCAAGGCCGTCGACAAATCCATGGAGATCGGCGGCATCCGGGTAATGTTGAAAGATGGCGGAAAATCAGGGCGTTACGAGGCATCCGAATGATCCCTGTCGCCGAGGCGCTGCAACAGGTGTTGGATCTGGTTGCGCCGCTTGAGGTGGAAGAGGTGCCGTTGCGCCAAGCCGCTGGCCGGGTTCTGGCCCGCGATGTGACCGCAACCCGCACGCAGCCACCTTTTGCAGCAGCTTCAATGGATGGCTATGCACTGCGCCGCGCCGAGGTAGAGCCAGACGCGATGTTCAAGGTCGTGGGCGAAGCGGCAGCCGGCCATCGGTTCCGGGGCACATTGAAAGCCGGGCAAGCGGTGCGAATTTTCACCGGAGCCCCCATCCCTGACGGCGCAGATTTTGTTGTTATTCAAGAGGATACAACGCGGCGCGGTGATCTGATCACCTTGGGGCACAAGATCGGAACCAAAGACAACATCCGCCCCGCTGGTGGCGATTTTGCCAAGGGTCAAAAGATCTCTGCCCCCCTGTTGCTGCGCCCTGCGGATATTGCCTTGCTGGCCGCCATGAACATCGCCCGTGTGCCAGTGGCCCGCAAACCCATCATTGCAATCCTCGCCACAGGTGATGAATTGGTGCAGCCCGGAGAAACCCCGGCAGAAGATCAGATTGTCGCCTCCAACAGCTTTGGTCTGGCCGCGATGTTTGAAGGCAAAGGCGCGGACGTGCGCATGCTGCCCGTGGCCCGCGACAATGCGGCTTCTCTCAAACAGGCCTTCACACTTGCCAAAGGGGTGGATCTGATCATCACGATTGGCGGCGCGTCCGTTGGGGATCACGACCTGGTCGCGCCAGTGGCCGCAGAAATTGGCATGGAGCAGAGCTTTTACAAGGTTGCGATGCGCCCCGGCAAACCGTTGATGGCCGGCAGATTAGGCGACGCGGTGATGCTGGGCCTGCCGGGCAATCCTGTGTCCGCAATGGTGTGCGGCACGGTCTTTGGGGTGCCGCTTTTGCGTAAAATGCTGGGGCTTGGCTCCGAACCCTTGCCAATGCAAGAGGCGCCGCTGGGCGTGGATCTGCCACAGAACGGCCCGCGCACCCATTATATGCGGGCGCATCTGCGTGACGGGCAATTGTTCCCCGATGACAGGCAAGACAGCTCTCTTTTGTCGGTATTGGCCACGGCAAATGCCCTGATGGTGCGGCCCGTGGACGACGCGCCGCGCAAGGCCGGTGATACGGCGCATTTCATCGCGATTTAGCACCCGCGGCCCGCATTCCCCGCCCAGACGATCCAATTCTCGATGAATTGTTGACACAAAACGGGAACATCCCTAGAACAAAACAAAACCGATGTTCGAAGGGACGGCACATGTTGACCAAAAAACAACTCGATCTGTTGGCTTTCATCCACAAACGGGTGCAGCGCGATGGCGTACCGCCCAGCTTTGACGAAATGAAGCTGGCGTTGGATCTGCGGTCGAAATCGGGCATTCACCGGTTGATCACAGCCCTTGAAGAACGCGGATTTATCCGGCGTCTGGCGCACCGCGCCCGTGCGATCGAGGTTGTCAAACTGCCCGAAAGCCTTGGCGGCACACCCAATGCAGGGTTCACGCCCAAGGTTATCGATGGCGACCGGCCCGATGGCCCGCCCCCGGCGGCCGCCATACAAACCCAAGCTGCCCAAGCGGTTGATTTGCCTGTTATGGGCCGGATTGCGGCGGGTGTACCGATTGAGGCGATCAATCAGATGACCCATTCCGTGGCCGTGCCCGGCGGGATGCTTGCCGGAAGCGGGCAACACTATGCCCTTGAGGTCAAAGGCGATTCGATGATCGAGGCTGGTATCAACGACGGTGATGTGGTGGTGATCCGCGAAACCAACGTGGCCGATGATGGCGATATCGTCGTGGCATTGGTCGAAGACAGCGAAGCCACGCTGAAACGCTTCAAACGCTCTGGCAGCTCCATCGCGCTTGAAGCCGCCAATCCGGCGTATGAAACGCGGGTGTTGCCCTCTGACATGGTCAAAGTGCAGGGGCGTTTGGTCGGGTTGATCCGCACCTATTAAGGATTGCGTTCCGCTTTGGGCCAATTGGTCCAAAGCCGGTCCCCCGCACGGGACCGCGCGGTTGTAATGTGCCAATCCTGCGCCCCCTTGCGCAGCGCCAATGCACCGGTTTTCCGCAATGTAGCGGGATCAAAAATCAGGCATTCTGCATCCGCGATCTCAGATGCATCCACTGATGCCACGATGATCTGCTGCGCCGAACATCCGTTGAACTTCGCCAGCGCCCGCTTGCCCGACAGATGCACCACCGGCCCTTTTTGCCAACGCGCAGCCGCCTCATCCTGTTGTGATCCGTCCCCGTCGTTTTCGAGCCAGATCTGGGCCACGAACCCGGCGCCCTTGGCCTTGCTCAACGCGCGGGCATTTGGCCCCATGACCCCGACCAAGGTACCCTGTTCTGCGATCAACACATCTGGCCGGTCCGCGCCCTGCCACAGGGCCACCGCCGCCGCCATCATCAGCGCCCCACCCCAGCGCAGGCGCCCCTGCCACAACACCAACATCAAAAATCCCAATGCCAGCACCGGCAGCACCAATTGCCCCGGCGCCATAACGTAGCCGCGCGCGCCCTCCAACCCCGCCACCTGATGCGCCACCCAAAGAATCCAGGACAATCCCCAACCCATCGGCCAGAGCCCCAGCGCCTCAAGCCCGAAGGGCGACAGGACCAACGCCAGAACCGCCGCCGGGATCACCAAAACCCCCATAAGCGGCACCGACAGCAAATTGGCCACCAATCCATAGTGGGCGATAGTGTTGAAATGCGCCGCCGCAATCGGCGCAGTGGCAAAGCCCGCCACTGCTGATGACAGCACCGTGGCCAGAACCGCCCTGCCCCATCGCGGCATCTGCGGCAGTGGCGCATCACGCAACCAGCCGAAGACTACGACCAAGGCCACCGTTGCGGCAAAGGACATTTGAAATCCCGGCCCGGTCAGTGCCTCGGGTCGCAGCAACAAGACAATCGTCGCCGCCACCGCCACCGCCCGCAGCGATATCGCCCGCCGCCCGATCAACAACGCCCCCAGCGCTGTACCCACCATGATAAATGCCCGTTCTGTTGCAACATTGCCCCCGGAGAGCGCCAGATAACCGGCTGCCGCGACCAACGCACAGATCGCGGCGATCTTTTTGGTAGGCCAATGCAGCGCGGTATAGGGAATCGCGCTCAGCAGGACGCGCAATGCGCCAAGCACCACGGCGGCGAGCAATCCCATGTGCAGGCCCGAGATCGCCAACAGATGCGCCAGATTGCTGGCCCGCAAGTCCTCCAGCGTGCTGCGGGGAATGGCGCTGCGATCACCAGTGGTCAGCGCCGCAGCAAAGCCGCCAACCTCTCCGGGCAAAATGTTGCGAATATGCGCCGAAATCGTCATGCCCATGCGAAACAGCAGCAGATCCAGTTGCCCGCGTTCCGGCCAGGCCGTCCCCATCAACGGGACACGGGTGTAGCCAACCGCGCCAAGTTGGGCAAACCACGCATGGCGCTGAAAATCAAAACCATCCGGCTCCACCGGGCCGGATGGCGGCGACAGATGCGCCGTGGTCATCACCCGCAACCCCGGTTCAGGCGTGATGCCTTGAGTTTTGCTGTGCAGGGAAATACGGACACGCGCGGGCGTGCGGGCGGGCGGTACGCGTTCCAGCTGCACCTGATCCAGCGTCAGGCGCAGTGCGTCTGACTGGCTGCGATCCATCGCGACGATCCGCCCCTCCACCGCCCCGTAATAGCGCCAACCCAAAACCGGATTGGACAGGCTGTGCGCCCGCAGACCCGCAACGGAAAACCCGACCACAATCAGCGCCGCCGCAATGGCAAGCGGCGCCAATGCCTCGGACAGAAAGGCCGCCGACACGGCCAAGCCGACCACGCCAAGCAGCAAGACAGGGTAGAACACCAATGCAGGTTCAAATCGCAGGCTGAAATAACCGCCAATACCGATGGCAAGGCAGACCGGCACCCAGCCCAACATCATGCCCCGTTGCGCCAGCATCATCCGGCTCAGGACCGATTTCACCCAAATGGACAGCGCCGCAGCCCGCCCCATGCTTGCCCCCGTTCCCCGCACTGGATAGACAGACGGGAAATCTACGGCGCGGATGGTTAGCAAATGGTAAACACCAGCAGCTCCCGCCACCGCGCCGCCTTATCCAGTTAAGAAAGACACTGTCATGTCCGCACCTGTTGTGACCCGTTTTGCCCCGTCCCCAACCGGCTTTTTGCACATCGGGGGGGCCCGTACAGCCCTGTTCAACTGGCTTTATGCCCGTGGCCGGGGTGGCAAGTTCCTGTTGCGGATCGAAGACACGGATCGGGCGCGATCAACCCCCGAGGCAACCGCCGCCATTTTGCAGGGCATGGCATGGCTTGGCCTTGATCATGACGGGGACATCGTCAGCCAGTTTGACAACGCCCCGCGCCATGCCGAAGTGGCGCTGGATTTGTTGGCGCAGGGCAAGGCGTACAAATGTTTTGCCACGCAAGACGAGATCACCGCCTTCCGCGAGGCAGCACGCGCCGAAGGGCGCAGCACGCTCTATCATTCGCCATGGCGCGATGCCGCCCCCGAAACCCACCCCGATGCGCCATATGTCGTGCGGATCAAGGCCCCTCAAAGCGGTGAAACCGTGATACGCGATCAGGTGCAGGGTGATGTGACCATCCGCAACGATCAACTCGATGACATGGTATTGTTACGCTCTGACGGTACGCCGGTTTATATGCTGGCTGTGGTGGTGGATGATCATGATATGGGCGTGACACATGTGGTGCGGGGCGACGACCACCTCAACAATGCCGCGCGGCAGATGATGATCTACGATGCGATGGGCTGGGACGTGCCTGTCTGGGCGCATATTCCCCTGATTCACGGGCCGGACGGCAAGAAATTGTCAAAACGTCACGGCGCATTGGGTGCGCAGGAATATCAGGCCATGGGCTATCCCGCCGCCGGGATGCGCAATTATCTGGCCCGTCTGGGCTGGAGCCATGGTGATGATGAGTTCTTCACAGACGCGCAGGCGCAGGAGTGGTTTGATCTCAGCGGCATCCGCAAAAGCCCCGCGCAGTTTGATCTCAAGAAACTTGAGAACATCTGCGGGCAACATATTGCGGTGACGGATGATGCTGCACTGCGGCGTGAAACCGAAGAATATTTGCAAGCAGCAGGCGAACCGGCGTTTTCTGCCGCACAATCATCCGCTTTTGAAGCTGCGCTTTATTGTCTCAAGGAGCGGGCCAAGACTTTCCCGGAACTTGTTGAAAAGGCTCACTTTGCCCTCGCGTCCCGCCCGATTGAACCGGATGAGAAAGCGGCAAAAAACCTTGATACGGTATCCCGTGGTATACTGACGGAATTGACGCCGCATCTGCAAAATGCTAGCTGGGACAGAGAAACGCTAGAAGAGGTTCTGAACGGCTTTGCCGCCGCGAAAGACACCAAGTTTGGCAAGTTGGCAGGGCCGCTCCGCGCGGCCCTTGCTGGACGGGCCGTCACACCATCTGTTTTTGACATGATGCTTGTGTTGGGACGTGACGAAACCCTGGCCCGATTGACCGAGGCCTCTGCCTGAGAACTGGTTAACCGTTTCTCAAGGCGGGACGGGATAACAGACAAGGCAGCCCTTTGCGGGGCTGACTAAGACGGCGGTCACCTGCACCGCAACAACATTCGGGAAGGGACCATATGACTGAAACAAAGAAATCCGCAACGCTGACAATTGATGGCAAGAGCTACGATCTGCCCATCTTTTCGCCAACGGCTGGTCCTGATGTGCTCGATATTCGCAAGCTTTATGCCCAAGCGGATGTGTTCACTTATGACCCCGGCTTCACTTCAACCGCGTCTTGCGACAGCACCATCACCTTTATTGATGGCGAAGAAGGCGTTCTGCTGCACCGTGGCTATCCGATTGATCAACTGGCGGGCAAATCGCATTATCTCGAAGTGTGCTATTTGCTGCTCTATGGTGAGCTGCCCTCCCCTGCAGAACTGGAAGATTTTGAATCGCGTGTGACCAACCACACGATGCTGCACGAACAGATGATGTATCTGTTCCGCGGCTTCCGCCGGGATGCGCATCCAATGGCCATCATGGTTGGTGTCGTGGGCGCGATGTCCGCGTTCTATCACGACAGTACCGACATCTCTGATCCGTGGCAGCGCGAGGTTGCTTCGATCCGTATGATTGCCAAGATGCCAACCATTGCCGCGATGGCCTATAAATACACCATCGGTCAGCCATTTGAGTATCCGCGCAATGATCTGGACTATGCGTCCAACTTCCTGCGCATGTGCTTTGCTGTGCCTGCACAGGACTATGAGGTAAACCCGATCCTGAGCCGTGCGATGGACCGTATCTTTACCCTGCACGCCGATCACGAACAGAACGCGTCAACCTCGACCGTGCGTTTGGCCTCCTCTTCGGGCGCCAACCCGTTTGCCTGTATCGCGGCGGGCATTGCCTGTCTTTGGGGTCCGGCACATGGTGGCGCCAATCAGGCCTGCCTTGAGATGCTCAAGGAGATCGGCACGCCTGATCGCATTCCTGAGTTCATCGCCCGCGCCAAAGACAAGGACGATCCGTTCCGTCTGATGGGCTTTGGTCACCGCGTTTACAAAAACTTTGATCCACGGGCCACCGTGATGAAAGAAAGCGCGGACGAGGTTCTTGAACTGCTGGGTGTTGAGAACAATCCAGTGCTTCAGGTCGCCAAGGAGCTTGAGCGTCAGGCGCTCGAAGATCCGTATTTCGCGGAAAAGAAACTGTTCCCGAACGTCGATTTCTATTCCGGCATCATCCTGGAGGCCATGGGCTTCCCCACTTCGATGTTCACCCCGATCTTTGCCTTGTCGCGGACCGTGGGCTGGATTTCGCAGTGGAAAGAGATGATCGGCGATCCGCAAAACAAGATCGGCCGTCCACGCCAGCTTTATCTCGGCGACACCAGCCGCGACTATGTGGATATCGAAAACCGCTAAGCTTGCAATCAAGCCTGAAACAACAAACGCCCCGGTCATTCCGGGGCGTTTTGCGTTCAACAGGCTGTTTCCGACCCGGAAACAATGAACCAAAGGCAAGAGTGTCCCGCACTCCCCCCTAGCCTGATACCATTGGCCGCAATACACCCCCAAGCCGAAATTCAGTTTGATTCGTTGATCAAATCAACCGTTTATCTGGCTAAATCCCCTCAGCCAGCATGCCGCAAACTGACACTTTGTCTTGCTTTGGCGCTAAATAAGGCGCCTGTGTGGCATTGTTTCGGGCGCTGTGACAATGCCCTGCCCAAACTTGACCGGACGCGCCCCGCCCCCCTATCGTCTTATCAACGGTAATCAGGGTGCTATCCAATGATCGAAATTCTGGCGACATGCTGCGCCTTGTTGGTGTTAAAAGGTATCGCGGTCCAGGCGGGCCGTCTTTGGGTCACAGCAGCGGTCTGTGCAAAAGCGCAGAACGCACAAAGGACAAAGCGATGAGCAAGACAATGACACATCGCCATCTGTGCTGGGACAGCGCGGCCAATATGATGCCCGTTGCCGCAGCAACTGAGCCCTGCCCGCAAGGGGTGCTGGTGCCCAATACCCAGGAAAACCATGACCAGATTGCCGTGGTCTATGACAAAGGCAATCCACCGCCCGAGATTACCATCAAAGAGATTTCAGGCACGGTGCACACTGTCTTGGCTGATGGAGTGGCCGTGGCCGTTGTGGCGCGGGCCACCGGCCCTGCACCACGTGTGGATGAGGTTCTTTTGGTCGAGCGGAGCCTGTAACAAGCCCCGCACGCCTCTCTCATTCGATCAGCGGTGTTATCAGCGGCCCTCGAACTTGGCCGCGCGTTTTTCGGTAAAGGCCAGAACACCCTCTTTGAAGTCACGCGATTTGCCGCAGACCCCCTGTTGCTGCGCCTCTAGCGTCAGCTGTTCTTCCAAAGTGTTATCCCAGCTGGCACGGATCACGTCCTTGGCCGCCTGATAGGCCGCTGTTGGCCCTGCGCCCAGCTGCGCCGCCTTGCCGCGCCAATGGGCGTCAAAATCGGCATCCGGCACCGCCTCCCAGATCATACCCCAATCATCGGCCTGACGGGCCGAGATTTTATCGGCAAACAACGCCGCGCCCATCGCTTTGGCCATGCCCATCTGACGCGGCAGCGTATAGGTGCCGCCCGCATCCGGGATCAGACCAATCCGGGTGAACGCCTGAAGGAAATAGGCAGATTCCGTTGCAAAAACCACATCCGCTGCCAGCGCGAGATTTGCCCCAGCCCCCGCCGCCGCACCATTTACGGCCGCAATGGTTGGCACCGGACAATTCACAATTGCCCGCAACATCGGCGCATATTCGTCCCGCAAAGTGCGTTCCAGATCAACCGAAGCACCAGATGCTCGATCGCCAAGATCCTGACCGGAACAAAACGCCCGACCAGATCCGGTGATGACAACCACACGCGCGTCTTTGCCGCCTTGTGTGACCGCATGGGCAATCTCGGCACGCATCTGGGTGGTGAGCGCGTTCATCTTGTCGGGCCGGTTCATCGTGATCAGGGCCACGTTGTCCGAAACGTCATAGGTGATCGTTTGATAGTCCATTTTGTCAGTCCTTGATTGCCGGCATTTGGCGCAGGTTATCAAAGCCAGCGGGAGGGACCAGCGAAACCGCGCGTTACTCTTTCAAAATGTCGTCCAGCCGCGCCTGTTCTTCGGCAGAAAGCGGGGTGTCACCGGGCGCCGCCGCTTTGGACCGGCCGCGCAGGTAGATCATCCCAGCACCGCCCGCAAGCAACAACATCAACGGCCCCGCCCCCCAAAGCAGCCAATTGGCCCCGGAATTGTCCGGTTTCAGCAGAACATATTCGCCATAACGGTCCACAATAAACGCCACCGCTTCGGCGTCGGTGTCGCCCGCCAACAGCCGATCCCGCACCAGGATCCGCAAATCCCGTGCAAGGCTGGCGTTGCTTTCGTCAATGCTCTCGTTGCGGCACACCAAACAGCGCAGCCCTTTGGACAGCTCACGCGCCCGCGCCTCAAGTGCAGGATCGTCTAGCACCTCATCAGGTTGCACTGCAGCCAAAGGGCTGGCCAGCAGCATCAAGATCAAGGCGAAACGTTTCATTCGGCAGGCACCGCGCTGAACTTGCGGGCGCCGGCGGCCACGCGGAAACGTCTGTCAGAAAGGCTTAGCAATCCACCAAGCGCCATTAGGGCACAGCCGATCCAGATCCAGTTGGTCATCGGCTTGATATATGTCCGCACGGTCCAGCCACCGTTGTCCTGCTGATCGCCAATCACCACGTAAACATCCCGCAACAGGTTGTAATCAATCGCAGCTTCGGTGGTTGGCATCTGCGCCACAGGATAAAAGCGTTTCTCCGGCGTCATCTGCGCAATCTCCGATCCATCTTTGGACAGGGTCACAAAGCCAGTGGTCGACAGATAATTCGGCCCGCGCAATTCCTGCACATCCGTCAGCGTCAGGGTGTAGCTGCCCACATCAAACGGCTGTCCGATCTGCGCCACGCGAATATCGTCTACCGTCCAGGCCGTCAGACCGGCAATGCCCGCCATCGTCACACCCAGCCCGCCATGGGCCACGGCCTTGCCCCAATCAGCACGCGGCAGACGGCGCAACCGGCCCAGCCTGTTATCCCCGCGCCCGGTCCGCTGCATCAGTTCGACCACGGTACCTGAGACCAGCCAAGCGCCAAGGAACAGGCCCATCGGGCCCAACATGCTGCGCCCGGTTTGCATCACAAATGCCAGCCCACCAACGGCCAAAGCCAGCACAAAGACATAGCGCAATGGCCACATCGCACGGGATATCCGCGCCCGTTTCCACGGCAAAACACTGCCCACTGGCAGGATCAGCCCAAGCGCAACCATAAAGGGGGTGAAAGCGGCATTGAAAAACGGCGGCCCAACGCTGAGTTTGCGGTCAAAGAACATCTCAGCCAGAAGCGGCCACATCGTGCCAACAAACACCACAAAACAGGCCACGGCGAGCAACAGGTTATTCACCACCAGCGCGGATTCGCGGCTGACCAAACCAAAGACGCCTTTGGCCTCCATCGCGCCAGCCCGCAAGGTGAACAGCACCAGCGCCCCGCCCATAAAGAACGCCATGATCGCAAGGATAAACACCCCGCGTTCAGGATCATTGGCAAAGGCATGCACCGAAGTCAGCAAGCCTGAGCGGACGATAAACGTACCGATCAAAGAAAAGCCAAACGCCAGAATAGCCAACAGAATGGTCCAGCTTTTCAGGCTTTCGCGTTTTTCCACCACAATGGCCGAATGCAACAAGGCCGCTGCCAAGAGCCAAGGCATAAAGCTAGCGTTTTCAACAGGATCCCAGAACCAGAAACCGCCCCAGCCTAGCTCGTAATAAGCCCACCAAGACCCCAAAGCGATGCCAATGGTCAGGAAAATCCACGCCGCCAAGGTCCAAGGACGCACCCAGCGCCCCCAGGCCGCATCCACACGCCCCTCGATCAGCGCCGCCACAGCAAAGCTGAACGCCATGCTCAGCCCGACATAACCGAGGTAGAGAAACGGTGGGTGAAAGGCGAGACCGGGATCTTGCAACAGCGGGTTCAGATCCTGCCCGTCGAAGGGGGGCACCTCAAGGCGCAGAAACGGGTTGGACGTAAAAATGATAAAGGCAAAGAACGCCACTGCGATGGCCGATTGCACCGCCAGAACCCGTGCGCGCAAAGTGGGCGGCAATCCACCGCCAAACCACGCGGCCATCGCGCCAAACAGGGTCACAATCAGCACCCAAAGCAGCATCGACCCTTCGTGATTGCCCCATGTGCCGCTGATTTTATAGAGCATCGGCTTGGCCGAATGGCTGTTGGCGACCACCACATTCAGCGAGAAATCAGAGACAACAAAAGCCCATGTCAGCGCCCCGAAGGACAGCGCCGTCAGCACAAATTGCGCTCCGGCGGCAGGTTCCGCCACCGCCATCCAGCCCGGCCAGCGTTTGTGCGCTCCGATCAGCGGTACGATCATCTGAACAATCGCCACAGCAAAGGCGAGGATCAGCGCGAAATGTCCAAGTTCTGTTGTCATACCATGGTTATAGGGCGCAGGCTGCCCCCTTTCCATGGCCTTTTACATCACGTTTCAGCGCAAAGCGTCGCAGTCAGCGTCGCGCGGCCTGCCATGCGATGAGAGCCGGGTTCTCTTGCGGCGCTAGGCTGGCGGTTTCGAGGGCTGCATCAGGGCCAGTCTGGGCGGCCTGACCATTGACAAACCGCATCTTTTCAAGCGCTTGTACATTCTCAATCATCTGCGGCACACGGATCATACTGGCGGCGATGTCACGCTGAAAATCCTGCGCTTTGACCTGATGTCGCGCCCCGAAATAAAATGACACGATCACGCCCAGCAGCCACCAAAGCGGCTCTGGCACCAACGCGATCCCCTGCATCCGTTCGGCAAACCACAATGGATGGACCATTGCGGAAACGAACAGCCCCAGTGTGCCAAGTGCCAATGCCGGACGTGGCAGCCGGTTCAAGCCATCCATAAACCGATCAAACCGGCCCAAACGCGGCATGGCAAATTCCGCGCCCAGCTGGCTCATTGCTTGTTTCTGGACCTCGGCACTGCGCCCTGCGCCAGCCTCTGCGTTTTCGCGGAACACTTCAACCGTGTCGCGCAAGGCCCTGCTGTTGCTGCCAAAAACAAATCCGAGAATGCGTTCGATCATCCCCATGCTGCGGTCCTTTGCTCAAATTCCACTGTGCTGAGATGGTATTTGGGATCAATGAATTCTTCGGCCCGTTTGATCCAGCCGCCTTTGCCCCCCGCCCTTGTGCGAGCATATTTGCGGCTGGAAGGTCGACGATCCGCAAGGCGGAAATAGTAATTGCGCCGCGCGATACCGTAGGCATCCAACAGATGATCCGGGGCGGCTGTCATCGCTTGTGCAGCGGCGGCAATGCTTTGCGGTCCAAGCGCCCCATCCACCGCCACCGGAAACCCCATATCGCACAAAAGCCGTTGCAGGATTTTCACCGCATTGGCGCCCGCGTTGACATACATATCAAAAACGCTTGGCTGTAGCGCCTCGGGCAGATCACCAATCCGCGGCTGTTCAAAATAATGTCGGACAAAGATATCTGTGGCCTGCGCCCGGCTAAGCTGGCGGACATCCGCAGCGGTCACCTTGCCATCACCCGTCAAGTCCACGCCGAGGCGCCGCATGGTGTGGATCGTGACACCAAATTTTGTCGCGCCACCCGGATCATCGGGATCGTTCACATAGCCGCCCTCGCGGGCGACAATCTGTTCTGCGATTTGTCTGACTGTTTGCATCCGTCCCTCACCGATTGATCGGCAAAGGGAAGGTCAGAAAGGTTAATCACCTCTCAGGGCACCGCGCGGTCTAGCTGTCCGGCTCTTGATAGACGCCCTGTTCCTTAAGCGCGTCCACAACCTCCTTGGGCATGTAGGTCTCGTCATGTTTGGCAAGAATTTCAGTCGCTTCGAAGACACCATTGATGTAGCGCCCCGTGCCTACCATACCTTGGTTTTCCTCAAACAGATCCGGCAGAACACCGGTAAACGTCACCGGAACGGTCGCGCCGCCGTCAGTCACGCTAAAGCGGACAGTCTCACCATCGCCGCGCACCAATGATCCGTCTTCGACCAGACCGCCAATGCGAAACACCTCACTTGCGGCGGGCGGTTCCTCCATCACCTGGCTGGGTGAGCGGAAGAAATTGATACCGTCCTGCAAGGCATAACCGATCAGCGCCGTGGCGGCGATCAACGCCACCACCGTCACTGCAATCACCTGAATACGCCTTTGTTTTTTAAGGCTTTTCATAGCACCTCACGGAAACAACGGAGCCATCATAAGCCCCTCGGTCTCTTCCAGACCTAACATCAGATTGGCGTTCTGCAAGGCCTGCCCGCTGGACCCCTTGGTCAAATTGTCGAGCGCTGCAACCACGATCACGCGGCCTTCAACGCGGTCCGCAACAACCCCGATATGGCAGAAGTTCGATCCGCGAATATGCCGTGTACTGGGCGCCTCGCCCATCGGCAGCACCTCGATAAACGGCTCATCCGAATAGGCTTTTTGCAAGGTCGCGTGGATCTCGTCTGCTGATCCTTTGACATAGCAGGTCGCCAGAATGCCGCGGTTTGCAGGCACAAGATGCGGCGTGAACTGCACCTGAACGGTGCGTCCCGCGATCGCCGAAAACTCCTGATCAAACTCGCCCAAGTGCCGGTGCGTGCTGCCAAGCGCATAGGCGTGATAGCCCTCTGACAGCTCTGCATGCAGCAGATTTTCCTTCAGAGCCCGGCCCGCGCCGGAAACCGCGCATTTCAGATCCAGAATGATCTCGTCCAGATCAATCACCCCTGCCGCCACCAAGGGACGCAGTGCAAATTGCCCGGTGGCCGCATTGCAACCTGTGCCAGCGACAAGCCGCGCCGCTGCGATTTCTTTGCGGTAAAATTCGGTCAGCCCGTAAACCGCCTCTTTCTGCTGTTCCAGCGCGGCATGGGGGTTGCCATACCATTTCTCGTATTCCGCCGGATCGCGCAGCCGGAAATCCGCAGACAGATCGACAATTTTCAAGGTTTTGGGCAATGCGGCGATCACCTGCTGCGAGGTCTTGTGCGGCAGGGCGCAGAAACACAGGTCAATCTGAGAAAAATCGATATCTTCGATGGTCACCAGTTCGGGCAGGTCCAAATGGCGCAGGTGCGGAAACACCTCAGACATCTGCTGCCCGGCCTTGGAGTTCCCTCCCAAGGCTTTGATTGTCATAGAAGAATGGCCAGCGATCAGCCGGATCAGTTCTGCGCCGGTATAGCCGGACGCGCCAAGGATGGCGATATTATAGGTCATGTGTCGGTCCCACTTTGGGTATGATGTGCAAGAGTTTCAGGCGGCGGTAAATGTGATTTCTCGTCGCAGAAACTGTGTTGCGCGGCTGCTGACCCGTTTTGGATCACCCGTTGTCAAAAACGACGATGTGCCGCCGCCGATCATATTTGGGTGCCGTTCCAGATAATCGGCAAGGCTTTCGGCCACCAAAGAGGCCTGCGAAAATACTTTCACATCCGCGCCCAGCGCATCCTGAAAGGCCTTTTGCATCAAGGGATAATGGGTGCATCCCAAGATCGCCGCTTCTGGATCGGGCATCTTGCGTTTGAGCGCATCAACATGGCTGCGCACCATCGCTTCGGCCAGAATGAAATCACCATCCTCGATGGCATCGACAATCCCGCCGCAGGCCTGCGCCTCAACGTCCACGCCAATCGCCCGAAACGCCAATTCGCGCTGAAACGCGCGAGAGGCGACGGTCGCCGGTGTCGCGAAAAGCGCGACATGTTTCAGGCCAACTTCTCGGGGTGGCGAATTGTCGCCCCACTGCCGTTCGGTCATGGCTTCGATCAACGGGACAAACACACCCAGAACACGCTTGTCTTCGGGCACCCAGCTTTCCTGCATCCGCCGCAACGCTGCGGCAGAGGCGGTATTGCAGGCCAGGATCACCAGATCACAGCCCGCATCAAACAGCCGCTGCGTGGCGGCCACGGTCAGGTCATAGATATCATCGGCGGTGCGCACGCCGTATGGCGCATGGGCGCTGTCCGCCAGATACACAAAATCCGCATCCGGAAGGCGCTTTTGCACCGCGTCCAGAACTGTCAGCCCGCCAAGGCCGCTGTCAAAAATACCTACTGCCATGTCTCTGTCACCTTGCGGCGCGATGCCGCTCTTCAAATTCAAAGCCCAGCTCGCAAGCGAGATCTGGCTCTGCGGACAACTCATAGGTGGCTTTTCGCAGGAAATCCATCATCGCTTTGCTGTCTTTGGCAAGCGGGTTCAGAATGTCGCGGGTGATTGGGGCGCCGATGGCCACACGGACCGGCGTATCAACCCGTTTGCGGAATTCCTTGATCAACAGCCCCATGCGCAATGTGCTGTGCAAATGGCTGGCAATCTGGAACATACGGCTGGTATGACCATCAAAAAAGACAGGCACCACAGTGGCTTCTGATTTGGCAATCATCCTCGCGGTAAAGCTGCGCCAAACCGGATCCATCGGCTTGGAAAACGGTTTTGCCCCAGTGCTAACGGTGCCCCCCGGAAAAATGCCGATGGCGCCGCCCTGCCCCAGATAATCAAGCGCGGTTTTGCGGGTCTGGATATTCAGCGCCAGTGCCGCTTTATCCTCATCAAAACTGATGGGCAGCAGGTGTTTGCCCAGATCGGGCGCACGTCCGAACACCGAATGCGCAACAATCCGAAAATCCCCACGCGCCTGTGAGAGCATCCGCCCCAGCATCAGGCCATCCAGAATGCCGTAGGGATGGTTCGCAATCACAATCACGGGGCCATGGCGCGGGATATTGGCCAAAGAACCACCGGCGATCTCAAGGCTCAGCCCATAGCGCTCGGCCATCACATCAAAAAAGCAGCGTCCGCCCTGCATTTCAGTTTCATAGCCAGAGGCACGGCGGATCAGCCCAAGCCGCCCGGTGCTGTTCTCCATCAACCGGATCAAGGCCCGCCCACCGCGCGACGCGGCGGAATAGGCGTAAGAGATATCGCGGGTGGATGCGTCTGTGTCTTTGGTCATCGGTCTTCCGGTCGTTAAGGGAGGCAGGCACCCTGCCCCCCTTTACGACGGTTTTGCGAAGATTACATGACGAAGTTATTCAGCCGCCTTGGATGTTTTGGTGCCGCCCGCCCGGATCACCGACAACAGCTCTTCGCGGCGCTTGGCGGCCTTGGTTTCATTGGCCTCTTTCACCGGGCCAAACCCCCTGATCTGCAAGGGCAATTCGGCAAGCGCAACAATGGCATCGCGTGTCTGTTCGCTGAGCAGCGGCAGAACCTCAGCCATATCACGCTCATATTGTTTGATCAGCGCCCGTTCCATCTTGCGTTCTGATGTGCGGCCAAAGGGGTCAAGCGGTGTGCCGCGCAGGCCCTTCATCTTGGCCAGCAGGCGCAAAGGCGTCTCCAGCCATTCGCCAAACTCACGTTTCTTGGGGCGACCATCCGGCCCTTTGCCCCCCAGCATTGGCGGCGCAAGGTTGAAGGTCATCTTGAAGTCACCGTCAAACTCGGCCCGCGCCTTGTCACGGCTTTGCAGCAGCAGACGCGCCACTTCGTATTCGTCTTTGTAGGCAAGCAGCTTGTGATAGCCTTGCGCGGCTGCCTCTTTGACCGCCGCATCGGAAATCCCATCCAGCATTTTGCCATAACGTTTGGCCAACCGTTTGCCTTGGAACGCGATCAAATGCTCTTTGCGATAAGTGATCTTGTCGTTCAGCGTCTTGGGCAGTTCGATCACTTTGGGTTTGCTGACCTCTGCGGCGTCCTGCGGATACAAAACCGCCCAGCGCCCGATCTCGAAGGCCCGCAAGTTCCGCTCTACTGCGGCACCGTTCATGCGGATGGCCTCTTGCAGGCTTTCCAGTGACAGCGGCAAAAGCCCCTGCTGCCAAGCCGCACCAAACACCATCATGTTGGAGAAAATGCTATCGCCCAGCGCCGCTTTGGCCAGATCAGAGGCGTCAAACAGCGCCACATCATCCTTGAGCCGCGCCTGCAATGCCAGTTCAAGCCGGTCATAAGGCAACTGGAATTCTGTATCGCGGGTGAAATCGCCCGTGATGATCTGATGCGAGTTCACCACCGCACCGGTTTGCCCCATCTTGGTCAAGCCCAGCGTCTTATTCCCCGCAGAGACCACCAGATCACCGCCGATCAGCGCATGTGCCTCACCTGTGGCCACGCGGATGGCGCTGATGTCCTCGGGCCGCTCGGCCAAGCGGCAGTGGATATGCACCGCACCGCCCTTTTGCGCGAGGCCCGCCATCTCCATCATGCCAGCACCCTTGCCATCGAGCTGAGCGGCTTGCGCCAGCAATGCACCGATGGTCACAACGCCCGTGCCGCCCACGCCGGTGATCACCACGTTATGGGTGCCGTCGATCTTGGGCAGCTCTGGCATCGGCAGATCAGGGATCGTGATCTCGGTGGTCGGGTCTTTGCGGATCTTGGCCCCTTCGAGGGTCACAAAGGATGGACAGAACCCTTTGACGCAGGAAAAGTCCTTGTTGCAAGACGATTGATCAATGGCGCGTTTGCGGCCCAGTTCGGTCTCATTAGGCACGATCGAGACACAGTTGGACTGTACGCCGCAATCACCGCATCCCTCACAAACCGCATCATTGATAAACACCCGCTTGTCCGGATCAGGGAAGAGGCCCCGCTTGCGGCGGCGACGTTTCTCGGCGGCGCAGGTCTGGATATAGACAATCGCGCTCACGCCTTCGATTTTTTCAAAGCGTTTCTGCACATTCATCAGCTCGGCGCGTTCAAACAGTTCAACGCCTTTGAATGCGGCAAAATCGACGTCTTCTTTCTCGTCATAGACCACGACAAGGTTCTTGACCCCCATCGCCCGCAATTCCGCAACGATGCGCGGGGCGCTTAGATCACCCTCGTTGTGCTGGCCGCCGGTCATGGCAACCGCATCATTGTACAGGATCTTGTAGGTGATGTTGGTGCCTGCCGCGAGGGCGGCACGGATCGCCTGAACACCCGAGTGGTTGTAGGTGCCATCACCAAGGTTCTGGAACACATGCTTGCGGTTTGAGAACGGCGCCTCACCGATCCAGTTCGCGCCCTCACCGCCCATATGGGTAAAGCCGGTTGTCTCACGGTCCATCCACTGCACCATGTAGTGACAGCCAATGCCGGCATAGGCGCGCGCGCCCTCGGGCAGTTTGGTTGACGAATTATGCGGACAGCCTGAGCAGAAATACGGCAAACGCGCTGCGATATCCTCAGCATTGTCGGCGCGGCGGGCATTGTCCAATGCCTCAAGCCCGGCACGGATACCATCGGTCTCGCGCCCTTCTTCAAGCAGGATACCACCAATCTTTTCCGCAATCAGGATCGGATCAAGCGCCCCGCGCGTCGGGAACAGTTCCTCGCCATGCTCAAGCCCTGCGCCGCCGCCCTTGTACCAACCATAAACACGGCGGTGTTGGTCCGAGAACAGTGCCTCTTTGATCTGCACCTCGATCAGCTTGCGCTTTTCTTCCACCACCACAACCAGATCAAGCCCTTCGGCCCACTCATGAAAGCCCTTCATATCAAGCGGGAAGGTCTGCCCGATCTTATACAGGGTGATGCCCAGCCGCTCGGCTTCGTTCTCGTCGATGTTCAGCAAGCTCATCGCGTGCAGCAGATCCAACCAGTTCTTGCCCGCAGCGGCAAAGCCGATTTTGGCCCCCCGCTTGCCCCACATGCGTTTGTCCATCTTGTTGGCATGGCTAAACGCTTCGGCGGCATAACGTTTGTAATCAATCATCCGGGTTTCTTGCAGATGCGGCGTGTCACCCAAACGAATGTTTAGCCCGCCTTCAGGCATATCGAACTCTGGCGTGACCAGTTTCATCCGGTTCGGATCACCGTTGACCACGCTTGTGGCCTCTACGGTGTCTTTCATCGTCTTAAGCCCCACCCAAAGGCCCGAGAACCGCGACAAAGCCCAGCCATAGATCCCGTAATCCAGAATTTCCTGAACGCCCGCAGGGCTGACCACGGGCATATAGGCATCCACCATCGCCCATTCCGATTGGTGCAGCACGGTGGAGGATTCGCCTGTGTGGTCATCTCCCATCGCCATCAGGATACCGCCATGTTTGGAACTGCCCGCCATATTGGCGTGGCGCATCACATCGCCTGTGCGGTCCACACCGGGGCCTTTGCCGTACCACAGACCAAAGACACCGTCGTATTTGCCTTCGCCGCGCAGTTCGGCCTGCTGTGTCCCCCAAAGGGCAGTGGCCGCCAGATCTTCGTTCAGGCCCGGTTGAAAGCTGACATCATAATCCGCCAACAGCTTTTGTGCCTTGCTCATCTGCAAATCGACCGCACCCAGCGGGCTGCCGCGATAACCGGTGCAATGGCCGGCGGTGTTCAGGCCCGCGGCCCGGTCCCGCGCCGATTGCATCATCATCAGACGCACAAGCGCCTGCGTGCCATTGAGCAGCACAGGTGATTTTTCCAGATCAAAACGGTCGTTCAGCGAAATCTTGGGGGCAGTCATGGCGGTCCTCCCTTAGGGCGCGATGGCAATCAGATATTGGCGGCTATATAGGTCACAATTACTGACCTGTATAGCGTATTTTTTGTGCATAAGTACAAATCTGCCGAACCAGCCCCTGTCTTTTGGTCCAATTTAGGTTAGGACTAACGCAAAAAAGAATAGGATCGCGAGACGATGGATTGGGACAAACTCAGAATTTTTCACGCCGTAGCGGATGCGGGTTCTCTGACCCACGCGGGCGAGAAACTGAACCTGTCGCAATCGGCCGTATCAAGACAGATTCGCGGCCTCGAAGAACAGCTTAACACGAACCTGTTTCACCGCCATGCGCGAGGGCTGATCCTGACAGAACAGGGCGAACTTCTGTTTGATGCGACATCCGCGATGACCAAACGCGTTGATGCCGCCGCTGCACGTATCCGCGACAGCGAAGAAGAAGTGTTTGGCGAATTGCGCGTCACCACCACCACCGGCTTTGGCACCCTGTGGTTGGCGCCGCGCCTGCCGAAACTTTATGAGAAATACCCCGATCTGAAGGTCGACCTGATGCTTGAAGAACGGGTGCTGGATCTGCCGATGCGCGAGGCTGATGTGGCTATCCGCATGAAAGAACCCTCCCAAGCCGACCTGATCCGCAAACGCCTGATGAATGTGCGCATGTGTCTTTATGCCAGCCCCAAGTATCTGGCTGAAAACGGCACACCCCAAACCATCGAAGAAGTATCAAACCACCGCCTGATTTGCCAGAACACCGACAGCGATCAAGTTGCGGCCGGTCAGAACCTAGTACAGCAACTGATGCTGAATGATGTGCGGTCCATGCTCACCGTGAACAACTACTTCGGCGTGCTGCAGGGGGTTCTGCATGATCTCGGGATCGGGGTCTTACCGGACTATTTGACACAGGATTTTCCCGATCTGGTGCAAGTCCTGCCCGAAGTTGAGTCGGCAGATGTGCCTGTTTTTCTGGCCTACCCCGAAGAATTGCGCCAATCCAAGCGCGTTGCGGCCTTCAAAGACTTTGTTCAGGATGAGATCATTTCTTACCGCAAGCAGTTGAGAGAAAAAGAAAAAGACTAAGCTATGCATCAAGCGCATACCGGACATGCTTACTAAATGGTCAAAACTGACTTGATCGAAGCAGCACTGCTGCCTAATTGACCATCATGAAGATTGACAGCCCGAGGGCGCGTCGCTTCATACCTCCCTGTTGGACTTGGCCGAGCGTTATGCTCGGCCTTTTTTTTGCGCAAATGCGCAATGGCTTCCTCCGCGCCCGTCGGAATATGACGGATACCTGCATCCAGTCCGGCACAGAACGGCACCGGCCCCAGAAAACATCCCCCAATTTTGCCACGCAAAAACAATTGATTAAGCCGACTTTCAGCCGAAACTCCAAACTTTCTCGGAACTTACCACCTAGGCATCCGTTGTCTCACCGTACACCGCTGACGATGCGGACCACGAGTAACGAATGAAGGAGTTTACACCATGACACGCAAGTTTTTGCTGACATCCACCACAATCGCCACCCTGATCGCTGCCCCTATGGCCTATGCAAGCGGCACCATCGCCGATGAGCTGCCAACCAACTCGCCTGAAGTGAGCGCGAATGTGCCAGCGACCGATGGCGGTTCGACCCTCAACAATTATGATACGGACAACAAGCGCTACGGTCTCGGCATCGCCGATTATGACCCCACCACCATGAGCCTCACCGACGCCGAATATGCGGCGGTAAAAGCCTCCGTAGGTGCAAATTTTGAAACCCAGGACGGCGAAGTGCTGGGCGTGGTCAAAGGCATCAGTTTTGACGGCCAAGGCAACCCGGAAATGGTCGTGGATCTGGAAGAAGATACCAAGATTGACGCCGAAGTTCTGGTCGTGACCCTTCTGCCGGACAGTCTGCGCCTCGACAACGGCCAGATCGTGATCGACACCACGGCAGACGAACTTTACCTCAAGGCCCAACAGGGCTCCAAGGCCGATGACGAAACGCGCACAACTGTCATCGTGATGTAAACGGATCGCCCAATTGGGCATCCCTGCACCAAGGGGCGGCTTTCCACATCGGAAAGCCGCCCATTTTTGCGTATCCCCCTTCCCCCGCGCCCGCCCATCCTCTAAGAGACGCGGCATCAATGCCGAAGGGGACCGCGCATGACCGAACCAGCCATCACCGAAGACATCATTGCCGCACATGGCTTCACCCCGGATGAATACGCCGAAGTGAACGCGATCCTCGGCCGCGCCCCCAACTATACCGAAATGGGCATCTTCTCGGCGATGTGGAACGAACATTGCTCGTATAAGTCCTCCAAAAAGTGGCTCCGCACCCTGCCCACGGAAGGCCCGCAGGTCATCTGCGGCCCCGGCGAAAATGCTGGCATCGTGGACATCGGTGATGGTCAGGCGCTGGTTTTCAAAATGGAAAGCCACAATCACCCCTCCTACATCGAACCCTATCAAGGTGCGGCCACAGGCGTGGGCGGCATCCTGCGCGATGTCTTCACCATGGGCGCCCGCCCCATCGCGGCGATGAACGCGCTCAGCTTTGGCCGCCTCGATCACCCCAAAACCCGCCAGTTGGTGCATGGTGTGGTGGCCGGCGTCGGCGGCTACGGCAATTGCTTTGGGGTGCCCACCGTAGGCGGCGAAGTGCGCTTTGATGCGGCCTATGACGGCAATTGTTTGGTCAATGCCTTTGCCGCAGGCCTCGCTGATGCCGACAAGATCTTCTACTCCGCTGCCTCTGGCGTTGGTATGCCCGTGGTCTACCTCGGTGCAAAGACAGGCCGCGACGGCGTTGGCGGCGCGACGATGGCTTCGGCCGAATTTGACGACACAATCGAAGAGAAACGCCCCACGGTGCAGGTTGGCGATCCCTTCACCGAAAAACGCCTGATGGAAGCCACGCTGGAGCTGATGGCGACAGGTGCGGTGATCTCGATCCAGGATATGGGCGCGGCAGGCCTGACCTGCTCTGCTGTGGAAATGGGCGACAAGGGCAAGCTTGGCGTGCGCCTTGATCTGGAAAAGGTGCCCACGCGCGAAGAGAACATGACCGCCTATGAAATGATGCTGTCGGAATCACAGGAACGCATGCTCATGGTGCTGCGCCCCGAGCTTGAGGCCGAAGCAAAGGCAGTCTTTGACAAATGGGATCTGGATTTTGCCATTGTTGGTGAAACACTGGCCGATGACCGGTTCTTGATCATGCTGAACGGCGAAGTCAAAGCCGACCTGCCGCTCAGCAAATTGGCCTCCACCGCCCCCGAATATGATCGCCCTTGGGTCGAAACGCCCCCCGCCGAACCGATGGGTGATGTGCCGGGCGTCGATCCGATTGACGGGCTCAAGGCGCTGATCGGTGATCCGAACTATGCCGCGAAATCATGGGTCTATGAACAATATGACACCATGGTGATGGGCGACACGGCGCGCAATCCCGGCCTTGGCGCGGGCATCATCCGGGTGCATGGCACCGACAAGGCGATTGCTTTCACCTCTGATGTGACCCCGCGCTATGTCAAGGCGAACCCCTTTGAAGGCGGCAAACAAGCCGTCGCCGAAGCTTACCGGAACCTCAGCGCCGTAGGATCACGGCCCTTGGCCACCACCGACAACATGAACTTCGGCAACCCCGAAAAGCCGCAGATCATGGGCCAGTTCGTGGGTGCCATCAAAGGCATCGGCGCCGCGGTTGAGGCGCTGGATATGCCCATCGTCTCGGGCAATGTCTCGCTCTACAACGAAACCGACGGTACCGCGATCCTGCCCACGCCCACCATCGGCGCAGTAGGACTGCTGGATCACACCGACGATTTGATCGGCTGCGAAGTCCGCGAAGGCCATGTGGCGCTTGTTCTGGGCGACACCGAGGGCCACCTTGGTCAATCGGCTCTTCTGGCGCAGGTCTTTGGCCGCGCAGATGGCGATGCACCCCATGTCGATCTGGCCGCAGAAAAAGCCCACGGCGATTTCATCCGCGCCAACCGCGACCTGATCAAAGCCTGCACCGACCTCAGCGATGGCGGGCTGGCTCTGGCCGCCTTTGAAATGGCCGAAGCCGCAGACGTGGGCATCACCCTCGATGCCGCCGACACGCCAACGCTCTTTGGCGAAGATCAGGCCCGCTACCTGATCGCCTGCAACTTTGATCAGGCCGAAGCTTTGATGACAGCTGCAGGTGCCGCAGGTCTGCCCCTGCACACAGTGGGCAAATTCGGCGGCCGTGATGTGTCCTTCGGCGGCACCTCGGCCCCGCTGGAAGAGCTCAAAACCATCTACCGCAATACCTTTGCGGACACCTTCGCCTGATCTTTTGGGTCCGGAGCCGCCCTTGCTTGTGCACGGGCGGCCCGATCCGCACGTCACGATCAAGCCAAATCGCCGAGGGCCCCCGCAGGGGATACGGCTATTTGACTTGAGCGGGGCGGGATGATCGGGCAGACAGGGCTCAAGCATGGGATGCGCCCCGGACCCTTTGGGTCAGGTGAGCCCGCAGCGAAATACCTTTAAAATCAAAAATCGAATGCGGCGCAGCCGCTCAATGCTCCATGGCCTGCAACAGGCGCTGCTTTTCGCCGCTGTCATCAGGCCGCGATAGGGCTTCGGCCAAGGCCTCCAACGATCCAATCGAATGACCGGCGCGGAAACTGTCCACATGGGGCAACATTGCGCGAATACCTGCCGCCTTGGGCGCAAACCCGTCCCAACGCAGCAGCGGATTCAACCAAATCAACCGCCGCGCCGTCAGGTGCAGACGCTGTATCTGCCGCGACAGATCTTCGGGCGCGTCCCGGTCCAACCCATCGGTGATTAACAAGACAACCGCGCCCTGCCCCATCACCCGACGCGACCAATCGCGGTTGAACGCCTCCAGACTGGCCCCGATCCGGGTGCCGCCTTCCCAGTCCTGCGCCTCGGCCCCCGCCGCCGCCAGCGCTGCATCCACATCGCGGGTGGCCAGATGGCGGGTGATGTTGGTCAGCCGGGTGCCAAAGGTAAAGGCATGCACCTTGGCCCATCCGGCCCCCTTGGTGTTACTGACCGCATGCAGAAAATGCAGGATCATCCGCGAATACTGGCTCATGGACCCTGAGATGTCGCAAAGCACCACCAGATTGGGATAACGCGGTCGCGGAGTTCTGAGCGCCAGATGATGCATCTCCCCGCCTTTGCGCAGCGCCCCGCGCAGGGTGCGGGCGGCATCAATCCTACCGCGCGGCGCGGCCATGGCCCGCCGCGATGGCAAGGGTTTGACCGGCAACGTGAGCCGCGCCAGCATGCGTTTGGCCTGCGCTATTTCGGCAAGGCTCATCTGTTCAAAATCCAGTTGGCGCAACCGTTCGGTGGCCGACATGGTCAGGCTGGCGTCCACTTCCAATAGTGGATCATCCTGAGCGGTCTCGTCTTCATCCTGCGGTAGTGGCGCCTCTGCGCCGTCTAACAAAGCCTCGGCCGCGCGTTTCTCTGCCGCTTGCGCCGGTCTGTCCTCCTGTACCCCGCGGATCGCAGGCAACATCGCCGACATCATATGTTCCAGATAGCGTGGATCGCGCCAATACAGCCGGAAGATCTGTGCAAAGACCCGGCGGTGTTCGGGCCGGTTCACGAAACAGGCATGCAGGGTCCAATAGAAATCCCGTTTCTCGGTGAACCCCGCCACCTGCACGGCGCGGATCGCGTCGATCACCCGTCCGGGGCCAATCGGCAACCCGGCCCGCCGCAGGGCGCGGGCGAAATGGGTGATGTTGCCGGCCAGCTTGGGGTCATCCGGCAGATCGAGGGGCAGATGTTCAGCCATGAATGGCTGATTGGAGGCTCTGCCTCCAAACCTCCGGAGTATTTTGGGCCAAAAAGGGGGTCATGCCACCTCCAACGTGGCCTTGGCCTGATCAAGGATGCGTTTGGCTTCTGACCCTTGCAGTTTGGCGATGTCGTCCTGGTATTTCAGGATTGCGCCCAGCGTGTCGGCAATCACCTCGGGGCTGAGGCTGATCACATCGAGAGCCAGCAGGCATTTGGCCCAGTCGATGGTTTCGGCCACGCCCGGTTTCTTGAACAGATCCTCGGTGCGCAAGTGTTGAACAAAGGCGACAACCTCGCGGCTGAGCGCTTCTGATGCTTCGGGCGCGCGGGCGGCGAGGATGTCCATCTCGCGTTCAAAGCCGGGGTAGTCGACCCAGTGATAGAGGCAGCGCCGTTTCAAGGCGTCATGGACCTCGCGGGTGCGGTTTGAGGTCAGGATCACGATCGGCGGCTCTGGCGCCTTGATCGTGCCCAGTTCGGGGATTGTCACCTGAAAATCGCTCAGCGCTTCGAGCAGGAACGCCTCAAACGGGGCATCGGTGCGGTCCAGCTCATCAATCAGCAGCACCGGCGCGCCGTTCTCATCCGGGCGCATCGCCTCAAGCAGAGGGCGTTCGATCAGATAATCATCACTAAAGAGCTGGGTGTTCAGCGCGGCGCTGTCCGCACCGCCTGCCGCCTCAGCGGTGCGGATCGCGATCATCTGGGTTGGAAAGTTCCATTCATAGACCGCCGAAGAGGCATCAAGCCCCTCATAACATTGCAAGCGGATCAAGCGGCGGTTCAGGCCAGCGGCCAGCGCTTTGGCGATCTCCGTCTTACCAACGCCCGCCTCACCTTCCAGAAACAGCGGCCGGCCCAGCGAGAGGCTGAGAAACACCACCGTCCCCAAAGCCCGGTCACTGATATAGCCCTGATCGTCCAGCATTTTCTGGACAGCGTCGATACTGGATATGTCTGGCATGATGGCTCCCTTTGTTTCAAAGGTGCATCTTGGCGGCGCAGCGTCAAGCCGTGCTGGCGGATATGTCACGCCCGGCCTGCCTGCTGCTGCAAAGATTGACGCGATTCAGCCGCCCTGCCATACTTGCCTTTGAATAATATGAGGTTTCGGGGCATATCGCACCCGGCCCAGAGGCGGCTATGAGACAGACTTTCTACATCCCCATCGCGGGTGGTGCGGCCTGATATGCGCATCACGGCTGTGACCTGTGTCAAAAACGAAGGCCCGTTCCTGCTGGAATGGATCGCCTTTCACCGTGTGATCGGCGTGAGTGATTTTCTGTTTTATTCCAACGATTGCACCGATGCGACCGACCGTTTGCTGGACCGGCTGGAGGATCACGGGATCGTCGCGCATCTACCCAATCCGGCGACCAACCGCAATTACCAGATGCAGGCGTTGAAAAAGGCGCGGCGGCATCCGTTGATCCGCAAGGCCGATTGGGTCTGGGTCGCGGATGTGGACGAGTTTTTGAACATCCATGTGGGCGATCATACGATCCCCGCGCTGATCCATGCTTGCGGCAATCCGCAGGCGATCTCGGTCACGTTCCAATTCTTTGCCAATGATGGGGTTGAGACCTATGAGGATCAGCCGGTGATCACCCAGTTCCTGCGCAGTCATAATCCCGACATCTGGTGCGCGGATACGGCGATTGAGGTTAAAAGTCTGGTGCGCGGGGATTTCCCGTTGGACTACTATGGCGCGCACCGCCCCTTTCATGACGAGGACGTGCCAAAGGAAGAGCGGCCGCGCTGGACCGATGGTGCGGGCCGTCCGGTGCCTGGCCCGTTCCGCCGCCGCGCCAACAAGCGCCGCATCCGCGCCTTTCCCGCCCATGGCGCCCGGCGGTTTGCGACGTTGAACCATTACGCCCTACGATCGCTCGACAGTTATCTGGTCAAGAACGACCGGGGTGATGTGAACCGCGAACACCGCGCCTTTGACGACAGCTATTGGCGCGAACGCAACGACGGGGCGTTCTTTGACGATAGCATTCTGCGCTACCAGGATGCGCTGACCGAAGAGATGGACCACCTCAAAGCCCTGCCCGGCATCGCCGATTTGCATGACGAGGCGGTCACCCTGCACCGCGCCAAGCGGGACGAATTGCTGGCGCAAGACAGCTACCGCGCCATGCAGGACCAATTGCGCAACGCCAGCAGGTTTTGCGCCGCTGAGGCCGCGATCAGGGCAGAAATCGGACTGGACGAAGAGGCAAAGCCATGACCCGCCTGCGCATTGTCAATCTGGCCCTGCCCAAAACCGGCACCACCACCCTGACCGAGGCCTTGCGGGCCGCCGGGTTGACGGTCGCCGATTGGAAAATCCGCACCGGTCAATCCACGCGCAGCGACATTCCGCGCCAGCACTTGGGCAAAATCATCTATTCCGATTATTTCGACAGCGGCGATCCCTTGGCGCGGCTGGATGAATTTGACGCCATCAACGAAATGTCAGCAGTGCGTGAGGATCGGTCTTTGTGGCCGCAAACCGATTGGGGGCTTTTGAACGCCATCCAAAGCCATCATCCCGGCGTCAAATTTGTGCTGACCCGCCGCGACCCGGCCAAAGCGGCCAACAGCATGATGCGCTGGAACAATCTGGGAAAACGGCGGCTGCCACAGGCTGATATCCCCGGCCTGCCGCGCGGCTTTGGCCAAAGCGAGGCGGAGCTTGCCCGTTGGATGGAGGGGCACTACGCCTTTTGTGATCGGGTCTTTCAGGGCTGCGACAATTTTCACGCCTATGACATTGAAGATGACCAAGCGCCTGTAAAACTGGCCACCTATCTGGGCATTGAACTGCCTTGGTGGGGACAGGCCAATGTCGGCAAGATCAAAGCGGGAGAGGCAAACTGATGCGTCTGACACTGCTGATCGGACCCAATGAGAAAGCCGCCGCGCGATTTCGGGCGATGTTCAAACAAAAGGCCGCCGCGCTAGAGAAACAGGGCATTTGGGCGCCTGAGTGGAACCACGTCCGGCTTTATGCCGCTTGCGCCGAGACAGGCGATATCACCTCGCTGCGCCACAAACGCGGGATGGACAGCGCCTTGGTGCAACAGACCATGGCGCATGAATTTCAGACCCTGTTTGAAAAGGAACTGCCCGACGCCCCTGCCGATCACGTGATATTCAGCGCGGCGCAGCTAGGATCTCTGCTGACGGACCCATTGGAAATCAAGCGTTTGCATGGGCTTTTGGCCACCAATTTCGACGATATCCAGATCGTTGCCCATGTTGAGGAACAAGCGCGGGCCTTGGCGGCGCATTACATCACAGCGGTTTTGGATGGGCGGCGGCATTCCTTGCAGCAAGAGTTGGAACTGACGCAAGATACCGAATGGTGGGCCGGCGCCTTGGCACTGCGACAAGGGCCGGACGCCTTTGCCGGGTTGTTTGACGATGTGCAACACCCGCCGCATTGGCTGGATTATGCGGCGCTGTTTGATCATTGGGCGCAGGCCTTTGGCAAAGATAACGTGCAACTGCGCCCGCTTGATCTGGCGGCGCTCCGTTCGGAAACCTGCACAGACGAACTGGTGGATATGCTCGGCCTTGGCTCAAACCTTGGCAAGATGTTGGAAGAACGGATGTTCTATCCTGAACCTGCGGCTTCGCTCACCCGGATGCGGCAATTTAACGATGTGCTGATCCGCCATGCACAAGCCAGGGATATCATTGTCCCGCGTGATCTGTGGCACCAGATGCGGATGGGCCTGCGTGTGCCCGGCCCGCCGACAGATCCCGGCAGCCTCTTTGCGATCTCGGATCATTTTGCCAAAGGCAATGCCAAATTGATCAAAGCATTTCCTGATCTGAAGGGCGCGTTGACCCCCGATGCCCCCTCGGAGGCTTGGCAAGAGGCCGACCCCACCAACGGATATCGCGCCACACAATACCTCGCCGCCTACGCCCATCAGATCCGCAAGAACAGCACCCCGGTCGCCGAAAAACGCGCCGAAGCGGCGGCGGCAAAGGAGGCCACGGCAAAGTTCGACACGCTTTTGTCCGATGATGCGGCTGAGCCAGAGCAGCAGGCCAGCAACGCGCGTCTGCTCAATCGGGTCAAGCTGAACCACGAGATGATCCTGAACACCCAATTCAAACCGCACAACAACCTTGGCGCGGTCAACGAGGAAGAGCTGGCCGCCGCCTATCCCCTCGCCCCGCCTCGCAAACTGGCCCCCGGCAGCAGTGGCAATGTCATCGTCGGCTGCATGAAGAACGAAGCGCCCTACATCGTTGAATGGATCGCCTATCACCGCGCCATCGGGGTCGATAACTTCTTGATCTACACCAATGATTGCAGCGATGGCACGGATGAGGTTCTGGGCCGCTTGCAGGATATGGGCGTGATCCAGCACCGCAACAACGACAATTGGAAGGGCAATTCCCCGCAGCAATACGCGCTGAACCAAGCCCTGAAAGAGCCCGTCATCCAAAACGCGGATTGGATCATCCACATCGACGTGGACGAATTTATGAACGTGCGCACCGGCATTGGCACCTTGGATGATCTGTTTGCCGCTGTGCCTGATGCCACCAACATTGCGATGACATGGCGTCTGTTTGGGCACAACGGGATCACTCAGTTGAACGATGACTTTGTGATTGATCAGTTTGAAGCCTGCGCGCCGAAATACTGCCCCAAGCCGCATACGGTCTGGGGGTTCAAAACGATGTTCCGCAACATTGGCGCCTATGCCAAAATCTCTTGCCACCGGCCCAACAAGCTGGACGAAAGCTTTGAAAACAAAGTTAAATGGGTCAATGGATCAGGTCAGGACATGACCCGTGATGCCGCGCATAACGGCTGGCGGTCCTCGAAAAACAACATCGGATACGACCTTTTGCAGCTGAACCATTATGCGCTGCGATCCGCCGAAAGTTTCCTGATCAAACGCCAACGGGGCCGCGCCCTGCATGTGGATCGGTCCATCGGGATCAACTACTGGATCCGCATGGATTGGTCCGATTTCCGCGACATCACCATCAAACGCAACATCCCCCGCGTACGGGCCGAATATGACGATCTGATGAAGGACGACATTCTGCGGCAGGCCCATCAAGACGGCTTTGAATGGCACAAGGCGAAGGCGCGGGAATTGCACCAGATGCCGGAGTTTCAGGATCTTTACCGCCAGGCGCTTGAGGTCAAGCTGAACGAAACCGAACGGGTGGCCTATGCCCTTTCGCTGGATATGGAGAGTTGAGCATGGACGGGCAAGACGCTGAAAAAACAGGGTTTATCCGGTCTCGCGGGATGAAGTTCCCAAAACACCCCGAGATCATGCAAGGCAAAATCCGCCGGCTGCTGCGCAGCAATTCCTATGAGGCGAAAGAAACCGAAGCCGCCCTGCGCGTGGTCCGCGAGGGCGATGTGGTGGTCGAATTGGGCGGCGGCATCGGCTATATGTCCACGCTGGTGGCCACCAAGCGTGCGATCAAATCGGTGCATGTGTTTGAGGCCAATCCGAACTTGATCCCATACATCCGGTCGGTTCATGCGGCCAATAACGTGAGCAACGCCCATGTGACCAACGCCATTCTTGGTCCGCGCAAGGGATCGGTGGATTTTTACGTGCGCGAGCCGATGCTCGGCTCATCCATGCAGGTGCTAGAGGGCGAGGTTGACCCGCCCGCGGTCAAGGTGGACGTGCTAAATGCCAAAGCGACTTTCAAAGAGATCGGCGCAACCGTGCTGATCTGCGATATTGAGGGTGCCGAGGTTGATTTGATCCCGCAGCTGGATCTGACCGGTCTCAGGGCCGCGATCATCGAAACGCATCCACAGTGGATCGGCCCTGAGGGCATCAACAAAGTGTTCCGCGCCTTTATGGATGCGGGCCTCGCCTATTATCATCGCGGCTCTCACGGCAAGGTGCTGGCGTTCCGGACGGATTGGTAAGTGACCCATCTCGCCATTCTCTGCGTCAAGAACGAAGGCGCGTTTCTGCTGGAATGGCTGGCGCATCACCGTGCCTGTGGGTTTGACGATTTTCTCGTCTTTTCAAATGATTGCGGCGATGGGACCGATCAAATTCTGGACCGATTGCAAGACATCGGCTGGTTGACCCATCACCGCAATGATGGCCCCTATGACAGCGGCGGCATTCAGTTTACCGCACTCAAACAAGCTGCGAAACTCGACTTGGTCAAACGCGCCGAATGGATTTTGCCACTGGACGTGGACGAGTTTGTCAATATCCACTGCGGCGATCACACGCTGGCCGCGCTGCACACCGCCCTGCCCGAGGCGACGGCGATCACACTGACCTGGCGGTTGTTCGGCAATGGTGGTATCGCCCGCTACGCAGATCGGTCGGTGACTGAGACATTCACCAAATGCGCCCCCAAGGTGATGCCTTGGCCATGGCGGGCGGCGATGTTCAAAACGCTTTATCGCAATGATGGGATTTACCGCAAACCCGGTGTGCATCGGCCCCGTGACCCCGACAAAACCCGCCTGAGCGAGGCACGATGGTTCGGCGGGCGCGGAGAGGCGTTAGAAGACAGGTTTCGCACCAAGGGGATCTTTTCCGACTTCCGGCAGGACAACACACCTCTGGTGCAATTGAACCATTACCCCCTTGGCGCGATGGAGAGCTATATTCTCAAGGCGGATCGTGGCCGCGCTGTGCATGCCGATGACCGTTTGGGCATGGACTATTGGGTCGAACGGAACTTCAACAGCGAAACCGACACCTCCATCTCCGCATTGGCCCCCCGGCGCGACACTTTGCAGGCCGAACTGCACGCCGATCCCCTTCTGGGACCGCTGCACCAACAGGCGGTGCAATGGCGCAAAGACCGCTTTGAAACACTGATGCTGGAAGAGCCGAACCGCGCCCTTTTTGGCCGTTTGGTGATGACGCCAGCCTCTGAACCGGTCTCGTCTGAAACCGCCAAATTCCTTATGTCTTATGGACGAAGGGCGCAAAACCGCCACTAAACCTCACTGTTTTCACACGCATTTTCCGCAATTTCGCCGCATTGAGCCGCTACATCCTCATACAAATGCGCACAAAATAAGCGCGGATATGCTATTGAGGACGTGGCAATGACAAACGAGACGCCCACACTTCAGACGTCACTGGTTGACCTGCCCCGGCGGGACTGGCTTGGTGCAATCGAAAGCATTTGTGAAAACGAAGGTTTTTACGAACCTTTGGGCAAGCGCCACTTTGCCGCCTATGTCGAAAAGGGCGATACTCTGGTGGTGTCATTCGAGACCATTCAAGGCATTCACGCCCTGTCTGACTATGGCCAACCACTGGCCTGGGACATGGCGCGCAAGCACAATTGGTCCAGCCTCAGTATTATCAGCCATGGCGACACATGGTTTCGCGACAACAAGGTTTACGGTTTTTTTGACCGCCTGATCGACGAAGGCGTGTTTGATGAGTTCGAGACCATTTTGTTTTACGGCGCTGGCCCCTGCGGTTATGCCGCCGCTGCCTTTTCTGTCGCGGCCCCCGGTGCCCGCGTCTTGGCCATTCAGCCGCAAGCCACGCTGGACCCGCGGGTGACCGAATGGGACAACCGGTTTACCGAGATGCGGATCACTGATTTCACATCGCGCTATGGCTATGCTCCCGATATGTTGGATGCTGCCGAACAGGCCTATGTGATGTATGACCCGCGCGAACAGCTTGATGCGGTTCATGCCGCCCTCTTTACCCGCCCCAATGTGCGCAAACTGCGGATGCCCTTTATGGGCGGCGCCTTGCAAACTGATCTGCTGGAGATGGAGCAATGGGAGGCGCTGCTGTGCGCCGCAGCGGACGACCGGCTGACCGTGCGCCGCTTTGCCAAGATGTACCGCGCCCGCCGCGACTATCGGCCATATCTGCGCAATCTGATGAAACACCTCGAAGCCGAAGAACGCATTCCGATGCTTCTGGCGCTGTGCCGCAATGTGACAGGCCGCATGAACGCCCGCAAATTCGCCAACAAGCTGCGCGAATATGACGAGGAACCAGTGCAAAAAGCCGCAGAACAAGGCTAGCCCCGCCAAACGCTCTGTGCTAGCCGAAGCGCCATGATACAGAGCCTGACACTCCGCCGCCCCGATGACTGGCACCTGCACCTGCGCGATGGCGATATGCTGCGCGCCGTGCTGCCCCATACCGCCAATCACTTTGCCCGCGCCATCATCATGCCCAATCTGGTGCCCCCGGTTGTGACCGGTGCCGATGCCGCCGCTTACAAGCAACGCATCATGGCCGCATTGCCCGAGGGCAGTGATTTTGAGCCCTTGATGACGCTCTACCTCACCGAAGATACAGATCCCGAGGATCTGGCCGCCGCCCATGCCAGCGGTCTGGTCAAAGCTGTGAAATTGTACCCCGCAGGGGCGACAACCAATTCCGCCAGCGGTGTCAGTGACTTTAGCAAGGTTGCGAAAGTCTTTGAAAAAATGGCTGAAATCGGTCTGCCGCTCTGCACCCATGGCGAAGTGACGAACAGCGACGTGGACATTTTTGACCGCGAGGCCGTGTTCATCGACCGTGTGCTGGACCCGATCCGCAAGGACCATCCGGCGCTGCGCGTCATCATGGAACATATCACCACCAAAGACGCCGCTGATTATGTACGCAGCGCCGATCAGAACCTCGCCGCGACAATCACCACGCACCATCTGGTGATCAACCGCAATCATATCCTCGCCGGGGGTATCAAACCGCATTACTACTGCCTGCCCGTGGCCAAACGCGAAACCCACCGCCTTGCTCTGCGGGCCGCCGCCACATCCGGCGATTCACGGTTTTTCCTTGGCACCGACAGCGCCCCGCACACGGACGCCAACAAACTGCTGCCCTGCGGCTGCGCGGGCTGTTTCACCGCGCCTAATACCATGTCGATCCTCGCTGAAGTGTTTGAACAAGAAGGTAAACTTGACCAGCTGGAGGCATTTGCATCGCTGAACGGGCCTGCCTACTACGGCCTGCCCGTGAATGAGGACCAGATCACCCTGATCCGCGAGACCCCCAGCTTTCCGGCGCATATCGATACGCCCGATGGCCCCGTGACCGTCTTTGATCCCGATATGCCGCTGCATTGGCGTGTTGCCTAACCTTCATTTCCAGCCTGCCACCAAAGGACCGCTCGCATGATCCCTTCCAGCTACCCCACTGCCGAAGAAATGGCCCGTCTCACCGCCCGGATGCTGCTTGAGATCAAGGCGGTGCATTTCAACGCGGATGAGCCGTTTACGCTGGCCTCCGGCCTGCCCAGTCCGACCTACATCGATTGCCGGAAATTGATCAGCTATCCGCGCATCCGCAGCACGTTGATGGACTTTCTTACCGTCACCGTGATGCGCAACGCAGGTTTTGAGGCGTTTGACAACATCGCAGGCGGCGAAACCGCAGGTATTCCCTTTGCCGCCATGGTTGCCGAACGCATGGCGCTGCCAATGACCTATGTGCGCAAAAAGCCCAAAGGCTATGGTCGCAATGCACGTATCGAAGGCGCAATGAGCGAAGGTGAACGTGTGCTGCTGGTCGAGGATCTGACCACAGACGGCGGATCAAAGCTGAGCTTTGTCGATGCCATCCGCGAAACCGGCGCGACCTGCGCCCACACAGCGGTGATCTTTTACTACGGGATTTTCCCGCAGACCGAAAAGACCCTTGGCGATCACGGTGTTGCCCTGCACAGCCTCTGCACATGGTGGGACGTTCTGGCCGAAGCCAAGGCGCAAGGCGCCTTTGACGAAAGCACCCTGTCCGAAGTTGAGGCGTTTTTGAACGCCCCAAAAGAATGGCAGGACGCCCGAAAAGGCTGAGATCCAAATTCCACAATATGTTGACGTGATCGGCCCTTTCGGGGCAAGATGAAGTGTGCGCAAAGCCTTCCACAACTTATCCACATAAACATACAATTTGCGCCAATCCGCACCTCTGTCTATGACAGAAGCGGGACAGACGGGGTAAACCAATGAACGAAATAACATCGCTGAACGCGAACCAGATCGCTGTGCAGGCCCCTGAAACCATGCCGCATTCCATCGAGGCTGAGCAGCAGCTTCTGGGTGCGATTCTGACCAACAACGACATCTATGATCGTGTGGCCTCGGTGATTTCGCCCAAGCATTTTTACGATCCCGTCCACGCCCGGATTTTTGAAATCGCCGCAGCCCGGATTGCCAAGAACAACCTTGCCTCGCCCGTGACGCTTAAGGCCTTCATGGAAGACGACGAAGGCCTCAAGGAATTGGGCGGGCCGGCCTATCTGGCCCGGCTTGCAGGTGCTGCGATCTCTGCCTTTGCGGTGCGCGATTATGCGCAGATGATCTATGATCTGGCCGTGCGCCGCGACCTGATCCAACTGGGGCGCGATATTTCGGCCAAGGCCGCGCAGGTTGATGTCGCGTCAGAGCCGCGCGAGCAGATTGTCGAGGCCGAACAGCAGCTTTACAAACTGGCCGAGCAAGGCCAAACCGAAAGCGGTTTTCAAAGCTTCCTCAAGGCGGTAACGGACGCTGTTAATGTGGCAAACGCCGCCTATCAGCGTGAAGGCGGGCTTGCGGGCCTGTCCACCAAACTGAATGATCTCGACGGCAAATTGGGGGGGCTGCACAAGTCGGACCTTTTGATCCTCGCGGGTCGTCCGTCGATGGGCAAAACCTCACTGGCGACCAACATCGCCTTCAACATCGCCAAGGCCTACCGCCGGGGCACACGCCCCGATGGCACCGAAGGGGCCGTCGATGGCGGCGTAGTTGGGTTCTTTTCCTTAGAGATGAGCGCCGAGCAGCTCGCGGGCAGGATTTTGGCGGAAGCGTCAGAAATCTCCAGCCACAAAATCAGGCAAGGCGACATGGACGAAACCGAGTTCCGCCGGTTCGTCAACGCCGCCAAGGATCTGGAGGCCTGCCCGCTTTTCATTGATGATACTGCTGCCATTCCGATTGCCCAGCTCTCTGCGCGGGCGCGTCGGCTCAAGCGGACCCACGGGCTGGATCTCTTGATCGTTGACTATTTGCAGCTGGTGCGCGGCACGGCCGAAAACCGGGTGCAGGAAATTGGTGAGATTTCCATGGGCCTCAAAGCCATCGCAAAGGAACTGGATATTCCGGTGATTGCCCTGTCACAGCTGTCGCGTCAGGTGGAAAGCCGCGAAGACAAGCGTCCGCAGCTTTCAGATCTGCGGGAATCCGGGTCTATCGAACAGGATGCGGACGTTGTGATGTTTGTGTTCCGCGAAGAATACTACGTCGAGCGTGAAAAGCCCGGCGAAGAACGGCTTGATGAAATGGCCGAATGGCAAGAACGCATGGCCCGCCTGCACGCCAAGGCCGAGGTGATTATCGGCAAACAGCGTCACGGCCCAATTGGCACGGTCGAGCTAAGCTTTGAAAGCGAATTCACCCGTTTCGGTAACCTTGCGAAGCCTTGGCAGCAAAGCCCTGACCAGTTTTAAGGACTGGCATCCATCAAACAGAAATGAACGGCGGGCCGACAAGCCCGCCGTTATTACTTACTGAGCAGCCTTTTTGACCTCATAATTCAGCCCCTTGGCCGTGCCTTTGGCAAAACCTTTCCAATAGCCGTGGTCTTCCTTGGCCGTGCCGTCTTCGTTCATCGACCAAACGCCCGCATTTGAATCCTCGATCAGCTCCAAATAGGCGGCTTTTTCGGCATCGCCCTTCAGGTGAGAATCCAGCCAGGCGGTTACGAAATGCTGCGCAATGTTGTTCATCCGCGCTGAATCCCAAACCGGGTCTGTGTAATGCTCGGAGATGTCAAAGCCTTTACTTTCATTAAAGTAATAGCTTTCCTTCGGCGCAGGCATTGGCGCGCCAGAGTTGTGCCCGCCATTGACATAAGTCAGCAAAGCCCGGTCCACGTTGCTGGCATTGTCCCAGATCGCCCGCACCCCGTTTTCATAAAGCGACACGTCATCCTGTGATCCGGCGATAAACATCATCGGGATCTGTACGCCTGCCAATCCTTCGGCGTTCCAGAACCCCGTGTTCATGCCCCATGGCCCGAACGCCACGGCGGTTTTGATCCGCGCATCGGGCAGCGCGTTATGGGTGTCACTGCCCGCGAGGTGGATGCCAAGCGTGCCGTGCGGCCCGCCCCAGGGATAGCCGACAGAGGCTTCGGTCACACCGCCGCCCGCCGTGATGATCGCGCCATAACCGCCCATGGAATAACCGATCAAGCCGGTGTTGCCCGCGTCATAGAGTCCGGCAAAATCGCCGCCCTCTGCGGCCATCTGTGCCATTTCTTCAAGCACAAACAACTGATCCAGCGACCGGTTCACCAATGTGGACCCAAATGCCGCTTGCGTGCGGTAAGTGCTGTCTGTGTGGTCGATCGAGGCCACGACATAGCCCTTTGACGCGATGTTTTCCGCCAGATGGGACAGCAGGAACCGGTTGCCCGGATAACCATGACTGATCAACACCAGCGGATAAGCCGTGTCTGACTGCGCTGGCGCGGCATCGCGCACAGCGCGGCCCGTCAGGGTCACTTCGGTGGTGCCGTCTCGCAAGAACGCCTTGAGCGTGGTGTCGCCGCTGGCCCCGGCCGCCGCCGGATACCACATCTCAACCGTCAAGGGCCGGTCATAGCGCGGCATCTCTTCCGGCTTGGGCGCGGCCGGATCAATGGCCAAAATATTGATCTGGTCCGCATTGACCATCTCAAGCTGGCGCACGCCCACGGGCATCTCGCCGTAAGCGGCCAGTTCCGGTGCGCTTGGCAATTGTGTGTCGATGGGGTTCTCGGCCAAGCTGGCGCTCCCGATCAGGCTGGCGCTGGCGGCAAGGGCCGCCAATGGTGTTGATCTGTTCATGATGTCCTCCCTATATCCCTTTCAGCTTAGAGCGCCAAAGGGACAGAGCAAGGAATGCTTTGGTGACGTTGCGGCGCTTTTGCCTAGGCCGAGACCCGCGCCGCCTGCGTTATTTCGGCCATGCTCAGCCCGTATTTACCGGCAAACCGCACCCGCGCCGCAACAAGGCGCGGATCGTCGGGTGACATGCCAAGCGTGCGGATAAACTCGATCCGCTGCTGCGATTTGAGCGCCTCACGGTCGATGTCGGTGCCCATGGCGCGGTCGATAATCTCGCCGCCGGGGCTGACGTGGAACCATTTGCTGAAGTCGCGGAAATGATGCTGGTTGTGCAGCTTGGTCACGTGCCGCTCAATGGCGGTTTTGGGCAGGTTGAGATGGGCGGTCAAATGAAACCACTCATACACCATGAACATCAAAACCCCGCCCGCAGGCACAATCGCAACCGCAATCCAGATCGCATGCGCCGCCCCAAAGACCGCTGCAATCCCCCAAACCGCAAAGAAATTGAACGCAAGCATAGGCAGCGCCACCCAGATCGGGACAAAGAACAGCCCGTGATTGGTCGGAAAATCGTGATGCCCGTAATGCGCCTGATAAAGCAGATCAAACGCCCATTGGCGGCGCGGCGGATCCAGGTGAAAGACATGGCGGTGCAGGTTGTATTCATTCAACAATTGCGCCCCGATGCCCAGAGGAACCAACCACCAAACCCAAGCTGGCGCGGCCAATATCATCGCGGCAAACGCCAACCCGCAGGCCAGCGCCATGATCCAGATCGCGGGATGTTTGAACATGATCGACAGTCGCAGCATGGCTTCAATGCCCCCTTTCCCGTCAACTGTGCTTTGCCAGTACGGTCTTTGTAAACCTCACAGCGCACTACCTGACGCGAGGTCGGCTTGCATAACCTTGACGCGAAAATGCTGCGGTGAACCGGTAGCTCGCCGGTATTTGCCCTGCCATCGCTTGACGCACCGCAGGTTTTGCGCCAGCAGATGCCCATGACCACTGCGCATCTCACAATCGACCTTTCTGCCATTGCAAGCAACTGGCAAGCCCTGAACCGCCTTACAGATTGCGCCACCGCAGCTGTGATCAAGGCCGACGCTTATGGTCTTGGCATCGAACAGGTTGGCCCTGCCCTTGCCGCCGCTGGCGCGCGGCAGTTCTTTGTCGCAGCCACCGAAGAAGGCGCAGCCCTGCGCCGCGTGCTTGGCCCCGGCCCCGAGATCCTGATCCTGTCGGGTCACATGCCCGGAGATGCGCCGCTGTTGCAGCAGGCCGATCTGGTGCCGATGATCAATTCGGTGGATCAATTGCTGGTGCAGGTCGAAGCTTTGCCCCAACATCATTTTGGCGTGCAACTGGACAGCGGCATGAACCGATTGGGCATGGAGCCCGCCGAATGGGCCGCCCTGCGCGACATTGCAGAGGCACAGGATTTGCGATTGGTGATGTCGCATCTGGCCTGCGCGGACGAACCGGATCACCCGATGAATGCGGCGCAATTGGCCAGCTTCCAGGAGATGGTCCAAGGGGTTCAGGCGCCGCTCTCGCTCGCGGCCACGGGCGGTATCCTGTTGGGCCGGGATTATCATTTTGATCTGACCCGCCCCGGCGTTGGCCTATATGGTGGCCTGCCCTTTGTAGATGCAGCCCCTGTTGTGACGCTTGATCTGCCGGTTATTCAAATCCGAGACGTGGAGCCGGGCGAAACTGTGGGTTATGGCAATACATTTGTTGCGCAGCGGCCAACCCGCATTGCGACCGTCGCCGCAGGTTATGCCGACGGGCTGATCCGCGCCATGGGCGGCAGCGCGACTGTTACCTGCGACGGGCAAAAATTGCCTGTGGTGGGGCGTGTTTCTATGGACATGTTGACCATCGACGTTACCGCGCTGGATCACGCGCCAGCGCAATTGCAACTGCTGGGGCAACATCAATCCGTTGATACGGTTGCCGGTTTCGCCGGAACCATCGGGTATGAAATCCTGACCTCGCTTGGGGCGCGGTACAATCGTACCTATATCGGATAACATCACGGGCGCGACCACAGTGCCAAAGGGTTTGTTTTGCCATGGCACTTTTGAAATTCCTCAACTTGTCCTTGCTGGTCCTTTACCCCATTGCATGGACGGCCCCTTTGATGCGGGCAGGTTTACTGCCGCTGTTTTCGCTGAGTGAGATTTCGGTTCTGACGGGGCTGCAATCGCTTTGGGCGTCCGACATTTTTCTAGCGCTTCTGGTGACCGTGTTCGCGCTTTTTGCACCATATCTCAAGACGATAGGCCTCGCACTGGTGCAGTTTGGATGGCTGAGTGATCGCAGCCTGCCCGCGCTGCATGTGCTCGGCAAACTGGCGATGGCGGATGTGTTTCTGATCGCGCTTTACATCACACTCACCAAGGGTATCGGGCTGGGCCGCATTGAAACCGCATGGGGGCTGTATCTGTTCACCGCCTGCGTACTGGCCTCATTGCTGATCTCCTGGCGCACCCAGAACCTATTGGCAAAATCCGCCTCTGCCAATTGATCCACGCCTGCCTTGCGGTTTTTCTTTGACCCTGCGCATGACCTCCGCCACAAGACGATATGGCAAAATCGAGCAAGACATTCTCCTGCGCCGCCTGCGGGGCCAGTTTCAACAAATGGTCAGGGCGCTGTGACGGCTGCGGCGAGTGGAACACCATTCAAGAAGACAAAGGCATCTCTGCCGGACCGCCCAGCAAATCGCTGGGCGCAAGGCGCGGTTCCTCTCTGGAGTTGACGGATCTGGCCACCGAAGAAGCGCCGCCGCCGCGCAGCCATTCCGGCATTGCCGAACTGGACCGCGTATTGGGTGGCGGGCTGGTTCCTGCCTCGGCCATTCTGGTGGGCGGCGATCCGGGCATCGGCAAATCCACCCTGCTTTTGCAGGCCGCGGCGCATTTTGCCAAAAACGGCATCAAAACCATCTATGTCAGCGGCGAAGAGGCCAGCGCACAGGTGCGCATGCGTGCGCAACGCCTTGGCCTTGCCGATGCACCGGTGAAACTGGCCGCCGAAACAAACCTGCGCGATATTCTGACCACGCTGGATGCAGAGCGCCCGCAACTGGCGATCATCGATTCCATTCAAACGATGTGGGCCGACAACGTCGAAAGCGCGCCGGGGTCCGTTAGTCAGGTCCGCGCCGCCAGCCATGAGTTGACCGCTTTCGCCAAACGCACCGGCACCTCGGTTATTTTGGTGGGTCATGTCACCAAAGAGGGCCAGATCGCAGGCCCCCGCGTGGTCGAACATATGGTCGATACCGTGCTCTATTTTGAGGGCGAACGCGGCCATCAGTTCCGCATCCTGCGCAGTGTGAAAAACCGCTTTGGCCCCGCCGACGAGATTGGCGTGTTTGAAATGACCGGGCGCGGATTGTCCGAAGTGACCAATCCCTCGGCGCTTTTCCTCAGTGAACGCGGGCAACCCGCCGCCGGATCAGTGGTGTTTGCGGGCATCGAAGGCACGCGGCCCGTGTTGGTGGAGCTTCAGGCGCTGGTCGCCCCCTCACCGCATTCACAAGCGCGGCGCACGGTTGTGGGCTGGGATTCGGGGCGGCTGGCGATGATCCTTGCGGTGCTTGAGGCCCGCTGCGGTATCCCGTTCGCGGGGCTGGATGTGTACCTCAACGTCGCGGGCGGCATGAAAATCTCGGAACCTGCCGCAGATCTGGCCGTCGCTGCCGCGCTTCTCAGTGCCAGAGAAGACGTGGCCCTGCCCGCAGAAACCGTGGTTTTTGGCGAGATTAGCCTCTCTGGTGCCCTGCGTCCGGCCTCTCAGACCGAAAACAGGTTGAAAGAAGCGCAAAAACTTGGTTTTACCAGCGCCATCGCTCCGTCGGGCGGCAAAGCTGTTGGCACCTCTGGGATCACCCTCAACACAATGAGCGATCTCACCGGGTTTGTTGGCGAAATATTCGGAGCGGGCTGAGGCCCATAGCGGAAGGCAAAAGGCAGATGGAAGGTTTTACCATTATTGATGGCGTGGTGGCGTTGGTCATCGTGTTGTCGGCCCTGCTGGCCTATGGCCGTGGGCTGGTGCGTGAGAGCATGGCAATTGTGGGCTGGGTCGCGGCAGCGGTTCTGGCGTTTCTGTTTGCGCCGCGCGTCGAACCCTTGGTGCGCGAAATTCCGGTTGTCGGTGAATTTCTGGCCGACAGTTGCGAATTGTCGATCATTGGCGCCTTTGCCATCGTTTTTGCCATTGCGCTGATCGTTGTATCCCTGTTCACACCGCTGTTTTCCTCGCTGGTCCAACGCTCGGTTCTAGGCGGTCTGGATCAGGGGCTTGGGTTCGTTTTTGGCGTGGCGCGGGGCATCTTGCTGGTTGCGATTGCATTCTTTGTCTACGACACCGTGATCACCGGCCAGCAATACACCATTGTGGACGAAAGCCGCTCTGCCGCTGTGTTTGGTCAGTTTACCGGCCAGATCGAAGACCAAAACCCAGAAGAGGCCATGGGCTGGATCACCTCGCGCTATGAGGCATTGGTGGGCAACTGCGGGCAATAAGCCCCGCGCCCTGCCCCCTGACAACGGCAATCCGGTCACGGTTACTGGCAAAGTCGAAAACCGCCCAGATCAGACGTTCTTGCGGGGTGACATGGGCGATCATTCCCCCTAAACAGGCGTTGTCTGTTAGCCGGATTCGGAGCCTCACCGTTGTCCAAGATCATGCCTCCCGCCCATCCCTTTGACACCTCCTATCTGCGCGATAGTGACGATGGTGATAAACTCAAGGAAGAATGCGGGGTGTTCGGCGTGATCGGCGTTGCCGACGCTGCCAATTTTGTCGCCCTCGGCCTGCACGCTTTGCAACATCGCGGCCAAGAGGCCGGCGGCATTGTCAGCCATCACCCCGACGCCGGTTTCCAATCTGCCCGCCGCTTTGGCTACGTGCGCGATAACTTCACCTCGCAAGACGTCATGGAAACCCTGCCCGGCCCGCTGGCTATCGGGCATGTGCGCTATTCCACGTCCGGCAATAAAGGCCCCACCGCGATCCGCGATGTACAGCCGTTCTTTGGCGAATTTGCCATGGGCGGCGCGGCCATTGCCCACAACGGCAATATCACCAACGCCGAGGCCCTGCGCCGTGAATTGATCGAACGGGGCAGCATTTTCCAATCTTCGTCCGACAGTGAATGCATCATTCACCTGATGGCTCGTTCCTTGCAACGCAACATCCCCGAACGCATGGAAGACGCCCTGCGGCGGGTTGAAGGTGCGTTTTCCGTGGTGGCGATGACCCGCACCAAGCTGATTGGTGTGCGTGATCCATTGGGCGTGCGCCCGCTGGTTCTGGGCAAGGTCGGTGACGGCTGGGCATTGAGTTCGGAAACCTGTGCGCTGGATATCATCGGCGCGGAATTTGTACGTGAGATTGAACCGGGCGAGATGGTGGTCATCACCTCCAAAGGGCTTGAATCGCATTTCCCCTTCCGCCGTCAGGCCTCGCGGTTCTGTATCTTTGAACATGTCTACTTCAGCCGTCCTGACAGCATTCTGGGTGGTCGGTCCGTCTATGAAACCCGCGAAAACATTGGCCGCGAATTGGCCAAGGAAAGCCCGGTTGAGGCGGATCTGGTCTGCCCCGTTCCGGACAGTGGCACGCCCGCAGCGATCGGTTTCTCGCTGGAATCCGGCATCCCCTATGCGATGGGGATCATTCGCAACCAATACATGGGCCGCACGTTCATCGAGCCAACCGAACAGATCCGCAACATGGGTGTGCGCCTGAAGCTGAACGTCAACCGCGCTTTGATCAAGGGCAAGCGGGTGATCTTGGTGGACGATAGCGTTGTGCGCGGCACAACCAGCCGTAAGATCAAGGAAATGATCCTTGATGCAGGCGCCAAGGAAGTGCACTTCCGTATTGCATCGCCGCCCACAGCATGGCCCTGTTTTTATGGGGTCGACACACCGCAGCGGGAAAAATTGCTGGCCGCGACCATGTCCGAAGACGAAATGCGCGAACATCTGGCAGTGGACAGCCTCAAGTTCATCTCGCTCGACGGGTTGTACCGTGCGGTGGGTGAAACCAAGGGCCGCGATAAGAATTGCCCACAATATTGCGATGCCTGTTTCTCGGGCGAATATCCGGTCACCCCTGCCGATCAGATCAGCCACGGCTTTGAGATGAAGCCAGCGGCGGAATAGCAACACTTGTGCGCAAGCCCCATGGCGGCGCTTGCGTGATCCTGCACTGCCCCCTATCTGAGCCTCAACGTATCGCCCAGCCGCGATATGATGGAGTGTTTATGTCTACGATTGTGGTCCGCCACTAAGATCCGGCCAACCGGATCGACCTAACCCAAACCCCTACCGCGCGTCAGGCCGGTGGGCGTTTTGTGTTGACGTAAATCCACGAGACATCACAGTGAACATCTCAAAACACGAACAACGTGTTTTGCACGTCCTTGCACAGGGCGGCGCAATTCATTTCGAACGTATGCCGAACGGCAAAATCAACAGCGTCAGTTGTTACACACGGCAGGGACATCTGCTGGACGATTGCACGCTTTCCCTCTTTGACCGCCTCAAGAAACGGCGGTTCATCAAATCTACACGCGGACGTCCCTACAGGGTCACACAGCAGGGTCTGGCCTGTGTCCGCGCACAACTCGACAACAGATAGGCAATGATATGACTATGACCATCACACCAACCCGCGCCGATGACATCCCTGCCCTTGGGCAAATCCTTGATCAGACAGAGCTTTTTCCTTCCGACATGCTCAAGGATATGCTGGAACCTGCCTTGGACGGCAGCAGCCCTGCGCTGTGGCTGACCGCACAGCTGGACGGCACCGCCATCGGGTTCAGCTATAGCGAACCTGAAATGCTTGCCGAAGGGGCGTGGAACATGCTGGCCATCGCCATCGCGCCGGAGCATCAGGGCAAAGGGCACGGCGCAGACCTTGTCCGCGCCACAGAGGCACAGCTGCGCGAGACCGCTCAGCGATTGCTGATTGTGGAAACCTCCGGGTTGGAGGCATTCGCATCCACGCGCCGGTTTTATGACGCCGCCGGATATGACCAAGAGGCCCGTATCCGGGACTTTTGGGCCGATGGCGATGACAAGGTGATCTTTCGCAAGCGCCTTTGACCGGTTGGCCCCTAACCCGCGATGCAGGTCGGGGGCCAACCTCCTGCCAGGTTTTGTCAGCATCTCATGACATAACCCACAGCATGGAACATGCTCCCGCCCCGCTTTTGGCTTTGATTGCCAAATGGTCCGGCCCAGCCCAGCAAGGGCTTTGGGCCTGCCGCGCCATTTTTCACGATGTGGCAGGGGCCGCTGGCATTGGCGATCTGGATGAAAGTCTGAAATGGGGGCAGCCTTCATGGCGGCCAATCAAACCGCGCACGGGATCGACCCTGCGCGTCAGCTGGGACAGTGGTGATCCCGATCACCTGCCCCTGTTTGTCGATTGCAAAACCGATCTGGCCAGCCGGATGCAGAGCCTCTACCCCGATTTGCCACAAAATGACGGGCGGCGGCGTCTGGCAGTGGATCTCACCCAGCCTCTGCCGGAACAGGCCATTGCCCATCTGGCGCAGATGACCTTTTGTTATCATCTGAAAACCGCCTCGGTCGGCTAATCTCCGCCGTCCCACTGGCAGGCTTTGGCTGACGTCAAGGCACCCCCCTTTTACCTTCTCACAACCGTTGTTAGCTGCCCGTTAACACGACACCAGTTAAGCACTCCGCGCAAAGCAGCGGGCGCAAGAAGGCACATATGACATCGCAGACATCACAGGGGCAGACGCCCCCACAAGTGGCCAAGCTGGCCACTGAACAAGTTCGCTTGGAACGCACCGCATTGATCGGCATTTTTGGAAGCAACGCCGCCCCCGGCGCATTGATCCGCACCAACCGTGGCAAGTTTGAACGGGTTGCCGTGGGTGATAAGGTCGCAGGGGGCATCGTGGCCGCGATCAGTGAGGACAGTCTGGTCTTGGCCAAACGCGGCAAAACCACCTTGATGAAACTGCCCCAAACCTGACAGCAGCCTTGACGCGCAAGGCCGCGAGGTGCAAACCGCGCCCATGACAAAAACCGTATTGATCACTGGCGCCTCGCGCGGCCTCGGTGCCGCTCTGGCAGAGGCATTGGCCCCCACCCATCACATCATCGCTGTGGCCCGTACCACCGGCGCATTGGAAGAGCTGGACGACCGCATCCAAGCCGCAGGCGGCAGCGCCACGCTGGCGCCGATGGACATCACCACCGCCGATGCCATGGCGGTGCTGTGCAAGGGCATCCATGGCCGTTGGGGCAGCCTTGATCTTTGGATGCACACCGCCATTCACGCCGCGCCCTTGGCCCCTGCCGATCATGTGGATGCCAAACATCTGGCCAAATCCATGGACATCAACGTCACCGCCACATCGCGGCTGATCACCTATGTTGCGCCCTTGCTGGGGCAATCCGGTCAAGCGGTGTTCTTTGACGACCCTTGCGCGGGAGAGAAGTTCTTTGGCAGCTATGGTGCCTCCAAGGCCGCGCAGATGGCATTGGCCCGCTCTTGGCAGGCCGAAACCGCCAACATCGGCCCCAAGATCCAGATCGCCACACCCGCGCCTATGCCCACCGGCACCCGCGCCCGGTTCTTCCCCGGCGAGGATCGCAGCCCGCTGAGCGACACCAAAACCCAGGCCGCTGCGGTATTGGCGCAACTCTAGCCGCTGCTGTTGGGTTAATTGCAGCTCGGCAAGGCCCCCGTCCTTGCCCAGTCGCTGCCCCTCGCCTATCAAGGCGAAAAAGGGGCTTTCATGCGTATTCTGATCACAAATGACGATGGTATCAACGCGCCCGGACTGAAGGTGCTGGAAGAGATTGCCAAAACCCTTGCCGGACCGGACGGCGAGGTCTGGACCTGTGCGCCTGCGTTTGAGCAATCCGGCGTTGGCCATTGCATCAGCTATACCCACCCGATGATGATCGCCAAGATGGACGAGCGCAGCTTTGCCGCCGAAGGATCCCCCGCCGATTGCGTTTTGGCCGCGCTGCATGACGTGATGCCGGACACCCCACCCGATCTGGTGCTGTCAGGTGTGAACCGTGGCAATAACTCGGCTGAAAACACGCTCTATTCCGGGACAATTGGTGGCGCGATGGAAGCAGCGCTGCAAGGTGTGCCGGCCATTGCCCTGTCGCAGTATTATGGCCCCGCCAACCGCGACATGGACAATCCCTTTGACGCATCCGCCAAGCACGGCGTTGACGTCATTCGCCGTATCCTGTCCGCCACACCAGCCGAGACCGATGGTTACCGCCTGTTTTACAACGTGAATTTTCCGCCCGTACCCGGCGCGGATGTCAAAGGCATCCGTCTGGCCGAACAAGGCCGCCGCCCCGGCACCGGCTTTTCAACAGAGCCGCATCTGTCGCCCTCGGGCCGCCGCTTTTTGTGGATCAGAGGCGGTGATCAACAGATCAAAACCGCCCCCGGCACCGATGCAGCCGTGAACCTTGAGGGTTATATCTCGGTCACGCCGATGCGGGCCGATCTGACCGCGCATGACATGATGCAATCGCTGGATGGCATCAACACATGAGTGATCCCGCCACCTCTGATGCCGAACGCAAGATGCAGTTCCTATATGCGTTGCGCTCCAAGGGGGTGACGGACAACCGTGTGCTGTCGGCCATGGAAGCGGTGGATCGCGGGCCGTTCATCAAGGGGCTGTTTTCCGAACGCGCCTATGAGGACATGCCGCTGCCGATTGCCTGCGGCCAGACCATCAGCCAGCCCTCTGTGGTGGGCCTGATGACCCAAGCCCTTGAAATCAGCCCGCGCGACAAGGTGCTGGAGATCGGCACCGGTTCTGGCTATCAGGCGGCCATCCTCAGCAAACTGGCGCGCCGAGTCTACACCATCGACCGGCACCGCCGTTTGGTCCAGGAGGCCCGCAGCATCTTTGACGCGCTGGACATGCACAATATCACCGCCATCACCGCCGACGGCAGCTTTGGCTTGTCCGAACAGGCACCGTTTGACCGCATCATCGTGACCGCCGCCGCCGAAGACCCGCCCGGTCCGCTGCTGGCACAGCTCAAGGAAGGCGGCATCATGGTGCTGCCTGTGGGCCAATCGGATGCGGTGCAGCACCTGATCCGCGTGCGAAAATCCGCCGATGGCCTCGAATATGACGAATTACGCTCTGTCCGCTTTGTTCCCCTGTTGGAAGGGTTGGGCAAAGACGGATAAATACATTATGGTATGCGAAAATTCCGGACGACACGGAATAGACGCGGATGAGGACATGCAGATGCACCGTTCATTGATACGCCGCCGCGCGCGGCTGACCCTGTTGGCAGGCGGCAGCGCCGTTATTCTGGCCGCTTGCGGCGATCAGCCACTTGATTTCGACCTGCGCGGCCTCGGCGGCGGTTTCAGCACCGCCGAAGCGGCCACCGGCCCTCTGGCCAAACGCCCCAAGCCCGACGATCGCGGGATCATCTCTTATCCCAGCTATCAGGTTGCGGTCGCCCGGCGCGGCGACACGTTGGATGACGTGGCCGCACGGGTCGGCGCAGATGCGTCCACATTGGCCAGCTACAACGGGATCGAGGTCGACGTGGCCCTGCGCAAAGGTGAGATCATCGCGCTGCCCAACCGCGTTGCCGAGCCTTCGCCCGCGACAGGCGCAGCAGGCACCGGACCCATCAAACCATTGGATATCACGAGCATTGCCGAAGGGGCCATTGCCCGTGCGCCGGAAACACCGGCCGTGGAAACCGCCGCCCTGCCGCCTTCCAAACCCGCAGCCAAGCCAAAGGCTGAGCCTGTGCAAACCGGCAAAGAGCCAATCCGCCATCAGGTAGAGCGCGGCGAGACCGCCTATACCATCGCGCGGCTTTATGCGGTGCCGGTCAAGGATCTGGCCGAATGGAACGGACTTGGTGCCGATTTCGCATTGCGTGAGGGTCAGTTCCTGCTGATCCCCGTGCCGCAACAGGCCCCGCCAAAGCGCAAACCGCAGCCCACCACGGCCAAAAAGACCGCAGCCGCTGCGCCGAAGGCCGCCGCGACCACCACCCTGCCCGGTGCCGGATCGCCAACACCAACACCGCCCTCTGCGGCCAAACCATTGCCGCAAGACAGCACGGCCAAGCCGCTGACCCAAAAGGAAAAAGCCGCGCCAGCCAAACCTGTGGCCGATGTCGGAAAGCCCACCAAAACAGCGAAGGCAGGCAAGCTTTTGACGCCGGTAAAGGGCAGCATCATTCGGGGCTATTCCAAGGGCCGAAATGAAGGCATCAACATCAAAGCCGCTGCGGGCGCCGCGGTGAAAGCCGCCGACAAGGGCACCGTTGCTGCGATCACCAAGAACGCTGAGGGCGTGCCGATTGTAGTGGTCCGCCACGCCGACAATTTGCTCACGGTCTATGCAAACGTCACCGATGTCAGCGTTAAGAAAGGTGACAAGGTCGCGCGCGGTCAATCCATCGCCAAGCTGCGCAGCGGCGATGATGCCTATGTGCATTTCGAAGTGCGCAAAGGGTTTGATAGCGTCGATCCCGAGCCGTTTATCAACGGCTGATCAAGGGTTTAGCCCAGCGTCACACCCTTGCGGCCCGCCAGATCGACAAAATACTGCCACGCCACGCGGCCCGACCGTGCGCCGCGTGTGGCCTGCCATTCAATCGCCTCGGCCCGCAGATCATCATCGCTGATCTGCACCCCATGGGCGTCGCAATAGCCCCGGATCATCGCCAGGTATTGGTCCTGATCGCAGGGATGAAAACCAAGCCAAAGGCCAAAGCGATCCGATAGGGATACCTTTTCCTCGACCGCCTCAGACGGGTTGATCGCCGATCCACGTTCATTTTCGATCATATCGCGCGGCATCAGATGGCGACGATTTGAGGTGGCATACAGCACCACATTGTCCGGCCGCCCTTCGATCCCGCCATCCAGAACCGCTTTGAGCGATTTGTAATGCGCGTCATCATGACCAAAGCTCAGATCATCACAGAACAGGATAAACCGCTGCGGCGCACCGCGCAGTAGCGACAGCAAACGCCCCACTGATGGCAGGTCTTCGCGCTGCAACTCCACAATCCGCAGCCGGTCATGGCTGGCGTGAACATCGGCGTGTATCGCTTTGACAAGGCTGGATTTCCCCATGCCCCTCGCCCCCCAAAGCAGCGCATTGTTGGCTGGCAGGCCCGCCGCAAACTGGCGGGTGTTGGCATGCAATGTATCGCGCGACCGGTCTATGCCGACCAAAAGCCCCAGATCGACACGCGACACGTTCCCAACCGGTTCAAGCCGATCTGGATCCGTGTGCCAGACAAAGGCAGTGGCGGCGTCAAAATCAGGCGCGTCCAAAGGCGCAGGGGCCATGCGTTCTAGCGCCGCTGCGATACGTTCCATCGGATCTATGGTCACTTCAGGTCGTCCTCGTCGTCCACCTCTTCGTCGTCGAATTCGGCCAACAGATCGTCTTCGTCGTCATAGAACCCTTCGGCCCGCAGACGTGCCTCACGTTTGGCCTCGACGCGGCTCACTAGGAAGATCGACACCTCGTAAAGACCGTAAACCACAACAAACAGGATCAGCTGGGTCACAACATCCGGCGGTGTCACCAGTGCGGCGAGCAAAAGGATGCCGACGACCGCATATTTGCGCACATTGCGCAGACCTTCGGTGCTGACCAGACCGGCCTTGCCCATCAGGGTCAAAAGCACAGGCAGCTGGAAACAAAGGCCAAAGGCGACGATCATTTTCAGTGTGATATCAAGGCTCTCGTTGACCTTACCGTTGAACACGATGTCGATACCGCTTTTGCGGCCATCCCCATCTACAACCAGCGCCGCGAGGTAGGAGGCCGCATCAGAAAACCCAAGGAAGAATTGCATCGCCAGCGGCACAACCACATAATGGGCAAACGCCGCCCCCAGCAAAAACAACGCAGGTGATGCGACCAGAAACGGCAGGAACGCCGATTTTTCGTTCTTGTAAAGGCCCGGCGCAACAAAGCGCCACAACTGGTTGGCAATCACCGGAAAACTGATCGCGAGACCGCCCACCATCGAGATGCGGATCAAGGTGAAAAAGTATTCCTGCGGCGCTGTGTACTGCATCACCGGGTTGGGATTGCCGAGGTTCCGCATGGTGTTTTCAATTGGCACCAAGAGAAAATCGAGGATCGCACTACCAAAGGCAAAACAAATGATCATCCCGACCAAAAACGCCAGCACCGACCGGATCAGCCGCGTGCGCAATTCTGCCAGATGTTCAATCAGCGGCGCGGCGCTGTCGTCGATGTCTTCGGTGGCGCTCATGATTTACTCTTTTTTGGTCGCGGCGGTCTTGGCAGCGGTTTTCTTGGCTGGCGCTTTTTTGGCAGCAGGCTTCTTGGCCGGCGCCTTTTTCGCAGCCGGCTTTTTCGCGGCAGGTTTCTTGGTGGCAGGTTTCTTGGCGGCAGGTTTCTTGGTAGCTGGCTTTTCCGCCGCAGGAGCGGTCACATCCGCCTCTGCCGCTTCGGCTTTGGCCAAGGCCTCGGTCGCCTCACGCTGCTTGCGCTCTGCTGCGGCGCGTGCGGTGGAAGCTTCGATCTTTTTGCGGTCCGCCTCCCGCTCTGCCGCCAGCTTTCCGGTTTCGCTTTCGGGATCAAGGTTGGTCAACGATGAGGCTGCGGATTTGACACCATCCATCGCCGTCCCCACCGGATTGGTGGCCGCCTTAATGGATTTGTTGATGCTGCTGGACATCTCGCGCATGCCGCTGTCATCTGCGGCGTCATTCATCGCCGTGCTGAATTCACGCGCCATGCCTTTGGCCTTGCCCACAAATTGCCCGACACGCCGGAACAACACAGGCAGATCCTTTGGCCCCACCACGATCAACGCAACGATGCCAACGACCAATAGTTCGGTCCAGCCCAGATCGAACATCCCTTAGACCTTGTCTTTTTCCGAAGCGGTCTCTTCTTCAGCGATCTCGGACTGGTCCGCCAGCTCCTTCTCGCCCTCGTTGATGCCCTTTTTAAAGCTGGTGATGCCCTTGCCGACTTCGCCCATCAACGATGAGATTTTGCCGCGACCAAAAAGAACCAGCACCACAACCGCAATAAGCAGCAGGCCCGGCAATCCGATATTATTCAACATTTTGCTTCTCCGTTTCTGTCCGCCGCCCCGGAGGCGACCGTTTTTCAGCATTGGTTTTAGGCCGCTTGCCCCAAGACAGGAAGGGCAAACGCCATTTGTGGCGGGTTGCATGGGCCTGCAACGCAAAAAATCAGGCACTTGCGACACTCAACTGACAGGTTTATGTCAGTTGCAGATGGGTAAGACGGCCTCACACATGAAAAGGAGTATCCCATGTCTGAGACCACCCAAGTTGCCGAAGTTGTCACATTTCGCCTGCTCGACGGTGCCGATCCCGCTGCCTTTGTCAGCGCTGCGGCGGCCATTGATCCGATCCTGCGCAAAAGTGGCGCTGTTCTGGGGCGAACCCTTTCGATGGACAACGATGGTTTGTGGACCGACCACATTGTCTGGACTGACTTGCAATCCGCCCAGACAGTTGCCGAACAGATGATGGCCGATCCCGCCGCCGCGCCAATGATGTCGATGATTGCCCCGGATGACGTGGCCCTCCGTCATGCCAAGATCATGTACCAAAAGGAGTAATATGCGCCGCAGCGACCGTCTTTTTGACATCATCCAGATCCTGCGCGACGGCAAACTGCACCGCGCGCAGGACATCGCCGCACGTCTGGAGGTGTCCACTCGCACGATCTACCGCGATATGGACACGCTGGTTGGCTCCGGCGTGCCTGTCGAGGGGGAGCGCGGTGTCGGCTATATGATCACCGAAGCGATCAGCCTGCCGCCGCTGACCTTGACCTCAGCCGAGCTGGAGGCGCTCAACCTTGGGCTCGCGGTTGTGGCGCAGGCCGCCGATCAGGATCTCAAAACCGCCGCCGACACGCTGGCCGACAAGATCGACGCCGTGCTGCCCGCCCGCACCATCGCCGAGGCGCAGGCGTGGAAATTTGCGGTCTATCCCTTTGCCGATGCGACCCGGAACCTCAGCCACATGGCCTTGCTACGCAGCGCCATCAAAGCCCGGCAGAAAGTGCGTCTGACCTATACCTCGCGCGAGGGGAATGTGACCAGCCGGGTGATCCGGCCTTTGCATATGGAATACTGGGGCCGTGTCTGGACGCTCACATCGTGGTGCGAATTGCGCAATGGTTTCAGGGTGTTCCGGCTTGACCTTATTGAAACAACCGAGGCCCTGCCGGAGCTGTTTGTTGATGAGCCGGGCAAAACCATTGCAGATTATCAGCCATACGCGGACAGTTGATCAGCCCTTGATTTTCCAACCGGTCTGCGGCGGCAAAAACGCCTCAACACTGGCTTGGGCAATCACAATAGTCTCACCGCCCGCCGGCACGTTCAATCCGCCAAACACGGCTGTGACCACCGCCTTGCCGCGGGGCAGTTTCGCCGTGAGCACATCCAGATCCAGCTTGTCCGGCTCCTGCACTGCGACCGTCACCTGCACCCGCATATCCGCGTGATCCAGCCCCGTGACGCCAAAGATCGGCAGTGAGGAATGGCGAAACGCATCCTCAATCGCGCGGGCGGCGGCCTTGGTATAATCCATACCGTGCAGATCATTGCCCATGCCCATTTCGATGATGACGCGCTGATGGTCTTTGGTATTACGCATCTTCCCGCTCCATCTCGAAGCCGACGGACAGCGCCACATTGGCCATGATCGTCGGATGGCCATCGCCATCGGGGCGTGGCACGTCCAAGCCGCCGCGTTGGACGTTCACCGTCACCTCGCCATAGGGGAACACCTCCCGCAGAGCATCGGCATCCACCTCTTCGGGCTTTTGCACGCCCACATCGAGGGTGATCTGCATGTCGGTTTTGTCAAAGCCGAACAGCTCTGCCAGATTGATCGAATTGTGCCAAAGCGCGTCTTGCACCGCGCGTTTTGCCGCTTGGGTATAATCACCCCGCCGCAGCGACGACCCCATGCCAAATTCCACCAGCAACGTCTGCGCCATGATCAATCCCTCCTAGACCTGCCTCCGGTCAAGCGACTGGAAACACAAAACATTTATCGCGCCGAATGGTCAGCCACATCACTGCACCGGGTTGGGGCAGGAACACATTGGGTACAGTCGCCTTGAGCATCGAACCGTCGTGATCCATGCGAAATTCCACCAGGCTTTCGTTGCCCATAAAGCGCGCCCGCTCCACCACGGCCCGCGCCGCCGCACCATCCGTTGCGGTGGGCGCTGGCCCTTTGCCACCGCGATCAAAGTCGATGCGCACGTGCTGGGGCCGGAATACGATATCAACTGCGGTGCCATCGGGCACACCGGGGGCCAGAAACCGGCCAAATGGGGTCTGCGCCAAGGCGCCCGACACCGATGCCCGCAACACATTGGCATCACTGAAAAACGCCACCGAGGCGCGGTCAATTGGACGGGTGTAAACGTTGTAGGGCGCACCTTGTTGCACGATCTTGCCGTTGCGCATCAGGGCAATTTCATCGGCCATGCGCATCGCCTCATCGGGCTCATGCGTCACCAGCAAAACGGCGGTATCTTCTTCTTTCAGGATGCTCAGGGTTTCATCGCGAATGCCATCGCGCAACCGGTTGTCGAGGCCCGAGAACGGCTCATCCATCAGCATGATCTGCGGGCGCGGTGCAAGGGCGCGGGCCAGTGCCACACGTTGTTGTTCGCCGCCCGAAAGCTGATGCGGATATCCGTCGATAAACCGTTTTAGATCAACACGTTCCAGAAGCTCTTCGATCCGCTTGCGTTTTTCTGCCTTGGTGCCGGTCTTCAGGCCAAAACCCACATTGTCGGCCACGCTCAGATGCGGGAACAGCGCAAAGTCCTGAAACATCAGACCAATCTCGCGCCGCTCGGGCGGGACGCGGAACACCGTGTCACAGATCAGCTTGCCATCCACATTGATCGTGCCGCTGTCCTGCATTTCGACGCCTGCAATCATGCGCAATGTCGTGGATTTGCCACAGCCAGACGGGCCAAGCAGACAGGTCACCTGCCCCGGCATGATCTGCAAGGACACACCATCTACAACCGGACGCCCCTCATAGGTGCGGCGCAGGTCTTTGATCTCAAGGCGGGGAACAGGGGCAGTCATGGGTATCCGATAAAATCACTCGGAAACCAGCTATCAGCCCCGCCGCATCCCCGCAAGCACTGCGGCAAAGCCTGCGACCAAAACCACCACGCAGATCACCAGCAGTTGTTCGTATTTATGCCCCTCCGGCAGGAATGCCGCCAGCGTCGGCCAACTGCGGGCGAAATAGGCAAACGCGCCCAAGATCGCCGCGCCAAAGGCCACCACATAGGCCCAAAGCGCCACAGGCCGCCCCATCACCAACCCAACGATCAGAACCGGCGTGAGAAACATCGAAGCGGTGCCAGACACCGCCACTGCATCAAACAGCGTTGCATTGCCCCACAGCGTGAGCGCCGTGCCAGCGGCCATAAATGCAAGCATCACAATACGCCCGCCTCCCAAAGATCGCGGCGCGAGGCGCAGCTCCTCAACCACCAGCCGCGCCGCTGAGGACAGGGCCGAATCCAAAGTGCTGAGCGCCGAGACCAGCAGCGAAATCATCAGCGCCACAAAGACCCAAGGCGGAAACATACCAGCCCAGGTGCCAATCAATTGCCCTTCATAAGCCGCGCCGGACAGCCCGGCCTGAATGCCGAAAAAGCCAAAACCGATGATGCAGAGGGTCGAAATCCAGAAAGCGTGCAGAAACGACCGCTTTGTCGTCGCCGCATCCGCGATAAATCCCCGATCCATCATCACCGGGTCATGAGCGGGATATGAGAATACCTGCAAGGCGGCGACTGCCAGCAGCACCCAGCCATTATAGGCGCCCGACACACCCGGTGCGCTCAAAACGGCGGGCAAGTCAAACCCCGGTGCTGTCACAAGCGCCCCGAAGGCCAGACCAAACACCACCAGAAATACGGCCATTTGCAAAACATCCGTGCGCAATGCCGCAGACAATCCGCCCCACGCCGAATAGGCCAGCCCCAGCACTGCAACGATCAAGATCGCGCCCGTGCCGCTGCCCGCAAGCACAGCGTTGAAAATCAGCCCGACCACCAGCAGGTTGGCAAACACCTCTGACAACAGTCGCAGCGCAATCACGAGGTTATAGCAACCTGTCCCAACCGCGCCGAAACGTCCCTGCAACCAATCCTGCATCGACCCAGCACCACCGCGCCGCAAATGGCCGACAATATAGCCGCCCGTCAGAAACGATCCGTAATAGGCGGCATAGGCCAATGTGCCCGCGATCCCGTAATAATAGCCTAAAATCGCCGCGTTCATCAGGGATCGGGCAAATATCCACGTGGTCACCTGCGACAGGACCAAGACCCAAAGACCGGGCGCACGGCCATCCGCCCCCTGCCCTCCAAAGAACCCCTCAACGCTGGCGCGGCGCGGTGCAACCAGCAGGCTGGCAATAAGGATTGCCGCAAAGAGCGCAATCAGAACAGGGGTTTGCATGGCAGGGCCTTTCGCAGATCACATTTGCGATCAGCCTTAGTGCAGCCCACCCGGCCCCGCCAGTTGCCACGGGCTTTGCTGTCACGAATGTGATGGGCTGTCATCCCTCAGGTCAGGTCAAAATCCGCTGTGGCCACATCCACCCCATTGACCTGCACGATGATCTGATGCGCACCCGGATGCAGGGTAAACGTCGTCGCATCCCCCTTGAGCCGATGGTTTTTCGACAGGCTGAGCGGTTTGCCGGGAGTGATCTTGCCGGTCTTGAGCTTAAACACCTTTTCCGCGCTCTTGCCCTGCGGCCGCGCAAATCGCAGGCGGTAATCCACCAGCACAGGCAGCTCTTGCTTGGCGGCCAGCTCCACCTCAAAACTGAGGACATCACCGATCGCATAGCGGTCTTGTCCCAGCCTAATCTGCGCGGCCACATCGACATCACCGCGATAGCCAAGCAGATCCAGCGCCCCGCCATGTCCTTGTTTGATCAAGGTGCGCAGGGAATGGCGGGTCATCCACGCCAGTTCTTTGGTGTTTTGGTCACTTATCGCATCCCAAGATCCAAGCAAATCAACCACGACATCCGGTTGAAGTTTGGCAATATCATTCAGATGGTTAGAGACCGACCTTGTCACATATCGGGTCTTGTCCGAATGCAATTGTACCAGCAATGGAAGGGTTTGATCAGTTCTCAGCGTGACAGCCTTGGCCCATGGCAATTTCGGGCGCGTGCCCTCACTGACCAAGCGGCGTACGTGATAGTTTTCATCCTCAACCCAGCGGTCCATCCGCGCCAGTGTCTCATCCGGCCATCGGTTCAGAAACGGCCGGATATAGAACTCCATCGAGAACCGTTTTGTCGCTTCATACAGCAGATCAAGCGCCCGTTCCCGGTGATCCTCCAACCCGTGTCGCACCGCAAGAATGCCGGGCAAGCCGTGGATAAAGCGGCCAAAATCATCGTCGGTCAATGACGGATCAAGCACGGGCGGCATCGCGGCCTCAAGCTGTGCCGCCATGGTGGGAAAATCGCTGGCCAACTGCCCCTCAAGGCAATCGGCCATCCAGTCCATCCGCGCCAACAGCTCGCGTTCAGCAAAACCTGACAGCGCCTCCCGTTGAAAACGGGCGGCATCAAAGTCGGGTAAGGCACTGGCGAACTCGGATGCCAGATCACCCACCGAATCCGGATTGAACAGGTGATCCTTCAGCGAAAACTTCTCAGCCATTACATGGTGATATTGGTTGCGCCGCCATCCAGCAGAATATTCTGCCCGACGATAAAGCCCGCATGTTGCGAGCACAAAAATGCACAGGTCGCGCCAAATTCGTCCGAAGTGCCATAACGCCCCGCCGGAATGGTTGCGGCGCGTTCGGCGCGGGCCTCATCTATCGAAATCCCCCGTGCTTTTACCACACCGCCATCCAGCATATCGGCGCGGTCGGTCGCGTGAATGCCGGGCAACAGGTTGTTGATTGTGACGCCCTTGCCGGCCACCTGCCGCGAGGTGCCCGCGACATAACCGGTCAGCCCGGTGCGGGCCGAATTGGACAGCCCCAGAACGCCAATGGGCGCACGCACGGATTGCGAGGTGATATTGACCACCCGGCCCCAGCCACGCTCCATCATGCCCGGCACTTTGGCTTTGATCAGGGCAATTGGGGCCAGCATATTGGCATCCAGCGCCTTGATGAAATCCTCGCGGTCCCAGTCATGCCACATGCCCGGAGGTGGGCCGCCCGCGTTGTTGACCAGAATATCAATGTCGCCCGCCGCTTCGATCACGGCCTCTTGGCCCTCTGCGGTGGACACATCCGCCGCGACGGTGGTGATTTCAACCCCGTAAGCCTGACGCAGCCGTTCTGCCGAGGCCTGCAAGGCCTCAGCACCGCGTGCATTCATCACAAGATTGACGCCCGCCGCTGCCAAAGCTTCGGCGCAGCCAAGGCCGAGGCCCTTTGACGATGCGCACACCAGTGCTTTTTTACCTTTGATACCAAGATCCATAACGCGATTCCCTCCATCTGTTGTGCAAGTCCTAGCACGACAACGACCCGAAGCCAGCACCCATGCGGACTCGGCGAGGTTAACGAAATTCTCACAGTTTCAGGCAAATGATTGCAAAACCACAAAGGATACCGCCATGCCTGCCCCATCCCATGCCGATCCGCATCAGCTTGCCGTGATACGTGGCGATGACTTCTGCGTGAGCCAAGGCGCAAATCAGGGGGATGGGCTATCGGGCGCCGCCGATCTGGTTCTGGACGATCAATATACCTTGGCCAAAAACGCGACCATCGGGGTTCTGGCGGCGCATCCCGGCCCGGGCAACCGGTTCGAAGTGACGCAGGGCGCAAGCGTTTCGCATGAGGGCGCCTTCCTCACGCTTGAGGCGCGGCTGTGTCTGATGTCACCGATGGGGATGATGATGGATGCGCTGTTGTTTACCGAACAAGGCATTTCCGGTGCACAGGGCGCGGTTTTTCTGCACCCCTTTACGCCCTTGATGCCCGGCGTGCCCTACGCGCTGGTGGATATTGACCAGAGAAACGCCCGCCTCTTCTTTGCGCAATCCGGCACGGTGTCACTGGGGCGCGGCACATTGATCACGCTGGCGGGCGGCCTGCAAACGCCGGTTGAGAACCTGCAATCCGGTGATCTAATTATGACCCGCGACGATGGTCCGCAGCCCCTGCGCTGGATCGGGCAACAGACCCTGCGGGCAACTGGGGATCTGGCCCCGGTTGTGATTTCCGCAGATGCTTTGCACAATCGAAATGACCTGATGCTCAGCAAGGACCAAAGCCTGTTCATCTATCAACGGGACGATCATTTGGGCCTTGGCCGCGCCGAGGTGATGATCAAAGCAGAGCATCTTGTCGACGACGAGACCATCACCCGGCAAGAGCGCGGTTTTGTTGAGTATTTTCAACTGGTTTTCGACAATCACCAGATCATCTTTGCCGAAGGAATCGCCGTGGAAACCATGCGGATCACCCGCCGCAATCGAGCATTGCTGCCGGCCAAGATGTCGCGCCGATGGGGGCCGGCGATCCCTGGCCATTCCGACAGGCCTCATGCCGCTTTTGAAATCGCTGACGCCCCCTTTGGCAAGGCAAACCCAGCGCAGTTGCTGCGCCGCGCCAGCCGGGGTTAGCTGTCGCCAGCCGCCTCATACCGCAGGCTGCTGATCTTGAGGTCCAGCATCAGCGGATCAAGCGCTTCTTTGAGTGGCGCATCCGACGGGCCCGCCACAGTCACACTGAGATCCAGCCGCAATGCCCCGCTGTCATCGTCGCGCTGACGTTCCAAGCCGCTGACGTGAAATTCGGGCGGCGGCAAACGGTTCAGAAGCAAAGACCGCACATCCGCCTCATGCTTGGACTGACAAGAGACCGTAATATGGGCCTCTGTAACAATCGGCATGCCCGCGGACGTTTTGGTTTTGAGAAATTTAACCAAGGGACGCAGGCCCAAATTCACAAAAATGATCATACCCGTGGCCAAAACCGCAAACAGCGGCGCCCCCGCCCCGGCCAACAATCCCACCGCCGCGGAACACCACAAGGTCGCGGCTGTGTTCAGGCCATGCACGGTAAATCCGTGCCGAAAAATGATGCCCGCGCCCAGAAAACCAATGCCGGACACCACCTGTGCGCCGACCCGCGTCGGGCTTAACTCATCGGGGAAAAGACTTGAAAACACGACATAACTTGCCGCGCCAAGCGCGACCAACGCATTGGTGCGCAGCCCTGCCATGCGTTGGCGTACCTGCCTTTCGGATCCGATCAACCCTCCACAAACGAGAGCCAAAGCCATGTTCAATGCCGCGGCGGCAAGGGAGATCGGGAGGGTAATATCTGATTCCATCCGGCCACCCTAACGGGCCGTTCAGCCATGCGCCAACCAGATCCGACGTAAAGCAGACCAGCACCGCCCCCAAGCCCGCTTGCCGCCGCGCTGCGCCATCGCTATATGCCAATCCATGTTGGATAACCTCAATAACCGCCCCGAATTGCCCCCGGAAATCGCCCGTCGCCGGACCTTTGCCATCATCAGTCACCCTGATGCGGGCAAAACCACGCTGACGGAGAAATTTCTGCTGTTTGGTGGGGCGATCCAGATGGCCGGACAGGTCCGCGCCAAGGGCGAAGCGCGGCGCACGCGCTCTGACTTTATGGCGATGGAGAAGGATCGGGGCATTTCTGTGTCAGCCTCGGCAATGTCGTTTGATTTCAGAGAGTTCCGGTTCAATCTTGTTGACACACCCGGCCACTCGGATTTTTCCGAAGACACCTACCGTACGCTGACAGCGGTGGATGCGGCGGTGATGGTGATTGACGGCGCAAAAGGTGTGGAAAGCCAGACCCAAAAGCTGTTTGAGGTCTGCCGCATGCGCGATCTGCCGATCCTGACCTTCTGTAACAAGATGGACCGCGAAAGCCGCGATGTGTTTGAGATCATCGACGAAATTCAAGAAAACCTCGCCATCGACGTGACCCCCGCCAGTTGGCCCATCGGCATTGGCCGTGATTTTATCGGTTGCTATGACATCCTGCGCGACCGGTTGGAACTCATGGACCGCGCAGATCGCAACAAAGTCTCGGAATCCATCGAAATCAACGGGTTGGATGATCCGAAACTGGCCGAACATGTGCCCAGCGACCTGCTGGAAAAGCTCCAAGAAGACCTTGAAATGGTGCGTGAATTGATGCCGCCCTTGGACGCTGAACTGATGGCCGAAGGGTCACTGACACCAATCTGGTTTGGTTCTGCGATCAATTCTTTTGGTGTCAAAGAACTGATGGAAGGCATCGCTAAATTCGGGCCGGAGCCACAGATTCAAACCGCGCAACCCCGCCAAATCCTGCCCGAAGAAACCAAAGTGACTGGTTTTGTATTCAAAGTGCAGGCCAACATGGACCCCAAGCACCGCGACCGCGTGGCGTTTGTCCGGCTTGCCTCGGGGCATTTCTTGCGGGGAATGAAAATGACCCATGTGCGTACCAAAAAACCGATGTCGATCACAAATCCGGTGATGTTCCTCGCCTCTGACCGGGAACTGGCCGAGGAGGCATGGGCCGGCGACATTATCGGCATCCCCAACCACGGCCAATTGCGCATCGGCGATACCCTGACCGAAGGCGAGGCGCTGCGCGTCAGCGGCATCCCGTCTTTTGCGCCGGAACTCCTGCAAGGGGTGCGTGCCGGTGATCCGTTGAAGGCCAAGCACCTTGAGAAAGCCCTGATGCAATTTGCCGAGGAAGGCGCGGCAAAAGTGTTCAAACCCTCCATCGGGTCGGGCTTTATCGTGGGTGTTGTGGGGCAATTGCAATTTGAAGTTCTGGCCAGCCGGATCGAGTTGGAATATGGCCTGCCTGTTCGCTTTGAGGCGTCGCAATTCACCTCTGCACGCTGGGTGAACGGTGACACGCAAGCTGTTGAAAAATTTGCAGATAGCAACAAACAGCACATCGCCCACGACCATGACGGTGACATCGTTTACCTCACCCGTTTGCAGTGGGACATTGACCGGGTTGAACGGGACTATCCGGACGTGCGGTTGACCGCGACCAAGGAAATGATGGTGTGATGACCACCTGGGGGCTGAGCGCGACAATCCTCGCCCCCGCCACGGAGATACTACGCTTTACCGCCTATCATCTGGAGGCGGGCGCGCATCTGCTCTACCTCTATCTGGACGATGACAACCCCGCTGCCTTTGACGCGCTCAAGGCCCATCCCAAGGTCCGCGTGACACATTGCGATGACAGCCATTGGGACCGTCTGGGCATGAAACGGCCGCGCAAACATCAGGTCCGGCAATCGGCCAATGCTACCCATGCCTATCAACGGGCAGGCGATGTTGATTGGTTGATCCATATGGATGTGGATGAATTTCTGGTGCCGCAACGGCCCATTGCAGACGCCCTCTACGCTTGCCCCGCAAACCAGACAATCGCCCGCATCCGGCCAATGGAGGTGCTGGCGGGTGACGGAACCGCGTTCAAAGCTTTCATTCCCAACGGGCCAGATCGGGCCGGAACCGTGCGCGCGCTTTACCCGACCTATGGCGCCTATGTGAAAGGTGGATTCCTCAGCCATCTGGCCGGCAAGCTGTTTGTGCGCACAGGTCTGCCCGATGTCCGTGTGCAAATTCACAATGCCTTTCAAAACGATGAGATGCTCAAAGGGCCGGAACAGCACCCTGATATCGATCTCGCCCATCTGCATGCCGCCAACTGGGACGCCTGGATTGCCGCCTACCGGTTCCGCGTTGCAAAAGGATCCTACCGGGCAGAGCTGGCCCCCAACAAACCGCGCGACAAAGGCGGGCTGTCGATGCATGAGCTTTTGACCACGATCGAGGCAGACGACGGAGAAGCAGGGTTGCGCGCCTTCTTTGACGAGCTATGCGCAGATACGCCGCAAATGCGGGACAAACTGGCCGGTTTTGGCCTGCTCAAACGGGCCAATCTTGGCTTAAAGGCAACATTGTCCACACATTTTCCGCAGTTTTTGCTGTAATCGCACATCTGTTTGACGCGATAGCACCAAGTTGCTATGCGAACGCAACATGTAGCGGCCGGGTGGCCGCCCCTTGGGCCATGCGGGCCGACATGAACTGCTGCTGCGGGCCAAGCGTGTCCGCTTTTATCGGATACACATGACAAAATTTTCTGATCTGAATCTGAATCCCAAAGTGCTCAAAGCCGTTGAAGAGGCCGGGTACGAAACCCCTACCCCCATTCAGGCGGGCGCTATTCCCCCCGCGTTGATTGGCCGTGACGTTTTGGGCATTGCCCAGACCGGCACCGGCAAGACCGCCAGCTTTACGCTGCCGATGATCACGCTTTTGGCGCGTGGCCGGGCGCGGGCGCGGATGCCCCGGTCGTTGGTTCTGTGCCCTACACGGGAACTGGCCGCGCAGGTGGCCGAGAATTTCGATACTTATGCCAAACACGTCAAACTGACCAAGGCGCTGCTCATCGGTGGTGTTTCCTTCAAGGAACAGGATCTGCTGATCGACAAGGGCGTTGACGTTCTGATCGCGACGCCGGGCCGTTTGCTGGATCATTTCGAGCGCGGCAAGCTGATCCTGAATGACGTGAAAGTCATGGTGGTGGACGAGGCTGACCGGATGCTCGATATGGGTTTCATCCCAGACATCGAACGTATCTTTGGCCTGACGCCATTCACCCGCCAGACGCTGTTTTTCTCGGCCACGATGGCCCCCGAGATTGAGCGGATCACCAACACGTTCCTCAGCAATCCTGAACGCATCGAAGTGGCCCGTCAGGCCACCACAAGCGAGAACATTACCCAGGCTGTGGTCAAGTTCAAAGCCTCCCGCAAGGACCGCGAAGGGTCGGAGAAACGCAAATTGCTGCGCACCTTGATCGACGCAGAGGGCGAGAAACTGACCAATGGCATCATCTTCTGCAACCGCAAGATGGATGTGGATATCGTTGCCAAGTCGTTGAAAAAATACGGTTATGATGCTGCACCGATCCACGGTGATCTGGATCAAAGCCAGCGGACGCGTACCCTTGATGGTTTCCGCGAAGGCGCATTGAAAATCCTTGTGGCCTCTGACGTGGCCGCCCGTGGTTTGGATGTTCCGTCGGTGAGCCATGTGTTCAACTACGATGTGCCCAGCCATGCCGAGGATTATGTCCACCGCATCGGGCGCACGGGCCGCGCCGGACGTGACGGCACCGCGATCATGATCTGCGTGCCGCGCGACGAGAAAAACCTCGAAGACGTGGAACGTCTGGTTCAAAACGAAATCCCGCGCATGGACAACCCGCTGTCCAAAGGCAAACCGCAAGACGAAGCCAAGGCCGAAAGCGCCCCTTCCGAAGCTGCGGAAACCGAAAAGCCCAAGCGCAGCCGCTCGCGGTCTCGCAGATCTGATGACAAGCCCAAAGAGGCGGTTCAATCGACAGAAGAGACCGCAGCACAGCCCGTTCAGGAACAGGCCGCGCCCAAGCCCAAGGCCGAAAGCAAGCCCAAGCGCGATGAAAAGCCGCGTGAATCGCGTGGCCATGACAACAGCCAGAAGGGCCGCAATGACAAACGTGGCCGCGGCCGCAATGACCATCGCGGCGGCAATCAGGTGGTGGGTCTGGGCGATCACACGCCGGAGTTCATCGGCCTCAGCTTTGATGATCGTCGCAACGCGACCTGATCAAACGGACATTCCTACAAAAAAGGCCCCGCAATTTGCGGGGCCTTTTGTATTGGAGCGGTAGAGATCCAGCTTAGGACAGCCGGCTCACCACAATTGTCACCTCGGGCTTTTTGCCGATCTCGTCCTGCGCGGACTGGCGCACCACACGCTTGAGCCCATCATGCAGTTTCGTATCATCGCGCAACGTCGCCGCCTTGGAACGGCCCAGCCATTGGCGCAGGTCTTCTTCCAGCACATCCACCAGCGGCGCATGGGACCGGCCCGTTTCGGGCAAGCCCATCATATCCACCCATGGGTCGCCCAAAGGCTCATCATCGGTATCCATGATCACGGTCACGGTCACATGACCGTTCAGCGCCATGCGGATACGATCCCGTACCACACCATCCAGCGCCCCGATCTGCACCGAACCATCCAGATAGGTGCGGCCGGTCTCGATGTATTCTGCCACTTTCGGCTCATTGCCGGACAGATCGATCATCATGCCGTTCACCGCCAGCACACCTTTGATACCCTTGGCATCGGCCAGCTTGGCATGTTCGCGCAGATGGCGGTGTTCGCCGTGCATCGGGATCAACACCTGCGGTTTGACCACATCGTGCAGCACCTCCAGATCCGGGCGGTTGGCGTGACCGGACACGTGATAAAGGCCTGAGCTGTCATCGACCACATCCACACCCTTTTCAGAGAACTGGTTGATGATGCGAATAACACCGCGTTCGTTGCCGGGGATTGTCTTGGAGGAAAACAGGAACATGTCCCCTTCCTTCATCTCGATCCCCTGATACTTGCCCCGCGCCAATTGCGCCGAGGCCGCGCGGCGTTCGCCTTGCGATCCGGTAACCAGCAGCATGAGGTTTTCACGCGGCACCGCGCGGGCCTCTTCGGGGCTGATCACATTGGGGAAATCTTTCATCACCCCGGTTTCCAGCGCCGCCTCGACCATGCGTTTCATGGCGCGGCCCAGCAGGACAATTGACCGCCCTGCCTTGTCCCCCGCCACGGCAAGGGTCTTCACCCGTGCCACGTTAGAGGCAAAAGTGGTCGCAACCACCATGCCTTCGGCGCTTGAGACCAGTTTCTCGATCTCGGGACCAACGGTCACTTCGGACCGGCCCGGCGCGGGCGAAAAGACATTGGTACTGTCGCAGACCAGCGCCTTGACGCCGTCCTTACAGACCTCGGCCCACAGATCGGCATCATAGGCCTCACCCACACCCGGTGTGGTGTCGATCTTGAAATCACCCGAATGGATCACCCGGCCCGCAGGTGTATCAATCACCATGGCCGAGGATTCAGGTATCGAATGCGAGATCGGCAAAAAGCTGATGCTGAACGGACCGGCTTTGATCTGTTCGGGATAGGCGCCAACCACGCTCACCGCGTCTTCGGGGTGGCCATGTTCGGACATCTTGCGATGCGCGATATTGGCGGTGAACCGGCGCGCATAGATCGGCGCGCGCAGCATGTCATAGGTATGGGCCACGGCACCGATATGATCCTCATGGGCGTGGGTGATAAACACCGCCTCAATCTGATCACGGCGTTCCTTCAGCCAGGCAATATCCGGCAGGATCAGGTCCACGCCGGGACTGCCGTCCATGTCGGGGAAGGCCACGCCAAGGTCCACGACAATCAGCCGTTCCTTACCCGGTTTCCCGTAGCCATAGACATAGGCATTCATGCCAATTTCACCGGCCCCACCGAGGGGCAGGTAGATTAATCTTTCACTGCTCATTAGTCAGCATTTTCCTTGTTATATTTATGGATGACGGTCAGCCCGTGCATCGTCAGGTCATCTTCGATGACATCAAATAGATCTTCGGTTTGCGCAAACAACGGGGCCAGCCCGCCGGTCGCGATAATTTTCATTGTCTGGTCACGTTCGGCCTTGATCCGGGCGCAGATCTCTTTGACCAGCCCGACATAGCCCCAGAAGACGCCCGATTGCATACAGGCGACGGTGTTGGTGCCTACTACACGCTGCGGCTTGGTAATGTCCACATGCGGCAGTGCAGCGGCAGCCATGTGCAGCGCTTCGAGTGACAGATTTACACCGGGGGCAATCACGCCGCCCACATAGGCGCCATCCTTGCCCGCCACATCAAAGGTCGTCGCGGTGCCAAAATCCACCACAATCAGGTTGCCACCATGGCGGTCATAGGCCCCTGCGGTGTTGACCAGCCGGTCCGGGCCGACAATCGTGCCCTGATCCACACGTGGAAGTGCCGGCAACAGGCAATCGGGCTTGCCCACCACCAATGGACGACAGCCAAAGAACTGATCCGAGAACACCCGCAGATTGAACACAACCCGCGGCACCGTTGAGGAAATGATCACCTCGGTAATCTCGGGATCGATGCCGTAGTGTTCCAGCAGGGTCGAGAACCAGGTGAAATAGGCATCCGCCGTGCGGGCGTGATGGGTAGAGGTCCGCATGGTGCAGAGGAATTTCTCCCCGTCCCAGATCGAAAAAACCGTGTTGGTGTTGCCGCAGTCAATGGCCAGAAGCATATCTTGGCCTCCTTTTGGGTTAGAAATAGACATCCGCCGCTGTGATCGCGGCGCGGCCATTGGCCGTTTGCAAGATCAGATTGCCCGCCTCATCGACATCCTCAAAGGTGCCAATGGTCTCATCGCGCATGGTGCGGGCGGTAATCACTTCGCCCAGCTTGGCCGCATGAGAGAGCCACGCCCGGCGGATCGGGGCAAACCCATGGGCGGTGAACTGGGCCTCAAGCGCTGCATATTCCGCCGCAAGCACGTCCAGAAACACCTCTGGCGCAACATCAATATCCAGCGTCTCAGCCAGCGCCATCGGCGTCAGCGCCCGCGCCTCAACCTCATCCGCGCCGGGGGCATGGGCCAGATTGACGCCAATGCCGATCACCAGATGATCGCCAATGCTCTCCAATAGGATGCCTGCGACCTTGCCGCCCTTCAGCAGCACATCGTTTGGCCATTTGAGCGCAAACGCCTCCGCCTGCCCTGTCACTGCAACAAAGGTGCGATACAGCGCCAGCGAGGTCACGAAGCTGCGCAACGCTGCCACGCCCGGCTCTTCTCGGCGGCGCATGATCAGGGTGCCTGCAAAATTGCCACGCGGGGTGGACCATGCCCGTCCGCGCCGTCCGCGGGCGTTGGTTTGCTCCAGCGCCAGTATCCACGCAGGTCCGGACAACGTGGGCGCCATACGCGCCGCCTCTGACAGGGTTGAATCCAGCACGTCAAAAACATGCCGCCCATAGCCCTCCGGCCAGGCGGTCATGTTTTCACCATGTCTTCAAAGCACAGCATCACATCTGGCAGGCAGGCGCCGTCAGTTGACAAGCGCACCCGCCGCCGCCGCTGCGGCCCCTTCCAAGCCAAACATATTGGCAATGCCGAGCACCATGATCAGCGCCGAAGCAATCAGGAAACCGCCCAGAATGCCACCACGGGAATTGTCGAGCTGTTCGGATTGTTCCTCACCAAAGTACATGTAGAACACGATCCGCAGATAGTAATAGGCACCGATCACCGAGGCGATCACACCCGCAATCGCCAGCCAGACCAGATCGGCCTCATAGGCCGCCCGCAGGACGTAAAGCTTGCCAAAGAAGCCCAGCATCGGCGGTACGCCCGCAAGCGAGAACAGCAGAACCAGCATCGCCAGGGCACGGCCCGGATTGGTTTTGGAATACATGTTCAGCGACGAAATATCCGTGACCGGTGCGCCGTCCTTTTGCATCATCAGGATGAACGCAAAGGTGCCGACATTCATCGTCACATAGATCGCCATATAGACCAGCATCGCCTGCACACCCAGCACAGTCCCCGCCGCCAAGCCCATCAGGGCGTAGCCCATATGCGCAATGGAGGAAAATGCCATCAGACGTTTGATGTTGGTTTGACCAATCGCCGCGATGGCACCAAGAAACATCGACAACACCGAGAGCAGCGCAACAATCTGGCTCCAGTCGCTGATCGCGTTGCCAAAGGCATCATGCAGCACACGGGCAAACAGACCCATCGCTGCAACCTTGGGCGCGGTGGCAAAGAAAGCTGTGACCGGGGTTGGAGACCCTTCATAAACGTCCGGTGTCCACATGTGGAACGGAACCGCAGACACCTTGAACGCCATGCCCGAGATCAGGAACACCAGACCAAACAGCAGCCCCAGCGAGACGTTGCCCGACTGCGCGGTGGTGATGATACCGGAGAACAGCGTTGTGCCCGCATAGCCATAAACCAGCGACGCACCGTAAAGCAGCACACCAGAGCTGAGCGCGCCCAGCACAAAGTATTTCAGGCCCGCCTCAGTGGATTTGACTGAGTCGCGGCGCAGGGAGGCAACGACGTAAAGTGCCAGCGATTGCAGCTCAAGGCCCATATAAAGCGCCATCAGGTCGCCCGCACTGACCATCATCATCATGCCCACGGCGGACAGAGCCACCAGCATCGGATATTCAAACCGCAGCAAACCGCGCGCTTTCATATAACCTTCGGACATCACCAGAACCGCCGCTGCGGACAGCAAGATCGTGACCTTGGCAAACCGGGCAAAGCCGTCTTCGATGAACATACCGTTAAAGGCCACGCGCGTGCCCTCACCCGTCAGGCCGATCCATGCCGCCAGCGCGACAAAGACGATGGCCGTCAGCCAGACCAGCAGACCACCGGTTTTGTCCTTGGTGGTATAGACCGCCCCCATCAGCCCCAACAGCGCAAAGGCTGAGAGCAGGATCTCGGGCAGGATGATATTCAGATCAGCGGAAATCATCGCGTGGTCCTTCTTAATGAGTGGCTTCGGCGGATTGGACAGCGGTATCAGCCGCATCCAGCGCCACAGTGTAGTTTTCAACCAGCGCCGCAACGGACGGGCCGATCATATCAAGCACCAGTGCCGGATAGACCCCCAAGAGCAGGGTCATCACCACCAGCGGCGCAAAGATCCAGCGCTCACGCGGGGTCATATCGGTGATCGCCTTCAGGCTTTCCTTGATCAGGTCGCCCATGACCACCCGGCGATACAGCCAAAGCGCATAGGCCGCCGAGAAGATCACACCCGTTGTGGCAATCGCCGCAACCCAGGTGTTGACCTGGAAGGTCGCCATCAGTGTCAGGAACTCCCCGACAAATCCGGAGGTGCCCGGCAGGCCGACATTGGCCATGGTGAACAGCATAAAGATCATCGCATAGGCCGGCATCCGGTTCACCAGACCGCCATAGGCGTCGATGTCGCGGGTGTGCATCCGGTCATAGATCACGCCCACGCAGAGGAACAACGCACCAGAGATAAAGCCGTGGCTGATCATCTGGAAGATCGCGCCATCAATGCCCTGTTGGTTCGCGGCAAAGATGCCCATGGTGACAAAGCCCATATGCGCAACCGATGAATAGGCAATCAGCTTTTTCATGTCTTCCTGCACCAGCGCGACCAGCGAGGTATAGACGATCGCAATCGCCGACATCCACAGCACCAGCGGCGCCATCACGTCAGATCCCACCGGGAACATTGGCAGGCTGAAGCGCAAGAATCCGTAACCGCCCATCTTGAGCAGGATCGCGGCCAGTACCACGGAACCTGCTGTTGGCGCCTGTACGTGGGCATCCGGCAACCAGGTGTGCACCGGCCACATCGGCATTTTCACCGCAAAGCTTGCAAAGAACGCGAGGAACAGCAGTGTTTGCATCCCGCCGATGATCTGCACGCCCATCACGCTGAAGGTTTCGGACCCAAAGGTATGCGTCAGCAAGCTCAATTCGCAACCGCCGATACATGTGGTGCCTGCCTCGGTGAACATCGCCACCATGGCCACCAGCATCAGCACCGAGCCGAGGAAGGTATAAAGGAAGAACTTGAAGCTGGCATAGATGCGGTTGGCCCCGCCCCAGATGCCGATGATCAGGAACATCGGGATCAGGCCCGCCTCAAAGAACAGGTAAAACAGCACAAGATCCAGCGCCATGAACACACCCAGCATGAGCGTTTCGAGCACCAGAAAGGCGATCATGTATTCTTTGACGCGGGTGTTCACGTTCCAACTGGCGGCAATCACCAGCGGCATCATAAAGGTGGTGAGCATCACAAACAGGATCGAAATGCCATCAACACCAAGGCGGTATTTCATCCCCAACAGCCAGTCGGCCTCATCGACAAACTGAAAACCGGTGTCGTTTGGATCAAATTCAAACAGAATGAACAGCGAGATCAGGAAGGTCACCGTGGTGGTGATCATCGCCAGCCACTTGGCGTTGCGCCCCGCAGCCTCATCATCACCGCGCAGGAAAATGGCCAGGATCAGCGCCGCAAAGGCGGGCATGAACGTGACAATGGAAAGCAGATGCGTGTCCATCAGTTTGCCCCCCCGCTCATCGTCATCCATGTGACAAGGACCGCGATCCCGATCACCATGGCAAAGACATAGGTAAAGATGTAGCCCGATTGCGCCTTACCGGCCAGACGGGTGAAGAAGGGGACAATGCCCATGGCGACGCCGTTCAAAGTGCCGTCAATCACGTTGCCATCTCCGCGCTTCCACAAGAAGCGGCCAAGTGCCTTGGCAGGGCCGACAAAGACCACGTTGTAGATCTCATCAAAGTACCATTTGTTTTTCAGGAATAGATAAAGCGGCTTTTGGTTTTCGGCCAAACGCGCCGGCAGGGTCGGGTTCCAGATGTAGAACCACATCGCCATGAGAAAGCCGCCCAGCATCGCAATGAACGGGCTGACCTTGACCCATGTTGGTGCAGCATGCGCTGCCTCCAGCACGTGATTGTCGACACCAAAGTACAATCCGCCATCACCGGGGTTGCCACCAAAGGCCGCGTGATGTTCCCCGTCAGCGGCGCCATGATCACCTTCGCCATGATCGGTTGACGCGCCATCCACATGGGTGTCGCCATGTCCGGCCTCTTGGGCCAGAGGAATGTCATAGAACTCCGCAATCTCGTCGGTGTGCCCGAAGAAGCTGCCGTACCACAACATGCCAGAGAACACCGCGCCCAAGGCCAGAACCCCCAGCGGGATCAGCATGGTCATGGGCGATTCATGGGCGTGCTCATGGGTGTGTTTGTTGCCGCGCGGCGTGCCATAAAACGTCAGGAAGATCAGGCGCCAGCTGTAGAAGCTGGTCATCGCGGCGGCCACAACCAGCAGCCAGAAACCATACATGGACCCACCGCCCCAAGCGCTTTCGATAATCGCATCCTTCGAGAGGAAGCCCGCGAAACCGATATGCGTCAGCGGGATGCCAACACCGGTGATCGCCAAGGTACCGATCATCATCGCGGCAAAGGTATAGGGGATCTTTTTGCGCAGACCGCCATAGTTGGTCATGTCCTGCTCGTGGTGCATCGCATGGATCACCGAACCGGCACCAAGGAACAACATCGCCTTGAAAAACGCGTGGGTAAAGAGGTGGAACATCGCGGCGGAGTACATGCCGACACCCGCAGCCACGAACATATAGCCCAGCTGTGAACAGGTGGAATAGGCGATCACGCGCTTGATGTCGGTCTGAACCAGACCCACGGTTGCGGCAAAGAACGCTGTCGTTGCGCCGATCACGGTCACAAAAGTCATGGCCTCGGGCGCAAATTCCATCAACGGCGACATACGGCAGACAAGGAACACACCTGCGGTCACCATGGTCGCAGCGTGGATCAGGGCCGAAACAGGTGTCGGGCCTTCCATCGCGTCCGGCAACCATGTGTGCAGGAAAAGCTGCGCCGATTTGCCCATCGCGCCGATGAACAGCAGGAAGGCGATCAGGTTGGCTGCATTCCATTCGGTCCACAGAAAGCCGACGGTCTGTTCGGCCAGTTGCGGTGCCGCGGCGAACACATCGTCAAAACGGATGCTGTCGGTCAGGTAGAACAGCGCGAATATCCCCAGCGCAAAGCCAAAATCGCCCACCCTGTTGACCACAAAGGCCTTGATCGCGGCGGCATTGGCGCTTGGCTTTTTGAAGTAGAAACCAATCAAAAGATAGGAGGCAACGCCAACCCCTTCCCAACCAAAGAACATCTGCACAAGGTTGTCAGAGGTCACGAGCATCAGCATCGCGAAGGTAAAGAACGACAAATAAGCAAAGAAACGCGGGCGATAGCTTTCGTTTTCGCCAAAGTTCTCGTCATGGGCCATGTATCCGAAAGAATAAAGATGCACGAGGCTGGAGACCGTGGTCACAACAATCAGCATGATTGCTGTCAGACGGTCCAGACGGATCGACCAATCGGTGCTCAGGCTGCCACTTTCGATAAAGCGCAGGATCTGGATATGCTCTGTCGGGCCGTCAAAGGTCAGGAACGTGACCCAGCTTAGCGCGGCGGACAGGAACAAAAGCGCCGTCGCAACCACCTGTGCAGGGCGTTCGCCGATGATCTTCCAGCCAAAGCCGCAGATCAATGCGCCAACCAGAGGGGCAAAAAGGAGTGTGGTTTCCATGGTCTCAGCCCTTCATCACGTTGACATCTTCGACCGCGATCGTGCCGCGGTTGCGGAAGAAACAGACCAGAATGGCAAGACCGATGGCCGCCTCAGCCGCCGCAACGGTCAGGACAAACAACGTGTAAACCTGCCCGACCAGATCACCCAGAAAACTGGAGAAAGCGACAAAGTTGATGTTCACCGCCAAGAGCATCAATTCGATGCTCATCAACAAAATGATCACGTTCTTACGGTTCAGAAAAAGCCCGAAGATGCCAATGACAAACAGCGTCGCCGCTACTGTCAGATAGTGTTCAAGTCCGATCATCTTATTCTTACACTTTCCGTCTTGCGCCGGTTTCTTCGAAGAAACCGGTCCGATTTTTCCGAAAAATCGGGGCTCAGAGCCCCTGCCCCGGTTTCACGTCTTTCAATTCCATCGCCTTTGCCGGATCGCGCATCATCTGCGCCACCACGTCCTGGCGTTTCACATCCACCCGGTGGCGCAGCGTCAGCACAATCGCCCCGATCATCGCCACCAGCAGGATCAGACCCGCCAGTTGGAACAGCAGGAAGTAGTCATCATAAAGGATGAGCCCCAGCGCCGCCGTGTTGTGCACTGTCGGGTCCGTCACCTGCGTGCGCAGCCCTTCGGCCGCTACGTTGCTTTCCCAAGCGCCGAACGCCATGACAAATTGCATCAAGATCACCAGACCGATGAGCAAGGCCAGCGGCATATAGCGGGCCATCTCTGCCTTTAGCTCGGCAAAATCGACATCCAGCATCATCACCACGAACAGGAACAACACCGCGACAGCGCCGACATAGACAATGATCAGCAGCATCGCGACAAATTCCGCGCCCAGCAGGACAAACAGACCCGCCGCGCTTAGGAATGACAGGATCAACCACAGCACCGAGTGTACGGGGTTGCGGCTGATCACGGTGAACAGTCCGCCCGCGATCACGCAGGTTGCAAACAGGTAGAATGAAAAGACACTCATGCGTCGCCCTCTTTTTCGTCCAACACCGCCTGCGCCAGTTCCAGCGCGCGGGTCATTGCGGGAATACCGGCGAACACCGACATCTGCCCGATTGTTTCTACGATGTGCTGCTTGGTCGCCCCGGCCTCAAGCGCGTGGCGCACGGTCTGGCGCACGGCCATATCGTTTTGCGCGCCCTGCATGGTCAGTCCGGCCAGTGTCAGCAGCAGCCGTGTGCGCGCATCAAGCCCGCCATCGTTCAGCGTATTGCCGAACATCATTTCCATCATGTCCTTGGGCATGGTGCCCATCATCGCCTCAAACCCTTTGGGCGTGAACGCATCCATCGCAGGAAAGCCTTTGGCCATTTCCTGCGCCTGGTTCATCATCGCTTCAAAGGGGTTTTTGGGATCGCTCATCGGTAAGGTGCATCCATTTCTAGGTTGCGGGCAATTTCAGCTTCCCAGCGGTCGCCATTCTCAAGCAGCTTGGTCTTGTCGTAATACAGCTCTTCGCGGGTCTCTGTTGAGAACTCGAAGTTTGGCCCTTCGACAATGGCATCCACCGGGCAAGCCTCTTGGCAGAAACCACAGTAGATGCATTTGGTCATGTCGATGTCATAGCGCGTGGTGCGGCGGCTGCCATCCTCGCGTGGCTCGGCGTCGATGGTGATCGCCTGCGCGGGGCAAACAGCCTCGCACAATTTACATGCAATGCAACGCTCTTCGCCGTTTGGATAACGGCGCAGCGCGTGTTCACCGCGAAAACGCGGAGAAAGCGGGCCTTTTTCGTGGGGGTAGTTGATAGTCGCCTTTGGCCGGAACATATATTTCAGGCCCAGCATCATGCCTTTGGCAAAATCCTGCAGCAGGAAATACTTGGCGGCGCGGGAATAGTCGATCTGCGTCATATCAGCCCCCTACGGTCCAGCGGGCATAGACACCCCAGAACCATTCGAATTTTGCGGCAAAGGCCACGAACACCACCCAGAACAGGCTGAACGGCAAGAACACTTTCCACCCCAAACGCATCAACTGGTCGTAGCGGTAGCGCGGTGTGATCGCCTTCACCATGGAGAACATGAAGAAGACAAACAGCATCTTGATGAACATCCAAAAGAAGCCATCGGGCAGGAACGGCACCGGAGACAACCAGCCACCGAAGAACAACAGTGATACCAATGCGCACATCAGCACCACAGCCACCAGTTCACCGATCATGAACAAAAGGAACGGCGTGGAGGAATATTCAACCTGATAGCCCGCCACCAGTTCTGATTCCGCTTCGGGAAGGTCAAAAGGTGGGCGGTTGGTTTCGGCCAGCGCCGAGATAAAGAACAGGAACAGCATCGGGAAATGCGGCAGGAAGTACCAGTTGAAGATCCCCCAATCGCCGTCTTGTGCGTTCACAATAGAGCTAAAGTTCATCGATCCGGTGGACAGGATCACACCAATAATGATCAGGCCAATCGAAACCTCATAAGAGATCATCTGCGCCGCAGAGCGGAGCGAGCCGAGGAACGGATATTTGGAGTTCGACGCCCAACCGCCCATGATCACGCCGTAAACTTCAAGCGAGGAGACCGCAAAAACATACAGGATCGCCACGTTGATGTCCGACAGGATCCAACCCTCGTTAAAGGGGATCACCGCCCAGGCGATCAGTGCCATCACCAGCGACACCATCGGCGCAAGAAAGAACACCGGCTTGTCAGCGCCTGCAGGGACGACAACCTCTTTCACCACATATTTCAGCAAATCCGCGAAACTTTGCAGCAGGCCAAAGACACCCACCACGTTTGGACCCCGGCGCATCTGCACCGCCGCCCAGATTTTGCGGTCCGCATACATCAAAAAGGCCAGCGCGACCAAAAGCGGCAGAAGGATCAACAGAACCTGCCCCAATGTCAGCAAGGCAATGCCCAGACCCGTGTTGTAAAAGAAATCAGCCATTAGTCCCTCACACCGTCGGTATGCCGCGTTCTACGCAGTCTTGCGCAGTCACTTCGGCATCAATTGTCCTCAAGCCGCGCGGCAGGCTCGGCGAGATTGTGTAAACAGCATCTGCCCGCCATATGCTACCCTCTTGGCTCACATTTGTGCGGACATGACGCGCAAAACCGTAACCACGGATTAACGTGTACTGCGCAGCTGCGCATCTGGCGTAATTCGCCACGTCTTTTGTACTTTGTGCTTTGGTCATGGCGACATTGAACTGCACCAGATCGCCCTCCAAAAGCTTGGTTTCCACCCCTTTGTATTCCGGGATGAAATCCTCCGCCGTGGGCGGCGGTGTCTCGCAGGCCGCCAAGGCAAGAGGAAAAAGTGCTGCCACCCGCTTCACTCCGCCGCCAGTGGTGCAGCGGCGCGTGCGGCGGCGTTGGCGGACAGTTCCGCCATCAATTGACTGGCGCGGGCAATCGGGTTGGACAGATAGAAATCCTTGATCGCCGCATCAAACGGGTTGGCCGTGATCTTGCCGCGCTCCAAGGGTTGCCATTCATTTGCGGCAACCTCGTCCACATCGCCCAGATGCCCATGCGTCGCGACCAATTGCTGACGCAGGGCCGCAATGGAATCAAACGGCAAGGTTGCCTCAAGCTCAGCAGACAGCGCCCGCAGGATAGCCCAGTTTTCCTTGGCCTCACCGGGGGCAAAACCGGCACGCTGTGCAATTTGCGGCCGTCCTTCTGTGTTCACAAACAGGCCCGGCTCTTCGGTATAGGCCGCACCGGGCAGGATGATGTCAGCGCGGTGCGCGCCCCGGTCGCCATGGCTGCCTTGGTAAATCACAAACGGACCGGCGGGAATGTCGCCCTCGTCCGCGCCAAGGTTATAGATCACCTCTGCGCCCAGAACATCGGCGATGCCGTTCTCGGATGTTGCGCCAATGTCCATCGCGCCCACCCGGCCTGCTGCAGTGTGCAGCACCATGAAGGTGGATTTGGTGCTGTCGGCCAGCGCCATTGCTTCGGCCAGGATCGCCGCGCCGTCTTCACGCGCAAGGGCCGCCTGCCCGATGATGATCACCGACGGCTTATCAGCCACATCAGAATGATCCCGCTTCATCAGGTCGGACATGATCGACGGATCATCGCCGATGTGCATGGTCTCATAGGTCAGATCAACATTTGCGCCGATCACACCAATGCCCGCGCCTTTGGTCCAGGCCTTGCGGATACGTGCGTTCAACACCGGCGCTTCAACCGCTGGGTTGGTGCCGATCAACATGATCGCCTGTGCGTTGTCGATGTCTTCAACGGTGGCCGAGCCCACATAGCCAGAGCGGTTGCCCGCAGGCAATTTCGCGCCATCAGTGCGGCATTCAACGTTGCCGCCCAGTCCTTCGATCAATTGCTTGAGGGCAAAGGCCGCCTCAACCGAAGACAGATCCCCGATCAGACCGCCAACTTTCTTGCCCTTCATCGCCGCCGCCGCAGCGGACAGCGCCTCGGGCCAGCTGGCTTTTCGCAGCTTGCCGTTCTCACGGATATAAGGCGTGTCCAAACGTTGGCGGCGCAGACCGTCCCAGACAAAACGGGTTTTGTCGGAAATCCATTCCTCATTCACGCCGTCATGGTTGCGCGGCAGAATACGCATCACTTCGCGGCCCTTGGTGTCCACCCGGATGTTGGAGCCAAGCGCATCCATCACATCAATGCTTTCGGTTTTGGACAATTCCCACGGACGGGCGGTAAAGGCGTAAGGCTTCGACACCAACGCGCCCACCGGGCACAGATCAATGATGTTGCCTTGCAAGTTGCTGTTGAGTGTCTGACCCAGATACGAGGTGATTTCGGCATCCTCGCCGCGGCCCGTCTGGCCCATCATGTGCAGGCCCGCCACCTCAGTGGTGAAACGCACGCAGCGGGTGCAGGAAATACAGCGGGTCATATGGGTTTCAACCAATGGCCCCAGATCCAAATCTTCAGTGGCGCGCTTGGGTTCGCGGTAACGCGAGAAATCAACGCCATAAGCCATCGCCTGATCCTGCAGATCGCATTCGCCGCCCTGATCGCAGATCGGGCAATCCAGCGGGTGGTTGATCAGCAGAAACTCCATGACCCCTTCGCGGGCCTTCTTGACCATGGGCGAGTTGGTCTTGACCACGGGCGGCTGCCCTTCTGGGCCGGGGCGCAGATCGCGCACCTGCATCGCACAAGAGGCCGCAGGCTTGGGCGGGCCGCCCACAACTTCCACAAGACACATCCGGCAGTTCCCGGCAATCGACAGCCGTTCATGGTAGCAAAACCGCGGCACTTCGACGCCGGTCTGCTCACAGGCCTGAATGAGGGTCATCGCCCCATCGACTTCGATTTCTTTGCCGTCGATGATGATCTTGCGGGTATCGCTCATATGCTCACTTCGCTTTCAGTAACGAACCGATCCGGCTCGATTTTTGAATCTCTGCACGTCCTAGCGCACAATAGCTTTGCGGGTCAGAAGTATCGACCCCCTTTGCCTTGAAAAACGCCCTTCCACGGGCACGCATCCGGTCTTTTTCGGCCTCGCTGTCCACGTAGGCGTCGATCTCTGCCTCGGAATAGCCAAGCGCCCGCGCCTGGGCCTTCAGATCCCAAACATAACTGACCGCTTTGAGCATCCGCGCCGAGATCGTAGGGCAGGTTTTGCGGATCCGGTCAGCAATTCCAAGATCAAGCAGCGCATCATCAATCACAGCCACCTCCCGCAGTGGGGGCTTGGCCATGGCGGGCGCCGCCATCAAACTCAATCCAGTTATTGCAATCACGATAAATCGCATTCTTACTTCTCCTCATGTGGTGCGGGCAAACGGGCCCGCCTTGCACATGCGGTTTTGGTGTCTGATAGGCAATAACATCACAAAATGCAAAGCCTCAGGCGGGTTTTACGCGCCAAATTTTACTGTGGGCAACGGCCGCTGAAAATCAGCCGGTCATCCACAATTCTCAACTCCTCTGCGGGGGTGTCCGGCCCAACCGTCCATTCGATGTCGGAGGTGCCATAAAAGCGCACACAATGCGAGATCGCCGCGTGCTCACCCGCCTGCCGCGCGCCCTCTACCGATTGGGAGGCGTCGCGCACTGTCACAGTGAAAACATCCAGCTGTTTGTCCACCTTCGCCACCTTGGTGCGATAATAGAACCCCTCGAACGGGGTCAGCTTGTCCTTGTTCGTACAGCCCGCCAAAAGTGCGACAACCATCAAGGCCGGAACAATTATCTTCATCTTACTTCTCCGCCAGAATACGAAGAGGCCGCAGCCCCCGCATCATCTTATGTTGCCCGCTCATCGTCATCACGCCGCCTGCCCCGTACCGCAAGCCTTGGTTTTCCAAAGCTCTGCGGATTTGATCGATGACCAGCCAAAGGCAAAATCGCTTTCGCCGTTTTTTTCCAGATGGCGGAACCGTTCCATCGCTTCGGCCATGGTCGGTTGATGCCCCTCTGGCACCCACCACATCACAAACCGCATTGCCGCGCCCATGTCGTACCATTCGTCTTTACGGTCATAAAACCGTTTGTGGACCGTGTTCCAGACGAAATGTTCAAGCGTTTCAACGCTTTCCCAAACAGAAAGGGTCGAGGCCATGCGCGGGTTGCCACCCATCGCGCCCTCTGGGTCATTCTGTTCGCTGTCCATGGTTTCTTCGTTCATCATCCAGACAAAACCGGGTGCGCGTTGCGCAACCCCATTGACCAGATCCAGCCCATTCACAAAGTCCTGCACCCTTGGATCATCCCAATCGTATTTGAGAATGCCCAGGTTCAGCTCTGCGAGATGATGACCGGCAGGGTGTTTCATCAGATCAAAGCACCGCCACTACGGCAAGAACAGCCAAGGCCAACATGCAGAACCAACCCACTGCGAAACAGGTCGATCGCAGACTCTGGTTTTCGGTTTTGATGTGCACGATCGCCATGGCGATCCGCGCCACAATAAACAACGAGGCCAGAAGATTGACCCAGAACGCAGGCGCGCCAGCCAGCATTGCAGCGACGGTCGCAGCCACAAACGGGCCGGAGTTTTCAACCGCGTTCATAAACGCCCGTTCGCGGCGGTAGACTACATCGGAATAATCCCGCTTGGGCTTGCCGCACTCACAACGTTTCTCGGCGGACCGGCCCATGGTCGATGCCCCGGCCAGCAGCGCCACAATCACCGACCAAAGTGCCAAGGACAGGATGGCGTGGCTATACTCTGAAAAGCCTTCCATTATTCTGCCGCCACTGCTGAAACGCGCCCGGTGCGCTTGTGCTTGATCCGGTCTTCGATCTCGTCACGGAAGTGACGGATCAAACCCTGAATGGGCCATGCCGCCGCATCCCCCAGCGCACAGATCGTGTGGCCTTCGACCTGTTTGGTCACATCCAGCAGCATGTCGATCTCTTCGGGTTCCGCATCGCCTGTGACCAGACGGTCCATGACCCGCATCATCCAGCCCGTGCCCTCGCGGCAGGGCGTACACTGGCCGCAGCTTTCGTGCTTGTAGAACTTCGACAACCGCCAGATCGCTTTGATCACATCGGTGGAATTGTCCATCACGATGACCGCCGCCGTGCCAAGGCCCGACCGTTGTTCGCGCAGATAGTCAAAGTCCATGATCGCGTCTTTCATCTGCGCACCTGGGATCATCGGCACCGACGACCCGCCCGGGATCACCGCCTTGAGATTGTCCCAACCGCCGCGAATACCGCCGCAATGGGTCTCGATCAGTTCTTCAAAGGAAATCGACATCGCCTCTTCAACCACACAAGGGTTGTTGACGTGGCCCGAGATCGCAAACAGCTTGGTGCCCGCATTGTTCGGACGGCCAAAACCGGCAAACCATTCTGGCCCGCGCCGCAGAATCGTTGGCACAACCGCGATCGATTCCACGTTGTTCACCGTGGTCGGGCACCCATAAAGGCCCGCGCCCGCAGGGAACGGCGGCTTCATCCGCGGCATGCCCTTTTTGCCCTCAAGGCTTTCCAGCAGTGCAGTTTCTTCACCGCAGATATAGGCACCAGCCCCGTGATGCAGATAGATGTCAAAATCCCAACCGGATTTTGACGCGTTCTTGCCGACAAGACCAGCGTCATACGCCTCATCAATCGCGGCTTGCAGCGCTTCACGCTCGCGGATGTATTCCCCGCGAATGTAGATGTAACAGGCGTTGGCGTTCATCGCGAAACTGGCGATCAGACAGCCTTCGATCAGCGTATGCGGATCATGGCGCATGATCTCACGGTCTTTGCAGGTGCCCGGCTCGGATTCGTCCGCGTTGATCACCAGATAGGCAGGACGGCCATCACTTTCTTTGGGCATAAAGGACCATTTCAAACCGGTGGGGAAACCCGCACCGCCGCGCCCGCGCAGGCCGGAGGTTTTCATCTGGTCGATGATCCAGTCGCGGCCTTTCTTGATGATGCCCGCCGTGCCATCCCAATGGCCACGCGCCTGTGCGCCCTTAAGGGTACGGTCATGCATCCCGTAGATGTTGGTAAAGATGCGGTCTTGGTCCTGAAGCATAACTGCCTACCTACTCACTTGCTTTGGCGGCCCGCCGGGCCTGCCATATCTGATAAATCACAACCAACGCCCAAAAGAGCGCGGCCAAAGCTGCAAAATCGAACAAAAGCGCATAGCGCCCCGGCAGCCCCAAAGCAGGCCCCGCCCATTGCGCGATAATCCAAAGCACCATCGTCACGGCAATGACCAGAGCAACACTCTGGCCCTTGCGTGCAATCGCTTTGTCTGTCTCAACGCTCATCTGCGGGACGCTCCGGTCTATTTCTTCTTACGCTTCGAGAACTCTGTCTCGCCGCCTTTGGCCAGAATTTTGGCCTGGCTGATCCAATCGTCCCGTTCAATCCGGCCTTTGAAACGCAGGCGGTCATCGACCCAAGCGATCTCTTTCTTGCGCAAGCCCGCCACCTGATCGTAGTGCCAGATGCCCATTTCGTTCAGGGTTTGCTCCAACTTGGGGCCAACGCCGCTGATCAGTTTGAGATCATCCGCACCGGTTGCACGCGGCGCAGTCATCAATTCGGGTTTGCCATCCGCCGCAACAGCGGCACGTTTGGGCTTGGCGGCGGATGCGGTGGCTGCCTTGGGTTTGGCAGCCGCCTTTGGCTTTGCCGCAGCTTTGGGTTTGGCTGCCGCTTTGGGTTTCGCCGGCGCCTTGGGCTTGGCCGCCGCCTTGGGTTTCGCATTTGCCTTGGGTTTGGCAGTGGCCTTGGGCTTGGCCGCTGCTGCCGGTTTGGCAGTTGCCGCATCGGGTGCGGCTGCTGCGGGGGCTGCTTCATCGGCCGGGCTGGTCTCTGGCGCATCATCCACCAAATCCACAGCCTTGGCCGGGGCCGCATGGGCGGTTGCAGCGGCAGAGGAGGCAGCCGGCGCCGCAGAGGTTGTGGTGTCCGTGCTGGCTGCGCTGGCCGCAGAGACGGATGTCGCTGCTGGACCTGAGGCAGAGGCATTGCCGCTGCTGCTACAGCGGAACTGGATCAACAAATAGCCGAGAATGATCGCAATCACGATCCCTGCAAACACCGATGAAAGGAACGACCAGCCCGCCAGAGCCAGCAGCAGCAGTGCACAGATCACGCCGCCCACGGCACCCATGATCCAACAGTTACGCGCGCAATCGGCGCCGTCTGTGTTATCTGTCATTTTCGTCCCTCTTCCCGTTGTTTTTTATGTCTCAGTCTTTGTAGATATTCCCCTTGCTGGCCCGCGTGGAAAACTCTGTCTCCTCGCCTGCGGCCAGTCTAACCGCCTGTTCGACCCAATTGTCGCGGCTCACACGACCTTTGAAGCCTTCCAAATTCTCATCCACCCAAGCCACCGCCTGTGCGTCCCACTTCGCAATCTGGTCGTAGTGGAAATAACCCATGGTGTTCAGCAAACCCTCAAGCTTAGGTCCGACACCTTTGATCATTTTCAGATCATCCGCGCCCGCCTTGCGCGGCGCTTTCATGGTGCGTGGCTTCTTACCCGCAGCCGGAGCAGCGTCAGCCTTGGCCGGTGCTGGCGCAACGCTGCCCGTCTTGGGCTTGGCTTTTGCCTTGGCTTTCGGCGCTTCGCCCGGTGTTTCGGAATGCTTGTCAGAGCTTTCGCCCACCGCGCGTTTGGACGCCGCGGGTTTTGCCGCCGCTTTGGTCTTTTTCGCCGCCGCAGGTTTCTTGTCCGCGTTTGCACCCTTGAGCCATGGGGTCAGCAACGGCACTTCGGTGCCATCAATGCGTTTAACGCTGTCGCCAATGTCCACGGCCAGCTGCGCGCTGGCGTTGTATTGCGTCTTGCCGCTGTCATGACCCGTCAGGCTTGTCAGACCGCTAAGCGGTTCAGAGGCGTAACGCCCGTTTTGCGGGCCCGGAACCGGCACCTTGCCAGCAGACAGATCATCCAGCAGCGCAATCAGCTTGTCACGGGTCAGATCCTCGTAATAGTCCTTGCCGATCTGCGCCATCGGCGCATTGGCGCAGGCACCAAGGCATTCGACCTCTTCCCAGGAAAACTTGCCATCCGCCGACAGCTCGTGCGGGTTCGGTGCAATGCGTTCCTTGCACAGGCCAACCAGATCTTCGGCGCCGCAAATCATGCAGGTTGTGGTCCCGCAAATCTGGATATGCGCAACAGAGCCGACAGGCTGCAACTGGAACATGAAGTAAAAGGTCGCGACCTCAAGCCCGCGAATATAGGCCAGGCCCAGCATGTCAGAGATATGCTCAATCGCCGGACGGCTGAGCCAGCCTTCCTGTTCCTGCGCACGCCACAGCAGCGGAATGATCGCGCTGGCCTGACGCCCTTCGGGGTATTTGGTCATCTGCGCTTCGGCCCATGCCTGATTGGCGGGGGTGAAGGCAAAGTTTTCTGGTTGTTCGTGGTGCAAACGGCGCAGCATAGTCTCTAGCTTTCGTTTGTTTGGCGGACCGATGGCCCGCCATGAGTGTATTCAAATAGGTGATGGGCCATCGGCCGCATCAGCGGTCGATCTCCCCGAACACCACGTCCATGGTGCCGATGATCGCGGCAACATCGGCCAACTGGTGGCCTTTGCTGATGTGATCCATCGCCTGAAGATGCGGATAGCCCGGTGCGCGGATCTTGGCGCGGTAGGGTTTGTTGGATCCATCCGCCACAAGGAACACGCCAAACTCGCCTTTGGGCGCTTCGACGGCGCAATACACCTCGCCCGCTGGCACGTGGAACCCTTCGGTATAAAGCTTGAAGTGGTGGATCAGGCTTTCCATGTTGGTCTTCATCGCGGAGCGGGTTGGCGGGGTCAGTTTGCCCCGTGCCAGAATATCGCCCTTGCCCTCGGGCGCGCGCAACTTGGCAATCGCCTGATGGATGATGCTGACCGATTGGCGCATCTCTTCCATGCGGCAGAGGTAGCGGTCAAAACAATCGCCGTTCTTGCCAACCGGGATCTGGAAATCGAACTCGTCATAGCATTCATAGGGCTGCGACCGGCGCAGATCCCATGCCATGCCAGAGCCGCGCACCATCACGCCGCTGAAGGCATAATCCAGAATGTCCTGTTCACTGACCACACCGATATCAACGTTGCGCTGTTTGAAAATCCGGTTTTCGGTCAGCAACCCGTCAATATCCGCCAGCAGATTGGGGAATTCATTGGCCCAAGTCTCAATATCGTCGATCAGGTCTTCGGGCAGATCCTGATGCACACCGCCGGGGCGGAAGTAAGCTGCGTGCAAACGCGCGCCGCAGGCCCGCTCATAAAACACCATCAGCTTTTCGCGTTCCTCAAAACCCCAGAGCGGCGGCGTCAGCGCCCCCACGTCCAAGGCTTGCGTGGTCACGTTCAGCAGGTGGTTCAATACCCGGCCAATCTCGGAATAAAGCACCCGGATCAGGCTGGCGCGGCGTGGCACTTCGGTGCCGGTCAGCTTTTCAATGGCCAGACACCAGGCATGTTCCTGGTTCATCGGTGCCACATAATCCAGCCGGTCAAAATACGGCAGGTTTTGCAGATAGGTCCGGCTTTCCATCAGCTTTTCCGTGCCGCGGTGCAGCAGGCCGATGTGCGGATCACAGCGTTCTACAATCTCGCCGTCCAGTTCCAGCACCAGACGCAGAACCCCGTGCGCCGCAGGGTGTTGCGGGCCGAAGTTGATGTTGAAATTGCGGATCTTCTGTTCCCCGGTGACAGCATCGGTCGAGCCGTCATCATAGGTGTTCACGCGAATATCGCCGTCCATTATTTCAGCACCTTCTTGTAAGGGTAGCTCCGGACAATGATCCGATATGTGCTCCAGATAAGAACCGGGGCGAGAATAGTCACTGTCAATAGAAGCAAACCACCGCCAGTGAGAAGGAGAAGCAAGAAATAGTCCGAAATGGAGATCATTTCCACCCCCTCGACCGCATGTGCCAGCCGCGCAATTCTTGCTCGCTTGTTTCCACAGGAATGGTCAATCTCTCTCTTTGCCCAAACAGTTCGGCCATCATCTTTTCCAGAAACGCAATCATCACAGTTTCTCCAACTCTTGCAGCTTGAGACCCATCCACCACAGCAAGGCAATTGTGCCAAGCGGGACAAGGCACACAGCCGCCCAGTATTTGTTGATGCCAAAGAATGGCAGCAGCTTGACCATCGGGATGGCGGTCAGTGCAGACAGGATCAACCACCAGATACCGCCCATTACTTCGCCTCCGCCTTGTCGTCGCCGGGCAGGATGTATTCAGCCCCCTCCCATGGCGACATGAAATCAAACTGGCGGTATTCCTGAACCAGCTTAACCGGCTCATAGACCACGCGCTTTTGCGCCTCGTCATAACGCACTTCGGTATAACCCGTGGTCGGGAAATCCTTGCGCAGCGGGTGCCCGCGGAAGCCATAATCCGTCAGGATGCGGCGCAGGTCCGGGTGGCCGGAAAACAGGATGCCGAACATGTCGAAAATCTCACGTTCAAACCAGTTGGCGCTGGGATGTACGTCGACCAGCGATGGCACCATATCCTTTTCCCGCGCGGCCACGCGCAGGCGGATGCGGTGGTTCTGGTACATGCTGAGGAAGTGGTACACCACGTCAAAGCGTTTGGCACGGCCCGGGTAATCCACCGCCGTGATGTCGATCAATGTCGAAAACCGGCAGGTCGCATCACCTTTGAGAAATTCCACCAGACCAGTGATGTTGGTCAGCGTGACATCCACGTTCAGCTCACCATGGGCAATCTCCCATGACAGCACACAATCGGGGCGTTTGGCCTCAATATAGGCGCCGAGTTCTTGCAGTTGCTCGCTCATCTTACAATTGTCCCTGTCCGGCGCATCTTGCGTTGCAATTGCAACAGACCATAAAGCAGCGCCTCGGCCGTGGGCGGGCAGCCCGGCACATAGACGTCCACCGGCACGATCCGGTCACAGCCGCGCACAACGCTGTAGGAATAGTGGTAGTAGCCACCGCCGTTGGCACAAGACCCCATCGAGATCACATAGCGCGGCTCTGGCATCTGGTCGTATACCTTGCGCAGCGCCGGTGCCATCTTGTTGGTCAGCGTGCCAGCCACGATCATCAGATCCGACTGGCGCGGGCTGGCGCGCGGCGCGGTGCCGAAACGCTCAAGATCATAGCGGGGCATCGAGGTGTGCATCATCTCGACCGCGCAGCACGCCAGACCAAAGGTCATCCAGTGCAACGACCCCGTTCGGGCCCAGTTGATGATGTCTGCGGTTGACGTGACAAGGAACCCCTTGTCCTGCAATTCTGCGTTCAGGGCCTGCGTTGCAACCTCGCGGTCGGGCCCTGCCGTTGCGGTCACTGCCATTCCAGCGCCCCTTTCTTCCACTCATAAGCAAATCCGGCGGTCAAAACCCCCAGGAACACCATCATCGACCAAAAGCCGACCATGGATATATCCTTGAACGCCACTGCCCATGGGAACAGGAAGGCAATCTCAAGGTCAAAAATGATGAACAGGATCGAGACGAGATAGAATCGCACGTCGAACTTCATCCGCGCATCGTCAAAGGCGTTGAACCCACATTCATAGGCGGACACTTTTTCAGGATCCGGGTTGCGCACAGCAACCACAATAGCGGCAAGGATCAGCACAACGCCAAACCCGATGGCCACGGCCAGAAAAACAAGGATGGGCAGATATTCCCGCAGCATGTCGTCCAAGGGGAGGCTCCTTTAGCTTGGCAGTCTTTGGATTGGTCAAAGACGCTGGCAGAACAGACTTGGAACGGGTTTAGCCAAGGTGGTGGTCAGGGTCAACGGGAGGATGGGTGGAAATGGCCTCAGATGGGCTGTTATCAGGCGCAATTGGATGGATATGGGGTGCCTCGCGCGGATTGACCGCAAGGGCTTGGCCGCGTTCGCGGTTTACCCCAGTGCAGTCGATCAATCCGCAATCGTGCAATCTGGGTCCGCCAAACAGGCCCGGACCTTCTGGTACATCGTTTCAGAAAGCGGGAAATAAGCGTCACACAGATCAGCGCGAATTTCGACCCAATCCCCCTGCCCCAATGACCGCATCATGCCAAACACCGGCTCATCAAACGCAGGCAGTGATCCGATGAACTGCTCTCGAACCGGCAAGTTAATGATCGTCTGTCTGGTCGAGAAGGGCTCGGCTGATCCGTTGTTCAGTCGCACGCCCGAAAATCGAATGGCACGCCGGTAGGTATAGGTGACATCAGCCTTAACTTCATCTGCCGCGGTGCCGGGATCGACCCAACGCGCAAACCGGGCATCGGCCTCGACCTCATGGGTAAACGGCCCGGATTTCACCTTTTCAAAGACACCCCAGACCAGAAACGTCCCTTGTGCCAAATCGCGATGGGCCATAGCGAACCGCCGCACATAGTCATCCTTGGTTTGCGTGTCAGGATCTGCGCCATAGAAGGCCTCGGGGTATCGACAGCTCAAAGCGCTGGCAGGCACGGCGCAGATTACAGCGCCAAGCGCCGCGAGCAGACAAAGGGTCGCGCCCCTGCCCCTCACGCCATCCAAGCCGCCTTGCGCCGATCAAAGAACGCACCGATGCCTTCGGCGGCTTCCTCTGTCTCCCAACGTTCCGCCAGTGCGGCGATGGTATGCGCTACGACCTCATCATCAATCCGTGGTCCCAGATCACGGGCCAGTTTCTTGGCCGCTGCCACCGCCCCCGGTGCGCAGGACAGATAGGGCACCACTTCGGCCTCTATCGCCGCATCCAGATCATCCGCTGGCACCGCGCGGGCCAGCAGGCCCAGATCAATCGCCTCATCCGCACCAAAAAGACGCGCCGACATGAACACGCGCCGCGCCCGACCCTCGCCCATCCGGGCCAGAACATAGGGTCCGATGGTCGCCGGGATGATCCCCAGCCGGGTTTCCGTGAACCCCATCTTGAGGCTGTCCACGCCAATCGCCACGTCACAGACTGATGCCATGCCAACCCCGCCGCCAAAGGCATTGCCCTGCACCTTGCCAATCAAAGGTTTCGGCAGACTGTTGAGCGCCCCGAGCATTGTCGCCAGCTTGCCTGCCTCTTTGCTGCGGGTTTCCGGGTCCATCTCGGCCTGATCGCGCATCCAGCCGAGATCCCCGCCCGCGCAAAACGATTTGCCCGCACCGGTCAACACCACCACCCGCACGGCATCATCCGCCGCTAGGTCCGCCGCTGCCTGCGTCAGATCGGCCAGCATCTGCGCGGACATGGCGTTGTGCTTTTCCGCACGGTTCAGCGTCAGCGTCGCCACACCGCGCGTGTCGGTTGTTATCTCAATGGTCTCGAACATGTTGTTCCTACTTTACTTTTTCCACTGCCGCACCGGCGGCACTAGCCGCGCATTGCGCGGGCCATCTCGGCGGCCTCTTCGATCACCGCCTGATCCAGACCGGTTTCATAGCCCAGCGCGGTCAAATGCGCATTCACCGCCTCAGTGGCGACATTCCCCGCCGCCCCCGGCGCATAGGGGCACCCCCCCAAGCCGCCAACGGCCGCATCAAAGACCCGCACCCCCATCGAAAGAGAGGCATCAATATTGGCCATCGCCCGCCCGTGAGTGTCATGGTAATGCCCCGCCAGACGCCCCACCGGCACCACATCGCGCACCGCGAGCAGCATCTTTGCGATGCTGTCCGGTGTGCCCGCGCCAATCGTGTCGCCCAGCGAAACCTCGTAACATCCCATGGCAAACAGCTTGTCCGCCACCATCGCCACGGCAGAGGGATCAACCGCTCCGTCATAGGGGCATTCCACCACACATGACACATAGCCGCGCACCGGAATATCCAGATGCCGCGCCTCTTCGAGCACCGGCACAAACCGTTCGAGCGATTCTGCGATGCTGGCGTTGATATTCTTCTGGCTGAACCCTTCGGAGGCAGACCCGAACACTGCGATCTCATCAGCCTTGGCCGCCAGCGCATCTTCATAGCCGCGCAAGTTGGGCGTCAGAGCGGCATAGCGCACGCCTTTGGCCCGCTTGATCTGGCTCAGAACCTCGCCCGACCCTGCCATCTGCGGCACCCACTTGGGGCTGACAAAACTGGCGCATTCAATCCGGCGAAAGCCCGCATCGCTCAGCCGGTCGACCAGCGCGACCTTTTCAGACACAGGTATTTCCCGTGCCTCGTTTTGCAATCCGTCCCGGGGGCCGACCTCAAAAATCTCACATGGTCCCAAGCTCATGGCATTCCCCTTCGTTGCCGCATCCGCCTCAGACCTTTTCTATTGGCCAAGGCGGATAAAATTCCTGTTCATAGATCCCGCCCTCTGTGGGCAGGGATTTGGCAAAGCTGTCCCGCGCCGTGATCCGTGCATACCATTCAGCCACCGCAGGGTGCTGATCCAGCTTCACAAAGTAGCGTGACATATAAACTGCCTGACCAACAGAAATATCCGCAGCCGAAAACCCGCTGGTCAAAAGATAGTCGCGGTTCTCCACCGGCGTGCTCAGCCGTGCCTCAAGCGCATCATAACATTTGGCAATCCGCGCCGCCTCCAGCTTCATCACGATGGGGCTGCGCATATGGTCCTCGCGCAGCGCCACATGTTGCTGGGTCAATGCCGCCGTGTGCTGGCTGATGGTTTCGGCAAAATGCACCCAGACCAGCCAGGCCATACGGTCGGGATCATCCACCGGACGGCCCAACCGGTCAGGGCTGTAGCGTTCGCACAAATATTGCGTGATCGCGCCGGTCTCAAACATCCGCTCTCCGTCGATCTCAAGCGCAGGCACCCGGCCTGCCGGTGACAGGCTCAGGTACTCCGGATCGCGCAGCGACTTGTCAAACGCGTGCAGCTTAAGCTGAAACTCCACATCCATCTCGTTGAGCAACCAAAGGGTGCGCATCGAGCGGGTCTGCGGGCAGTGGTGCAATGTGATCATGCAGCGGCCTCCTCTTCGGCCTCCAACCTAACAAGTGCTGCCCCGGCTTCAACCTGATCGCCAGCTGTGGCCAGAACTTCGGCCACGATGCCATCGCGGGCCGCCAGCAAGGAATGTTCCATCTTCATCGCCTCCAGCACCGCCAGACGGTCGCCCTTGGCCACGGCCTGCCCCACTTTGGCATCCACAGCACGGACAAGACCAGGCATCGGCGCCTCGATGAGATTGCCATCGCCCTGCGCCCCTGCAGCCCGCGAAAGCGGATCAATCACCTCAAAGGCCATGCCGTAGCCCTCGAACACTGTGACCGTTGCGCCCGCTGTGGCCACATCCGCGGCAGGCAAACCGCCAATGGTCCACCGACCACCCCGGCGCAACGCCTGCACTTCGTTCTCGCCAACGGTCCAATGCTGCTCATCCGGCGAAATCACCCGCACTTTCAGAAAATGTTCCTCTCCGCCCCAACCCAGCATGATCTGACGCCGTAGCGCCCGCCACAGGGTAAAACCAGTCTCTGCTTGGGTGTCCAAAAGCCCCAGCGCCGCCATCCCAGCCAATGCCGCATGCCGCGGTGCAATCTCCGGTGCGGCTGTGAGCGCATCAATGTCACGGGCAATCAACCCGGTATCCACTTCGCCTTTGCCAAAGCCTTCATGGCCCGCAAGCGCCCCGAGGAAGGCCAGATTGGTCACCGTACCGCCCACCTGACAACCGCTAAGCGCGGCCCGCAAGCGCGACAAGGCCACATCGCGGTTCGGCCCATGCACAATCACCTTGGCAATCATCGGATCGTAAAACGGGCTGATCGTGTCCCCTGCCCGCACACCGCTGTCGGCGCGGGTCTGCGGGGTGAACTGCAAATGCGTCAACGTGCCGGTCGCTGGCAAAAAACCCTTGGGCACGTCTTCGGCATAAAGCCGCGCCTCAAAAGCATGCCCGCTGATCGACAATTCACCCTGCTGCTTGGGCAGGCTCTCGCCCGCCGCCACGCGCAGCTGCCATTCAACCAGATCCACACCTGTTATCAGCTCGGTCACAGGGTGTTCCACTTGCAACCTTGTGTTCATCTCCATGAAAAAGAACCCATCTGCCCGCAAGCCGCCCGATCCATCCACGATGAACTCGACCGTGCCGGCCCCGGCATAACCAATCGCCTCTGCGGCCCGCACCGCCGCCTGACCCATGGCATCGCGCACGTCCTGCGGCATGTCCGGCGCGGGTGCCTCTTCGATCACTTTCTGATGGCGACGCTGCAATGAACAATCACGCTCAAACAGATGTACCGCCTTGGTGCCATCGCCAAACACCTGCACCTCGATATGGCGCGGCTTGGTCACAAATTTCTCAACCAGAACATCCGAATTGCCAAAGGCGGTCTTGGCCTCAGAGCGGGCCGACTCCAGCGCCGCCTGAAACCCGCCCGCCTCTTCCACAAAACGCATACCCTTGCCGCCGCCGCCCGCAACCGCCTTGATCAACACCGGATAGCCGATCTTGCCCGCTTCTGCCGCCAAAAGCGCATCATCCTGATCCGCCCCGTGATAGCCCGGCACCACCGGCACTCCGGCCTCCACCATCAATGCCTTGGCCGCATCCTTCAGGCCCATCGCCCGAATGGCCGATGCCGATGGCCCGATAAAGGTCAAACCGGCCTTCTCGACCGCCTCGACAAAATCGGGGTTCTCGGACAGGAACCCATAGCCGGGGTGGATCGCCTGTGCGCCGGTCTCCAGCGCCGCCTGAATGATCACATCACCCTTAAGATAGCTCTCCGCCGGGGCCGAGCCGCCAATATGCACGGCCAGATCCGCCATCTGCACATGTTTTGCCGACCGGTCCGCATCAGAATACACCGCCACACAGCGCACACCCATGGCCTTCGCCGTTTCCATCACCCGGCAAGCAATCTCGCCCCGGTTCGCAATAAGGATCGTGTCAAACATTCGCCGTTCCTTCACTTTCTACTTTGTCTTCCTTTTTGGCCTTAAATATTCCGGGGGTCTGGGGGCTGGCCCCCAGCTCTGTCCCAAAAAAAACCCCTGCGCCTTTGTGATCCATCGCCATCACATCCGGAACACGCCAAAGCGTGTCGGCTCAATCGGTGCATTCAAACTGGCGGAGAGCGACAGCGACAACACATCGCGGCTCTTGCGTGGATCAATGATCCCATCATCCCAAAGCCGCGCGGAAGCATAAAGCGGATGGCTCTGCTCTTCGAACATATCAATGGTCGGCTGTTTAAAACTGGCCTCTTCTTCGGCGGACCAGGTGCCGCCTGCCCGTTCGATGGCATCTCGTTTGACCGTCGCCAAAACCCCCGCCGCCTGCGGGCCGCCCATCACGGAAATCCGGCTGTTGGGCCAGGTCCACAAGAAACGCGGGCGATAGGCCCGGCCCGACATGCCATAGTTGCCCGCCCCGAAGGAGCCGCCAACCAACATGGTGATTTTGGGCACATTGGTGCTGGCCACAGCCGTCACCATCTTGGCGCCGTGCCGGGCAATACCTTCGTTCTCGTACTTGCGCCCCACCATAAAGCCAGTGATGTTTTGCAGGAAAACCAGCGGGATATTGCGCTGCGAACACAGTTCAATGAAATGCGCGCCTTTTTGTGCTGCCTCCGAAAACAGCACGCCATTGTTGGCCACGATCCCGATCGGGCATCCTTTGACATGGGCAAATCCGGTCACAAGGGTTTCGCCAAAGCGGGCCTTGAACTCATCAAAGCGGCTGCCATCCACCAAACGCGCGATCACCTCGCGAATGTCGTAAGGCGTGCGCAGATCGGCGGGCACCACGCCCAGCAGTTCGGATGGATCATAGGCCGGCTCTTCGGGGCTGGCCCATTCCACGGTCTTGGGTTTGCTGCGGTTCAGCTGCCCCACGGCACGGCGGGCCAGTGACAGGGCGTGGGCATCATCCTCGGCCAGATAGTCGGCCACGCCGGACAGGCGGGTGTGTACGTCACCGCCGCCCAGATCTTCGGCAGAGACCACTTCGCCCGTTGCCGCCTTCACCAGCGGCGGACCAGCGAGAAAAATCGTGCCTTGCTCTTTGACAATGATCGTCACGTCAGACATCGCCGGAACGTAGGCTCCGCCAGCGGTGCAAGAGCCCATCACAACCGCAATCTGCGGAATGCCCTTGGCGCTCATCCGGGCCTGATTGTAAAAAATCGCGCCAAAATGATCCCGGTCGGGAAACACTTCATCCTGATTGGGCAGGTTCGCCCCGCCGCTGTCGACCAGATAGACACAAGGCAGATGGTTGGTCTCGGCAATTTCCTGAGCGCGGAGGTGCTTTTTCACCGTCATCGGATAGTAGGTGCCGCCCTTCACGGTGGCATCATTACACACCACCATGACCTCTTGCCCCTGCACCCGGCCAATGCCTGCGATCACACCCGCACAGGGCGCCGCCCCATCATAAAGCCCATGCGCCGCCGTTGCGCCTATCTCCAGAAACGGGCTGCCGGGGTCCAGCAGGTTGGCGACACGTTCCCGCGGCAACATCTTGCCCCGGCTTTCGTGGCGGGCGCGGGATTTCTCGCCGCCGCCCAGTGCCGCGGCCTGCGCCGCCTCACGCACCTGATCCAGCGCCTCCAAATGGGCGGTTTCGTTGGTCTTGTAGCCTTCAGACGAAGGCAGCGCCTGCGAAGTGAGTTTCACGTTTCATCTCCTTCATTTCGCGGAATATCTTGGCACGAGGGTGCCGGTTGTTCTGAATAAATCTGTTCTGTGGGCGGATGGTTCATTGGCAAATTCATACCTCCGCCTCCGCCGCTGCGCGTGCCTTGAGATCCTTGCGGATCACCTTGCCGGTTACGGTCATCGGCAGCGCATCAAGAAAAGCGATTTCCCTTGGATAAGAATAGCTTGCCAGCCGTTCTTTGACCCAAATTTGCAGCTCAGCTTCACCCACATCAGCGCCGTCTTTGCGCACCACATAGGCCTTGACCACTTCCGTGCGCAGCGCATCGGGCTTGCCCACCACGCCGACGGTTGCGACGCCGGGATGGGTCAGCAGGCAGTCCTCAATCTCGGCCGGACCGATGCGGTATCCGGCTGAGGTGATCACATCATCCTCGCGCCCGACAAAGCGCAGGTAATCACCATCCCAGATGCCACGATCTCCGGTGATCAGCCAATCGCTGATAAACTTCTCTGCCGTGGCTTCGGGCCGGTTCCAATAGCGCAACATCATCGAGGCCGACCCGCGCCGCACCGCCACGCCGCCTTCGCCCGTTGTGGGCTGGCCGTTTGCGTCAATCACGGCAACATCATGGCCCGGCACCGGCTTCCCGATACATCCCGGCTGCGCTGCAAAATCGGCGGCGCAGGATGAGGCAACCATGTTGCATTCGGTCTGGCCATAAAATTCGTTGATCTCCAACCCGAAGGCTTTGCGCCCCCAGGCCAGCATCTCGCCGCCCAACGGCTCGCCGCCGCTGGCCACGGACCGCAAACCGGGGATCGCGACATCAGCGGCCTTGAGCATGCGCAGTGCCGTGGGCGGAAAGAACACGTTTCGCGCACCGCCCTGTGCAATCACCTCGGCGCAGCCCTCTACCGTGAATTTACTCATCCGCGCCGCGACCACAGGAATGCCAAGCGCCAGCCCCGGCATCAGCACATCAAACAGCCCGCCAATCCATGCCCAATCCGCCGGGGTCCACAGGCAATCACCGTCCTGTCCCAGATGGTTGTGACTGATCGAAACGCCGGGCAAATGGCCGGTCAGAACCCGATGTCCATGCAGCGCCCCTTTGGGGCTGCCGGTGGTGCCGGAGGTGTAAATCAGCACGGCAGGGTCATCCGCGGCCGTGTCGGAAAAACCTACGGGGTCACCGGCAAGGCCAGCGCTTTCAGCAATCCACGCTTCTGCCAGATCGCCCAGCAGTGACGCCCCTTCATCGTCCGTCAGGACAATGGCACAGCCTGCATCCCCGACCCGGCTGGCCAGCGCATCATGCTTGAAAAGTTTGAACAAAGGCACTGAAATCGCACCTATTTTCCAGATCGCCAGATGTGCCGCCGCGCACCACGGGCTTTGGCTGAGCAAAACGCCCACACGGTCGCCGGCCTGCACCTGTTGCAACAAGGCGCGGGCCAGATCATCGGCCATGCTATGCAGCTGGCCAAAGCTGACATCGCGCCGTTGCGGCCCTGTCAGATCAATGATTGCCGTGGCCCCGTCCGGCTGCGACAAGCATTGCGCAGCCATGTTCAGCCGCACAGGAATGTCCCAACTGTGGTCATTATGCAGGCCCGGCAAATTCATCAGCTGTGATACTCCCAATTTTATGTCATTGAGTGGTGGCTGCCCAAAGAACGGGTCTTTGGAAAGCGCTGCGCCTGCGGCGATCGTCAAACAGGCTCTACCCGTTGCAAGCTGACCCTTCTGGCCGAAGGCGTGGTTGCCGCGTTATGGTTGCCAACACCATGCGAGATGCAAGTCAAACCAGCGCGGCACCCGTTCAACCCATTGACGACATCATCTCGCGGCCCACCAGCATCCGGCGGATTTCCGAAGTGCCCGCGCCAATTTCCATCAGTTTGGCATCGCGGAAGATCCGGCCCACCGGGTTGTCGGACAAATAGCCCGCGCCGCCCATGGCCTGCACTGCCTGATGCGCCTGCACCATCGCCTGCTCGGACGCATAAAGACAGCAGGCCGCCGCATCCTGACGGGTCACTGTGCCACGATCACAGGCCTGCGCCACCGCATAGACATAAGCACGGGATGAATTCATTGCCGTGTACATATCCGCCATCTTGCCTTGCATCAGTTGGAAGTTGCCAATCGGCTGGCCGAATTGCTTGCGCTCGGCCATGTATGGCATGATTTCATCCAGACAGGCGGCCATGATACCAAGGCCAATACCAGCCAGCACCACACGTTCGTAATCCAGACCGGACATCAGAACGCGCACGCCTTTGCCCTCTTCGCCCAGAACGTTCTCAAACGGCACTTCGACATCGTCAAAGATCAGCTCTGCCGTGTTGGATCCGCGCATGCCCAGTTTGTCAAAATGCGGGCTGGTGGTGAAACCCTTCATCGACTTTTCAATCAGGAATGCCGTGATCCCCTTGGACCCCGCATCGGGATCTGTTTTGGCATAGACCACCAGAGTATCGGCATCCGGACCATTGGTGATCCAGTATTTATTGCCCGACAAGCGGTAGTGATCGTTCCGCTTTTCGGCGCGCAGCTTCATGCTGACCACGTCACTGCCCGCAGATGGCTCTGACATCGCCAAAGCGCCAACATGTTCACCGGAACACAGCTTGGGCAGGTATTTCTCTTTCTGCTCTTGCGTGCCGTTCAATTTGATCTGGTTCAAACACAGGTTCGAATGCGCCCCATAGGACAGCGAAACCGAGGCCGAGGCGCGGGCGATTTCCTCAACCGCGACCGTATGCGCCACATAGCCCATGCCGGTGCCGCCAAATTCCTCATCAACGGTCATGCCAAGCAGGCCCAGCTCGCCCATTTCGGTCCAAAGCTCGGGCGGGAAATCATTGTTGGCGTCGATATCTGCCGCCATCGGCTTGACCCGCTCTTGCGCCCAGCGATGTACCATCTCGCGCAATGCGCCAACATCTTCACCCAGATCAAACTGCATACTGGCGTTGAACATGGTTCTCTCCCGTTTATTGAACACTTGTTCATTACCTACAGATCAAACATCCACCGGTCAAGCGTCTTGGCAGGGTGGAACCAATTGCCGCGCTGCCCGTTGGTCCCACAGCAACGCAATTTCAATGGAAAGAGAGAGACCATGACCGACAGTTTGAAAAAGGAATTCTGGGACCGTTTGGAAGACACGCGTACAGGCATGTTGGCGGCGGGATCAGCCCCCGCCGTGCCAATGAGCCATTTCGTTGAGGACGACAGCACAGCGCCGGTCTTGTGGTTTATCACGGCCAAAGGCACCGCACTGGCAGAGGCCGCAAACAGCGGAGCAAACGCGCAATATATCGTCTCAACCAAGGACGAACATCTTTACGCTCGGATCGATGGTCATGTGCAGGCGGTCAATGACCCCGCACAACTTGACCGGATCTGGAATGTGATGGCAGATGTCTGGTTCGACGGCGGGCAACACGACAGCGATGTGCAACTGTTGCGGATGGATCTGAAACAGGCCGAGATTTGGCTAACCGATGGCAGCATCAAGTTCCTGTTCGAGGTGGCCAAGGCGCATCTGACGGACCAACAACCTGATGTTGGCCAGCACGGCACGGTTCACTTCTAACTCAATGGCGCGCCCTCTCCCACCGGAGGAGGCGTTTCACTTTGCTGCCTGAAAAACCCGGCTGACCTCGGACCGGATGATCCGCGCAATCAAAGCGCAGTCCTCAAGGGAAAACGTCAGCGGCACCCGCATGTCCACAATGCCCGCCAGCACCGCATCACTTTTGGGCATCCGCGGCGCATCCACGTAACGCCATGAATCGTAACGGCTGGTAAAGCCCACCGGCTCTGCCCCGCCGAACCATTTCAGCTCGACCCCGCGTGCCGCGCAACTGCTTTGCACCTCATGTACGGCGGCCTCGCTCCACTCTTTCAACAGGAACTGGATGGAGGAGCCGACGGTGCTTTCTTTCTCGGGGCGGTCGATAACCGTCAGGCCGGGCGTGTTGCGCAGCCCCGCTTCGATCACGAAATACCGCTCGTTCCAACGCGCCACCTGCCGATCCAGATCGCGCAGCTGCGGGCGCAGGATCGCCGCCCGCAAATTGTCCATCCGGCCAGAAATGTTCGGGGTTTCATAGCGAATGGTCTCAAACGCCTCTTTCGGCGGACCCGCAGCATGACGCTCATAAAGCATATATGACCCAGACAGCATGATTGCGCGCGCTGCCACTTCAGCATCATCCGTGACCAGCAACCCGCCCTCGCCCGAGTTGACGTGTTTGTAGGTCTGGCAGGAATAACATCCGACCTTGCCCTGGGTTCCCGATGCCACCCCGTCCCACGCCGCACCCATGGTATGGGCGCAATCCTCGATCACGGTGATCCCCGCTGCATCACAGATCGCCATCAGCGCGGTCATATCGGCCAAATGGCCGCGCATATGGCTTAGTAACAGAACATCGGCCTGATCGGCCTTGGCCGCAAGATCATCTAGATCAATGACCAACTGGTCCGTGACCCCCACAAACACCGGCACAGCCCCCAAGGCCGCAATCGCCCCCGGAACCGGGGCTAAAGTAAAGGTATTGGTCAAAACCTTATCTCCGGGTTTCACCCCGACGGCCCGCATCGCCGTGGCCATGGCATAACCGCCCGATGCCACCGCAAGGCAATATTTCGCCCCGACTTGCGCGGCAAATTCCTGTTCCAGCAGCGCGGTTTCCGCGATCTCGCCCGCGACAGTGTTATAGCGATGCAAACGTCCATGGCGCATCACGGCAACGGCCGCCTCAATCCCGGCCTCGGGAATAGGTTCTTGCTGGGTAAAGCTGCCTTTGAACACCTCCGCCATCATGCCGCCTTTCCGATCAGTTCTGCGACAATACCCGGCAGGTCGGCATAATCGTGCAAAAGCGCTTCAGGCTTCAGCGCCGACATATCCCCGCCAGCCGGACCAAAGGTCACCAGCACACATGGCACCCCGGCGGCCTGCGCGGTCTTGCGATCAGTGATGGAATCCCCGATCAACATCGACTGCGCCGGATCACCGCCCGCCCGCCGGGTGGTTTCGTGCAAATGCTCCGGATCGGGCTTGCGCACCGCAAGGCTGTCGGCCCCCAGCATGGATTGCCAAATGTCCCGGACGCCCAAGCGCCGCAGCAATTGATCGGCCAGCGCCTCGGGCTTGTTTGTACAGATCGCCACCCGGTAACCGCTTGATTTCAAGGTCTCAACCGCGTCCATCGCGCCGGGGTACAAATAGGTTCGGCTGTCGATGTCCTGCGCATAGGCCTCAAGCAGCTTGGGGTAGAACACATCAATCGTTGCATCATCCAGGGGCCGGCCCAAACGCTGCATTCCGAGGGTCAGCATCGCCCGCCCGCCCCGCAGTGCCGTGCCGGCATCACGAGACGCATCCAACAAATCGCCCTCACCCATCTGCCGGAAACAGGCATTTGCCGCCGCGATCAGATCACCGCTGGTGTCCGCCAATGTGCCGTCGAGATCAAAAACAACTGTCTTCATGAAAACCTCTGCTAAGCGGAACCCCGCCCGTACATGTTGCAACCCGCAACCTTGTTTGATGCCGCGTAGCCTTGCGCCTTTGTGCGAAGGGCGTAAAGAGAAAGCAAGTATCAGAATAAAGAGACAGACATGAAAACTGGACTGATCATCCTTGCCGCAGGCAAAGGCACGCGGATGAATTCGGAGCTGCCAAAGGTGCTGCACCCCATCGCCGGAGAGCCGATGCTGGTGTATGCGATGGCCTCGGGCGCAGTGCTGGCGCCGGATTGCACCGTAATTGTCGCCGGACATGGCGCCGCACAGGTCGAAGCCGCAGCGCTGGAATATGATCCCGATGTGACTGTCGTCGCCCAGGACGAACAACTGGGCACCGCCCATGCGGTTGCTCAGGCTCGCAAGGCACTGGAAGGCTTTGATGGTACGGCGCTGGTGCTATATGGCGATACGCCTTTTGTTCGGGCCGAAACACTAGAAAAAATGCAAGAGGCCCTGACCTCGCATGATCTAGTTGTGCTGGGCTTTGAAGCGGCAGATCCTGCCCGTTATGGGCGTTTGATCTTGCAAGGGGATCGCCTTGACCGGATTGTTGAATACAAAGATGCATCAGATGAAGAACGCGCCATAACTCTTTGTAATAGCGGTGTTGTTGCTTGCAAATCGGACCTATTGTTTGACCTGATCGATGCCGTTGGCAATGACAATGCGGCTGGCGAATATTACCTCACCGACATTGTTGAAATTGCCCGGACCCGCGGATTGTCCGCAACGGCGGTTACCTGCGCCGAAGAGGAAACCATGGGCGTCAATTCGCGCGTCGATCTGGCCGCCGCCGATGCGGCATTTCAGGCCCGCGCCCGTCAAACCTTGATGGAAGACGGTGTGACGATGATGGCCCCCGAAACCGTCTATCTGGCCCGTGATACCGTTATTGGCCGCGACACGGTGATTGAACCGAATGTGGTCTTTGGCCCCGGCGTAACGGTCGAATCTGGCACAACCGTCCGTGCGTTTTCGCATTTGGAGGGGTGCCATGTGTCCCGCGGCGCCATCGTCGGGCCATACGCCCGCCTGCGCCCCGGCGCGGAACTGGCCGAAGACGTGCGCATCGGCAACTTTGTCGAGGTCAAGAACGCGCAGCTTGCCGAAGGGGCCAAGGTCAACCACCTGAGCTATATCGGCGATGCCACTGTGGGCCGCAAAACAAACATCGGCGCGGGTACGATCACCTGCAACTATGACGGCGTGATGAAGCATCACACCCATATCGGCGAGAACGCATTTATCGGATCGAACACCATGCTGGTCGCGCCGGTCTCTATCGGGGATGGCGCGATGACCGGCAGCGGCTCTGTGATCACCTCGGACGTGGAACCGGACGCGCTCGCGCTCGCTCGCGCACCGCAAGTCGAAAAACCGGGCATGGCACGCAAATTGTTCGAAATGTTAAAGGCCAAGAAGGCCAAAATGCAGAGGGGCAGCTAAAAATGTGCGGAATTGTAGGGGTTCTCGGCAACCACGAAGCAGCGCCAATCCTTGTTGAAGCCCTCAAACGGCTTGAGTATCGCGGCTATGACAGCGCCGGTATCGCAACGGTCAACGACGGCACCCTGGATCGCCGCCGCGCGGTTGGTAAGCTGGTGAACCTCAGCGATCTGCTGGTGCATGAACCGTTGGCGGGCAAGTCCGGCATCGGCCACACCCGTTGGGCCACCCACGGCGCGCCGACCGTCAACAACTCGCACCCGCACAAGGCTGGGCCAGTTGCCGTGGTGCACAACGGGATTATCGAAAATTTCCGCGAATTGCGGGCCGAGCTGGCCGAACATGGTGTCGAATTTATCACCGAGACGGATACCGAAACAGTTGCACTGATGGCGCAGCACTATTTGTCTCAGGGCCATGACCCCGTTGAGGCCGCGAAACGCACAATTGCCCGTTTGGACGGCGCATTTGCCCTCGCGTTCCTGTTTGATGGTCATGACGATCTGATGATTGCCGCCCGCAAAGGATCGCCCCTCGCACTTGGCTATGGCGAGGGCGAAATGTTTGTGGGCAGTGACGCGATTGCCCTGTCGCCCCTCACAGACAAGATTTCTTATCTGGAAGAAGGCGATGTTGCGGTGATCACCCGTACATCGGTCGAGGTGACGGACGCAAACGGCGCGCTGGCCAACCGCGCGATCCGTACCATTCAGATTGACAGCACCCGCATCGACAAGGCCGGGCACAAACACTTTATGGCCAAGGAAATTGCCGAACAGCCCGGCGTGATTGGCGATGCCTTGCAGCAGTACATCACTGCCGAAGGCGAGATTAACCTGCCCGAGAAAGGCATTGATTTCAGCAAGATAGACCGCATCACCATGGTGGCCTGCGGCACGGCCTTCTACGCCTGCCTGACCGCGAAATACTGGTTTGAACAGATTGCCCGCCTGCCCGTTGAGGTCGATGTGGCCTCTGAATTCCGGTATCGCGAACCGCCAATCCCGGAGCGCACTTTGGCCCTGTTTGTCAGCCAATCGGGCGAAACCGCCGACACGCTGGCCGCCCTGCGCTATTGCGAAGGCAAGGCGCAATCCATCACATCGGTGATCAATGTGCCGGAATCCTCTATTGCCCGCGAAAGCGATCTGGCCCTGTCGATCTTTGCAGGGGTTGAGGTTGGCGTGGCCTCGACAAAGGCCTTCACCTGTCAGCTCACCGTGCTGTTCCTGTTGGTCCTCAAAGCGGCCAAGGATCGCGGCGCATTGGACGACGCAGCCATCGCAGACCACATCAGCCACCTGCGCGGATTGCCTGCGGTTTTGAACACCGCGCTGGAACAAAACGATGCGTTGCGCGATGCCGCACGCAAGCTGGCCTCGGCCCGAGATGTGCTGTTTCTGGGGCGCGGCCACATGTATCCGCTTGCTCTTGAAGGTGCGCTTAAACTAAAAGAAATCAGCTATATACACGCCGAAGCTTATGCATCAGGTGAGCTAAAACACGGCCCCATTGCCCTTGTGGATGAGAACGTGCCGGTGGTGGTGCTCGCCCCCCGCGACCCGCTTTTCGACAAAACAGTCAGCAACATGCAAGAGGTCATGGCCCGCAAGGGCAAGGTGATCCTTGTGTCTGACAACAAGGGTTTGAGCGAGGCCAATGAAGGGGTCTGGTCCAGTATCGAAATGCCCTCAATCAGCGATGCCCTGACCCCGATCCTTTATGCAATCCCGGCACAATTGCTGGCCTATCACACCGCAGTTGCCAAAGGCACCGATGTGGACCAGCCGCGCAATCTGGCGAAATCGGTAACGGTGGAATAATGGCCAAGCAATTTGATGAACTCAGCGACGATCACACCGGCTTTATCGCCGCACAGCACATGTTCTTTTGTGGCAGCGCAGCGACAGATGGACGTGTGAACATTTCGCCCAAGGGGATGGACAGCCTGCGGGTGCTTGGCCCCAACCGGATCATCTGGCGCAATCTGACCGGATCGGGCAACGAAACCGCCGGTCATTTGGCACGGGTGAACCGCATGACCTTGATGTGGTGTGGCTTTGAGAAACGGCCGATGATCCTGCGCTGTTTTGGATCTGCCCGCACATTGCACCCCCGCGATGCGGATTTCGCCGCTTTTAACGAACAGTTCCCGCCCTCGGATGGCGCAAGGCAGATCTACGATATGCAGATCGACCTTGTGCAAACCAGCTGTGGCTATGCCGTGCCCTTTTATGATCACCAAGGGCCGCGCGACACGCTTGAAAAATGGACTTTGGACAAGAGCCCGGAGGACATTCAGACCTATTGGGACACCCGCAACCAGCGCACCATTGACGGGCTGCCGACCCATATTCTTGGTCCATCTGATGATTGAGCCCTATCTTGAAGCATTGGAGGCGCTGTCAGACCCCGAACGCGCCGTGCAAATGCGCAAATACCACAAGGTAGACCGCCGATATCTTGGCCTTGCCAATCCGCAGATTGACGGGCTGACCAAGTCCTGGCGGGCAGAGCTGGATCTGGAAGACCGGATCGCCCTTTCCGATGCATTGTGGAAAACCGATATCTTTGAAGGGCGCTTGGCCGCGGCCAAACTGTTGACCCAAGCGCGATTGCGCCCTGATGATGCCCCGGCATGGCGCCTCATTGCATCCTGGACCCCGGATTTTGACAGTTGGGCCATCGCCGATCATGCCTCCATGGCGGCGCAGAAACGGCTGGTAGCAAACCCTGACCGTTTGGACGAGGTGGAAACATGGATCGCGTCAGATCACATGTGGACCCGCCGGGCGGCGTTTGTTTCGACCCTGCCCTGGACCAAGCAAAACCACCCTAAACCCCATGAATTGGCCGCTCGCGATCGCATTCTGGGTTGGGCGGCCACGCTGGTGACAGATCATCAGTGGTTTATTCAAAAGGCCATCGGCTGGTGGCTGCGCGATCTTTCACGCCATGATCCGGCACGCACCATCGCCTTTGTCGAGGCTCACCGGGAGGCCATGAAACCCTTCGCCGTAAAAGAAGCGATGCGGCATCTGAAAAAGGCGGGCGGTTAACCTTCCAGCGCGACGGTAACCTCGGTCAAATCGGTCAGTGACGCGCCGATCAAACGCATGGCGGACAATGACATCCGGCTGCCGCCCGTGGCGGGGCCATCCAAAGGGATCAGCGTGACCCGCGATGATTTCCCATTGGCGGGGTTGGTCACCCGGCCCTGCGTCTCAACCTTGACCAGTGGCGTCTTGAGCCACAGTCCCGGCTCTGTCGGACTGCCCAGACTGGCCACTGTGCGCCCCAGATCACGGGTCGGCGCGGCAGCAGGCGCAGCCGCAGCGGCACGTTGTTCGGGCGTGGTGGTGTCCAGCGCCTCTGCCGATTGGGCATTTGGCGCGGGCGGCGGCGCAGCTGTGGCCGGGGTCAACGTAGCATCCGGCACCGCCGGATCGCTGGCAACAAAGGGATCAAGCGGCGCATCATTGGCTGCTGTGCTTGGCTTATCTCCTCCGGGCATGGAAATCCCGATCTTGTCCATCACGCCTGCACAACCGCTCAGGCAGAGACAGGACAAACTGATCATGGCAAACTGCTTCATCCCGCCATCCTAGCCCCCGTCCCCCGGACCAGCAATCAACCAATTGGCGCTTGCCCCGCAATAAGCGGGGCATTACCTATTATCCCATGAACGCACCTCTTATTGATCCCTTCGCGCGCGCAATCACCTATCTGCGGGTCTCTGTCACGGACCGCTGTGATTTCCGCTGTGTCTATTGCATGTCGGAAAACATGACCTTCCTGCCCAAGAAGGAGCTGCTGACCCTCGAAGAGCTGGACCGGATGTGTTCCACTTTCGTGGGACTGGGCGTGCAAAAACTGCGCATCACCGGCGGGGAGCCTTTGGTGCGCCGCGACATCATGACATTTTTCAACGCAATGGGCCGCCACCTTGACGCTGGAACGCTCAAGGAACTGACGCTCACCACCAACGGCAGCCAGCTGGAGCGTTTCGCGGGCGATCTTTATGCTGCGGGTGTGCGGCGCGTGAATATCTCGCTTGATACGCTGGATGAGGGCAAATTTGCCGAGATCACCCGCTGGGGCCGTCTGGCGCAGGTGCTGCGCGGTGTTGATGCGGCGCAAAAGGCCGGTCTGCGGGTTAAGATCAACGCTGTTGCCCTCAAGGGCTTTAACGAAGAAGAACTGCCCACAATCACCAAATGGTGCGCCGAGCGGGACATGGATCTGACATGGATCGAAGTGATGCCAATGGGTGATCTGGGCAATGAGGACCGGCTGGACCAATATTGGTCCCTCGAAGATGTCCGCGCCCGCTATGCCGATCATTACACCGTGACCGATCTGGCAGAAAGCTCGGGCGGGCCTGCGCGTTACGTCCGCCTTGAGGAAACCGGCCAGAAGATCGGCTTTATCACCCCGCTGAGCCATAATTTCTGCGAAAGCTGCAACCGCGTGCGGATCACCTGCACCGGCGAGATTTACATGTGCCTCGGCCAAGAGGACGTCGCCGACCTGCGCGGCCCATTGCGGGCCCACCCCACCGACAGCGCCCCGCTTGAGGCCGCGATCCGCGCCGCGATCGAACGCAAGCCCAAGGGCCATGACTTTGACTATTCGCGCCAGCGTGCCGATGGCCAGATGTCACGCCACATGAGCCATACAGGCGGCTGATCTCCCATGCCTGCCCCCTTTCTTTATCGTGCCTGGGTGGGGGCAAGCATGTTGCTTGTGCCGTTTTTTGCCCGCCGCGAGGTGCGCAAATTGCGCGAGGCCGGGCTGCCTGTGGACCGCGCCCATGAAAAGCTGGGCCATGCCACAGAACCGCGCAATCCCTCCGGCCCGCTGATCTGGTTTCACGCCGCCTCCGTCGGAGAAAGCCTATCAGTGCTGGCGCTGATTGACCGCATGGGCAAGACCCTGCCGAATGCACAGTTTCTGATCACCTCCGGCACCGCCACGTCGGCCCGCCTACTGGCGCAGCGCATGCCGCCCCGCGCCGTGCACCAGTTTGCCCCGCTGGACGCCCCCGGACCGCTGAAACGGTTTCTGCGCCACTGGCGCCCGGACGCGGCGGTGTTTGTGGAAAGCGAGCTTTGGCCGCAAATGTTGCGCCGGACCTATGAGGGCGGTGCCAAGATGGCGCTGGTCAACGCCCGCCTGTCCGAAGGGTCGATCGCGCAATGGCGCAGGTTCCCGCAGACCGCCCGCTATATCTTTGATGTGTTTTCCCTGATCCTGACCCAGAACGATGCAATGGCCGGGGCGATGGTGGCAATAAACGCGCCGCCGGATCGGGTGGCGCGGGGCATCAACCTCAAATCCATGGCAGGCCCGCTGCCAGTGGACGAAGACCTCTTGTTTGAGGCCCGCGCCGCGCTTGGCCATCGCCCGGTCTGGGTCGCGTCATCGACCCATGACGGCGAAGAGGAAACCGTGCTGGCAGCCCATCAAGCGTTGCTGGAGCAGATCCCCGATCTATGCCTGATCCTTGCCCCCCGCCACCCCGAACGCGGCGATGCCGTGGCCGCAATGGTTGCCCAATCCGGCCTCAGCATGACCCGCCGCACCTCAGGCGAGATGCCGGGCGGGCAGGTTTTTCTGGCCGATACCATGGGCGAACTGGGCAGCTGGTATGGGCTGAGCGATCTGGTGTTTTTGGGCGGGTCTTTGCACCCTATCGGCGGGCATAACCCGTTTGAGGTGGCGCAATCAGGGGCGGCGGTTCTGTCGGGGCATCACGTGAAGAACTTTGCCGAAACCTATGAAGAGATGGAGAAAATCGGCGCTGCCCGCTTGGTGGACACGGCCGAAGACCTCGCCGGGCAAGTCGCCACATTGATTGAGGGTGAGGCACAGCGCGGCGCGATGAAAACTGCGGTTGCCGCTTTTACCGCCGCGCAAACGGACAAGTTGGACAGTATCGCGCAGCGCCTGATCAAAGCATTGGACCTTGGCGCAAATGGCTGAGCTTTTTGTCACCAACTACAACCCGAATTTCACCGGCGTTTCGGCCACAGCGGCCAATGTGATCCGCCAACAGCGGCGGCGCTATGATCTGGCTTTTGTCGGCCAACCCCTGCCCGGCTGTCCTGACCCGATCACACCGGGCGTGGCCCATGGCATGTCTCGCACCGCACCCGATGGCCGGCCATTCGCGATCTGGCACGTGCGGCGCAATCCCGAAATGCGCAGCGCGATCTGGCTGCGCGACATCCGCCGCGCGCCGATCAAAATCGTCTTCACCTCTGCCGCGCAGCGTCTGCATTCGGCTTATCCCCGCTGGCTGATCAGCCGCATGGACGCGGTGATTGCCACCACTGACAAAGCCGCCGAATATGTCCCGCATGTGCGCGCCGTGGTGCCGCATGGGGTCGATACCGAGGCATTCTATCCCGCCAAGGATCGCGCCGCCGCATGGGCCAATCTGGGCTATGGCGGCACGTCAGGGGTCGCAACCATCGGGCGTATCCGCCCCGAAAAAGGCACAGATATTTTTGTCGATGCCATGCTGCGCCTGCTGCCTGAACGGCCCGGAACGGTGGCATTGGTCATTGGCCGTGCAGGCGGTAAATACGAAAGCTTTCTCAAAGGCTTGAAGGGCAAAGTTGCAGCGGCAGGATTGGCAGATCGTTTGCTATTTCCCGGAGAGACCCCAGCGGACAAATTGCCCATGGTGATGCGGTCCCTGTCACTGGTGATGCAACTGCCGCGCTATGAGGGCTATGGCATGGTGCCGCTTGAGGGCCTCGCCTCTGGCGTACCATTCGTGGGCAGCGATACAGGCTATTACCGCAATTTTTCCGCGCAGGGCCGCGTCGGGGCCATTGTGCCGCTGGAAGATGCCGAAGCGGCCGCATTTGCCGCGCAAGAGATTCTGGACCGTAAAAATGCCGCGGCTGCGGCCCGCGATGTGGCGCTAAACAGTTTCAGCGCCACGAGAGAAGCAGACGGCATTGATGCCGTCTACCAATCGCTTTGGCAGGGCTAGCGCCCGCCGCTTAGTTCATCACCGGCATGCGCTGTTCAACAATGCCCGCCCACCAGCTGCATCCTGCTGGGATTGCCTCATCGTTGAAATTGTACATCGGGTGATGCACGGCAGCGGTATCACCATTGCCCACAAGGATGTAGGCGCCGGGCCGCTCTTCAAGCATGAAGGCAAAGTCTTCGCCGCCCATGACCAGCGGTGCCTCGTCACAATCTCCAGAGACCGATCGCGCCACTTCGGCGGCAAATTCCGTTTGTTCGTCGTGGTTTACCATGACCGGATAGTTGCGCTTGTAGTTTACCCGCGCCGTTGCGCCAAATGTGTTGGCGATGCCTTCACAAATTTCCACAACCCGCTTTTCCGCCAGATCGCGCAGCTCATTGGACAGGGTCCGGACCGTGCCCAGCATATTGACCCGCTGCGGGATCACGTTGAACGCCTTGGATGAAGTTTCAAATGAGGTGATCGAAACGACGATGCTGCCCACCGGATCGGCATTGCGCGAAGCAATGGTTTGCAACGCGGTCACAATATGCGCGGCAACAACGGTTGTATCAATGGTCTCATTGGGTTTCGCCGCATGGCCGCCCAGACCCTCAATCTCAATATCCAGCAGATCGGTTGCCGCAAAGAACGGGCCCGAGCGGATACCAAACTTGCCTGTCGGCACACCCGGCCAGTTGTGCATGCCGTAGACCTCTTGAATGTTCCAACGGTCCATCATCCCGTCTTCGCACATCTCGCGGCCACCGCCGCCGCCCTCTTCGGCAGGCTGAAAGATCACAACCGCCGTGCCATCGAAATTGCGGGTCTCCGCCAGATATTGCGCCGCCCCCAGCAGCATTGCGGTATGGCCATCATGGCCACAGGCATGCATCGCATTGGGGGTTTTGGAAGCATATTCAACGCCGGTCTGTTCATGGATCGGCAGCGCGTCCATATCGGCCCGCAGGCCAATCACCTTGCCCGAGGCGGTGGATTTGCCCTTGATCACGCCCACAACGCCGGTGCGCCCGATGCCTTCGACCACTTCGTCGCAACCAAACGCCCGCAGTTTTTCGGCCACGGTGGCAGAGGTCCGGTGAGTTTCAAACAGGATTTCGGGATGTTCATGCAAATCACGTCGCCATGCGGTGATGTCATCATGCAATTCGGCAAATCGGTTCTTAACGGGCATTGGGTGTCTTCCTTTTATTCTTGTTTAGGCGGTTTCATCCGCCTCTGTTTGGTATGTAGGGTCAGTTTGACGGCAAACGAGTCTCAACCATTTCGGCAAACCAAGAACAGCCTGCCGGGATCGCGTCATCGTTGAAATCATACATCGGGTGATGCACCGTCGCGCCATCGCCGTTGCCGATCATGATATAGGCACCCGGACGCGCGTTCAGCATATAGGAAAAATCCTCGCCCGCCATGATCGGCGGCGTGTCGCGCCAGACATCCGGCACAACTTTTTCAGCAACATCAGCGGCATAGACGGTTTCCTGATCGTGGTTGACGGTCACAGGGTAGCCACGCTCATAGTCGATATTGGCGCGGCATTGATAGGCCGCCGCCGTATGTGTCACCAGATCGCGCAGGCGCTGTTCGGCCAGATCACGCACGTCTTCGTCCAAGGTGCGCACGGTGCCGCGCAGGCGCACGGTTTGCGGCAAGACATTGTGGCTGTCGGTGTCGCTGCGCAGGGTGCAGACCGACACAACGACCTGTTTGATCGGATCAACATTGCGACTGGCGATGGATTGCAGTGCAACCACCACATGCGCCGCCGCCAGATTGGTATCCACCGCCTCATGCGGCGCGGCGGCATGACCGCCCTGCCCGTCGATCACGATGTCAAATTGATCCGCCGCAGCCAGCAAGGCACCGGGGCGGATTGCAAATTTGCCCACGGGATAGTCTGGCATGTTGTGCATGCCGTAGACTTCATCAATGGACCAACGATCCATCAACCCGTCTTTGACCATCTCATTGCCGCCGCCGCCGCCTTCTTCGGCGGGCTGAAAGATCAAGACACAGCGGCCATCAAAATTGCGGGTCTCCGCCAGATATTGCGCCGCGCCAAGCAACATCGCGGTATGGCCATCATGGCCGCAAGCATGCATTTTTCCGGGAACTTTGGAGGCGTATTCAAGCCCCGTCGCCTCTTCGATCGGCAGCGCATCCATATCGGCCCGCAAACCAACCGCACGTCCCGATGTGTTGGTCCTGCCCTCAATCACCGCCACAACACCGGTTTGGCCAATGCCTGTGGTGATATCCGTGATGCCAAACTCCCGCAGCTTGCCCTCAACAAATTTCGCGGTTTCATGCACGTCAAATTGCAGCTCAGGATATTGGTGCAAGTGGCGGCGCCATGCGGTGATCTCGGCATGGGTTTCGGCAAAACGGTTCTTAATTGGCATATGTCCCCCTAAATTGGCGGGCTCAGACAGATGGGCCCAGCCGGATCGCGCTGCCATCGGTGAATCGGGCTGCGCGAAACCTATCCAGATCATGCCCCAGCGGGTCGCCAGTGACCAGAGCTGCCAACACGCGGCCCATGGCAGGGCCAATGCCAAAGCCGTGACCGGACATGCCCGTGCCAATCACCAGCCCCGGCAGCGCATCACAATGATCCACCACGGGCACCACATCGGGCATTGTATCGATCATCCCTGCCCAGCGTGCGCTGACCTTGACCTCGGGCAAGGCCGGGAATAGCGCAGCAAAATCTTCCACCAAACGGTCCAGTTTTTTGATGTTGGGGGCAGGATCTAGTATGCGCATCCGCTCAAACGGGGATTGCTCATCAGCGGTCCAGCGGCGCTTGGTCCCCCAGCCATCGGGAAAGCCGTTTGGCGCTGCCAGATGATAGGATTGTCCAAGTGGATTGGCCCTGAGCTGGGTCAGATATTTGCCAAAATGGCGCAGGGCATCCGGGCCAATAAACAGTTCGGTGACGCCCGTGGGCGCCAAGGTGTAACCGCCATCGGCCCGGCGGCGAAACGCCACTTTGCTATCAGCGGCGGCACCTTCGCACAGATGCGGCAAAGGTGCGGTCGACAAAACGCTTTCGCGCACCGAAAGCTGCGGCAGGGATACGCCATGATTGCGCAAAAACAGCGATGACCACGCGCCAGCGGCCAAAACCACACGCGGCGCAGCGATACGGCCGCTTTCTGTGACCACGCCTGCCACTTTGCCCCCCGCCAGATCAAGGCAACGCACCGCGCAGTTTTCGACAATATCTACACCTTCCGCCGCCGCAAGATCCGCCAAGGCCGGCACCGCCAGCCACGGCTCTGCCCGCATGTCTGAGGGCGTCACCATCGCACCCTTGTAGCGCTGGCCCATGTCAGGAAACAGCGCCGCCGCCTCGCGCGAGGACAACATGCGGGTGTCCAGATCGTGATCCGCCGCCATCGAGTGCCAGTTGGCAAACCCCGACAAATCTTTCTCGGTTTCCGCAAAATAGGTCACGCCGCCCTGATGCAGCCCGATATCAACCGCGCAGTCGGCGGCCAGATCCTGCCAAAGACCTATCGCCTCCATCATGATCGGCAATTCATCCGGGTCACGGCCCTGTTGGCGAATCCAGCCCCAGTTGCGCGAGGATTGCTCGGCGGCGATGCGCCCTTTTTCAAGCAAGGCCACCCGATGCCCGTCCCGCGCCAGATAAAGCGCGGTGGTCACCCCGATCACCCCGCCGCCGATGACAACCACATCCGCCGCCTCCGGCATAGGTCCGGCAAAGCGTTGCGGCATCGGGGCGCGGAATGGGAACGCGGGCATTCGCAGATGTCCGGCGGCTTAAGAGGCCAACCGCGACAGCAGGCTTTTCATAAAATCATGCCCGGCGTTGAATTGAGATATCTCAATGAACTCATTGGGTTGATGCGCCTGCGCAATGTCGCCCGGCCCGCAGATCACCGCCGAATATCCGGCGTCCTGAAACTGCCCGGCCTCGGTACCATAACTGACCTTGTGACTGGCATTGTCACCGGTGATCTGGCGCACCAGTGTTTCGGCCTCGCCATTGTCTTCGGGCTTGAGCCCCGGCACATCAAAGCGCGGCGTGACCTCGATGTAGGTCTCCGGCACGACGGCCTGCATCTGCGCCTCAACCTCGCGCACTTTCTTGAGATAGGCGGTGCCCCAGGCATCTTTGTCCTCGCCCGGCACCACACGGAAATCCATCGCGAATTTGCAGTCTTTGGCGGTGATGTTATGGGCTGTACCGCCTTCAATCATACCAACGTGGGTGGTGGTAAAGGGGGGATCAAACATCGCGGCAATCGCACTTGGCTTTTGTGCCATGCTTTGGGTGTTCATCTCATTGGCCCATTCGATCAATTTGGCCCCTGCCATGATCGCGTTGACGCCGGTGTGCATCAATGAGGAATGCACCTCAAAGCCCACCACATGGGTGTCAAACCCCGTTCCGCCCTTGTGGCCGGTCACCGCTTGCATGGTAGACGGCTCACCCACAATCACAGCAGATCCCTTGGGCAACACGGGCTGCATCGCCTCAATCATCGGCGGCGCGCCCGTACATCCAATCTCCTCGTCAAAGCTGAGCGCGATCTGTAACGGGCGTTTGAGCCCCATATATTTGCCTTCAACCAAGGCCCAAAGCGCCAGCGCATCAAACCCCTTCATGTCGCAGGTGCCGCGCCCGTAGTATTTGCCGTCTTTTTCCACAACACTGAACGGATCGGTGTCCCAAGGTTGGCCATCGACCGGCACAACGTCGGTATGTCCCGACAACACAATTGCGCCTTCCTCCCAAGGGCCGACATGGGCAAAAAGCGCATGCTTGGGCTCTTCTGGGTCCACATAGCGATGGCTTTCGATGCCGTGGCTGTCCAGATAATCGGCCACCCAATCAATCAGCGGGATGTTGGTGTCGCGTGAAACGGTGGGAAAACTGATGAGTTTTTCCATCAAGGCAAATGGGGAAAGCCGTTCAGCCATCTGAGTTTATTCCTTCTCCGAAAAAGACCAAGGTGCAGTCTTCGTCCGCCACGTGAAATTCACGTTGGCCATAGTCTTGGTTAAAGGGCGCGCGGACCCGGCCTGCGGGCAGCCTGTCCAGCATCGGTTTGAGATCGGCATAAAGCGCATCAATCCCTTGCACATCAATGTAAAACGATCCCTCGCGGGCGGGGTCTTTGAGATCAATATCCGCGCAGACCTCAACCAGCCGGACCGCGACGCTGTCACGGCGAAGGAAGGCATAGTTGTCTGCTTCAAACCCGAGTGTAAAACCCAGCGTATCGCGATAGAACCCGATTTGCGTTGCCAGTGCGGTGCAGGGCACAAACGGTGTGATCTGCGTCAGGCGCATAGGATCAATAACCGCTGTCAGTCAGCAACACCTCGTGGCCCGGCTCGATCTGGCGGTAAATGGATTTCTGCGGCTTGTAACTGGTTGGGTGGATCGGGGACGGGATCGGTTTGAAGTTCAGGTCTTTTTCGTCCTTGCGCTGGCGTGGGTCGGCAATCGGCACCGCTTTCATCAGGGCCTGCGTATAGGGATGTTGCGGGTTTTCAAACACTTGAGACCGGTTTCCAATCTCGACGATCCGGCCCAGATACATCACGCCCACACGGTGACTGACCCGTTCAACCACCGCCATGTCGTGGCTGATGAACAAGAACGACAGATCAAGCTCTTGTTGCAACTCCATCATCAGGTTGAGCACCTGCGCCTGCACCGACACGTCCAGCGCCGACACGGCCTCATCTGCGATGATCAGTTTGGGATTGAGGGCAAGCGCACGGGCAATCGCAACCCGCTGGCGCTGACCACCGGACAGCTCATGCGGGAATCGGCGCATAAAGCTGCGCGGCAGCTCCACCCGGTCAAACAACATCTCGACCCGTTTCGTCACATCAGCGCCCTTGAGCGTGGCAAAGTTGTGAATAGGTTCGGCCACCTGATCGGACAATTGCATCTGCGGGTTCAGCGAGGCAAAGGGATCTTGAAAGATCATCTGCATATCAAGCCGTGCATTGCGCAATTGCTGTTGGTTGAGCGCCATGATGTCTTTGCCGCCAAGGTCGATCTCGCCTTCCTGCGGCTCAACCAGTCGCAAAATGGAACGGCCTGCTGTGGATTTACCACAACCGGATTCACCCACAAGGCTGAGGGTCTCCCCCTTGTTGATCGAAAACGAGACATCCTCGACCGCATGTACATTGGCCACCGTCCGCCGGAAGAAGCCACCCGTCACCGGAAACCGCGTGGTCAGGTTTTTGACCGTTAGCAAAACCTCATCCGACCCCTTGATCGGCAGGATCTCTTTGTCCTCGCTGCCCATCAGCTTCATCGGTTCGGGATAGGCCTTGCCGGTCATCTCGCCCAGCTTGGGCACCGCTGCAAGCAGCGCTTTGGTATAAGGATGCTGCGGGTTCTCGAAAATCTCTTCGACCGTGCCCTCTTCGACCTTGTTGCCCCGGAACATGACCACCACGCGGTCGGCCATCTGGGCCACAACCGCCATGTCGTGGGTAATGAACATCACCGCTGTCCCGGTTTCCCGCTTGAGACGGTCCATCAGCGCAAGGATCTCGGCCTGAATGGTCACATCCAGCGCCGTTGTCGGTTCATCCGCGATCAACAAGCGCGGCTCGCAGGCCAATGCCATGGCGATGACCACACGCTGGCGCATGCCGCCGGACAATTCGTGCGGAAACTGCTGCAAACGCCGCTCAGGCTCAGGAATGCGCACCTGGCGCAGCAGATCCAGCGCCCGTTCTTCGGCCTGTGATTTGCTCATGCCTTTGTGCAAACGAAGGCCCTCGGTCAACTGCTTGCCCACGGTGAACACCGGGTTCAGCGCGGTCATCGGCTCTTGAAAGATCATCCCGATCTCGTTGCCGCGAATATGGCGCATCGTGGGTTGATTGGTCTGAGCCAGATCAACCTCGCCGCCCTGAGCGCGGTCAAACAACAAACGCCCACCGGCAATTTCGCCGCCGCCGTATTCGACCAAACGCATCAAAGACAGCGACGAGACCGATTTACCGGACCCAGATTCGCCCACAACACAGACCGTTTCGCCCGGATTGATGTCAAAACTGACGTCCTCAACACCGACCACGGGGCCATCTTTTGTCTGAAATTCTACGCGAAGCCCTTTAATTTGGGCAATCGGGCCGTTGGTCGTCTGATCCAGCATCACGTTTCCTATTGTTATTTGTCGTCTGGGTTGATGGACGCTACGGCGATTGCACCAAGACTGTCAAACAACAGCCGTTGCCCATGCGTAATTTGAACCTGTGATGATGTCTGGGGTTGCATTTCTGGCCAAACCTGTTTCGATACGCCTCATGCGCTTTGGGGGAGTGAACAAACAAATCGGTTTTTACACGGGCTTTACGCCACGTTAGCCGTCGTTCTTAAACCAAACTCAATGCGACAAGAAAGGGTGCGGACCAACCCCACCCCAAAACGCGACACGCAACACGTGTCCAACAAGGAGTAAAAAATGAAAATGAAAACCCTTTTGATGGGTGCAATTGCCTCAGCTGCCTTTGCACCTTTCGCCCTCGCGGACGGCCATTCCGGCGAACGCGGGCGCGACGGTGAGGTCAAGATCATTTATTGGCAAGCGCCATCGATCCTGAACCCATACCTGTCCGGCGGCACCAAGGATCTCGAATCGGCCTCGCTCGTGGTTGAACCACTTGGCCGCTACAACGAAACCGGCGCATTGGTCGCTTATCTGGCGGAAGAAATCCCAACAGTTGAGAATGGCGGCGTAAGCGCAGACCTCAAATCCATCACATGGAAGCTGAAAAGCGGCCTTGTCTGGTCTGATGGCTCTCCTGTGACATCTGCCGACGTCGCATTTACGGCGGAATACTGTATGCACCCTGAAGGTGGCTGTGCGCAGGGTTCCAAGTTTGACGGCGTTGATTCGGTCGAAGTTGTGGATGACCTGACGGTCACGGTGAATTTCTCCGAAGCCAAACCAAACCCATATGGCCCATTCATGGGCGGCCAGTCCCCGATCATTCAAAAAGCTCAGTTTGCTGAATGCCTCGGCGCCAAGGCCCCAGAATGTACCGAAGCCAACTTTAACCCAATTGGCACCGGTCCTTTCAAAGTTGTTGAATTCCGTCCAAATGACGTGATCACCATGGAAGCCAACGAAAACTTCCGCGAAGAAGGCAAACCTGCCTTTGCGTCGCTGACCTTCAAAGGTGGCGGTGATGCGGTTGCAGCGGGCCGTGCGGTTATGGAAACCGGCGAGTTTGACTATGCATGGAACATGCAGCTGGCACCCGATGTTCTGGCCAAAATGGCCGAAGCGGGCAAAGGCAAGCCGATCTCTGCATTCGGTACGCTGGTTGAGCGTCTGGAAATGAACCTGACCAACCCATCGCCAGATCTGGCCGAGGGCGAGCGCGCAACAGTTGCGCATCCGCACCCGTTCCTGTCTGACGAAGCGGTCCGCCGGGCATTGTCCATGGCAATTGACCGTCCACTGCTGGTCGAAGTTGGCTACGGCCAGGCGGGTCGTCCGACCTGTAACCTGGTGCCTGCGCCTGCGCTTTATGCATCCGACAACACCGAGTGTCTGACACAAGACATCGACGGTGCCAAAGCCATGCTCGACGCAGCTGGCTGGGTGGACAGCGATGGCGACGGTGTACGTGACAAGGACGGCGTGAAACTGTCGATCCTGTACCAGACATCGACAAATGCCGTTCGTCAGGATTTCCAAGCCCTGATCAAAGACTGGTGGAACCAGATCGGCGTAGAAGTTGAACTGCGCAACCTGGACGCTTCCGTGTTCTTTGGTGGTGACCCAGGTTCCCCTGACACCTTCCAGAAGTTCTATGCGGACGTTGAAATGTACGCCAACAACTTCGACGGCACAGACCCACAGGCCTATCTGTCGGCCTACCGTTGTGGCAACGAGCCAAAACCATCCAGCCAGTGGCAGGGTGAAAACATCAACCGTTTCTGTGATCCAGAATATGACGCCCTGCTGGACGAATTGTCCCGCACAGGTGAACTGGACAAGCGCGGTGAAATCTCCAAGAAGCTGAACAACATGCTCACCAAAGACACGATGACAATTGTGCCACTGGTTGACCGTGGTCGTGTTTCCGCTGCGTCCAACACATTGGGCGGTGTTGTCCTGAACACATGGGACAGCGAACTGTGGAACGTTGCTGACTGGTATCGCATCAAGGAATAATAGAGTGGCGGGTCGTCTGGCCCGCCTCTCTCTTTTTGCGGCAGGGCGGGATTTGTCTCGCCCTGCACCTTCACCCACCCCATCAGACTGAATTGCAAAGGCGACGCTTATGTTGACCTTCACCCTACGACGATTGTTGCTGTCGATCCCGACACTTTTGTTCATCAGTCTCGTTATTTTCCTTCTTCTCCAACTCGCTCCGGGCGATCCGATGGCACAGGTGCCATTGACGGTGCCGCCCGAGGTTAAACAAAAGATGCGCGAGGCGCTGGGTCTGGGTCAGCCGATCCATGTCCAGTACTACAAGTGGCTGATACAGTTCTTCTGGATCGAACCGCTGGTCTTTGTCGATTACCTGACCAACACCTCGACCCTGTTTAGCTGGCTGCCCGACACCGCATTCTCCGAAGGCAAGCTGCGCGTGATCAGCTGGCAAACCCGCTCTCCGGTGATGGACATCGTGGTGCAGCGGATGCCGCAAACTCTTTGGGTTGTTGGCCTGAGCTATGTTGTTGGCATCGTGATTGCGATCCCGATCGGGATCTATTCGGCCTACAAACACTATTCGGTCTTTGATCAGGCCGGTACGTTTATCACCATGATCGGCTTTTCGATCCCGCCCTTCTTTACCGGCCCTCTGCTGATCGTGATCTTCTCGGTCTATCTGGGCTGGCTGCCGTCAATCTATGACACCACCCATGTGGTGACTGACTGGGCCAGCTTTAAGGTGCAGTTCTTTCAGATGATCATGCCCGTGATGGTGCTGGCGCTGCAAACCACCGCCCAGATCAGCCGCTATATGCGCGGTGCGATGCTGGACAACCTCAATCAGGACTATGTGCGCACAGCGCGTGCCAAGGGCCTGCGCGAGGGCGTGGTGGTCATGGTGCATGTGCTGCGCAACTCGATGATCCCGGTTGTGACAGTGATTGCCCTTGGCATGCCCGCGATCTTTGGCGGTGCGATCATCACCGAGAACGTCTTCAAGGTGAACGGCATCGGCCAGCTTCTGCTGACCGCGCTTTTTGCCAACGATCTGCCCATGGTGATGACCCTGACCTTTATCTTCGCCATCCTGATCGTTCTGTTTAACCTGATTGCCGACGTCCTCTATGGCGCGCTTGACCCGAGGATCCGCTATGACTGAGCAACCTATCCCCGCAAGCCCCATCGAGGCCGATATCGAGACCTTTGGCGCGCTCACCGACAAAGAGCCGCAAAAGCCGCCGCGCAGCCAGTGGCGTGATGTCTGGGACCAGTTCCGCAAACACAAAGGCGCGGTCTTTGGTGGTGGGTTCCTGATCTTCATCACCTTTGCCGTGATCTTTGGCCCCTACCTGTGGGATGTTGATCCCAAGGGGCTTGATATTCGCAACAAGAATTGGCGGCCGATTTACACCCTGCTGTGGGAAGCTGATGCAAAAGCCGGTTGGGCCCATCCCTTTGGCACCGATCAATTGGGCCGCGATATCATGGCCCAGATGATTGCCGGTGGCCGTGTGTCCATGTCTGTAGGTTGGCTGGCCATGGGGTTGGCCCTCGTGATTGGCACCGCCATTGGTGTGATTTCCGGCTACTTCAAACGGATGGACTTCTGGCTTATGCGCTTTACCGATCTGGTGCTGTCGCTGCCGATCCTGCCACTGGTTCTGCTGGCCGTGACCTTGTTCCGGCAGCCGCTGAACTCGCGCTTTGGCCCCGAGGGCGGCATGTTCATCCTGATCGTTGCGGTGATCGGCCTGACGTCATGGATGCAAACCGCGCGGATCGTGCGCGGCGACATTCTGGCGCTCAAGGAACGCGAGTTCATCCTCGCCGCCCGCTCCATCGGGACCACCTCGGGCAAGATCATCCGCCGGCACCTGCTGCCCAATGTGATCTCGCCCATTATGGTGTCTGCCACCCTTGGCCTTGCCACCGCGATCATCACCGAAAGCGCGCTCAGCTTTCTCGGCGTTGGCTTCCCGTCGGACTACCCGACATGGGGCAAGCTGCTCGCGGATGCGGTGCAGCGGATGCAGGACTTCCCTGAGCGGGTTTTGCTGCCCGGCATCGCGATCTCTCTGACGGTGCTGAGCGTGAACTATCTTGGCGATGGCCTGCGCGATGCGCTCGATCCGCGGATCCGCGGCCGATAGGCAAATAAGGATCAATGCGCCACCTCTGGCGCGCTGAGCCAAACAACGTTCTGACATATCAACAAAGGGTGGAGGATGTTTTGATCCTCCACCCTTTTTCAGAACAATCTCCCGCCCAATAGCCACCAATCACATTCTCATATGCTTGATTGGCAATGTATATCGCGCCAAATGGGAAAATATTCCGATTTTGGAGATTACGGCGATGTTTGAGTCTTTTGGCTTTGAAGAAACCACTGCGCGGCAGGCGTCTGTTCTGCTGGCGGCGATGATTGGTCTGGTGTTTGGCGTTCTGGCGCAGCGCACCAAGTTCTGTTTCCGCCGCTCTCTTGTGGGCGAAGATCGCCGTGCCGCGGGCGGCGTCTGGTTGATGGCATTGGCATTTGCGCTGGTCGGCACCCAAGGCGCGGTTGCCGCCGAATGGATCAGCTTTGACGAGCACCGCTTTATGTCCTCTGCCCTGCCCATTCTCGCCATCGCGGCCGGTGGCCTGCTGTTTGGCGCTGGCATGGTGCTGACACGTGGCTGTATCTCTAGGCTGACGGTTCTCTCCGGCTCTGGCAACCTGCGTGCGGCGCTGGTGGTGCTGGTCTTTGCCGTGGTGGCCCATATGACGCTGAAGGGCGTTCTGGCGCCCCTGCGCGTGGCTCTGGGCAGTGTCACTGTTGAAATGGGCGATTACATCAGCCTCGCCGCCCTGCCCGGCGGCGCATGGGTCTGGACCAGCATGATTGTCATGGTCGCCCTGATCTTTGCCCTTCAGTCCGGCAATCCAATTGGGCAATTGGTCATGGCCGCCTTGATCGGCCTATTGGTGCCTGCAGCATGGGTTGGCACTGGCTTTGTCCTCTTTGATGATTTTGACCCCATCGCAATGGAAAGCCTGTCGTTCACCTCTCCGGCATCAGAAACCCTGTTCTGGAGCATCGCCAGCAGTTCGATCCCCGCCGGTTTCGGAACCGGCCTTCTGGGTGGCGTGTTTGTCGGCGCCTTGCTGGCCAGCCTGCTGTTTGGCGGCTTCCAGTGGCAAAGCTTTGAAGCGCCGCGTCAGACGGGGCGTTACCTGCTGGGTGCGGCCCTGATGGGCGTCGGCGGTGTATTGGCCGGCGGCTGTACCCTTGGTGCAGGCCTGTCAGGTGTGCCGACACTGTCTGTCGCTGCCATTCTGGCGATTGTGATGATCGCGGTCGGGGCCAAACTGACCCATGCCCTGCTCAGCCAAGGCGCTTTCGCAGGCGCCGCACCATCCACCAAACAGCCCCCACTACCGGCAGAGTGATCAGTGAGATGAGCATGCCCTTGCTCATCCCCATCACCCCCGCCAATGGATAGAGCAGATATCCGGTCAGCGAGACCGCATAATAGCTGATCGCCACCACGGACAGCCCCTCAACAGTGTGTTGCAGGCGCAGTTGCAGATCGGCGCGGCGGTCCATACTGGCCAGAATGGCCTGGTTCTGGGCCGAGCGCTCCACATCCACCCGCGTTCTGAGCAACTCACTGGCACGGATCGCCCGCGCCGATGTTTCCTTGAGCCGCGCCTCGGTAGATTGCACGGTGCGCATCGCTGGCTCATAGCGGCGCATCATGAACTCACCAAAGCCTTGCCGCCCCATGAACCGCGTCTCGCGCAGCGCCAGAATCCGCTGGTTGACCAAGGCCTGATAGGCCCCCGTCGCGCCCAACCGGTAGGCCGATTGCACCGACAGCGTCTCAAGCTCGACCGAGATATCCAAAAGCGCATGCAGCGTGTCCTCCGCCACCGCTGAGGATCCGCGCATCTGCGCCATCAGATCGGTCAACTTGCTATCAAGCCGGTTCAGCTGCGGCGACATTTCCTTGACCATCGCAAACCCCAGCATCGAGGCCGCCTTGTAGGTCTCGATCTCACAAAGCCGTTGCAGAATACGTCCGATGCGGCGTTTGCCTGTGGTCTCGGCCGTGAAGATTGCCATGCGCAGATGGCCCGCCGGATCAATCCGGAAATCGGTGGCCACCACCGCAGCCCCCTCCAGCACCGTGGCCACCGCAAGGCTTTCTGGCACAAACCAATTGCGCAGTTGATCGGCGATGGCTGTGTCTTCTTCGGGGCGCGGCATCAACCGCAGCAGCGCCGATGTGATGCGCCCGCCCGGCACGGCCTCAAGCCAATAGTCGGGGAAAACGTCAAACTCCGCTGGATCAAAGGGCCTGTCCGACACGTCTTGCGAAAACACGGTGTAGGTCACAAATTCCGTGTGCTGTTCCCACTTGAGCCAGTATTTCCCCATCTCGCCGTAGTAATGCGTGGCATCCGCACCGGGATGCGGCGCACCGTAGTGATCCAGCAGGGCGACCAAATGCGCGTGATCGGCGCTGCGGTCACGCTTGGCCGGATCGGGTGAGGGTTGGATCGCCAGAAAAACCGCCGTTGAGGGCGCAGCAAGCGATGGAAAGGGCCGCGCGTGAAGCTCCCCCGAGAGGGCATAGCGGTTGGGGTGGTCTTTGATCGGGGCCATGGGTCAAATCCGGGCAGTCGGGGACATTTCGCCCACCATAGGGAAATTTTTCGATCTGAATAGAGAAAAATGTTATAAATCAGCACCTTGGCGGTGTACTTCGGTATACTGAGCACCAATGGCTTGCCGTTATCACGCCCCTGACGCCCGAAAGACCCAAAGCGCCCGACCGCAAAAGACCCCCGAAACGGTGGACAGCAGCGCGGCAAATCCAAACTGAAACAAAGCCATAGTCAAAACCTCCGGCGCCACTTCCGACACCAGACCAACGACAAAGTTTCCCGCAAACACGCTCATCATCAAGATCAGCGTCAGCGGCTCTCCCTCCAGTTCAACCCGGTTGCCGTCCCGCGCAATCAACCAACGCTTTTGCAACGCCATCCCGGCCCTCACCCCGAAGGCGCCAAAACCTGCAAACACGAACCAGATCCACATGCCAGCTGGCAAGGCGATGATCGCCCGAAGACCCAGCACCCCAAGCAGAGGGATCGAATAGATCAACGCCACAGGCAAGTGCCTGCGCTGCATCGCCCGCAGGCCCACCACCAGCAACAAGATGAACAGCGGAAAAACCCAAATCGGGATATTGGCAAGAATGGTCATGTTGGCTCCTCTACCAGCAATATCTGGAGTGGTTGTTATGACCAAGAGCCGATCACACAACGCCGCTTACGCCAGCGGCTTGGTGGTGACGTGAATGGGCAGGACTGTCATTGGCGCAGCGTCAATTACACGGTCTGCGCCAAAGAAAAACGCCCCACCAATTCTGGCAGGGCGTTTGATCTTGATGCACCGGAATTTTTCAAAAATTCCGCGCCGTTTTCTTTGAAAGAAAACGTCAGTCGATCATCGGCAACAGCTTGTCCAAAGACGCTTTGGCATCGCCGTAGAACATCCGCGTGTTGTCTTTAAAGAACAACGGGTTCTCGATCCCGGAATAGCCCGTGCCCTGCCCGCGTTTGGACACGAACACCTGCTTGGCCTTCCAGCATTCCAGCACCGGCATGCCAGCGATTGGGCTGTTCGGATCGTCCTGCGCCGCAGGGTTCACGATGTCGTTGGAGCCGATCACGATTGCCACGTCGGTATCCGGGAAATCATCATTGATCTCGTCCATCTCCATAACGATGTCATATGGCACCTTGGCTTCCGCCAGCAGCACGTTCATGTGGCCCGGCAAACGCCCCGCAACGGGGTGAATGGCGAAACGCACATTCTTGCCCTTGGCGCGCAGCTTTTTCACCAGCTCAGACACCGCTTGTTGGGCCTGCGCCACTGCCATGCCGTAACCCGGAATGATGATCACGCTGTCGGCCTCGTTCAAGGCCGTTGCAACGCCATCCGCTTCAATCGCGATCTGTTCGCCCTCAACCGCCATCTGTTCGCCTGCCGGACCGCCAAAGCCGCCCAGAATAACGGAGACAAACGACCGGTTCATCGCCTTACACATGATATAGCTGAGGATCGCACCGGAGGAACCGACCAGCGCACCAACAACGATCAAAAGATCGTTGCCAAGCGAGAAGCCAATCGCCGCCGCTGCCCAACCCGAATAGGAGTTCAGCATTGAAACAACCACCGGCATATCCGCGCCGCCGATCCCAGTGATCAGATGGTAGCCGATAAACAAGGCGGCCAGCGTCATCACAAAGAGCGGCAGGAAACCACCAGTATTGAAATACCAGATCAGACAAACGACAGAGAGCGCCGCCGCTGCCGCATTCAGGAAATGCCCGCCCGGCAGCTTTTTCGCTGCTGAATCCACACGGCCCGCCAACTTGCCATAAGCAATCACAGAACCGGTAAAGGTCACCGCACCGATGAAGATGCCCAAGAAAACCTCGACCCGCAAAATGGCGATCTCAACACCGTCTTTCTTGGCCAAAAGCGCGGCAAAGCCTTCGGTCGCCTTCTTTGCGGCCTCGTCCATCGCCAGAACATTGCCCATCTCAAGATGCGCATTAAAGCCGACAAAGACCGCCGCCAGACCGACAAGCGAGTGCATCGCCGCCACCAGTTCCGGCATCTGGGTCATCTGCACCCGTGTCGCCAGCTGATACCCAATGGCACCGCCGCCCGCGATCAGGACCAACGACAAAAGCCAAAAGCCAGAGCCCGGCCCGATCAATGTGGCCGCAACCGCCAGCGCCATGCCAGCAATCCCGTACCAGACCGCCCGCTTGGCGCTTTCCTGTCCGGACAGCCCGCCAAGGCTGAGAATGAAAAGAACGGCTGCAACGACGTAAGCTGCTGTTGTAAAACCAAAATCCATGAACCCGCTCCCTTAAGATTTCTGGAACATGGCGAGCATGCGCCGTGTCACGAGGAAGCCGCCAAAGATGTTGATCCCACACATAAAGACCGACAAGGCAGCAAGTAATATCACCAGGAATGAGCTGGAACCGATTTGCATCAGCGCCCCCAGAATGATGATCGACGAAATCGCATTGGTCACCGCCATCAGCGGCGTGTGCAGGCTGTGTGCCACGCCCCAGATCACCTGGAAGCCAACAAAGACCGCCAGAACAAACACGATAAAGTGCTGCATAAAGCTGGCTGGCGCCACAAGGCCAACCGCCAAGAGCAACGCGCCGCCCACGGCCAGCAATGTAACCTGGTTTTTGGTCTGCTGTTTGAACGCGGCGACCTCTTGCGCGGCCTTTTCTTCGGCCGTCAGCTCTTTGGGCGCTTCCTTCTTGGGGGCTGCCGCAATTGCCGCAATCTTGGGCGGCGGCGGCGGGAAGGTGATTTCCTTGGCGTGGGTCACGGTCGCGCCGCGGATCACGTCATCTTCCATGTCGTGATTGATCACACCGTCTTTTTCAGGGGTCAGATCCGTCATCAAATGGCGAATGTTTGTCGCATAAAGCGTTGAGGCCTGCGTCGCCATCCGGCTTGGGAAATCCGTATAGCCGATGATGGTCACGCCATTGTCGGTCACGATCTTTTCATCTGCCACGGTCAGCTTGCAATTGCCGCCCTTTTCCGCCGCCAGATCCACGATGACAGAGCCCGGCTTCATCGCCTTGACCATGTCTTCGGTCCAAAGCTCCGGCGCTTCGCGGTTGGGGATCAGCGCCGTTGTGATCACAATGTCCACTTCCGGTGCCAGCTCGCGGAATTTGGCCAACTGCGCTTCGCGGAATTCCGGTGAGGAAACAGAGGCATAGCCGCCTGTGGCCGCGCCGTCCTGCTGTTCTTCCTCAAAGTCGAGATAGACAAATTCTGCGCCCATGGATTCGACCTGCTCGGCCACTTCTGGACGCACGTCAAAGGCATAGGTGATCGCACCAAGCGAAGTGGACGTGCCAATCGCCGCAAGGCCGGCCACACCGGCACCAACAACCAGAACCTTGGCCGGAGGCACCTTGCCCGCCGCCGTGATCTGCCCGGTGAAAAAGCGTGGGAAATTGTTGCCCGCCTCGATCACAGCGCGGTAACCCGCGATATTGGCCATCGAAGACAGGGCATCCATTTTCTGAGCGCGGGAAATACGCGGGATCATCTCCATCGCGATGACAGTTGCGCCCTTCTTGGCTGCCGCTTCCATGCCTTCGCTATTGCCCGCCGGGTTGAAGAACGAAATCAGCGTCTGATCGGCCCGCAGGCGTTTCAGCTCGGCGTCATTTGGCGCCCGCACCTTGGCCACAACATCCGCCGCTTTCCAAAGCGCAGCGGCGGTTTTGACCACCTCCACGCCCGCAGCCTTATATGACGCATCATCAAAACCAGCAGCGGCGCCCGCCCCCGTTTCAACCACACAATCATGCCCGAGTTTTTGCAACTGAAGGGCCGACTCCGGCGTCATTGCAACGCGGGCTTCCCCTTCAAAAATCTCTTTTGGCGTTCCGATCTTCAATTCAAAATCCCCCGCAAATGAGCCGCACCCCATTGGCGCAACTTTGTTGCGTATCCGATACCGTGCGGACCACAATTGTACAAGCGGCAGACCATGTTTCGGGGCGTCAAACCGGGGAAATCCTTCCCAAAAATGCTGTTTCTTAGGCGCAAAGTGTCGTGATCAGAATGTTATGGCCCCGCTGACCGCATTTGCAGGGGTGAATCGCCGCAGGTCGCGCCCGCACCAGGGGCGGCTCGGGTGCTCTGCCGCCGATCTCGGCACTGCCGTTCTGCGTTAGCCAAGTGTTAACTGTGATCCGCGTAGCTTGAACGCCATGCAAGATTTGCCTCCGTCCCTCTTTGATCCCAAACGCTTCTTTTTCACGCTCCGTCTCGCCGATCCTGGCAGTGATCTGTTGCTCCGCCGCATTGGCAAGTTGCGCAGCGCGATGCGCAGTACCCTGCGCCATCATGGTTTCCGGATAGACGCGATCGCAGTTCTGCCCGCAACGATCCACATGATCTGGAGCCTGCCACCGGATGATGCAGATATCGCAAACCGGATTGGCATGCTCAAAGCGCGGTTTTCCAGGCATCTGCCGCCCGCGCCTTATCGCAGCCCTTCACAAATCAAAAAGGGTGAAAAAGGCATCTGGCAACGCGGCTATTGGTGCCAGCCCCTCCGGGGCAACGCCGATTATGTCCGTCATCGCGGATTGATCTATCACAGCCCGGTTGAAGCCGGTCTGTGCGATACCCCGCAAGATTGGCAGTATTCATCCATCCACCGCGACCTCGCGCGAGGATATCCCCTGCCCCCGCCGCTTGGCCCCGCTGTACCGCAATGCCAAAAGACGGCGCGTGTTGCTTTGTGAATTCAGACCGCCTTGAGGGCTGGCGCGGCGCCATTCTCTGCCCATTGGCGCACCGCACCACCAAATCCGGAAAACAATGGCCGCGACACAGGATCACCCGCTGCATTCCATTCCGGATGCCATTGCACCGCCAAGGTGAACCCCGGCGCGCCCTCGACATAGATCGCCTCAGGCGTGCCATCTTCGGCATGGCCATCAATCACAATCCGTTGCCCGGCATGTTTGATCCCCTGCCCATGCAGCGTGTTGGTCCGCACCACCGGCGCCCCCATCAGCTCGTGAAAGACGCCGCCTGCGGTAAAGGTCACATCATGGCGCAGCTCGAACTTTTCCTCGATGGTGCCCTCGGGCGGCATCCGGTGGTTCATGCGCCCCGGCAAATCGCGGATCTCGGGGTATAACGTGCCGCCCATTGCGACATTGACCTCTTGGAAACCGCGGCAAATGCCCAGAAACGGCTGGCCGCGCTCCACGCAGGCCCGCACGAGGGGCAAAACAATCGCGTCGCGGGCCCGGTCAAAATCCCCATGCGCCTCGGTCGCGTCTTCGCCGTACTCCTCAGGATGTACGTTGGGCCGCCCGCCGGTCAGCAAAAACCCGTCACAAACCTCCAGCAGTTCAGCAACGCTCACATGTTTGGGGTCGCTGGGAATGATCAACGGCATGCAACCGGCCACTTCGGCCAGCGCGTCGGCGTTCATCTGCCCGCCCGCATGAACCGGATACTGATCATTCAACAAATAGGAATTGCCGATAATACCAACAACTGGACGGGCCATAAATCACCAAATGGTTAGAAGGTTCGAGGCAATATAGGGCGGGATGTTCCCGCCCTCAACCACCCATCAGATCTCGCCGGTCAGACCCGCCGCTTCGATCCCCGCCAGCGCCGCTGCCGCGTCATTGTCAGAGGTATCACCCGTGACGCCAACCGCACCAATCACCGCGCCTTTTTTGTCGCGCAACAGCACACCGCCCGGTACCGGGATCACCTGCCCGCCATAGACACCGTTCACCGCCGCCATGAAATAGGCCTGATCCTCGGCCCGCTTCATCTGCGCCGTGCCCGCCATGCCCAACATCACCGCGCCGTAAGCCTTGCCATGGGCAATTGAAAACCGCCCCGGCGCTGCGCCATCTTCGCGCTCAAACGCCTGAACATGGCCACCTGCATCCAAAACCACCACGGACAAAGGCTTCAGCTCCATCTCGCGGCCTTTTTCCAGTGATTTGCGAATAATTGTCCGCGCCTTGCGCAATGAAATACCCATCTCGATCTTCCTCTTCCCTTTTTGGCTCTAAATACTCCGGGGTGCGCGAGGGGCTGGCCCCTCGCATCCACCGCTTGTTCCGCGCCGCTTACTTTGCGGCTTTCAACTCCAACCGCCGGGCATGCAACACCGGTTCGGTATAACCTGACGGCTGCTGCCGCCCTTTCAGCACCAGATCACAGGCCGCTTGAAACGCGATCCCGTCAAACCCCGGCGCCATCGGCTGATAAAGCGGATCACCCGCGTTCTGCCGGTCCACCACTGCTGCCATCTTTTTCAGCCCGGCCAGAACCTCGGCCTCGCTGATCACCCCGTGATGCAGCCAGTTCGCCATCGCCTGCGCCGAAATCCGGCAGGTGGCGCGGTCTTCCATCAGGCCAACATCATTGATGTCCGGCACCTTGGAACAGCCCACGCCCTGATCGACCCAGCGCACCACATAGCCCAGGATGCCTTGCGCGTTGTTCTCAATCTCGCGGTTGATCTCTTCGGCGCTCAGGTTGCGGCCGTCCATCACCGGGATGGTCAACAGATCATCAAGCGTGCCGCGCGCGCCGCCCGCCTTAATCTCGTCCTGCCGCGCCAGAACATCCACGTGGTGGTAATGCGTGGCATGCAGGGTCGCCGCTGTCGGTGATGGCACCCATGCACAATTGGCGCCGGATTTGGGGTGGCCGATCTTGGCCTCCAGCATATCGGCCATCAGGTCGGGCATCGCCCACATGCCTTTGCCGATCTGCGCACGGCCCTGAAGCCCGCAGGCCAGACCGATATCGACGTTGCGATCCTCGTAAGAGGTAATCCAGGCGGCGTTTTTCATCTCGCCCTTGGGCACCATTGGCCCGGCCTCCATTGAGGTGTGGATCTCGTCGCCGGTCCGGTCGAGGAACCCGGTGTTGATGAAGGCGACCCGCTTTTTCGCGGCGCGAATACATTCGGCCAGATTGGCAGAGGTCCGGCGTTCCTCGTCCATGATACCCAGCTTTACAGTGTTGGAAGGCAGGCCCAACGCCGCCTCCACGTGGCTGAAAATCTCATCCGCAAAGGCCACTTCTTCCGGCCCGTGCATCTTGGGTTTCACCACATAGATGCTGCCTTTGACAGAATTGCCGCCCTCACGGGCCAGATCATGCATGGCGATCAGGCTGGTGATCATCGCGTCCATCAACCCTTCGCCCGCTTCCAGCCCGTCACGGTCCAAAATGGCCGGATTGGTCATCAGATGGCCCACGTTCCGCACCAGCATCAGGGACCGGCCCTTAAGCGTCAGCGTGGATCCATCCGGCGCGGTATAATCGCGGTCAGCGTTCATCCGGCGCGTCATCTGCGCCCCGCCCTTTTCAAAGGTTTCTTCCAGATCGCCTTTCATCAGGCCCAGCCAATTGCCATAGGCGACCACTTTGTCTTCGGCGTCCACGGCGGCAACGCTGTCTTCGCAATCCATGATCGTGGACAGTGCCGATTCCATGATCATGTCGGACACATGCGCAGGATCAGTTTTGCCGATGGCATGCTCCGCGTCGATCTGTACTTCGATGTGCAGACCCTTGTTCTTGAGCAGGATCGCCGATGGCGCATCCACCCCGCCGCGATATCCGGCAAACTGGTCGGGGTTGGCCAATGCGGGCGCCAATGCCCCGTCCACAACACTATATCCACTCACATCCGCATGACTGCCACCGGCCAGCGGCGCAACCTCATCCAGAAACGCCTTGGCTTTGGCTACAACACGCGCACCGCGCTCTGGGTCATAGCCGCCCTTTTCAGGCAGATCGCCCAGCGCATCGGTGCCATAAAACGCATCATAGAGGCTGCCCCAACGGGCGTTGGCGGCGTTCAGCGCAAAGCGGGCGTTGGTGATCGGCACCACCAATTGCGGCCCCGGCACCTGAGCGATCTCGGGATCAACATTGGTGGTCTCAATGGAAAACGCGCCGCCCTCAGGCACCAGATACCCAATGTCGCGCAGAAATGCGGTATAGGCCGCCGCGTCATGGGCCTGACCTTTGTGATCCTTGTGCCAGCCGTCGACTTTGGCCTGAATCTCCGCACGGGCCTGCAGCAAGCTGCGGTTTTTTGGCCCCAAGTCGTGAACAAGCGATGAAAACCCGGACCAAAACGCATCTGCGTCCACGCCGGTGCCCGGCAAGGCTTTGGTTTCGATAAAATCCGCCAGCAGCGGGTCAACCTGCAACCCGTGTTTATCGGTCCTGTTTGTCACGATGCGCTCCTCCAGTGCAGTGTTCGGCTTTGCCGCATTTATCCATATTGTCGCAGTGATACAAGTTAGGGCGGTAAAATAATATTACCAATTCTTAAAGGCAGCGATTCTTTTCAGCCATGTCATCGCCAGAGCATGCCCCGCAAACGCAAAAAGCACACCCCGAAGGATGTGCTTTGTGACTTGGTTGTCGTTTGCGTCAGTTGCTCGGCTGAACAGTTGTTTCCGTCCCGATCAAGGTCTCCGCGCTTGGCTCAGAGCCATTCATCAGCGCAAAGATAACAACCCCCAAAAGCATCAGCCCGCCAAAGATCATCGCGCCTTTGATCCCCAAAAGCGGCGGACGGTGATTTTCTTTCTGGGTCTCGATATTTGTGTCAGGTGCAGACATTGGCTCTTCCTCTCATCAGCTTCGGTTCAGACCCGGTTGCGGGTCTCCGTTCAGGGACATAACGTGCGGCAAAACAAATTGTTCCATCTCAAGGATCTGCCCCATGCCTGACACTGCCCCCGAAACCATCTATCTTGCCGATTACACCCCCTTCGGTTTCATCGTGGACAGCGTGGCGCTGACCTTTGATCTGGATCCCCGCGCCACCCGTGTGACCAGCCGCATCGCCTTTCGGCGCAATCCAGAGGCCTCGGATTTTGATTTCTTCCTGCATGGTGAACAGCTCAAGCTGATCTCGACCAAGATCGACGGCGCAGCGGTTTCGCCCAAGATCACCGACAAAGGGCTAAGCTGCGATGTGCCGGACACCCCGTTTGTGTTTGAGGCGGAGGTCGAGATTGATCCAACCGGCAACACCGCGCTTGAGGGGCTTTACATGTCCAACGGCATGTATTGCACCCAGTGTGAGGCCGAAGGCTTTCGCAAGATCACCTATTACCCCGACCGCCCCGATGTCATGGCCACCTTCAAGGTGAAGATTAACGGCCCGCATCCGGTGCTTTTGTCCAATGGCAATCCTGTCAGCAGCTCAGAGCATCACGCCGAGTGGTATGATCCATGGCCCAAGCCCGCCTATCTTTTTGCATTGGTTGCCGGTGATCTGATCGCCCATCCGGGTGAATTTACCACCCAAAGCGGGCGCAAGGTGGATCTGAACCTCTATGTGCGTCCCGGCGACGAGGGCAAATGCGCCTTCGGCATGGAGGCGTTGATCGCCTCGATGAAATGGGACGAAGAGGTTTACGGTCGCGAATATGATCTTGATCTGTTCAACATCGTTGCTGTGGACGATTTCAACATGGGCGCGATGGAAAACAAGGGGCTGAACATCTTCAACTCCTCCGCCGTCCTCGCCTCCCCCGAGACGTCAACCGACATGAATTTTGAACGGATCGAGGCGATTATCGCCCATGAGTATTTCCACAACTGGACCGGCAACCGCATCACCTGCCGTGACTGGTTCCAGCTGTGCCTCAAAGAGGGGCTGACCGTCTATCGCGACAGCCAGTTCACCTCTGACATGCGCTCTGCGGCGGTCAAACGGATCTCCGACGTGATTGACCTGCGCGGGCGCCAGTTCGCCGAGGATCAAGGGCCACTGGCCCACCCGGTGCGCCCCGAGAGCTTTCAAGAGATCAACAACTTCTACACCGCCACCGTTTATGAAAAGGGCGCCGAAGTGATCGGGATGCTCAAAACCCTTGTTGGCGATGACGCCTATGCCAAGGCGTTGGATCTTTACTTTGAGCGCCACGATGGCGATGCGGCCACGATTGAGGATTGGCTGAAGGTGTTTGAAGACACCACAGGCCGTGATCTGTCGCAGTTCAAGCGTTGGTATGGGCAGGCCGGCACCCCGCGCCTGAGCGTTGAAGAGGCTTGGGAGGACGGCACGCTGACCCTGACCTTTGCGCAGCACACCCCGCCCAGTGTCGCCACACCCGATCCGCAACCGCAGGTGATCCCGATTGCCACCGGCCTGATTGGCCCCAATGGAAACGAACTGGCTGAAACCCGCATTCTGGAAATGACCGAAGCCAGACAAAGCTTTGTCTTTGAAGGGCTGGGCGCACAGCCTGTGGCCTCGATCCTGCGCGGGTTCTCGGCTCCTGTTGTCCTGACTCATGAGCTGTCTGACGCGGATCGTGCGCATTTGCTGGCCCATGACACCGACACATTCAACCGTTGGGAGGCCGGACGCACCATGGCGCGGCAATCCCTGCTGGCGATGATCACCAAGGGCGCCGCCCCTGACAGCGCCTATCTGGATGGCATTCATGCGGTGGTTTGTGACGCTTCGCTTGATCCGGCCTACCGCGCCTTGATGCTGGGCCTGCCCAGCCAATCTGATCTGGCCTCCGCCCTGCATGACCAAGGGCAAGTGCCAGACCCCGCCGCGATCTACCGCGCCGGTGAAGCCATGCGCGATGCCATGGCCGCGCGTTTTGCCGATAAAGCGCAGTCGATCTATGACGCTTGCAAGATCGGCGCGCCCTATGATCCGGGCGCCGAGCAGGCGGGCAAACGCAGCCTTGGCAATGCCATGCTGTCGCTGATCACCCGCCGCACAAATGGGGATCTGGCGCAGGCGCAATATGACGCGGCAGACAACATGACCCAACAGCTCAGTGCGCTGGCCTGTTTGATCCACGCGGGTGACGGCGAGACAGCCCTCGCCAAGTTTGAAAGCCAATGGCGCGATGACCGGCTGGTGATGGACAAATGGTTCGGCCTTCAGGTGCTTGAGGCCAAGCCGGACGAGGCCGCCGCCGTCGCCGATACCTTGACCAAGCATAGCGATTTCAACTGGAAGAACCCGAACCGCTTCCGCGCTGTTTTTGGCAGCCTGTCGGTGCATCACGCCGGATTTCATCACGCCAGCGGCGATGCCTATACCCTGCTGGCTGACTGGTTGATCAAACTGGATGCGGTGAACCCGCAAACAACGGCGCGGATGTGCACCGCCTTTCAAACATGGAAACGCTATGATGCGGATCGCCAGGCCAAGGCCGCCGCCGCATTGGACCGTATCCTTGCAACCCCAGACCTTAGCCCCGACACAACAGAGATGCTGACCCGCATCCGGGGGGTGTAAGATGCGCCCGGTTTGTCTGATCACAGGGGCCTCTGCGGGCATCGGCGCGGCCTGCGCTGTGCTAGCGGCCAATCGCGGTTATGATCTTGCGCTGACCTATAACTCTGACCCCAAGGGCGCAGAGGATATCGCCGATCAGGCCCGTGCAGCCGGGGCAAAGGTGCTGGTCTTGCAACTGGATGTGGCGGACCCTGAAGCGATTGACGCTATGTATTCTGGTGTGGATGATCACTTTGGGCGGCTGGATGCGCTGATCAACAACGCTGGCATTGTTGCGCCGGCGGAACGGCTGACGGGAATGGACCATGCCCGCCTGCGCCAGATCTTTGACGTCAACGTGATTGGCGCGATCCTGGTGGCCAAGGGGGCCGTGGCGCGGATGGAACCTGCGGGCAGCGGTGTGATCGTGAACATATCTTCAGCTGCGGCGCGGCTTGGATCGGCCAACCAATACCTCGACTATGCCGCCAGCAAAGGCGCGATCGACACCTTTACCAAGGGGCTTTCGGATGAGGTTGCGCCGTCGGGCATACGGGTGATGGCCGTGGCACCGGGCCTGATTGAAACCGACATCCACATGAAAGGCGGCCAGCCGGACCGCGCCGCGCGGCTGGGCGGCGGCACACCTTTGGGCCGCGCTGGCAGCGCCGAAGAGGTCGCCAATGCGGTGATCTGGCTGCTGGGAGACGAGGCGTCTTATGTCACAGGATCGGTTCTGGATGTCACCGGAGGCCGCTGAACCCGTTGAAATCGGGCTGCGCTTTCGCCGCTCCGCCCGCAACCGCGGCACCGTCATCACCCTTGGTGTGATCTGGGTGGTGCTGCTTGCCGCTCTTTTGATGCTGGATGCGGCATGGTGGATCATTGCCTTTCTGGGGGCCTTCACCCTACCCGCGCTATGGGATCTGGCCCGCGACACGCAAAGCGGGCTGGATCTGTCAGAGACCGATCTCAGTTGGTTCACAGGGCGCCGCAGCGCCGAGATCGCGCTTGAGGACATTGATCATATGCGTCTGGACACTCGGCTGGATTTTTCGGTGCGGGCCACTGCAGTGCTCAAGACAGGTCGCAAGGTCCGCCTGCCCTTTGAATGCACACCGCCGCATCAAGCCTTTGAGGATGCATTGAGCGCACTAGGGATACAGGTGCGGCGCACCCATTTCCAACTGCGTCAGTAGTCAGGGGAGGCAGGTCGCGCCTTGGGCCGCTGTTTGTCCAGACGGGTGCAATAGGCCTGTTTGCGCAGCCAACCGGCCATGTCGCGGCGTTTGGATGCGGAATGCATAGGCCCCCAATCGGCCGTTACCCCCTGCCCCTTGCGGCCCCGATAACCATGGATCACCCCGTCACGCGGAACGGTATGGGCCATGATCCGCACAGCGCAGCTCAGGTTGGCCGCGCCGTCTTTGAGCGATTGACCGGTGCGGGCGTTGCATTTGTAGCCCCGCGCCGTTGCTGGCAGGATTTGCAGCAATCCATACCAGCGCCCGCCGCCGCCCACGGCCCAAGGCCGATAGGTGCTTTCGTGTTTGGCCAGTGCAGACATGAAGCCAACCCAGAAATCGGCCCGTTGCTGTGCATCCGCTGCCGGATAGGCAGGGCACCATTTGGCAATATCGGCAGGCACCAGATCGGTCAGCGGTCTGCCGTGGGTCGCCAGCGCCGACAAGGCACCGCGTGTCCATGTGCTGTGTCCCTTCATATGTTGCCACCGTGTGCGCGGCAGCACCGCACGGCGCAGCGGCGGGCGCAGCTTTTTCAGCCCCGTATCTGCCGGCACAGTCTGATCGGAAGGGGCCACCAATGCCACGGCAACAGGCGTATCGGTCTGTGCAAGGACTGCCCCCGCACCCATCCAGATCGCCAGCGCCCCCCCAAGGAACTTAGATTTCATCGCGCGACTATGGGTGCCCCGCGATGCTATTTTCAAGTTTCTTAACGCCGGTTAACACTTCGGGGCGACAAAAAGGCGGCATTTGAGCAACTGTCCTGCCCTTTGCAACAATCCGGCACATTCTGCGCCAGACAGCGCCATAGAGCGGGTTCCAGCCCGAATTCTCCGCGAGAACACCCCACAGCGGTCACGGTTCCGCCCCAAATCATGGGCAGATTGGACCTCGAACACAAATCACTAGGACCAAACCCGTGATGAAATCGCTGAACGACATTCTGCAAAAACACGCCAGCCCCCTGCTTGGGCTGTTGGGTAAATCGCGTGTTGGCAGCCGTCGCGGCAAATCTTTGCGCCAAGAGGATGCGATGGATCCGATTGTCCCGCTGGCGCCATTGGTCAAACGTGACACCCTGCGCATTGCCTGCCCCGACCCCACCACCGAGGACACCCTGCGCGATCGCCATATCCGGCAGGCCCAGACATTGGTGCGCCAGGAACGCTGGGCCGAACTGACCCAGACCATCAAAGACGCCGACATGCGCCGTGAGATGACACCGGGCGCGATGCCTGTGGCCGATCTGATGGCCTACGGCGCCCGCGCCGATGTTGTGGCCGCCGCCGAACACGCTTTGATGGATGGCAAACCGGCCAAGGGCGCACCGCTTCTGGCCGGGATCGAAGCGCTTGAACATGTTCTGGCCGAAAACAAGGGCGATCACATCATCGGATCTATCGTTGCACAGGCGCATATGGATATCGGCTGGGCGTGGCGCGGTACAGGCTGGGACGCAGACGTGCCAGAGTTGAACGCCAGCGCCTTTGCCGCACATTTTGACCGGGCAACGGATATCATTTCCGACTTTAACATCCAGATCCACCAATCGGCGCTGTTGGCAGGCACAGCCTGTGCGCTTTTGGGCGGCACAGCACCCGGCAGACTGCCGGTGTCTGATCGGTATGAAAAACTGATTGATCTGAACCCCGCCAATCCGCGCGTGATGCGGGCGATGGGCAACCACCTGTTGCCGCGCTGGTACGGATCTTACGAAGAGCTTGAGCTGGAGGCGCGCCGCACCGCATCCCGGACCACAGACACATGGGGCGCAGGTGCCTATACATGGGTCTATTTCGACGCGATCTTCAACGACGAAGGGGCCTGTGCCAATCTCGATTTGCCGTTCTTTATCGAGGGCTTGCACGACATCCTTGAACGCCGCCCCGATCCCTATACCGCCAATCTGCTGGCTGCCTATTGCGCCAATGCCATTGGGCAGGCAATCTCTGGCAATGATGACGTGGATCAGATCCGCTCGCAAATTGCGGATTGCGCCCATTGGATCGTACGCCGCCACCTGACCGAACTGCACCCGATGATCTGGGCCCATGCCGCCCGCGGGTTTGACAACAATCTGCGCATCCGCTCTGCCACACGTTTTGCCGAAGCGGGCCGCGAAGATGCCGTGCGGATCATCACAAAACTGTTCCAACGCGAAATTGCTGCCGGAAAACGCATCGTTTTCACCGACACAGGGCCAATTGCACGCGCCGGATAAGCCGCAGCCTCTTGCAGCACCCCGCCCCCTGTCCTATGACCTTCGACGTTCGCCAACGCACGAGGGCCTTCCATGCTTGATCTGACTTACGACACCCCGAAACCACGCGTGATCGCGGGGGCCAAGAATGACTGGGAACTGGTCATCGGGATGGAGGTGCACGCACAGGTGCAATCCAACGCCAAACTTTTCTCCGGCGCATCCACAAAATTCGGCGCAGAGCCCAACAGCAACGTGGCCTTCGTGGACGCGGCAATGCCCGGCATGTTGCCAGTGATCAACGAATATTGCGTGGAACAAGCGGTGCGCACCGGCCTTGGCCTGAAAGCGCAGATCAACCTGAAGTCGGCCTTTGACCGCAAAAACTATTTCTATCCCGATCTGCCGCAGGGTTATCAGATCTCCCAGCTTTATGAACCGATTGTCGGTGAAGGCGAAGTTTTGGTCGAGATGGGCGATGGCACGGCGCGTCTGGTCCGGGTGGAACGCATCCACATGGAACAGGACGCTGGTAAATCCATCCACGACATGGACCCGAACATGTCTTTCGTCGATTTGAACCGCACAGGCGTCTGCCTGATGGAGATCGTAAGCCAACCGGATATTCGCGGCCCCGAAGAGGCCGCCGCCTATCTGGGCAAACTGCGTCAGATACTGCGCTACTTGGGCACCTGCAACGGTGACATGCAGTCGGGCGCGATGCGCGCAGATGTGAACGTGTCGATCTGCCGTCCGGGCCAGTATGAGAAGTATCAGGAAACACAGGACTTTTCCCACCTCGGCACCCGCTGCGAGATCAAGAACATGAATTCCATGCGCTTTATCCAGCAGGCAATTGAAGTCGAAGCCCGCCGCCAGATCGCAATTGTCGAGGCGGGCGGCGAAGTGGTGCAGGAAACCCGCCTGTTTGACCCAGACAAACAGGAAACCCGCTCCATGCGGTCCAAGGAAGAGGCGCATGATTATCGCTACTTCCCTGATCCCGATCTGCTGCCGCTTGAGATTGAACAAGCTTGGGTGGATGACATCGCGGCCAATCTGCCCGAACTGCCTGACGCCAAGAAGGCCCGCTTTATCGCCGATTTCGGGCTCAGCGATTATGACGCCTCTGTCCTGACCGCCGATCTGGACTCGGCAGGTTACTTTGAAGCCGTGGCCAAGGGCCGAGACGGGAAAATGGCCGCGAACTGGGTGATCAACGAATTGTTTGGCCGTCTGAAGAAAGACGACAAGGACATCACACAAAGCCCGGTGTCCCCCGCACATTTGGGTGCCATCGTGGATCTGATCGCGTCTGACGCAATCTCTGGCAAAATCGGCAAAGACGTCTTTGAAATCAGCTATACCACGGGCCGCGAACCGGGCGAGATTGTCGAGACCGAAGGCATGAAACAGGTGACCGACACCGGCGCGATTGAGGCCGCAGTGGACGAGATCATCGCCGCCAACCCCGATCAGGTCGCCAAAGCCAAGGAAAACCCCAAGCTGGCAGGCTGGTTTGTGGGTCAGGTGATGAAGGCCACGGGCGGCAAGGCCAATCCAAAGGCTGTGAACCAACTGGTTGCGAAAAAGCTGAACTCATAAACGGGGCCACCCGCAGGAGCGCCAATGTCCCAGCTTTTCAGATCCCGTCCGCTCAAGGTTTTGCCAGAGTGGATTGATTTCAACGGCCATCTCAACATGGCCTATTACAACGTGTTGTTTGATCACGCGGTGGATCACGCCTACGAACAGCTCGGCTTTGGGCCAGAGTATCAAAAGACCGGCTGCACCACCTATGTGGCCGAGTTTCATATCTGCTACCTGCGTGAGTTGCACGAGGGTGACGAGGTCACGGTCACGCTGCAACTCATTGATTATGATGAGAAACGGTTCCATTATTATCAAGAGATGTGGCATGCGGATGGCTGGTGTGCCGCCACCGCCGAGGGGCTGACCCTGCATGTGGATCAATCCGGCCCGCGCGTCGCGCCGATGCCGGATGACATTCAGAAAAAGCTGGCGGCGTTCAAGACCGCGCAGGGCGATATGCCTTTGCCAGACCGTGTGGGCCGCAGTATCGGGATCAAGCGCAAAACCTGATCACCCCAGATCTGGCAGGGCCCCGAACCCGCCACGCTGCGCCAACAGACCAGACCGCAGCCCCTGCCCGATCCGGTGCGCAAGCGCCGACCAAGCCCGCGCCGGGGTTTGCGGCAATTCGCGGTGCAGCACCTCATCAAACAGCGCCAGCCAACCGGAAAAATGATCCGGATCCACCGTTTTCGCCTTAAGATGCACCTGCATCGGATTGCCGGAATAACACCGCTCTCCCAGAATCGCATTGCGCCAGAACAGCACGATTTTGTCTTCGTGGTTTGGCCAGTCGGCAACATGCCCGCCAAACACCGGACCAAGCACCGGATCGCCCCGCACAGCGCTGTAGAAACTGCGCACAACACGGGTAATGTCATCGGCATTCACATCAAATCTCGGAGGCATGCTCATACCGCAAATATCCAGACGCCGATCAACATCACAACTGTGTAAACCAATGTGTTGATCATCCAGCGGATCAACCCCGCATCAGAGGTCGGCTCCACACCGATCCATTTGCAAAATTGCGTTCCGGGCCAAAGGATCAGATCTGCCAAAGTCATGTCGCACCTATAATCGGTATTTTTGATGCGGGTTTTATAACGCTTCTAAATACGCATTGTAAATGCTAAATAAAGCCATGCAGCTCGATAAATTCTCAGACTACGCACTGCGCATCCTGATGGCTTTGGCCGTGCACCATCCCGAAAAGATGCCCGTGGCCCGCATCGCCAAGCTGTATGACCTGTCAGAAAACCACTTGTCAAAGGTGGCCTCAGCCCTCGTTCGGGGCGGATTCCTACAGTCCGAACGGGGTCGCGCGGGGGGGCTGACGCTGGCCAGAACGGCAAATGAAATCAGCATCGGGGCGGTCATTCGTCATCTCAAGGAAGACGAGCCCGTGGTGGAATGCTTTGGCCCCAACTGCCAATGCCGGATCGAATCTGCCTGCGGTCTGCGCGAACCGCTGGCTCAGGCCAAGGAAGCGTTCTTTGCCGCGTTGGACCCTTACAGCCTCGCTGAGGTCTCGGCCAATCGCGGCACATTGGCCAGCTTGCTTGCCCCTTGAACAGACAACATTCCCTTTGGCCGCGTCATAAGGTAGACAGCGCCCAGATTTTAAAGAGATGTTCATATGCCCCGTTACGAATACAAAGTTGTACCCGCCCCAACCAAGGGCCTCAAAGCCAAGGGTCTCAAAACGCCAGAGGCGCGGTTTTCCAATGCGCTTCAGGCTTTGATGAACACACTTGGAGGCGATGGCTGGGAATATCAACGTGCAGAAACCCTGCCGAGCGTTGAACGCTCCGGGCTCACCTCTTCGACAACGGAGTGGCGTCACGTTTTGGTGTTCCGCCGCGCATTAGAAACCCAAACCGAAACCTTTACGCCCGAACTGCTGCCGGCCCCTGTCGCGGTCGAAATGCCCAAGGAACCTGCCTCCGAAACGCCCGAAAAGGCCGAGGTTTCCGAAGCGGAAAAGCCTGCGAAAGACTCGCCCGAAAAAGCGGAGGACGAGGCTCTAGACGCCCCCGAGGAACAGCCCGCAAAGCCTGTGGATAACCCGGTGGATAACGGCGTCGAAGACACCGATGATGTGGCCGGGATCGGATCACCGCTCGAGGTTCTTGCAAAAGCAAGAAATAAACCAAAATCAGATAATTAAGAGGCGTTCTTAAACGTCCAAATCCAGTGCCAGCGCGTGAATACGCGCAATCAGATCCGGCCCCAAGGCAGCATGCACCGCACGGTGCCGCGCCAACCGGTTTTTGCCCTCGAATGCCTGTGACCGGATGCGCACATTGAAATGGCTCTCGCCGCCGTCCTGATACCCCGCATGGCCCCGGTGGCTTTCGCTGTCATCAACCACCAAAACCTCGCCGCCGGGAAAGGCCGCCGTCAGCCGGTCTTCGATCTCTTGCGTTTTCGACATTTTTTTTCCGAAGCCCCTTCAATCTCGCTGCACAAAGTCTAAACTCTGCCGCCTGAGTCTTAAAGGTCTATCACTATGCCCAAACCAGATCCGTTCGGATTTGACATGTCCGTGTCCACATCGAAAAAGAAAAATCCCCGCGGTCGCCGTGGCATGTCCGGCGCGTCCGAGACATCAACACGGGTTTGCGATCATGAGGGCTGCGAAGAGGCGGGCAAGTTCCGCGCGCCCAAGGCGCCTGATGTTCTGGATGATTTTTTCTGGTTCTGTCAGCAGCACGTGCGCGAATACAATCTCAAGTGGAACTTCTTTGACGGCACCACTGAGGCCGAGATGAATGCACAACTGTCCGAAGACAAAGTCTGGGAGCGTAAGACCAAGCCGCTGGGCGATCCCGAGGCCCGCGCATGGGCGCGTCTTGGCATCGAAGATCCGCATCAGGTATTGGGCAAAAACGCCACGCAGAACCCCGGTCGCGGACCGCAGGCGGGTCGCCGCCTGCCGCCCACCGAACGCCGCGCCATCGAGATACTTGAGGCCAAAGATACATGGTCCAAACCCGAAGTGCGCAAGGCCTATAAGGCGCTGATCAAGGTGCTGCACCCCGATATGAACGGTGGTGACCGATCCCAGGAAGAGCAGCTGCAAGAAGTTGTCTGGGCATGGGACCAGATCAAAGGCAGCCGGAATTTCAAGGACTGAGTTTAACAAAAGTAGTTTGACAACAATACCTTAAAGGATCGCTTTGGCGGTCCTTTTGCTTTTTGATCTGCTGGGTCTAGGCAAATCCCACTGCAATTGCCATCCTGCGCCAAACAGCAGGAGCCGCGCACATGGACTACCCTTATGATTTGGGCCGCTATGGCCGCACCGTGACGACAAGCGCGGAAGATGCGCAGACATGGTTCGATCGGGGTCTCAACTGGATCTACGGGTTCAACCACGAAGAGGCAGCGGCCTGTTTTATCAAAGCCGCCGCCGCAGATCCACAATGTGCCATGGCTTTTTGGGGTCATGGTTATGCGGCTGGCCCCAATTACAACATGTCTTGGGACCTGTTCGATGACAAAGGCCGGGCCGAGGCCCTTGCTGCCGCCTACGACGCCACCCAAGCCGCCTTGGCGCAGATTGCCCATATCACAGCGCCCGAAGCGGCCCTGATCAACGCGCTGACCGCACGCTACCCACAGCGGGACGTGACCGAGGACATGCACCAATGGGACTATGACTTTGCCGATGCCATGCGCGTTGCCCATCATGCCTTTCCCGATGACGCCGATGTCGCAACCATCTTTGTCGATGCGCTGATGAACCTGACCCCATGGAACATGTGGAACCTTGAAACCGGCGCAGTGGCCTTTGACGCGGCCACCGAAGAGGCGCAGGAAGTGCTTGAGCGGCACATGGCCCTGACCGGCGGCATGGTGCACCCCGGCATTCTGCATCTTTATGTGCACCTGATGGAGATGTCCCCCTTCCCCGAAAAGGCGCTGAAGGCGGCGGATGTCCTGCGCACCTTGGTGCCCGATGCGGGCCATCTGGTGCATATGCCCAGCCATATTGACGTGCTGTGCGGGCATTATGAGAACGTCGTGCGATGGAACGAAAAGGCGATCGTGGCGGATCTGAAGTATTTCGAGGCGGAAGGCGCCTTCAACATCTACACCGGCTATCGCCAGCACAATTATCACTTTGTGATCTACGGGGCGATGTTTCTGGGCCAGTTCGAACCAGCGATGCGCGCGGTGCGGCAAATGGCAGAAACCATCCCGCACGAACTGTTGGAAATTCAATCGCCTCCGATGGCCGATTATTTCGAAACGGACCTGGGCAAAGAGCCCCATGTCCTGATCCGCTTTGGCATGTGGAACGAGATCCTGGAACTGGATCTGCCTGCCGACACCGAACTTTATTGCATGACCACGGCCTTTATCGAATACGCCAAGGCACTGGCCCATTCCGCACTTGGCAATGTACCGCAGGCCGAAGCGCAGCTTGAGGTGTTTCTGGCCGCCAAGGCGCGTGTGCCGGAAAGCCGCCTGTCGCACAACGTGCGCGGGGTTGACCTGTTGGAAGTGGCCGAGGCGATGCTGCGCGGGGAGCTGACCTATCGCAAGCGCGACTATGACACCGCCTTTGCGCATCTTCGCCAGGCCGTCATGCTGGATGATGCGCTGCCCTATGACGAACCCTGGGGCTGGATCCAGCCCACCCGCCATGCCCTTGGCGCGTTGCTTTATGAACAGGGGCAATATGCAGCGGCGGAACAGGTCTTTCGCGAGGATCTGGGCCTTGCCCCCGGCCTGCCCCGCGCTTGTGTGCATCCGGACAACGTTTGGGCGCTGCGCGGGCTTTATGACTGTCTGATCGCGCAGGGAAAAACCGAAGAGTCACCCCATATCAAACTGCGCCTCGATCTGGCCAACGCCCGCGCAGACCGGCCCATTTTGGCGGCCTGTGGATGTGCCCAGGTTGCCGTGACGCAATGTTGCACCAAATAACTGGCCTTAAAGTCTGACAAACCATTAGCCCAACCCTTGCACCCATCGGACGAATGGTGAACAACGGTCCGGCTTGAGCCGCCCTTTGGGGCGCACCAGAGAAAAGGACAGGACAGATGGCCGACGGCGCGCTGGATATCGACACCAAACCCACCGAAGAAATCAGCGTCCGCGAGGTTTTCGGTATTGATACGGACATGGTTGTAAAAGGCTTTGCCGAACGCACCGACCGCGTGCCGGATCTTGATAGCACCTACAAGTTTGATCCCGATACGACATTGGCGATCCTTGCAGGCTTTAGCCACAACCGCCGCGTGATGATCCAAGGCTATCACGGCACGGGCAAATCGACCCATATCGAACAGGTGGCAAGCCGCCTGAACTGGCCTGCGGTGCGCGTCAATCTCGACAGCCACATCAGCCGGATCGACCTGATCGGCAAGGACGCGATCAAGCTCAAAGATGGCAAGCAGGTTACAGACTTCCAAGAAGGCATCCTGCCTTGGGCGCTGCGCAACCCGACCGCGATTGTGTTTGATGAATATGACGCAGGCCGCGCCGATGTGATGTTCGTGATCCAGCGTGTGCTGGAAGTGGACGGCAAGCTGACGCTTCTGGACCAAAATCAGGTCATCACACCGCACCCCTATTTCCGCATTTTTGCGACCGCCAACACCGTGGGTCTGGGCGATACAACTGGCCTTTATCACGGCACCCAGCAGATCAACCAAGGCCAGATGGACCGTTGGTCACTGGTGGCAACGCTGAACTATCTGTCCATTGACGCAGAAACAGCCATCGTTCTGTCCAAGAACCCGCATTACAACACCGAAGCGGGCCGCAAAACGGTCAAGCAGATGGTGACAGTGGCGGATCTGACGCGCACGGCGTTTATGAACGGTGAGCTTTCCACCGTCATGTCGCCGCGTACCGTCATCGCCTGGGCCCAGAACGCCGAGATTTTCCGCAATGTGGGCTATGCCTTCCGCCTGTCCTTCCTCAACAAATGTGACGAGCTGGAGCGCCAGACCGTGGCAGAATTCTATCAGCGTCTGTTCGACGAAGAACTGCCCGAAAGCGCGGCCAGCGTCAGCTTGGGGTAAGCCAAAGCCTAAGGAGGCGTCATGCACTTAGGTTTGATCGGCGGCATCGGTCCGGCATCCACGGTTGTCTATTATCAAAAACTGACGGCAGCCCTGCGCGCATTGGGGCAGCCGCTGGAACTGACCATCGTGAACGCGGATGCCAATGTTCTGGTGAAAAACAATCTGGCGGATGACCGCGCCGCGCAGGCAAAAGTCTATGCGGGATTGATTGACCGGCTACAGGCGGCTGGCGCCGATTGCGCGGTGATCACCTCGCTGGGTGGGCATTTCTGCATTGAGGAAACCGTGCCGCTGTCCGCCCTGCCCTTGATCAGCGGCGTGACCCCGCTGGACGGGTTCTTTACCCAGCAGGGCATCAAGACGGTTGGCCTTTTGGGCACCGCTGTGGTGATGCGCACAAAACTATACGGCCAGCTTGAAAACACCGCAGCCATCGCGCCCGATGATATCGCAGGCTCAGGCCAAACCTATCTGGATATGGCGCTGTCCAGTATTTGTACCGACGCGCAGCGCAGCTATTTCTTTGCCCAGGGTCAAAGCCTGATCGACGCTGGCGCGGATGCAGTTGTCCTCGCTGGCACCGACCTGAACCTCGCGTTTGACGGGCGCGACGTTGGCTATAGGGTGATTGACGCGCTAGACATACATATCGACCTTTTGGTCAAGCTGGCCACGGGCAAAGCTGATCTGAACGAGCATGCAATGGGGGCAACCAATGTCTAAACCATCCGACAATCCCGCAGACGCATTCAAAAAGGCGCTGGCCGAGGCGTCCAAGGTCATGGCCAATGATCCTGAACTGACGGTCAGCTATTCGGTGGACCCCTCCGGCCTGTCCGGCGACACAATGCGCCTGCCGCAAGTGACCCGCCGCATGACCCGCGAAGAGGTTCTGCTGGCCCGCGGCACCGCAGACGCGCTGGCGCTGAACCGGCGCTATCACAACGGCCAGACCCACGCCCGCTATGAACCACAAGGCGAAATGGCCCGCGATCTTTATGAGGCAATGGAAACTGCCCGCTGCGAAGCGGTGGGCGCACGCGACATGCCCGGCACCGCAGGCAACATTGACGTCAAGATCAAGCACGAGGCCCTGCGCAAGGGTTATGATCAGGCCAGACAGGCCAGCGATGTGCCTCTGGCCACGGCTGCGGGTTATCTGGTGCGCCATCTGGCGACGGGGCGCGAATTGCCCCCCGGCGCGGACAACGCAATGGAGCTGTGGCGCGGCTATATCGAGGAACAGGCCGGCGGCACGCTGGACACCCTTGGTGATATTCTCGACGACCAATCCGCATTTGCCAAATTTGCCCGCCAGATGATCAGTGATCTGGGCTATGGCGATCAGTTGGGTGATGATCCCGACCAGGTTGACGAAGATATGGAAGACGAGGCCGAAGAAGGCGCGGAAGAAGAACAAGACCCCGACAGCACCGGCGAGGACGATCAGGACGAAGACGACGCCGAAGGCAGCGCCGAGCAGTCACAAGAAGAACAGCAAGACAGCGCCGAGGCGCAGGTCTCGATGGACGAAATGGCCGACCAAGAGTTGGGCGAAGAGGCGGAAATGCCAGAGGGCGAGGCGCCGCTTGAGCCGCCTGCCCCGCAGCCGGTTTCGGACGCGGATCCCAATTATCTGGTCTATATGGACACCCACGACGAGGTGATTGGCGCCGAGGATCTGGCCGATCCTGTCGAACTGGAACGCTTGCGGGCCTATCTCGACCAACAGCTTGAACCGCTCAAGGGCGCGGTGAGCCGTCTGGCCAACAAGCTGCAGCGCCGTTTGCAGGCCCAACAGAACCGATCTTGGGAATTTGACCTTGAAGAAGGCATGCTGGATGCGGGCCGTCTGGCACGGGTTGTGGCCAATCCAACAACGCCACTTTCCTTCAAGGTCGAGAAAGACACCGAATTCCGCGATACTGTTGTGACGCTGCTGCTGGACAATTCCGGCTCAATGCGGGGGCGGCCGATTTCCATTGCTGCGATCTGTGCCGACGTTCTGGCCCGCACGTTGGAACGGTGCAACGTCAAGGTCGAGATCCTTGGCTTTACCACCCGCGCGTGGAAAGGTGGCCAAGCCCGTGAGGCATGGCTGAACGAAGGGCGCCCCGTGCAGCCGGGCCGCCTGAATGACCTGCGCCACATCATCTACAAATCCGCAGACGCCCCGTGGCGGCGAACCCGGCCCAATCTTGGTCTGATGATGAAAGAGGGTCTGCTCAAGGAAAACATCGACGGTGAGGCACTGGAATGGGCGCACCGCCGGATGCTGGCGCGGCACGAGGCCCGCAAAATCCTCATGGTGATCTCTGACGGGGCGCCGGTGGATGACAGCACCTTGTCGGTTAACCCGGCCAACTATCTGGAAAAGCACCTGCGCGATGTGATCGCTTTGGTCGAGAAGCGCAAAGCGGTGGAACTGCTGGCCATCGGTATCGGCCATGACGTCACCCGCTATTATGACCGCGCGGTAACGATCACGGATGTGGAACAGCTGGCCGGTGCGATGACCGAACAACTGGCGGCGCTGTTTGACAGTGATCCACGGGCACGGGCCCGCGTCATGGGGATGCGCCGCGCCGGTTGAGAGCGCGGGATTGAGTTTTTTTAAGCCAAATGAAGGAGGGGCGGATGTTCCAGAGTTTCGAGGTCACCGCACGCCCGGAACAGGGGCCGCCCCGTCTGGCCGCGCTGCGCCAAGAGTTGGCTGCAGCGGGCCTTGATGGGTTTCTCATTCCCCGCGCCGATGCCCATCAGGGCGAATATGTTGCCCCCCATGATGACCGGCTGGCCTGGCTGACGGGTTTCACCGGCTCCGCAGGCTTTTGTGCGGCGCTGAAAGACGTCGCCGGCGTGTTCATTGACGGGCGCTATCGCACTCAGGTCAAGACGCAGGTCGCAGCGGATTTTACGCCGGTGCCTTGGCCAGAAGTGTCTTTGGCGCAGTGGCTCAAGGAACAATTGCCGGGTGGCGGCGTGGTCGGATTTGACCCGTGGCTGCACACCGCAGGGCAGCTGGAACAACTGGCTGAGGCGCTGTCCGGCACCGGCATTGACATGCGGGCCTGCGCCAATCTGGTGGACCGGATCTGGACAGATCAACCAGCCCCGCCAATGGCCCCAGCCAAGGTGCACCCCTTTGAATTTGCAGGGGAAAACCATGAGGATAAACGTACGCGGCTGGGCAAGGCCTTGCAGGATGCGGGCCATGCGGCGGCCTTGATCACCCTGCCCGATAGCCTGTGCTGGCTGCTGAACCTGCGCGGCGCGGATATCCCGCGCAATCCGGTGATGCATGGCTTTGCCGTGCTGCATCAGGACGGTGCGGTAGATCTGTTCGCCGCCGCGTCCAAGCTGGAGACGGCACTGGACCATTTGGGTCCGCAGGTCACGGTGCATGACCCTGCAACGCTGATCGCCTTTCTGGGACAAATCACCGACCTCGTGCGCATTGAAAAGCAAAGCGTCCCGGTCATCCTTGCCGAAGCTTTGGGCGATGCAGCTGCCTTTGGCGATGATCCCTGCGCCCTACCCAAAGCCTGCAAGAATGCCGCCGAAATTGCCGGATCGGCTCAGGCGCATCTGCGCGATGGTGCGGCGCTCTGCGAGGTGTTGGCGTGGCTCGACGCGCAGCCCGCTGGCAGCCTGTCCGAAACCCAGGTGGTTAGCCAGCTGGAGGCCGCGCGGCGCAAGGACAACGCGCTGCAAGACATCAGTTTTGAGACCATCGCGGGCACCGGCCCCAATGGCGCGATCATGCATTACCGCGTCACCGAAGACACCGACAGCCGCCTTGAGGACGGGCATCTGTTGGTGCTGGATTCGGGTGGGCAATATCTGGATGGCACGACCGACATCACCCGCACCATTGCCATCGGCACCCCGCCCGAGGAGGCCAGCGCCGCCTTCACCCGTGTGTTGTCCGGGATGATCGCCATGAGCCGCCTGCGCTGGCCGCGCGGGCTGGCGGGGCGTGACATCGAGGCGATTGGCCGGATGCCACTATGGCTGGCCGGGCAGGACTTTGATCATGGGCTGGGGCATGGTGTTGGCGCTTACCTCAGCGTACATGAGGGGCCACAACGGCTCAGCAAGGTCAGCCATGTGCCACTGGATACAGGCATGATCCTGTCGAATGAGCCGGGATACTACCGCGAGGGCGCATTTGGCATCCGCATCGAGAACCTATTGGTGGTCGAAGATGCGCCAGATTTGGCCGGCGGCGACGCGCACCGCAAGATGTTGCACTGGCGCACGCTCAGCTTTGCGCCCATCGACCGGCGGCTGATTGTGCCTGCGCTTTTGGACCCTGCAGCGCGGACATGGCTTAACGCCTACCATGCGGAGGTTGCAGAAAAAATCGGACCGCGGGTATCGCCTGTTACAAAACTATGGTTGGATGCGGCCACGGCCCCGATCTGAAGGGGCAGATGAACGCTTGTGGGGAGAAACAGCATGGCCGATCACATCACAATTACACAATCCGATGCCAATTGGACCGTGCGTGCCGGTGGTGCCGTTCTGGGCGAGACCACCAACGCCCTGATCCTGCAAGAGGGCGACTATCCCGAGGTCATCTATTTCCCGCGCGGCGATATCGCGATGGCGTTTCTCGACAGCACCGACAAAACCACCCATTGCCCGCACAAGGGCGATGCCCACTATTTCTCAGTGGTGACCAAAAGCCGGACGCTTGAAAATGCCGTTTGGTCCTATGAAGATCCGCATGAGGCCGTGGCCGCGATCAAGGATCATCTGGCGTTTTATCCCATCGAAGAGATCACCGTTGAGCAGATCTGATCTGGCACTAGATCAGGAATGTTCCTCTGCCGCTGTGGCGGCCAAGGCCCTGTTATAGACCTTCAGCGCATCGACGTGGAACAGCGCCCCAAGCAGTTCGGGCGGCGCATCGGCGCTGAGTGTTACGACCGGAATGAACCGCGCCCCTGATTGCTCAAACACCGGCAGCGCCGCCTCTAGTGTCGCCGTACCGTCGATATAGGTGCCTTCGTTGATCAGATCCCAGCAAGCGGCGTCATCCGCCGCCCTCGGATCATCGGGGCGGCGCATGATCCGCGCCACCATGAACATCGACAGCAGATAGGCTTGCGGTCCCGCTGCCAGATGAATGCCGCGCCGCTCAATCTGGGTCAGGAAGAAACTGCGATCCACGATGCGCGAGGCCAGCGCGGTGGACATGCTGACCGCAACCATCACCGCGAGGCCGGTCTGCCAATCCCCAGTCAGTTCAAAGACGATCAAAGTGGTGGAAATCGGCGCACCAAGCACCGCAGCAGCCACCGCACCCATGCCCGCCAGCGCATAAAGCGAGGATGAACCGGAGACATCGGGAAACACCCCCGTTGCAATCAGCCCGAAGCCAAGCCCCGTCAGTGCCCCGATCATCAGCGAGGGTGAAAACACCCCGCCGCCCATGCGCCCGCCCAAGGTGATCGACACCGCCGCAACCTTGAGCACCGCAAAAATAATCGCCTCATGCAGCACCAACTGCCCGGTCAGCGCATGTGAGGTCGTCTCATAGCCAACGCCAATAATATGCGGGAACCAGATCGCAATCACGCCAAGGATCGCCCCCGCCACCGCCGGGCGCAGCCATCGCGGAAGTTTCGTTGCCTTTTCTATGACATCGCCAAAATCTTCGGCCCAAAAGATGCCGCGCATTAGGATGACCGAGACCAGACCGCAGGTGAGGCCCAAAAGCAAAAACGCGGGCAGTTCGACGTAAAATTGCAGATCGCCGTAAGTCGGCAGGATAAACTCAGTGACGCCGCCAAATTCCCAGCGGTTGATGACTGTACCTGCGACAGAGGCGATGACGATGGGCGCAAAGGCATGAACGGCAAAGTGGCGCAAGACCACCTCCAGCGCGAAGAGCGCCCCGGCGATGGGCGCATTAAAGCTGGCCGACACCGCCGCCGCCACGGCGCAGCCCAGCAGATCCCGTCCGGTGATGCCATCCGCGTTGATGCGGCGGCTGACCCAGGTGGAAATAACCCCCGCCAGATGCACAACCGGCCCTTCACGGCCTGACGACCCACCAGTGCTGAGCGTGATCATCGACGACAGGGCCGAGGCCAGACCGGCGCGGGTCTCGACACGGCCATCATGCATCGCGGCGCCAAGGATCACGTCACTGACGGACCGCGACCGCGCATCATGGGTGAAGAAATGCAGGATCAGCCCGACAATCAAACCGCCAATGGTCGGGATCAGAACGATGTAATACCACGGCAACCCCGTGAGAAAGCTGTGCAGGTTCTGCACATCTTCTGTGCCGTAAAGAGCGGCCTGTAACCAATTGATCCCTTTTCGAAAAAACAGCGCGGCAAATCCTGCGGCGATGCCGATCAGCAGAGCAATAAACCAAAAGGTAATCTTGCCCGGACCACGGGTGCGGATGACCCTGATACCATCGCGGCAGGCGCAGACCGCCTGATCAAATTGTTCTGCCAGAAAGGAAGGCGGGCGCTGGGTCATGACACCACCGCCATAAGGGATCGCACAGATCGGAGCAAAGACTTATGACGTTGCCCCATCCCGCCTACCCCGCCAACAAGGCCTCGGCGGCGGCGCGGGCGGCGTCGGTGATCACATCGCCCGACAACATCCGCGCCACTTCATCCACCCGTTCCTCTGGGGCCAGCGGCACCACCGTTGAGGTTGTGACGCCCTTGGCCACGCCCTTGGCCACGCGCCAGTGATGCGCCCCGAGGGCCGCCACCTGCGGTGAATGGGTGACAACCAGAACCTGCCCGCCTTCGGCCAGCGCCGAAAGACGCCGCCCGACCGCATCGGCGGTTGCGCCGCCCACGCCGCGGTCAATTTCGTCAAAGATCATGGTCAAACCTGTTTGGCCTTGGGTCAGACAGACCTTGAGCGCCAGCAAAAACCGGCTGAGTTCACCGCCTGATGCGATCTTGCCCAGCGGGCCAGCAGGCGCACCGGGGTTTGTGGCCACGGTAAAAGACACGCCATCACGGCCGTCCGGTCCCGGTTCTTCGGTGGTGATCTGCGTTTCAAACACAGCCCGCTCCATCTTGAGAGGGGCCAGTTCCGCTGCGACTGCCTTGTCCAGCTTGGCCGCCGCCTTGGCACGGCTACGGCTCAGGGCGTCCGCCGCCGCCTCATAGGCGGCTTCTGCATCCTTTACCTCTTGCTCCAGCGCCGCCTGCGCCGCCTCGCCCGCATCCAGCGCATCCAGCTTGGCCCGCAGGGTATCGGCAAAGCCTGCCAACTCATCAGGAGCCACGTCATGTTTGCGGGCCAGTCCGCGGATGGCAAACAGGCGTTCTTCGGTCTCTTCCAACTCAATCGGATTAAACGACATCACATCAATCGCATCGGCCACGCCGGACATGGCATCATCCAGTTCCACCATCGCACGGTTTAGCGCCGCCATCGGTGCCTCAAGCGCCCCTTCGGCCTGTGCCGCCGCCCCATCAAGCCAGCGCAACGCATCACCCATATGCCGCTCTGCGCCGTTCTGGCCCATCATCTCATAGGCGTTGACCACATCACTGCGGATCTTTTCCGCGCTCTGCATCATCCGGCGTTTGGTATCCAGCGTCGCCTCTTCGCCCTCTTGCGGGTCCAGCTTGTCCAGCTCGGCGACCGCATGGCGCAGGAATTCTTCTTCGGCTTCAATAGCTTCGCGTTCGCTGGCGGCGATCTTGGCGGCTTTTCGCGCCGCTGCAAGGGCCGACCATGCCTTGCGCACCTTGGCCTGTGCCGCCCCGTTGCCCGCAAAATCATCCAGAATGGCGCGATGCCCACGCGGGTTAAGTAAACCCCGGTCATCATGCTGCCCGTGCAATTCCACCAAGGTTTCCGAAAGCGCCCGCAACACCTCGCCCGAGCAACGCCGGTCATTGACCCAGGCGGTCTTGCGCCCGTCCCGTCCATTGATCCGCCGCAGGATCAGCTCATCGCCGTCCGGCAGCCCTGCCTCTTGCAGAACCGCGCGGGCCGGATGGCCCTCGGCCAGATCAAACCATGCGGTGACCTCGCCCTGCTCCGCTCCTTGGCGCACCAGATCGGCACGCCCACGCCAGCCCAAAACAAAACCCAATGAATCCAGCAGGATAGACTTGCCCGCCCCGGTCTCACCGGTCAGCACATTCAACCCCGGTTGAAAGCCAAGCTCCAGCCGGTCAATGATCAGCATGTCCGATATATCAAGCCCGCGCAGCATCAGATCAGCCCGTAGAGTGGGGAATTACCCCACGCGTTACAACCACTCGCCCTTGATGGTCTGGCGGTAAATCTTGCCCAGCCAGTTGTCCTTAAAGAACTTCGGCTCAAGCCCTTGCCCGGTCAGCAGTTTATAGCTGTCCTCATACCAATCCGAGGATTGATAGTTATGACCAAGGATCGCTGCGGCGGTCTGGGCCTCATTGGTCAGACCAAGCGACAGGTATCCTTCAACCAAACGGTGCAAAGCTTCCGCAGTGTGGGTCGTGGTCTGGAAATCCTCAACAACAACGCGGAAACGATTGATTGCAGCGGTGTAGTGATTGCGGCGCAGGTAATAGCGGCCGATTTCCATCTCTTTGCCAGCCAAATGGTCAAAGGCCAGATCAAATTTCAGGATCGCGGATTTGGCATATTCGCTGTCCGGATATTGCTCGATCACGTCACGCAGCGATTGCAGCGCCTGAAAGGTCAAACCCTGATCACGGCCCACTTCGTCAATCTGGTCGTAATAGCTCAGCGCCAGCAGATACTGCGCATAGGCGGCATCGTCATCATCAGGGTAAAAATCAATGAAACGCTGCGCGGCAGACCGGCTGTCGGGGTAGTCTTTGTTCTTGTGATAGGCAAAGGCCTGCATGATCAATGCGCGGCGGGCCCAATCTGAATAGGGGTAAAGCCGCTCAATCTCGGCGAAATAGAACGCGGCCTCTTTAGGGCGGCGGCGGTTCAGCTCAAACTCGCCCCGTTCAAAGATCTGCTCGGCGGAATAGGTCTCAAGCGGGATTTCCTGAGGGTTGAAGAAATTCGTCGTGGTGCGCCCGGCATCCCGTGCGCCGCAAGCCGTCAAAGCCGCAACCACAAGCACCGCACCGATCATCCGCTTACGCGACCCCGCCACTGTCATGCCCCCACCCTTTGTATCGTTAAACACATGGTCACCCGACCCTTCTTGCGACCTTGCCTAGCACAATAATTTGCGTTGCAAAACGCCGATTCCGCACTTTGTGGTGTCCCGCAGGGAAAAGTCCGAGGAATTGCCACACCGTCGTCGTTATCTGTAAGGAATTACATGCACTTGAGCCATGCTTCAATGGCAATAGCGCTATGATCACACAAGATCACAACTGTTAGGCAACCTGCGGAATTTCGTCCCAGATCAGGCCTGCACCCGGCAACCGCGCTGCTGTCTGTGCATCACAAGTGATCAACCGCACCGCACCGGGCGTGGCAAAGAGCGCACGCAGCAAGGTGTTGGTCAGGGAATGACCTGCGCGAAATCCGGTGTAATGGCCCAAAATCGGCGCACCGGCCAAAGCCAGATCACCCAAGGCATCCAGCATCTTGTGGCGCACGGGTTCATCGGCATAGCGAAGGCCGCCGGGGCTGATCACGCGGTCACCGTCAAAGACAACCGCGTTTTCACCAGAATCGCCACCCAGCGCCAGACCATTGGCCTGCATCGCATCCACATCAGCCTGACGGCAGAACGTACGGCTGTCACACAGTTCACGGGCGAAGGATCCGTTGTTCATCACCAAAGACTTTTTCTGATGCCCAATGGCCGCATCGGTGAAATCAATCTCGAAATCAATGCGCAGCGTGTCCGCTGGCGCGATTGTTGCGGTTGCTTCGCCGTCCTGAACGGTAACGGTCTTGAGCACCTCAAACGCCATCACGGGCGCGGACAGCTGCCGAATGCCGCGTTGCATAAAGCCGCGCACAAACGGGATCGCAGAACCATCAAGGATCGGCACTTCGGGTCCGTCGATGTCGATCATCGCGTTGTGGATGCCGCAACCGGCCAGCGCCGCCATCAAATGTTCAACCGTCGAAACGGCCAGACCAGAGGCATTTTCCAACTTGGTACACAATGGCGAACGGTTCACCGCGTCCCAACGGGCGGGGATCAGACGGTCACCAACCAAAACATCGCTGCGGGAAAACCAGATGCCGTGATGGGCCCCGGCGGGGCGCACGGTCACGGTGGCCGGTGCACCGGAGTGCAGGCCTTTGCCCGTAAAGCTGATGGAAGATTTGATCGTGTTCTGCACGCAGTCCGCCTGTATCCGAATCCCGCCGCAGCGGTTGCCATGGAAGTAAGCGGCAGACACCGCAGCCTCAACTCAATCTTTGTAACGGACTGAAACATGGCTGTAATGATTGAGCGCAAAGACGCCACCGGCAAACTAGATCGCTGATTTACAACGAAAAAGGGCCGCTGAAAAGCGACCCTTCATGGCTCATTTGTGAGGCGATCAGTTTGCCTGACGCCGCAAAAACGCAGGAATCTCGATCCGTTCTTGATCGGGATCAGAGGTTTCTTGTGGCTGAGGCGCGGCGGCCGCCTGCCCGTGCTGAGGCTGCATTTGCGGTTGCTGGCGGGCTGGACGCTGCTGCGCTTCGCCTTCTGCATGGCCGGTCATACGGTTGATCAGCGAGTTGATTCCAAAGCGTGGCTTCTCCGCCTGCGGTGCCGCTTGCGGGGCGGCAGCGGGGGCTTGCTGTTGCTCTGGTGCGGCTTTCTGGGCCGCGGCCCGCAGACGCGCCAGCGCCTCTGGGGATGGAGTTCCGGGGGCCGGGGCGCGTGGTGCGACAAAGGTATCAGGCTCGGCCTCAAGACTTTCTTCCTGACGTGGTTCAAAAGCTGCGACTTGAGGCTGATAGGCCGGAGGAGGCAGATCGTCCGCATCGGCGTTTTCTTCGGCAAACAGGTGATCCACCTGTTCTTCCTCGGCGGCGCGTTGCACGTCCAGATCTTCAAACAGCGGGGCCTGATCTTCGGCCTGTGCGACCTCGGCCACCATTGGTGTTTCTTCAGCCACATCGACAGGCGCCTCTTCGGCCACGGTCTGCGGCGTCAAAGGTGCACTCATAGAGCGGCGCGGCACAGGGATATCTGTGTTGACCTCAACGGCATCGATCCCGGTGGCCACAACGCTGACGCGCATCATGCCGCCCAGCGTGTCGTCCATCGTGGAGCCGACGATGATATTGGCATCTGGGTCGACTTCTTCGCGAATGCGGTTGGCCGCTTCGTCCAGTTCGAACAAGGTCAGATCCTGACCGCCGGTGATGTTGATCAATACGCCTTTTGCACCGCGCAGGCTGATTTCATCCAACAGCGGGTTGGCAATGGCTTTCTCGGCGGCCTGAATGGCGCGATCTTCGCCGTCGGCCTCGCCTGTGCCCATCATGGCTTTGCCCATTTCGTCCATAACGGCGCGTACATCGGCAAAATCGAGGTTGATCAATCCGGGGCGGACCATCAGATCGGTAACGCCTTTAACCCCTTGATAAAGAACATCATCCGCCATGGAGAAGGCATCGGTAAAGGTGGTCTTTTCATTGGCCAAACGGAACAGGTTCTGGTTTGGAATGATGATCAGCGTGTCCACGACCTTTTGCAGGGCATCAACGCCCTCCTCGGCCTGACGCATCCGCTTGTTGCCTTCAAACTGGAAAGGTTTGGTCACAACGCCAACGGTCAGAACACCAAGTTCACGCGCCGCTTGGGCAATGATCGGGGCCGCTCCGGTGCCGGTGCCGCCGCCCATGCCAGCGGTGATAAAGCACATATGTGCGCCCGCCAGATGATCCACGATCTGTTCAATGCTTTCCTCGGCCGCCGCGGCGCCTACTGTGGCCCGCGCGCCCGCGCCCAACCCTTCGGTCACTTTGATGCCCAGCTGCACCCGACTTTCCGCCTTGGCTTGTTGCAGGGCCTGCGCGTCGGTGTTCGCCACCACGAATTCGACGCCTTCAAGCGATTTGTCGATCATGTTGTTGACCGCGTTGCCGCCTGCCCCGCCCACACCGAAAACGGTGATCCGTGGTTTCAGGTCGTCATGCCCCGGCATGGAAAGATTGAGTGTCATAATGCTGTCCGCCTGTTTATGTGCCCACGTTCGCAGGCTTATTTCGCCACCAATTGCGGGTAATCTTAACGGTCTACACCCGCACCGTCACCCATTAATCGATTAAAACCAGCTAAATATGGGCATTTTTTCGCCGATTTGCCATGCATTTCGGGCCTTCCACCGCATATTGCGGTCACCAATTGTCGCGGAACCATTTAACCGCGCGCTTGAGCGACTTTGACGGATAGCTGTCCGCCGGTATCGCAAAGTCCCACCATTCGTCCTGAGGGTGCGCCGCAAAGAGCGAAAGCCCCACCGCCGAGGCAAAGCCCGGCCCGGTTGCGGCTTGCGGCAACCCATGCACACGCAGGGGCCTGCCAAGGCGCACTTGTTGTCCCAAAATCTTGCTCGCCAGCCCGTCAAGGCCGGGGATCTGGCTGCCGCCGCCTGTCAGAACGATTTGTTGGCTGGGCAGATGGTCAAAGCCCGCCGCATCAAGGCGCACGCGCACCTCTTCCAGAATCTCTTCGACCCGAGGCCGCATGATGCCGATCAGTTCGGCGCGGCTGGCGGTGCGCCGGTCATGTTCGTAATCGCCAGTATCGCCGCCAATTTCGATCATCTCGCGGTCATCCATCCCGGTGGCGTGCACGCCGCCATAAAACGTTTTGATGCGCTCGGCATTGGCCGTCGGCACCTGAAGGCCCATCGAAATATCGCTGGTGACGTGATCGCCGCCCATGCGCACGCTATCCGCAAAAATCATGTGTTTTTTGATGAACACCGACACGCTGGTTGATCCGCCGCCCATGTCGATACAGGCCGCGCCCAGCTCTTGTTCGTCCTCAACCAGCGCTGAGATCCCCGACACATAGGCAGAAGAAGCAATGCCCGCCAGTTCCAGATCACAACGCTTGATGCAATGTGCCAGATGCTGCACCGCTGCCGCATCGACCGTCAGCATATGCATATCCACTGACAGTGTATTGCCCAATTGCCCGCGCGGATCGCTAAGGCCAGACCGATGATCGAGCGCAAAGTTCACCGGCTGCGCATGCATCACTTCGCGGCCCTCGCCGTATTCCGGCACCTCGCAGCCAGCCAGAACATGCGCGACATCCTGTTCGGACACGGTTTGCCCATCCAATTCGATCTGCGCATCCAGCCCATAGCTGCGCGGCTCTGCCCCGGAGAAACAGGCGATCACGTGATCGACGCGGATGCCGGCCATCTTCTGTGCGGCCTGCAAGGCAGTGCGAATGGCGCGTTCGGTTTCACCCATTGCGCAGATCTCACCAAAGCGGACCCCGCGAGACCGTGTCGTGGCGGCACCAATGACCCGAAAGCCCGCCTGCCCGGCCAGCGATCCGATCTCGCCCTCATCGCCCAACTGCCCCGCCCCGTCAAAGCGCAGAACAAGGCAGGCGATCTTGGAACTGCCCACATCCAAAACGGCCACAACACCGCGCTGCATGGCGAGTTTTCGCATGTGCCGCATAGACCGTTGGCTGTCATATAGATTTGTCATCGTCTCACCGCCTCATGTCGCAGGTCCAGCATCACTGGCCCGAAATCTGTTTGATCTGCCACCATTGTTTTGTGGCTTCTTCGCTCATCCTCACGGTCGGCCTTTGGGCCAACCGCATATCCACAACCAACACATCACGGCTGAGAACCTCTTGTGCGCCTTCCAGAGCGATCACCCGTTCCAACGCTTGTACCGCGCCGGTTTCGGGCAACATGATCCGCTGATCACGGTCCAGAACCACATCCCAGCGCCGCTCGCCCACACGGACCAAACCGCGCAGGCGCTTTCCAATCGGCGCGGTTGCGTTGATCAGGCGCAACGCCTGCGGTACCTGCGCTTCTGCGCCCGGTCCCGCGATCAATGGAAGATCAGGACGTGCGCCGCGGCTGCCAATCACTTCGACCCGCGCGCCGCCCTCATCCACCAGAACCAATTCATCTTCGGTGCGCCAAACCGCAACCGGAATGCGCGGTGTCACATCCACCTGCAAAATTCCGCCCGGTTTGATCCGCACACTGGCATTCTTGACGCCGTCCAGATCGGTGATCTGCTGGCGCAACTCTGTCACATCAAGGTCAAAGGAACTGGCGGGAAATTCGACCGGAACCAGCGCCCGCACATTTGCGGCAAGCGCCCCTGTCGCCCCATCTACAGCCATCAGCTTGACCATAAATTCAGGGCGCTCTTCGATGCTGCGCCGCGCATCGGACACCGCAAGCGCAATCGCCTCGCGGCGTTCCTCACTCGACAGGTAAATCGTAGCGGCCATCAAGGTCAGGCAAAATGGAACCCCGGCCCGCAGACCCAGCCGAAACCCCGGCGTCAGCATCAACCGCTGCATGCGCCACGACCAGCGCGATGGCGCGGGATCGGCCTTGGCCTTGGCCGATTTGGCAGAGCTGCGGCGCAGGGTCAGCGGGAACATGTCGCGTCCTCCACCATCCAGGCGCAAAGCTCGGGAAAAGAGATGCCGCAAGCCGCAGCCTGTTCCGGCGTCAGTGATGTGGCAGTCATGCCCGGCTGCGTGTTGGTCTCAAGCAGCACCAAACCGTCGGCGCCCTTGCTTTCATCCCAACGGTAATCCGTGCGGCTGACACCCCGGCACCCCAAAGCATTATGCGCCCGCAAAGCATACTCAAGGCAGAGCTCAAAAATTTCAGCCGGCACATCGGCAGGCACCACATGGGATGATCCGCCCTCTTTGTACTTGGCGTCATAATCATACCAACCGGTGGTCAGGATATCCGTCACCGTCAACGCCCGCTGGCCCATCACTGTGGTGGTCAATTCGCGCCCCGGCGCAAAGGCTTCGACCATCACAAACTCTGGCATTTCGGGGCCAAGCTGCGGCGGGCCGTTGTTTTCCGCGCCCACCAGATAGACCCCAACGGAGGATCCTTCGTTGTTGGGTTTGACCACATAGGGCGGCGTCATCACGTGATCGCGGCGCACATCATCGGCGGCGGCAATTGTGCTTTGCACAACCGGTAGGCCAACACTGCGGTAAATCTCTTTGGTGCGCTGTTTGTCCATCGCCAACGCCGATGACAGCACCCCCGAATGGCTGTAGGGGATCTGCATCCATTCCAGCAAACCCTGCACACAGCCATCTTCGCCCCAACGGCCATGCAGGCAGTTGAGAACAGCGTCTGGTTTTATCTGTGTCAAAACGGCAGCAAGGTCGGGGCCTGCATCGACCTCGATCACCTTGTAGTTCCGTTCCCTTAGTGCGGCTGCGCAGGCTTGCCCACTGGACAGCGAGACCTCGCGCTCTGCCGAGGGGCCACCCATCAATACCGCCACTGTCGGGGTTGTCCTGCTCGACGTACCCACCGGAGTGCCTTTTGTCCCGGACCTTTTGCGGCCCTTATTTTCAGTTTATTTGCCGATTTTCGGCTTATGCCTCAGGCACCGGATCGCCTAAAAATTCACCGATGCGCATGATTTCCCATTCTAGCCTTATCCCACTGGTTGCGTAAACCTTTTTCCGCACCTCTTCGCCCAATCTTTCCAGATCTTCGGCGGTGGCCTGATCGGCATTGATCATAAAATTGGAGTGCTTCGGGCTCATCTGGGCGCCGCCAACACGGGCCCCGCGCATGCCTGCGTCGTCGATGACCTTCCATGCCTTGAGATCATGCACATCATCGGCCTTGCCTGTGCTGGAAAAGCCAGCTGGATTGCGAAATGTGCTGCCCGCGCTGCGGTCTTTGGTCGGCTGGGTCTCATCGCGCTTGCGCAATTGATCTTCCATACGGGCGTGCAATGTCTCTGGATCGCCCTTTGGCGGAGCAAAGGTGGCACTCACGATCACCGCGCCAGCCGCTAAGTCGCTTTGACGATAGCGAAAATTGAGATTATCAGCTGTCAGGGTGATCAGCTCTCCAGCACGAGTGACAGCCTTGGCCGACACAAAATGATCGGCGGTATAGCTGCCATAGCACCCAGCGTTCATGCGCACTGCACCGCCGATGCTGCCCGGAATGGTGCGCAAGAATGTCAGGTCCAGCCCTGCGTCCGCCGCCTTGCGGGCCACATGGGCATCCAGCGCCGCCGCGCCTGCGGTGACCTGATCACCGTCCACGTCGATCCCGTTAAAACCGCGCCCCAGACGGATCACCACAGCCCGCAAGCCACCATCGCGCACAATCAGATTGCTGCCCACGCCCATGGGGAAAACCGCCACTGTTTGCGGCAATTCACGCAGGAAATCGCGCAGATCGTCCAAATCGGCCGGTTGAAACAGATAATCTGCCAGCCCGCCCACACGCAGCCAGGTCAGATCGTTCAAGGGACGTTGCGGCGTCAGCTTGCCGCGCACGGGGGGGAAATTCTCATCAGTCATGTCGCGGGACTAGCGGCAAATCTGGTGCGGGTCAAACATCGCTTTGGTCCACACGGCTGGCCACCCAAGCGCGGTGAATGCGTCCAGCAAACCAACCCGCCCCAAAGGCGCAAAGCGCATAAAGAACCGCCGAGGCCTGGGCAATCAACGCGTTGATCTCAAAGGGATGCGCGTTCAGCCAGCCCATCATCCAGATCATATTGAGCCCTAATCCGATGATCAAAACCGCAATGAACCGTTTGATATTGAAATGAAATCCAGTCCAAGCGCAAGCTGCCATCCAGACCGCCAGCACCGCAACAAGCGAGGCAACCAGCAGGCTCATTCCGCCGCGCCATCCCGGCGCAGCACCACACGGCGCAACCACCGGCCCAGATAGATCACCGGCCAGCGCAGCACCGAACAGGCCCCCGCCAGAACCAAAAGCGCCACCCAAGGCCCATGTTGAACGGCAACGTAACCCACGACCGGCAGGCCCAATGCGATAAGAATATAGGCGTTGCGCCAATGCTGGTCTTTGCTGGGTGTCATGGCCAGCACATTGGCCACTACGGCCCACAAACAGGCCAACGTCAGGGAAAGACTCATTCCGGCACCTGCGGATTTTGCCCGCGCAGCTTTGCGATCAGGAATTTCAGCGGGTTACGGTACATTGAGACAAATGCAGCCAGCGCCAGTGCCGCAATCAGCCAGCCCATCTGCAATCCGATCATCACGATCAGAACAGGTGCCGCCAGCAAAAGCGCCACCCCCGGCACATATTGCCGCCGCATGGGCAACATCGCCACCCCAACGGAGGCAAAGACCCACAACACACAGAGCCAAAGCAAGGTCACGCCGCCGCGCCTTTCATGGCTTTCAACCGGTCTGGAAGCTCATTGGCCCAAGCGCTGATTGTACCAGCGCCAAGGCAGACAACCATGTCCCCCGGACTTGTCTGTTCACGCACCAACCGCGCCAGATCATCGCCATCCTGCACGGCGCGGGCATGACGGTGGCCGTGGCGGATCAGACCAGCCACCAGACCGTCGCGGTCCGCCCCTTCGATGGGGTCTTCTCCGGCGGAATAGACATCGGCGATGCCAACCACATCCGCATCGTTGAAGCAGGCACAAAAGTCGTCAAAAAGATCATGCAGACGGCTGTAACGGTGCGGCTGATGCACCGCGATGACACGACCCTCGGTCGCTTGCCGCGCGGCCTTAAGGACGGCGGCAATCTCAACGGGGTGGTGGCCATAGTCATCAATGATCGTCACGCCATCAACTTCGCCCACCTTTGTGAACCGGCGGTTAACGCCGCCAAAGCTGGCCAATGCGCCGCGGATCTCTTCGGCTTTCATGCCCAGATGCCGCGCCACGGCCACCGCCGATAGGGCGTTGGAGACGTTGTGATCCCCCGGCATCGGCAGGCTGCAATCCTCGATCACGATGTCTTCAGCTTGCAGATAGATATCAAAATGCGCCACGCCATTTTTGTAATGCAGGTTTCTGGCCCGTACATCGGCCTGCGCGTTGAAGCCATAAGTCACAACACGGCGGTCGGTGATCTTGCCCACCAGCGCCTGCACCTCAGGGTGATCGGTGCAGCACACAGCCAGCCCGTAGAACGGAATGTTCGACACAAAATCAAGAAAACCCTGCCGCAGCGTGTCAAAATCGCCCCAATGTTCCATATGTTCAGGGTCGATGTTGGTGACAATCGCGATGGTAGCCGGCAGGCGGTTGAAAGTACCGTCACTTTCGTCGGCCTCCACCACCATCCATTCGCCCTGCCCCATCCGGGCGTTGGACCCATAGGCGTGAATGATCCCGCCATTGACCACCGTTGGATCGATCCCGCCTTTGACCAGCAGTTCCGCCACCAGCGTTGTGGTTGTTGTCTTGCCATGGGTGCCTGCGACCGCGATGTTGGATTTCAGGCGCATCAGTTCGGCCAGCATCTCGGCCCGGCGGACGATCGGCAGACCAGCGGCGCGCGCGGCGTCAAGCTCCGGGTTGCCCGGCTTGATCGCGGATGAGATCACCACAACCTCGGCATGTTCGATGTTTTCCGCCTTTTGACCGCCTTCAAACACCGTTGCGCCCAATTCGACCAGCCGGTTGGTGATCTTGCTGGCCTTCAGGTCAGAGCCCTGCACGGTATAGCCGTGGTTCAGCAACACCTCGGCGATGCCGGACATGCCAATGCCGCCAATACCGACAAAATGGATGGGCCCTACATCGGTGGGCAATTTGGTGGCGGCTGCGTTCATGTCTGTTTTCCTTTTTGGGCCAGCGCTTCGACCATCTGTGCCAATGCCTCGGCCGCTTCGGGCTTGCCGACCGACAGCGCGGCCAGCGCCATTTGCATGGCCGCATCAGAGTTGCCAAGCACCATGTGGATTTGTTCTGTCAGGCTTTCGGGGTTCGCCGCGTCTTCCGGCACCATGATTGCCGCGCCTGCCTCTACCAGACCTCGCGCATTGGCGGTTTGGTGATCGCCGGTGGCCGCAGCAAAGGGGATCAGGATCGAGGGCCGGCCAATCACCGAAATATCCGCAACCGAAGAGGCGCCCGCGCGGCTGACCACCAGCTGTGCCTCGCTCATCCGGCGCGGCACATCGTCAAAGAACGGCTGCACATCAGCGGAAATTCCGTGTTCGGCATAAAACGCGGACACCCGTTCACCATCCTCATCCCGCGCCTGATGGCTGACCCGGATATTGCGCAGCATCTCCATCGGCAGGTTGGCAATGGCAGGCGGAACAACGTCGCTCAGGATACGCGCGCCCTGCGAGCCGCCCATCACCAATAGTTCCATCGGATAGTCCCCCGGCGCGATATAGCCAGCGCCCGCGCGGTCCAGTACCGCACCGCGCACCGGATTGCCCACATGCACGCCCTCCACCCCTTCGGGCAGGGTCGTGGGCCATGTGCCGCAGGCCACCGCATCGACGCGTTTGGAAAACACCTCGTTCACCCGGCCCAGGACACCGTTTTGTTCATGAATCATCCGCGGCAGCCGCAAGGCCCAAGCCGCGCCCAGCGCCGGAATGGACGGATAGCCGCCAAATCCTACAACCGCCGCAGGCCGGTCGCGCAGCATCCGCGCCATAGCGCTCAGCGCCCCCGCACCGATGCGCAGCGGCACCATTGCCTTGGCCGCCAAACCGCCACGGGCAAAGGTCGCCGAGCTGACCTGCACAATCTCAACCGCATCCGGGAAGCCACCCGTGTAACGCGCCCCGCGCGCATCCGTCGACAGGCGCACCCGCCAGCCGCGGGCCAGCATCACCTCGGCCAGCGCCTGCGCGGGGAACATATGCCCGCCGGTGCCTCCGGCTGCGATAATCAAAAGCGGTGCCGTCATGGCCGTCTCCTTGTGCCGCCCTCTGGCACGGTCAGCGTGCCCGGCCGCGGCCCAGTATATCAGAAATCTCGCCCTGGGGCCTTGTGCGGGTAAAGGCAAGCAACATGCCAACCGCGATCCCGGATGCAATCACCGAACTACCGCCATAGCTGACAAACGGCAAGGTCATGCCTTTGGCCGGCAGCAAACGCACTGCAACACCCATATTGATCATCGCCTGAACCCCAAACATACAAGCCAGTCCCGTGCCCGCCAGCCGGATAAATGGATCACGCTCGCGCACCAGCCGCAGCAGCGACCGCACCACCACACCGGAATACAGCAGGATAATACACAGAACGAGGATCAGCCCGTATTCTTCGGCCGCCACCGCGATGATGAAATCCGTATGCGCATCCGGCAAGGACCATTTCACCTGCCCCTCGCCCACACCCACACCAAAGAGCCCGCCCTCGCGGATCGCATTGGTGGCATAGCCAAGCTGCGTTGTGGGATCGACATCGGGGCTGAGAAAGCCATCAATGCGCCGGGCGAAGTGTTCGGAATTGGAATAGGCCACCGTGCCAGCAACAACAACAAGACCAGCCATACCGACCAACAGTGTGATCGGCGCACCAGCCACAAAATACATCACGCCCCAACCGAACAGCACCAGACAGGCCTGCCCAAAGTCAGGCTGCATCGCCAGCATCAGCACAATCGCAATGCACAGCGCAAAAGACCACAGCCGCCCCGGAGGACCGTTAATCTCTTGACTTGCGGCCATCATCCAGGCCGCCGCCACGACAAAACCGGGTTTGAGAAATTCGGATGGCTGGATCGAGGCAAAGCCAAGCGAATACCAGCGCACCGCGCCCTTGCCAAAATCCGTACCCAGAAACGGCAGCAACGCCAACGCCACAAAGGCGCAAATAAACCCAAGCACCGCCAACCGCCGCACCAGAACCGGCGACATCATCGAGGTCAGCACCATCGCGATCATCGCCAGAGCGCCAAAAAACGCCTGTCGCTGCACATAATGAAAGGGTTCAAACCCGTTTTTGGCGGCCAAGGGCGGCGATGCCGCAAGCCCCAGCAACATGCCAACCAGAAACAGCATGAGGATGCAGGACATCGCCCATCTATCAACTGTACGCCACCATTTTGGAAGAATCGGTTCGCCATCCCGTACCGGGACCGCACCATAGACCATTTCTGTCATGGGCTCTGCCTTACACTGCCTTCAACTGCCGCGTCCTGGCTTCTGCCCGGCACGTCGCCCCTTTTCGGGGTCTAAAAGGCAGCATAACGCGAAAAGCCCCTGTAATCTAGTGGATTTCCACCGGAGGATGATCCCCCGGTGGCAGTTCTCCGCGAATTACGCCGCGCTGTGGGTTCCGCGCACCGGATAGTCATTGGCGCGGATGAATTTGATGCCGTTCAGGATGCCCTCCAGCTCTGGCCGGGCAAAGGGGGCATTGGACACATCAAGGATTTGCACATTGCCTTTTTCGTTGATCACAAACAGGCCAGGTTCGGGGAAGGGCCGGTCGGCTTCCTTGGCGCTGCGCGGGTCCGAGACATAAAGCCCAAGCATTCGCATCTGCGCAATGCTCAGCCCATACCCCATCGGCAGGGTCAGTTCTTTTTCGTCCACCATCGCCTGCGCTTTTTCCTCAGGATCGCCAGACACTGCGACCACTTCGATGCCCTCGGTGTGGTATTGCGGCGCCAGATTTTCGAGCTTGGCAAGGTATCTTTTACAGATCGGGCAATGCAGCCCGCGATAAACCACCACCATCTGCCAGTCGAACCCATCTGAGGGCGTGCCAAGGTTCACTTGCCCCCCGCCCAGCCTCTCTGCGGTCATGGTGGGGAATGCCTGTCCGGCCTCTAGCGTTTTCATGTTTTGTCCTTTCTTGCGTTTCTCAACCGACTTAACGCCCCATACCGGGGCGGCAATCCCCCTCACAGCATCTTGACCACCCCGACCAAAGCAGGCAGAGCCGCCCCATGCAGGTGGATACAGCAATCATAGGTGCAGGCGCGGCAGGCATGATGTGCGCAGCCCATGCGGGCGGTAAGGTGCTGCTGATTGATCACGCCAAGGCGCCCGGTGAAAAGATCCGCATTTCCGGTGGCGGGCGCTGCAATTTTACCAATATGTATTGCGATCCCGGCAGTTTCCTCTCTGGCAATCCGCATTTCGTCAAATCCGCCCTGGCCCGTTACACCCAATGGGACTTTGTTGAACTGGTCGATCAACACGGCATCAAATGGCACGAAAAGACCTTGGGCCAGCTCTTTTGTGATGTCTCCGCCAAAGAGATCATCGCCATGCTGCGCGCGTTGATGCAAAAGGCCGGTGTCGATCTGCACCTGCAAAGCCATGCCACAGACATCCGTAAGACAGTTAGCGGCTTTGCCCTGACCCTGCATGGACCTGAGGGCGATACATCAGTGACCGCAAATAACCTCGTGATCGCAACAGGCGGAAAATCCATCCCCAAGATGGGCGCAACGGGCTTTGCCTATGATGTCGCCGCTGCGTTTGGCCTTCCGGTGACAGAGACCCGCGCGGGATTGGTGCCCTTCACATTCACCGATGCGCGGTTCGCCCCGATCTCAGGCACCGCGGTCCCTGCCCGTGTAGGCGCTGGCGGCACCAGCTTTGATGAGGCACTGCTCTTCACCCATCGCGGGCTGTCAGGACCAGCGGTCTTGCAAGCCTCCTCCTATTGGCAGGATGGCGCGCCGATCACCGTCAATCTGGACCCGCACACCGCGCTGTTCGACGCGCTCCGAGACCAGCGTCAAAACTATGGCCGCCGCAATTTCACCACCGAACTGTCCGCCCACCTGCCTTCCAGATTGGTAGATCATCTTGGCGCGATGCATGACCTGACCGGAAATCTGGCCGATTGGTCCGATGCGCGGCTCATGGCCCTCTGTGACGCCCTGCAAAACTGGCAAATGGTCCCCTCCGGCACCGAAGGATACCGCACCGCCGAAGTGACCCTCGGCGGGGTAGACACAGATGCACTGTCCTCCAAATCCATGATGGCAAAAACCGTTCCGGGCCTCTATTTCATCGGCGAAGCCGTGGATGTGACCGGTTGGCTCGGCGGTTACAACTTCCAATGGGCATGGTCTTCTGCAATGGCCGCTGCCCGCGCAGGTGGCCTGACCTAGCCCAGCTGTTTTGTCACCTGCGCCGCAAAATCATCGCCGCGCCGCTCGAAACTGTCGTATTGGTCAAAACTCGCCGCCGCCGGGGCCAGCAGGACCACATCGCCCGCCTCTGCCTCCGCCACCGCGCGGGCAACCGCCGTCGCCATATCACCGCAAACCTCGGCCTCCACGTCCAGTTGCATGGCAAATCCCGCCGCCTCGCGCCCGATCACATAGGCTTTGCGTACCCCGCCCGTGGCCCCGGCCAGCCCGCCAAGACCGCCCTCTTTCTCAAGCCCGCCGCAGATCCAGCGGATGTTGCTGAACGCCGCAAGCGCCTTGGCCGCGCTGTCCACGTTGGTGGCCTTGCTGTCGTTGACAAACCGCACGCCATCTTTCTCGGCGATGGTCTGGGATCGGTGCGGAAGACCGCCAAAGCTGTGGAACGCCGCCTCGATCACCTTGGGCGCCAGACCCAGCGTCCGGCAGGCCGCATAGGCGGCACAGGCGTTCTGATGGTTGTGCGCACCGGGCAACCCGGCAACCCCGCGCAAATCAACCGACGCCACCTGTTTGCCCTTGCGGTACTCAGACAAAAACCCCTTGCGGGCAAACACCTGCCAGCCCGGCCCGGTCAGCTTTTGCGCCACGCTGATCCGGATCACCCGGTCATCGGTTGGCCCCTCCGTCAACTGACCGGCCAGAAAACGCCCCTCGGCCTCATCCACACCGATCACTGCACGGTCCGGTCCGCCTTCTGCAAAGAGCCGCCGCTTGGCCGCGAAATATCCCCCCAACCCATGATGCCGGTCCAGATGATCCGGGCTGAGATTTGTGAACACCGCCACATCCGGCGTCAGACTGCGGGCCAGATCGGTTTGATAGCTCGACAGTTCTAGCACAACCACTTCGCCGTCAATCGCCGGGTCCAAATCCAGAACTCCGCGCCCAATATTGCCCGCCAGTTGGCATGGCCGGCCCACCTGCTCCAGAATGTGATGGATTAAGGCCGATGTGGTGGATTTCCCGTTCGATCCGGTGACAGCCACCACCCGCGGACTGATGTCAAAACTGTCCCAATCGCGGGTGGCAAAGCTTTGGAAAAACAAGCCGATGTCATTGTCCACCGGCACCCCTGCCTCCAGTGCCGCGGCCACCACTGGGTTGGGATCAGGGTAAAGATGCGGAATGCCGGGGCTGACGATCAGCCGGGCAATACCCTCAAAACCAACGCGCTTGAGGTCAACACAGGCAAACCCTTCACCCTCGGCCTTTTCCCGCGCCGCCGGATTGTCATCCCAGCACAGCGGCACAGCCCCGCCTGCGGCCAAGGCCCGCGCGGCCACAAGCCCCGACCGGCCCAGCCCCAAAACCGCAACCTGCGTCCCCGCCAATCCTTGCACCGGAATCATCGCCATCCCCTTCTTTTGCAGGCAAGATGGCGCAAGGGCGCGGCGAAGACCATCCACCCTGTCCCTTTTTGGCCCTAAATATTCCGGGGGAATCGCGGCCTGCCGCGATGGGGGCTGGCCCCCTGCCGCCACTGGAAACACCCGCCTGCCCCTGCTACCCAACCTCGACCGAACCACATGCGCCTCCGCCAGAAAGACCCGCCCATGCCAAGATCAAATGCCCTTGACCTGCCCGGCCTGCTGTCGCGCCTCAATGGGCGCATGCGCGAGGATGACCATTGGGGCGATGTCGCTGCCTATATTCCGCAACTGGCGCATGTAGACCCGCACCAGTTTGGCATTGCCGTGGTCACGGCAGACGGCACCTGCCATGTGGCGGGCGACAGCGAAGTGCCTTTCTCTGTGCAATCCATCACCAAGGTCTTCACCCTTGCCATCGCCCTTGGTCGGTCGGGCGATCAGCTGTGGCAGCGGGTTGGCCGCGAACCCTCGGGCCGCGCCTTTAATTCTATCGTGCAGCTCGAACAGGAACAAGGCCGCCCGCGCAATCCCTTCATCAACGCCGGCGCCATCGTGACCACGGACGAGGTGCTGGGCCACCGCCCCCCGCGCGAGGCTTTGGCGGAGATTGTGCAATTTGTCCGCGCCGCCGCTGGCACCGATGACATCCACATCAACGACGCTGTGGCCGCGTCAGAGACCGCCTTTGGTCATCGCAACTTTGCTTTGGCGCATTTCCTCGCGTCTTTTGACAATCTCAAGAATGCGCCCGAGCTGACGCTGGGCACCTATTTTCACCATTGCGCGATAGAGATGTCCGTCCGGCAACTGGCCATGGCGGGCCGGTTCCTTGTCGATGCACCGGGGTTGCCGCGTCTTGTCTCTGCCGGGCGCATCCGGCGTCTGAACGCGCTGATGCTGACCTGCGGCCACTATGACGGATCGGGCGATTTTGCCTATCGTGTGGGCCTGCCGGGCAAGTCCGGGGTTGGCGGCGGCATTCTGGCCATCGTCCCCGGTCAGGCCAGCATCGCGGTCTGGTCGCCGGGGCTCAACCGTTATGGCAATTCGCACAAAGGCACCGAAGCCTTGGCGATCCTTGCCCGCCAGATGAACTGGTCGATTTTCTAGGATCAGACCCTTACCGGATTTTCAGCGTCGCCAGCCCGATCATCGCCAGGATCAGCGAAATGATCCAGAACCGGATCACGATCTGCGGCTCGGCCCAACCCTTTTTCTCATAATGGTGGTGGATCGGTGCCATCAGGAACACCCGCTTGCCGGTGCGTTTGAAATAGAGCACCTGAATGATCACGCTCAGCGCTTCGACCACAAACAAACCGCCGACAATCGCCAGTACCAGCTCGTGCTTGGTCGCCACCGCAATCGCGCCCAATGCGCCGCCAAGCGCCAGTGATCCGGTATCGCCCATAAACACTGCCGCAGGCGGGGCGTTGTACCAAAGAAAGCCCAGTCCGCCGCCAAATATGCCAGCAGTGAAAATCAGGATTTCCCCGGTGCCCGGCACGTAATGCACATCCAGATATTCGGTGAAATCCACGCGGCCAACAGCATAGGCAATGATGCCAAGGGTGCCGGCGGCAATCATCACCGGCATGATTGCCAGCCCGTCCAGACCATCGGTGAGGTTCACCGCATTGGCCGCGCCCACAATCACGATGATGGCAAAGGGGATGAACAGCACCGACAGATTGATCAGCGTGTCCTTGAACACCGGCAGCGCCAGTTTGTACTGCAGCGCCTCAGGGTGGTATTGTGCCGCCCAATAGCCCGCAATGCCCGAGATAATCAGCCCTAACAACAGCCGCAGCTTGCCCGAGACACCGGCGGTGTTTTGTTTGCTGACCTTGGCATAATCATCGGCAAAGCCAATCGCGGCAAAGCTCATGGTGACAAACAGCACCAGCCAGACAAACGGATTGTCGAGCCGCGCCCACAGCAGGGTCGAAGTTAAAAGCGCCCCTACGATCAGCAGCCCGCCCATCGTCGGCGTGCCCGCCTTGACGAAATGCCCCTCTGGGCCATCATCGCGGATCGGTTGGCCCTTGCCCTGCTTGCGGCGCAACACGGCGATCAAGGGCTTGCCAAACAGGAACCCAAAGATCAACGCCGTCAGGAACGCGCCGCCGGCCCGGAAGGTGATGTAGCGAAACAGGTTAAAAAAGTCGCCACCATCCGACAGCAGGGTCAACCAATAGAGCATAAAATGCGTCCTTACTCATGATCCAAGGGCCGCGTGGCCCTGTTCAACTCTGGCCGTTGCGATGGCCCATTTTGCGTATGGCGTCAACAACAGCGCCCAGTTTCATCGAAAGTGATCCCTTGGCCAGCACCACGTCACCGGCATGCAACCGTCCCGTGAGCCCGGTCAGCATCTCGGCGGAGCTCTCCATCCAGTCGCCGCGCCGGTGTTCGGGCAAAAGATCGTAGAGCGATTTCATCAGCGGCCCGATGCAATGCACCACATCGACGTTTTCCATCGCTTCCAGATGCGCAAGTCCCGCATGCAGCGCGATCTCGTCGCTGCCCAGCTCTTTCATATCGCCCAGAATGGCAATGCGCCGCCCTGCCCGGTTGTGAACCGCATTTTGCCCCACGGCAGAGGCGGCCAGCACCTCAAGCGAGGCCGCCATCGACGTCGGATTGGCGTTGTAGCTGTCGTCAATCAGATCCAGCGTCAGGTGGTTTTCTACCGGATCAAGCTGCACCGTCTCGCGCACGCCCCGCCCCTTGTAGGGTGACCAGCGGCCCAGCGATTGCGCCGCCAGGGCCAGATCGGCCCCCATTGCCTCGGCCACCGCCAATGCGCCCAGCCCGTTCATCGCAAAATGCCGCCCCGGTGTTGCGATTTTGAACAACAGCGGCGTGCCATTGGCTTCGGCCTGCACCACGGTTGTGTCGGCCAATACCTGCACGTCGTTCAATTTGAAATGCATCGCATGGGTGCCAAATTCCACATCGCGCAATTTGCAATCAACGGCCTTGGCCATCAGGATCGCGGCATGTTCGATATCGGTGTTGATCACAGCAACGCCGCCCGGCGCTAATCCTTCGAACACCGATGCCTTTTCGACGGCGATACCAGCCACATCCTCGAAGGCCTCCAGGTGCGCGGCGGCAACAGTTGTGACCATGGCCACGTCCGGCTTGGTCATTTTGGCCAGCGGTGCAATCTCGCCGGGGTGGTTCATGCCGATCTCGATGATCGCAAATTCTGTGTCTTGCGGCATCCGCGCCAACGTCAGCGGCACACCCCAATGATTGTTGTAACTGGCGACGGACGCATGGGTCCGCCCCTGATCCCCCAGCATCGAAAGCAGCATTTCCTTGGTCGAAGTTTTGCCAACGCTGCCGGTGATTGCGGCAACTTTAGCGGCGGTCCGTGCTCGCGCTGCCACGCCAAGCTGTTCCAGACCGGTCAAAACGTCCTCAACAATCAGCAAAGGCGCATCCGGCGCCACGCCCTCTGGCACGCGGCTGACCAATGCTGCCGCTGCGCCCTTGGCCAAGGCATTCGCCACAAAGTCATGGCCGTCGCGTACATCTTTAAGCGCCACAAACAAATCACCCGGTTCAAGCGTGCGGGTGTCGATGGAGATGCCTGTGCAAGACCAAACGCCCTGCGCCGTACCGCCCGTTGCCGCCTGCGCCTCTGCGCTGGTCCAAAGTGTCATGCCAGTCTCCCGTCCAGTGCCGCAACGGCCACACTGGCCTGTTCCACATCATCAAAAGGCAGGATGTCATCGCCAACGACCTGCCCGGTTTCATGGCCTTTGCCAGCAATCAGCAAAGCGTCCCCAGGCCCCAACATATCGACCCCGCGCAGGATCGCCTCGGCGCGGTCGCCCACTTCGGTTGCCTCAGGCGCGCCTTGCAAAACCGCTGCGCGAATGCTCGCCGGATCTTCGGAGCGCGGGTTGTCATCGGTCACAATCACCAAATCGGCGTTTTGTGCCGCTGCGGCCCCCATCAAAGGGCGTTTGCCTGCATCGCGATCGCCGCCTGCCCCAACGATGGCAATCAACCGCCCCATCACATGCGGCCGCATTGCCGCCAGAGCAGTCGCCACCGCATCAGGCGTATGGGCAAAATCGACAAACACCGCTGCGCCATTGTCGCGGGTGGCGGCAAGCTGCATCCGGCCACGCACTGTGGTCAGATGCGGAATGGTGTCAAACACATCCGCCGGATCACCACCGCAAGCGATGACCAGCCCCGCCGCCAGCAGCACGTTGTCGCCCTGAAAGCCGCCAATCAGGTTCAGACGCTTTTGAAAGGTCTTGCCGCGCCAATCAAACCGCAGATCTTGACCCGTGGCATCAAACCTTTGTGCCGTCAGATGCAGATCACCGCCATCGCGGCCCACGGTGATCACCTCGCACCCCCGCGCCTTGGCAATTGCGGCCATGTCCACGCCTTTGGGATCGTCAATGTTGATCACCGCCGTGCCATCTTCGGGCAGAACCCGCGAAAACAGCCCGGCCTTGGCGTCAAAATAGGCCTCGAAGGTTTCGTGATAGTCCAGATGATCCTGAGTGAAATTGGTAAATCCAGCCGCCCGCAGGGTCACACCGTCAAGCCGCCGTTGATCCAACCCATGTGACGAGGCCTCCATCGCGGCGTGGGTGATCCCGTTTAGCGCAGCCTCAGCCAGCGTGCGATGCAGGGTGATCGGCTCTGGCGTGGTATGGGCCAACGGGGCCGCCCATGCGCCTTCAACGCCGGTGGTGCCCAGATTGACCGCTGGCAGATCCATCTCGATCCAGATTTGCCGCACGAATGTCGAGACCGAGGTTTTGCCATTGGTGCCCGTGACCGCGATCATGGTTTTGGGCTGGGCACCGAACCAAATTGCAGCGGTCAGGGCAAGAGCCTCGCGCGGGGCGTCTGTGATGACCACGGCAGCGCCAGCAGCGGCCAGTTCCTCTGCGGCAATCTCAGCCCCTTCAGCATCGGTTAGAACCGCAACCGCGCCCATGCGCAGGGCATATTGGATAAACTCCGCCCCATGCACCCGGCTGCCGGGCATGGCGGCAAACAAATAGCCCTCTTTCACTGCGCGGCTGTCCACAGCGATACCCGTAATGTCAGGATTGGCGCCACCCCGCGCCGTCAGACCAAGGGAGGAGAGGGAAACGCACGGGCTGGCCATAGGAATGTCTTTTGTCAGTTGCTGCTGGTCAGCGTTAGCACAGCGTTGTTTGCAGGTTCAACAGTTGGTCGCACCCCCAACAGCGGCGCCACACGCCGGATCATTTCTGCCGCCACCGGAACCGCCGTCCAACCGGCAGTGCGGCGCGGTTTATCACCCGAGCTTTCGACAGGTTCGTCCAGCGTTACGATCAGCACATATTTGGGATCATGCGCGGGAAAGATCGAGGCAAAAGTGGCGATCACCTTGTCCTCATAATAGCCGCCCGTGGGCTTGGGTTTGTCGGCTGTGCCGGTCTTGCCGCCCACGTGATAGCCCGGCACCTCACCAAAGCTGGCGGTGCCTTTGCTGACGACCTTGCGCAACATCATGCGGGCCGATTTGGCCGCGCTGGAGGACATCACCCGCTCGCCCATCTTGGTTCGAGGTTGTTTGATCAATGTCGGTTCCACCTTGAAACCGCCATTGGCGATGGCCGCATAACCCGCCGCCAGATGCATCGGGCTGGTGGAAATCCCGTGCCCGTAAGAGATCGTCACACTGGACAGATCCGTCCATTTCTTTGGCAACAAGGGCTTACCCCCTGCGGCCTCGACAATCTCAAAGCCTGTCGGTTCAAAGAACCCGAGGCTTTTGAGGAACTCTTTTTGGCGTTTCACGCCAATATCCAGCGCCATCCGCCCGGTGCCTCGGTTCGAGGATTTGACGATGATGTCAGTGACAGACAGCTTGCCGTAGTTCTTGTTGCGGAACTCGCCAATGCGGAAACCGCCAACTTTCATCGGGCCTTTGGTGTCGATCACGGTGTCCGGATTCACCAGCCCCAGATCAACGGCCTGCGCGGCGGCAAAGATCTTGAAGGTCGAGCCAAGTTCATAGACACCTTGCACAGACCGGTTGAACAGCGGGCTGTCAGAGGCATCGCCCTCAACAGCAGGGCGCGGGCGGTCGTTGGGATCAAAACTTGGCAAAGACGCCACGCTGATCACTTCGCCGGTTTTCACATCCATCAATACCGATGTCGCGCCTTTGGCATTCATCAGTTTCATACCGCCAAACAGCACCTGTTCGGCTGCGGCCTGCACCGTTAGGTCCAGCGACAGTTGCAACGGTTTGTTCCCGTTGGCCGGATCGCGCAGGTATTTGTCAAAGTACTTTTCAGCACCCGCAACGCCGATCACCTCGGCGGCATGCACGCCTTCCTTGCCATAGCTGGCACCGCCCATCACATGCGCGGCCAGCTTGCCATTGGGGTAAAGCCGCATGTCGCGCGGCGCAAACAGCAGACCGGGATCACCGATATCATGCACGGCCTGCATCTGCTCCGGGCTGATTTTCTTTTTGATCCACAAGAACTTACGCTTGCCGGAGAAGTCTTTTTTCAGCCGCGCCAGATCCAGATCGGGGAAGACCTTGACCAGACCTTCGGCGGCGGCATTGGGATCCACCATATGCCGCGGCTGGGCATAAAGCGCATGGGTGTCAAAGTTTGTCGCCAAAAGGCTGCCGTTGCGGTCGACAATATCAGCACGGCTGGCCGAAATAACGGCGCCCGGCGCATGGGTGCGCGGCTCAACCGGTTCGGACATCGCCAAAAGGCCCATACGCCCGCCAACAACGGAGAACGCGCAAAAGAAACACACGCCCATGATCAACAACCGCCCCTCTGCGCGTTGCCGCGACTGATCGCGCATCTGCTCATGGCGGATACGCTTGTTCTCGCGTTCAATCGCATCGGGGTTTTCGCCCTTCAGGCGGGCATCCAGAATACGGGCAAGCGGGCGGAGCGGCGTGCGGATCATAGCGGATCATCCTGAGAAGAAGTGCCAGAGTTCATGGTGGAGACATCCACCGGGTTGGTGATCGGCAACAGCGGCGCAGGCGGATAGGCCACCTGATCCACCAGACCGAACTGATCAGGCTGCAAGGGCAGCAGGCCTAACCGGTCAAAGTTGATCACCGACAAATCGCGCAACCGGTCCGGACGGTTCTGATAGGCCCACTCGGCCCGCAACACCGCCAGCCTTGCATGGGCCTGCCGGATGCTGGCGTGCAGTTTGTCTGCCTCACTCAGTGCCGATTGGGTCGCATAATTCTCGCGGTAGGCCCAGAAGGCCAGACCGATCACCGCCAAAGACGTCAGGATGTATAACACCGCTCGCATGATCAGAGCCCCTTTACCATCGGCATCCCGATGGATTTTGCATCAACGCCGCCCGAGGGCGCGTCGGTGCGTGTCGCCACCCGCAGCTTGGCCGAGCGGCTGCGCGGGTTGTCTGCCAATTCTTCGGCATCCGGTCCAATCGCCTTGCGCGATTTCACGGTGAACTGCGGCGCGTCGCGCTGCATCTCGGGGGCATAGCGGTTTGCGTTGCCGCCCCCGCCTGACCGCGCGGTCAGGAACCGTTTGACCATTCTGTCTTCTACAGAATGAAAGGTAACAACGGCCAATTGCCCGCCGGGCTTCAGCGCCCGCTCGGCGGCCATAAGGCCTTGGAACAATTCGCCATATTCATCGTTCACCGCAATCCGAAGCGCCTGAAAGCTGCGCGTGGCGGCATGGGACTGCCCCGGTTTACTGCGCGGCAGAACCCCTTCGATCAGCGATGCCAGCTCGAGCGTGGTGGTGATCGGCGCCTCGGCACGCGCACGGCCAATAGCCTTGGCAATGCGGCGGCTGGCGCGTTCTTCGCCGTATTGAAACAGAATGTTGGCCAGCAATTCTTCTTCGGCCTCATTGACCAGATCTGCCGCCGATGGCCCGTCTTGTGACATCCGCATGTCCAGCGGGCCGTCCCTCATAAACGAAAACCCGCGTTCCGCGAGATCTAGCTGCATCGAGGACACCCCAAGATCCAGCACAACGCCATCAAGATCCTGCGCATAGTCATCCATCCGCGAAAACACGCCCTGCTGCATCACGATGCGGTCGCCATAATCGCCCGCCCATTCCGCCGCCATCTCAAAGGCCAGCGGATCACGGTCCACGCCAATCACACGATCCGCGCCCGCCTCAAGCAGGCCGCGCGTATAGCCGCCAGCGCCAAAAGTGCCGTCCAGCCAAACGCCCTCAACCGGCGCAACAGCCGCCAACAACGGGCGCAACAATACTGGGGTGTGTGGGGCAGAGGGATGATCAGTGGCCGCAGCAGCCATATCCGTTACTCCCCCGACTTTCCGTCCAGAAAGACCAGAGGATCAAAGTCCTCGGGCAATTCATCTAACCACTCTTCCTCTTTTGCCCGCTCTACGGTGTCGTAGGTCTCGGGCTTCCAGATCTGGAAGGTGTCACCTGCCGCGATAAAGAAGGCCTCTTTATCCAGCTCGATCTTTTTGCGCAGTTTGGCCGGCAGGACCAAACGCCCGGTTTCATCCACATTGGTGGGAAAAGACTGCCCGTGGAACAGACGCTGAAGCATCTTACGCTCCATAGATCCGCGCGGCAGCGCGTCGATCTTATCGTCCACCTCGTTGATGGCGTCGATTGTATAGCATTCCAGATAGCTGCGGCGGTGATCGCCATAGACAATGACCAGTTCGGGGTTGTCGCCCGACTTCCAGTTCGGGTCGCCAGCCTCAAGCACACGGCGAAAAGAGGCCGGGATAGACACCCGCCCCTTCGTATCGACCTTGTGTTGGCTCTCGCCTCTGAACCTGCGGCTCACTGTCTTTGTCCTGCCTGCGCTTGATTGCGCCTTGCTGTTGTCGCGCCCCCGCGAATGTCCCCCGGTGTTTGAAATGGAAACGGCGGGTTGATCTGCTGCCACTGATCAACCCGCCGCCCTCGTCCCGCTGTTGCGGGGAAGTCCGACTGCGCGCGCCACCTGGGGGGATGTCTGCTCGCTCGCGCGCCGGATCTCTTGGTCTGATGAAATCGAGGGCCTGTATGAAACCTGCGTGGTTTTTATTGTTTGGGGTCGTTTGGTGCCCCGTGTCCCGTTCTCATCCGATGAACAAGGGATGCCACGGGAAATCATGGGTGTCTACATTTTTTACGCCCTATCCGCACAATATATGGTTTTGCACAAGGTCCAAAAACAAGATTTAGAGAGTTTCAGCTTCGAAAAATTGGCTCAACTTGCAGTAAGCGACGCTCGAAACACTACATATAGTAGCGACCGAGCAAATTGAAAAAGGTGGGGTAATTTCCCAGAAATTTTCACCCACAAACTTATCCACATGCAATGTTCACTTCTTGTTCTCATAGATATCTGTAAACTAAGCCAGATTTCAACCTCATTCCCGTGAAATTGATTCGGTTTCAGCAGGTTTCGGGCAAATTCCGCGCCGCCGATCCGCGAATGGCCCATCCATTCCCATAGGCGATCCCATCAGATCCCATGTGTGCCATCTGATCCCAGCTCTGCCCGCCTAACCGGCGGTAAATCCTGCCTTACCTTGCGTCCACCGCGCCAAACCGCCAAAACAGGCGGGCCGACCCGCATTACGGGATTTTTGGCAAAGGAGTTTGAGATGACCACCGCACTGGCGCTGATTTCACATGCCATTCGCATGTTGGTGTTCGAAACCGGCACAACGTTCAAAGTTGTGATGCCTGCCATCCTGCTGGTGCTGGGCAGCACGTTGGCGTCCGTGGTCTTGTTGCCCGATACCATCGCCGCCCTGCAAGCGGACCCTGAGGATATGATCCTGCCCTCTGCGGGCGAGATTGGATTGCTCGCGGTATTCGGGCTTGGTGCTTTGCTGGGGTATGTGCTGATGGCGATCCTGTGGCACCGGCATGTCTTGCTCAGCGGGACAGACAATGTCGATGAATTGCGCCCGACCCCGTCGATTGTGCTGTCTTATGTCTGGCGGGCGATCCTTGTCGGGCTGATGCAATTGCTTGCCACGGTTCCCATCGTCATTGGTACCGCGGCCCTTGGCGCGGTGATCGGCATGACCGCAGGTCTGGGTGGCAGCGCCTTTCTGGGCCTGATCATTGGGCTGTTGTCCGGTGTGGTCTTTGTTTGGATTGCGCTGCGGCTCTCCGTTGTGTTGCCCGCCGCCGCTTTGGGTCACTCTATGCGGATCTTTGAAAGCTGGCGCGAAACGGCACCCATTGCCGGCCCGCTTTGGGGGGTTGCGGCCCTGTTGGCGGCGATCAACATCGGCATCAACGGTCTGGCCGCAATGATCTTGCCTGAGGCCGCCGTGGCCTCAGCTCTGATCGCTGCTTGTGTTTACCTGATCGAAGGCCTGGTCTTCGTCTCAGTGCTGACAACCCTATATGGCCACCTGATCGAAAGGCGCACATTGGGGTAATATGCGCCTACTGCGCTTAGGCCATGCCACCTTTGATCAAGCCTTCGGCGATCTGCCCATAAGCCTTGGCCATCGCACTGTCGCCCGCCGCCACCGGTGTGCCGCCATCGCCTGCAAGCCGGGTTTCAAGGTCAATCGGCAAGGTGCCCAACAATGGCACGCCGATCTTTTCCGCCTCATCCGCCACACCGCCGCGCCCAAAGATCTGATGCTCAGACCCGCAATCAGGGCAAACAAACATCGACATATTCTCGATCAGTCCCAGCACCGGTGTCTTGAGCGTGCCAAACATGTCCAATGCCTTGCGGGCATCGATCAGGGCCACGTCCTGCGGGGTGCTGACCACAATCGCACCGGTCAGCTCAGATTTGGTGCAGAGGGTCAGTTGCACATCGCCGGTGCCCGGCGGCAAATCAACCAGCAGCACGTCAAGCTCGCCCCACTCCACCTGACCCAGCATCTGCTGCAAGGCGCCCATTAGCATTGGTCCGCGCCAGACTACGGCCTTGCCCTCTTCCATCATGAACCCGATGGACATCAGCGTGACCCCATGGGCCTGCAACGGAATGATCGTCTTGCCATCCGGGCTGGCGAGCTTTTTGTTGATACCCATCATGCGCGGCACGCTGGGCCCATAGATGTCGGCATCCAAAAGACCAACCTTGCGCCCGGCCCGTGCCAGCGCCACAGCCAGATTGGTGCTGACGGTGGATTTGCCAACGCCGCCCTTGCCCGATCCGATGGCCAAAATGCGTTTCACGCCAGAGGGTTTGGTTGGACCGTCCTGCGGCTTGGGGTGGCCGCCGACCTTAAGCGATGGCGGCGCTGCGGGTTTCGCCGCCGGGCCATGCGCCGTCAGAGCCACAGTGGCCTGAGACACACCGGGCAAATCCGCCACGACCTTCTCTGCCGCATCGCGCAGCGGCGCCATGGAACGGGCCACATCAGCATTTGGCGCCTCAATCACAAAGCGCACCACATCCCCGTCGATCGTCAATGCACGGATCAGATCGTGATCCAGAATGCTTTTGCCATCCGGCAGGGCCACACGGGCCAGCGCGGCCTCTACCTCGGCTTTGGTGATGGACATGGCGAACTCTCCTCTTGTTTGATCCTGAAATGGCAGGTTCTGCCCAAATCACAAGAGGGGCGCGGCGTTTTGCGCGATGGTTCTGCGCGCCGCGCAAGTGGTCCGTTGCAATCCATGCGATTGCTGCATGGCAGCATTGCAAATTTAATTATTGTGCAGATGCAGCATTTACCCCATCTTGAATGCATCAGGACGCCGCAAGGTGCCTTGAGAAAGTTACCAAACAAGCCTACCTCCTCCCGGGCTTGTTTGAATTTGGCGGCGACATTTTCCTCCTCCCTAATGTCGTCGCCCTTTCTTTCTCCTCTCCCCCCTCTCCAAAACAGTTGCACCCGACAACCGCACAGCGCGTCATCCGCACCGCCGTTCGTTTCCATTTTAATAACAATAGGTTGCCCCTGCGTCGCCCATGCAAAAACTGCATATCGGGTTTGCCCTTACAACCGTTGTAAGGCTCTGGGAAAGGCGTATGTACCCCTCATCAGACAAGACGATAACGTCAAACATATACGAGGTGCCCCGATGGCATACATGAACACAACAACCGCCGCTCACCCTTCCGTATTTGCACAAATCGGTGCATTTTTCGAAGGCGCAGCAACACGTTACAAACAACACCGTCTTTACCGCGCAACCTTTGATGAACTCAGCGCCCTGAGCAACCGTGAACTGGCCGATCTGGGCCTGAACCGCTCTGACCTGCGCCGCGTTTCGCTCGAAGCCTCCCGCGTCTAAGACACCCAGATTGGACGCAGCGCACCTCCCTGCCCTTGCGTCCAAAGCAGAGGTCCGCATCACCTTCCTCCTCCCTGATGCTGCGTGACCCTGCGCATAGACCCGAAGCCGACCCTCCCTCGACGCTTCGGGCCGACATAGAAACAGCGACGCCTTCCTCCCAAGGCGTCGCTGTTTTTCGTTTTCGGGGGCAGAGGTGACCTCAGGGCGCCGCTTCAAGCAGGTCTCCGGGCTGGCATTCCAGCACCTCACAAATCTTGGCCAGCGTTTCAAACCGCACCCCTTTGACCTTGCCGGACTTGAGCAAGCTCATGTTTTGCACGGTGATCCCCACCGCTTCGGCCAGATCTTTGGACTTCATCTTGCGTTTGGCCAACATCACATCAAGCCGGACGATGATCTGCATCAGATAAACTCCTCATTCTCGCGGGCGATCCGAATGGCTTCGCGCATCACCAGCCCAAGAAAAAAGAACGCCAATCCACTAAAGGCCAGACCGATATTGCCGCTGTCGTACCAGAACCGCAGGGGCAAATGACCACCCGCATTGTGCCAGGAGCGTATCATCGGGCTAACCGCACCTGCCAAAAGCGAAGCGGTCGCAGAGCCAAAGATCAAAAGCCCCACCCAAACCAACCGGTTTGCGATACGAAAATCAAAAACCGTACCCCCGCGAAGCAGCCAAAGCATTGACGCGCCCGTTGCATAGGCCAGCCACCCCAAGGCAGTCGGCACAAGCCAGACGCAAAAGAAAACAATGCGCGTCGTGAGGGGGATCTCTGCATAGGGGTCAACCCAGCGGTCATTTCGTGTCCAGCGCCCCCAGTCCAGAAATGACAGATCCAGATTCCAACTGAGCGCCTCATAGGGATAATAGACCAGCATCGGCAAAATGCAGATCAAGGCAAATGTGGACAATCGACGTATCTTTGTCATGCTGTACCCATAATAATTATTGTTACACGATAATTTAGAATTGCAAAATAAGTTTTGTCCAGCATTATTATAGTCAGTTCAAGCGAGAGGAGAATTTTATGCGCCTATCCCGCATGTCATTTGTGTTTTTATGTGCTGCTGTGTTTGCAGGCCCGGCTATTTCGGAGGTCAAAACCTTTGGCAATGCCGTAAACATGGCAAAAGTACCCGGTGTTGAATTGACCACCGGTCAGCGCAAAGCGCTCAAGAATTACAGCAGAAAGAAAGCCTATTTCGGCGCGTTTTATGTGGTCCCCGGCACCGACAACTTTTTCTGGACCCGTAATTTCCACAACCTGGACACGGCCAAAGCGGCTGCCAAAAAGGGCTGCGAGATCGTATCAGAGGGTAAAACCTGCAAACTTTATGCGCTGCTTTACCCCAAAGGCACCGATCCAAACGCAACCCAACTCGGCGGGCTCAGCCAACGCACAGCCAAGGAATTCAATACCCGGTATCCCAAACGCCAGAAGAACGGAAAATTCGGCGCTTTCGCGATCAACGGGGCAAACGGCTATGGCGTGTCTTTTGGCTGGCCCAACGCGGCCGAAGCAAACGAAGCCGCCAAAGCCTATTGCAACGCTCAAAGCGCAAGGGATTTGGCATCACTTGGCATCGAGGGGCGCAAATGGGCGCAGTCCAAGGGATTGGACAAATGCCGTGTCATCGACACCCATTCCCCCGATTGATCAGACTTTAGAACGGCACATCATCGCAACCTGACAAAAAGCGGGACACAACTTTCTTTGTGCCCGCTTTTTCAAATTCGACCTCCAGCTTGTCGCCTTCAATCCCGATCACCGCACCATAGCCGAATTTCTGGTGGAACACCCGTTCGCCCATCGTGAAACTGCTGACCGCGTTCATATCGATTGTGACATTACGGGTCTCTTTGGGCTGGCTCATGCCCCGCTCCCCGGCCCGCGCCTGCAACCGCCGCCATCCCGGCGAGTTATAGACATTCGCCTCGGCCGCCTGATCATGCAGATTGCTGGTCGGCATCGCCGCGCCAAAGCCCCCACCATAAAGACCCGGAGGCGTCAGCACCTCAACGTTTTCCTCTGGCAATTCGTCGATAAACCGCGACGGCATGGAACTTTGCCATTGCCCAAACACCCGCCGGTTCGCGGCAAAGGAAATCGTACAAATCGCCTCGGCCCGCGTGATACCGACATAGGCCAGCCGCCGCTCTTCTTCCAATCCCTTGATCCCGCTTTCGTCCATCGACCGCTGTGAGGGGAACAAACCATCCTCCCAGCCGGGCAGGAACACCGCAGGAAACTCAAGCCCCTTGGCCGCATGCAGGGTCATGATCGACACCTTTGCGCCGCCGTCATCGCTTTCATTGTCCATGATCAGGCTGACATGTTCGAGAAATCCTTGCAGATTCTCGAATTGCTCAAGTGCTTTGACCAGTTCCTTGAGGTTCTCCAATCGCCCCGGCGCCTCGGGCGTTTTGTCGTTCTGCCACATGCCGGTATAGCCGCTTTCGTCGAGAATGATCTCGGCCAATTCCACGTGAGACATCGCCTCATCGCCCACCATCCGGCCCCAGCGGTCAATGCCATCCACCAACAGGCGCAGCTGCGCACCGCCCTTGCCGCCCAACCCGTCATGAGCCAGTAAGATCCGCGCCCCTTCCACAAGGTTGGTGCCATGTTCACGGGCCGTAACCTGGATCTTTTGCTGCGCCTTGTCACCAAGCCCGCGCTTGGGCGTGTTCACAATCCGCTCAAAGGCCAGATCGTCGTCAGGGCTCGTCACAACACGGAAATAGGCCATCGCGTCGCGAATTTCCAAACGTTCATAAAATCGCGGCCCGCCGATTACCCGATAGGGCAATCCAATGGTCAAGAACCGGTCCTCAAAGGCGCGCATCTGATGGCTGGCCCGCACCAGAATCGCCATATGATCAAGGCTGATCGCGTCCTGCCCGCGGGTGCCGCGCTGCATCGCCTCGATCTCATCCCCGATCCAGCGGGCCTCTTCCTCACCGTCCCAATGACCAATCAGGCGCACCTTCTCGCCGTCCTCTGCCTCGGTCCACAAGGTCTTGCCCAGACGCCCCTCATTGCCCGCAATCACGCCAGAGGCAGCGGCAAGGATATGCGGCGTGGAGCGGTAATTCTGCTCAAGCTTGACCACATGCGCACCGGGAAAATCCGTCTCAAACCGCAGGATATTGCCCACCTCGGCCCCGCGCCAGCCATAGATTGACTGATCATCATCGCCCACACAGCAGATATTGCGATGCCCCTGCGCCAGCAGACGCAGCCACAGATATTGGGCCACGTTGGTATCTTGGTATTCGTCCACAAGGATGTATTTGAACCAGCGCTGGTATTGCTCCAGAATATCCGGATGGGTCTGAAAAATCGTGACCATATGCAAAAGCAGGTCACCAAAATCCACCGCGTTCAGCTCTTTCAAACGCCGCTGGTACTGGTCATAAACCTCTGTTCCGCGATGATTGTACAGACCCGCATCCGCCGCCGGCACCTTGCCTGGTGTCAGCGCCCGGTTCTTCCAGCCATCAATGATCCCCGCCAGCATCCGCGCCGGCCAACGCTTGTCGTCGATGCTTTCGGCACGGATCAACTGTTTCAGCAGTCGCAGCTGATCATCGGTGTCCAGAATGGTGAAATTGCTCTTTAAACCAACCAGTTCCGCATGTCGCCGCAACAGTTTCACACAGATCGCATGAAAGGTGCCAAGCCAGGGCATCCCCTCAACCTGTTGACCCAACATATGCCCAACGCGGTTTTTCATTTCCCGCGCCGCCTTGTTGGTGAATGTGACCGCCAAAATCTCGTTTGGCCGCGCCCGCCCGGTGTTCATCAGATGCACAATCCGCGCGGTCAGGGCCTTGGTCTTGCCCGTTCCCGCACCAGCCAGCATCAACACCGGCCCGTCCATCTGCTCCACCGCTGCCCGCTGCGCGGGGTTCAGCCCGTCAAGATAAGGCTGGGGCCGCGCCGCCATTGCACGTGCGGACAAAGATGCGCCTTCAAAGGCGTCCATTTCATCAAAACTGCTCATGGCGGTTAACCTACCCGCTTTCACCGCACAGGAAAACCCATGTTCTTGGGATGTTCCCCCCAATTTTTCCCAACCCATCTCCCTTTTTGGCCCGAAATACCTCCGGGGGTTTGGGGGCTGGCCCCCAATGTCGTCTTGTTTGGGGGCTGGCCCCCAATGTTGTCTTGTTTGCGGGCTGGCCCCCAACTGGCGCTAGACAAGTGCCTCATCCTTCGCGCAAATGCATCTATGGATCTGCACGCCACTTACCCCGCCCTGTCTGACCTGCGCCGCCGCGCCCAAAGACGGATTCCCAAATTTGTCTGGGAATACCTCGACAGCGGCACCGGAGATGAGGCGACAAAAGCCCGCAACCGTTCGGACCTCGACCAAATCGGCATGATGCCTGCGGTGCTGGGGGGCGAATTTACACCGGATTTGAGCACCAGCCTCTTTGGCCAGACGCTCCCGCTGCCATTTGGCTTCTCGCCCATTGGCATGTCCGGCCTGATCTGGCCAGATGCCGAAGGCCACCTCGCCCGCGCGGCGGCCAAGGCAGGCATTCCCTATTCCCTGTCAACGGTCGCCACGCAAAGCCCCGAAGACCTCGCGCCGCACCTCGGAGACCACGGCTGGTTCCAGATGTATCCGCCGCGCGATCCCGAGATCCGCAAGGATATGCTGGAGCGGGCGAAAACCGCCGGGTTCAACACCCTGATCCTGACCGTGGATGTGCCCGTGGCCAGCCGCCGCGAACGGCAGGTGCGTTCGGGCTTGACCAATCCGCCAAGGCTGACGCCCCGCCTGATGGCTCAGGTGGCGATGCGCCCGGCCTGGGCCATGGGTATGGTCCGGCGCGGCATGCCGCATATGCGTATGCTGGACAAATACACCAGCGACGCCACCGCCAATCTGTCGCCCACCGCCCATGTGGGTTACCTGCTGCGCACGGCGCCGGATTGGGACTACGTCAAATGGCTGCGCGATCATTGGGACGGTCCCTTTGTCATCAAAGGCGTGCTGCGCCCCGAAGATGCAGCACAGCTGCAAACCCTTGGTGTTGACGGCATCTGGGTCTCCAATCACGCGGGCCGCCAGTTCGACGGTGCCCCCTCCAGCATCGCCGCGCTTCCGGGCATTCGCGCCGCAACAAACCTGCCGGTGATCTTTGACAGCGGCGTGGAAAGCGGCCTCGATATCCTGCGTGCGCTGGCCCTCGGCGCGGATTATGTCATGCTGGGCCGCGCTGCTCATTTCGCGCTTGCAGCACTTGGTCCAAAGGGTGTTGATCACCTGATTGATCTGCTTTCCAAAGACCTCAGCGCCAATATGGGCCAATTGGGTGCGACAGACCTAAAAAACCTGCCCGCCCCGATGGCGCTAACGGAAAATCCTGTAAAACCAGCCCCGTAAAGGAAAAATTGACGCCGCGGCAGCTTGCGCCCCGCGTCAATCCTTACGAAACCTTTCGCAATTGTTACAAAACCGTCGCAGGAGGGATTGCGCTGCATCGCAGCATCCTTAAAGTGCGGCGAAATTCAATCGTCGAGGATCTGCCCCATGCCCGATTTTTCCAAAGTCCTGATCGCCAACCGCGGCGAAATTGCCATTCGCGTCATGCGCGCCGTCAGCGAGATGGGCAAGACAACAGTGGCCATCTACGCCGAAGAGGACAAATTGGGTCTGCACCGGTTCAAGGCGGATGAGGCCTACCGCATTGGCGAAGGCATGGGGCCAGTGGCCGCTTACCTGTCGATTGATGAGATTATCCGCGTGGCCAAGGAATCCGGTGCGGATGCGATCCATCCCGGCTATGGCCTGCTGTCGGAAAACCCCGATTTTGTCGATGCCTGCGAAAACAACGGCATCACCTTTATCGGCCCCAAGGCCGAAACCATGCGGGCATTGGGCGACAAGGCATCGGCCCGCCGCGTGGCCATGGAGGCCGGCGTTCCGGTCATTCCGGCCACCGAAGTTCTGGGCGATGACATGGATGCGATCCGCGCCGAAGCGGCCGAGGTTGGCTATCCGCTGATGCTCAAAGCGTCATGGGGCGGCGGCGGACGCGGCATGCGCCCGATCCACGGCGAGGCCGAGCTTGAGGAAAAAGTGCTCGAAGGCCGCCGCGAGGCCGAAGCAGCTTTTGGCAATGGCGAGGGTTATCTGGAAAAGATGATCATCCGCGCCCGCCACGTCGAGGTACAGATCCTGGGCGACAAACACGGGGAAATCTACCACCTGTTTGAACGCGATTGTTCGGTGCAGCGCCGCAACCAAAAGGTCGTGGAACGCGCTCCTGCCCCCTACTTGACCGAAGACCAACGCACAGAGATTTGCGAGCTGGGCCGCAAAATCTGCGCCCATGTTGGTTATGAATGTGCAGGCACCGTTGAATTCCTGATGGATATGGAAACCGGCAAATTCTACTTCATCGAAGTGAACCCGCGCGTACAGGTGGAACACACCGTCACCGAAGAGGTGACCGGTATCGACATCGTGCAGGCACAAATCCTGATCGCCGAAGGCAAGACCATTGCCGAGGCCACAGGCAAAAACGCCCAGGACGAGATCCGCCTCAATGGTCACGCCCTGCAAACCCGCGTCACCACCGAAGATCCGCTCAACAACTTTATCCCTGACTATGGCCGTATCACCGCCTACCGTTCGGCCACCGGTATGGGCATCCGCCTTGATGGCGGCACCGCCTATGCGGGCGGGGTAATCACCCGCTATTATGACAGCCTGCTGACCAAGGTCACCGCTTGGGCACCGACCCCGGAAAAAGCCATCTCGCGGATGGACCGCGCCCTGCGCGAATTCCGTGTGCGCGGCGTCAGCACCAACATTGCCTTTGTGGAAAACCTGCTGAAACATCCGACGTTTTTGAGCAATGAATACACCACCAAATTCATCGACGAGACGCCCGAGCTGTTCCAGTTCAAGAAGCGCAAGGACCGTGGCACCAAGGTTTTGACCTATATCGCCGACATCACCGTGAACGGGCATCCTGAAACCAAGGAAACCCCGCGCCCGCCGGTGCAATTGCGCGACCCCAAACCGCCTGCCACCACGGCAGAGCCGATGATGGGCACACGCAACCTGTTGGAACAAAAAGGCCCGCAAGCCGTGGCCGATTGGATGGACCAACAACGCCAGTTGTTGATCACTGACACCACGATGCGCGACGGCCACCAATCCTTGCTCGCCACGCGGATGCGCAGCCATGACATGATCAAGGTCGCCCCGGCCTATGCCGCCAACCTGCCACAGCTGTTCTCGATGGAATGCTGGGGCGGCGCGACGTTTGATGTGGCCTACCGGTTCTTGCAGGAATGCCCGTGGCAACGCCTGCGCGACTTGCGTGCCGCCCTGCCCAATGTGATGACCCAGATGTTGCTGCGTGCCTCCAACGGCGTGGGCTATACCAATTATCCGGACAACGTGGTGCAGAAATTTGTCGCCACAGCCGCCGACACCGGTGTTGATGTGTTCCGCGTCTTTGACAGCCTGAACTGGGTGGAGAACATGCGCGTTGCGATGGACGCGGTGGTTGAGGCGAACAAGGTCTGCGAAGGCACAATCTGCTACACCGGCGATATCTTTGACCCGAACCGCGCCAAATATGACCTGAAATACTATGTCCAGATGGGCAAGGATCTGAAGGCCGCGGGCGCCCATGTGCTGGGCCTCAAGGATATGGCCGGGCTGCTGAAACCGGCGCAGGCGCGGGTGCTGATCAAGGCGCTCAAGACCGAGGTGGGTCTGCCGATCCATTTCCACACCCATGACACCGCCGGCATCGCCAGCGCCACCATTCTGGCCGCAGCGGACGCAGGCGTGGATGCGGTGGATTGCGCCATGGACGCGCTCAGCGGCAACACCTCTCAGGCGACGCTTGGGTCTGTGGTTGAGGCGCTCAAACACACCGACCGTGACACCGGGCTGGATATGAACGCGGTGCGCGAAATCTCCGACTATTGGGAGGCCGTACGCGGCCAATACAGCGCCTTTGAAACCGGCATGCAGGCCCCTTCCTCCGAGGTGTATCTGCACGAAATGCCCGGCGGTCAGTTCACCAACCTCAAAGCGCAGGCCGCCTCGCTTGGCCTTGACGACCGCTGGCCCGAGGTTGCCCGCACCTATGCGGATGTGAACCAGATGTTTGGTGATATCGTCAAAGTGACGCCCTCCTCCAAGGTTGTGGGTGACATGGCCCTGATGATGGTGTCCCAAGGGTTGAGCCGCCCCGATGTGGAAGACCCCGAAACCGATGTGGCCTTCCCTGACAGTGTCATCGACATGATGCGCGGCAATTTGGGCCAGCCTCCCGGCGGCTTCCCTGACGGGATCGTCAAAAAGGTGCTCAAGGGCGAAGCGCCCAACACCGAACGCCCCGGCAAACACCTTGAGCCGGTTGACCTCGAAGCCGTCCGCGCCGAGCTGTCGGCAGAGCTGGACGGCATGGCCATCGACGATGAGGATCTCTGCGGTTATCTGATGTATCCCAAGGTCTTCCTTGATTACATGGGACGCCACCGCAGCTATGGCCCGGTCCGCACCCTGCCCACGCAGACGTTCTTTTACGGCATGGAACCGGGCGAAGAAATCTCTGCCGAGATTGACCCCGGCAAGACCCTCGAAATTCGCATGCAAGCGATGAGCGAGACCACCGAGGATGGCGAAGTTAAGGTGTTCTTTGAACTCAATGGCCAGCCACGTGTGATCCGGGTGCCGAACCGTCTGGTCAAATCAACGACTTTGCAACGGCCAAAGGCGGAGGCGGGCAATGACAATCACATCGGCGCACCAATGCCGGGGGTTGTGGCCTCTGTCGGGGCTGTGGTCGGGCAAACCGTGCATGCGGGCGATCTGCTTTTGACCATCGAAGCGATGAAGATGGAGACCGGCATCCACGCCGAGCGTGACGCGGTTGTCAAAGCCGTGCATGTGCAAGCCGGTGGTCAGATCGACGCCAAAGACCTGTTGGTCGAGTTGGAATAAGGGACATCAGCGGGGCGGTTCACCGCCGCCCTGCGTTTAACTGCCCAAATAAAGCGTGAACAATTCCTGCGGCCCTTCGACCCCGCGCAGCATATAGGGGCCAAGCGAGACCACCTGCGCCTTGCGGCTTGTCACCTGCCGCGCGACCTGCGCGGACATGATAAAATTGCGATCCAACGGCCCGCACATGCCCTGAATGCGGGCGGTTTGATTGACCGCAGCGCCGATCACCGTGAAATCCAGCCGCGCCTTGCCGCCGATATTACCATAAAGCACATCGCCAACATGCAGCGAGAGAGAGTAATCGGTGGTGGTCAAACCGTCTGCTGCCCGCCGGGCGCTGACCGCCGCCATCCGCTCTCCCACCTGGATCGCCGCCTCCAGCGCGTTGTCCACCGCCCCCGCATCTTTGCTACAGTCAAAGATCGCAAGTAGGCCATCGCCCATAAATTTCAAGACGTTACCGCCGTGCCCTTCGACCAGCCCGACAACTTCGCCAAAATAGTCGTTAAGCATATCAATGACCGCGTGACCGGCAATCCGTTCCGACAGTTTGGTGAAGCCGCGCAGATCGAAATACCAGATCACCGCATGTATCGTCTCGGACGAGCCGCGCACGATGTCGCCCGACAAAACCCGTTCGCCGGCGTCCGCGCCCAGATAGGTTTGTACAATATCGCTGGCCATTTGCCGGTTCGACGCCGATTTCAGCGCCAACCCCAAGTAGGGTAACAACCGGCGCAAGGTGGCAAGATTTTCAGCTGAAAACCCGCCTTCGCTGTCGCTGGTCCAGGACATCATCAATCCCTCGGCAGGATCGTCCGGGTTGGTGGCCAGCGAATTGCGCGGCTGTTCAAAGCTGACCTTGGCGGCAAAATAGTCGGTACACCCGCGGTCTTTCAATTCGGACAGAAACGGAAACCGGGCGGGCGGGTCGCCGTCTTCGAGGCTGATCCGCAAATCGGCTTCATCTACGCTCAGCAGATAATAAAGCGGGCTGGCCAACCAGACGTCCAGCGGTGCTTCTGTGTGTTCATAGGAAGCGCGGTCCATGCCGGCATCGCGCTGCCAGTTATAGCCAAAACCGCCATACTCGGGATGATAGGCCCGCTGTGCCACATGCACCCGCTGCACCGGCAATCCGGCCTGTAGTATCCGGGTGCAATACCCTTCGAGCAGATCTTCCTGCGAGGTTCCATAGATGCCCTGAAGGACAAGCCATTCGGCGATGGCGTCATGACTGCTGAGGTTTGGGTCTGGCTGCATAGGGGCAATATGGGGGCTGGTGCGGCTGCGTGCAACTGATCCTGCCTTCCTACATGCCCTGCCTTGATCATCTGGCGCGAACCTTGCATTGACATGCCATGCGCCTTTCTGCCCTGACCTTGATTGTCCCCGACTATGATGCCGCCATTGCCTTTTACTGCGGGCAAATGGGGTTTGAACTCAGCGAAGATATTGATCAGGGGCACAAACGTTGGGTCCGGGTCACACCGCCCGGCGGCGGTGCGGGGTTCATTCTGGCCCAGGCGGCGGACGCGCGGCAGACCGCCGCGATTGGTGATCAAGGTGCGGGCCGCGTCTGGTTGTTCTTGCAAACCGATGATTTTGCCGAAGATCATGCGCGGCTTTTGGCGGCTGGCGTCACCTTTGAAGAAGAACCGCGCCACGAGGTTTACGGCACCGTCGCCGTGTTCCGCGATATCTTTGGCAATCGCTGGGATCTGATCGGCACCTGAACGCTGCTGCGCCGTGCCGCATTGCCCCGGCGCCGCGCACCGCTATCTTTGGCCTTCCACGCAATCAAAGGCACGGATCCAATGCCCTACAAATGGACCACACAGCCCGGCGAGATACCCCAGCAACTGCGCCTTTGGCCGCACCAATCGCTGCCGCCACGCGGCTTTGCCGGTTTCATCCTCGTGACGTTCACGCTGATCCTCATCCCGACCCTGCCCTTGCTGGGCACGGCGCTGCTGTGGGGTTTGTTGCCCTTTGTCCTGCTGGCGGTGGCGGGGATGTACTTTGCCCTGCAACGCAATCACAAATCCCGCCTGATCGAAGAGGTGCTGACCCTCGATCAGGAGATGACCCACCTGCGCCACACCACGGCAAAAGGCGATGTGAAAGACTGGGAATGCAACCGCTATTGGGCTCAGGTCACGAAATACGACAGCGACGGGCCGGTCCCGCATTACGTGACCCTGCGCGGCAAGGGGCGCGAGGTCGAGATCGGTGCCTTCCTGTCCGAGGACGAACGCATCGCCCTTTTTGAAGACCTGCAACGCCGTCTGCCTCCCGATCAGCCAAGCGCCTCAACCAGATAATCAAACACAATGCGCATCCGCCGACTTGTGCTCAACTCGCGGTGCGCCACCAGCCAAGTTTCGATCTCAAAAGGATCAATCCCCGGCATCAACTGCACCACATCCGCCGTCTGCGCCGCCACATCGTCGGTCATGATCCCGATACCAAGCCCCTGTTGAACCATTTGCCATTGCACAAGATGGGTCGCGCTGGTCAGAACAAAGTTGTCTGCTGTCACCGGCACGCCCGCCGCGTTCAAGCCGTCAATCAAGACATCATTGTCAGCAAAGCCGATAAAATCGGCCGCCACCAGAGACTTGAGCGTTTCAAACGGCCCCTGCGCCTGCACATAACTCCGCGCGGCATAGAGGCTGGCCCGCCCATTGCGCAGCTTTCGGGCGATCAATTGCGGATCGGTGGGCCGGACATTGCGCAGGGCGATATCGGCCTCGCGGCGGCGCAGATCCCGCAACTCATTGCTGGCCACGATATCAATGCGAATGCCCGGATGCGCCTGCCGCAACTTGGCCAAAACAGGCGGCAGATTATAGACCGACAGGATCTCGCTGGCGGTGATGCTGACCAGCCCCTCCGCTGTCTGCGATTGCCCCGATGCCACACGCGACAGCCCGCCAGCGGCCTGCCCCATGGCGCGCACGTGATCCATCATCTCAAGCCCAGAGGGCGTCAGCATCAGCCCATGCCCGGCCCGCTCAAACAAGGCCACTCCCAGTTCTTCTTCCAGCGCGGCCACCTGCCGGCCCAAGGTCGGCTGCGTCAGGCCAAGCGCCCGCGCCGCGGCAGACAGCGACCCTTCTTCGGCGGTGACCAAAAACGCCCGCGCCCTGTTCCAATCGAAATTGATCAATCGCCAATCCATACAAATTTGCATAGCAATTCACCAGATTTAGTCAATTCCCCAAAATTTTCTTATGATGTAGCCAATCCGCAAGCCTCAAATGCATGGACCTCCAATGACCAATCTCAGCAAACCTCACCCCGAAAGCCGGTTCTGGAATCGTATGGCCCCCGGCTATGCCCGCAGCACCATTTCCGACGTTGAAAACTATGAACGCAAGCTGCGCGAAACCGCAGCATTGATGCGCCGAGACATGCAGGTGCTTGAGATTGGCTGTGGCACCGGGTCTACGGCGATTCATCATGCGCCCAATGTCGCGCATATCACAGCGACGGACCTGTCATCGGGCATGTTGGATATTGCCCGTGAAAAGGCATGGAATGCTTCGGTGTCCAACATCACCTTTGTCGAATGTGCCGCCGAGGATGTCCCGCACCCTGATCAACCCTATGACATGATCATGGCCCATAGCCTGCTGCATCTGGTCAAGGATCATCGCAAGGTGATTGCCAACATGGCCGATATGCTGGCCCCCGGTGGCTATCTCGTGACCAGCACCATCTGCATGTCCGAAGGGATGTCTGCATTCAAACTGATCGCATGGCCCGGACGGGCGGTTGGCTTGCTCCCGCGCATCAACTTCTTGCGCAAACGTGAACTGGAAAGCGCGGTGCAGGATGCGGGCTTGAAGATCCATACCTGCTGGCGGCCCGGCAAGCGTAAAGCCGTGTTTCTGATCGCACAGAAGCCAGAAAATTAAGCGCTAATGCCTGTGGACAAACACCTCATGCGGCGCATGAGGTGACGCCATCAAGCCATTGTTAAGAATAATGTAAGTACCAAACGCTGCCTTGTGGACAACTCAACCCAGACGGTTCTTCACCTTGGGCCCAACAGCGCCAAAATCCATCCGCCCGGTGTACTTGGTTTTGAGCAGGCCAATGACCTTGCCCATATCCCGGATGGAGGAGGCACCGACCTCTGCAATTGCCGCCTCAACCGCGGCTTCAACCTCGGCATCGTCAAGCTGCCGCGGCAGGAATTCTTCGATCACGGTGATTTCCTGACGCTCCCGCTCTGCCAGATCCAGACGCCCGCCCTCTTCATAGGCCCGCGCCGATTCCATCCGTTGTTTGGCCATTTTGCCAAGGATCGCCAGAACTTCGGCCTCGCTTGCGCCATCGTCACTGCCGGTGGCGCGACTGGCGATGTCCTTGTCCTTGATTGCCGCATTGATCAGGCGCAGCGTCGAAAGCCGTGCTGCCGCCTTGTCTCGCATGGCTTGTTTAAGGGCATCTGAGATGCGGGTGCGCAAAGTCATGGGGTCGGTCCTGTGCTCTGATCGATACTAAGCTTCGGACCATACCTGTAGACTGCGCGGCAGGCAATGGGCATCAAAGCATCTAAGATATTGTTTTTCAACGAAATCTCATTTTTCAACAAGGCTTGACCACAGCCCGCCCCGGCATTAGGTTCGCGCAGATTTATCCATACACATCCCGCCCGGAGGCTGCCCATGTCCGCGCCCACTTCACCTCGCCCGACTGCCTGTCTTGTACTGGCGGACGGTTCAATTTTCTACGGCATGGGCTTTGGTGCCACCGGTGAAACGGTTGCAGAGCTTTGTTTTAACACAGCAATGACCGGCTATCAGGAGATCATGACCGACCCGTCCTATGCGGGCCAGATCGTGACCTTCACCTTTCCCCATATCGGCAATACCGGCACCAACCCCGAGGATGACGAGACCGGTGATCCGGTTGCCGCGGGCATGGTGGTCAAATGGATGCCGACGGACCCCAGCAACTGGCGCAACGTGCAGACCTTGTCGGAATGGCTCTCGGCGCGGGGCCGCATCGCCATTGGTGGCGTGGACACCCGCCGCCTGACCCGCGCCATCCGGCAAAGCGGCGCGCCACATGTGGCCATCGCCCATGATCCGGAGGGCAATTTCGACATTGAAGATCTGGTGACCAAGGCCCGCGCCTTTGCCGGATTGGAAGGCATGGATCTGGCCAAGGAAGTGACCTGCGCCCAATCCTACCGCTGGAATGAAACCCGCTGGGCCTGGCCTGATGGCTATGCCCCAAATGAGAACCCCAAATACAAGGTTGTCGCGGTTGATTATGGTGCAAAACGCAACATCCTGCGCTGCCTTGCCTCGGCTGGATGTGATGTAACAGTGCTCCCCGCCACGGCATCCTATGATGATGTGATGGCGCATAATCCTGACGGGGTTTTCCTGTCCAACGGCCCCGGTGATCCGGCGGCAACAGGCGCATATGCCGTGCCCATGATCCGCGATGTGCTGGACAAGACAGATCTGCCGGTTTTTGGTATCTGCCTTGGGCATCAAATGCTTGCGCTGGCTTTGGGTGCCAAAACCATCAAGATGAGCCACGGCCACCATGGCGCCAACCATCCGGTCAAGGACAACGACACCGGCAAGGTTGAGATCACCTCGATGAACCACGGTTTTGCCGTGGATGCCCAGACCTTGCCAGAAGGGGTAGTGGAAACCCATGTGTCGCTGTTTGACGGGTCCAACTGTGGTATTCGTCTGGCGGATCGCCCGGTCTGGTCGGTGCAGCACCACCCCGAAGCCTCCCCCGGGCCACAGGACAGTTTTTACCTGTTCGAGCGTTTTGCCGACGCGATGGAAAACCGCGCCTGAGGCGCGTTGCGACCCGGTTTTGGGCTAGAGTTTACTCTGGTTAAGGGAAAATTAACCCTGTTTGGCCAAAGCTAACCTGTGTCTCAGGTTAGGTTATTTGGTTATGAGCAATCTTCGGTTGGCGCTGACTGACCCGCAGATCGCAGGCCCGGTCACACAAAGGCTGCCTTTGGGGCAACACCTGATGGCGGCGGGGGTGATCGGGGATCGGGATTTGATCCATGCGCTGGATCTTCAGCGGCATGTCGATGCGCCCTTGGGCGAAGTGCTTGTTGCCGAAGGATTAGCCACGCGCGACGAGGTTTTGCTGGCCCTGTCGCGCCAATCGGCAGCGCAATTGGCCGATCTGGATGAACAGCCCCCGACCTTTTTGATGGCCCATCATCTACCCGCCTCGATTTGCCTGCAATTTCAGGTGGTTCCGTGGATTTCACTGAATGGCATTGTCCTTGTCGCCACCAGTGATCCGGGCGATTTTGACCGGTTACGCCTATGCATGGGCGACGCTGGAAAGCGGATGTTCCCAGCTATCGCCGCACCTGCGCAGATCAAACAACACATCAACCGCCTGTATGGTGCTGAACTCGCACAAAAGGCCGCCAGCAAGGTGCCCGCCGCAGAAAGCTGCCGCATGTGGGAGATCACCGGACCAAGGCGGCGCAATTGGGCTGTGGCGATCATTGCAGGTCTGATGATTGCACTGATCTACACACCGCTTTGGACGCTGAGCGTGTTGATGCTGATGGCGGTTGTGACTTTGGTGATGTCTACCACGCTGAAGGCTGCCGCTCTTTGGGCGGAACTGATGCACCGCTACCGGACGCCGCGCCAATCCCGGACTCAGCCAACTGTGCCATTTCGGATGCCGCGCGTGTCCGTATTGGTCCCGCTGTTGCACGAACGAGAAATCGCCGGCGCGTTGATCAAACGGCTTGAACGGTTGACCTACCCCAAATCGCTGCTCGAAATTGTGCTGGTGCTTGAGGCCACAGATGATCTGACACGAGAGACATTGGCGCGCACCACCCTGCCCGAATGGATCAGCGTGATCGAGGTGCCCGAAGCCAATCAATTGACCACCAAACCACGGGCCCTAAACTATGCGATGAATTTTTGCCAAGGATCGATCATCGGCGTTTGGGACGCCGAAGATGCGCCCGAGGCCGATCAGATCGAAAAGGTTGTGACCCGTTTCCAATCTGCCCCGCCGGATGTCGCTTGTTTGCAGGGGGTTCTGGATTATTACAACAGCAGCGCAAATTGGCTATCACGTTGTTTTACAATCGAATATGCGGCATGGTGGCGGGTGCTTTTGCCCGGCGTGGCGCGGCTGGGGCTGGTGTTGCCTTTGGGCGGGACAACATTGTTTTTCCGCCGGGATCTGCTGGAGAAACTCTGTGGCTGGGACGCCCACAACGTCACCGAAGACGCCGATCTTGGTGTGCGGCTGGCCCGGCACGGATACCGCACGGAGCTGATAGATACCGTCACGTTCGAAGAGGCCAACTGCCGAACGTGGCCTTGGGTGCGGCAACGCTCGCGCTGGCTCAAGGGGTTTTTGATCACATGGTCGGTGCATATGCGCGATCCGGCGGCCTTGCTACGCGATCTGGGGTGGCTGCGGTTTATGGGTGTGCAGACCATGCTGCTTGCCACCTTTGCCCAATTTGCCGCCGCGCCGCTGCTGTGGTCATTCTGGCTGGCGCTGGCGGGGCTACCGCATCCGGTGCCAATGACCATGGGCAATGGCATGCTTTGGGCAATGGTGACCCTGTTCATCCTGTCAGAAACGTTGAACCTTTTGATCGGGATGATCGCCACTTCTGGCGAAAGACATCGCCATCTGATGCCTTGGGTCTTCACCACGCCCTTCTATTTCCCGCTGGGGGCGCTGGCCGCGTTCAAAGCGCTGCATGAATTTGTGGTGAGCCCGTTTTTCTGGGACAAAACACAACACGGCGTGACGCCGGACCCGCAACCGCATTTGCCTGCCAACGCTGCCCATCTCAGCTAACCAGCGACGCATCGCGCCAAGGCGAAGGGCCTATCCTTCGTCTTCGCGCCGCGCCGCTTCTTGCTTGAGCCGGGTCACAAAAGCCACCGAAATATGGCTGCGCAACGCTTCATCTGCGCCATCTTCATCCCGCGCTTCGATCATTGATACGATCTTGTCATGCTCGGCCTGCGCCAGTTCTCCGCGCCCTTCGGCGGCCAGGGATGTCGTCGCCATAAGCGCCATGGAGCGGTACAAAAGGTCAAGCTGTTGCACCAGATAGCGGTTGTGCGAGGACAGATGGATCTGCTTGTGAAACCGGCGGTTGCTGCGCGACAGGGCCGAAGGGTCATTAACCAGCTTGTTGTCCGCCTCGACCATTTCGCGCAACACGCGCACCTCTTCCTCGGTGGCATGGCGCGCGGCCAGACGGGCCGCCAGCCCCTCCAGCTCACCGCGGACCACATAAAGCTCGGCGGTTTGGTTGTGATCCAACGACGCCACGATCAAGCTGCGCCCGTCCCGCGTCAAAAGCGATTGGGTTTCAAGCCGCTGCAACGCCTCGCGCACCGGTGTGCGTGACACGCCAAAGCGGTCTGCCAATTCACTTTCCACCAGCCGATCACCGGGGCGATAGGTGCCCACATCGATGGCCTCAAGTATCATCGAATAAGCGTCTGTTGATCCAGGTTTGGGCGCGGCCATGGCAATCTTCCTTTGATTGCCGCCACCTTACTGTTTGATCCTTTCGGCGCAAGCCCGCAGCACCCTTGCGAAGCGCCCGCCAAGCGCCTAAGCCAAACATATGCCACGTGATGCTTTCTCTCATATCGACACTTGGGTCTTTGATCTGGACAATACGCTGTACCCGCCCGAGGCGCGGCTGTTTGACCTGATTGAGGTGCGCATGACCAACTGGGTGATGCAGGAACTCAAGGTGGACCAACCCGAGGCGGACCGTCTGCGCCGCAAATACTGGCACGAACACGGCACCACATTGGCCGGGTTGATGCGCGAACATGACGTGGATCCCGCGCCCTATTTGGTGGACGTGCATGATATTTCCATGGACAGCCTGACCCCCGATCCCGACTTGGCCGCCGAAATCCGCAGCCTGCCGGGGCGGCGCATTGTCTATACCAACGGCTGTGCGCCCTATGCCGAAAGGGTGCTGGCCGCGCGGGGGCTTTCTGGCCTGTTTGACGCGATCTATGGCGTTGAACACGCCGATTTTCTGCCCAAACCGGATCGCGAAGCCTTTGACAAAGTGTTCGCCGCCGACGGGCTTGATCCCGCCAGTGCCGCGATGTTTGAGGATGATGCCCGCAACCTGTCCGCACCTTTTGAAATGGGCATGCGCACGGTGCATGTGGCCCCTGCGCGACAGCATGCCGCGCATATTGACTACCATACCGATGATCTTCGGGGTTTCCTCGAACGGGTGAAAGCATAAGTGTAACTCATGGCTTTTGATTGCGATATTCTGATCTCGGGTGGCGGGATTGCCGGGCTGACGGCAGCGGCGGCCTTTGGCACCGCTGGTTTTGATGTGATCTGTGTGGATCCGGCCCCGCCCGTTGTCGAAAAGGATGCACAAGGCGCCGACATGCGCACCACGGCATTCCTGCAACCGGCCCGGCGGGTGCTGGAATCGGCCGAGATATGGCCCGCGCTTGCCCCCCATGCGGCCCCTTTGCAAATCATGCGGATCGTGGATGCGGGCGGCGAGGTGGCTGAACCGCGCGTCACCCGCGAATTTGATGCCAGCGACATCTCGGACCAGCCCTTCGGCTGGAACTTTCCCAACTGGCTGCTCCGCCGGGAACTGGTGGCGCGGCTGGATGATCTGCCCAATGTGGATTTCCGGCCCGGTACTGGCACAACATCGCTGTTCACCCGCACCGCAGAGGCCCGCGTGGGCCTGACCGATGGCAGCCGCCTGCGCTGCAAACTGGTGGTCGCCGCCGATGGCCGCGCCAGCCCGATGCGCGAGGCGGCAGGCATTTCCGTCAGCACCCGGCGTTATGGGCAAAAGGCACTGGCCTTTGCCGTGACCCATCCGATCCCACACGAAAATGTCTCAACCGAGGTGCACCGCACAGGCGGGCCGTTCACGCTGGTGCCCCTGCCCGATCTGAATAGCATGCCCTCATCGGCGGTGGTCTGGATGGACGATGGCCCCCTGACAGTCGCCCGCGCAGCAACGGACACCGCCGCATTCGAGGCCGAAATGTCAGAGCGGTCCTGCCATCTGTTTGGTCCTCTCACCTTGGCCAGCCCGCGCAATGTCTGGCCGATCATCAACCAACACGCGGACCGGCTCAGCGGCGAACGTCTGGCGCTTATCGCAGAGGCCGCCCATGTGGTGCCGCCTATCGGGGCGCAGGGGCTGAACATGTCGCTCAATGATCTGGCATGCCTGCTTGATCTGGCAGTGGCGCATCCCGAAACGCTGGGCGATGCGGCGATGCTGGAGAAATATCACAAGGCCCGCTATGCCGATATCCAACTGCGGGTGCGCGGCATTGATCTGCTCAACCGCGCCAGCCAAGCCAGCAGCCCTCTGGCCCGCGACGCCCGCGCGGCCGGTCTCAATGCACTTTATGCGATGCCGCAGGTGCGTAAAATGCTGATGCAAATGGGCCTCGGGGTGCGGTAATTGGGTCATCCCACCACGTTGGTCGGCTCGGGGGACGCTTGTTCTTGTTGTGTAGCGCCTTTCGCAGACTGAAGCTGCCAGATGTCCGTTTTGAGCCCAGAGTTACAGGAACGACTTTTGTTATCCAAATGGATCGTCGGTCATCCCGGTTCCTTCGTAGGAACTGCCTTCGAACAACCCATAGTAGCAGTCCGAACCAACAATCCTTTGTTCATTCCAAGTTGTGGAGAGCGTGATTTCGCACACGCGCCCCCCTTGTTGTGCACGGTAGAAGCGCTTGATGTATTCTCTAGGGTGCTCTTCAATGAATTCACCTATCGGCTCGATCAGTAGCAAGCAGGCTTTGAGGGCTTCTGGAGCCTTATCTGCGATATTTAAGGCATTCTGAGAAGAATAGCACCCACCTACCGTTTTGCCGTTTTCTTGTATTGCACGAGCAGCACTTTGGATTCTTTCATGCGCTGACCCCGGCCAATACATTTCGTCATAAAATCGGTAGTACGATACATACGAAGCTACCAACAAAACAACGGCGAAAGAAAAGTAGAGTCGTTTCATGTTATGCCTCATGCTTTGCACACGTTGGGCGAGTATGACGAGGCTTAGGACATAAGCCACCAGATCACAAGAATGGGCAGCCGCTTAGTCCACACAGCCGCCCTTCGCCTGCCGCTCCTATATGTCGTGCCCCACCTTACCGGTTGGCAAGGCTTACCGAAGCTGCCAGATGTCGGCCTTGAGCCCTCATCTAAATCTTTTTGACTGGCACAGGCTAGGTGCTAGCTTCCGCAAGGACTTACGAGACCAAATTCAAATGAGACTAATCAACAATTTTCGAGTTTACCGGGCGCAAGAGCTCGCTCGACAAGGCGAATTCTCCAAGGCAAAAAAGGCGGCGCAAAATTTGGTTCAACGGGCCCCACATTCAGTTGGCTTCAATTTGTTGCTCGCTGACATAGAGTTGTTTTCTGGAAATTTGGAAAACGCCCGGAAACAATATGAAGCTACCGAAGAGCTCATCGAGTTAAGCGCAGAACTCTCTGAAAGAAACAAAAGATACTTGGTTGCCTACGCGGATTTTCGAACTATCGCAGTAAAATACCGTCTTGCCGGTCAAAAATGGTCAGAATGGAGAGCTGTCGCAAAATTGGTTGATGATCTGGACGCAGACAAGAGGTTTAAGCGAGTGTTCAGACTTCCAACCTAAGCTAGCGCGGCCCAAAACCAGCATCCAGCTTTCGGACCTGCGAGGAATGGCACTTCGCTCCGCACATTCGGCGGCAGCTATCCTTCGAAACCCGACCTGCGTTGTCAGATGGCAACTATGAGCCCTTTGCTCTCACTAGCTCTTGATAGTTTTTTCTAGCATTGTGAGTGCGGTACCATCGGTTCTGGGCCAAGCACTTTCCGAAAAGGAATGGCTCTCGAACTCTTTGACTGCCCGCCAAAACGGAAGAATGATTTCCTCTCTGGTTCCTCTTAGTTCAAGCTCTGTTGTTCGGTGTTTCCGCTGTTGGGTATCTTGGTCAGCGAATTCTATGCGGAAGCAGATTCCTTGGCATGAAACGGGCGTAAATCTTAGATAATAGCTAGCGGGCTCTAAATTAAGCCAAGTTTCGGACTCAAGGCCATCCAGCGCCCGACCTAATCCTGTGACCAGATTATCAACAGGATTTTGGGGTACATCTGAAACCTCAATTTCGAGCCGATAATCGTTGATAGTCAAATTGAAAGGGAGCCAACCATTATGCGGCTCTCCAAGCCTGCATTTCATCTTCATCTGGCCAGCACTTTCTTTAGGGTACTTCGCAGGCGGCTTTTATCAAAAAAAGAGCGTTGCGCCAACGTCACTTTGTCCGCAAAGCCGACATTTCCCCCCCAAGAACCACCCCCTCAAACAACCTCATCCAACACAGCCGCCAGCCGCGCCAATGTGGCGTCCACATCATAAAGCTTGTCCAAACCAAACAGCCCCAGACGGAATGTGCTGAACCCCTCCGGCTCGCCCACCTGCAACGGCACACCAGCGGCGATCTGCATGCCCCTCTCGGCAAAGGCCTTGCCGTTCTGCACCTGCGGGTCGGAGGTATAGCTGACCACGACCCCCGGCGCACCAAAGCCATCCGCCGCGACCGAGGTCACGCCCTTGGCCGCCAACATCGCCCGAACCCCATCACCAAGCCGCCATTGCGCCTCTTTCAAGCGGTCAAATCCGTATTCCTTGGTCTCGACCACCGTATCGCGGAACGCCCGCAAGGCATCGGTCGGCATTGTGGCATGATAGGCATGACCGCCATCTTCATAGGCCTTCATGATGCTGCGCCATTTCGCCAGATCAATGGCGAAACTGTCCGATTGTGTTTCTGCCAGCCGCGCCTCAGCGGCGGCGGACATCATCACAATGCCCGCACTTGGTGAGGCGCTCCACCCCTTTTGCGGCGCCGAGATTGCCACATCCACGCCAAGGGCTTTCATGTCCACCCACGCGCAACCCGACGCGATGCAATCGAGCACCATCAGCGCCCCAACCTCATGCGCCGCCTGCGCCATCGTGGTGATGTAATCATCGGGCAGGATCACCCCGGCGCTGGTTTCCACATGCGGGGCAAAGACCACCTGCGGTTTGTTTTCGTGAATGGCCGCGATCACATCTTCAATCGGTGCAGGCGCAAAGGGGCTTTGCGGCGCATTGCCCTGCGGCCGCGCTTTCATCACCGTGGCATTGCCGGTCAGATCGCCGCTTTCGATGATCTGGCTCCAGCGATAGGAGAACCAGCCGTTGCGCACCACCAATACCTCGGCGCCACGGGCAAACTGGCGCGCCACGGCCTCCATCGCGTAGGTGCCGCCGCCGGGGATCAGGGCCACCGCATCGGCGTTGTAGACCTCCTTCATCAACTCGGAGATATCGCGCATTACCTGTTGAAAACTGGCGGACATATGGTTGAGCGACCGGTCCGTGAAGACCACGGAAAACTCATCCAACCCGCTTGGGTCAATTGTGTCGAGCAAAGCCATAGGTTGTTCCCCTTCTGATTTGGTCATCCCTCGCCGCGCAGGCCCTGGGGTTTCATAGCCGCAATTGGCGCCCGGCCCGTCAGACCGATCCGCCGCGCTGGCGGGTGCGGATCTGGCGCAGGGTTTCGACCAACATCGCAGTCAGCAACCCAAAGATCAAAAGGCCGTTTGCCGCAGCAAGCCCGCCCAGCAGCCGCCATTCCACCGGCAACAGGACGTCGCCAAAGCCGAGCGTCGTGAAAGCGACCAGCGAGAAATACACCGACGCCTCAAAGGTCACAAAAATCTGCAACAACCACAGCGCCACGGCCCAGATCCAGACCGCCGCTGTCATCATCACCAATGTCCAAAGCATCGCAAAAGACAACAAAATGGTCAGCTTAGGCCCGTGCGGCGGACGGATCACCCAGCGGTGACTGCGCGCCAGTGCCAGCTCCAACCCCCACCACGACATCGCAGCGGCAATGGCCGTGATCGCGATCAAACCACTTCCCAAAAGCAACTGAATAAACATGCCGCGATCCTTTGCACTCAAGTTTTACACAATGCATAACTCAAGCGCCCCTGCCCTGCACCCCTATTCGGGAAAGGCGGCGGCGACCTCGTACATCACCGGCTCAAACCGGGTACACAGCTTGGCAATCTCGCGGTTGCGGCGGCGCATCTCGTCGGTGCGCAGCATCGCCTTGAAATCATCGCGGGTGGCCCATTGGGAATAATTCGCAATCCGCGTCTCCGCGTCATTCACATGCAGACCCGCGCCGGTGAACCCCGGTTGTTTCGAGATAAACTCGGCATAGGCCTGCGTCAGCAGGTCCAGCAAATCCTGACATGTTCCGGGCGAGCATTCGAATGTGGTGATGACGGTCTGCAAGGCAGCATTGGCTTTGATCTGGGGCATATGGCTCCTCCTTGGGATCATGCTAACACGAAAATCATGGTTGTCTGGCCCCTTCTGCACCCCGCCTAAAGACCAAGCGGCCCCGGCAGGCGCTCTTCGCTCAGCAGCACATTGGCCTCAACTTCACCCGCGCCGGGCAAGGTCATGATGCGCCGCCGCAGCACCCGTTCAAAATCCGGCAAATCCCGCGCCACAACCCGCAAACGGTAATCATAGAGGCCCAGCACATGCTCCACCGTCTGCACCTCGGGGATCGCCGCAACCGCACGCTCGAAATCCTCAAGGCTCACGCGCCCTTTGGTGGCCAGTTTGATGCCCAAAAACACCGTCACCCCAAAGCCAAGGCTTTCTGCGTTCAGCCGCAGCCTGCGCCCGCGCAAGATCCCCTCCTCCTCAAGCCGCCGGATGCGGCGCCATGTGGCAGGCTGGCTGAGCCCATAGCGCCGCCCCAATGCAGAGGCGCTTTGTGTCGCGTCCCGCGCCAGTGACCGGATCAACTGATGGTCAATGTCATCCAGATCAATCATATCGGCAAAGTCTGTTCTGATTTGATCCGCGCCACCTGCATCAAGGCCTCAATGTCCGCAATATGCGGCAGGGTCAGGATGCGGCTGCGGTAAATCTGCTGATAATGGGCCATGTCACGGGCAATGATCGACAGGCGCACATCAACACGGCCCAGAAAGGTCTGCACCTCGATCACCTCGGGCACCTGTCGCGCCTCGGCGAGAAAGGCGTCAAAGGCATTGCTTTGGGTTTTGTCGAGCGTCACCCGCAAAGACACCTCCACCGCATAGCCAAGCGCGGCCCAGTTCACCACCGCGCTCACCCCCTGCACGATGCCGTCATCTTCCATCTTGGCAATCCGCCGCGCCGCCTTGCCCGGTGTCATGCCGCAACGTTCGGCCAATTCACCCGGGCTCAGGCTTGGTTCTGCCTGCCAATAGCGCAACAAACGGCGATCCATGTCATCAAGCATGATTTTTCCACTTTTCTCACATATCACGCATTATCATCTTCATTTGGCCAAATAAACTCATAAAACAGCAATGGCCCCTCTCACAACAATGGGTATGTTGAACCTCAGATTTATGACCTCGAAAGGACCGCCAAAATGCGCGTTTATTACGACCGTGACTGTGACGTTAACCTCATCAAAGACAAAAAAGTCGCCATCCTCGGCTATGGCTCTCAGGGCCACGCCCACGCGCTGAACCTGCGTGACAGCGGTGCGAAAAACCTCGTTGTTGCCCTGCGCGACGGCTCTGCCTCCAAGGCAAAAGCCGAAGGCGAAGGCCTCAAGGTTATGGAAATCTCCGAAGCCGCAGCATGGGCCGACGTGATCATGTTCACCATGCCCGACGAACTGCAGGCCGAAACCTACAAAAAATATGTTCACGACAACATCCGTGAAGGCGCAGCAATCGCATTTGCCCACGGTTTGAACGTCCACTTTGGCCTGATTGAACCCAAAGAAGGCATCGACGTAATCATGATGGCGCCAAAAGGCCCCGGTCACACTGTGCGCGGCGAATACACCAAAGGCGGCGGCGTGCCTTGCCTTGTGGCCGTTGACAAAGACGCATCCGGCAAGGCGCTGGAAATCGGCCTGTCCTATTGCTCTGCCATCGGTGGCGGGCGTTCTGGCATCATCGAAACCGACTTCCGCGAAGAATGCGAAACCGATCTCTTTGGCGAACAGGCCGTTCTGTGCGGCGGTATCGTTGAGCTGATCCGCATGGGTTTCGAGACACTTGTCGAAGCGGGCTATGAGCCTGAGATGGCCTATTTCGAATGCCTGCACGAAACCAAACTGATCGTGGACCTGATCTATGAAGGCGGCATCGCCAACATGGATTACTCCATCTCCAACACAGCTGAGTACGGCCAGTACGTCTCCGGCCCGCGCATTCTGCCATATGACGAGACAAAGGCCCGTATGAAAGCGGTTCTGAGCGACATCCAGTCCGGAAAATTTGTGCGTGACTTCATGTTGGAAAACGCTGTTGGCCAGCCAACAATCAAATCCTCGCGCCGTGCAAACGACGAGCACCAGATCGAAGTCGTCGGCGGCAAGCTGCGCGACATGATGCCTTGGATCTCTGCCGGCAAGATGGTCGACAAAGCCAAGAACTAAGGCTTTAGATCACGACAATTCAGCGCCCAGCAGCCCTTTCTGCTGGGCGCTTTTTTTTGGGCCTTCTCTGCCGAGGCCACCGTATTTCAGGAGTAAGACACCATGCAATTCGCGGACATGGAAACGCCCTGCCTTATCCTCGACCAGGAGCGGTTGAAGGCAAATGCCGCCAAGATGCGCAGCCATTGCGCGGCCCGCGGTGTCGCCTTGCGCCCACATCTGAAAACGCTCAAATCCATTGAAGCGGCCAAACTTGCGACGGACGGAAAGATGGCGCGGATCACGGTTTCTACGCTCCGCGAGGCCGAGGTTTTTGCCCGCGCGGGCTTTGATGACATCCTGCATGCGGCGGGGATCACACCCAACAAGTTTGATCACGTCCGGCGGATCAACACTGAAACCGGCAAGCAGCTGACACTGACCCTCGATTCGATCGAGATGGCGCAGGCCCTGGTGCAAAGCGGCCTGCCCAACCGTGCCATGATCGAGATTGACTGCGGCGAACATCGCGGCGGAATCGAAAGCGGTAACAACGACTTGGAGGGTATTGCGCGGGTGTTGGGCGGCCAACTTGCGGGTATCATGACCCATGCGGGCCATTCCTACAGCACCAACCAGATCGCGCGGATCAAAGAGATTGCAGATGATGAGGTCAACGCCGCCACCACCGCGGCAAAGCGTCTTCGGGCCGCCGGGATTGAGGTGCCGATAGTCTCTGCCGGGTCGACACCGACGGTCCTGCATGCAGAAAACCTAGATGGCATCGATGAAATGCGTTGCGGGATCTACATGGTCTGGGATCTGAGCCAATTTGGCCGCGGCGTCTGCGAGCGTGAGGATATCGCGTTGACTGTTCTGGCCACCGTGATTGGCCACAACCGCAGCGCGGGCGTTTTGACCGTCGATGCGGGCGCATTGGCCATGTCAAAGGACATTGGCGCCAACATCTTTCTGCCCGATGCCCGCTTTGGCTGGCTGTGCGATGCCAAAGATCTGACCCCGCTAGGGCTGAGCATCAACACCGTGCATCAGGAACACGGAACGGTCACGGTCAAAGACCCGGCGATTTTTGACCGCCTGCCCATTGGCACACAGGTGCGGATCTTGCCCGGACATGCCTGCCTCACAGCGGCGGGTGGCTATGAGGGATACCATCTGCTGCAAGGCGGGTTCTGGCCAAGGTTCAACGGCTGGTAAATCTGCAAGCTCGGATTCCCCGTAGACTCGGACTGGCCCGCTAACGCAAACAGGCCAGCCATCCTTCGCCCCATGGCGAAGTGAAACTCATTGACCCCGCCCCTCTGCCGGGGTCTTTTGCGTGGACGCATCACCCCTAGGTCAAGGACAGTCAAAATGCCCATCATCAAGAAAGCCGACGCAAAACGCGATAGCGGTGATGGCAAGAACAACCCCTGCGGGCCGTTCGAGGCGATCCTTTTTTCCGACAGCGGCGGGCTGAGCCAGTTCGGCGCTTTTGTCGAAACCCTGCCACCGGGATCGGCGTCATCGGTCAAGCATTGGCACGCGCATGAGGACGAGATGATTTATGTTCTGGACGGCATTGCGACGGTGCTTGAGGGGGATGAAGAACATCAGCTAACCCCTGGTGACGCCGCAACTTTCAAGGCTGGAGCCCCCTTGGGGCATTGTGTTCAAAACAGATCTGACAAACCGCTGAGCTATCTGGTCATCGGCACACGCAGCAGCGGCGACACCGTGACCTATCCAGACCATGACAGAGTGCTACATTTTGCCAGAGATGATGCGGGCGAAACTGTCGAACGCCGCTATGTCACTGCGCAGGGTGCGCCTGCAACCTCTCCTTATGTGATCGACGACAATGGCACCTGACACCACCCCGCGCATCACCGTCTATAGCTGGCTGATGGTGGCCACGCTTGCCTTTGTCTGGGGCGGCACGTTTATGGTCACCGAAGTCGCGCTGCGCGGCATCACCCCGTTCTGGCTGGCGGCATCGCGCATTGTGTTTGCGGCGCTGGTCATGGTGGCCGTATGGGGCTTACGCGGGTTCGCGCTGTTTCGAGCGCCATTAAGCGGGCCACAGCGGGCGGCCCTGTTCACAATTGGCGCGGCCAGCTCTGCGGTGCCTTTTTCCTTGCTGGCCTGGGGCCAACAACATGTGACCTCTGGCTTTGCGGGTGTGTCCATGGCCTCAACCGCGCTGATCATGCTGGTGCTGGCGCATTTCTTTGTGCCCGGCGAACGGTTGACCCTGCGCCGCTCTATCGGGTTTGCCATCGGATTTTGCGGGGTTGTGGTTCTGATCGGCGGGCAGGCTTTTGAGACCTCGGGTGGCTTGCTGGAACCCATAGGGCGTACCGCCTGTATTGGGGCGGCCTGTTGTTATTCCATCAGCTCGATCCTGATGCGTCGCCTTCCAGCGGTTGACCCGATCGGTCTTGCCACTGTCTTGCTGTTGATCGCCTCTGCGATCACCGTGCCGCTGGCCCTTATCACCGAAGGCCTACCGCCCTTGCCCGACAATCAAACCCTTGTTGTGCTTGCCTTTTTAGGGCTGATCCCAACCGCCGCCGCCAATATTCTGCGAGTGCTGGTGGTGCGCAGCGCCGGTCCGGTCTTTATGTCTTTGGTCAATTATCAGGTGCCGGTCTGGTCTGTGGTGCTGGGCGCGTGGATCTTGGCCGAACCAATGCCGCCCTCGCTGCTCTATGCGATGGTCTTGATCTTGGCCGGTGTTGCGATCAGCCAATTCGGCGCGTTGCGCCGGTTGTTTGGCCGGGCCGGGACTTAACCGCCGACGGCCTCTGTCACAGCCGCCACGACACCATCCACACAACGCTCCATCAGCGCCGCATCTTCGTGCTCTGCCATCACCCGGACCAAAGGTTCTGTGCCCGACTTGCGGATCAGCAACCGCCCACCACCGGACAAATCCGCCTCGGCCTGCGCAATCGCGGCCTTCACCGGGGCCATATCAAGCGGTGTCTGTCCCGCGCCAAAGCGCACGTTCTTAAGGAGTTGCGGCACCGCATCGAACTGATGCAAAAGCTCTGACGCCCTGCGCTCTCCACGCACCAATTCCGCCAGAAACTGCATGCCCGCCATCAGTCCGTCACCGGTCGTGGCATAATCGGTCATCACAATATGTCCCGATTGTTCGCCGCCAAGGTTGAAGCCACCCTGCCGCATCCGTTCAACCACATAGCGATCGCCAACATTGGTGCGTTCGAGCCGCAGACCGCGGGCGTCCAGGAACCGCTCCAATCCAAGATTGCTCATGACCGTTGCAACAAGGGCGTTGCCCTTCAGCCGCTCTTCTTCTGCCCAGCGGGCGGCCATCAGCGCCATGAACTGATCGCCATCGCCAACATTGCCTTTTTCGTCGATCAGGATCACCCGGTCGGCATCACCGTCCAGACAGATCCCGACATCCGCGCCGTGGGCCACAACAGTTTCTGCCGCCGATTGTGGATGCGTCGATCCGCAGCCTTCGTTGATGTTATGCCCGTTTGGGGCCACGCCCACCGGGATCACGGTTGCGCCCAGCTCCCACAATGTCATCGGGGCGACGTGGTGCGCCGCGCCATTGGCGCAATCAATCACCACCTTCAGCCCGTCCAGACGCATCTGGCGCGGGAAGGAAGATTTCACCCGCTCAATATAGCGAAAGCGGCTGTCATCGATGCGTTTGGCGCGGCCGATGTCTGCGGCGTCAGAGGGCTCAACTCCTTCGGCCACAAGCGCCTCAATCTCGGCCTCAGCCTGATCCGACAGCTTAAACCCGTCAGGCCCAAAGAATTTGATACCGTTGTCATGGGCCGGATTGTGGCTGGCCGAAATCATCACGCCCAGATCGGCCCGCATGGACCGGGTCAACAACCCCACCGCCGGGGTCGGCACCGGCCCCAACAGCAGCACGTTCATACCTGTGCTGGTCAATCCGGCGGTCAGTGCGTTTTCAAACATATAGCCCGACAGCCGCGTATCCTTGCCAATCACGACGCGGTGCACGCCTTTGTTATCACGCCGGAAATACTGCCCCACAGCCGCGCCAATGCGCAGGGCCATCTCGGCGGTCATAGGATAGGTGTTGGCGGTGCCGCGCACGCCGTCTGTGCCAAAAAGCTTTGTCATGCCTGTCTTCCTGCCATGGCAGCCCGCCACAGCGCAATTGCCTGTATCGTTTGCGCCACATCATGCACACGCAGGATCTGAATACCATGGGCAAGACCTGCAAGGGCAACCGCAATCGACCCCGGTGCGCGGTGATCTGCCTGTGGGGCATTGCCGATGGTGCCGATAAACCGCTTGCGCGATGCGCCCAGCAGGATCGGCACCCCAAGATCGTGAAACAGGCTCAGCCGCGCCAGAAGGGTCAGGTTGTGATCCAGCGTCTTGCCAAAGCCGATACCGGGATCAGCGATGATCCGGCTGCGCGGGATGCCTTGTGCCTCAAGCGAGTCAATGCGGCCCGCCAAGTAGTCGAACACATCCAACAACACATCATCATATCGTGGATCTTGTTGCATGGTTTCGGGATCGCCTTGTGCATGCATCACACAGACCGGCAAGGATCGCGCCGCGCAAAAAGGCGCGAGCGCATCATCATAGGTCAGGCCCGAGACATCATTGACCAGATCTGCCCCCGCCCGCATGGCGCTTTCGGCCACGGTCGCCTTACGGGTGTCGATGGAAATGGCGAAATCTACGCCTGTGGCGCGCAAGCTTTCGATCACAGGGGCGGTGCGGCGGATTTCTTCGTCCACAGCCACGGTTTCTGCGCCGGGGCGCGTAGATTCGCCGCCGATGTCCAGAAGATCAACGCCTGCCGCCTGCATCTGCAATCCGGCACGCACGGCGTCTTGTTCCGCCGCGTGAACGCCGCCATCCGAGAAACTGTCCGGTGTGGTGTTCAAGATGCCCATCACCCGCGGGCGGTCCATGGTCATCATCGCCACTTGCGGGCGCGTCGTGGTCAGGCGGCCTGCGGCCTCTGCTGGCAGGTCTCGTGCCGGAATGATCCGGGCGGACGCGCCCCGGCGCAGCACTTCGACTTCAGAAAACCAGCCCCACCCCCCCGCAAGCTCTAGCGCATGATCGGGCCGCGCCGGGCCGCACTGCACAAGCGGGCGGAAGTAGTCGCGCCCGGTCACAGCGTGCCTTGGTCGACCGGAACAGCCTTGAGCGGCACCGTTGCGGCATCAGGCAGATCGGCACCGATCACCAGCATATCTTCGGCCTCCATCGAGGCGGCAAACCACGCGGCCAGCGCCACCGCATCGCGCGGCTGCGCTGAGGGGGTGTCAACGGAATCCAGTACAATCTTGGACGGTGCCCAGACACAGGTCTGCCCATTCTTCATCGCCCAGTCGAGTTCGGTGCGCGTGTCCACCACAACGCAGCGGTCGTCTTTGGACGCCAGAACCCATGCGTTTTGTTCAATCGCCAACAGATCAATCCGGCGCTGTGCCATCTTGTGCGACAACTGCGGCGCTGCCGCATCCGCGGGCCCGACACAAATGATCAGTGGTTTGCCCTGCGCGGTCAGTTGATCCAACCAGCCGGTCAAATGGGGCGAGGCTATTGCGGCATTGCCCAGAAACACCATCTGAGGCTGCGGCGGGGCCTCCTGGGCCACCTCGGCCACGGGTGCCGCTGCCACGCGGGCGCGGACGATCTCGACCCCCAATGCGCCGGGGCCACGGTCCAGCTTTTCGATGCGGACAAAGGCCCGCATCGCCTGCGGTTCCAACAAAATGCGATCCGCAACCCGTTCGGCCAGTGTTTCAAGCAATGCCAGACGTTCCACAGCCAGTTCGGCGGCAATCGCCTCGGTCACACGGTCATAGCTGAGAATGCGGTCCACATCGTCTTCAATCGGTCCGGTCAGCGGCTGCACCTCGACGACGACGTTAAAGCAGATGCGCTGGGTCACGCCGCGTTCAGCCTGAAACGCGCCGATCTCGACCTCGACGATATGATCGCGCAGGGAAATGCGATCCAGCGGGGTGTCATCGGCCATGGCCTCTGCACGCTCTGAGGGATGCGCAAAGGCAAGGCGGACTTCGTTCGACATGGTTCTGGCCTTCAATGGGTGTATTCAGATGCGGGCATAGCCGATCCGAGCCGCATTAGCAGCCATTTTTCCGGCAGACCAGCACCGGAACACGCCCTTTTGGGCAAAAATCAGTTGGACGCAGTACGCCATGTGTGACGGTAGAACAGATGCACACCAATGCGGGCCGTGCGGGTGTAAACGCGCGACCAGCGCGGTTTGACCGCCGTGGTGTGGTAATGGGTGGCGCCATCCGTCAGCTCCGGCGCTTTGCCGTCAAGGCTGGCGCGGGCCACTTTGGACACGCGGGCAAAGGCGCGCGGCTCTGCGATCACCTCTTTGTGGCCATCACAGGTGTAGGTGAACTGACACTGGTACTTGCGGCCCGTCCCTTGATTGATCACACCGCAAGGGGTGCTGGGAAAGCGTTTGCTTTCCACCCGGTTCAGGATCACCTCGGCCACAGCAAACTGGCCCTTAACGGTCTCACCACGCGCCTCAAAGTAAAGCGCCTCGGCCAGACAACGCCACTGTGCCGATCCTGAGGCCTTTGGCTGTGCGTCGATCCACTTGCGCGAAAACTCGACATTGGACTTGGCTTCTTTCGGTGCTGTCACCAACGACTTCAATCGTTTGTCCCCGGCAGACTTGAGGCCTTTTGCCTCTACTTTTGCCAGCTCTTCAGCCTTTTCTGCGTTGGCTGTTGCGACCACAGGCGTGATCACAATGGCCGACAAAAGTGCCGCGAAAATCGAAGTCTGAAACCAACGCATGCTGCGCCTCGTGTGCTGTTAACTCAGCTGAGCGCCTATCCAGAATCCGCGTTCTGGTAAACCCACCCGTTAACGGGTGCGACATTTGTGGAAAAAATTGGCCGGTATTGTTGATCCGCTGGGGATTTCTACCCGATCTTGTGCTGAATTGCGAGTTGTGCAGCAGCCAACCTTGCTACCGGAACACGAAATGGAGAGCAAGAAACGTAATCGAACCCCGATTCCCGGCAGAATGCAATCGATTCGGGGTTGCCGCCGTGCTCACCGCAGATCGACAGCGTGAGGCCGGGCTGCGCCGCCCGCCCGCGCTCCGCACCCAACTGCAAAAGCTCGCCCACACCCTCAATATCCAGAACATGAAACGGATCTTCTGGGAAGACCCCCTGTTGCACATAATCGGACATGAACCGCCCGGCATCGTCGCGCGACAACCCATAGGTCATCTGGGTCAAATCGTTGGTGCCAAAGCTGAGAAAGGCGCAATGCGGTGCAATTTCCGCCGCGCGCAACGCCGCACGCGGCGTTTCCACCATTACACCCAACCGGTAGGTAAAGCTGGCATCGCTTTCGGTGCGCACCGCCGCCGCCACCGCATCCACGGAGGTCTTGATCAGCTCAACCTCGCGTTTGGCGCTGACCAGCGGGATCATGATCTCAGGCACGACAGGTTCGCCATCCTTGCTTGCCGCAATCGTCGCCTCAAAAATCGCCCGCGCCTGCATCTCGTAAATCTCTGGCACGGTGACGCCAAGACGCACACCGCGCAGACCCAGCATCGGATTGTATTCGCTCATTGCCTCGATGCGGCGGGTCACATCCGACAAGGGCAGGTTCAGCGCCTCGGCCAGCTCGCGCTGGCCAATCCGATCGGCGGGCAGGAATTCGTGCAAGGGTGGATCAAACAGACGAATGCACACCGGTTGCCCCTGCATGATGCGGAACAATTGGGTGAAGTCATCCCGCTGCATCGGCAAAAGCCGTTCCAGCACCGCACGGCGATCCTCGCCGGTTTCGGCAAAGATCATTTCACGCATCACGGTCAGGCGGCCGGGATCAAAGAACATGTGTTCCGTGCGGCACAGCCCGATGCCATGGGCGTTAAAATTGCGGGCGGTTTGCGCGTCCGCTGGCGTGTCCGCATTGGCGCGAATGCCGATATCCGCGACCTGCTCTGCCCAGTCGAGCAGTTTGTTGAAGGTTTCGTCCAGCGCGGCCTCTTGCATTTTCACACTGCCCGCCAGAACTTCGCCGTTTGACCCATCCAGTGTGATCTCGTCACCTGCATTGAACACCCGGCCATCCGGCGCGGTGATCTGCTTTTTCTTCAGGTTCAGCTTCATCGAAGACGCGCCAACAACGCAAGGCAGGCCAAGCCCGCGTCCAATCACGGCGGCATGGCTGGTGATCCCGCCTCGTTCCGTCAAAACCGCGCTGGCCGCATGCATCCCGCGAATGTCTTCGGGGCTGGTTTCGCGACGGATCAGAATGCAAGGTTCACCGCGTGACGCGCTGGCCTGCGCCTCGGTTGCGGAAAACACGATCCGGCCCGTGGCCGCGCCGGGGCTGGCAGCAATGCCGCGCCCGATCACGTCACGCTTGGTCTTGGGGTCAACCTGCCGGTGCAACAGCTCGGTCAATGTGCGCGGTTCCACCCGCATCAATGCCTCTTCTCGGGGGATGATCTTGTCATCTGCCAACCGCACGGCAATACGCACCGCCGCTCGCGATGAACGCACCACGCGCACACCGTCCAGAATGTGCAAGGCACCATCCTGCACCACAAATTCGACCTGCATTTCCTCGCGCAGCTTGGCCCGCATCAAGGCCGCATGCTGGGTCAGCTCGGCAAAGGCGTCAGGCACCAACTCCTCAAGCGACATGCCGCGCGGATCTTTGGTCAGGTACAGCGCCTCTGAATCGCCTTGCAACGCGTCGCGCCCCTGCGATTGGCTCAGATAGCGACCCTTGATCTGCGGCAGCCCGGTATCGCTGTCCACCAGTTGCAAAACCCCCGAACCGCATTGACCGGTGCCAACGCCAAAGGCCATCTCCTGCACCACAAGGCCAAGCCCCGCATCCGCAGGCGCCCCTTTGGCCTGCCGCAAAAGCCGCGCCGAGGTGCCGCCCCAGGCCCGCGCCATTGAGCGCAATACGCCCGCCAGCTGTTTGGCCGGATCTTGAGGAAAGCTTTCCTCGGTCTCTTGTTCATAGGCCCAGAGCGATTGTTCCAACGCGGCGCGGCCATCGCCGGTCACATCGTCAAACATATCCGGATCAAGCCGGGCCACGTTGATCGCATAGGTCTGGACAAAACGGGTATAAAGCGCCGCTGCCGGCTCTTCGCCCATGGTCTGGCAAAACTCATCAAACCGTGCGCCATTGATGCCAATGTTCAACACCGCCCCCGGCCCGCCCCAATCCGGATCCTGACTGGAGGGGCGCACACAAAGCAACGCCTCTTTGGGAAACTGCGCCACCACGGCGTCCACATCGGGCAAATGCCCTTCGGCGATCTTTTGCACCGCATCAAAAGACAGCGCCACCGTGCGCGGCACCGGCAGATCCAGCCGCACCAGCCGTTGCAGACATTTCGCCCGCCCGCCGTGGGTGTCATTCGCAATCGGACCGTCGGCCGTCACAAGCGTTGTATGTGGATTATTCTGCACCGCAGCACCTTTCGTGTTCAGGTGCAGCATAGGCAGTTGACGCCAACTGGCAAGAGAAAGGCGTCTGGCTCAGAGACCAAGCGCCCTGCGCAGAATGCTATTTACCTCCGCGCTCATGTTTCCATGTGCCTTCAAACCATCAACCACATCCGGATCCAGCATCAGATTGACCCGCTTTTTCCGGACCGATGCTGGCATGGTTGGCCGGCCGCGTTTGGCCGATGAAACCCAAGCGTCATCCAGCTCAAGCGCGTCACCGTCGCGATCAATGTAACTTTTAGACCCCTCTGTCATATGCACGCCTTTCTCTTTGATTGGCCTTTCTCAGGCTGATGATCCGCATCGCACCATTTCGTTCGCACCAGACCAGCACACACAACCGGCCGTGGATTGGCCCAAGTGTCACAAATCTCCGTTCGCCATAATTATTGCGGCTGTCTTCGCGGGTCAGTGCCAGCGGCCATTCCAGATGTTCCACATCTGCAAAATCCACCCCGCGCTCTGCAAGGGTGCGTTCGCGCTTTTGCTCATCCCATTCGATGTCCACAGATTAAACATACACACGTTTAATCTATTTTCAAGGCCTACCCATCAATCCGCGTCAGATCCGCGACCGAGGAACATGTGGTGCGAATGCGGCTGAGCAGGTTCAGACGGTTGCGGCGCACGGTGCCATTGTCACTGTTGACCTGCACCGCATCAAAGAACGCATCAATTGGCCCGCGCAGCGCGGCCATGGCGGACATCGCTGTGATGAAATCCTGCGCGGCCATTGCCGGGGCAATCGCGGCTTCGGCCTTGTCCAGCGCGGCAAAAAGCGCCTTTTCCTCATCCACTTCGGCAAATTTGATATCTGCGCCGTAGGAGTATTCCACCCCATCCGCCGCTTCGGCCTGTGTCAGAATGTTGTTGGCGCGTTTGAAGCCCTGGATCAGGTTTTCACCGTCATCCGTGGACAGGGTCTCGGACAAGGCGCGGGCACGTTTGACCAGCAAGGTCAGATCGTCGTTGCCCTCCATTGCGATACAGGCGTCGATTATATCATGGCGCACGCCTTGATCGCGCAGATAGACTTTGAGGCGGTCATGGAGGAAGCCAAGCAGGTCCACCGATTTGTCCGGCACCTGTTCACCCAACTCTTTGAAGGCGTCGTTATATTCGCCCTCTGCAAGCCGTTCTTTGACAGTCTTGAACGCCGCGCCAAACACCCCGTGTTCGGCGATCTCTTCAACCAAATCGCGGATCAGATCTGTCTTGAGATCCCCGTTGGACTGCCCTTTGTTGCGCACAAGTTGTGCATCGATGAAGCGGTCCATGCGCAGGGAAATGTCATTCTCAACCAAGATCCGGATCACGCCCAGCGCCGCACGGCGCAGGGCAAAGGGATCCTTAGATCCTGTCGGCTTTTCATCAATCGCCCAGAACCCGGTCAGCTTGTCGATTTTTTCCGCCAGCGCCACGGCCACGGAAACCGCTGCTGTTGGCACATCATCGGATGGCCCAAGCGGCGCGTAGTGTTCCTTGGCCGCTGCTGCAACCGCATCGCTTTCACCCGCCGCTTTGGCGTAATAGCTGCCCATAAGCCCTTGAAGTTCGGGGAATTCATAGACCATTTCGGAACTCAGATCCGCCTTGGCCAGACGGGCCGCGCGTGCCGCTTCATCTGCATCTGCCCCGACCATCGGTGCCAGATCAGCCGACAACAGCGCCATGCGTTCAATCAATTCGGCCTGCGTGCCCAGCTTGTTGTGGAAGGTCACATTCTCAAGCGATTTGACCCAAGCGCTCATGCCCTCATTCGAGGTCGCGGTGCGCAGGTCGTTCTCCCAAAAGAACTTCGCATCCGCCAGCCGCGCCGACAGTACCTTTTCATTGCCCGCCAGAATGGTCGCGCCATTGTCCGCCGTTGTGCGGTTGGCCACGGTGATAAAACGTTCGATCTGCCCCGTTTTGGGATTGCGCACGGAAAAGAACTTTTGGTGTTCTTTCATCGAGGTTTGAAGCACCTCTGGCGGCAGGCCCAGAAAATCATCGGCAATCTGGCCCATCAGAACCACCGGATATTCGACCAGCCCTGCAACCTCGGCCAACAGACCTGTGTCTTCAACCACTTCGAGACCATTGGCAAAGGCGATGTTGATGGCATCGTTCCAAATGGTTTCGGCCCGTTCTTCCGCCGACAAAACCACAAAGGCCCGCTTCAGCTTGGCGGCGTAGTCCTCAAAGCTGGTGACTTTGATCGCCTCGGGCGCGAGGAAACGGTGACCGCGGGTCTCATCGCCAGAGGTGATCCCGTCCACGTCCAGCGCCACAACCTCGGCGCCGTCTTCGGCGGACATGATGCACAGAATGGAATGCAGCGGGCGCACCCATCTCAGGCTGCCACTGCCCCAGCGCATGGATTTGGGCCATGGGAAATTGCGAATGCTCTGTTCAAGGACTTCGGCCACGATCTCGGATGCCGCGCGGCCCGGCTTTTCGATCTTGGCAAAGAGGATCTTGCCCTTGGGGGTATCGCGTTCCTCAAGCTGGTCGCGGGTCAGGCCCGCACCGCGCAGGAACCCTTCGATGGCTTTTTCGGGCGCGTCTGCCTTGGGGCCTTTGCGTTCTTCGACGGTGCGCGGGCTGGCGGCCAACATATCACCCACGGCCAGCGTCAACCGGCGCGGCGTGGAAAAGGCAGCGGCAGAGCCATAGGTCAAACCCGCCTCGACCAGCCCATTGGTCACCAGCTTTTTCAGATCCTCAGCGGCGCGGGTTTGCATCCGCGCGGGGATTTCTTCGGAAAACAGTTCAATCAGCAGGTCTGGCACGGGCGGTGTCCTTCGTCTTGCCGCGATGCGGCGCGTCTTTTGCGCTTGGATACCCGCAGGGGCCGCTTGGGTCCAGCCCCGAAGCGCCTCTGCCGTGGCTATAGAGTCCGGTCTTTAGCTGGCCAATGTCCGGATATCCGGCGCTGACAGCTTGGGTACGACCCGCCAGCAGGCCTCGACCATGTTGTAAAGGGCAAAGGCGACCAGCCCCAGCCCGGCACCGGCCAGCAAGAACCGCCCCAGATAGGCACTGCGCAACTGGTCCAGCGCCTGCCCCAACCCGCCCGCCTGCGAGGGATCGGCATTCAGCGCGGCAAAGCCAAGCGACAGGGCCACCAGCGCCAGCATCAGACCATAGATGATCAGACCTGCGGTCAGCACAGGATCGACCTTCTGTGTGAACTGTGAACGGGCAAGATGCGACTTGTAACTGCCGCGCCAGCCCTTCTGCATGTAGTAGATCCCTGCCCCGACAAGGATCACCGCCGCCAGCGCCACCAGATACCGGCCAGCCGGCATTGCCATCAACCGCGCGGTCCAATCCTGCGCTGCGCTGCCGCCTTGATCCGATCCGGCATAGGCCAGACCAATCACCGACAACCCGATCCCGCCGTGGATCAACCCGGTCACGATCTGGCCGCCTCGCGCGATCAGGCCCTTTGGCCCGGTGCCATGATCCTCAACGTCCGCAATCCCCGCCGTGACACGCCAAACCAGATAGGCCATCAGGCCAAGCCCGATAGCCCAAAGCGCCGGAACCCCCATGGGCTGTGCCCGCAGCGCCGAGAGCGTATCTTCGGTTCCGGAGCTGGACATTGAGGAGAACGACGCCCAGAACGCCAGCCCTCCGATCAGGAAATAGATGATCCCGCGCGCGGCATAGCCGCAGCGCATGACCCATTTGAGGGCAGAATGAGGGGTGTCAGACACAGGCAATTTCCTTTCGCTAAAAAGAAAACGCCTGTGAGGGGCGGTTTGGTTCCGCTTTGAGCTAGGATTAGTCCGAGAGGCTTGACGGAAGCGGCGGGCATTCTTCGCCGACAACCGTGCCGTCATATGCCTTTTCGCCGCAATCGTTCAGCTCATGCCAGACATAGCCGCGCCCGTCATCCGTGATCGCGACAATCCGGTCGACGCCGTAAGCGATGTTCTTTTGCCCCAGAAAGGTCAGCGCGGTGCCGGTCTCGATTTCAATGCCCAAGGCTTCGGCGTCAAAACAATCAAACCATCCCGGCGCATTGCGCGGTGTGGCACTGTCGACCAGCACATAGGTCTCGGTCAGCAATGGCAGGCTGAGATCGGTGGTAAAACAGGCGCGGAACCGAATGGGAGAGCTATCTGCATCAATGGCCTGCATCCCGTCTGCTGCAATGGTCTCCGGCTCTTGCGTGCCCAGCGAGACCAAGGTGACATCCGCCGCAGGCACCTCGCGGTAAAACCCGTAGATTTGCAGGTAATAAAGGCCAAGGCCCGCAATCAGCGCCGACACCATAATGACGATTCCCACGATCTTGCCGTTCATATCCCTGCCCTCAATCTGGCCACGCGATTACGCGGCATCCTCGGACCAGCCACCGGCGCGGGTCTGCACAAAGGCATCCGCACACATCTTGGACAATGCCCGCACTCGTCCGATATAGGCCTGCCGTTCGGTGACAGAAATAACGCCGCGTGCATCCAGCAGGTTGAACATATGGCTGGCCTTGATGCATTGGTCATAGGCCGGATGCGCCATGATGATGCGCTTGCCGGTCTTTGGATCGGTCGCGGGTTGCTCAAGGATCACCTTGCAATGGGCCTCGGCCTCTTCGAACTGGCGCAGCAACACTTCGGTGTTGGCGGTGTCAAAGTTCCAGCGGGCGTATTCTTCTTCGGTCTGTTTGAACACATCCCGGTAGGTCAGCGGGATTAGCGCATCTGGATCGTTGAAGGGCATGTCCATCACATGATCCACGCCCAGCACATACATCGCCAGACGTTCCAACCCGTAGGTCAACTCACCCGAGACCGGCGCGCAATCATGGCCGCCGACCTGCTGGAAATAGGTGAACTGGCTGACTTCCATGCCGTCACACCAGACCTCCCAACCCAGACCCCAGGCGCCCAAGGTCGGGCTTTCCCAGTCATCCTCAACAAAGCGGATGTCGTGCAGGTCCATGTTGATACCAATCGCCTCTAGCGAGCCAAGATAGAGCTCTTGCAGGTTCGGCGGGCTGGGTTTGATCAGCACCTGATACTGGTAGTAATGCTGCAAGCGGTTCGGGTTTTCCCCGTAGCGGCCATCGGTCGGGCGGCGCGAGGGCTGCACATAGGCGGCGGCCCATGGCTGGCTGCCGAGGCTGCGCAATGTGGTGGCCGGATGGAACGTACCGGCGCCAACTTCCATGTCATAGGGTTGCAGAATCGCGCATCCGTGCTGCGCCCAATAGTTTTGGAGCGCCAGAATGATCGCTTGAAACGACCGGGGTGTTTGCGGCTTTTCGGACATGGAGATCCCCTTTGAACTTGCGCGACTTACCTACGAGCGCAGCCGCGCAGGGTCAATTGCAGCAATGACACATTTTCAACGTGCTTTCCCATGGCATTTTGGCGGATTTCCTGCTTATCTGCGGCGAATTTTGGTGAACGAGAGCTGAGTTGACGATGTTGCGCATTTTGAACGTCCTTATGACAACCCTTCTGGCCGTATTTCTGGCCGTGCCTGCCATGGCACAATCACAGTCTGATGACGATGTCGTCTGGGTGCAAATCGAGGCGCATCCAAGCTTGGCGGCCGCAACCGAACGTGCCCGCGATTTCAGCGCACAGTTTGAGGATGTAAACGGCTTTGCCCTTGGCGGTGGCTGGTACGGCATTGCCGTTGGTCCCTATCGCCGCGCCGATGCAGAACTGGTCCGGCGGACCTATGTGCGGCAAGGGTTGGTGGCGCGTGACAGCTTCATCCAGCTCTCCAGCCGGTTCCGCCAACAGTTTTGGCCGATTGGCGCAAATGTGCTGAACCGCGGTGTTGTTGAGGCCCCCGCCAGTGTTGGCGCCCCTGCCCCGCAGACCCCGACCGAAACACCAACCGAGGAAACGGCGGTACAGGAAGAAGCGCCCGTGGTTATTGCAGAAGAGCCTGATGAGACCCCGCGCGAGGCGCGCCGGAGTGAACAGCTTTTGAACCGCGATGAACGCAAGGATTTGCAGATCGCCTTGCAATGGGCAGGCTATTACAACGCCGCGATTGATGGCGCCTTCGGGCGCGGCACACGCAATTCGATGGCCGCGTGGCAAGAGGCAAACGGCTATGACGTCACCGGCGTTCTGACCTCCCGCCAGCGGGCGGCGCTGATCGGGCAATACAACGCGGTTCTGGACGGTCTGGGCCTGCAAATGGTCCGTGACGAAACAGCAGGCATCGAGATCATGATGCCCACTGCCGAGGTTACCTTTGCACGCTATGAGCCGCCGTTTGCCCATTACGACAGCACGGGCAACATCGGTGCCAGTGTCTTGCTGATCTCGCAGGCCGGCGATCAAAACACGCTCTTTGGGCTTTACGACATTATGCAAACCCTTGAGATTGTGCCGCTGGATGGCCCGCGCGCCCGCAAGAACAATTCGTTTGAACTGATCGGCGAAAACGGCAGCATCATCAGCCAGACGCAGGTGTCTTTGCAAAACGGCCAGATCAAAGGCTTCACCCTGATCTGGCCCGCCGGGGATGAGGACCGCCGCCGCCGTGTTGTGGCAGAGATGTCGAAAAGCCTGACACGGCTGGACGGCACTCTTGATCCCGCAGCGGGCGGCAGCGACACGCAGGCGATTGATCTGGTTGCCGGGCTGAAGATCCGCCAGCCAAAAATCTCGCGCTCGGGGTTCTTTATTGACGGGCAAGGCACCGTAGCAACCACATCCGAGGCGGTTCAGGCCTGCACACGCGTAACGCTTGATGGCGACACCGAGGTGGACGTGTTGGCCGACGACAGCGTCAGCGGCGTGGCGCTTTTGAAACCGCGCGACCGCCTGTCGCCGATGGCCGTGGCACGGTTTGGCAACACCCCGCCCCGCTTGCAATCGGAGATCTCTGTCGCGGGATACTCCTACGAAGGCGTGCTCAGCGCGGCCACATTGACCTTTGGCACCTTGGCTGATCTCAAAGGCCTGCGCGGTGAGGAAAACCTGAACCGACTGGCGCTGGCCGCGCAGCCCGGAGATGCTGGCGGACCGGTCTTTGACGTCAGCGGCAACGTTCTGGGCATGCTCTTGCCCAACGCGCAGGACGGTCAGCAATTGCCGGAAAACGTCAGCTTTGCCATTGAGGGGGCCACGATTGCCGAACTGGTACAGCAGTCCGGTTTGAGCCTGACACAAGCGGACGACACCGGGTCCGTTGCACCGCGCGATCTGCGGATCGCGGCGCAGGGCATGACAGTTTTGGTCAGCTGCTGGGAATAAGGTCTGGTACCCTGCGGAGCTTTGAAGGCTCCGGAAAGAACGGCTGACACTGCAAAAGAACAACGCAACGCCCCGGAGTTTCCAAAAACTCCGGGGCGTTCTTTTTACAATAAGATCCGGTTAAGCGGTCAGTGCCGGTGTGAGATAGATCAACGTCGGCCCATTGGCATCAAAAGCCGCCGACACCGCGCTTTGCATCTCGTCCAGTGACCCCGGCGCAACGGCCCGCGCCCCAAAGGCTTCGGCCAGTTTCACAAAATCGGGATTCTGGGCAATCACCGCATTGGGCGCGATCTGTGCGCCGACCATGCTGTCTTCGATCTCTTTCAGCTTGCCATTGTCCCACAGGATGATCGGCAGGCTGAGGCCCAGCTCTACAGCGACGCCCAGTTCCTGCATCGTGTAATGAAACCCATAATCGCCAATGATCGCCATCGTCGGTTGCCCGCGCCGCGCCACCGCGCCGCCAATCGCAGCTGGCGTGGCATAGCCCAAGGTGCCAAAGCCATAGGGATGGTGCCAATGGCCGGGGCGGTCCATATCCCAGACCTCTTTGGCGACATAGGCAAACTGGGTCATGTCCGAATAGATCATCGTATCGTCTGGCACCGCCGCCCGTAGCGCATCACAAATCGGTACAATGCCCGGACGCTCCGCATCGGTTTCGGCCCGCCACCGGGCGCGGGCTGCGGCGACCTGTTCGGCCGTCCAGTCGCTGCTCTCGGCGTCTGCTGGCAACGCGGCGGACAAGGCAGACAAAAACGCGTTCGCATCTGCATGAATGGCAAAGCTGGCGCCTTGCGGATCGCACAGCACTTCAGGGTCCAGATCAACGCGGATCATTGGTGCGGAATGGCCCAAATGAGCGCGCCACAGATCGACCTCCACCAGTTCGGTGCCGACAGCCAGCACCAGATCAGCCTCGGCCATCACCGCAGCGCTGTCAGCCCGTGCCAGACAGGCCCCGAAATGCAAAGGCGCATCAGGCCCGACGATCCCGCGCCCGGCATAGCTGGTTGCGGAGGCCGCACCGCTTTTGCGCAAGACCTCTCGCGCGGCTTCGGAGGCCTGCGCCGCCCCGCCGCCAAACACGATCATCGGCTTTTTGGCCGCCGCCAGCATCGCCGCCACCTCGGCCACGTCATCGGCGTGGGGCGCGGGTCTTTGCCGCTTTGATGTCTGCACCAAATCCGCTGCGGGCGCCTGCGCCTCCAGCTGGGCAATCGGCACCTGAATATGCTTGGAGCGTGGGCGTTTGGTTTCAAACTCGACCAAGGCACGATCAATCAGCGCATAGGCCGCGTTCGCCGACAGGGCCGTTTCGGACCAATCGCACACTGTGCCAGCGGCGATCTCTTGATCCTTCATCTGGTGCAATTGCCCGCGCCGCGCCGCTGTTTCGTCCAAGCAAGATGACAACACCAACACCGAAACACTGTCCGAATAGGCCTGTCCCATCGGCGTCATGATGTTGCACACCCCCGGCCCAGTGATCACATAGGCCACCCCCGGCCGACCGGTCGCGCGGGCATAGCCATCCGCCATGAACCCTGCACCCTGTTCGTGACGGGCCAGCACATGGGTGATGCCTGCTTCCTCAATGCCGCGGTACATTTCCTGATTGTGCACCCCCGGAATGCCAAAGATCACATCGACCCCGCGATCCTTGAGCATGTGAGAGATTTGCGCACCCAAAGGACGGGTGCGCATCGCGCCGGTTTGATCAGCCATCAGGCCCTCCAGAATTTAACGGTAAGAATGACGTAGACCGCCATCAGTTCGAGACGCCCGATCAGCATCGCGGCTGTCAGGATCCATTTTGCAGTGTCATTGAGGCTGCCGAAATTGCCCGACGGGCCAATGATATCGCCCAGCCCCGGACCAATATTGGCCAGCGCCGCGGCCGCACCGGAGACCGAGGTCACAAAATCCAGTCCCGTCATGCTCAGCGCCACAGCCACCAATCCCATCGTCACCACGAAGAACATAAAGAACGACATCACCGAGCTCAGAACGTCCTGCCCCACAGGTCTGCCGTCATAGCGGGGGGTGAAAATGCCATGCGGCGACCGAATGCGTCGCAATTGGGCGCGGATCGAGGCAAACAGCAGCTGATAGCGGAAAATCTTGATCGAACAGGCGGTTGACCCCGCACAGCCGCCGATCAGCCCGATGAAAAAGAACAGCGCCACCGCAAACGGACCCCACTGCATGTAATCGACAGAGGCATAGCCGGTGCCAGAGATGATCGAGGTGATATTGAACAGCGCCTCGCGAAAACTGCGCTCCCAGCCAAAAGAAAAGGTCTGCTGCAACGAGATCACGATCACCGCGACAAGGATCAGGATCGTGACCAGAAATCCGCGCACCTGCGGGTCACGGTGCAGCGCCAATGGGTTGCCGTTGATCAATTGGACATAGCGCACAAAGGGCAGTGCCGCGAGGATCATAAACACCGTGGCGACATATTCCATCGGCCCCGAAAAAGCGCCGAACGAAGCGTCATAGTTGGAAAATCCGCCCGTCGAGATCGTGGTCAGCGCATGTACAGTCGCGTCAAAGGCATTCATCCCCAGCGCCAGATAGCTCAGGATACAGCCCATGGTCAGCCACAGATAGATCACCGCGATCTGGGTGGCGATTTCACCGGCACGGGGCAGAATTTTACCAAAGGTATCAAACCCTTCGGAGCGGAAGATCTGCATGCCGCCGACCTTCAGCTCTGGCAGGAACACCATCGCCACAACGATGATACCGATGCCGCCCAGCCATTGCAGAATACCGCGCCAGAGCAGCAGCCCCTTGGGCAATGTATCCAACCCCGACAAAACCGTGGACCCTGTCGTGGTCAGCCCAGACATTGCCTCAAACACCGCGTCCGTGACGCTTGAGTTCGTCTCGCCCAGAATAAACGGCAATGCACCAAACAGCGGCAGCATCAGCCAGACACCCGTGGTCAGCAAAAACGTCTGCTGGATTGTCAGCCCTTCGCGCACGCCATTGGAACAGGCCAGCGCAATCATGCCGCCGCCCAGCGTGGTGATCAAAAAGGTCTCGACAAAAACGATGGCATGGCCGCGCCCTTCGGCCAGATCGACCAGCATCGGCAAGAGCATGAAAAGCCCCAGCACCGCCACCAGCAGTCCAACAACATATCCAACAGGGCGCAGATCCATCATGCCGCAGCGTTGGCGCGGGGGCGGGCCAGTGTCAAGCCGCCCGGGCCAAACAAAAAGGCCCCGCCCAGCCGCGAAAACGCGACGTCAGGCAGGGCCAAATGAGTGTTGGGCGGTGGTGCCGCTCAGACGTAGTAGATGTCTTTGAACACGTAATGCACGATGTCGTCGCGTTTGATGTTCAATTCCGCCAGTTCGGCGTCCGATTTTGCCCGCAGCCGTTCCACACGGTCGATCCGCCGTTGGCCGGCGGAATTGGTCATGATCGCGCGGCCAAACTTGAAAAAGCTATTGGCAATTGCGTCCAGCAGATTGCGGGTCATGGTGATTTCCCGGCCCAGTACTTCGGCGGGGGATGCGATGTCGTTATATGCCATTGTTTTATCTCAGCAAATGATTGGGTTGTCTTGACCACTACATAGGGGCCGACATCACCGGGCAGTACCGACAATACTGCATAGCCGCCGCCCGCCCCGCACAGGGCAGCGGCGCGCCAGAAAGATCAATCCGCAGCGTTAACGCGGGCCAAGGCGTCACGGGCGATCATGATGTGAAACGGCAGGATCATCCGCAGATAAAGCTGACCGCCGATGTTGTGGGGATGCACCCAGGTGGCCAATGACACCTGCCCGCCCTGCCGCAAAACCGACACTCGAAAATCAAGGTGGCGGTCGTTGAACCCTGCAATCAGCTCGCCTTCGGTATCGATCTCAACCGGGAAAATGCCAACCTTATCTTTGCCTTCCGGCCCATCGTTGGACAAACCAAAGGGGGTGGTCACCCAGCGACGGATCATCAACAGAAATTGCGCCCAACCGGGAAAGCTGGTGATGATCTCGGCGGCGCGGCGCGGCGGCATATCCGCCGCAACTGTATAACAATCAACAAAATCACGCGGCCCGACCCGCGACCAAAGCTGGCTGTGAATGGGAAGATCAATCTTGCGGACCCGTGTCATGTCGGCGCTCCTTGGCTGATTAAGGTCAGCCTAGCCGCGCCCGGCCTGCGCTGCAGTGCGGCATAGAGGCGCAGTACGCCCCCGCCCTGCCCGTTAACCGACGTGAAACAGCGTGTTGAACAGCTTGGGGTCGATGCTTTGCATCTCAAAGGTCGGCCCCTCGGTCAGAACGCTGATCGCATCATGGCTGTGCAGGCTTTCTTGATGGCTGGCAATCACACGGAAATCTCCGACGCGCGGGTCTTCCTGCAATTGCTGGCAAAACAGCCGCGCTGCATCTTCAACAAAGATCGGATTGGCCGCGTTCAACTCAGCAAAGGCCTGTTCATCCTCACGCTTGACCATCACTTGTGTCTCGGTCGGCACCGCGCGGCGGCACGCCTCGATCAGGTCTTCGAACCACAAACAGCTGTTGTCGCCCTCAAGCACGGCTGAAATGCGCGCCACGGATCGCTGCGAGTGCGGAGTGGCCAATTGATTGCGCGTCGCACGTGCATGTTCGCTCAGCTCCAGTGAACAGGGGCATGTGCTGGAATAAACGTAGTCCAGATGGATGATCTTTTGACGCACGCCGTCTTTCTCCACCAGCTCCAGCGCGATGTCGTAATACTGATAACCCGAGAGGCCAGAGCGCAGGCTTTCGATTTTCATCGGGAAGGAAAACCGCATCTGGATCCGCGCATCAAAGCTTTCCAGATCGGATTTGTAATCATCCAGCGCCGCTTCAATCACATGAAAGCTGAACGTGCGTTCGGCATGCTTGTAAAAGCTGCGCATGATCCGGGACATGTTGATGCCCTTTTTGTCGGCCTCAAGGCTGACAGATCCTGTGATCGAGGTTTCAAGCGTCAGATCGCCATTGTTGCGGGTATGAAACCGGATCGGCAGGCGAAAGTTGGAAATGCCGACATGTTGGATCTGTTGCTTGGCCCCACGGATCAGGCTGGACGGGCCGTTTTGCAAGTCCGGCAATCCGGCCTTGTAAGCGGCATCCACCTTAAAATCCTGCGGGTAGTCGCGGTTGAACTTGGGATAGTCACCTTTGCCTTGCAACAGCCGCACCACTTGCGGATCAAGCGCATCAATCTCGGTCGCGCTGGCCCCTGCGGCCCAGGCCTTGAGCGTGGCAAGTGCCTGTTCAGCATCGGACCGATCTGGCCCTTTTTCGACGGATGTGATGGCATTCATGGCGGTCTCCCCCTTTTGGTGCCTGCCTCATACTTATGCTGCGCGGCGCCAATTACCAATTATCATAACACATACGGTGCAAGTCGGGGCTTGGATCACACTATTTGCGTCCTTTGAGAGGCCAAAACCAACATCCAGCGCCAAAAAAGGCAAGGAATGGCACGGTTTGCAGGTCAAACCGTGCCGCGTGCATCACAAATCAGTGAGCGCCTGACGGATATCGGCGATCAGATCCTGCGGATCTTCCAGCCCGATGGACATCCGCACCAGCCCCGGTGCGATTCCCAACAGCTCTTTCTGATCCTGCGGCAACCGCTGATGGGTGGTGGTGGCCGGATGGGTCAGAATGGTTTTGGCATCGCCCAGATTGTTGGAGATCACCCCGACCTGAATTGCATTGAGAAACTTGAACGCCGCGTCCTTGCCGCCCTCGAGGACCAGCGTCAGCACTGTGCCGCCTGCCCCCATTTGCGACAACGCGAGTGCATTCTGCGGATGATCCGCCAAGCCGGGATAGATCACAGTCTCCAACGCCTCATGGCCCTGCAATGCCTCCGCAATGGTCTGAGCGGAGGCAGCTTGCGCCCGCACACGCAGGCTCATGGTTTCCAAACCCTTGAGCATCACCCAGGCGGTAAACGGGCTCATGGAGCCGCCGGTGTGTTTCATGTAAGGCTCAACCGTGCCGCGGATAAATTCGCGGGTGCCAAGGATCACGCCGCCCAAGGCGCGGCCCTGCCCGTCAATGTGCTTGGTCGCCGAATAGATCACCACATCCGCGCCCTGCGCGATGGCCTTGGAAAACTCCGGTGTGGCAAAAACATTATCGACCACCACCAGCGCCCCCTGCGCATGGGCCAGTTCGGACACCGATTTGATATCCACCAGTTGCAGCGTCGGATTGGACACCGATTCAAAAAACACCGCTTTGGTATCCGGGCGGATCGCCGCCTCCCATGCCGCCAGATCGGTGCCGTCCACCAAGGTGACCTCAACCCCGAACCGCGCCAGCACGTCTTCGAGAACATAGAGGCACGAACCAAACAGCGCCCGCGCCGAGACAACGTGATCCCCGGCCTTGAGCATCGCAGTCAACGCGCCACTGACCGCCGCCATACCGGATGCGGTGGCAAAAGCATCCTCCGCCCCTTCGAGCGCTGCAATGCGGTCTTCGAACATGGCCACGGTTGGGTTGCCATAACGGGCATAGATAAATTCGTCCGGGCCGCTTTCCAAGAAACGTGCTTCGGCGTGTTCGGCGGTCTCGTAGACAAACCCTTGGGTGAGGAATATCGCTTCGCTGACCTCGCCATATTGGCTACGGCGGGTGCCGGCGTGAATGGCTTTGGTGCGCGGATGCCAATCGTTGCTCATCGTCTTTTCCTTTCGCGCCTGCGCTGCAGGCATAAATTGACCCGGCGGCGAAAGAGACAAAAATGCCCCCAACGCGGTCAAGCGAAAGAGGGCTTTCATCCTGACCTTTTAGCAGATTGTTTAACGTGGCCCGCAATCCGGTTACAAATCACCACGGGATCGCTTTACGCCTGATGGCGGCATGCGTCAATGGTGCGTGATCTGCGCCGCCTTCCCCTTGCATTTCGCGGTCAACACGCCAAGTTTGCCCCAAATTTAGCAGGAGCGCCCCATGACAGCCCCCATCGACCTCTATTTCTGGCCCACGCCCAACGGTTGGAAAGTCTCCATCGCCCTCGAAGAGATGGGCCTGCCCTATGACACCCACCTGATCAACATCGGCGCAGGCGATCAGTTTGCGCCAGAGTTTTTGCAGATCTCCCCCAACAACCGCATGCCAGCGATTGTGGACTCTGATGGCCCGGAAGGCGCGCCCATTTCGATCTTTGAAAGCGGCGCAATCCTGCAATACCTCGCCCGCAAGACCGGCCAGTTCTGCGGCACCACCGAACGCGAACGCATTGCGGTGGATCAATGGCTAATGTGGCAAATGGGCGGGCTGGGCCCGATGGCCGGACAAGCGCATCATTTCCTGAAATACGCCCCCAATATGGAGCCGCCCAACGACCTGCCCTATGCTAAGGACAGATACCGCAACGAGGTGGCGCGGCTTTACGGTGTGCTGGACCGGCAGTTGGCGCAGCATGAGTTTGTCGCGGGTGATTTTGTCTCGATTGCGGATTTTTCCATCTGGGGATGGGCCTCACTTTGGGAGGGTCAGCAACAGACGCTGGACGACAAACCGCATATGGCCCGTTGGCTGGACCAGATGGCAGCGCGACCGGGAGTGCAGGCTGGCCGCGCATTATTTGCAGAGAAACGGGGCGACATCGCCAAGGACAAAGGCGCACAGGATCAATTGTTTAAGCGCTGAAACTTGCGGCGGGCGCGGAAATTTTCAAAATTTCCGAACGGACTTTTTCAAAAAGTCCGCTACGCCCCGCTGTCGTCCTTTTCGATCCCATAGGTTTGGAACAAGGAGCCTTGCGTCATGAAAAATGCAAAGATCGCCGCCGTCAGCCCGAAGGTTTTGAAATAGACCCAGATCTCCGTGCTGAACATCCGCCAGATCAGTTCATTGGCGATGGCCATGCCGAAGAAGAACAGCATCAACCGTTTGGTCAGCAGCATCCAGCCCGCATCCTCCAACGGCATCATCTCTTCCATCACATATTTGAGATAAGACCGCCCGCGCAGCAATCCAAAGGCCAACAAACCGCCAAACAAGGCGTAAATCATCGTTGGCTTCATCTTGAAGAACCGGTCGTCATTCAGCCAGACCGACAGCCCGCCAAACACCACAACCAAAACAACCGTGGCAATCTGCATCCGGTTGATTTTACCCGTCAGCGCCCAGATTGCTCCGGTCGCCGCCACAAGGATCGGGATAAACGCCGCTGTCACAACAATAAATCCGTCATATTCGGTGCCGCCGATGGTGAACACACGGTCCTTTAGCCGCAGATAGGCGACAAAAAACAGGATGATCGGCCCGTATTCGAGCGCCATCTTGACCATAGGGTTGATCTGCCGTTCCTGCGCCATCGTCTGCTCCTGCTTATCCGCCCATCTCAACTATCACGGCCCCCGCCGCAATCAAGGCCATCAGCGCCACGCGGCGCGGGCCAACGGTCTCTTTCAAGAACACCCAGCCGATGATCGCGGCAAACACCGTCGAGGTTTCGCGCAGCACCGCGGCCTCGCCCACTTTATCCAGTCGGGTGGCCATCATGATTGCGCCAAAGCTCATGAAAGCGACCAACCCGCCAATCACGCCGCGCCCCATCAAGGGGCCAAGCGCCGGTGCATCTTCCATGGTCCACCAGCGCCGCGCAGCGATGAAGGGCATCACCAGCCCGTCAATCATGAAAAACCACGCCAGAAAGGTGAAAGGATCCGCCGTCGCGCGAATGCCGTAAGCGTCATAAGTGGTGTAAAGCGCCACAAAAAGCCCGGTCAGCACCGCAATCGCAAGCGCGGCATTCAGCGTGTCCCGCTCTGCCGTGAGAAAGATCATGTTGTAGATCGCCAACCCAAAGATCCCCGCAAGCAAAACCGCAACGCCCATCCATTGCAGCAGGGTAAAGCTTTCCTCGAAGATCAAGTAAGCCCCGATCACCGCAAAAAGCGGCCCCGTCCCGCGCACCACCGGATAGACCACGGTATAGGCGCCCTTGGTATAGGCCCAAGCCTGCAACATCTTGTAAACGATGTGAATAAGGAACGCGCCAAGGAAGATGATCCACATATGCGGCTCTGGCCAAGGCACCACAAAAAGCGCAAATGGCGCGGCCATCACACAATAGGCAAAGTCAATCGCCCCGCGTGTCAGCCAGGGATCATGCCGCCCCTTTTGCAGCGCCCCGAAAACCGCATGCAAAAACGCCGCCATGATCGCCAGCCACAGGGCCACAGTATGGCCCGTTGCCGTCCCTTCGATAGAGATCAACCACTCGGTCATGGACGGGCAAGGCCGGGTCTACACTTCACCGTTCATAACCGACAAGGGCATCTGCAAATTCCTGCGGGTCAAAGGGTGACAGATCATCAATCTGTTCGCCCACACCAATCGCGTGGATCGGCAGACCAAACTGATCGGCCAGCGCCACGAGAACGCCACCCTTTGCCGTGCCGTCCAGCTTGGTCATGACCAGACCGGACACATCGGAAATGTCCTGAAAAACCTTCACCTGATTGACCGCATTTTGCCCGGTGGTCGCATCCAGAACCAACAGGGTGTTGTGCGGCGCGGTTTCATCTTTCTTGCGGATCACGCGCACGATCTTGGCCAGCTCTTCCATCAGATCACCGCGGTTTTGCAATCGTCCCGCGGTGTCGATCATCAGCAAATCAGCGCCGTCTTCCTGCGCTTTGCTCATTGCGTCAAAGGCCAGACTGGCCGGGTCGGTGCCCTGCGCCGCCGTCAGAACAGGCACGCCCGCACGGTCGCCCCAGACCTGCAATTGTTCCACCGCAGCGGCGCGGAATGTATCACCCGCCGCGATCACCACCTTCTTGCCCGCCGCTTTGAACTGGCTAGCCAATTTACCGATAGTCGTGGTCTTGCCCGATCCGTTCACACCAACAACAAGCACCACCTGCGGGGTCTTGGCATAAAGCGGCAAGGGCCGCGCGACAGGGTCCATGATCCGGGCGATTTCATCGGCCATCAATTGCTTGATCTCGCCAACCGACAGCTTTTTGCCAAACCGCCCCTCGGCCATATTTGCGGTCACCCGCATCGCGGTTTCCACGCCCATATCGGCGGTGATCAGCAGCTCCTCAAGCTGCTCCAGCATGTCGTCGTCCAATGTCCGGCGCACCACGGTTTTGGGCGCGGCGCGGCCCATGAGGCGGCCCAAGAGACCCGGCTTGGCGGCCTCTGTCGGCATTGCCTCTTCCAGATCGGGCGCGACGGAGGTCATGGTGGTGCGCAGCGGTTCGGCTTTGATCCGCTCTGGTACCGGCGCAACTTCTGGCTCTGGCTCTGGCTCTGGCTCTGGCTCTGGCTCTGGCTCTGGCTCTGGCTCTGGAAGGGTCTCGGCGATCTCTTCCTCTATGGCCAGCGCTTCTATTGGTTCTGGATCGGGTGTAACCGGTGCAGGCGCGGGTTCCGGCATTGGCTCTGCCACCTCTGCAACCGGCTCCGCTGGTGCAGGCTCCGGGTCGAGGGCCTCAGGCAGAATCTCTGCCGCTGCCGCTGGGGCCTCTTGCATCACCTCGTCAACAGCCACCTCTTCCGCGCCGCCATCACTGACAATCGCCTCCAGCCCTTCATCAATCTTGGACGAGGATTTAAAGAGCTTGTCTTTGAGCTTTTTGAAAAATGCCAAGGGAAATCTCCGCGCAGGTTTTCCCTGATCTATAGTCTAGTTCCGCCGGATGGAAGGGTGACCGGTTAAAACACCCCTTGCCCAGCCGACCCGAGGGTCAAAAGCACGATCGCCCCCCAATATAGCGGCCAGATCAGAACGTTGGCCCAACGTTCAACCCGGTCCCCCCGCGCCAAAACAAAGGTTTGCAATCCCAGCAAGGTATCGGACGCCGCAAAAGCCAATGCGCCCGAGACAACGAGTGGCACTGCCGTCATCAAACCACAGATCCCCATGGCGATGATAATGCCAATATAAACAGCCACCGGAAGGCGCAGATCGCCCGCGTTGGGCAACAGCACCCGCACCATGACGCCCGCCAGAACCGCCAAGCCAAGAAGCAGTGCAAATGCCAGCGGCGCAGCCAGATGAGCCGGATCAGGGCTCAGCCTAATGAAAAACACCGCGATCCAGGCCAGATGTCCCAAAGCAAAGGCGATCAACCCACCCAGAAACGCCTTGTCCCCCGGACGGGATAAAACCACATCACCAAGGCTGCAAAGCGCCAGCGCCATCGCCAACGCGGGCATCCCTGCCACGAGCGCTGCAATCGCAAGAGGAAACACTGACAAGCCTTTGACAGCGCTCCGAAAAATACTGTGGCCTTCGGACAGCGTCAGCGCCCAATAGATCGCGGCCGCCGCCCCTGTCAGTGCCCAGATCAAACCTTAGATCTCGTCCGGGAAATGCTTCATCACCAACCGGATCGGGTTTGGCGCCGCCTGCCCCAATCCGCAGATGGAGGCATCAACCATCGCTGTGCTCAACTCATCGAGCAAGCCCTGATCCCAGCTGTCTTTCTGCATCAGTTTCACCGCTTTTTCGCAGCCAACCCGGCACGGCGTACATTGACCGCAGCTTTCGTCCTCAAAGAACCGCAGCATGTTCAGCGCCGCCGCTTTGGCCGAATCCTGATCCGACAGAACCACCACAGCAGCCGAGCCGATAAACGATCCATGTGGTTGCAACGTGTCGAAATCCAAGGGGATGTCATTCATCGACGCAGGCAGCAATCCCGAAGACGGCCCGCCCGGCTGATAGGCCTTAAAGCTATGGCCGCTTGCCATGCCGCCGCAGGCCTCGATGATGTCGGTGATCGTAGATCCTGCTGGCAGCAGATACATGCCCGGATTGGCCACGCGGCCCGACACGGAATAGCTGCGCAATCCTTTGCGGCCGTTCTTTTCGGTGGACGACAGAACCTCAGGCCCTTCGCGGCAGATCCGCGCGACCCAGTGCAGGGTTTCGACATTGTGCACCAATGTCGGTTTGTTAAAGATCCCGACCTGCGCCACAAACGGCGGGCGGTGGCGCGGCATGCCGCGTTTGCCTTCGATGCTTTCAATCATCGCGCTTTCTTCGCCGCAGATATAGGCACCTGCGCCGCGGCGCAGATCAATATAGCCCGGCTTAACGATGCCCGCGCTTTCGAGTGCTGCAATCTCCCGGCGCAGGATCTCCAGAACCGCAGGGTATTCGTCGCGCATGTAGACAAACGCTTTTTCCGCCTCGACGGCCCATGCGGCGATCAACATGCCCTCAAGGAACAGATGCGGTGTGCGTTCGAGATACCAGCGATCCTTGAACGTGCCCGGCTCACCTTCGTCGCCATTCACGGCCAGATAACGGGTGCCAGCATTGGCGCGGACAAAGCCCCATTTCTTGCCCGACGGGAAACCCGCACCGCCCAGACCGCGCAGGCCGGAAGCCAGAACCTTTTCCTGCACCTCTTCCCAATTGCCATTGTCGCGCAGGTCTTTGAAGGTCTCATAGCCCCCGGTGGCGGCATAGGCCTCATAGGTTTCATAATCGGGCAGATGGGCGTGGGTGTCCTGCGCGGCAATGGCGGCCTGCACCTTTTCAGGGGTCGCATTGTCGATATGGTTGTGGCCCAGTTCCAGCACCGGCGCGGTGTCGCAGCGGCCCATACAAGGTGCGCGCAAAACCCGGACCTCAGCCGGATCAAGCCCGTCTTCGAGCGCCGCTTTCAACTGCTGTGCACCAGCCAGCTCGCAAGACAACGAATCGCATACCCGAATGGTCAGTGCGGGGGGCGGTGTTTCGCCTTCTTTGACCACATCAAAATGCGCATAAAAGGTCGCGACCTCGTAAATCTCGGCCATCGACAGGCGCATCTCTTCGGCCAAGGCGCGGATATGCGCGGCGGACAGATGGCCATATTCATCCTGAATCAGGTGCATATGCTCAATCAGCAGATCACGATCGCGGCTTTTACCATCAAGCAGCGCGCGCACCTCGTCCCAAGCCTGATCCTCAAGCTGGCGACCCTTGGTGTGGCGGCGGCCCTTGCCTTTGCCGGACTTCCAGACGCCTTTTTTCGGCCCGTCGCCTGCGGTCTTGGTGTTCTCATCCAGCGCCATGATCTACCCTTTTTGTGCATTGGTTGGCGCATCTCTAACAAATCCTTAGGGGCGGGCACGATAAAAAAGCGACAATTCCATCGCAGTTTGCGCGGGCGGCGGGTGATAAGTGTGATTGTGCCGCCCGTGCCGCCGCGCCAGAATGCGCCCAGTTGAGGAGAGCCGTTTCGTGTTGTGGTATGCCATCGCCAGCTTGACCCCTACGGCGTTTCTCGGGGCCGCCAGCCTGTGGGGCGGGATTTGGCCCCTGCTGGCTTTGCTGTCGGTCACGGGCGCCGTGTATCTTATGGACCGGCTGAACCGGTTGCCGGCAATCACGCAAAGTTCCGGACTTTGGCTCTGTTATATTCTGGCCGCCGCGCATGTTCTGGTTCTATGGCTGGGGGTTATCGCCCTGTCTGCGGATGGCACGCTGGATCTGACCGGTAAAGTCATGACCTTTGCCGCCTTGGGGTTGTTCTTGGGGCAGGTGTCAAATTCCAACGCGCATGAGCTGATACATGCCAAGGCACGTTGGCCCCGGCGGTTGGGCGCGTTGATATTCTGCACGCTTGGCCACGGGCATCATGTATCGGCCCATTTGCATGTTCACCATGTTCACGCGGCCACAGACAACGATCCGAACTCGGCCAGATTGGGCGAAGGCTTCTGGCAGTTCTGGCTGCGGGCCGCCCCGGCAGAGTTTATGGCCGGCCTGAGGGCTGAGACCCGTAGACATCGGGGCAAACCGCTGCGGCACCCTTACGTGATTTGGATTGGCGGTGCCGCAATCAGCCTGCTGTTGTCCTATGCGCTTGCGGGCATGGGCGGGGTGTTGATCCATGCTGCGTTGGCCGCCTATGCGCAATGGCAATTGCTGCTGTCCGATTATGTCCAACACTACGGGCTGCGCCGTACCGCCGAGCCAGATGGCAAAGCTGAACCCATGGGCCCGCAACACAGTTGGAACGCCCCGCAGTGGTATTCTTCTGCGATGATGCTGAACGCGCCGCGCCATTCCGACCACCACCTGCGCCCTGCCCGTCCGTTTCCCGCTCTGGAAGTCACACCAGGCACGATGCCAGTGCTGCCCCGATCCCTGCCGGTTATGGCAAGCATCGCGCTGATCCCGCCGCTGTGGCACCGGATGATGGATCACCGCGCCGCCCGTTGGCAAAATGCGGCCTCTGGCGATCTGGGGTCTGGCCGATGAGGTCCATTTCTGACAATCATTAGCCCATGAAATACATCGCACTGATCCTCGCCATGATTGCCGCCCTACCTGCCGCTGCACAGGACTTGATGACAGCCGCAGAATTTGACCGCTACACCCGAGGCAAAACACTGTTTTATGGCCGTGATGGCGCGGCCTATGGGGCCGAGATCTATCTCGAAAACCGCCGGGTCCGGTGGTCCTTTCTGGATGGGCAATGCAAGGATGGCCAATGGTACGAGGAGGCCGGGCTGATCTGCTTTGTCTATGAGGACAACCCAGATCCGCAGTGCTGGTCCTTTACCGAGGGCAGCGGCGGATTGATCGCGCGATTTGAAAATAACCCCCTGACAACAGAGCTTTACGAGGCACAAGACGTCGGTGAAGAGATGGTTTGCCTCGGTCCCAAGGTCGGCGTCTAGGGGTTAGACGATCGTTTACAGCAACGTCCCCTGCTCCGGTGCGGGGGGCGGCGGGGTTTTCTTTTTGGCCGGGGCTTTGCCGCCAACCTCAATGCGCCCGTCGGCAAATTCGATTTCTAGCATTGCAGCCTTTTTCGCAGCTGCAGTGCCCGTGACCACCGCCCCATCGCCGCGCACAACAGCATAGCCGCGCGCCAAGGTGGATTTGTAGCTCAGCGTTTCGCGCAGCCGGTCCAATGCGTCGATCTTTTGGCGCCAATTGCGGGTCTGGCGCTGCCCTGCTTCGGACAGGCGCGATGCGATCTTTGCCAAAGCGTCCGACTTGCGCTGCTGATCCTGTGCCAAGGCTTCAGGGCGGAACGTCCGTGCGCGGGTCTCAAACCGGTCCCGCTTGGCCGAAATGGTGCGCATCAACGCCGGATCAAGGCGCGCCGCCAAGCCGGACAGCCTGCGCCGGTCATTGTCCAACAGCCGTTTCAACGTCGCTGGCCGCAACGATCCTGACACATCCGCGAGCCGCACCCGCCGCCGCTGCACCCCGGCGATCAGCGCCGGTTCCAGTTTCTCTGCCGCGCGGTCCAGCCTCTGTCGCGGGCCGTCCAGCAAGGTCTCGGGGCGCGGCAAGGCGCGGGCCATGTCGCGCAAGCGTTGACTGCGCCGGGTCAATCCCTGGCTCAGCATCTGGCCCATGCGGGCCTCTTGGGTCTCAAGCCATGCAGCCAATTCGTGCCGGACCGGCACTGCCAGCTCTGCCGCTGCTGTCGGCGTTGGGGCGCGTTTGTCCGACACAAAGTCGATCAAGGTGGTGTCGGTCTCATGCCCCACCGCCGAGATCAGCGGGATCTGCGAGGCGGCCGCAGCCCGCGCCACGCTTTCTTCGTTAAAGCCCCATAGATCCTCGACCGATCCGCCGCCCCGCGCCACGATCAGCAGATCGGGCCTTGGCAAAGCCCCGCCAGGGGTCAGCGCGTTGAACCCTTCTATGGCGCGAACCACCTCGGGCGCACATTTGGCCCCTTGCACCGCCACCGGCCAGATCAACACCTTGCGCGGAAACCTATCGCGCAACCGATGCAGGATGTCGCGGATCACTGCGCCGGAGGGCGAGGTCACAACGCCAATGACCTCTGGCAAGTAGGGCAAGGGCCGTTTGCGTGAGGGTTCAAAAAGCCCCTCCGCGGCCAGCATTTTTTTGCGTTTCTCCAAAAGCGCCATCAACGCGCCCATGCCGGCCGGTTTGATGTCTTCAATGACGATCTGATATTTGGATTGCCCGCCAAAGGTGGTGACGCGCCCGGTGGCAACGACCTCCATGCCCTCTTCGGGCTGGGTGTCCAGCTTGGCACTGACCCCTTTCCAGATCACGCCGGATATGACGGATTTGTCGTCTTTAAGGTCCAGATAGATATGCCCCGACCGGGGGCGGCTGACGCGGCCCACCTCGCCGCGAATGCGCACATGGCCAAATTCGCCCTCGATCACACGCTTGATCGCGCCTGACAGTTCGGTGACCGAAAATTCGGGGCTGTTCAGCCCGTCTTGGGGATCGTCGATCAGGTCCATGCAGATTGTGTCCTTATGTCCGCCTGCGCCGCCTTGTCTCGGGGCTTTGCCCAGCTTAGAACGCCAGCACGCAGAGGCCAAGGGAGCAAGAGCGCGATGAACATCCTAATTCTGGGCAGCGGTGGACGCGAACATGCATTGGCCTGGGCGGTGATGCAGAACCCCAAATGTGACAAACTTATTGTGGCACCCGGCAACGCGGGCATCGAAGCGATTGCCGATTGCGCCAGTTTTGACATCATGGACGGTGCCGTGGTGGTCGGGTTTTGTGAGGAAAACAGCATTGATTTTGTGATCATCGGCCCCGAAGCGCCATTGGCCGCAGGCGTGGCCGACGATCTGCGCAGCGCCGGTTTCAAGGTTTTTGGCCCCTCGGCAGCCGCGGCAGAGCTGGAAGCATCCAAAGCCTTTACCAAAGAGATTTGTGACGCCTGCAACGCGCCCACGGCGGCGTATGGCCATTTCACAGATGCCGCTGCGGCGCGGGCCTATGTGGCGGCGCAAGGCGCACCGATTGTGATCAAAGCCGACGGGCTGGCCGCAGGCAAAGGCGTGATCATCGCCATGACCGAGGCGGAGGCGCTGGCGGCGGTGGACGAGATGTTTGACGGCTCCTTTGGTGCGGCGGGCGCGGAAGTGGTGATCGAAGAATTTATGGAGGGCGAAGAGGCATCGTTCTTTATCCTGTGTGACGGCGAAGAGGTGCTGCCCATCGGCACCGCGCAGGACCACAAGCGCGTTGGCGAGGGTGACACGGGCCCTAACACCGGCGGCATGGGCGCCTATTCCCCCGCGCCGGTGCTGACCGACGCGATTGCGCAAAAGGCGCTGGATGAGATTATTCGCCCGACCATGGCGGAAATGGCCAAACGCGGAACGCCCTATCAGGGGGTGCTATACGCCGGTTTGATGATCAAGGACGGCCAGCCGCGGCTGGTGGAATACAACGTGCGCTTTGGCGATCCGGAATGTCAGGTGTTGATGATGCGGCTGGGGCCGCAGGCCTTTGACCTGATCCAGGCCGCCGCTGAGGGGCGGCTGGGAGAGATGCGTGTCAACTGGGCCGAGGATCACGCGATCACGGTTGTGATGGCGGCGAATGGCTATCCCGGTACCTATGACAAGGGATCGGTGATCAACGGGTTGGACAACATGCCGGAAGACAGCGCAAACATGGTGTTTCACGCGGGCACAGCCCTGAAAGACGGGGCTGTCACCGCCACAGGCGGGCGGGTTCTGAACGTCACGGCGCGCGGAGCCTCTTTGGCCGAGGCGCAGGCGCGGGCGTATAAGATGGTGGATGGCATTGACTGGCCCGAGGGCTTTTGCCGCCGAGATATCGGCTGGCGGGCCTTAGGGTAGACATCTTCGGATCGGGCTGGCCGATCCGACCGGACGGGGGGCCAGCCCCCCGCACCCCCCGGAATATTTAGGGCCAAAAAGGGTCAGTTACAGGCAAGCGCGGCGCGAAAGCTTTTGCGTCCTTTGTGCGGGCCGATGTCGCGGCTTTGCAGTTGGGTTCCGTCAAAGGTGACCGCGATCAGCCGAGACCAATTGGCGGTGGCAACAATCATTTCAGGCGTCCCCGTGCAGGTGCGTATGCCGCCTGCGATATCTGTCTCGCCAATGCGGTGATTGGTCAGGCCCGGCAGTTTTGCCACTTCTGTAAGTGCACCGCCCTCAAACCGCCAGAGGCGCAGTGTCTTGGCCAGATGGGGCCGGTCGATATAGGCCAGTTCCACCGCGCCGTCGCCGTCCAGATCCGCCGCACCAATCGGGGCCAGCCAGCGGTTGCGCGTCCCGATGAAGGGGGTGGCGGTGACGAGACCCGCCGCATCATAGATGGCGAGCCGCGCACCTTGTGACTGATCGCTTTCCACCACCATGACCAGTGGTGTGCCGGTGCCCAGTTCCACCACTCTGGGCGCGACATCCTCAAAAACGCGATGCTGGGGGAGGCGCAGCAGGATCTGCCGTGGGGCGCAATCGGCGCAGTCTTTTACCCTGAGCCGCAAAGCGCCCCATTCGACCGCGTCACCAAGGATGCCATGGGTGTAGCGCGTGGTGGGTTCGGCATAATCTGCCGCAAGGATCGCCGGGGCGGGGTCCGCACTGGCGCCCTGCCCCGCAACAAGCAGCAGCGCGGCGATGGCCCGCTGCCACAGGCGCATCAGATTTGCTTTTCGGGCATCTGCACGCGCAGGCCGTCCAGGGCATCCGTCACCTTGAGCTGGCAGGTCAGCCGCGAGCGTTCTGGGTTCGGCTCATAGGCGAAATCCAGCATGTCTTCTTCCATGTCGTCTTTGGCCGGCAGTTTCTCAACCCAGGCCGGATCCACATAGACGTGACAGGTGGAGCAAGCACAGGCACCACCGCAATCGGCCTCGATACCCGGAATGTTGTTGTCGCGTGCGCCTTCCATGACGGTCATGCCATTTGCGACCTCGACCACATGTTCGGTCCCGCCGTGCTCCACATAGGTGATTTTCGCCATTCGAGCGCCCTCAATGAAATTTCGATTTTTTCTGTTTAGCGGGGCAAGCGCGGCACTGCCACCCCCTTTTTGACCGGCAATTTTCCTTGCCGGTTGGGCGCGGGGTTCGAGCCGGATTTTTGGTCTGGTTTTGGTTTGCCTGGCAGGTGCCGGTGGCCCTAGGCAGGCGCTGCGAAAACCGTTAATCTGGGCCGAACCGCAGACCCAAGAGGCATTGGGCTATGATACAGGCAACACCGCTCCGATGGCTTCGGCTGGCGGCCTTTGGGCTGGGCGGCGCTGTTGGTTTATCGGGATGCCAGACGCAATATGCCGACAAGGGTCATGCCCAGCGGGCCGAGCCCGGTGTTTATCAGGCGACCCGCAATGGGCCGGATGGCGCACCGCAAGGCAGCTGTTGGGGCCGCACCGTCAGCCCGGCGGTGATTGAAACAGTTACAGAGCAGGTGCAGGTGTCGCCCGCGCAGTTCAATCCCGATGGCACCTTGCTACGACCGCCGGCCTACCGCAGCGAGGCCCGGCAGATGATCGTCACCCCACGCGTTGACAGTTGGTTCGAGACCCCTTGCGCCGAAGCTCTGACACCTGATTTTATCGCCTCCTTGCAACGGGCGTTGGCGGTGCGGCGATACTATGAGGGGCCGATCACGGGAACCCTGGACACAGACACCCAAGCCGCCATTCGCGCGTTTCAGCGCACCACCGGGCCAGACAGTGGCGTGCTGTCTCTGGCCTCGGCGCGGCAGTTGGGGCTGATAGCGGTGGACAGGACCACACTCGAATAGCCGGGCAGACCGAAAAAAGGGCGCCCCGCAGGACGCACTTTTCATAATTCAATCGGTTCGGGGCCGATCAGTCAGACAGGGTCAGCGCCACAAACCGTGGATCACCCGCCCGGCGCACCAACATCAACAGCGACTTGCGGCCGGCCTCTTTGGCCGCGTCCACCCGCGCCTCCAGTTCGGCGATGTTGGTGACCTTCTGCTGGCCCGCTTCGGTGATAATGTCGCCGGCACGCAGGCCTTTTTCGAAGGCTTCGGAGGTTTCATCCACTTCGGTCACGGCCAGACCGGCCATATTTGCCTCAACGCCCAGTTCGGAGCGCAGATCGTCGGTGAGTGGCGCAAGGGTCAGGCCCAGCACCGTTTTGCTTTGCGGGGTTGGCGCGTCCTGTTCCTGCGCGGGGACGGAGGACGCCCCATCCGCATCTTCGCGGCGGCCCAGAACAACCTTGATCGTCTGGCTCTTGCCTTCGCGCAGCACGGTCACGCGCACAGTGGCGCCCACCGGGCTGTTGCCCACCTGACGGACAAGGCCGCGGGTATCGGCGACATCAACGCCGTCGAAAGACAAGATCACATCACCTGTTGCCAAGCCTGCCTCTTTGGCGGGGCCATCCGGCACATCGGTGATCAACGCACCCGAGGCGTTCTCAAGCCCCATGGCATCTGCCACATCTTCGGTCACATCCTGAATGCGCACGCCCAGCCAGCCACGACGGGTTTCGCCGAACTCTTTAAGCTGATCAACCACACGGGTCACCACGTTGGAGGCCATGGAAAAGCCGATCCCGATAGAACCGCCATTGGGCGAGAGGATCGCGGTGTTCACACCAATCACATCACCGTCCATATTGAACAGCGGACCGCCCGAGTTGCCCCGGTTGATCGCAGCGTCGGTCTGGATGTAATCGTCGTAGGTGCCGGACAGAGCCCGGTTACGGGCCGACACGATCCCGGCAGAGACAGAGAACCCCTGCCCCAGCGGGTTGCCCATGGCGATCACCCAATCGCCCACGCGGGCGGCGTCACTGTCGCCAAAAGACACGAAAGGCAGCGGCGTTTCGGCCTCGACCTTGAGCAAGGCAATGTCGGTGTTCGGATCGGTGCCGATCACTTTGGCCTGAAGCTCTTCTCCAGAGAAGAATTCGATGGTGATCTCATCCGCGCCGTCGATGACGTGGTTGTTGGTGACGACATAGCCGTCCTCGGAAATCACAAAACCCGACCCAAGCGCCGAGGACCGGCGCGGGCGGTTGCCTTCGCCGCCATTGTTGCGGTCTTGAAAGTCGCGGAAAAAATCTTCAAACGGTGATCCTTCGGGCACGATGCCTTGCGGCCCCGTGCGGCCCTCAATCACGGTAGAGGTGGTGATGTTGACCACCGATGGGCTGATCTTTTCGGCCAGCGGTGCGAGGCTTTCGGGTTTGGCCAGCGCCATCGCCGCCTGCACCGTGAGAAAGATCAACGTCAAAAAGCTGAGGAAAAAGGCCTTGAACGCCAGCGTTTCCTGTATCGGGCTGGCTTGCACTTTTGCCTGTGACTGCATGGTATTCTCCTGCTGTGTCCTGCTGGGCGCGGGCACGCCCCGGTCATTCCGTGAAGAGCAGACTGCATCCTGCAAGGCCGCTCCGCAATATGAAAGATGTGGCTGATCACGTGCTTTTCAACTGCCGCAAGGGCAGTCGTGAGGTGAGATTTGCGCAAAATTTTGCCGATTTGGGCGGTTGGGCGGGGTGAAAGGCGGACAGGTGCATCAATGGTGGGCAGAAGATTGGTTGAGCCGCCGTTGTTAGGTGCGGGCCGTTCCGCCTGTTTGGGATGTCTTTTTTGAGCCCTTTTTTCGTGCCCCACCCAAACAGCGCACAAAAGCCAACTGAAACCGTCGGGTGATTGCGATACTTTAGACCAAAATTGCCGATACTTCATAAAGAGCATGCCTTACAATATCGGATAGAAATACATGATGTTTTTTTGTCCAACGGCTTGCAGGATGCCATCTCGTTCAACCCAGCCGATTTCATAAACATGCTTAAGTTTGAAATCAGACCCTAGAGGCCAATCGATCCGTTTAGCCGTAAAGAACACACAATTCCTGCCCTGACACACATCTTCAATTTGATCGCCATAAGGATAGTAATACGAGCTAGAGATATTTGCCTGCTGACCACGCCTGTCGCCGCGCACGTATTCTGCTTTTCCGTCAAAAAACCTAATAATTTCAAAACCCTGAGTCGCCGTCATGTAGAGAATGTTAGTTGCACTATCCCCTTCTTTGAATTGCGAAGCTATTGAAGCCGCTTCTTGGTCTGGCGCAGTCAGATGTTTTAGAAGGAGAATCGCACCTATAAGTACTGTGAAAAAAACCAATGCACGCATAGCGAACTATTTACTACAGTTTGTGTGCTGTTGCCATAAGTCTGGTTACCGTAAACCGTGCATCCGACTTGAAAGCGTGGTGGCTATCGCAACCAACCAACAACCCACCTTTTTGTGGCGTCCCAACCTACCAGTTGGCAATGCCGACCGAAACTGTCAGATGTCGGCTATGAGTCCTTTTATACCCTTCCCAATGGAGTGCAACTTGCCAAATCTGCGATTTTGCAGCGCCCGAACCGCCCCGTTTTGCCGAAGGCAAACCTACGGTTTGACGGGGCGGGCGCGGTGGCACTTTAGGGGCAGCGAGGTCCGCACAGCCGACATTTGGCAGCTAATACCCCCTAAGTGCCAAGCGGAACCAGCAATCGGTTTAGCACAAGTTCAGCGACCCCACCCCCCAAACCAAAAAAGGGCCAGTGCATGCACCGGCCCCTTCCAAATTTCTTGCCAACCCGAAGGTCCGCAACTGCAAACTTAGTTGCGTTCGCCTTCTGCGGAGCGGCTGCCCTGATCAGAGCGCAGGTAGTTAAAGAATTCGCTGTCCGGTGACATCACCATGGTCGAATTCTCACCTTTCAGCGCCTCTTCGTAAGCCGTCAACGACCGATAAAATTCAAAGAACTCCTGATCCTTGCCATAGGCCTCGGCAAAGATCCGGTTCCGTTCGGCGTCCGCTTCACCTTCGATGATCCGCGCATCACGGCGGGCCTCTGACAGGATCTCTTCGTAGGTACGGTCAGCAAGGGCAATCACACGCTGCGCCGCCTCTCGGCCGCGGGCGCGTTCGTCGGTTGCTTCGCGGTCCCGCTCGGCGATCATCCGTTGCAAGGTCGCGTCAAAGTTTTGCTCTGGCAGGTTGGTCTGGCGCAGGCGCACATCAACAACTTTCAGGCCCAGCGCCTCTGCCCGCGTATCGGCGCGGTCACGAATCTGGTCCATCAAGGCTGCACGTTCCGGCGAAAGGATGGTGTTGGAGGTCACACCTTGCGAACCCAGAACCGCACGGATCTGCGATTCCAAAATACCGCTCAAATCGCTGCTGGCCTGACGTTCACCGCCCGCACCAATCGCTTGACGGTACTGCACGATGTCATCAATCCGGTAGAGAACGAAGGCGTCAATCTCAAGCCGGCGATCATCGGCTGGCGTAACTTCGATCACTTCGGTCTCAAGCGACAAGATACGATCCTCGAACCGCACGATCTCGTCCAGCATTGGCACTTTGAAGCCGATGCCCGGCTCAACCCGAACCTGTTTGATCTGGCCAAAACGCAGCACCAGTACCTTTTCACGTTCGTCCACAACAAAGATAGACGACAACACCGCCACGGCGGCAATCACCACAATCGGGATCAGAAAACCTGTTTTCCGCATCAGTTTGATCCCCCGTTGCGACGCAATTCATTCAGCGGCAGATAAGGCACAACGCCCTGCCCGCCAGCACCGCCGGTGTTGTTTTCAAGAATGATCTTGTCCACGTCGCCCAGTACCTTTTGCATGGTTTCAATATAAAGACGTTTGCGAGTTACTTCCGGTGCGGCCTGATATTCGGTCAGAACCGCCTCAAAGCGGCTCGCCTCACCCACAGCATCGTTGACCACGCGGGCGCGGTACCCTTCTGCCGCTTCGAGCAGTTGGGCGCTTTCACCACGCGCCTCAGCGGTGCGGCGGTTGGCATAGGCATCCGCCTGACGCTCAACCCGGTCGCGTTCCTGCTCAGCGGCCTGAACGTCGCGGAAGGCATCCACAACAGATTCGGCGCTGATTGTGCCATCGGGATTGGTCACCCGGACTGTCTGGCTTGGCGGATCGACCTTGTTCACGTTCACACGCAGCACGTTGATACCGGTCTGACGGTTATCCAGCGTAAACTGGATCAGCTCTTTAACGCGGTCAGCCACTGCACCACGATCCCTGTTCAGGATCGGCGCCAGTTCCGATTGCGCAATCACTTCGCGCATCGCAGATTCAGAGATCGCCCGCACAGAGGCATCCGGATCGCGCAGCGAGAATTTGAAATCTTTGGCGTTCTTGATGTTCCAAACAACCTGGAAATCAATGTCCACGATGTTTTCATCCGTGGTCAGCATCAAGCCGTCATTGTCGCTCGCACCGCGGCCCACACCGATCTCTTCGGTGCGGTTGGTGGTGACGTCAAAAACCTCTGCCGTGACCACCGGCCATGGGGCAAAGTTCAGACCCTCGGTACCGATCTGGGAAAACTCACCCAGAAACAATTCAATCGACTGCTGTTCAGGACGCACAGTGTAGAAACTTGCGAACCCCCAAAGCGCCACAGCGGCCAGAATGCCGATACCCACGGTGCCGCGTGTCAGGGCCGGACCTGTGCCGCCTCCGCCGCCGCCACCATTGCCGCCACGTTCACGGCCACCGCCGCCGCCCATCAGAACGCGCAGCTGTTCCTGGCCCTTTTTCACCAGATCGTCGATCTCTGGGATCTGCGGTTTTTCACCTTCGGGGCGGCGTCCGCCCCCCTGGTTGCCACGGTCCGGAGGCGTGCCGCGATCACCGCCGCCGTTGTTGCCTCCGCCGCTGTTTCCGCCCCCGCCCCAGGGACCGCCTGAATTGCCAGCCATGTATTCTTTTCCCCTTATGTGCCGCCTTATGCGGCCGTTGTCTCAAATTTGTGTGCAGATGGCCGAAAATCAAGCCGTCCGCGTCGGATTGCGCATGGTGACCAACTCTTCGGACATGGTTGGGTGCACCGCGCAGGTTGCATCGAATTGTTCTTTGGTCAACCGCGCCTTCACAGCAATGCCCGCCAATTGGATCATCTCGCCCGCGTTGGGCGCAACGATATGGCAGCCAAGAACCGTGCGGTTTTTCTTGGACACGACCAGTTTCATCAACACCCTATCAGATTTCTCGGCAAAGGCAGACTGCATGGGCCGGAAGGACGTGCTGTAAACCTCGATCTCTTCTTGGTCGCGAGCGTCTTCTTCGCTGAGGCCGACGGTGCCCATTTCAGGCTGGGTAAAGATGGCGCTGGCGATCAGGTCATGATCCACCGGTGTCGGATTGGCGCCAAACACGGTCTGGACAAAGGCCATCCCCTCGCGGATCGCAACCGGCGTCAGGTTTACGCGGTCGGTGACATCACCAATGGCAAAGACCGAAGGCACCGCCGTTTGGCTGTACTCATCCACTTCGATCTGGCCCTTGCGGCCCAGCTTTACGCCCAGTTCTTCAAGTCCCATGTCGGTGCTGGCCGGATCACGGCCCGTGGCAAACAGCACCATGTCAAAGACCTTCTCGCCGCCCGTGGTCGATTTGACCCAGATCGGCCCCTTCTGCCCGGCGTTTGCGCCGCTGCTTTGGGTATGTATATCTTGGGCCTGCTGCACAGAGGCACCCATCGCCGCATCCGATTGGGTCGGCATCGCGCCATCCTTGTGATCGGCCAACAGGGACATTTCCAGAATGTTGGTGCCGACATGCAGATCAACGCCGTTCTCGCGCATGGATTCCGCAACCAGCCCGCGTGCCTCTTCGTCAAAGCCGCGCAGGATTTGCGCACCGCGGTAATACTGCGTCACTTCCACACCCAAGCCATTGAGGATGCAGGCAAATTCGCTTGCAATGTATCCGCCGCCAATAATCAGGATGGATTTTGGCAATTTCTCTAGATGAAAGATATCATCCGACACGATCCCCAATTCGGCATTGGGAATGTCCGGCCGGATAGGCCGCCCGCCCGTCGCCACAAGGATATGTTTGGCCGTCTTGGTTGTGCCATCCGCCAGCTCAACCGTATGCGCATCCTTGAGCTTGGCCCGCTGGTCATAGGTGTCCACGCCGGACCCGGCCAGCAGGTTGCGATACACGCCCTCAAGGCGGTCCAGCTCTGTGTTCAGGCGGGTCTTGAAACCATGCCAGTCAAACGGCCCCTCGGTCAGATCCCAGCCGTAACATTTGGCCTCATCCACCACGTTGGCATAGCCCGAGGCAAAGACCATCAGCTTTTTCGGCACACAGCCCCGGATCACGCAGGTGCCGCCATAGCGGTCATCCTCGGCCAGCGCCACCTTTGCCCCATATTCGCCAGCCGCCACACGGGCTGCACGCACCCCGCCAGAGCCGCCGCCGATTACAAAAAGATCATAGTCAAAGTTCGTGTTGGCCATGGGGCGCACTTCCTATTCCGTAAGGTCCGAAAACAAATTGTCAGATTCAACAAAATCAAGCCGTTCTGTTGCAACCGTGCCTTCATTTATGTCGCGCACCTCGACCTTGCCATCCCCATAGCCGATCACAACTGTGTCACAAATGTCGATAAACAGGCCATTTTCCACAACACCCGGCATCTGGTTCAACACCAGCGCCAATTGCCGGGCATTGCCGATCCGGTTGAGATGCAGATCGAGGATATGGTTGCCCTCATCGGTGACAAAGGGCGTCTGACCGTTCATCCGCAAGGTTGAGGTCCGGCCCAGAACATCCATGCTGATCAGGGTCTCTTCAATTAAAGCCTGCGTGGTTTGCCAGCCAAATGGGATCACCTCCACTGGCAAAGGAAAGGCGCCCAGCGTCTCAACCTCTTTGCCAACATCTGCGATGACTACCATCTGATCACTGGCCGTCGCGATGATCTTTTCCAAAAGCAACGCACCCCCGCCGCCTTTGATCAGGTTCAGATCACCGTCAAATTCGTCCGCCCCGTCGATGGTCAGATCCAGCCATTTGGCCTCATCCAGCGTGATCACCTCAATGCCCACATCCCGCGCCAGCTGCGCGGTGCGGCTGGAGGTCGGCACGCCCTTGATCTTGAGCCCGTCATCGCGCACCAGCTCCCCCAAGCAGCGCACCAGCCATGCGGCGGTTGATCCGGTCCCGAGCCCGACACGCATCCCGTCTTCGACATATTGCGCGGCGCGTTTTGCCGAGACAAATTTGGCCTTGTCGATGGGCGAGAGTTCTCCGGACATGGGGCAGCTCCGATAAATGACGTCTGGCGCGGTTATAGGCACATTGCAGCGCGGGGGCGAGAGGCAGCGGGGTCTTTTTTGCGCCCCCGATCCTCCTGCCGCCATGCAAGACCCATTCAAGAGGCAAGTGGTCGTTTTCAAACCTGACGCCAGAACGCAGCAGCGTTACACGGGCCCATGACCTATGTGCTTCACTATGCCCCTGACAATGCCTCCCTGATCATTCGCATGGCGCTGGATCATCGCGGGCTGCCGTACCGGACCCAACTGGTGGACCGCGCCAGCCAAGAGCAAAGCTCGGCGGCTTACCGTGCGCTCAATCCCAACGGCCTGATCCCGACCTTGGAAACCCCGCAAGGGCCGCTGTTTGAAACCGGCGCAATCCTGCTGTGGCTGGCCGACACCCATGGCGGACTTGGCCCCGCACCAACGGATCCGGCACGGGGCGTGTTCCTCAAATGGCTGTTCTTTACGGCCAACACCCTGCATCCCTGCCTGCGGATGCTGTTCTATCCCGAAAAATACATCGATGCGCCGCATCAAGCGGCCTTGCGCAAAGGGTTACAGACCCAATTGCAACAAGGCTTTGCCACGCTCGATAGCTTTGCCGCCCAATACGGCGACTGGCTCAGTGGATCGCAACCCGGCGTGCTTGATTTCTATGCTGCCGCCCTGTTGCGCTGGCCCGCATTATATCCGAATGACGCTGATCGCAGCTGGTTCGCACTGGCCAATTTACCGGCCCTGCAAGACCTCTGCGCCCGCATCGAAACCCTGCCCTGCACCGCCGCCTTGCAAAAGGCCGAAGGTCTGGGTGATACACCCTTCACAGCGCCCCGGCGCCCAACACCACCAGAAGGCTCCGCAACCTGATGTTTCTTTCGGTTTTTGACATGTTCAAAGTGGGCATCGGCCCGTCATCCTCGCATACAATGGGGCCGATGGTGGCCGCCGCACGGTTCCTCGACCAAATGCGCGCCTCTCCGTTTCACTTTGCGGGGCTCCGGGCCTCGCTGCATGGATCGCTGGCCTTTACGGGCGTTGGCCACGCCACCGACCGCGCCACAATCCTCGGCCTCGCTGGATTCACCCCCGGCGATTATGACGCAGACCGCGCCGAGGCGGTGCTGGCGCAGATCAACGAAACCCACAAGATCACGGTGGACGGGTTGCCCCCGCTGCGGTTTGACCCAAAGTCCGACATGATCTTTGACTACGATCACAAACTCGAAGGCCACGCCAACGGCATGATGCTGATGGCGACCGATGGCCAAGGCGATGTTAACCTGAGCGAGACCTTCTATTCCATCGGCGGCGGCTTTGTGATGACCGAGGCCGAATTGGCCGCAGGCAAAGACACCGACGAAGGTGCGCCCGTGCCTTTCCCGTTCAAATCCGCTGCCGAAATGCTGGACATGGCCAAATCCTCCGGCAAGTCCATCGCCCAGATGAAGCGCGACAACGAAGTGTCCCGCAACGGCGAAGTGCATCTGCGCTCCGGCACCAAACGGCTTTGGCAGGTGATGAACGATTGCATCAACCGTGGCCTTTCCTCCGAAGGCATCCTGCCCGGCGGTCTGTCGGTCAAACGCCGCGCCAAGGGCATCCATGACGCCCTGATGGCCGAGCGGGGCCTCAACCAATCTGCGCCGCATACCATCAACGACTGGATGAGCGTCTATGCCATGGCCGTGAACGAGGAAAACGCCGCTGGCGGACAGGTCGTGACCGCCCCCACCAATGGCGCGGCAGGCGTGATGCCCGCCACCCTGCGCTATTACCTTGACCACGTACCGGGCGCCGCCGAAAGCCACGTCGAAGACTTCTTGCTGACTGCCGCCGCCATTGGCGGGCTGGTCAAGTTCAACGCCTCGATCTCCGGCGCCGAAGCGGGCTGCCAGGCCGAAGTGGGCTCCGCCGCGGCCATGTCCGCCGCCGGTCTCTGCGCCGTGATGGGCGGCACGCCCGAACAAATTGAAAACGCAGCGGAAATCGCGCTGGAACACCACCTCGGCATGACCTGCGATCCAGTCAAAGGGTTGGTGCAGGTGCCTTGCATCGAACGCAATGGTTTGGGCGCGATCAAGGCGGTTTCCGCCGCCTCGCTGGCCCTGCGCGGCGATGGCACCCACCTTGTGCCACTGGACGCCTGCATCGAAACCATGCGCCAAACCGGTGCGGACATGTCCGAGAAATACAAAGAAACCTCGCTGGGCGGTCTGGCCGTCAACGTCCCCAACTGCTGATCAAACGCGGCGATTCTGTTCGGGGTCAAGGATGCGCAGCACCGGGCCTGCCCGGCTTGTCCTTGAGGCCGAACGGAATCGTCCACACCCTTGCACAGGTGACTTGAGCGCAGACCTGCGGCTCAAGCACTTCTGCGCAAAACGGGCCACTGTCCTTACCTCCGCAATCCTATCAAGACATGGGCTCACTCCGCCCCGCGAACCAAATATCACGTCGCGGCCCCTTATGGCCGCGTCCGCCAGATTATGCTCCGCGCCGGGCTTTCACCTCATAACCGCGTTCCTCGGGTTCATCATCCACCAGTTCCTGCGGGAAACCCGGGGCGGTCACACTCAGACCCGTCGCCTCTTCCAGACGTTCGATCATCCGGTCCGACTGCGCCCGTTCGCCATAGCGTTTCTGCCCATCTGTCATCATCTCTATCATCAGGGGCGACAGCTCCAGCGGCACCCCATGATCATCGGCCAGTTTCTGAAACAAGCCGATATCCTTTTGCACCAGATCCATGGTGAAATTCACATCCCGCGATCCCGACAGGATCAGCTGGCTTTCCGTTTCATGCACAAAGCTTGTGCCGGACGACATCGCAATTGCCTCATAGGTCATGGCAAGGTCCATTCCAGCGGCCTTCATCACCGTCAGCGCCTCACACACGGACAAAAGATTCATCGTTGCCAGATAGTTGGTCATCACCTTTAAGGTGCTGGAGGTGCCCACATCGCCGACATGCAAGATCCGCCGCCCCATGTGGGTCAGGACCGGCAAAACCTTGTCAAAGGTCTGCCGCGTGCATCCGGCATAGATCGAAATGTTGCCGGTCCCGGCCCGATGACAGCCCCCGGACACAGGGCAATCCACCGCCTCGCCACCGGCAGCAATCACCGCTTCGGCATGGGCCTTGATCTGATCGGCATCCGTGGTCGACATCTCCATCCAGATCTTGCCCGCCCCCACATGCGGCAGCATATCCGCCACCACCGCCGCACAGGCCGCCGGGCTGGGCAGGCAGGTGATAACCGCGTCACAATCCTGCATCAGTTGCGCCGCAGATCCCCCCGTCGCCGCGCCGCGTTCAGCGAAATCCACCACCAACTCGGGATTGAGATCAAAAACCATAAGATCCACCCCGTTGCGCAACAGCGACCCGGCCAGTTTGCCGCCGACGTTCCCCAGTCCAATAAACCCAACTTTCATCTGCATCTCCCTGATATCATGGCCCCATCAGCGAGACCCGCCCGCGACCTGTCGCGCCTGATAGCGACGTTTTGGCCATTGGGCGACATTGTGCGGGTTTGCCGCTAAAACCGCTCGCCCAGCAGGCGATAACACCAGAACGCCTCTTGCGTCTCAATCATGCGGTTCAATTTGGCCGGGGAAAAACCTGTGGCGCGGCGCACCGCCCGTCCCATGTGGGACTGATCGGCAAAACCTGCATCCACGGCAATCGCCGCCAGCGGCGCGTCTTTCTCTGCCAGAGAGATCTGATGCAGCCGGTCAATCGCCGCGTGAAACGCCAGCGTTTGGCGCGATTGCCCGCTCCAGCGTTTGATCCGCCGCTCCATCGCCCGCAAACTGCGCCCCGGCCCGGCCAGCGCTGCGCGGTGCATCAAGGCACGCGACCAGCCCGACAACCAAGGGCCGCCCGACCAGCCGCCCGCCGCAGGGCGCGACTGCGCCCGCTCCGCCATCAATGCAGCGCAAAACTGTGCCCAAGCAGCATCCGCAGGAAAGCCCTGCGCGTAGCCCGCAAATGCCGCCTCAAGAAACCTTGGCATCGGCCCGCCCTGCCCCGCCTCCGCCAGCCCGTCCCAAGCGTCGGGAAACAGTCCGACCGAAATCGCATAAACCGGCCCGATGCTCCAACTGGTGGTCGGGCCGTCTTGGGGCGGCGTCAGGGACAGCCTGTCCATCTGGGGCAAATGCCGGGCCGCTGCCACATCACACCCTTCGGGCAAAATGCATAGCCCCCCCTCGATCACAAAGGACACCGATACCAATGGCGATGCTGGGAAATGGTTCAACCGGTCCGCATCGTTCAAGGTGCAGCCGCGTGTGTCGCGCAGGATGCCCGCAAACACCGCATCGGCCAAACCTGCAGGTGGCAAGAACAATTTTGAGATCGGGATCACACTTTTCTCCGCAACTGTCGGGATCATTCTATTGCGCGCGGGCAGGCTCTGGCAAATCCAAACCCACACGACCCAAGCCGGAGCATCCCATGTCCAAGATCAAATTCAGCGGCCCCTTTTCAATGCGCCTGTCCAGCTTTCTCACAATCAACAAGATCGCCCTCGCCACTTACGCCCGCCACGCCCTTGGCCGCAGGTTGGAGCCGACATGGGACGCCCATTTTGAGATCGGCATCCGGTTCTGGCGTCACCAGTTTACCAAGGCAATGGCCATGGATGATATGGACAAAGGCCGTGCGCTGTTTGACAGCCTGCAAACCGAAACCGACGACATTTATGAGATCACCCGCACCCCAAGCAAGGGACAGAGCGGCATGTGGCATCTCCCAAAGGCCAGCAAAAGCGCGGCGACCCTGCTCTATCTGCATGGCGGCGGCTATACCTTTCATGGCGCGGTCAGTCACCGCTATGCCGATATGTTGGCCCATCACAGCGGCGCACGGCTGTATGCACCCGATTACCGCCTCACGCCGGAACATCCGCACCCTGCACAATCGGATGATGCTTTTGCCGCCTGGCAATACCTGCGAGACACCACCCCCGCACAACAGATCGTGGTGATCGGCGACAGCGCAGGCGGCCACATGGCGCTGAGCTTGCTGCAACGTCTCAAGGATGCGGGGGAGCCGCAGCCCGCCCTTTGTATCGGTCTGTGCCCCTGGACAGACATCGGCGATCGCGGGGCAAGCCTGCGCAGCAATGACCACTATGATCTTGTGCAAGGCTGGATGGCGCTGAAGTTTGGCGAATGGCTTGACCCGAAAGAAACCTTTGGGCGGCTTTGCCTGTCCCCGATTGCATATGATTACAAAGGCTTGGCACCGATTTACCTGCAGGCAGGCGGCCGCGAGATCCTGCGCGACATGATCCGCGACTTTGCCCGAGAACAGGCCAGTAAAGGCGCTGATGTCTTGCTCGATCTGTGGCCAGACATGGCGCATAACTTTCAGGCCTATGACAGCACCAGAGCGTCCTCCTCAGATGCGCTGCGCCGTATCTGCGCCGCCATTGAGGCCTTCGCAGGCACAGGTCCGCTCATCACAGCCGGCCCCGTGACGGAGGTTTGCCATGGTGCCGCCTTTTCCTGCCCGGAGGTTCCAAACAACACCGCCGCCCCCGCCGCGCAATCCAGCCTTTGACAAATCCGGCGGCGCAGGCTCAACTCCGCCCATGAGCTATCCCTCCAACCGCCCCGAGACCCGCCAGGACGATGCCGCTGCAGGCATCGACATCACCGACGACTTCGAACGCTTTAGCCAGCGCAACGATATTTTTACCCGCGCCTTTTGGGACGATAAAGTCCGCAACAAAAAGTCCGACGCGTTCTTTGCCTCCTACCGGATGGAGGCCACCCCGCGGCGTGGCGACGGCTTTACCCAGCGCGATTTTGCCCTGCGCAATGCCTCGTGGCTGATCAGTGATCTGATCTCGGATCGCGGCGGTGACACCGGTCGCCGCGAAGGATTTCAATCCTCGATTGCCAACGACCCCCCCGTCGCCCCGATGCAGCAAGAGATCGACGATCCGGCCAAAATGTCCCATGAGATCAAACGCATCGCGCGTTTCTTCGGTGCGGACCTTTGCGGGATCACCGATATGGACGACCGTTGGCTTTACGCCAGCCGCGTTGACACCCGCGATATGACGGAAGCCCCGAATGATCTGCCCGAGGGCATGACATCGGTCATCGTCATGGGCCACCAGATGGAAGAAGAACTGGTTGCCACCTACCCCTCCGCCCTCGCCGGTGCCGCCACGGGCCGCGAATACAGCCATGAGGCCGCCGTGGTCATGCAACTAGCCGCCTATATCCGCAATCTGGGCTATGAGGCCACGGCCAGCATGAATGACACCGGATTGGTGATCCCCTATGCGATCAAGGCGGGGCTTGGCGAATACGCCCGCAACCAGATGGTGATCACGCCTGAATTTGGCCCGCGCCTGCGGTTCTCCAAGATCTTTACCAATCTGCCCCTGACCCATGACCGCCCCGAACCCAAAGGTGTACGGGCCTTTTGCGATATTTGCACCAAATGCGCCGATGCCTGCCCGGTCAAAGCCCTGCCCTTTGGCCCGCCCGAGGTTGGCGGCAGCAATCCCTCCGCGATCAAGGGCGTGCGCAAATGGACCTCCGATGCCGAGAAATGCTTTGGTTTCTGGGCCAAGATGTCATCCGATTGTGCGATCTGCATGCGGGTCTGCCCGTTCAACCGCGATTTTAGCAAGTCCAGCCACCGTCTGTGGCTCAAACTGGCCCTGTCACCCCTGCGCAAAGTCGCGCTTTGGCTGGACCGAAATCGCGGCAAACGGCGCAAACCCTCCGATTGGTGGGCGGCGGCAGAATGATCGAAGGGCTCAGCCATATCACCTTTGTAACCCGCGATCTCGACCGGATGGAGGAAATCCTGACAACCGTCTTTGATGCGCGGAAGGTCTATGACAGCGGTGATGAGACCTTCTCACTCTCGCGCGAACGGTTCTTTGACATTGGCGGGGTGTGGGTGGCCACGATGGAGGGTGATCCGCTGGCCGATCAGACCTACAACCACGTGGCCTTCAAAATGGGCCCGGATGACTATGACGACCGCCTCGCGCGGATCAAACACTTGGGCCTGACCCTGCGCGAAGGCCGTGCGCGTATAGAGGGCGAAGGCCATTCGATCTATTTCTACGACGACGACAACCACATGTTCGAACTGCACAGTGGCACCTTGAACACGCGGCTGACCCGATACCACAAGGGCCGCGCCTAGTTCTGTGCAATCCTGCACAGCCACCCTGAGTTTTGGTCCTATTGGCCCATGGCCAGCCCGGCCCTATATCCACCTCAACGCTGAGAATGGAGAACGCTATGTCGCTCAGACCCACATTGGAAACCCGCCGCGCCACCCCAACGCTTGAGGGTGCTGGCGTCAAATTGCACCGCGCATTCGGCTTTCAGGATCCCTCCGAACTGGACCCGTTTTTGCTGTTTGACGACTTTCGCAATGATCACCCGGACGATTTTGTCAAAGGTTTTCCATGGCACCCGCACCGGGGTATCGAAACCATCACCTATGTGCTGGAAGGCGCGGTGGAGCATGGAGATTCGCTGGGCAATACCGGCACGCTGGGCGCCGGCGACGTGCAATGGATGACCGCCGGATCAGGCATCATGCATCAGGAAATGCCGACCGGAAACACTGGCGGGCAAATGCACGGCTTTCAATTGTGGGGCAACCTGCCTGCCGCGCAGAAAATGTGCGCCCCGCGCTATCAGGATGTGACCGCTGCCGATATTCCGGTGATCACCGATGACGACGGCACCCGTGTCAAAGTCATTACCGGAGAGTTCTGGGGCAAACGCGGCCCGGTTGATGGCATCGCCGCTGATCCGCAATATCTTGATGTCTTTGTGCCCGCAGGCGTGAAAAAAACATTCAGGATCGACACCTACCGCCGCGCCTTTGCCTATGTCTTTGACGGCGCCGGGGCCTTTGCCGATGCCTCCGCCCCGTCGGGCGTGCTGCTGGAGAAAGAAGTCGCAGGGCAAGAGCTGAACATCCGCGATCTGTCGGGCGACCGCACCCTGATCCGCTTTGGCACCGGTGATGAGGTCACGGTGCAGGCCGGCCCCGACGGCATTCGGTTCCTGCTGATCTCAGGCGCCCCGATCGAAGAACCCGTCGCATGGCATGGCCCCATCGTGATGAACACCCGCGCGGAACTGATGCAAGCCTTTCAGGACCTCAAAAACGGCACCTTCATCAAGCCGGTACACTGACCTTGGATGGGCGGCGCACCCCCGCCGCCCATCCCGCAAGGCATCCCACGCCAATGTGGCAAACGCCCCTCTCTTCATTTGGCCAGAAAAACTCAAGAGCACCACAAGCGCCCATCACCAACAGCAGTTATGCGCGTCACCCTGCGCCAACCGCCTTGCGCACCATATCCCAATATTGCGCCACAACTTCGTTCAGCGACAGGCGCCCGCCGGACCGGAACCAGGTGTTCACTCCGGTCAGCATCGCGATGATCGCCAGTGTGACGATCTTGGTGTCACTGACGGCAAAGACACCTTCCGCCGCCCCCACTTGCAAGATCGCCTCAAGGTGATCCTCATAGCGCCGTCGCAGGGCTTCAATCTGACTGAAATTCTCGGGCGTCAGGTTGCGCAATTCCATATAGGCGATGAACACTTCGTCCGGGCGATCGGCGTGGAACCGAATGTGGAACTCCACAAAATACTGAAGCGCATCCAACGCGGGCTTGCCTGCGGTTTCAGGCACTTCAGCCAGCAGGTCGGTCATATGTCCCTGCATCAGATCAAACAGCAGCGATTGTTTGTCCGGCGTGTAGTTATACAGCGCCCCAGCCTGCACGCCGACCTCTGCCGCAATCGCCCGCATCGACACCGCCGCATAGCCGCCCTGGGCAAACAATCGCAACGCTGCAGCCCGCACACGGGGGCCGGTGATATCTGAGTGGGATCCGGTGGTTCTTGCCATGGGGTCAATTTAATGAACAATCGTTCAAAAGCAAAGCCCGCTTGCACGCCCTGCCCCACTGATGCAAAAACGGGGCCATGATGCATCCGCGTTCTTCATACATCTGTGCCCTTGCGCTGCTTTTAGCGGCGGGCTGCACACCGTTTCCGCAGCTTGATGACAGCATTCGCCCCGAAGTGCGCAACGCCGATTACGCAACGCTTGTGCCGCTCTCCACCCTGCAGACCAGCACGGACCCGATCCGCGTTGATCCAGCCGAGACGCAGGCCCAACTGAACAGCCGCCTGGCCGGGCTGCGCGCCCGTGCGGACCGCCTGCGCGGCACTGTGCTCACGGGCAGGGAAAAACAACGCCTGCAAGAAGGCCTGCAATAGGCATCTGGCGCGTTGCAAGCGCCGCCTGAACCCGCTACATCGCCTTTAACGTCTGCCGCATTGGGCAGCGCCTGATTTATTTAGAATTGCTGCAAAGGAACCTCTCATGTCTGACCCGCTTCGCCTTGGTATCGCCGGTTTGGGCACGGTGGGTGTTGGTGTTGTGCGCATCATTCGCCAGCAAGCGGCACTGCTGTCCGCCCGCACTGGACGAGAGATCACCATTTCCGCGGTTTCCGCCCGCAGCAAAGGCCGGGATCGCGGTATTTCGCTGTCTGGCTACGCATGGGAAGATGATCCCGTGGCCCTCGCCACCCGCGACGATGTTGATGTTTTTGTCGAACTGATGGGCGGCGAAGACGGCCCCGCAAAAGACGCCACCGAGGCCGCCTTGAAAGCGGGCAAACATGTGGTCACCGCCAACAAGGCGATGCTGGCCATTCACGGTCAGGCGTTGGCGGAACTGGCCGAAAGCAAGGGTTTGACCCTGCGCTATGAGGCCGCTGTCGCAGGTGGCATTCCGGTGATCAAGACCCTGTTCGAAGGGCTGGCTGGCAACGAGATCAAGCGCGTGATGGGGGTCATGAACGGCTCGTGCAACTACATCCTGACGCGCATGGAAAATTCCGGCAAAACCTATCAGGAAATCTTTGCCGAGGCGGATGGCCTTGGCTATCTGGAGGCAGACCCGCAGCTTGATGTGGGCGGCATTGACGCCGCGCATAAGCTGGCCATCCTCAGCTCCATCGCCTTTGGCACCAAGGTCGATTTTGACGGCATCCAGCTGGAAGGGATTGAGCGGGTCAGCATCGAAGATATCACCGCCGCCGCCGATATGGGCTATAAAATCAAGCTCTTGGGCGTGGCGCAAAAGACCGGCCGCGGGCTGGAGCAGCGTATGCAGCCTTGCCTTGTCCCCGAAACATCACCGCTGGGGCAACTGGATGGCGGCACCAATATGGTGGTCATCGAAGGCGATGCCGTTGGCCAGATCGTTCTGCGCGGCGCAGGTGCGGGCGAAGGTCCAACCGCAAGCGCGGTGATGGCCGATGTCTGCGACATTGCACGCGGCTGGACAGGGTCGGTCTTTGGCCAACCTGCCGCATCGCTGGAAACCGCGCAATCGGCACAATCACAGGCCGCAGCCCCCTATTACCTACGCATGGCTTTGGTCGACAAACCGGGCGCCTTGGCCAAGATTGCCACCGTCTTGGGCGAAGCGGGCGTGAGCATTTACCGGATGCGCCAGTATGAGCATGACGCGCCATCCGCGCCGGTGTTGATTGTCACACACAAAACCACCCATGCCGCGCTTGAGGCAGCCCTTGAAAATATGCACGGCACAGGCGTTCTGGCCGGTGAACCGGTCGCCCTGCGCATCGAAGAGGTCTGATCGCGGGCAGATCCCAATCTGATAGCAAAAAGGCGCGAGATCATTTGATCCCGCGCCTTTTTTGCATCTGATAACTGGCTTACGTGCGTTGGCGTTCAAATTCAGCCCAAGCCGCCTCAAAGCTGGCAAAGTCAAAGCCCGGTGCGCGGGCGGCATTCAGCACGATTTTCTCTGTTTCAAGCAGCTTGGCAATCGCCCCGCCAACAGCGCCCAGATAATCGTCCGGGATCACCAATGCGCCGTGGCGGTCCGCATGCACCATCTCGTTGTCTGCAACTTTCATACCAAACACGGTGACTGGTGTTGCGATTTCCAGCACATGCACAAAGCCGTGGCTTGGCCCAACCGATCCGGCAATCACCGGAAAGTTGTCCGGCAAATCCCCCAAATCGCGCATCACCCCGTTGGTCAGCGCCCCGGCAAGGCCGAACCCCTTGTGAACGCTGGTGTTGATCTCGCCCCAATAGGCACCGATGGCCGCATCGCCATCCACGTCTTCCACAACCGCCATTGCAGGGCGCGGGCCGCTGGCCATGTGGCGGTAATAATCCATGCGGCGGGCACGGATCACATCCGCCGCTTCGGTCGGCGGTGCAATCGCCGAGATTTTGGCGGTACGGGCGCGGCCCACGATGGACCCTGCGCCGGGATCACTGCACAAAACCGTGCCGCGCGTGAACCGGTCAAACCCGCGCTTGCCCTCTACCACCTCGATGGCGTTGCACACGGTTGGCGTATCGACAGAGCGCAGCAGCGCCAGCAGTTCTTCATCCATTGTCTATCTCCTCAAGCCAGCGGCGCAGCGCGGCGGTTGTTTCATCAGGTTGTTCCAGCACCGGCAAATGCCCCGCGCCTTCGATGATGCAAAGCTGTGACTGCGGCATCAGCCCGGCCATCAATTCGTGCCGTTCCACCGGGCAAAGCAGATCCTGCTTCCCGCACAGCACCAGCGCCGGACCAGAATAGCGGTGCAAGGTTTCGGTCTGGTCAGGCCGGTTCATCAGGGCAACAGATTGGCGGCAAAACACCTCTGGCCCCAGCGCCAATGCCATATCCATACACAGATCTAGGATCTCGCCCCGGCGCGGCCCATCGCTGAGGTAGTTTGGCTTCATCTCGTCGCGCATCACGCTGTCAAGCTGACCATTGCGAGCCTTGTCCATCTGCGGCGCGCGGCGCGTCTTAACGTCGTCTTTTTCCGCCAGCGGATTGGTATCCATCAGCGCCAGCCCTGCCACACGTTCCGGCGCTTGGCGCAAGACCTCCATCGCAACGATCCCGCCCATCGAAAGACCGCCAAGGGCAAAGCGCGGCGGCGCGGCGGCAAGGATCTCATCGGCCAAGGCCTCGACACTGTCCGCGCTGGCAAGGTCATAGACCTCTACCGCACGGCCCGCGCCGAAAACGTCGATCTGGGGGGAAAACAGCCGGGCATCACACATCATGCCCGGCAACAGAACCAGCGGGGTTGTCACTTGACCAGTGCCACCCCTTCGGCCAATGCCGACAGTTTGGCATAGGCGATATCGGGGTCCACAGTGCCAAATCCGGCAAAGGTGCCAAAGCCGCAATCGCTGCCCGCGATGACCCTGTCCTTGCCCACAATATCAACAAACCGCTGGGTCCGCTGCGCGACCAGTTCGGGATGCTCGACAAAGTTGGTGGTGGTGTCGACAACGCCAGGCACCAGCACCTTGTGATCCGGAATATCCGCCTTGCGGTCGCGGAAGGTGGTCCACTCGTGACCGTGACGCGGGTTCGACGTTTCAAACAACACATACTGCGCCTTGGCAGACATCAGCGTGTCAAACATCGTGGCCATTGGCACGTCGCAAACATGCGGACCCTCATAATTGCCCCAACAGATGTGAATGCGCACCTTGTCTTCTGGCACGTTTTGCAGCGCGTGGTTCAACGCCTCAACGTGGGAATTGGCAATCTTCACAAACTCTGCATCGCTCAGGTCATTGAACAGCATGTGCCGCGACAGGGCCAGATCAGGGCAATCGAGTTGCAGGTCCAGACCCGAGGCCACAATCGCCTCGTATTCATCCTTCATCGCATCGGCAAGCGCCGCCAGATAGGCCTCGCGGGTGGCATAATGGTCGTTCTGCAAGAACAGCGAGATCACACCGGGCGATGCCGCATTCATAAAGCCGCGTTCTGCGCCATGGCTGGCCATCGCCGCCTTAAGATTGGCGATGTCTTTCTCAAGCTCGCCCTGCCCTTTGGATTTGACCGGCCCCACACACATCGGGCGGGCATATTGCGGCGTGCCGCCATCATCGGCCAAGCGTTTGAGAAAGCCGGGGAATTTCTTGAGATCCGCAGGGGCGTGGCGCGGGCTGTCGCCGTCAAATCCGGTATAGCGGTCTTTGACATAGGTGGCATAGCTGATCTTGGAGGTTTCCCCGTCCGAGACAATGCTGACGCCTGCCTCGAGCTGTTTGCGCACGGTGTCTGACACCGCCGCCGTCATCGCGGCATCAAAGGCCGCCAGATCGTAGTCTTCCTTGTTTTCGCGGGCGAAAATGAAATCCACGACCTCTTGGGTCCGGGGCAAAGAGCCCACATGGGTGGTTTTGATCGTTGTCATGTGGGCTCTTCCCTTGTTTAGTTTGCAGTCCAGGTTGCGCCGGCCGGATCATCGGTCGCGGTCACACGGTAAAGGCTGGCCTCGCCGGTCATGGAGGGCGCAAGCGCATGCGCCTCCTGCGGATTGATCAACGCGGTATCACCGGGGTTTAGCACAGTTTCAAAACCGTCAAAACGCAATGTCCAATGACCGCGCATCGGCATCAGCACCACGTGATTGTCGTGGCTGTGCATTTCATCCGCGATAGATCCACGGGTCAGGAAATCGACCTCGAACCCCGGCTTGTCTTTGAGCAATGCATCGGTGCCGATTACTTTGGCCGGTTTCTTGCCCGCCAGTGCCATCAGATCCCAATACCGCGCCACATAACGCGGCACGACATTTTCCACCGGCACTTCGGGGAATTCCTTGAGTTGTTCGGCGCTCAGCAATGGCATGGGCGACACGTTGTGCGGCAGTTCTTGCCCTTTTTTGCTGTCATAGAGCACACCGTTCTCGCCCAGGACCAGACCATGCGCGCTGGCCTCTTCGATCACATGCGGGGCCCAGGTCACGCCGCCGCCTGCATCGTCGCCCCCGAGGATCGCCATGATCATCCCGTAATCGGTGCCGACGTTTTCAAAGCCGCGGAAAATGCCGGTGGGAATGTTAAAGATGTCCCCTTCTTCAGCGATAAATTCGCCCGCTGTGCCGTGCAGGCCCCAGAAAAAGCGCCAGCGCCCTTTAAGGACAAAGAACACCTCTGCCGTGGTGTGGCTATGCAGGGAATTGCGGCATTTGGGCGGTTGACCCGCCGCGCCGATGTTGAAGCCGGGCGTGTCGCGGATATGGACATGTTGGTCCGGGCTTTCGGAAACTCCGCCGCCGATAATGGTGAAATTTTCCTTTTGATCGCTGCCCGGTGTATGGGCGTCGATAAAGGCGGTTTTGCAAGGCTTCAACTCACCATAGCGAACGATGCGTTTTTCGATGTCTGCGCGTGTCATATGTAAATTTCCGTTTGTTCAGTTGTCTGGTTTTGGGTTTGGGCCAATGGCCCGGTCAGATCACCGAAACTCCGGGTGGGCGCAGGTTCAGCCGCCGCGCACGACGACTTTGGAAAAACGCATGCAAACGCCGGGTCTGCGCGGTCTCGCACAGGCCCGATGTCTGGCAGAAGGGCTGAGGCCCTGCACTCATATCAAAGGTCTCCGGTCTGAAGCAGGATCTGCTTCCAAACTGCGGTTTCGTCGAACAAAGACCATTCGCGGCGGAGCTTGGGCTGACCGCCGACAAGCGCCCCGAATTCCGCGTGGCTGGCACCAAGGATGAACACGTCTGTGCCTGTCGGCACGCCAAAGCTGCCCCAACCGCTGTGCTTGCCGTGCAAAGTCCAACGCAATGCGGCGCGGGGCGGCATCATCGGATCATCGCGGCCAATCGTGTGATGGATCTTGAATTCTGCATCAGGGAACGATGCCCGCAGACCCATCCAGAACTGGTCAGCCCCTTCAAAGGATAGCGTTTCAACACCGCCCGGATAACACAGGTTCGCCGCGCGGTCATATTCCTGCGGGATCACGGTGAAATCCGCGTTCATGATACGGGTCAGGATATCGGCGTAACGTTGGCCCCACTCATTGTCATTGCCGGTGCCCTTGTAGGGGCCTTCAACGTCATTTGCAGGTGTATAGGGACGCACGCAGTTTTCTGCGCCGCCCTCACGGGCAATCAAATCGCGGGCAAAATCCTTGGGGTCCACACCCATCTGGCGCACAATCGCACCCTGATCGCGGATCAGCCATTCATCGTTGATCTGGTTGTCGATGGCATGACAATCGGCAAGAATCCGGTACCCCAGTTTCTTGCCCGTTGCCGCGCCATAAACGCCCGGATTGCTGTGCGTCGCCGTTGAATAGAGCCGGTGCGAGCTGAGCATGCCCTCCTCGGGCGTGCCGGACCAGATGACGTCTTCGCCAAAAAGGGTCCGGTCAGGGAATTCCGCCAGCGTGGCCATGGTGGCCGCAATCACCCCTTCATTGCCAACCACAACCGAGGCAGGTGAGCGGACAACGATATCGGGCGCATAATATTGGTGCAGCGTGGAAATGCCGCGATCTTCCCAGATCTCTTTGGTGATACCAATGATATAGTCGGGAAAATCGGTGAATTTAGGGTCAAACCCTTTCATTGTGTCCATCCTTCAGGAATGCGTGCCGAGCTGCGTACAATCAGCTCGCCTTCTATTTCAAACAGACCGGGGGATCCGGCCGTGGTTTCGATCTGGTCGATCAGTGTCTCGACCGTTGCATCGACCATGCGATTGACCGGTTGCCGCAGCGTGGTGAGGTCATATGCCCCCCAGCTGGCCATCGGCACATCGTCATATCCCACGATCGAAATATCTCTGCCGGGGGTCATCCCGGCATCGCGGACCGCGTCCATCACGGCAAAGGCCATGTGATCGTTGCCCACAAAAATCGCATCTGCCGGATCGGGCCGGTCCACCAAAGACCGCGCCGCCGCCATTGCGATATCGCGTTTGTACATGCCTTCCAGCACGTCAAACGGTTCGTGCCCTGCCGCTTCAAGCGCACTAACAAAACCTTCTTGGCGGTCTCGGCCCGTCGAACTGCCCTGCCAACCGGCAATATGAGCGATCCTTTCATGCCCGCCAGCCATCAGGAATTCGGCCACCTTGGCGCCGCCCAACACGTTGTTTGAGGTGACGTTAGAGAACCCCTCGCCAATCTGACCGCGGTTGAACAGCACCACAGGAATGCCCGCCGACCGCGCCCGCGCGGCCAAATCCGAACTCATCGAAACCGACGCCGCGACAATGCCATCCACCTGATAATCCATCAGATCCTGCAAAACGCTGTCAATGCCATCGGTAGAGTTTGGCGCGGTAAAGATCAGGATATGATAGCCCTTGGCCTGCAATGCATTCGAGAGCAGTTCAAGTGCGACGGGATAGAATTGGTTTTCCAGATAGGCCACCACCAGACCGATAATGCGGCTGCGCCCCGACACCATCGCGCGGGCCAGAACATTTGGCCGATAACCCAGCTCCGCCGCCGCAGTGCGCACCTTTTCCACAGTCTTGGCCGAGGCCGACGCGCCGGGTGTAAACACCCGGCTGACCGCCGATTGGCTCACGCCCGCACGTGCGGCAACTTCTGCTGAGGTGACCTTGTTCTGCGCCATCAGTCTGCTGTCCACCCTCCGTCGATCAACATCGCTGTGCCAGTGACAAGTGCAGAGGCATCAGAGGCCAGATAGACCGCAGCGCCCATGATATCCTCAACCTCGCCAGCGCGGCCCAGTTTGATCTTTTCCTCGATCCAGGCGCGTTTGGCTGGATCGTCAAAAGTCGGGCGCGTGAGGTCGGTCAGGATGAAGGTCGGGCAAATGGTGTTGATGCGGATCTTCGACGGACCCCATTCAATCGCCATCGCTTTGGTCATGCCTTCAACGGCATGTTTGGACGCACAATAAAGCGCCCGTTCCTGCCCGCCGACATGGCCCATCTGGCTGGAGATCGTGATCAATGAGCCGGGCTTGCCCGCATCCATCAACCCCTGCGCCACGGCTTGGGTCAGGAAATAGGTGCCGCGCACGTTCACCCCCATCACCGCGTCAAAATCCTCTGACGTTGTGTTCAGCGCCGGCGCATGCCGCGCCGTGCCAGCAGCATTGAGCAAGATATCAAACGGATCGGCAGCGGCCACCGCTGCGCGGGTGCCCTCCAGATCGCCAATATCCAGCGGCATGATCTCCGCGCTCCAGCCCTTTTGTGCAAAGGCCGCTGCGCAGTCTTCCAAAGCGCCGCGCCGCCGCGCCGCTAGCGTGACAGAGGCGCCTGCCTCTGCAAGTGCGGCGGCGCAGGCCAGACCAATACCGGAAGACGCGCCCGCAACAAGGGCGCGTTTTCCATCCAAACGAAAGGACGGTGTTGAAGGCAATTCCATCAGGGGTCTCCTACTGGGAAAGGCACCGCGCCGGGCACGCGGGCTTTGTTAAATTCCCGCAGACGGGCAAAGACATCGACGCCCAATTGCCGGTAGGCATCAAGGATATCGACCGTCACCCAGTTCTCGCGGATCTTGCCATCTTCAATACGCCAGAAATCCAGCGACCGCATGGTGATTTTCTTGCCCGAAGGCGCAATGCCCATCCAGCCATCATGGGTCACGGTCTGGATCATATTGGGCCAGCCCGTGACGGCAGCATAATTGTTGTCGCCAAAGAAGTGATAGGTGATGTCATCCACATATTGGCCCCGGTCCGGCATGCCGCCCAGAAACGGGATCTGGTGCCAATTGCGGAAACCCGCATAGCCGCGCCCGGTGCCGATGCCCGCAGGCCCGTACCAGTTCATACGCGCGTCCCAGAATTTGGGCATCTGCATCACTTCGGGTCCACCTTTTGACGGGTGCAGCTTGAGATGGTCGAGCATTTCGACGATCAAATCACAGCTTTGCTGGCTTTGCGCCGGATCACGTGTGGGGCGATTTAGCCCGTCACAAGTGGATGGCCCCGGCACGCAAAACTCGCGTCCCAGAGAGGGCGACATAGGCCAGGCATTGGCCTGCATCATCACTTCGGGGATGTCCCAGATCGCCTGAAACTCCACCACTTTGCCGTTCTCGAACCGGTAAAACTCGTGGAACCGCATATGGCACAAATGGCCCGTTGGCGGGATGTCCAGAAACGGCGCGGCAAAGGTGCCGTAGAAATGCCCCCCGCAGCCGACCCAATCTGCCCCGTCGCCATCCTGTCCCGCCATCACGATCCAGTCACGCCGCTCTACGTCGGGCCAAGCGGCCCGAAGCGGGGCCAAAGCCCCGTCATAAAACGCCTCTGCCCCGATCAGGTCCCCGAAAGGGTGGCAGTGGTGAAACACTGAGTCCGGCGCAGTGACGTCATCCAGCGCCTTGCGCAGGCCCGCCGCGTCCCAGTTGTACTGGGCCGCCCGCAGGGCCGCGAGGGCCGCTTTATTTGCATCATGGCAGTCTTGCGTCATTCAGCCGCCTCGCCATATGGCACGTTCTGGCCGCCATAGCGGCGGACGCGCAGGTTGCATTGTTCGGCGTGGCCGACAAAGCCTTCGAGCAGGCACAG
>NZ_QBKU01000003.1 GCF_003054325.1 Sulfitobacter mediterraneus
TTTGCTCTTCACTGAAACGGCTTCTCTTCATCGTCTGTCTCCTTGTTGGAGAACAGGCTAACTCAAAACACCGGACGTTTCAGGGGAGCAGGTCACCAGCAAACTGACATTTGTACACACTGCAGTGTAGCTTTTGGTGGATTGGGCTCTCTGCCGCCATAAAATCGGTCGGAGCATGTTCACAACCTACGCGCGCCATCACCGGGAAGGGACGGCCCATTCCCGACCTTGACGGGGTTGCTAGCCGCCGCAGTGCCGCGTCCCAAAGCAGTCGTTGTTCGACGGCGCAGCATGAACCAGCAACAGATGATTAGATGCTTATAAATCGGCATTGCTCCCGTCAGCCCGCTAGTTTTTCGGTTCCCAAAGCTCGATGGCGTTACCTTCAGGATCGGTGATATGCGCAAAACGCCCAACGCCTTCCATCTTGGAAGTATTGAAAGGCTCGACACCGCCCGCATGTAACTGTGCCAGCATTGCTTTCAGGTCAGAGACCCGAAAGTTGACCATCATCTGCTGTGATTGAGGGAAATATTTGGTATCTGCCGAGAAAGGTGCGAAAACTGTCACACCTCCTTCGCTGATCCAAGGTGGCGTCTCCATATCGGTTGGTGCGAGGTCGATGCCAAGCATATCGCTATACCACGCCGCAAGTACCTCCGGTTCCTTCGCCCGAAAAAAGAGCCCGCCAATCTCTTTAACTCTTTCCATGTCATCACCTGTTTGTTTGTTTCGGTTCAGTAACGTGACTTAGTAAGGTCAGGCAATTCTAAGTTGCACCTGTCGAAATGAGGTGATCGACACAACTAAAACAGAGCCGACATGCGTAAGTGTATCAGATTCGCTGTTTGGGAATGCTGATTGCCTAGTTACCTCCGGCCCTCACCGGCAATTCATCTGACTTTCACGGTGCTGCGGTGCGGCACGTCGAACCAGCCATTTGCGGCGATTTCGAACATCCATTCGCTGGAAACATTCACAATGGCGTCGATCTGTAAGGTCTTGGCAAGTTCTCCCTCCGTAGCCATGTTTGTTGGGCCGCCCATTGGAAGGAGCCCGACTGATGTCCGTTCTACCCAGCAACCTCTCCTCTAGTTATGCTCTTGAGGTCATCGATGTGCCCGGTAACGTCCGCGCACTGCGTGGTGACACACTGCTCGCGCATAGCCGAAACGCTATGGTGGCATTTGAGACACGGCTGGCGCCAGTGGTCTATTTCCCGCCAGAAGACGTCATCGTCCCATTAGGTGAGATAACCGATCTCAAGACATTCTGTCCGTTCAAAGGAACAGCCCGCTACCGTGACATTATTTTGCCTGACGGGCCCGTTCCCAACGCGGTGTGGACCTATTCAAATGCTTTGCCTGAAAGCGTGCGGATTGAAGGCCAGCTCGCGTTCACCCCTGGGGTTGCCGACCAAATTCTGACCGAAACAGGCCCGATTGAGCAGCCCGGTTATGCTTCTGCATCCGGCCCGGTGATTGACTGGTTGCTGAGGGAGGCCGGATTCATTCCAACGCCGGAGGCGCTGACTGCGGCACTTGGTGAGAAGCTGCGCGAACAAGGGGTACACGTTACCCGTATCAGCGTCATGATCTGGTCGCTTCACCCTCTCATCGCGGGCAAGAACTATGTTTGGGACCTTGACGCTGAAGAGGTGTCTACCTTTGCCCCGTCCTATGAAATTCACGACCACCCGGCGTTCGTGAACTCACCTCTCCGTCATGTTTCTGATGGGCTTGGCGGTGTACGCCAACGGCTCGGAACCGACTACGCTGAAAACAGCTTTCCTATTATGGAGGATCTCCGCGCGCAGGGTGCAACTGACTATGTTGCTATGCCGCTGCCATTTTCGGATGGACGCATGAACGTCCTTTCCGTTACCGGCGACCACCCGAACGGGTTCTCCACCGCCAACCTAGGCCTCATTTTCGAATGTATCTTTGTTATCTCGCGCTTTTACGAAGTGTTTATGCAGCGAGAAAACGCCCAGTCTTTACTGGAAACATACGTCGGCAAAAGGACCGGCGCGCGTGTTTTGGGGGGGGAGATCAGGCGCGGCGATGGCGATGAGATCGATGCCGCAATCATGTTTTGCGACTTGCGCCATTCTACGCGACTGGAAGAAGAATTGAGTAAGGTCGCCTATCTGGAACTGCTCAATCACTTCTTTGAAACCACTTCGAGCGTAGTTCAGGATTGTGGTGGCGAAGTGCTGAAGTTTATCGGCGATGCGGTTCTGGCAGTGTTCCCAGCTGGGGACAACGCAAAAGCGGCTTGCGCCAAAGCACTCGCATCTGCGCGTGGAACCATTGATGCGCTCCGCAGTCATTCGCATTGCGAAGGCGCAGTTGGGATCGCCTTTGGCCGTGTCACTTACGGTAATGTCGGCTCGAAAGAACGGCTCGACTTCACCGTCATTGGCCATGCCGCCAATGTTGCGGCGCGGCTCTGCGATCAAGGCAAACACACAGGACATGCGGTCGTTTTTACTGAGGAAGTGCTGGGCGATGCGACGGATGCCGACGATCTTGGATTGTTGCCGCTGCACAATGTCGGCGCACCTGTCCATTGCTACGGGATGTGACAAAGCCTCAAAAAACTCCTAAACCTAAACACGCTGGACCTTGCTCACGTAAGTGCTTCTTGCAAAAATGATCCAGCGCCAACTTTCGGCCACTCCAATAACGGCCCTGAACCGACCTTGGGCGCGGTCTAAGTATGCCGCATTTGCAGCCGGTTTTGCGGCCATTCGTTCAAGTGCGCGATGACGCTACTTAGTGTCGGGAACGCGGACAAACTGGGCTGTCGCTGCGGCTGGCCAAAGGCTTCTTTGGCGTCAGGTCGGAAAAATGCCTTTGTGATATGACGTCAGGTGAATGGGCAAGGACTGAGCGAGTACCAATTTTTCTGACATTTCAAGATTGTGGTTTCCGACATCGAGAAGTGAGCATCATTGCCGCGGCAAACCCAAGTCTATGAGGCGCTCTGTCATGCCACTGCTATCTCCAAGCGCCAATAGTTTTTCTGCAGCGGGAAACTTGAAAACATGCCGGTAAGTTTCCATGGTTAATGTTGGCAACAAGCTTAGCGCTGTCTCGATATGTTTGCGCGCAGCGCCTTCGTCACCTGCTAGTGCCTCGACCTGTGCCGCCTGGAGGTGGACATACCACGGCGCACCGGGATGCCGAGCCGCCGCCCGCGCGGACTCTTGATACGCCGGATGGCCATGATCAAGATGCGCAATTAGATGGCCGATTGTAACGATGTTCTGAAAAGTATGCGCTGTTGGATCTTTGGGGCTCAGACGCATGGCTGTCTCGCCCCCAGCGACCATTTTTGTGGTATCGGGCCGCGCTTTAAACATCTCCGCCAATGCTGTCGCATGATGGCAGAACGCATTGTTTGGATTCAGTGCGATAGCAGTTGCCGCAGCGTCTGCGGCCTCTTCGGCCTGACCGGACATCGCCAACAACACAGCCAAGTTTCCATGCGCGACTTCGAGCCGGTCATCTATTGCAAGCGCTTCACGTGCCCAGACAAGGCCTTCGGCAATTGTTGTCGATGGGTCGGGTAAGCCTATGGCAACCCTTACGTTTGAGACCCGTGCCAGCAGTGCGCGCGGCAGTGCGAAGTTTGGATCAGTCTTTGCGGAAGCTCGAAGAAGAACCGCTGCTTCATCGAGGCTCTCGGGGTTGTATTCCGCCAGCTTTGGCCAACATCTTTGGCACAACTCCCAAGACGTAAGACTATCTGTCGGTCTTGAGCGGGCTAACCTTCGCTCATGCGCTCCCAGTTCCGGCTCGACCGCCGTTACAATTGCGTGTGTCAATTCGTCTTGCAAATCAAAGATGTCTTCCAACGTTCGATCCCACTTGCCTGCCCAGACATGCATGCCACTGGAGGCTTCGATCAATTGCGCTGTGACCCTTAGCCGATCGCCGCCTCTGCGAACGGAACCCTCAACAACATAGCGCGCGTCCAGTTCTTTGCCGATCCGGCGCACGTCCTGAGACGCGCCTTTGTAAGCAAAGGTTGAGTTGCGCGCGATCACCATTAAGGACCTGAAGCGGCTTAGCTCTGTGGTCACATCTTCGACGATGCCGTCGGCGAGAAACTCTTGATCCTGATCTGCCGACATGTTTGCGAATGGTAGCACAGCAATGTAAGGGCGTTCGGCGGCCACCTGCGCCGGCTTTGATGCTTCAGCGCCCTCGACCTCCACCCGCCAGACGTCCACCGGTTCCGGCATATTCTTAACCGCCTGCAGACCAAGTGTCGTCATTTCCGCATCGATCCGATCCTTTACCTGTTCGAACACAGCTCGCGAAATGCAAATCCCACCAACCGGTGCAAGGCTTTCCAGCCGAGCTGCGATATTGACGGCATCACCAAGGACGTCCTCGCCATCGATAACAACGTCGCCCAAATTTATACCGATGCGGAATTTGAGCCGACTTTTCTTCAACTTCTGTGTTCTCGTGAGCGTGCATTTCACGCTGTATCCCAAGTGCCGAACGTAATGCTTGCACTGGAGAGACAAATTCAACGAGTAACCCGTCCCCCATGGTCTTGATTATCCGACCATCGCAGGTCGCAATCGCAGGGTCGATGATCTCTTTACGTGCTGCACGCATCCTATTGATGACGCCTCCCTCATCCGCGGCCATAAGGCGCGAATAGCCTACCAAATCGGCGGCAAGAATAGTCGTCAGCTTTCGATCCATAAGTGGCGGTCGCCGTGTGGAAAAATCAGAGGAGACATAACCTAAAATGAAAGAATGCTGCAAACTTATTCAGAGTTGCCCAATTTGGCCGTTCGCGAACAGCTGACATTTGTGCATCGTGCCGTCTTTTGTTCTACGGGCTCACAACCTCCTCATTGCGGGGACGCAATCTGCGTCTCTTTACTACCAGGGGCTTCGGCAAGAACAGCCTAACGCAGTCTTGAGTAATCGATCTCGGCGCCGCAGCACTGCGCCACGTATGTAGCAATTGGTGTCATAAATTCCCGAGCGTCGAAACTCCCGCGGCGGAGTTGTTCGAATCTCCAAACCGTCGCATGCTTGATGCTTTCATCGACGACCCTTTCGTTGACTTCGCTCAAATACATAAGGAATGCTCAGATGCCTCTCTCCATGAATCGCCGCTATTTTCTTGCTGGAACTGCTGGTCTTGTCGCCATGCACCCGTTTTCGGCCTCTGCCGCCGGCAACCAAGCGCACCTGCGTCTCATGGAAACGACCGATCTGCATGTGCATGTTTTCCCCTATGATTACTATGCCGATAAACCTCGCGACACGGTCGGCCTTTCACGTACTGCGTCCCTGATCCAAGGGGTGCGGGCAGAGTCGACAAATTCATTGTTGTTGGACAACGGCGATTTTCTTCAAGGGAACCCGATGGGCGACTACATTGCATATGAGCGTGGTATGAAAGAAGGCGATAGCCATCCTGTGATCAACGCGATGAATGCACTCGGGTTTGATGCTTCAACTTTAGGCAATCACGAATTCAACTACGGTGTTTCATTCTTGATGAAGTCCTTAGGAGGCGCGGACTTCCCCGTTGTCTCCGCTAACGTGGTCAAAGAAATGGGCGCATCTGCGACCGCCGATACCACGTTGGTAAAACCCTATGTGATTATGGAACGGAAGATCACCGACGGCAGCGGCGCAAAGCATCCGATCAAGATTGGACTAATAGGATTTGTGCCGCCCCAGATCATGAATTGGGATCGCAAGCATCTCGAAGGCAACGTGCAAACCCGCGATATCGTCGCGACCGCCAAAGCTTACGTTCCACAAATGAAAGAGGAAGGCGCAGATCTGATCATCGCACTTTGTCATTCTGGCATTGGTGGCGCGACTGCGGAGGATGGAATGGAGAACGCAGCCATTCCGCTAGCGAGTGTTGAAGGCATCGACGCGATACTTACGGGGCATAGCCACCTTGTTTTCCCATCTTCAAAATACGCTGACTTTGCAGGTGTTAACACCGAAGCAGGCACAATTGGCGGCAAACCTGGGGTTATGGGGGGGGTCTGGGGAAGCCATATGGGTCTTCTCGACCTATTGATCGAGCGGGATGGCAGCAGCTGGCGCGTGCTTTCACATACGGCCGAAGCTCGGCCAATTTCAAAACGAAATGAGGATCGCTCATATACTGCACTCGCGGAGGATTATGCACCCGTTTTGGCTGCTGCAACGAAAGAGCATGAAGAAACTCTCAATTACGTGCGCACAGCCGTTGGTAAAACCGATGCACCATTGCACAGCTACTTCGCACTCGTGGCGGATGATCCATCGGTTCAAATCGTCTCCAACGCACAAACGTGGTACATCAAAGAGCAGATGGTCGGCACAGCATATGAAAGTCTGCCAGTCTTATCCGCCGCAGCACCGTTCAAAGCGGGTGGCCGCGGTGGCCCTGAGTATTACACTGACGTCCCTGTCGGGGATGTGGCAATTAAGAACGTATCTGACCTCTATCTCTACCCCAACACCGTGCGTGCGGTGAAGGTCACGGGGCGACAGGTCAAAGACTGGCTGGAGCGTTCAGCAGGAATGTTCAATCAGGTTGAACCAGGTGCGCAGGATGCGCCTTTGTTGAATCCGAGCTTCCCGAGCTACAACTTTGATGTGATGGATGGTGTGAATTATCAGATAGACCTTTCCCAACCGTCCAAATTTGACAAAGACGGTGCGGAGACCAATCCAGATGCCAACCGCATCACCAACCTCATGTTCAACGGCGATCCACTGGACATGGAAAAAGAGTTCATCGTAGCCACCAACAACTATCGCGCGTCAGGCGGCGGCAGCTTTCCTGGAGCCAAGGGCGACACAGTGGTCTTCGAGGGCCCCGACACCAACCGCGATATCATTGTGCGCTACTTGGTAGATCAAGGCACAGTAAATCCCAAAGCAGACGCCAACTGGTCCTTTGCGCCGCTTGCGGACACTACAGTGATCTTTGAAACAGGTCCTGCGGGAGCTGGGTATGCAGATAGTGTCGAAGGAGTTTCAATTGAGCCTGCAGGTGCATCTGATACAGGTTTCGCGAAATTTCGTATAAAGCTCTGAGATGCTGAAATAGCCTTTCTTCTGCTTCCACCTATATGCAACATCATTCAGCGCATCTCAAAAACATATTCGGCCAATAACGGCCCAAAGCCGCCATTCGAGAGGGTACTCAAATGCCGCGCCAGCACCCCGCATTGCGGACATTCGTGCAGGGCGCAGCATTTCGGCCGACCTGAACTCACAATTCGCGGGACGAAGTGTGAATTCAAAGCTTTCGTTGGAATGTCCGCAACTAAAAGGGCTTGTGGCACAAGAGCGAGTTAAAACCGCGGTCCAGATGTTTCATCGAAAGGTGCCGCAATTCATATTGTTTTGCTTCAATTCCTTCTCGTCTCATGCGGACTTTCTCCAAAACGGCGTTTGTACTCAACCGAGAACCGTCCGAAATGGCCGAACCCGCAGCGTTCGGAAATGTCGCCGATGGTATCGGAGTCCGGTGAAGTGGCCAGAGCGTGACGTGCCTCGCGCAGCCGCTTTTCACGCAGGTATTGCATCGGGGTCAGGCCAAGCTCCGCCTTGAAACCCAATTGCAACGAACGTGGTGAAATCTGCAGCACCTCCGCGATCTCGCCCACCGTAATCGTTTCGCCAAAGTTGTAATGGATATACTGAATCGCCCTGCGCACATGCACGTTTTTCGCCTTTTCGACATCCTCCGATAGAAGCCCGCTAACATTACTTGGCTGGCACAGCAGAAATCCTTCGATCAATTGCTCTTCAACAAGCGCCTGTGTATGCAGATTGCCCTTGGCATAGATTGCGTCTTTCTCGGCAAGGGTGAAGCATGTTCGCAGTCTGCTGACCCATTCGCCGACATTTGAACATTGCTGGTCCACCGATGTTTGAAAGGTTACCGGTCCGGAAAGATCCCGGCCGACAAGACGTTCGGCGACGCGGTTCAACTGCTGCGCATTGATCTGTAACAGCAGTTGCGAACAACCCTCTCGCCAACGCATTGATGTATGACGGTGCGGATTCAGAACACTGCCCAATCCAGGGCCAGTATCGACGTAACCAGCAGAGTTATTGATCCGGGCTTGTCCGGTCAGCGGGATCTGGATGAGATAAAAAGAGCCAAGTTCGCCCGGCTCGATCTCCACATCAGCTCCGTACTGAATGTAGTTGAGCGACGTGACCTGACCTTCAGCACGGTTGTGCACCGCATCGAAACTTCCCGACCGCGAAGCTCGGTCTAGGCGGTGGTCGCAGAATTTCCGGGCGACAACAGCCCGCGCCTCGTCGAGATCGCTGGATTGGAAAAGACGGTTTCGCCCCAAGGGCAAAACGTTGTTTGCGGGTCTTGTCATGTTTTTCGCGCGCTCCTTCGCCCAGAAATATAGCACAAATCCCGACCTGTGCGAATTTGGCGCGCAATTTTGTTTCGCTTTTTGGATAACGGATCCGCGCCGATCTCCGATAGCGTTCTTGCCACCAACAAACAGGGAGGAAGAAATGCAAAACGGAGAAGGGGTCACCAATGCGACCGAAGGACTGGACGGAACCGTCTGGAACGTCGTGGGCCACACCTATACGCCAAAACTTTTGTCGGACAACGCGATGATCTGGCACGCGGTCATTCCGGCCGATACATTCGTGCCACCGCATGTCCATCCGACCCAGGATGAATGGATCTACGTGCTCGAGGGCGATCTCGAGGTCGATTTCGGTTTCGAGTCCGGGAACGTCACCGCCAACAAGGCCGGGCCCGGCGACATGGTGCGGATGCCCATGGGCATGGCGCATGGGGTCTACAACCGGTCAGGCAAAGAAGCGACCTGCGTGTTTGGCGTGTCGCCGGCGCGCAAGCTGTTCGATCTGTTCGGCGCTTTGCACAACGTCACGGATCCCGAGGAACTGGTGCGGCTCTCGGCACTGCACGAAGTCGATTTCCTGCCGCCCCCGCCGGACGCCGGCTAAGGAGGCAGTGACATGGTAAAACGCAAAACTGTCGCCGTCATCGGCGGCGGCGTCTCGGGGCTTGCCGCAGCGAAGGCCTTTGATGAACGTGGCCACAGGGTGATCGGGATTGAACGCAGCCTCGATTTCGGGGGGGTTTGGGAGCTTAGCCGCTCTTACCCCGGGGTCCAGACACAAAGCCCAAAGGATCTCTATCGCTATACCGATATGGCAATGCCTGACGATTACGCCCAGTGGCCCAAAGGGCCGCAGGTGCATGCCTATCTGCATTCCTATGCCGACAAGCATAAACTTGGGCGGTTGTTCCAGCTCAACTCGGATGTTTTGGGTATGGAACGCCGCGCCGACGGGCAACCGGGCTGGACCCTGACGCTGCAAAGCGCCGGACGGACCCGCAAGCAGGATTTCGACTTTGTCGCAATCTGCACAGGGCAGTTTTCCTACAAGAACATCACCAGCCATCCCGGTCAGGATGAGTTCATTGCCCAGGGTGGTCAGGTGATGCACTCGTCGGATTACACCGATCCCGAGATCGCGCGGGGCAAGCACGTCGTGGTGTTGGGCGGGTCGAAATCCTCGACCGATATCGCCGTGAACGCTGTGCAGAATGGCGCAGAACAGGTGACCATGGTCTACCGCAAGAACGTATGGCGGATCCCCTATTTTGTCGGGGGCATCAACTTCAAGCGGCTCCTCTACATGCGGGCGCAGGAGATGCAGTTCAACAGTTGGGATCGCGGGCCGTTGAAACGCTTGTTCGCAGCGATCACCAAGCCGCTGGTCTGGGCCAACTTCCGCGGGTTGGAAACCATGCTGAAGATGCAGCTCGGCCTGAAAAAATGGAACATGGTCCCCGATACGCCGATCGAAAAGGAGGCATCGTGTTCGCTGCCGCTGGTCACTCCCGGCTTTTTCGAAGCCTTGAAAAGCGGTAAGCTCAAGCTCGTGCAGGGCACCTATGATCAGTATGTCGGCGAAGGCATTCTGCTCTCGACCGGCGAAAAACTACGCTGCGATGTGTCGGTATTGGCCGTCGGGTGGAAACTTGGTGTGCCGGTCCTGCCCGAAGAGTACCGGCAGAAGATGATCGAGCAAGATGGGCAGTACAAGACCTACCGCCTGTCGGTGAATCCGGACCTGCCGGACATGGGTTTCGTCGGGTTCAATTCCAGCTTCTGCACGATTCTGTCGGCCGAGATGATCGCCAATTGGCTGGTGCGCTATGCCGATGGTCAACTGGCCAACCAGCCAACCGAGGCAGCGATGCGCAGAAACATGCAGATGATGCTGGATTGGCGGCGCAAGGAACGCCCTGCAGCGCAGGTCTATGGCGGTTTGTGTTCAGCGCCCTTCCACTTCAAGCATTTCGACGAATTGCTTGCGGACATGGGTGCGAAAAAGAACAAGCGGTCCAACCCGCTGGCCGAGCAATTCTCTTATCCGAACGCGGATGCCTATGGAGAGTTCCTGGCCTCTACCCCGCAATACACGGCTGGCTAGCCCCCGTCACAGGAGCCTTCGGCAATGCACGATTGGGACGATGCGTTCAACAATATGGGCCATGTCGAAGGATCCGACGCTTTGCCCGGCCTCTGGGCCGGGCAGGCTGCGGCCTACCGGGAAACCGTCAGGGTTGACACGGATCTCGCCTATGGCCCGTCCGTTCGCGAAAAATTTGACCTGATCTGGCCGGTTGATTCGCCAAAGGGGCTGGTCGTTTTTGTACATGGCGGCTTCTGGATGCGGCTCGATAAATCATACTGGAGCCATTTGGCCGAAGGAGCACGGGCCCAGGGCTGGGCGGTTGCCATCCCAAGCTATACCTTGACGCCCGAGGCTCGGATTTCCGAGATCACAAAGCAGATCGGCACGGCCATCGAAGCAGCGGCCAGCCTGGTTGAGGGCCCGATCCGCCTGATGGGGCATTCCGCCGGTGGCCATCTGGTGACCCGCATGACCTGTGACAATACCCCGTTGTCCGGCGCTATATTGGCCCGTATCGTTCATGTCCTGTCGATCAGCGGCTTGCATGACCTGCGCCCTTTACGGCATACCGCGATGAACGACACCCTGCACCTGACAACCAAAGAGGCGACGGCGGAAAGCCCGGCACTGTTGGTCCCTGTCCCAGGTTCGCAGATCAGTGTCTGTGTCGGTGGCGGCGAACGTCCCGAGTTCATCCGACAGGCACGCCTTCTGGACATTATCTGGAACGGTCTGGACGCGAAGATCGAATTGACGATAGAAGGTGACCACAATCACTTCACACTCCTAGAGGGATTGAAGTCACCGATATCCCAAATCTGCGCAACGCTCCTCAAAACGAAAAAGCAGTTCTGCCCCGAGAAAACCCTATTCTAAAGCGCGGTTGATGGCCAGGGAACGGGCGCCTCGTTGGCCTTGACGGATAGCTGGAATGGAAGCGATCCTCGGATTTTCCCTTTTCCGGCTACTCTTCCTGAATCTCCTTCAATGCCCATTTCCGACCTTCGTACACAGTGCAGAAAAAGGGAGTCTGGGCTCACTGCCGCCATCGGAGGCGGCGCAGCAATCCCGTGATATGGTACCTCGTCAACGTCGGGTTGTCGTTTTGGGAGGGCATGGCGGATCGGAGGATCAGTCATGGAAACACCAAACCTACCAGCCATTCGGGCTCTTCGCCCTGCATGGAACAAAGGCCGCATCGTCGGTCAGAAGCGGCCGCTGAAGCCAAAGCATGTCTGGGCAATCCGTGTGCGGCTTGAACTGGCAGAAAACCATCGCGACCTCGCATTGTTCAACATGGCGATTGACAGCAAGCTACGCGGTTGTGATCTGGTGAAGATGAAAGTCGTCGATGTAATGGCATCAGGTCAGATCAAGGAGCGGGCCTCTGTCCTGCAAAGCAAAACACAGAAACCCGTGCGATGTGAGATATCCGAAGGCACACGCGCCTCAGTCGAGAAGTGGATGGAAGACGAACTCATGGTTGGCTCCGAGTACCTTTGGCCTGGTCGCTTCCACGAGCGTTTGCATATCTCGACACGCCAGTATGCTCGGATCGTCCGCGACTGGGTCACATCTATCGGTCTGGAGGCGAGCGCATATGGTACTCATTCGATGAGGCGAACAAAGGTAACCCAAATCTACAAGAAGACAGGTAACTTGCGGGCGGTTCAGCTTCTGCTTGGTCACACTAAGATGGACAGCACAGTCCGGTACTTGGGCGTCGAACTTGAAGACGCACTAGCAATCGCTGAGGCCATTGAGATCTAATGAAACGGGCCGTCTGCAAGGGCGGCCCGGTCCGGCCATTGCCGATGTAGTCAAACGCTGCGGCGCAGTTTCACCAGACCGGACTTTCGCTGCAGCCGCGAAATCGAGCGTGTGGCGAATTGCTGGTCTTGAGGGACTTTACTGGCAATAGCTGCTTCCGCGCAAATGACCGCTTTCAGTGATTAACCTTTACCGGGTACGACACCAGACTGTTCCTGCGCGGCCTGACTTGCTGCGGCAGAAATCGTTGCTTTGTCTTCTTCACTAAGTTCTGTGACCTGTTCGATACTGGGCAGCGCCACACGAACTTCACGACGCGCAAATTCAAGACCGGCTTCGGCAAAGGCGGCATTCACACGGTTGTAGATTTCTTTGCGGATCATAAATTGTGTGCCGGGTTTACACATAAATTTGCCGCGGATCACCATGCCGACGTCGTCAATTTCCAAAACCCCTTGGGATTTGAACGGGGCTAGGAAATCATCCTTGAATTCCTCCATGACCAGCATCTCTTGACCGATCTTCTTAAAGATCTTCTTGATCTTGTTGGGGTCTGAATTGAACGGCACAGTAAAACGCAGTTTCATGATCACCCAATCGCGGGAAAAGTTAGTGACTTTGGGGATTTCACCGTAAGGGATGGTATGCACTGGCCCCTTGTGGTGGCGCAGCTGCATGGAACGGATCGAGATTTTCTCAACCGTGCCCATGGTGCCCTCGACCTCCACATATTCACCCGTTCTGAAGGCATCATCAATCAGGAAGAATATGCCAGATACCACGTCGCTGACCAGCTTTTGCGCTCCAAACCCAATGGCCAGACCGACGATACCAGCACCAGCCAGCAGCGGGGTTGTATCCACGCCAATGTTGCCGAGGGCCAACAGCAGGAAGATCACCACAATCGCGGCGCGCGACACCACAAGGATCAGCGGCAAAACCGTAGACAGGCGAGAGCCGCCCGCGCCGCCGCCATCCCCGCCCCCAATCTCTTCGCTGTCGGGGTTATAGCCAGAGGCGGTGTATTCTGCTGCCAACTTGCGGTTGATGAACAGGGATACGGCCTCATAAAGGATATAGCCGATTGAAAGGATGATTAGGAATTCCATGCCATTGGCGGCCAGTCGTGCCCCAATACCGGCTGTAGCGATGGCTGTTGGGCTCATCCCCCAAAACTCAGCGATAGCCATGATTACCCCCGCAAAGATTACCACGCGACCAATGCGGATGTAGGACCGCTTGGTAGCGTAATAAGCTTTCTCAGCTACCGGGCCCTCACCGCTCATCGCTGGGGTTAGATGGCGTACCAACCCACGAATGCCGGTGTCCATAGCAGGCGCGAACATCAGCAATATCATGGTCTTGTAGTGCGGTGCAGATCTGAGCAAATCGAAATTGCCGTAGCTCACCACGATGTTAATGATCCACCAGACCGCGACAAACATGAAAATGTTGAAGTAGGGGTACATCTGCGCTGTGCGTTCTTCGGCAGGTGTCACATCTGGGTCAGCGCCGCGCATCATGGTGACGCCGTCCGCGCGGTACTTCCAGAAGATCACGATCAGATAGATATGCATGGCAAGGTTGAGCCAAAACCCGATGCGGGTTTCACCCGCGGGAACGCCATTGGCGGCATTGAAAACCTGGATCGCGGCAGAGAACCCGAGCAACATGGCCAGCCAGAACTGGTGAAAACAAAATGCCTTGGCTGCAGGGGTTGCAAGATTCAGCAGGCGATATTCCGGGTTCAGTGGTGCAAAGAAAAAGAAGGCGACAGCCAGCATCAAACGAGGAAAGGCAATCAGATAGATGCCAACCAGTTGCACCGTCGGTAATAGCATTTCAGGCACAATGCTGTGGTTGACGATACGGGCAACCAGAATGAAGATCAGCACGGCGACCACTTGCGTGCCAAACCGCTGCGCCAACAATTGCAATGTTTCGCGCAGAGTCATGTTCTCTGGGTCTGCAGGGGGTAGAATGCGCCACCCGCTGGTAAAGCGACGGAAGGCCAATTCCGCCAGGCCACCAGCACCAAACACAAGGATCATGTACCCCAACATGACCAACAGACCCTGCCCGTGGCCGATTTTTTCATAGAAGTTGGAAAATGCTCGCGACTGGCCGCTGAACAGGTTCCCTATTCTTTGAAAGGGGACAACAACCGACGACCACGCCCCGCTGGTGGCGTGATAAAGAAAGTCTGAGGTGCCGTCATCTTGCTCAGCCTCAGTGGCCAAGGCTTGGGTGTTCAGCTGATCAATCAAAAGTGCGCGCACTTCGCTGTCTGACAGCCGCGAAATCAGGGCATTTGCAGCCTCCGGCGTCAGCGGGTTGGGCAAGACAGGAGCAGCAGCTTCAGGGACGGCTGCTGTGGGCAGGCCTATTTGCGCCTGTGCCTGCGGTGCGACCAGCAGCCACATCACACACAAAAGACAAATTTGGATCAATCGTGACATATCATTCCCCATGCTGATCTATGTACAATGAAGGTATTTTCATCGGAGAGACAACGGTTGTTGCGATATCCGAACTTGGTAGTGCAATCATTTGTGTGCGGGGACATTCGTTGCCTCCCCCAAATGAGCGGTTGGGTTCAATGCCGCCGTTGGATCAGTCACAGCATGTATGCTCAGGGCATAGTGTAGCATCAGCAGGGACGGCCCTGACCGGACATCCAGCGACGGCCTCGGATGCTGCAACGCGGCCCTTATTTGCAGACCTTCGCTGCGACCGCAAAATTCGGGGGAGGCGAATTTGCAAAGTGCGGTAGAAATGGACGCTCTCATTGCATCCAATCTTGTTCATTGGAGTTTAAATCAAACAGCGGCCAAGTTCGCGCGCTTGCCCGACCGGGCCAGCCACCAACCCAAGAGCGGGAAGGCGACAATTTCCGGTGCCAGAGAAGGGAGGATTGCAGCGCTGAAGATGGCTCCACCTTAGAGGCCGCTCACACTACAGCAGCATTTCCCACGCCGCAGGCGCACGCAGCATGAAAACCGGACTCACAAAATGTGCTCTCTGCTGTCGTTAGCCTTCTCCGCATCTTACAACTCAAAGAACCGTCTCCATGACAGCAAACGAGTTGGTCTGGTGGATGCCTGGCAACTTGTTGATTTTGTCGCCAAGCACCTCACGAAAGTGAGAAATATCACGAGTACGGACAGTCAATAAGTAATCAAATGATCCGGCCACCATAAGACAACACTCGATTTCCGGGATGTCTTTCACAACGCGGTTAAAGGCATCCAGCGAATTGTCTCCGGCGGTCGCAGCAAGGGACACCTGAACAATTGTCAGATGCCCCAGCCCAAGTTTGTCCATGTTCAAGGTGGCCCGATAGCCGCTGATGTAGCCGGATCTTTCGAGACGCTTCACCCGCTCCGAACAGGGCGTATTCGTCAGATTTACCCTTGCCGCAAGATCAACAATCGATAGCCGTCCATTTCCCTCCAGCTCACTCAGTATTTTTTGATCGATTCTATCTAAATCCCCATGCATTAGGTATTTCTCCTGCCATTGCTCGGTATAACACGAAATTCACCTGCTAAATACCTACTTTAATGCACAAACTCTAGTGATTATAACTACACTTATAAGTAGCGGTGTGTCGCTTTTTTGTATCGCCACCTGCCAAAACCGCTGGGAGCATTGCCTCTCTGCTAAGAAAAGAAAATTAAACAAGGAGGACAAAATGACAGCCAAGATTGTCATTGGACTTGATGGGACAGACACAGGCGAACGCGCACTTGCGTTCGCAAAAGATCTGGCGGCCAGAATGGATGCATGCGAGCTGATCGCCATCTATGTCATTGAATGGTCGCCGTTCACGTTTCAAACAGCCGAAGAAAACGCACAACGTCACAAACGACGCGAAGAAGAAATCGCGTTAGCGAAATCTCGGATCGTTGATCCTGCCATTGCCGCACTGACAGATGCAGGTTTCAAGGCCACTGGTCTCGTACGGCACGGTGACGTGGCTGAGACGTTAAATAGGCTTACTGTTGAAAATGGTGCCTCTCAGATCATCGTTGGTCGAGGTTCATCAGATGGTTTCGCCAAACGCGTTTTTGGTAGCTCAACACAAAGCCTTGTGATGCACGCAGACGTGCCTGTCACTGTAGTGGGATAGGAAAAATCATGAATAACAGATCAACCTTCTGGCTGACCTCCGCGGTTGCAGCCATGGCGACAAGTCCACTCGCGGCACAGGAAGCGATGGGCATCGATGAAAAGGTGAACCAAGCCTTTGCAAGTTTGACTGGCCCGTTTGTCAGCCTTATATTTGCGCCCTTCCCGGGAACCAGTTTTCCCTGGATCGTCATGTGGCTGGTTGTCGCCGCTACAATTTTTACACTGTACTTCGGCTTTGTTCAGTTTCGCTTTTTCAAACATGCAATCCAATTGGTCAAAGGGGACTATTCAGACCCGAACGACGCAGGCGAAGTAAGTCACTTTCAAGCGCTTGCAACAGCCCTTTCGGGTACAGTTGGTCTGGGGAACATCGCTGGTGTTGCGGTTGCTGTTGGGATTGGTGGGCCGGGCGCTACTTTCTGGATGATCCTTGCGGGTCTTTTGGGCATGGCGTCAAAGTTTACCGAATGTACGCTGGGTGTTAAATACCGCAACGAATACGAAGATGGGACTGTGTCCGGCGGCCCGATGTATTACATCTCGAAAGGTTTTAACGAACTCGGTCTTCCGGGCGGCAAAATCCTTGCCGTGGTTTTTTCTATCTTCTGCATCCTCGGCGCGCTTGGTGGTGGCAACATGTTCCAGGCCAATCAGGCACATGCACAGATTTCAGGGATCGTCGGCGACTATCCTGGTTGGATCACTGGCATTGTCTTTGCGGCTGTAGTGTTTGCCGTGATTGTTGGCGGGATCAAGTCCATTGCCAATGTGACGGAAAAGGTCGTGCCGTTCATGGGCATCCTTTATGTCGGTGCTGCACTAATCATCCTGCTTGTGAACTATGATCAGATCGGCTGGGCCTTTGGCCAGATCTTTGCCGGTGCTTTCACGGGTCTTGGCGTTGCTGGCGGTTTCGTGGGTGCGTTGATCCAAGGCTTCAAACGGGCGGCGTTCTCGAACGAAGCAGGCGTTGGTTCTGCGGCGATTGCACACTCAGCGGTGAAAACCAAAGAACCGATCACCGAAGGATTTGTGTCCCTGCTGGAACCACTGATCGACACAGTTGTGATTTGTACGATGACCGCCCTGGTGATCGTGATCTCCCAGCAGTTGATCATTGATGAGGCCACAGGCAACTACATGCTGAACGAAGCAGGCACGGCGATTGCGACCATTGACGGCAATTCCGGCGTGTCCTTGACCTCAGCCGCCTTTGCGTCCGGCATCAGCTGGTTCCCCTATGTACTCGCGATTGCCGTGGTTCTGTTTGCCTTCTCAACAATGATCTCGTGGAGCTACTATGGCTTAAAAGCATGGACCTACCTGTTCGGTGAGGGCAAGACGTCTGAATTGGCGTTCAAGGTCATCTTCTGCGTTTTCATCGTGATTGGTGCCGCGGCTTCGCTTGGCCCTGTCATCGACTTCTCAGATGCTGCGATCTTTGCGATGGCTGTGGTGAATATCTTCTGCCTCTACTTCCTGATGAAGTTAGTGAAGAAAGAACTCGCCTCCTATGCTGCACGCCTTGAAAGCGGTGAAATCAAAAAGTACTCGCACTAAGTCAAACAGCCCCAACGCAGCCAAATTGCGTTGGGGCATCCTCGTTTCAACTGAGCTGAATGGAACCTGTTGAATTTAGGGTGTTCGAAAGTCGACACTAGTGCAATTCCGCCAACGAATGTTGCAGCTGCAGCGAAGGCCCGCTTTCCGCCGATTCTGCAGAAAAACAACCTGTTGCGGGCGCAGAAAGTAGCGATCTAGATGGAGCGCAAGCGCTTTTCCTGTTAGGCTCTGCGCGCCTGCTGCGGTGCAGGAACGATCCTGGCTAGTTTGCTGAGGTTTTAGGCGGTGGCGGCGAGAAGGAATTCATCATTTGCGCCACATGGTCCCGGTAATCGCAATCGACCCAACCCGAGGATGCGTTTGAGGTGGGCGAAGAGCATTTCCACCTTCTTTGCAACCGCCTTGAGTTCGCATATTGCTTTGTCTTGGCAATATCATGAGCAACCTATCGGGCATCTTCATGTTCTTCGCGAGTGATCTTGCGCGCATCGACATTCAGGCAGCAATTCATCTTCGATTGGCAAGTGTGTTTCAGAGCGTGGTACTTGGCAACACCTTTGCCTGTGGGTTGGCGTCCGGTCGGTCATGGTCTGGTTGTCAAAAGCAGAACATGACCTAACTCGACAAAGTCGCTTGAGAAGAACTAAACAATCTCGGGCAAACACGGGGCGTTTCTCATCCTTGGTCTTCCGCTTTGTTAACTCTTGGGGGCGGACCACTTCAAAGGGGACGCCCACAAGGAACGACAACTCTTTCAGCGGATGCGCCAAGAGACAGCTACACTAAAGAATACAAACGATAGCCATTATGGCCAAGCTTTAGACTTTCGCGAGGCTCACTTAAGTCGATCCAAACAGGCATCACTTTCACACCGGTCAGTGTGAGGATTGAATGGTGTTTGTAGCGAATAGACTTAAGCTCGTAACCTATGCGCTGAGCGTTGGGTTGTTGTCTGTTCTGGCGTTGCCAGAACAGGCTCTTGCCAAGAAAAAACCACGGGATCATTCGCACCTCGCTTTTGATGCGGACAAGCGCAAAAAGACGAAGTCTAGTATCGGCCAACGCCTGTCCTATTCAGGTAGCATTGGCATAAGCCGCTTGGATGAGCATAATCTAAAGCTCAACGACGGTGTCGATGATCGCTCCCTCCAGATCATCGGCACGCTGAGCTTTGCGTTCAAAGCACAGATTAGCGAAAAGATCCGCGGCTTTGCACATGTTGAGTTGTCTCAGACTGACAAAACCACACATCGGCAGAACTACGGCAGCTATAGTCGCGTCAAAATCAAAGAAGCTCATCTGAGTTTCGGGCTGGCCGACAAGCACACGCTTTCATTTGGTCGGATGCGCTTTGCTGAACCGCGCCGCTGGGGCATGGATGCGTCAGTTGACGGCATACATCTTGGGTGGAGAGACGACAAAACCGCTTGGGAAGCGGCGCTCTTTCGCGATGCCTTTGAGAAGCGCGGCGCCTATGCATTTGTGCACGCGCAGCGGTTTTCTAAGAAATTCGCGATTGGTGCTTATGGTCTGATTGAAAGCCTTGAGGGCAAGCAGCGCCTGCATATCGCTGGGTATCTCGCGACCCTGGGCAAAGAGCGGGGCGGGTACGATCTTTATGCCGCCAGCGTTTTTGGTGATGCGGCAAATGGTCGGTCCTCGGGCTTTGCTATAGACGCAAACCTCGTTAGCCGATTTTCAGGTGTCCGTTGGAAGCCACAATTGATACTGGGCCTGGCAGCGGGAAGCCCCGGCTACGTTCAGCCCGACCTGAACTCCAACAAGGCACGTGATGGGGGCCAAGCCCAGTTCCATCGGTTTGGAACGGTGTTCCAGCCTGACATGTCAAACCTTGTTGTCGCCACCGCAGCGTTGGGGCTGCGACCCTCAAAGACATTCTCCGTCGATCTGCGTGCCCATGCCTATGCCCAGATGCAGGCATCCAATTTTGCGCCAGTCGCCCGCGTTCAAGGGCTGACAACCGGCCAGTCCCGGCATGTTGGCCACGAGTTCAGCATCGTTGGGGCGTGGCGCCCGAACAAGAAAACCAAGATCGAGTTGAGCGCGGGCGTGTTCAAGCCAGGTAATGCCTACTCTGACCGTTCATCTGTCAAGCGCGTCTATCTGCGTATGACCAAATACTTCTAACCCTTTGAAAGGAATGGACCGTTGATTAGTTTGGAATTCAGAATTCTGTGTATCGCTGTCGCCTTTTGGGCGGCCTCCTCGGCACTGGCGCAAGACAATAGCCTCTACACCGAAGCGGCGTCGGATGACGCGAGTTTTGTTCGTTTCGTCGGATTTCAAGGAGGGACCCTAGCATCCTTTGCTGGCAAGACCTTTGATCTTTCACTTGTCGACGCAGGTGCATACATCCCTGTCTCCTCATCCACTTTGGAGGACGTTCCGGCAGGGCGTTTTCAGACAGTGCTGCGAAAAGTCGACGGGTCAGTAGTTACAGTTGTTGAGGCCGCTCGGAACAGACAAACAAAGGTCTTTCTCTTCTTGATCAACACAACCCAGCAACCATTGGAGCTTCGCCTCGCGGACAACTCCGCGACGGTTATTGAAGCTGTCCCTTCTGGTGAGAGCGGCCAGCGCGGGGTTAACCCGGTCAGCGTATCGCTGGGTGTTTTTGCGCAGGGTGCTGATAACCCGCTTGGCGCGTTCGATGTTCAACTGCAGCGCGGCCAAAACCTGTCCTTTGTCGCTACAGAGCAAGGCATCGAACTGATCGAAAACAGTTTTGGTCCCGTGGCCAAATAACTTTCAGACGGACGGAGCATCACCATGATCTTTTCTAGCGCCATCTTTATCTTCGGATTTCTGCCGTTCTTCCTGGCAGTGTATTATCTTGCCCCGCGCCGGGCGAAGTCCTACGTGATCCTGCTGGGCAGCTATGCCTTTTACGGCTGGTGGCGGGTGGATTACTTAGCGGTGGTGTTTGGCATGTCGCTGATCAGCTATCTGGCAGCACAGGTCGCGTTGTACGGCGCAACAGAGCAGCGGCGCACCTGGGCGCTGCGGTTCGGCGTTACATCTGTTCTGCTTGTGCTTGGCTACTTCAAATACACCATGTTTATTCTGGGTGGGTTGGGCGATCTGTCACAAGCCTTTGGCGGCGTCGGTATCACAATGCCGCAGATCATCTTGCCCATCGGGATCAGTTTTCATGCATTTCAGTCGATCAGTTATATCGTAGACGTGAGCCGCGAAGACGCACCGCCAGCGCGCCATATCGTTGATTTTCTCGCATTCGGGTCGTTGTTCCCTCAACTGATCGCAGGGCCCGTGCTGCGCTACAAAGACCTTGCCGATCAGTTTTGCTCGCGCGCGCATTCGGTTGAGATTTTTGCCAACGGCATTGCGCGTTTTGCGCAGGGTTTGGCGATGAAGGTGCTGATCGCTGACAATGTGGCCCCGCTGGCGGATCGTCTGTTTGCCTTGTCAAACCCAACCGCAGCCGAAGCCTGGCTCGCCGCCGGGGCCTATTCCATCCAGCTCCTATTTGATTTTGCCGGGTATTCGGCCATGGCCATTGGATTGGGCTTGATGATGGGCTTCCGTTTTGTCGAGAATTTCGATGCGCCCTACACGAGCCAGTCCATTACCGAATTCTGGCGTCGGTGGCACATCAGCCTGTCGCAGTGGCTGCGTGATTACCTTTATGTGCCGCTGGGCGGCAATCGTCGCGGCACGCTTCGTACCTACGTTAATCTGATGCTGACGATGGTGTTGGGCGGGTTATGGCACGGGGCCAACTGGACCTTCATTCTCTGGGGGGCATGGCACGGTGGTTGGCTTGCCGTTGAGCGGATGTTCGGGGCCAAGGGCACAAAAAGCGTCTGGCCCAAGTCCATTGCATGGCCCGCCACGATGCTGATCGTGATGATTGGTTGGGTGATGTTTCGTGCCCAAGATGTCGCGCAAGCTATCGCCATTTATCGCGGTATGCTGGGACTTCACGGTATAGCGCTGAGCGAGGAAAATTCCTGGCAAATTCAGAACACCGAAATCACCGCCCTGCTATTGGGTTTTGCGCTCAGCCTATGTGGCGCGACGCTGGTCAGCATGACAGCACATTTGCCCGCAATTGCACGGCGCTTTGGCGCAGCGCTGTTGATGAGCTGCGCTTGCACCGCACTGATAGCGCAGACCCATTCACCATTTTTGTACTTTCAGTTTTGAGGAATCCGGCGATGACACATTCAATTTCTTCAGCAGCCTTTGCCTCGGCAACCCTGCTGGCATTGTCAGGCATCGGCCTCTCAGGTCACCTGCAACAATCAGAAAGACTTGCCTTCGGCGATCTTTTGAACGGGACCGCACAAACCGCATATGAAGCCGGCTTCGATGGTGCTAACGCCGCCAGCGCATTTGCCGTCGATGCCGTCGGAGCATTAAAGCTTGCCTTGTTCGGGCAAAGTTCAGACGGAGCTGTTCTCGGGAAAGATGGTTGGATCTTTACCAGCGAAGAGTTTGAAAGCGCTGAAACGTTTGATGCGAACATCATCGCGAGCGCAGAACGTGTGGCGCGCGCAGTGAGTGCGTTGAGGCGTAAGGGCATCACTGTTCTGCCTGTGGTTATACCCGATAAATCTGACGTCTACGTTGATGAATTGGAGTTTGTGCGACCCAGCGCGGTTGAGCGCCGTTTGGATCAATTTCGTATGGCGTTGTCGGTGCGCGACGTTGCATTTCTGGATGCGCGTCCCACGCTGAAGCAGGCCGCACAGATCGGAGATGTGTTCGTCAAAGACGACACCCATTGGTCCCCCCCGGGCAGCCGAAAGGTCGCAGAAGCCATCGCCTCCAATCTGGCACATCTCGACTATTCAAGGGTGGCGGTTAATACGACACAGGGCCCAAGCGTCGCTTACGACGGTGACCTACTTTCGTTTGTGCCAACGGGCCGATGGCGATCACTGATTGGACCAGAACAGTTTGCCATAGAGACCTTCAAAACTGAGGTCGACACCCAGGGCGACCTGTTTGATGCACCGGGGGTTGAGATCGCCTTGGTAGGCACCAGTTTCAGCGCGCGCGCCGCGTTTCATTTTGAGGGCTTTCTCAAGCAAGCGCTGCAAGCCGATATCTTGAACTTTGCGCAAGAGGGCCAGGGTCCCTTTGCCCCGATGGATGCCTTTCTGGCTTCCGAATTTTTGAAATCAACTCCACCCAAAGTCGTCATCTGGGAAATCCCAGTGCGCTATGTTTCAAAGGACCTGTAACGATGAATTTTTTCACCAAGATAATCACCCTAGGCGCTGTTGTTGCAGCAAGCACCGCGGCGGCCGATCCATTTTGTGCAGCGTTGATGGACAAGGATCAGCTGCCCAAGAAATACGCCAAACGTGGCCCATTTTATGCGGATGCCCAAAGCGGTTGGATCGTTGGCGCAGATCAACTGAAGGGCAAATACGAAGTAACTGAAGAGGTGAGTACCCTGTGGCAAGCGATCAATGCGGAGTTTGCCGAGCGTGGTGTGACACTGAGTGTGCTTGCCGCGCCACCTCGACCGCTCTTTGCGCCCTCAGTTGCACTGCCGGAAAGCTATGACCCTGCAGCAGATCGTACTGCGTTCAGTGCGTATACCGAAGAACTGAACGCAGCTGGCATCGTTGCGCCGGACCTGACGCAGGTGCTGGAGTCCGTTTCATCTAGCGACTTTTACTTTAAGCGCGATACACACTGGACGCCCACAGGGGCCTATATGTCTGCCAAGTTCCTGGCAGGAAGCCTCGGCGTTAACGAACCAATAGCCGCTGATTTCTCCTTTGATGCCACCTATAATGAGAAGGGGTCGTTGAGCGCGGTCGTCGAAAAGGTATGTGGCACGCGACCAGAACGCGAAACCGTAGCATCACCCAGTTATGCGAAATCTGGCGGCGCTGACGCCTTACTTGGCAATACGAGCGCGCCCAGTCTCGCGCTTGTCGGGACCAGCTTTTCAGATCGCTACAAGACCGACAGCTATCAGGTCGCCGGCGCGCTGGCGCACGTATTTGGTGAAGAGGTCCAGAACTTCTCGGCCACAGGTGGCGGCATGGTCGGCGCGATGGAGGCCTTTATCTTGAGTGGAGCCCTAAAGACTGGCGATTTCAAAACCGTTGTTTGGGAAACACCTTATACAACCCCCCTGACAAACGTCTCGGGCTTGCGGCAAGTGCTTGGGGCGTTGCAAGCACCAGAAACGCGTGAAAATATCTACTCAGGAGCGATAGGGGATGACTGGCAATCCGCGAAGTATGAAATCGCATCAGATAGTGATGTATCCCTTCAATTCACGACGCCGCGCGTAAAGACCGGAAAGCTCTCTGTCGAACTCTACAGTACGACTGGGGAAAAGCTTCGCATCAAACTTGTCAAATCCGAACGCATCGACCCAGCATTGCAAAGTAACGTCTGGCGGCTCTCGCTTGCTGCTTTGCCCTTCAAAGATGTTAACCGGATCAAGTTTAAGTTGGATCAAACCGTCGCAGGGGTGGAAATCGATCTGTTAAACTGATTAATCACAAACACTTAAAAGGCTCCTATCCTTTCGTATAGGAGCCTATACCCATGCGCGTTCGCGATGTGATCCGAAGCCCGATAGATCAACATTCAACAACTGTGTGAGTTTGGGATATCAACATGAAACTGTTTTGCCTTTCAGCCGCGATCGCCTTTTTCGCTGTCACCTCAGCAAGTGCCGAACAATTGCCAGCACCTGAAGGTGAAGTGCTTTTGACCGTTTCTGGCGCGATTGAAAATGAGACCGCTGATGGCGTCGTTTCGCTGGATCTGGCCCAACTTCAGGCTTTGCCTGAGCAAGTCTTTACGACGTCTACGATCTGGACCGAAACCCCCGTTGTCTTCACCGGGGTAAGCCTGCGCGATGTGTTGGATCATGCGGGCGTTGAAGCAACCAAGATCAAAGCCGTCGCCCTTAACGATTACATAGTGGAAATTCCGCTGGACGGCGTGTCCGATCAGGCACCGATCATTGCCTATCTGATGGACGGCGAACAAATGTCGCCCCGCGACAAAGGTCCGTTGTGGATTGTCTATCCCTATGATGCGGACCCGGACTATCGCACAGAGGTGGTCTTTTCCCGTTCAATCTGGCAACTCAACCGCATCGTCGCCGTGAAATAGACGGATTTATCAGGCATACTGGCAAGATGAGAGTGAACACACTGCGTCGGAACGTCCCGTCAATCATCATCGCGATCAGCATTACCGCCTTGGTGGTGTTATTTGTTCTAATTGGGCAGAAAGTGAACCTGTTACGGGACGCACCTGCGGACAATGTGACGTGGGGGTTGTCCCAGGTTGAGGTAGACCTGCTCACGTTGCGTTCCACTGTGCTGACGGCAACGGAGCAGGCTGACGCAGATGTCGCTCACATCAAACGGCGCTTTGACAACGCTTACAGCCGGGTTTCGAACTTGGAAAAAGGCCTCGTGTTCGCCGCGATGCGCGAGGATGCTGCGTTTGCCGAGACACTTGCAGACCTTCAAGGCGCTATGGATGGGTTGATCCCACTGATCGACGGGCCTGATGATGCCTTGCGGGCAGGACTGCCGGACATGTTGCCGGTGCTCGACAGGCTTGATCAAAGCGCGCGCGCCTTGGCCCTGTCTGGTATCGCGCTGAATTCGCAGTCCTCTGATGCAAACCGAGAGAGCTTTTACCAGCTCTTGACAATCGCTGCCGCGATTACCTTTGCCTTGATCGTCTTCCTTATCGTCATGAGCTATCTGCAGGTCCGCCAGTACCGAGCCTTCCGCAGAGTTTCCCGAGATGTTGAAAAAGCGAACACCCGGCTAAATTCATCCTTTCAGGCCTCGCTGGATGCGATCGTCGTGGCCGATGACCAAGGTATCATTCTTGAGTTCAACGAAGCAGCTGAAGCCGTGTTTGGCTATACACGTCAAGAGGCGGTGGGCGGTCAGATGGCCGATCTGATTGTACCCCCACATCTGCGCGACGCGCATCTAGCAGGTATGCAAAGGTTCCTCGATACGAAAGAACCACACCTTGTCGGCAAAGGGCGTATTGAGATCGTTGCGATGCGGAAATCCGGCGAAGAGTTCACGGTCGAGCTGGCCATCGGGCAGGCGGATGATCCCGGAGGAACGATCTTTATCTCTTACCTGCGCGACATCACAAAACGGCTGCAATCGGAGAGCGATCTCAAGCAGGCCCGCGACGATGCCCTTCAGGCTGAACGCGCCAAGTCAAACTTCCTCGCGGTGATGAGCCACGAGATGCGCACGCCGCTGAATGGCATCTTTGGCACCATCGAATTGATGCGAAAAACGAAGCTGGAGCCAAACCAGACCGAATACCTCGACATCGCGCAGCAATCCGGTGAAATCCTGTTGAACCACGTCAACGACGTCCTCGACATTACGCGCATTGATGCAGGTGAATTGGCGCTTTCTGAGAATGTGTTCAATCTCAGGAAATTCTTTGAAAACGTGATAAAGACGAATGAGCCAACGGCCATTTCGCGCGGAAATCAGCTGGTGTTGCAGGCGGACAGCCTTGATCATCTTTGGGTGTCAGCGGACGAACAACGTCTGCGTCAGGTGGCCTTCAATCTGATCAGCAACGCGTTGAAGTTTACCGACAAAGGCTCAGTTACGCTGAGCGCAGGTGCCACGGCCAGAGACCGAACCGTTGATCTGACGTTCAAAGTCGCGGACAACGGTGTTGGTATCCCGGATCAGGATCAAGCCAAGGTGTTTGACCGCTTCTTCACACAGGAAAAGTCCTATGACCGCATGGCGTCGGGCACGGGCCTTGGCCTCGCCATTTGCAAGCAGATTATTGAGAGGATGGATGGCGTGATCAGCGTGGAGAGCGCGGTCGGGCAGGGCTCGACCTTCACGGTCACGGTGCCCTTGCAGACGGCACAGGAACGATCTCACGACGCGGCGCATCATGTGCCGGAAGCACAGAGGCAAAACCTGAGTGGTGCGCAAATTTTGTTGGTCGAAGACAACGAGATCAACCGCACCATCGTCCGCGAAATGCTGGAAAGCGAAGGGGCGCTGGTCACAGAGGCCATCAATGGGCAAGAGGCGGTGCGCGTGGCCGGTGGTGATCGCTTTAGCGCCATTTTGATGGACATCAGCATGCCGGTCATGAATGGCGTCGACGCAACGCGCCAGATCCGCAGTCAGGTCGGGTTGAACAAGGAGACGCCGATCCTCGCACTGACCGCGCACGCGATGGCGAAAGAACATGAACAGTTCATGGACGCCGGGATACAGGGCTGTCTGAACAAACCCGTTTCGCAATCAAGTCTGGCGTTTGCCCTTAGTGATGTCATCGGACGCATTGATGCCGCGCAAGCACCAGATCATGCGCCCCATCATCACGGTCTGGTTGACGCAGACATCTTTAACGGGCTGAAGTCGGTCCTCAAGCAAGAGAAGCTCGAAACCCTCATCCACAAATTCGACGCTGAAGTTGTGAAGATTATGGCCGATTTGCCTGCGCATCTGGAGGCGGACAGCCTGACGGCCCTTGGCGATCTTTGTCACCGGTCGGTTGGTTCGGCGGGCATGATGGGGGCGTTGTCGTTTCAGGCAGAGCTGCGCAAGCTTGAGCAGGCAGCGCGCAATGGGGATGTCACCGCCGCACAAGACGCAGCGCAGGACGTGACCGAGGCATGGCCCCAGACCCGCACGGCCCTGATGAACCAACTTTAGGCGCTATCCTTTAGGATAGGGGCGCTAGCCTTATTAACTGGTGCTTGACCGCTTGGTACAGCCATCGTGCAGGCGCTCTTTGATAAACAATCCAGGTGAGAGAGCACCAGCGCCGCTGGTCAAAAACCTGGAGTATGCAATGAACATTCGCCACGAATGTCCGCTGCCCGATCTGTCGTATGCAGTCGTTGCCCCGCTGTTTATCCAAACAGCGGACGGGACGATTCTGATCAGCAAAAAGTGGTCGCTTGCGGGCATTTGGATTGATCCCGCTGGTCATGATTTGACCCAAGGCACGGCGATGGCGGTGCCGTTTCAGGGTGTGGATATCTCATTCAACGTAAAACTCGCCCCGACAAGCGATCCAGAACACTTTGTTTTTGCAAACCTTTCGGTCAGACAACGCGAGACGCTCTCGCTGTTTTATCAAGGTGTGTTGTCGGGCAAAATGGTTGCCACTGGCGATATGATTTCCAGCCTCGACACACCTGTCGATCTCGTGCCGATGGGCGAAACCGAAGAGGAAGAAGCAGCAGGAGTTAAAACCGCATCACCCCGCCTGCGGCGGGTCATCTGGAATGTCGTGTTCTATCTGTTCCTCGCCGCCTTTATGGTGCTCTTCGTGGGCGGGCATATTTGGGATCGACTCTCAACAATCCGGCTGGATCATGGTCGCTTTGTCGCGCCGACAGAGCATTACCTGGCCCCAGACACCGGTTACATTGATCGCCTATACGTACGCCCCGGCGAAATGGTTGCGCGGGGCGACATCATCGCACGACTGCAAGATCCAGACCGCGAAAGTGACGTCGAAGAGGTGCGTGCCGAGGTCCTTTTGGCGGAACGGGCGTTGGAAGTCGCGCAGACGGCGTTGGCCGACCACCTTGCCCGGAAACCTGACTATCGCGCGCCCCTTTTGGAGGCGGTTGAGCGCGCTTCGCAGCTATTGCACGACCACCATCCGGGCACCCGCCATGTTTCAGTGGCGCTCTTGCGTGCGCAAAATCGTCTACAGGATTTTGATCAGGGGATCGATGTTGGCACAGCTCGATACCACGCGCTTGCCGCTGACTTTACACGTCAGGCAGAAGATCAATCGCTGATCTTGCGGCGCTGGAAACGCGAGCTGCGCCATAGAAAGTCCGCCGCGAACAAATACGTCATTCGCGCCAAAACGGACGGGACTGTCTTTGCTGTTCATGTGGAAAAGGGACACTTTGTCGGACGCGGTGACCTGGTCGCCGAGGTTGAAGAAGACACGCCGCGAACTGCGGTGGGTTGGCTGGATGACAGCATGGTCACCTCCGTTTCACTTGGGATGACAGGCACGGCAAAGTTCAACTTTCGCGGTGAATATCGCCAGATGGCGGCGACGGTGGTTGATTTGCAGGCGGGCAGCGATACCGCGCGCCCTGATCGGTTCGGCATGATTGTTACGCTCAAGATTGAGGGGGCCGGGCTAAAGACATCCCGCAAACTGTTCCGTCCGAACGCGCCAGCACAGCTTGAGCTGGACCGCGATCTTTTCGCCGGGTCGCGGGCAGGGGGCAACGATGCAGGCTCCTGACAGTGTTTACGGGTTCGAAAAACACTTGGACGCCTGGCTTGCGACACTTGCCGGACCATCTCCCAGTGGTTTGAAGAAATGGACACCCTTGTTTCTGGCGCAATTTACGATCCTGTTCTCGGTCCTAGTCGGGGCGCTGGTTTTCTGGCCCAACAACTTCTTTGATCCGCAACTTGTCCACTTCACCTTTACCCTCGGGTCTTTAGGGGTTTGGCGTTTTGGCTGGTGGTTCACCCATGCGGTACGGGCCGAGATTTACGCGCGGTGCGTCTGGCCCGGCATGCGCGCCAGGGCAAACAGGCTTTGGCGTGAGGGCTGGCGCCCCCAGATGCTGCATATCCAGATGACAACCTATTACGAAGAACCCGCGATCACGCGCCGGGTTATTGGATCAATCATCGGTCAAATCAGGCGGGAAGGGATACCAACGACGATTTATATCGGCACGGGCTCATCCTATGATGAAGAGATCATCACCCAGTTTGTCAAAACCCACGCTCAGGATGTCGACGCGGAGCTTGTCTTTCTCCGCCAAAACCAGCCGGGCAAACGTATGGCAATCGGGATGATCCTGCGCGCGATGAACCGCGCGCAGATTGCCCCGGACGATCTGGTGATCTTTATGGATGGCGATGCGGTCTATGGCATTGATGTGCTGGAAAAGACCTGTTCGATGTTTGGGGCCGACCCTGAATTGCAGGCACTGACCACGAATGAAGAGGTCATCTGCTATGGGCCGCGCTGGATTCAAAGCTGGCTGTCGATGCGGTTTGCGCAGCGGCGGCTGGCGATGCAAAGCCACGCCCTGTCTGATCGTGTATTGACCCTGACGGGTCGGATGAGCGTCTTTCGTGCGCGCAACATCACGAACGAAAAATTCATCCGCACGATTGAGGCGGATCATCTTGATCACTGGCTGTGGGGGCGATTTCGCTTTCTCTCAGGAGACGACAAAAGCACGTGGTATCATTTGCTGTCGTGTCGATCCAAGATGACCTACGTCCCGGATGCCTGCGTCTATACGATTGAACAGATCGAAGGATCAGGAACCGGGCGCATGGTGCAGAATTTTCGCCGCTGGTCCGGCAACATGCTGCGCAACGGCGCACGCGCGATTGCGCTTGGTCCTCGCATTGCAAGACCATTCATCTGGTGGTGCCTTGTCGACCAGCGCATTGCCATGTGGACAATGCTGGTCAGCCCGACACTTGCCATCCTGACCCTGTTTGTCGAACCCATGTATCTGGCGCATTGCCTGATCTGGATTGTCCTGTCGCGCACGATCTTGTGCCTATTCCTGTACCGCTATGCGCGCAGCACCGATCTGAGCTGGCCGTTCATTCTGTACTTCAACCAGATCATCAATGCCTGCGTGAAGGTCTTTATGATCTTTCACCTTAGTAAACAGAAATGGTCAAACCGCGGCAATCAAACTGCGGGCAATGGCACATCCTTTGCCGATAAAATGCAAAACGCGATGGCCAAGTTCCAGTTGGTGACAACAGTTGCTGCATTCATCCTTGCGCTGGCGATCATGATTGACCTGCTGCCTAGCCCGATGATTCTGCGTGTCTTTTTGCCTTGAGGTCAGAACCTATACCACTGGATAGGTCACCCATCCCAAATGACGCCGAACTGTCCAGTTGGGCACAGGCCAACAGCCACACGCCTGCGCTAAACCCATCACATCGGTTTTTAAGAGTGTGAGGACAAGGAGACCAACATGATCTATCCGGTAATTCTGTGTGGGGGCAGTGGCACCCGTCTGTGGCCATTGTCGCGCAAAAGCTTTCCCAAGCAATTTTCGACCCTGAACGGCGACACAAGCCTGTTTCAGCAAACCATCGCACGTGTTAAAACACCTGCCTTCCAATCGCCCATCGTGCTGACCAATGCGGACTATCGTTTCACCGTGTCAGAGCAATTGGCCAACGAAGGTGTGGACAACGCCACTGTCATGATTGAGCCCGAGGGCCGCAACACTGCCCCTGCAATCCTGGCAGCGGCCTTGTTGCTCCAAGATCAGCCAGAGGCAACGCTGCTCGTCATGCCCTCCGATCACGCGATCCGCGACGAAGAGGCCCTGTCAAAGGCCATCATGGCCGGATACGATGCAGCGGCGGCGGGCAAGTTGGTCACATTTGGCATCACGCCGGATCGCCCAGAGACAGGCTATGGCTATCTCGAAACCTTCGATCCCATTGCAACGCAAAGCACGCATGCACAACCGCTCAAGGCCTTTGTCGAAAAGCCAAGCGTGGAGCGCGCCGAGGAATTCCTGACCTCAAAGCGCCACTTATGGAACGCTGGTATCTTTATGTTCCGCGTTGCCGAAATTCTTGAAACGTTTGAGGTGCTCTGCCCGCAGCTCATGATGCCGGTGCGTCGCGCCGTTCAGGGCGCAAAGCAGGATATGAATTTTCTGCGGCTAGATCCAACACCCTATGCCAGCGCGCACGACATCTCGATCGACTATGCCGTGATGGAATGCTGCGAAACGCTATCTGTTGTGCCCACCGATTGCGGCTGGACGGACCTTGGCAGCTGGGCCTCGGTCTGGGAAAGCGGTGCTGCGGATCAGGCGGGCGTCGTACAAAGCGGCGCAACAACGTCGATTGATTGCAAAGACACGCTCTTGCGCTCGGAAACCGAGGGCGTCGAACTTGTCGGCGTCGGGCTGAACAACATTGCAGCCATCGCAATGGGTGACGCGGTGCTGATCGCTGATATGAGCCAGACCGAGACGGTAAAGACGGCTGTCTCAAAGCTGAAGGCCAAGCAGGCCAAACAGGCCGAGAGCTTTCCCAAGGATCACCGTCCATGGGGTTATTTTGAAACCCTGTCGCTGGGTCAGCGATTTCAGGTCAAACGGATTGTCGTAAAGCCTGGTGCAGCCCTGTCCCTCCAAAGCCACATGCACCGGGCGGAACATTGGATCGTCGTCGCAGGCTCTGCGAATGTGACGATTGATGACAGCGTCAAGATGATCTCGGAAAACCAATCCGTCTATATCCCGCTGGGTGCCATTCACCGGCTGGAAAACCCCGGCAAAGTCGAACTTCATTTGATCGAAGTGCAAACCGGTGCCTATCTCGGAGAGGATGACATCGTGCGTTACGAAGATATCTACGCACGTGACAGAGCTGCATAAACCAAGAAAAAAAAGCACTCTCACACCACCTTGGGCGGCGCGTCATGCGCCGCCTCTTTTCGTTTCAAAACAGACGTTTCAGAAGCTCTATCCGAAAGGATAGCGGGCCTATCCAAAGTCTGATAAACCTATACGCCCAGTCAAAAGATCATTCGAAAACAATGGGCTAAACATCACTCAACCCATTAACAAAGGACGAGTGACATGTTTGATCTTGACTCAACCACCAGCCAGGGCAGCGCTCTGGCACCGCTTCGCATCATTGAAGAAAAACCCGCCATTTCAGTCGTCGGCCTTGGTTATGTCGGTGCTGTTTCAACAGCCTGTTTGTCGAGCCTCGGACACAAGGTCATTGGTGTCGATCTGGACGCTGACAAAATCGCCGCCATTGGTGCAGGCCGCTCACCCATCCATGAAAAAGACCTTGATGGCCTGCTGTTTGACGGCGTTGCCAACGGTTTGGTTACCGCGACCGACGACTTGGAACAGGCGGTCATCGACAGCGACGTCACATTTGTTTCGGTGGGGACACCGACAGCTGCGGACGGCGGTTGCGATCACAGCTTTATCGCCGCAGCGGCACGGTCGATTGGCCGAGGGCTGGAGCAAAAGAACGACTTCCACATCGTCGTGATGCGCTGTTCGATCCCGCCCGGTGTCACGATGGGGTTCATGGCCCCGATCATCGAAGAGGTATCGGGCCTGAGGGCGGGCGTTGATTTCGGTGTCTGTTTCAACCCAGAATTCCTGCGCGAGGGCGTCGCGGTTGAGGATTTCTACGCGCCCCCCAAAACCGTCATCGGCGCAAGTGATGATCGCAGCGCAAACACCCTGCGCCGCATCTACGAAGCGGTCGATCCCGCGCCGATTGTCACGCCGATTGAGACGGCCGAAATGGTCAAATATGTCGATAACGTCTGGCACGCCACAAAGGTCTGTTTTGCCAATGAAGTCGGGCGCTTGTGCAAGCCTCTTGGTGTAGACAGCCATGACGTGATGGATGTGTTTGTTCAGGACACCAAGCTGAACCTGTCGCCTTATTACCTCAAGCCCGGCTTTGCCTATGGCGGTTCTTGCCTGCCCAAAGAAGTGCGCGCGGTCGCCCATATCGCGAAAGAGCAGGGAGTGCATCTGCCGATGATAGAAAGCCTGGATGTCTCGAACAAGACGCACATTGATGCGGCTCTGGAGATGGTGCGCAAGACAGGTGCCCGCAAGGTGGGTGTGCTTGGTCTTGCCTTCAAACAGGGCACTGACGATCTTCGCGAAAGCCCGATCCTCGAAGTGATTGCCGCCCTGCACGATGAAGGCGTGAAGGTCACGATCCATGACGCCGCGATCACCGTCGATACCCCGCTTGCAGGACAACTCGCATATGTGCGCAACGGAAGCCCAGGCCTGCAAAAGATGGCGCACGCCTTGCCACACATGCTGCGCAGCGATCTGAGCGAGGTTGTCGACACCGCTCAAGCGCTGATCGTGACACATAAAAACGACCTTTACGCAGATGCCATTCGCACGGCGACCGATGTGCCTGTCATCGACGTTGTGCGCGCCGTTTCTAACGACGTCGAGCACGCAAACATCAACGGAATTGGCTGGTAACTAGCTTCTCCATATGACTTTCAAAAGGAAACGAAATGTCTGGTAACGAGTACCCCGCCGACCTTCTCGGCACGCATGCTTCTGAACTGATCGAGGGCGACGACGCATCGGAAATGATCGTCGGGCTTTCTGGGGATGATACGATCTCTGGTGACGACGGTGATGATGTCATTCATGGGGATTTCCTGAGCGGAAATCTCCTGACTGGCACCGATGGCGCGACGAGCTTTGCCCAATATGGCGACACCGATGCCTGGTCGGTTCAGCAAGAGGCAAATGGTCATTCCAGTATGACCCAAACGGTTGAAACCATTCAGGGCGAAACCTATTCCGTCAGCTTTGACCTTGCCGCGAACTATGGTTCTGGCAGCATCAGCGGCGCGGTTGAAGTCCTGTGGAACGGTGAGGTGATTGGCAGCTTTGACACCAACAGCGCCGCGTTCTCTGTCAAAGAGCTTGAGTTCGAAGGTGTCGAGGGCGAGGGCTCATTGACCTTCCGCTCCATCGACAGCGATGCCCCAGAGGGTCCGCTGATCAACACCGACGGCCCTGTCTTTTACTACACCGCGCAGAAAGAGATTGGTGGGCAAAACGTCAGTGCAGAGGCCTTCGCGGAAGCTCAATCGAACCTCTATCAGGTGCTTGATGGCGAATTGCATGTCTTTGACCCCGAAACCGCGACCTATACGCCAGCGGGTGTGGGGGCGACGGTGACAACCAATGCCATCGGTTTTAACGCTGAGGATGATCTGCTTTATGGGATCGCCGTCAGAGACGGCACAGACAGTCTGGGCAACAGCATCGCGCAGGCGGATCTTGTGATGATTGACGCCACGGGGGCAAGCTATCGCGTCGGATCGACACCCTACCGATCCTGGACCGGCGACTTTGACAACGAAGGCAATCTGTGGGCGTTCCATTCAAGTCTGGATCGCGTCACGAAAATCGACGTGGATCAGGTTTCTAGCACTGGTGCCGTTTCCAGCGAGACTTTCAAATTCGATAAATCGCTTGTTACCGATCAGCTCTGGGATGTGGCCTATGACGCCATGAACAACAGCTTTTATGGCGTCACGCGTCCATCGTCAGAAGGGGCGCAATCAGTTCTTTACCGCATCGACATCTCTGCTGTGTCAGAAGGCGGCGCGCCGGTGATTACCACTCAGACAATCGTCGGGACGATGATCAATGGCGATTTACGCAATGGCGTGCCTGCCGTCACCTTTGGGGCCGCAATCAACGACGCAGACGGCAACCTCTATGTTGCGGGCAACAGTGGCGATCACGACATGGATGATGCGACCGCCAGTGCTGGCGGCATCTACAGGGTCGTGCAGCATCCCAGCAATGGCACAGTCACATTGGAACTGGTCAGCGAAAGCCCGCGGTCCACTTCGAACGACGGGGCGGCAGACCCCCGCGCCGCCGACCCCTTTGCCGAAGTGGATAGAACCGCCTCGGTTCTGATCCGCAGCCCGGAACTTCGCATCACTGACGAAGGCGATTCAACCTTTGATGATGTCATCGAGGGCGGACAGGGTGATGACGCCATCGACAGCGGTATCGGTGATGACCTCAGCGCGGGTCAAAGCGGCAATGACTTTCTAAGCGGTCAAGAGGGCGACGATCGCCTGTTTGGCGGAAATTCGGTTCAGGTACAGCCCCGCCGCGACGAACACTACGACGCCGCAGGCAATCGCTTTGACAGCGATGGCAACCTGCTGGCGGCGGACAACGATATGCTGATGGGGGGCGCGGGACGCGACTTTCTGCATGGCGGAGCAGGGCACGATACGCTCGAGGGCGGTACCGAAGCCGATGCCCTGATCGGTGGTAGCGGCTTTGACGAACTCTGGGGCGGTGAGGGCAGTGATAACCTTGCGGGCGGGTCAGAGAGCGATGAATTGCATGGTGGCGGCGGCAATGACGTGCTGATCGGAAGCTTTGGGGCTGACATGCTCTTTGGTGGCTCCGGCGCGGATACGCTGCGCGGCGGCAGCGAAGGTGACACGCTCGACGGCGGACTCGGTGATGATTTGCTGCAAGGCGGAACTGGCGATGACATTTTGCGCGGTGGGGTCGGCAACGACATCTTGCAAGGGAGCACGGGTAATGACCGACTCTCTGACACATCCGGCGCAAACGAATTGAGCGGCGGCAGCGGCAATGACGAACTGAGTGGTGGCTCGGGCGCGGACACATTGGTTGGCGGATCGGGGCATGATGTTCTCAGCGGCGGCGGCGCGCGTGATGTGCTGAAAGGGGGCACCGGCAATGATGTCCTGAATGGCGGCGGTGACAAAGACCAGCTTTACGGCGGCTCAGGGAACGACATCATCAACGGGGATCAGGGCAGCGATTACATCAACGCCGCTGCGGGTAACGACATCATCAACGCGGGTGGGGGGCGCGACAAGATCCTGATGGGTGAAGGTGCCGATACCGCGTCTGGCGGCGCTGATACCGATTGGTTCATGTTCAATGCGCGCGACCTCGATGGTCGCGACAACACGATCTTGGATTACACGAACAACGTGGATGAGGCCGACCGTCTCGACTTTCGTGCGCTCTCCTTGGTGGCGGACGCACTGTCGGTGGAGGATTGGATTATCAACCACGTAATCCAGCAAGGCGATGAGGTTCAGATCTCATTTCAATCGTTCGATCTAACCTTATACGATCACCAAAGACTGGGTGATGGCTTTTACGATCAGGTCGTCGCAGGGATTGAGCTTATCTAGAACAATCGAGGGCGGGTCAGAAAAGGCCAGCCTCTTTGGCAATGATCGCCGCATGCGTCCGATTCTTTGCCTCTAGCTTGCGGCAAAGGGTTTTTACGTGCAGTTTGATCGTTACTTCCTGAAGCTTGATCTCGCGCGCAATCTCTTTATTAGCAAGGCCTCGTACTAGACCCGAGAGCACCTGCATCTCGCGCGCTGAGAGCACATCCTGAAGCGGGTGTTTCTCAGTTTCGGTCTCTTTGGTCATGAAATCGACTGGTGCATATTTTTCGCCCATCGACATAAATCGCACCGCGTTTACAAGGCTCCCGGCGGCCATAGTTTTGGGCAGAAAACCCGCTGCGCCTTGATCAAGTGCTTGTTGCGCGACGGACTTGTCTGCCGCGCCAGAAATAAGGGCGACGGGTTTGGGCGAGACCAAACTGATGATTGCTTTCATACCTTCTAGTCCATTCATTCCAGGCATTTCAAAATCTAGCAAGTAGAGATCAAAGGGGTCATGGCTCTTTATGGCGCTTTTCACCCCATTGAGGTCTGCCGATTGCACCACCTTAAAGCCGTCTTCGTTTTCAAGGAATACAGCTATGGTCTCGCGCACGAGTTCGTGGTCATCTGCAAGTAATATCCTCAATGTATTTCCTTTGTTTGGATCTTATAGGTAACTCTCATATCGTTTTACTAGATTTCATAGAAGCTAAGAAATTTGTTGAAGCGATTGGAGAGGTGTCGCCTGTTCTTTCATTTAGCATTAGCCTGAGTTTTCTTCCGTTCGTGTGCGGAGTATCAGCTCCATTTGGCCGCCGAGACCAGCGAAGCCGAAGATCAATCTAGAGGACGATTATACTGCCTTATGGGCTGTTTCTGGAAATCCAGATTTGTAACAAATCATGATTGTGACAAGCAAAGCACGGTTGCCGAACTACGCTAAGCCATGGCTCCGGCCTGAATTCATCGATGGTGCATTAGGAGTATTGTGAGAACATAATGATTTTTTATCGTACATCCGCAAGTGGAACAGGATTGCTATCATATTGGTAGATAAGGTTCGTGCATTCAGAGACCAGTTTTTGGTACCAGTAGGGCGATCGGAATGAACGTCTTTCTTTAAAATAGGGATAAACAAGATCTTCGTGTGGTGTTTTATGAGGTATTTATTAATTATGGATACATCATTTATAAATATTTCAATAGCTTAACGGGAAGATATGACGGACTGAGCCTCCGCCATCATTCATTTTGTCTACGATGTTATCTGGTCGCCTTGCGCGGCGATTTTTGCGTTTGCTGATTTGGGGTTCTGTTCCCGGATCGCGCAACCTCCCCGAAAGTTATCAAAAAACACTGTCTCGCCCTGTTGGGACGGACGACCCGAGACGGGATTGCAGGCTAATTGATCGGGTCACAACGGATCAGACGTCACTCAAAAGCCAACTCACCCAGATACCTCAAGCGATGAACACCAAAGGAAAGTTCACGTTGCCTGCGATGGCTCTGCACCGGTTGTGGCCGCCGAAGATGTCGGCGGAATATTGCGATAACACAAAGAAAGACACGACATGAAACGATATCTAATTCTGGCCGTTCTTGGTCTCAGTGCCTGCGAAACGCCTGCTGAAATCTCCGCGCGGGAGCAGCTTGATGCCGCTTGCCTTGCGGGAAATCTCCAGGCTTGCGCGGCAGTTCAGCAGCGCGTTGCGGCAGAAAACCTTGCTCTTGCCACAAGTTCTTTGGCGTTTTGATGTGTTGAGGGATGGGGGGCAGGGCCAATCTCGATGACACCCGAAGATGGCACTCAGTTTTGTAAGATACGGGCGGGCGCAGGAAAAACCATTTTCCTTGCGCGGCGCCGCCACCCTTTCAATGCCGCCCCTCTCACACCCACAAGGCTGGGCAAATGTCATGCCCAATCCAAGATGCCGAAACGGCAGGGGCGCATATGGGAGCGATATGTTCGGTTGCCGATCTGCCAAAGCACTGTCATGCACAGGCACCCGATCTGCGCGCGTGCAATAAAGAGTTGTTGAATGACCTTCGAAAGTACTGATCTGTTTTTTAACATCGTCACGACGGGTATCTGCCTGTTTTGCGCACATCTTTTGATGCTCAGACGCCGCGATCCGGGCGTCTATTTACCACTGGCACTGCTGTTCCTGTTTCAAGGCGTTTCCACCGGCGTCGCGGTTATGACCGAGGCCTATGATCCCACTGGGGCCGGGCTTTTGTCTCGCTTCAATTTGATCACCGGCGCATTGGAAATCGCCTGTCCGTTCCTGTTCTGGATCTATGTGCGTGCCTTGACCACCGAAGGCGAGCCAGAGCGCATTGCGAACCTCCGAAACCACATTGGTCCGATCATCTTTGTGACCTTGTGTTTCTGGTCTCTGTTTTTCTTTCCAACCGAAATGTCAGAGACCCAACTGGAAGAGGATGTTCCGCAACTGGTGGTGGTTTTGCTTGTCGGCTTGGCGGTGTTGATTGCAGATATTGCCTTCAAGATCATGATCGGCACCTACGTCTATCTCACGGTGCGCCGATTGATGGCTTATCAGACCCGGCTGAAAGAGGTTTTTGCCAGCACCGAGAACAGGGAATTGACCTGGGTTTGGGTCATCCTCGCAAGTGCCGGTTTTTACCTCTGCGTCAACTTCGCCTTCACCGGTTTGATCGGGGTCGGCGCATTCACCGAAGACGCAGTTGGCCCGTGGATCAACACCCTGAGCAGTTTTTCACTGCTGGCGTTGTTCTGGGTGATTGGCGTCTGGGGTTTGCGGCAACGCCCCGGACTGGTCCGCATGGCGGTCGTTGAACAGCAGGTGCCGGACATGCCGCCGGTGCAGAAATACGAAAAATCCGCCCTTGATAAGGACCGCGTTGAACGGATCGCCCGCAAGATCGAAGCGGCGATGGCCAAGGATTTGCTGTACCGCGATCCGAACCTGTCGCTGTGGGATCTGGCCAAACATATCGGTGTGACCTCGCACTATGTCTCACAAACCCTCAATACCCATCTGGGCAAAAGCTTTTTTGAGCTGGTGAACGGCTGGCGGATCAAGGATGCGATCAAGCAGCTGACAACGACGGACGCAACCATCCTCGTGATCACCTATGATGTCGGCTTTAACTCGCGCTCGGCGTTTTACAAAGCGTTCAAGCGCGAGACCGGAAAAACCCCCACTGACCTGCGCAAATAGGCCGGACACTTTTTCCAAAGCAGATCGGAGACCACGGCCCTGCGTTTCCGCGCGGCGGTCGGTTTAGTTCTTTTGGCGATAGCTTTCGTGGCAACTGCCACAGGATTTGCCAACCGCGCCGATGGCTCCGCGCAATGCATCGAGACCCGCACCGGCAGATTGCTCCATTGCGATGGCCGCCTCGGCCAGTGCCATCCCCTTTTCGGCGGCGGTGCTGCCGGGTTGCCAGATCGCGGGGAGGGCGCTGGTGGTCTCAGTGCCAAGGGCCTCGTTGTCGGACCCCTGCGGCCACATGCGCGACTGATCCATTTGCGCCAATGCTGCCAGATTGCTGGCCGCCGCACTTGCCGCCTTCGCATCATAGGCGACATCCCCCTTGGCCATGCCGCCCAGAACGCTGATGTTAAATGCATAGAGCGTCATCTGTGATTGCCGCGCTTTGACCGCCGCCATGATGGCCTTGTCCGCATGGCCATCACCCATTGCCGTTGTGGCAACAACCGCCGCGGCGACAATCCCGCCAATAGCGCAAATACTCCGTTTCATTCGCATTCCTCCCAAAAACATATATGCGGATCAGTCTAGCTGTGAGAATAATCAAAGGAAGTCGGAATATTTGCATAGGGTTTTCGAAATTATGCACAGCTCAAACTGGGACAATCTGCGGTATGTCCTGTCCGTGATCGAGGCCGGATCCGTCAGCGCCGCCGCCCGCGATCTGGGCGTGAACCATGCAACTGTGCTCAGACGTGTCGCGGCATTCGAAGCTCAAAACGGTGGTGCCCTCTTTGACCGAAACGCAAACGGCTACCGGCTGTTGCCCGGCAAAGAGGCGTTGGTTCAGGCGGTACGGGAAGTTGAAAACGCTGTCCTGAGCGTTGAGCGGCTGATGCTGGGGGCAAATCCGCAGCTCAGCGGCGTGGTGCGCATTTCATCCACGGATACCATTTGCCAATATCTGTTGCCCGATGTTCTACAGAGCCTCAAGGCAGAAGCGCCGCAGCTTGAAATCGAATTGCTCAGCAACAACAGTCACCTCAATTTTGCAAGGATGGAGGCCGATCTGTTTGTGCGCCCCGCGATGACACTGCCGGAAGATATGATTGCAACATCCGTGAGACCGCTTGTGTTCAGGGCCTATGCCGTCTCGCCGGAACAGGACAAATGGTTCAGGTTGCAAGGCCCATTGGCGCGATCCGCCCCGGCAAAATGGCTGTCTACCAATGTGCAGGGCGATAGTCTGAGGTCCGGATCGGACAGTTTTGTCGTCTTGTCGCGCATGGCGCAATCGGGCGCCGGGATCGCGATACTGCCGTCGTTCGTTGGCGAGCAGGTCACCGGGCTTGTGCATCTTGTGGACAGAATGCCCGACATCGAAGTGCCCATCTGGGTGGGTTCCCATCAGGACTTAAGGGACATTCCGCGCATTCGCGCTGTCAGGAATTGTGTGATTACCCATCTGTCAGGGTCGCAGACCTGAGGCCAACACCCTCTCGCAAGCTGACCTTCTGGCCTGCGACCGGCCCGTCATTTAGGCAGAGCACGAGCAGCCCCAAAACCCAACATGCGAAATTCGGCTGTGTCCTGTTTGGCCGGACAGGACAATCCGCTGTCCTTCCAACTTGGAAGAGACCGTTCTTGGGGCGGGGTCCGCTAGATCAGTCCGGTCAGGCGATACAGCCCGGCGGATTTTCTACACGGAGACCACAAGATGACAATGATCGATCCCAGCCCGTTTCTGGCACCTTTAGAAACGGCCATCGCAAACTTCGAAGGGCCTGCGCCAGCGGCCCTTGTGGGCGTGGCACGAGGCGGGCTCAGCGCACAGACTGCCGCCGGGGTGAAGACAGTTGGGCAGGATGCACCAGCCGAGGCCGACGCAAAATTCCACATTGCGTCACAAACCAAGATGATGACCGCAGCCGTGGTCCTTCAGCTGGCCGCTGAAGGGCGGTTCAGCCTTGATGACAAATTGTCCGATGTAATGGATGTCAGTCCGCTGGCCGGGATCGCAAATATCGAAACGGCGACGATGCATCAGTTGCTAACGCACAGTTCCGGCATTCCCGATTACGTCAGTGATTTTATCGGCGAGGCCGGAATTCCGGCCCTTTGGATGCGCTTGTTGATGAACCCGCCTCAAAAGGTCAGCGTTGATGAAGCCATCGAATTTCTGATCGCCCAGAACGCCCCAGCCGAATTTGAACCCGGGCAAAGCACGGAATACTGCAACACCGGATTTTTGCTGTTCCAGCTGGCGATCGAACATGTGACCGGCCAACCGCTTGCCGAGGTGTTCCAGAACCGCATTTTCGATCCGCTGGGCATGAATGACACGTCCTTTCCCGGTATTGGTCGGCCTGACGGGATCATCAGTTCCTACAACACAATGGCTGGCCAACTGTTTGATGTGACCCATCTGCCCATTGACGATGCCGGTGATGGCGGCGTTGTCTCGACAACTGCCGACATGATCAAATTTATGCAAGCGCTCGTGGTCGACAGAACCTTGGTACCCGAAAGCCAGCTTGACGGGTTGGGACATTTCTTTGATGCGGTCGGTTTTGGGCAAGGAGACTTTGTTGGCCACAATGGCGGCACCGTGGGAACCACCAGTGTCACCGTTGTTCATATGCCGACCGGAACTGTGATTTCAGTCGCCTTGACCCATGCCGATCAAAACCAGAACCTGTCGTCGCTGTTTGAACAGGTCAAGAACAACGTCTTGTCCGATGAAGGATGGTCCAATCCTGACATTGGCGATGGCCCGTTAGAGTTTGCGTTCACCGCGGCGGACCTTGGCATCAGCGAAGCCCCCGGTTCGGACGCTACGCCACAGGTTCAGTTGGACATGGACGGCGTATCGCTGTTTCTGGATGGGCCGCTTGCGGAACTTGATACGGGCAATCTGACGTTTTCCGATGGGTCGATCCTTTTTGTGGCAGAGCATTCCGCGGCGCAATTTTCCGTGGCGCAGCACGCGGCAGAGGCGATGAGCGCGGACAACCAGTTGATCGGGCAAAGCGGGAACAATTTGCTGATCGGAGCTCATGGCAATGACGCGCTGAGCGGCGGTGCAGGGGATGACTGGCTTGATGGTGCAGGGGGGCATGATGTGGCCCGCTATGACGCGGATCAGTCGCAGTTCACACTGACCATTGGCCGCGATGGCACAGTATTGATGGACCGATCCGGCGTGTTGGGGGCAGACAAACTAATCTCGATCGAACAGCTGGATTTTGCCACTGGCAGTATCGATGTGCAGGCTTTGGAAGGGCTCGCGAATGTACCTGCCTCTGATCTCTTGGGTATCATTGAGCTCTACACCGCCTATTTCAACCGCGCCCCGGACGCGGCGGGATTGGCCTTTTGGGGGGCGGCCATGGCCAATGGAACGACGCTTGCCGATGCGGCGGCTTTGTTTATGGATCAGGACGAAACCAGAGCGGCCTATCCTGACGGATTGTCGAACGAAGCGTTTGCTGATGCGGTTTACCAGAACGTGCTTGGCCGGATGCCGGATACGGAGGGCAAGGCGTTTTGGGTTGAGGTTTTGGATGACGCCGCCAGCGGCGTTGGACGCGATCACTTTATCCTGGCCGTTTTGGACGGCGCAAAAGCAGCTGCACCGCCGGATGCATCTGCGGAATTTGCAGCGCAACAAATGATTGATCAGGCCTATCTGGAGCACAAGACCGACATCGGCGCCTATTTCGCCGCGACCCGGGGCATGTCAGAGCTGAGCGGCGCCAAGACGGTCATGGAGATTTTCGACGGCTCGCTGTCCAGCCTGAACGCCGCGCGCGTGGAAATTGATGCGCTTTATGAAAGCGCGGTTGCAGCTGAGGGCGGCGCGTTTCTGGTTCCCATCGTCGGGATCTTGGATGATCCGTTCCTTTAGGGCCAAACCTATTCATCCTGCACTGCGGTTTCGCCGTGGAGATTCGCAAGCTATTGAAGCTATTGAAGCTTTTGGACTTTGGCGCTTTCCACGCTGGATGAATGGGGCCCACCCATGCGCGTGGGAGTATCAATCTTTGACGTCACTCTTTGGGCTGTCAGCAAAGGACTTGTCACCATGGCACCCGGATTTCGGGAGATCTTGCGAGTGGAAATTTCCACAACCCGACTGCCCTGAGTTGTGGTAGGCTGGTGCTATTGAAAGATGTTAATTTCCCAAACCACATAAGGATAGCGCCAGTGCCTTACCCAAGCAGAACCGCCGAAAGTGATCTCTATGCATATCTCGTTTCAAAATATCTCGATGAGATACGGGCGCCAAGGAATTACATGGTTTGTGTTGTGACGGCCGCCTCTGGTCATGTCTTCGTCGCGACCTCGGGCAGTGGAGATAGCATGATCGGGACCAAAACCGTCCCTGACTTTCTGACCAAGGCCAATTGGTGGGGTGATCTGGACGAGGATAAAATGGGCAAGAAAAAGTTTCAGAAAGCCACAAGATACGCGCGTGATGTCGGTTCTGATGATGCGGAAACAGCCGAGCGGGGGCGCGAGGCAGTGAGCCTGTTGGCGAAACACAAGCTGGCGACCGAAGCACCGGCCCGCAGTTCACCTGTCGGGTTAGGCGTGGCAAGTGCGGCAATTGCGAACAATTTGACGGCGCCGGATTATGCCTACAGCAAGCCCGGTTCCTCTGTGATCTATAACACAAGCGGAGGCCGCCGCGACTGTGCCGAACCACGCGCGCTTGAATTGGCGGGAAACGCGGGCGGCAAGATCACCGGAATGACGACAATCTGGCATGGATCACCTGATCACAAAAACTACCGTGGCTATGTGGACGACAGGAAGTTTGCAGATGTCACAATCAACGCGGCCAAACCCTGTGATTTCTGCGTTGCCAACGAAGCAAGGGTAATGGCCGAGGTCGCCCGTGCGACGACGCAACCTATTGGAACTTTACGGCGACGCCATTCAATTGGCTGAGGGGTGCATCGCGCAGATCGCAGCCGGCATTGGTTTGGGCGCTGAAAGGTAACTTGGGGCAGGTCGCGGACTGGGCTTCGGTCAATCTTGTAGCAGTTCAACGAAGCGTTTTGGGTATGCTCAGGCAGATAGGCCGCCTGACGTAATTGGCTTTGTGGAGCGTAGAAGACTTGCGAAAATGGCGGCTGACCGCCCCGTTGGCGCCTTGATCAAAAACGCAGCGCCATCTGAAACACAAACACTAACGGATGTAGCTTGAAATCCAAAACCGACCTCAGGCTGGCAAACCGCGGGCCAAAAGGTCAAAGACGATCCGGATGCGCCGGCTGGTCAGCAATTCCCGGTGCGTGACAAGCCAAATCGGGAATTCAAGAGGGGGAAAATCAGGCAAAACCTTTTCCATGCCCGGCTCGGCATCCCCCAAAAACTCGGGTTGCATTGACACCCCATAACCGGCTTTTGCCAGCTCCCACGCGACGGTGCCGCTGGCGCTGGACATCACAAAACTTTCCGCACGCAGGGGAATGCCCATATTGTGCATGGGCGCCATCATGCGTTCGGGATCTGCATTCCCGACAAAGTCATGATCGGCAATGTCGCGCAGAGTGCGGGGGCGACCGGCGCGGTCGAGGTATGAAGTCATGGCGTACAGATTGGCGCGAAAATCGCCAAGATGTCGCGCAATCAGATCGGGCTGTTCCGGGCGGACATGGCGGATCGCGATGTCGGCCTCGCGCTGGGTCAGGTTTTGCATGTCACTGGAGGCGATGATCCGGACGCGGATGCCGGGGGCGATCTCTCGCAGGGGCCTCAACACGCCCGGCAAAACCTCAGTTGACAACAGGTCCGTGCCGGTCACTGTCACCTCGCCGATAACGTCCTGTGATTTGCCCTCAGCCACCACCGATATCAATGACGCGGCCTCGCCCATGGCACGCACGTGATCAAGCAGATCGCGGCCCGCTTCCGTCAGGGTCAATCCACGCACGCTGCGCTCAACCAAGGTCACGCCAAGTGCCTCTTCCAAGGCACCGATCTGACGACCGATCGTTGGCTGGGTGGATTTCAAAACCCGCGCAGCGCCGCTGAACGTGCCCTCCTCGGCGGTGGCGAGGAAGGCGCGTACCTGATTCCAGTCAAAGGAGATGGCCTGCCAGTTCATTCATGGGCGTATAGCAGATACACGGATTTTGGCAATTCACCATTCACCCACGCATAGTAGAACCGCTCAGAACCCGTTAACGCCGCTCAAGTTCTTGAGGGGCAGATGCGCGAGGACCATTCACCCGGTGCCGCGCCAAGCCTGAAAAGTGAAAGAAAAAACATGCGAAAGATCGACCCTCATACGCTGCTTTCGGCGCTCTGGCTCTTTATCCTGCTCAACATCATCTTTCGCGACATCCATCAATTTGCCCTGAAGGCTCATTTGGAAATGCTGTTGACGGGGCGCTACAACGGCATGCTGATCACAGAGGAACTGATGCTGTTGGGCGGTTTTCTGGTGCAGGTGCCCATCGCAATGGTGCTGTTTTCGCTGGTGTTGACCCGCAGAATTGTCCGCCCCGTCACCATCGTCGCGGCGGTCATAACCACCGGAACGCTTGCTTCGACGCCGCCCTCGGACATGGATGACACATTTCACCTCATTATTGAACTTGCCGCCATGACGGCAATCGTCTGGACAGCCTGGCGTTGGCCGGACGCAGATCGGGTGCCGGTTTGAAGTTAGGAGCGTTGTGGAACAACCAGATGTTTGCGCAGACGCCCTTGCAGGACCGCGCCGGACATTACGACAGGCTTGCGCCTTATTATGACAGGTTACATCACCGCTGGCTGCGCCATGCGGGCGGAGAAGCTCAGGCAGCTTTGGAGGCATTGGTGCGGGTGCTGGCCACCCCGCAAACCACGCTGCTGGATGCGGGATGCGGCACCGGACATCTGGCACGATCCTTGATCGCCGAAGGCATGCTGCCGCAGTCAATGACCCTGCTTGATCCGGCGGCGGCGATGCTTGCACTCTGCGCGGACATACCAGCGGAAAAGGTCAATGGTCGCCTTGAGGCCCTGCCATTTCAGGACGACACCTTCGATCTTGTAACATGCGCCTGGGCGTTGGAGACGGTTCCCGATCCCTTTGTGGCCTTGAGCGAGCTGTGCAGGGTTGTTCGGCCCGGCGGCGCATTGTGCCTTGCGTTCTGTGCGGATCGACCGGTTCGTGGTGTGGCAGATCGGTTGATGAGGCAGGCGCTTTTGTGTCGGGGCACGGGCCGCTTTTTATCCTGCGCCGGGGTGCTGCGGGATATTGAACGTTTTGACGGTTTTGAGGCGCGTGCTATTCCGAGCCACGGACCGGCGGCCACCATTCTTGCAAGGCGGGCGGCCAACAAGACCTAAGTGACTTGAAGGTCTGGCGTGAAATTTGACGAGGAAACCACCGATGATTGGATATGTCACAGTCGGAACCAATGACTTTGAGGCGGCACTGGAATTTTACGACGGCCTGTTCTCCAGCATTGGTGTGGATCGCCTCTGGAAACACGGCCACATGGCGGCTTGGGGGCAATCGAGAGAAACGCCCACATTGTGCATTGCTTGTCCATTCGACGGGGCGCCGGCAAGTGTTGGCAACGGTGTGATGATCGCCCTGAGGATGGCCGACACAGAAACCGTTGACACCATGCACGCCCAAGCTGTTGCGCGTGGCGGCGCGGATGAGGGATCACCCGGACCGCGCGGCGATCATGGGTTTTATGGCGGTTATTTTAGGGATCTGGAGGGCAACAAGATCTGCGCCTACGTCCCGGCTTAACCCCGGCTCACGCCAGACCTTACCCCTCAAGCAAGGCCTGTTGCACAGCCTCATCCCAGCCAAGGTAGTATGAGTTCTGATCGCGGATCACCGGGCGGGCCATGACCTTGGGCTTGGCCGAGATTTGCGCATCCGCCTCTGACTCTTTCAACCACGCGCTTAGCCCGCGATAGTCATTGGTGCTTCGATCCACCAAACGATCTCCGAACTCGGCAATCAGTTCCGCCAATTCCGCCTCGCTCAACGGCTCTGCCCGAACGTCGCGAAATTGCACGTCTTTGCCGTCCGCTTCCAAGGCCTTGAGGGCCTTTTGGCATAGCGAGCAAGTGCTCAACCCGTAAATTATCATGTGGTTCGCTCCTTGGGGTTTGGTCTTGCACACATCGCATTCTAAAGAACACAAGGCGGCGTCTTCATTTTTGGGGCAACCTCAGGTTGGCCCGATCCCTCAGGCCATCGGCGCGAGGACCTTGCACCGCGTGATGGCGGCATCAACATTAAAGAACGCCTGTTCAATCGCCTTTTTCCCCAACCCGTTGAGCCGAATTTGAAAAACCTTCTCGGTCCCGGCTTTGCATTTGACCGTCACCACACCGTTTTGAAGCGGACCGCGAAAGGTCACGGTCGCGTCCACCTCTGGCGGGTTGGCAAGGTTCTGCGCTGTGCGCTTGGCCGCGTCCTGGCCTTCGGCATTGAGCAAACCATCTTTGCCCAGTTTCACCTCGGCATGTCGAAAGGCAGTGACCTTGGCGCTTCGATCATAAATTGTGGCATGCGGAAACCGTTTCATCGCATGGGTCGGCCAGATTTGAAAAAGCTCACCATCTCCGGTAATTGCAATCGATAGCCCAGCCATGGTGACACTCCTGTTTCAATCGGCACGTGCCCCTCGCTAACATGCCCGCCTCGCATGATCCACATAGCAAGCATTTTAGCAAAGCGGGGCCAAAGACCATCAGCCGCTTAAGGCCGGTTCACCTATAAAGAGAACTCAACTTGCTGGGGGGGACTATTTACACTTGCCCGTCGCCCAGGCCCGCAGCCCCTGTTTGAACACCCCGCCAAAGGGATGCGCCTTGGACAGCGCCCGGACGTTGTTGTCCTTGGTATAGGTCGTACCCTGATCACAAAGCGCGGCATAGGTCCATTCGTGACAATTTGAACAGCTCTGATCTTTCCACAATTCTTCGGGAATGCCCTCGATAGGTGGGAACATCGGCGCGAGTTGAACGATTTCGGCGATGCTCAGCCCTTGGATGGGCGCACCGCCAGTGGGGAAAGGGGTCTCAAAGGTCAGGCCGGACAGATCCACAACTGCGGGGGTGGCGGGCACCACAGCGGCGGTTTCTGCCGGGGCTTGTGTTGTGGATTGCGCAACCGCTGCCCGTTCGGCTTTTTCCTTGATGATTTTCAATTCAAACGCGGCCAGTTCGGCATATGTGCCCTGGGGGAACACATCCAGATAGGCTTGATAGTCAACCGCTGATCCGCTGCTTTGTGCGGCGCCGATCAATTCGTCTTCGCTCACGCTGGGGGGTTGAGGGGCAGGGGCCTGCACGGTTGGCGTGGCGGCGGCGATCACTTCGGTTTCGGGCGCCTCTTTTGTGCCGCTGTCCGGGCTGGCGGCAGGGGCGGTTCCCAATTCCTTTTCCATCATCGCGGTCAGTTGCACGCGCGCCTCTTCTTGATAACGGCCCGCGGGGTAGCTGCGCAGAAACAGCATCAACTGCACCGGATCTTCGCTTGTCTTGACGGAATCCCAAAGCTGCTTTTCCTGCAATTCTTCGGCTGTCAATTGCGCCTTGGCCTCAAAAAAGAACTCCCCCGTCAGCGACGAGGTATCCCAGGGTGTCTGGCGTCCGTTGGTTTCTTGGATGACCTGCACACGGGTGCGTTTGAAGGTCTGTTCGATGGGCAGGCCAGCGGTGTTGATCTGCACGGCCAAGGCTTTGGTAAACGGGCTGTTGCCATCCAAACCGTCCAGCGCGACCGCGCCGGGCGCGGTGGAGTAGGACAGGAAGGTGCCTGTCGGCGCTTTCATCTCGGCCAGTCCATTGTCGTTGAGGTCGCGAATAGCCTCAAACGGGTTGTTCCGGCAGGCGTCCAGAATAACGATATTGGTTTTGTTCTGCGCTGAACGCATCTGCCGCAAGACTGCCTCGGCCTGAACGGCGACCAAGGACAAATCCGCAGCGTCGGTCAGACTGGCATCTACCGGCAGCAGATAGTTTTCGCCAAACGACTGCACTGCGTGACCGGCGTAATAAAACAAACCGGTGGCGTCCTTGCCCGCAGCCCGCAAATCACGGCCAAACTGCGCGATACCGCGGTTGAGCGCACCTTGCCCAACATCCGTCAACACCGTTACCTCAAAGCCCTTGCTGGTCAGTGCCTTGGCCATCAATTCAGCGTCATGAACGGGATTGTCCAACTGCGTGACCGCAGAGTAACTGCCGTTGCCAACAATCAGCGCCAGACGGGTCTCGGCCAATGCGGCATTCACCCCAAAACACAGAACCAGCAGCGCCGCCCACAGTCGAAAGATATGTCTCATCTAGTTCTCAAGCACCTTGAATTCGATTCGGCGGTTGTCCCAACGCCCTTTTTTGGTGTTGTTGTCTGCAATGGGCTGTGTCTCTCCGTAACCCTTGGCGATCATTGTGTCTTTTGCAAGACCCTTGCCCTGTAGATAGGTGACAACAGAGGCCGCGCGGGATTCCGACAATCGTTGATTGGACGCCGCTGAACCAACGCTGTCGGTGTGCCCGCCAACCTCGATGACCATGCCGGGGCAGCGCAGAACGATATTGGCGAGGCTGTCCAACAATGGGCCGGATTTGTTTTCCAAACGTGAAGATCCGGATGCAAAATAGATATTTCCGGTCCGTGACAGGATTTCGAACCGTCCCTTGCAGGCTGCCTTGTCAAAATCCCCCTCAGCTTCAAGCGCGGCATTGGCAGGCTGTGCGGGGGCGGCGGCGGGGGCCACTGCAACGGTTGATGTGTTGCGGGCAAAGACCCAGTCGAATGAAACGGTCGCCGATGGAATGATCGTGACGTTTGCCGCATCCTGCAACTTGCCCAACCCTTCGGTCAGGTTGAAATCGGCCACTGGCACTGAGATCGGCGTGGCCGAGGCGATAGAGACCAGATCATCGGTCAGCAAGGTCGCGGTCACGACAGATTGGTAGGATTGTGTGACGCCGTGCAGGTCGATGGTATAATCAACAGCGACCTTCTTGCGCCGGACCGTGGCCAAATCAGCGATGTCATCGGGGTTGATCTGGGCGGTGATTTTGGCCTCTGGAAATTTGAACGTTTCAAAGAACAGAAACCGCATACGCACATTGCGCAGGTCGATCTTGGTGTCGACGGAATCGAGCAGGACCGTGACATTGGCCATCCCGCTTTCGTCGATTGTCCCTTGAAAAGTGGCAAAACCGCTTGATTCCACCACTGTTTGTTTCTTGACTGATTGAAAGCTCAGGTTGGACATCTCGGTGTTGAGCGTCCAGCCCCCCTCAAACGGTGATTGCGCGGCAGCGGGCAGGATCGCGATCAAAGAGAGTAGCAGCGCGGCATAGATCGTGTTGAGCCAGAGTTTACCGTGAGTCATCTTTGATAGCCCTTCTTTTGCGGCTGAATGCCCCGCCCGGCGAAAAAAAATATAGAAAAGTGAACCGCGTGATGATGGCCCTATCTTGCCCACTGATCAAGGCTTTAGGGCAGGATTTGTAGTTTTTATGGGTTTAATGGCCCGCGGCGCGGGCAGGCAATGTTATCTGCGCAGGCTCATCGCCGCTTTGCGCAGGATATCCAGCACATGATCAAGCTGCCTTTGGTCGTTGAGGGAATTGACCGATGCCGTGGTCGCCAAGACCGCCTGCGTTTGGGAAATCTCTTGAACGGGCACCGCGACACCGGCGGCGCCCATCTCAAATTCGTTTGCGGCATAGGCAAAGCCTTGAACGGCGGCTTTTTGAACTTTGGCCTCAATGGTGGCGTGGTTCAGCTCCGTCTTTTCGGTAAAGCGCTGGATCTCGCAATCTGCCATGATCTGAGCCCGCTGCGACGCCGGGCAACTGGCCAAAAGCATACGCCCAACCGCAGTGGGCAATAGCGGCAAGGTGCTGCCGACGGACAGCCCCAAGGACAAGCGGGCCGAGGGCACGGCAGATCGCGCCACATAGATTGCGCGGCTGCCGTCCCGCACCGCCAGTGCAATCTCTCCGTCCAGTTCTTTGGCGAATTGATCCAGTGTCGGCTGCACAGTTTTGCCGATGTATTCCGCCTTGAGATAACCACCCGCAATGGCCAGCACTTTGGGCGTCAGCCGCAAAACCTTTTCGTGTTTGTAAAGATAACCGCTGCTTTGCAAAGTCAGGCACAACCGGCGGGCCGTGGCGCGGTCATATCCGGTCAGCCGTGCGATGTCCGCCATGGTCAAATCACTGCGTCCGCCTTCAAAGCAACTCAGGACAGCCAGACCTTTGGCGAATGTCGATGCGGTGTCACGCGGGCTCATGTTGACGGCGGTCCTCATGTCAGGCTACGTTCATATTGCGCATTATTGTTCGTATATCGCACAAATAGCAAAGGTTCAACATCCATGACAACGCCCCAAGCCACTGCGCACAACAAAGTCGAGGGTCATTGGAAAGTCATTGCGCAGTCCAAGACGCTGGATGCGGGGCGGCCGCTTTTGCCGATCACCCTTGGCAATGACCGCTTTGTTCTGTTTCGTGACGAAGAGGGCGGATTGGGGCTGATTGGCCGGAACTGCCCGCACCGGGGCGCCGATCTGTGCTTTGGCCGGCTCGAAGACAACGGGTTGCGTTGCCCCTTTCATGGCTGGCATTTTGACCGGACCGGCCAATGTGTAGAACAGCCCGCCGAACCGGAAGGGTCAAAAATGTACACCCAGATCAAAGTGCCGATGGTGCCCGTGAAAGAGGAAAACGGCGTGATCTCGGCATGGTGCGAAACAACGGGGGACAAGACATGATCAGCCAAGCCTTGAACGACCAGATCACGCGCATCGGGCCAAACACGGATGCCGGCAATGTGCTGCGCCAATACTGGCAACCCGCCGCGCTCAGCGATGAGTTGGCGGGCGAATTTCCAGTCGCGGTGAATTTGCTGGGGGAACGGCTGGCCTTGGTCCGGTCCGGCGACGGTGCCTTGCAATTGAAAACGCGCATCGTGCCGCAGGGGGAGCCAGCTGCGCATTGCCCGGCGGCTCAGGAAATCACCCTAGATCCGGATGGGGCGACCTATCCAGCCCACGAAATCAAAGGCGCGGTATTTGCTTATATGGGGCCGGGTGATCCGCCGGAGTTTCCCAATTTCGATTGTTTCCGCGCCCCGGATAGCCATGTGTTTGCGTTCAAAGGTTTGTGGCGCTGCAACTGGCTTCAGGCGCTTGAGATCGGGATTGACCCGGCACATGCCTCGTTCCTGCACAGGTTCTTGGAGGACGAAGACCCAAGCGACGGCTACGGGAAACAATTCCGCGACAAGGCGGCCCATACGGATATGCCGATGACGCAGGTTCTGCGCGATTATCCACGCCCCGAGATCCAGGTGGATGAGACCGACTATGGTCTCAAGATCACCGCCCTGCGCCACATGGAAAACGATCTGACCCACGTGCGCGTGACCAACCAGATCTTCCCCGAGGCGATCTGTATCCCGATGTCGCGGGAAATGACGATCACCCAATGGCATGTGCCGATCGATGATGAAAACTGCTATTGGTTCACGATCTTCACCAGTTTCAACAACCCGGTGAACAAGGATCTGATGCGCGATCAAAGGCTTAAGGAACACCGTTTGCCCGATTATGCCCCACTCAAGAACCGCGAGAACAATTATCACTACGACCCCGCCGAACAGGAAACCCTGACCTATACAGGCATGGGTCTGGACATTAACGTGCATGACCAATGGGCGGTTGAAGGGATGGGTGCAATTCAGGACCGAAGACAAGAACATCTGGGCCGCAGCGATGTGGCGATCATCCGTTATCGGCGGATGCTGCGAAAGGCGATTGCCGATCTGGCGGCAGCGAGACCCGAGGAATTGCCAATGCAGGGCCGCGCAGATGTTTCCGCGATCCGCGGGCCACTGTCGAATGACGCTATCGCGCCCACCGAAAATTGGCAAAGCGCCAGCCATGCGGCAGATACCGCGCGGCGGGCAGAATGCCCTTGGGACGCATCGGTTTAAGGCATTATGAACACCCGCGCAGACCAGATTTCGCATGTCCTTGAAACCGTTGCGGAGCAGGGCATTGAGACCCTGCGCATTTGCTTTGCCGATCAACACGGCATTTTGCGCGGCAAGACCATCGTCGCCAGCGCGTTAAGCTCGGCCTTTGAAAAGGGCATCGGCATCCCGTCGACCTTGCTGCTTAAGGACACATCCAACAGCACCGTTTTCCCGGTCTGGGCCGAAGGGGCACATGTCGCGGATCTGCCTTTGGCGGGGGCGGGGGATGTTTTGATCCGCCCTGATCCGGCGCGATTTTTCATCCTGCCATGGTCGCCGCATTCGGCGGTCCTGCTGTGCGATGTGATAGACCGCAGCGGCGCCGCGGTGCCTTTTGCATCTGGCGCGGTGCTGGCCAAGGCGGTGGCTGATCTGGACGCTGCGGGCTATCAGGCAGTCTTTGGCCTTGAGGTGGAGTTTCAGGTCTTTCACCTGCGCGATGCCGCTCTTGGGCATGATCAAGCCACCATGCCGCCTGCACCCGTTCAAACCTCCAACCTGACCCAAGGCCATCAATACCTCAGCGAAACCCGCTATTCCGAGGCGCAGGATCTGCTGGATGATCTGCGCCGCCACGCAGATGCCTTGGGGCTTGAGCCGCGTTCGATGGAGATCGAGATGGGGCCAAGCCAGTTTGAGTTTACCTTTGCCCCATCGGACCCGCAAACCCAGGCGGATCGGTTTGTGCTGTTCCGCACGATGGTCAAAGAGGTCTGCCATGCACGGGGGCTGCACGCGACGTTCATGGCCAAACCCAACCCGCCAAACGCAGCGGCGAACGGCTGGCACATCCATCAATCCCTGATCGCAAATGACACAGGCCAAAACGTGTTTGTGCCAGAGGCAGATGGCGGATTGACGCCGCAAGCCGATGGCTGGATCGCGGGTTTGTTGGCACATGCCACTGCGTCTTGCTTGCTGACCAATCCGACGGTGAACAGCTACAAACGGTTTACGCCCTTCCAACTGGCCCCGAACCGCATTCAATGGGGTTGGGACAATCGCGGCGCTATGGTGCGGGCGTTGATGTATCCCGGTGATGCCGCTTCGCGCATTGAAAACCGTGTGGCTGATACCACCGCAAATCCGCATTTTGCCTTTGCCGCGCAGATCTATGCCGGGCTGTCAGGGCTCAGATCCCAAACACCCGCGCCGCCCGCGACGGAATCCCCCTACGGTGAGGGTGCAGACCGGTTGCCGCAAAGCTTGTTGGCCGCAATTGAGGCCTTTGACGGATCAGACCACATCAGGCAGAACTTTGGCGATGCATTCACATCCTATCTGGCCACCCTCAAACGCGCGGAATGGGATCGGTATTTGATGACCGTTTCGGAATGGGAACAGCAAGAATACTTTGGCTTGTTTTGATGGTGGGCGCGACTGTGCCAACACAAACGGACGCTGGGTTCGACGATTTCATTGATGGCTACTTCCCGCTGGCGGTCTCGATCTCGCACCTGATGCAGCGGCGCGGGCTGACCTTTGCGCGGCTGACGCTGACCCACGCGCCGATCATGCATATTGCCGATCTGCACCCTGATGCACCGGTCCCGCTGAATATCACCGCCGGGCGGGCAGGCATGATTGACCAGATGGTGCTGATGGTGCAGGCAGCGGGCCAAACATGCCGCTTGCAGGGCCATGCATCATGGCGTTGGCTGGATGGGTCAGATACAGGCCGGATCTTTGATCCGCAAACGCGGCTCGCCGAACCGGCCTATTTGCAAGGCAATGCGATGCGCGCCGACGAGATGCCACCCATTGATGGTGCGGCCATTCTTCGGGTATAGATTTCACGCAAAAGCGGCAGGCCAAGGGCCAACCGCCCCGATCTTAGAAACCCAGCATCGGGTCTTCCATTTCCTCTGGGTCATCCTGCGGGACCATGCCATCGTCGGCACCCTCTGGCAGCGCAAGCGCGGCCATAATCTCTTCCCCCGTCATTTCTTCGGGGTCAGCTGCCGGGCCAGGGGCATCTTGCCAGAAACTATCAGTTTCGGTGACCACCAGTTGCAGTGCATCGCGCCCGATTTCTTCGCCAACCTCGTCAAACTCCACCACCGACACGTCATAGATGTGATCGCCGTTGGTGTCCCACAGCTGATCATAGGACGGGGTGAACCAGCTTTTGTTGCTGACCGCGCCTGTGTCATTGTCGACGTCGAAATGCCCCGCGTCCGGCCCTTCGAGAGCAAATCTCAGGACAGTCTCATCGGGGCCGCCGCCGATGCCTCCACCAGTATCGCCGCCTGTGCCGTCATCGGGATCAGTGTCATCGCCAGTGCCCGGATCTTCCCCCGGATCGGTATCGCCGCCATCGTCCAATGGCGCATCGCCAACCTGCCAGAACGTATCTGCCGGGGTTACAACCAGTTCGAAATGGTTGGCGCTGATCTCTGCGCCGTTTTCATCAAGGCCCAGCACGGAAACCTCATAAATGTGATCGCCGTTGGTGTCCCAAACCTGATCGTAGTTTGGCGTGAACCAGTCTTTGTTGGTGACTTCGCCGGTGTCGGGATCAAGGTCAAAGTGACCCGCATCCGCACCCGACAAAACATAGCTTTCGCCTGCGCCCGTGCCGCCGTCAAGCGGATCGCCGCCGTCACCGCCACCAACAGTATCGTCGCCAGTGCCGCCATCGACGGTATCGTCGCCAGTGCCGCCATCGACGGTATCGTCGCCTGTGCCATCGTCTACTGTGTCATCGCCGCTTCCGTCATCGACGGTGTCATCACCCGTGCCATCATCTACGGTGTCGTCGCCACCCGTTAAATCAATCGCATCGCGCCATATGGCTTCGTTCGGGGTGACCACCAGTTGCAAATCGCTGCGGCCGATTTCGGCGCCGGTTGCATCATGTTCGATCACGGAGGTTTCATAGATGTGATCACCGTTGGTATCCCAAACCTGATTGTAGTCAGGGGTGAACCAATCTTTGTTGCTAACCTCGCCGGTGGCTGCGTTCACGTCAAAATGCCCGGCGTCTGGTCCGCCGAGTGAATAGAAGGGGCCATCGCCGCTGCCGCCATCAACGGTGTCATCGCCACTGCCGCCGTCTACGGTATCATCACCATTGCCGCCATCGACAGTGTCATCGCCGCTGCCATCATCAACCGTGTCCTCGACCACCTCGGGCAGAACCAGATCACCGGTCAGACCAAAATCACCCGCGCTTAGCGGCGCATCGGACAGAACTGTGACCGTCAGAACCCCATCGGTGACAGGTAGCGTCACGGTCATTTCACCATCCACCCAAGACAAGGCGTCCGATACGTCTTCAGCCGTATCAAAGCCTGCAATTTCAGACAGGTCGATCTGGTCTGCCGCGCCATTGGCACCAAAATCGGTGATGCGAACGCTGCCGGGCAGATCCTGCAAAAAGAACACATCATCGCCATCGCCGCCGGTTACAACATCGCTGCCGCCGCCCGCATAAATCTGATCATCGCCCGCGCCGCTGTTGATCTGGTCATTGCCCGCGCCGCCCAGCAAGGTGTCATTGCCAACGCCGGAGTTCATCAGATCATTGCCATTGCCGCCTTCGGCATAAAAGCCGGATCCGGCGCTGCCGCCGTCCAGAATGTCATTGCCATCATCCAGGAAAATCCGGTCAGAGCCTTCAGGCGTGCCGATAAACACCAGATCATGGCCATCACCGCCGTGAATTTCGTCATCAAGCTGGCTGCCTGCGATCAGGTCATTGCCCGCACCGCCATAAATCGTGTCGGTGCCGCGTCCGCCGATCAAAGTGTCATCGCCATCGTTGCCATAGACAATGTCGTCTTCGTCGCGGGCAAACACGTGATCGTTGCCTGCCCCGGCAGTGATCACATCATCACCATACAGCCCTTCGATCTGGTCATCGCCATCGCCGCCGTTGATCGTATCGGCCCCATGTCCGCCGCGCAGCGTATCTGCGCCATCGCCGCCATCGATCAGATCATCGCCCGCATCCCCTTCGACGCTATCGTCCCCGCCAAGCGCCAGAATTGTATCATCGCCTGTGGTGCCAACCAGATTGTCGTCACCTTCGGTGGCTTGGTTTGTGTCATCTTCGGGTGGATTGCTGTCAGAAACATAGGCCGCTGTGTCAAAATCCTGCACCAAAGGTGCACCATCGACCTGTTCAAAACCGGTGCCCGTGGACAATGCAACCTGCACGCCCTCCGCGCCAAATCCGACCAGATCCGCCATGCCGTCGCCATCCACATCGGCCACGGCGCGGGCGTCGGCATCATTGGTCCAGCCCTCGGATGTGCCCATCAGCGTGGACCAGGACGTGGCATCGTCAAACCCTGTGCCGGTTGAGAGCGCGACATAGACGCCATCTGCGCCAAAAGACACAACATCAGACAGCCCATCGCAATCAACGTCGGCAATTGTGCGCGTGTGATCCGCGGCGTTCCAGTCGCTGCCCGCGGCAGCCTCATCCAGCCAAAGCTCGGTCTCGTCAAAGCCACTGCTGTTGGACGTGGCGACCGATACGCCATCACTCCCAAAACCGACAATATCGGCCAGCCCGTCGCCGTTCACATCATCCAACACCCGCACATGATCATCCATGCGCCAGCCATCATTGTAGCCAAAATCGGTTGACCATCTCTGGCCCGCTTCAAAACCCGTTCCGGTGGACAGGGCCACTGTCACTTGGTTTTCGCCAAAGGCCACAACATCGGCCAGCCCGTCACCATCCACATCCGCCACATCGCGCTCGTGCCGGCTGCTGGTCCAACCGGCATCGCTGTCAAAGCCGTTTGACCAAAGCTCAATGGTTTCAAAACCGCTGCCATCGGACAAAGCCACAATCACATTGCTGCCGCCAAAGCCGACAATGTCGTCCAAGCCATCGCCGTTCACATCGCCCAAGGCGCGGTCATGGCTATCAACGCGCCATCCACCTGCGTTCTGGGTAAAATCGTTTATCGCTGCTGTGGCGCTCTCAAACTGGGTGCCGTCTGAATGTGCGATCTGCACGCCGGTCTCGCCAAATCCGGCGATATCGGCCATGCCATCGCCGTTGATATCCGCCAAGGTGCGGATGTGTTCGGCGTTATCCCAACCGCCTGCGCCGCTGGCAAATTGATCCGACCAGTTTTCAGGATGTGCATGGGGGTCCGGCAAGTTGCCAACCTCATAGCTGGCCTCGGTCCATGCGCGGTAAGTGTCCGAAATGATCGGATTGCCATCCGCATCGGTGCCGCTGGCCACATGAGGATCATGGGCGGCATATTCGTAAAAGGTATCAAGGTTCTGCGCCGCATCCTCATCAGACAGGTTTGCCCCCAAATCGGCAGAGGCATATTCGACATAGGAAATCAGCTCATGATCGCCGCTGTAAAACTGCTGTGCCTCATAGGCAAATTGCGAGGAGTTCACATGGTCCGAATGGTTGCCGCCCGCATGTTCAGAACTGTGATCCTGAATGAGAATGGCGTCAGGCTGATGATGTTCCATGATCCCGAGCAGAAGACCGGAAACATCATCAGCTGATAGGGTATTGGACCCGTCAACACTGCCAATCGCGGCAATATCGCCGTCCCACAATTGTTCAAGACTTTGCTGATCCGTGCTGGCATAGCCAGACCCGTTTGGATTGCCATCGGGCAGACGCAGGAAATACAAACGGATGTCAGGATCGCTTTCCAGATAGGATGCGCGGACCTCAAAATCATCGCTGCCATTGCTGAAGGTTGTAACCGTATCGACCCAGTCATCCGCCCCGGCCATATGCGCATATGCGGCCTTGGCCCCCAGTTCGCGACCTTCCCAATAGTCCGCGTCCTGTCCGGCATCACCAGCTGTCAAATAGACTGTCGTGTGCCCGCCGCCCGCAGAAATACTGTGCTGGATATCGGGGTTCTGAAACAGCAGATCGTCATCAATATGAGCGACAATGGATAGTGTTGCGCCCGCAGCATTTGAAAGAGGCATCGGGGGGTCTCACAGTTCTATTTGGTCCTAAACAAGGCAGAGATTGCCTGAAAGGACGGCCATCTGGCAACGCTCTGCAATGGCGGTACTTCGTGTTTAATTGAATAAAATCATTATATTGAGCCAAATCTGATTGGATTTAGCTGGGTCAAACAAGCGTTAAATAAGGCAAGGGCCGGCCGCTCTTGGGTGACAATAATCGGAGATTTCAGGAATTGTTTCGATTCAATCATCGGGTGAATCCACAATTAGGCCGAATCAACCGGCCTTTGCGCACCTTTATGCGGATTGAACGCGGATATCAGGCTCAATCGACTGACCCATAACCGTTTGCGCGTTCGGCAAATCGTTTGATGCGGCCCGGTCCTGCGCCTGTTGAAGCGGCAAGTCATGATCTGTCCAACGCTGAACAAGACGTCGGCGCAACTCGGCCTCGGGCACATCAAGCAGGACGGTCAAATCCCACATCTCATGCATCTCGCGCCAGCCCGGCGCGTCCAGCAGCAGGTAATTGCCTTCGACAAGGATGATCTGCGCCTCAGTGGCGATCAACGCCCCATCCGGCACCACGGCATCGGCAGTTCGGTCAAAGATTGGCACAGACACTGCGCCCCCGGCGGCGACCTTGCGCAAGACCCGCAGCATCTCGGCTGTGTCAAACGTGTCCGGCGCGCCCTTGCGGTGCAGGCGGCCTTTCGCTGTCAGGGTGTCATTGTCCAGATGAAACCCGTCCATCGGAACAACGGCGCTATGCGGGATGCACTTGCGCAGGGTCTCAACGATGGTGGATTTGCCCGATCCCGGCGCACCGGCAATCGCAATCATCCGGCGCGATTTGCCATCGTTTTGCGCAGCAATCTGTATCGCCAGAGCTGCAATGCCCTGCGGGGTCACCCCAAACCTTCCAGTTCCGTCGCCCATGGTGGATTGGCACCCGCCCGCGAAACCGTGACCGCAGCGGCCTGCGCACCCAATGTCAGGGCAGGGCGCAGATCCTCAATCGTGGCGGCGGCGAGGCTGGCTTTGTCCAATAGCCCAAAGTGGCTGAGGCCAACCATGAGACCGGCGTTAAATGTATCGCCCGCGCCAACGGTATCGACGACGGCCGCTGGCACCGCCGGGCTATCGAGTTCGGCGTCGCGGCTCACCACGGTCACGCCATGCTCGCCCTTGGTGACCACCACAAACTGCGGTCCGGCCTCGCACATCTGGCGGGCACGATCCGCCTGGGTTCCACCCTCTGGTGTGATCCAGTCCAAATCTTCGTCCGACACTTTGACGACATCGCTCATCGCGATCATCCGTGCCAAACGCGCCCGATAGGCGGGCTCATCGGTGATGAAACCGGGCCTGATGTTAGGATCGAGCACGATCGTGCACCTGCCCGCCGCCTGTGCCATCAGCGCCTCATAGGCGGTGGCCGCCGGTTCCGCGACCAAACTGATCCCGCCAAAATACAGCGCCGAGATGCCGTCCGGCAGCGCAGGCAGATCTGCCTGCGTGAGCGCGGATCCGGCGGAGTTCTCATCATAGAAGGAATAGACCGCCTTGCCGTCCGAAAGATGCACAATCGCCAATGTCGTGAGCCGGTCCGAGCGGATCAAGTGGTCTGTTCCGACGTTATTGGCCTGCAAAGAGGCGACCAACATCTCACCAAACCCATCCGTGGACACCCCGCTGAGCAATCCCGCCTCCGCACCCAGCCGCCCTAGGGCGATGGCCGTGTTAAATATCGCACCGCCCGTGTGCGGCGCATAGGCAGTTCCGCCCGAAACTACGGGCGTGGGGATCATGTCGATCAAGGCTTCGCCGCAGCACAAAATCATCGCTCAAAGATCCAGATAGCGGGCCAGTGCCGCCTCGACACCATTTGAGTGCAGCAGAACCATCCAACCGGAAAATGCCGTATCGAATACCGGATTGGCCGCCAGATCGCCGTAGATCTGCCTTTGCGCGATCCAAAGACCGGGCTCAGACGCGGCCTCTTTGGCCAGATCTGTCAGCGCCTGCCAATTCGGATCATTGGCCGCTATCGGTGTGCCGTCCTCGCGGGTGCCAAGGCAATAACGCGCCCAGATTGCAGAAACCAAAGCCAGACCAGAGACCGGCGTGCCTGACGCCAGACCGTCACGCACCGACGGCAGAATGAACCCCGGCTGCCGGCTTGACCCGTCATAGGCCACCCGCCGCGTGGTGTCGCGGATCTCGGGGTTGGCGAAACGCCGGTCGATCAGATCGAGATAGGCGAGGGGGGTCATGCCGGGAACATCGGCCACATGCGGTGCGATCTCTTGCTCGATGATTTTGCGCAAGGTCCGCCGGATCAGCGGATGATCCATCGTCTGGGCGATGGTCTCAATGCCCAGCAGATCTCCGGCGGCGGCGATGATCTGATGACCGCCATTGAGAATGCGCAGCTTCATCGCTTCGAACTGGTGCACATCTTCGCAGAATGTCGCACCAACCTCTTCGAGGGGCGGACGCCCGGCGCAGAAATCATCTTCGATCACCCATTGGCGAAAGTTCTCATGGGTCACTGGCGCGGCATCGTCGATGCCAAAACCATTGGCCAGCGCCCGCTCGGCGGTGCCAGTGGCCGGAACGATGCAATCGACCATCGAATTTGGAAAACTGCACTCTGCGGCGATCCAGTCGGCCAGCGCCGGATCAGACATCCGCGCCAGCGACAACACCGTCTGGCGCAGCACATCGCCATTGCTTTGTAGATTATCACAGCTCATCACCGTGAAGGGGCCGGTCCCTTGGGCGCGGCGCAGCTCAAGCGCGGCAATGATCGCACCAAAGGCGGTGCGCGGGCGGCCGGGATGCGCGGCGTCATGAACGATATCGTCATGGGCTGCATCAAAGCCGCCGGAAGCCGGATCAACGAAATAACCGCCTTCGGTGACCGTGAGTGACACGATGCGGATTGCGGGATCGGTCATCTTGGTGATCAAGGGGCTGTTGTCTGGGGCCACGGGCAGGAAATCAATCATTGCGCCGGTCACTTCGGCGGACATGCCAGCAGGGTCCAGCTCAATCAAGGTGGTCAGGCAATTCTGCCCCAGCAGGCGCTCACGCTGCGCACCATCGGCGGCACGGACGCCTGCGCCGATGATCGCCCAATCTTGTGCTTTGCCGATTTGCATCAAGCGGTGCAAATACCATGCCTGATGGGCGCGGTGAAAATTGCCCAGACCGATGTGCACAATCCCCGCTGTCAGCGCCTCACGGTTGTAGGTGGGGCGCGCGACCGCATCGGGCAGCGCTGCGAGGGTTTGATCGCTCAGCCGGATCAAACCATTGCCGTTTGCTCCATCTGCCATCAGTTCATCCATTGGCCGCCATCGACGTTGTAGCATTGCGCCACCACGTACTCCGCCTCGTTACTGGCCAAAAAGACCGCCATACCTGTCAAATCCTCCGCGCGGCCCATTCGGCCATAAGGGACGCCTGCCGCGACCTCTTGTTTCTTTTGGCCCGGTGCCTTGCCCTCGTATTTGGCAAAGAACGCATCGACTCCGTCCCAGTGTTCTCCATCCACCACCCCGGGGGAGATCGCATTGACGTTGATCCCGTGTTTGATCAGATCGAGACCGGCCGATTGTGTCAGACTGATCACCGCAGCCTTGGTTGCGCAGTAGACTGCGACCAATGGTTCCCCGCGGCGTCCGGCCTGACTGGCCATGTTGATGATCCGGCCCTTGATGCCGCATTCGATCATGTGGCGGGCCACGGCCTGTAGCGTAAACAGCGTGCCACCGACATTGATGTCGAAAACCCGCGCATAGTCAGCGCGGTCAATCTCGACCACGGGCGCGGCAGAAAAGAGGGCGGCGTTGTTGATCAGAATGTCGATCTGGCCAAAGCGATCGGCGACCTGCGCCACAGCGCTGTCGATGCTGGCCTGCTCGGTCACATCCATCTTTACGGCCATGGCCGCATCGCCCAATTCGGCCGCTGCTGTGCGGGCGCGGTCGATGTCGATATCGGCGATGGCCACACGCGCCCCTTCGGTCACGTAAGCCTTGGCAAAGGCCAGACCGATACCCCGTGCCGCACCCGTGATCAGGGCGTTTTTACCGGCCAGCCGTGTCATGCGATGCGCAGCCCCTGCGCGTCAAAGCGGTGCATGACGTCTTCGCGCGGGGTCAGATGCACGGTGTCGCCATGGCGAAAGCCGACCTCGCCGCCCGCACGGACGGTGATGGTTTCGGCCAGACCCGTGTCGTGGATATGGAAGAACGTGTCAGAGCCCAGATGTTCGGAAACCCCAACCACACCTTTCCATTCGCCCTTTTTGTCAGACACGGTGATATGTTCGGGGCGGATACCGATGGTGGTTGCATCACGCTTGGCCGCCTCCGGCCCGCTGATCAGGTTCATCGTGGGGGAGCCGATAAAGCCCGCCACAAACAGATTGCGGGGATTGTGATAAAGCTCAAGCGGGCTGCCGACCTGTTCGATATGTCCCGCCCGCAGCACCACGATCTTGTCCGCCATGGTCATCGCTTCGACCTGGTCGTGGGTCACGTAAACCATCGTGGTTGCCAGCTTTTTGTGCAGCTCGGAGATTTCCATGCGCATCCCGACCCGCAGTGCGGCATCGAGGTTCGACAAAGGTTCGTCGAACAGGAACGCAGAAGGTTCGCGCACAATGGCACGGCCAATAGCAACACGCTGGCGCTGACCGCCGGACAACTGGCCGGGCTTGCGATCCAGATAATCGGCGAGGTTCAGAACCGCAGCCGCCTGATCAACGCGGCGGTCCTGTTCGGCCTTGTCCAGCTTGGCCATCCGCAGCGGAAAGGCGATGTTCTTGCGCACCGACATATGTGGATAAAGCGCATAGGATTGAAACACCATCGCCAGCCCGCGTTTGGACGGCGGTACATGAGTGGCGTCATTGCCATCAATGCGGATCTGCCCGGATGAGATATCCTCAAGCCCGGCAATCAGCCGCAGCAAGGTGGATTTACCGCAACCGGACGGGCCGACAAAAACGGTAAACTCGCCGTCTTCGATGGTCAGGTCCAAGGGTGGAATAACTTCGACATCGCCAAAGCTTTTCGTGACTTTGTCCAGTGTGATACGTCCCATAGTCTTTGGTTCCTGTCTTATTTCACGGCGCCGAAGGTCAGACCGCGCACCAGTTGTTTTTGGCTGAACCAGCCCAGAACAAGGATGGGTGCGATCGCCATTGTCGATGCGGCGGAGAGTTTGGCGTAGAAAAGCCCTTCAGGGCTGGAGTAGCTGGCGATAAACGCGGTCAGCGGCGCGGCCTTGGCAGCGGTCAGGTTGAGTGTCCAGAACGCCTCGTTCCAGGCCAAGATAAAGTTCAAGAGCAAGGTCGACGCGATGCCGGGGATCGCCATGGGCGTCAGCACATAGAGGATCTCCTCGCGCAAGGTGGCGCCGTCCATACGGGCGGCCTCAAGGATCTCGCCCGGAATTTCGCGGAAATAAGTGTAAAGCATCCAGACGATGATCGGCAGGTTGATCAGCATCAGCACAATCACCAGACCCAGACGGCTGTCGAGCAGGCCAAACTGGATAAAGATCAGGTAGATCGGATACAAAACCCCAACCGCAGGCAACATTTTGGTGGAGAGCATCCACAGCAGGATATCCTTGGTCCGCTTGGAGGGCACAAAGGCCATCGACCACGCGGCGGGAATGGCGATCATCACGCCCAGAATGGTGGAACCGCCCGCGATGAACACAGAGTTCCACAAGAACCGCATATAATTAGAGCGTTCCTGCACCACGGTGTAGTTCTCAAGCGTCCAGTCAAAAAACAGGAACAGCGGCGGGTCGTTGATCGCCTGCGCCTCGGTCTTGAAGCTGGTCAGGATGGTCCAGAGGATCGGAAAGAAGATCAGCAAACCAACGGCCCAAGCCACTGCAGTGTTGATCGCCTTGCGTTGTGAGGTGACAGAGCGGGCCATCAGACAGTCCTTTGGTTGAAAAAGCTGCGGGGCGAGGTGCCGGAACGGGCGGGGGTGCGGTGTGGATCAAGCATCGAGGTTCTTCCCCACAATCCGCATCAAGAAGATTGCGACGATATTGGCGAGGATGATCGCATAGACACCGCCTGCCGATCCCAAGCCAACGTTCTGGCTTTCCAGCACCCGCTGGAAGATCAGATAGGTCAGGGTTTTTGATCCGAAGGCACCGCCGGTGGTCACAAAAATCTCGGCAAAGATCGACAGAAGGAAAATCGTCTGGATCAGCACGACAATGGTGATTGCACGCGCCAGATGCGGCAGGATGATGAACCAGAACCGCTTGAGATGCGGTGCGCCGTCCATTTCGGCGGCTTCCAATTGTTCACTGTCCAGCGACTGGATCGCGGTGAGCAGGATCAGCGTCGCGAAAGGCAACCATTGCCAGCTGACGATCAGGATGATCGAGGGCAGGGAGGCTTGCGACAGCCATGAGACCGGATCGGCCCCGAAAAATTTCCAAAGATGCGCAAACAGACCGTTGGTGGGGTCCATAAAGATGTTCTTCCACACCAGCGCAGATACGGTGGGCATCACAAAGAAGGGGGCGATCACAAGGATGCGGACAACGCCCTGGCCCCACATCGGCTGATCCAGCAACATTGCCAGCACTACGCCAAGGCACACGGTGATTAGCAGAACGGCACCGACAATGATCAGCGTGGCCTGAATACTGGGCCAGAAGGCGCTGGACGTCACGAAACGGGTGTAGTTGTCAAATCCGGCCCATCCCAGATCACCGCCGCGCAGGGGCAGGTATTTGCGGAACGAGAACCAAAGCGTCATGGTCAGGGGCACCAACATCCAGCCCAAAAGCAGGATCACAGCAGGGGCCATCATAACGCGGGCGGCGGATCTGGATGCTTTGGTGGCCATTTTGGATACACCTTCCTCGGGGGCGGACAAGCCGCCAGACTAAGATCAGACTGGATGAAAAGGTCGTCTAGGTGAAGGGCGGCGACCGGGCCGCCGCCCTTGCGGGATGTCGGCGCGGCTTATTTGTAGCCAGCCGCTTCCATTGCGTCGTTGGTCAGGGCCTGCGCCTTGGCCAGTGCTTCTTCTACGGTCTGCTGACCGGCATAGGCAGCTGAGAACTCCTGGCTCACGTCTGTTGCGATGCCTGCGAACTCCGGGATCGCCGCGAACTGCACACCCACATATGGGCTTGGCTCAACGGTGGAGTTGTTAGGATCAGCAGACAGGATCGAATCCAGCGTCATCTGAGCAAAAGGCACGGCCTGGTAGTTCGGGTTTTCATACAGGGATGTACGTGCGCCCGGAGGAACGTTTGCCCAGCCTTCTTTGCTCGCAACCAGCTCGATGTAGTCTTTGGATGTGGACCATTCGATGAACTGCAGCGCGGCGTCCTGTTTCTGAGTACCGGCAGGAATGGCCAGCGCCCAAGCCCAGAGCCAGTTGGAGCGTTTGCCCAGACCGGTGTCCGGTGCCAGCGCAAAACCAACGTGGTCTGCAACGGTGGAATCCTTGCCTGTCACAAAAGAGGCCGCAACTGTGGCGTCGATCCACATGCCGCATTTGCCCTGATTGAACAGCGACAGGTTTTCGTTAAACCCGTTTGTTGCATAACCCGCAGGGCCGGATGCATCCATCATACCCTTGAAGAAGTTGAGCGTGTCGGCCCATGGCTGCGTGTCGAACTGTGCGTTCCAGTCCATATCGAACCAGCGTGCGCCGAAAGAGTTGGACATCGCGGTAATGAACGCGCCACCTTCGCCCCAACCGGCCTTGCCGCGCAGGCAGATGCCGTTGATCTCATTGTCGCGGTCGGTCATCGCGGCTGCTGCCTTGGCGATGAATTCCCATGTTGGTGCCTTTGGCATGTCCATGCCAGCCGCTTCCATCAGGTCGGTGCGATACATGATCATGGAGCTTTCGCCATAAAACGGCGCCGCATAAAGCGTGCCATCGTGGCTCAGACCGCCGGCCATCGCTGGCAGAATGTCATCGACGTCATATTCAGCGGACAGATTGTCAAGTGGCACCAGCCAACCGTTCGCACCCCAGATCGGCGTTTCATACATGCCGATTGTCATGATGTCGAAAGACCCACCCTTGGTGGTGATGTCGGTTGTTACGCGCTGGCGCAGAACGTTTTCTTCCAGCGTGACCCACTCGACGTTGTGGCCGGTTTTTGCGGTGAAGTCATCGGTCAGACCCTGCATGCGGATCATGTCGCCGTTGTTCACTGTTGCGATGGTGATGGTGTCGGCGAATGCGCCACCGGCGGTGATCAAAGTGACCGCAGTTGCCGCACGAAATGCGTTTCTCAAAGACATCCGAATCCTCCCTAAGCTGGATGTTGTGTGGGCAAAGACTAAGCTGATTGAACAACGGGCGTCAATAAAAAATTTACGCGCGTAAATTTTCCGACCAATTAGGCCGACGCCCTCAACACCAATTGTGCCTCGCACAGTGTATCGGTCCGTTCCTTGAAGCGCTCTCCGGTTTCGATCAGCTTCAAAAGCCGCTCCACACTGCCTTTGGCCACGCCGTCATAGTCATGACCGGCCGTGGTGAGGGACGGGCAAGTGAACCGCGAGAACGGATGATCATCATGCGAGGCCACCCGCAATGCGCAGCCGGCTCCGCGCCCGACGCGCAGACCTTTCTCATAGCAGGCAGACAAAAACCCGATCGCCAACCGGTCGTTGCTGCACAAGATGGTGCTGCTGGGCAGGCTGTTGTCCTCAAGCACACGCAAACCGCCCTGTTTGCCGATCTCCTCAAACTGCCAGCCGGTGCCTTCGACGCGAATAACATGCGGTTCATGCCCCAGCGCCTCCATGTTTTTAACAAAGGCCGCACGGCGTTTGTTGGCGTTGGGGTTGGCGGGATTGCGCATCTCGAAAAAGCAGGGCGGCTCGCCCGTTCTGCAAAGATAATCAACAGTTTGCTCAACAAAGCTTGCGTTGTCAGATCCCACAAATGCCTCGCCCAGCCCTTCAAGGTTACTGTCGAACAGAACGGTAAAAACCTCGTCGCAGAACGCCTCGATGTTGCTGCGATCCGAGGCGCGGCCAAGCGGGGCCAATAACACACCCGCCGGTTTGAGCAGCCGTAGGTTGTCAAGGATCTGCCGTTCCAGATCAGGGTCGCCATGGGAGCTGAACAGTGTCGGCGAATATCCCGCAACGATGCAGCGGGTCTCAATATTCCGGGCAATCTCGGCAAAAAACGGATCGGCAAGATAGGGCACCACAATACCAATGTTCTTGGTCAATTTGCGGTTCTGATTCATCGCATAGATGTTCGGCCGATAGTCATATTCCACAAGCGCATCTTCGATCCGCTGGCGGGTGCTGGCCCGCACACTGTTCGGGTCGTGGAAATACTTGGACACCGTTGGCCGCGACAGCCCGCTGATCTGGGCAAACTCTTCCATATTCTTGATCTTGGTGTCGGACATTGCGGCGCCCCCTCAATATTTACCTGCCTCACGTTAGGTGAAAAAGCTTTACGATGTTACTCAAAAATTTACTCGCGGCATGTTTTTTGTGTTGGAAGTCACAAAAATCGCCATTTCGCCTGCAAAACGCGCCTCGGATTTTGCAAATGGTAAGTTTCGGAGGTCAAATTTGAAGTTCTTGCCGCTCGCCTTGCCGGTTTGCGCCTTGATGATGCTTGTCTGAAATGCAGCCCCAGCCTAGGCTTTGAGCCAGTCAAGCCAAGGGCGGAGCCATCTGCAATGTCGAACGTTCTCTTTAATAATGCGCGCGGCGCGGCCAGTTCGTTGCAAATGTCGCCGCCGTTTTCGTTCTCTGATGTCACAATGTCGGTGTTTCCGCTGCGGGCCAGTCTGCCGAGCCTTGAGAATTTTACCCGAAACTACCTGAACCAAGCGCCTGATCTGGTGCAGTTCCAACCCTTTGTGCCTTTTGTCTATCTGGTCATCCTCGATTACGGTCGTATGTCGCTTGAGGCCGCCAACATGGGCTGGGTGTCACAGCGCGAGGTCGCCTTTGGCATTCCGCTACGTTGGATGAATGGCGGTGAAACGGGCCCGCAGTTCCACGATTGGGCGTTTTCTTCGCCGTTTATCTTTGTGGACAACGAATTGTCGATGAGCACCGGCCGCGAGGTTTATGGCTGGCCCAAGCTGCTTGCGCGGCTGGATCCATCGGTCAGTGAGTGGGTCCATAACCCCCATGGGGCGCGGCGGGTGTTTCAGGTGTCCACCAAGGGCGCAGCAGAGGCCTATGCCGGAGAAACCAGCGCATATCGGCCATTGCTGAGCGTCTATCAGCATCGCACCGCCGGGTTGCTGGATATGCCGCCCAATCTGGATTCGGTGCTGAAACCATTGGGGCAAATGTCCTCTTCGGCGGCAGGGTTCATGCGTTTGGGCCGCGATCTGGCGCAGACCTTTGCCGGCATGGCCAGCGACCGGATCACCGGATCGTCGGTGCTGCCGGATATGATGGATATGGACACCCTCAAGGCGCAGCTGTCCCCCGAACGCCAGAGCGCATGGCGCAGCGCCAAGGATTGGATGCCGGGGATCAAGGATGCGTTGTGGTCGCTGTTTCCGCGCATGTACGCCAACACGATCAATTTCAAACAGTTCCGCGATGCGGCCAACCCCCACGCCACTTGTTATCAGGCCCTCACGGCGGCGCGGATGCCGGTCAAGGCCTTCAAACAAGGCGGCTTTCTGGGGCCGCAGAACATGTTGATGGGCCAGCTGGACGGCGGCTTCCGTATTGATGTGCATCATCTGGCCGGATTGCCGATTGTCGAAAGCCTTGGCCTTGAGGTCAGCGAAGAGCGCGAGGCAGGGGGCAGTGTTGTGCATACCCTGTCGCCGGTTGCGCCGTTGTGGATGAAGGTCGATATGACCTATGGCGTGGCCGATACCCTGATCTGGCGCGGGCGCGAGGGCGGCTGGCGTGAGGGCGATGTTCTAAAGGTCGCGCGGGCTGCATCGGCGGCCAAGCGGGCCGAGGAGCAAAAACAATCCGCAAAGCCGCAAGCAGGGCCAACGCCGCAGACACCTCAGACCGGCGATCAAACTGCGCCCCAGCAAACCGCACATGTCCATCACGCGCCGCCCATCGGGACAGATGGCCCCGAAGAATTTGAGGACGGGCAGGGCTTTGACTACATCCGTGCAATGAACTTTTTCAACACCGCACGCGGCGCAAGCGAGGCGGTGGGCGGTTCGTTTTCGGTGCCCGATGCCTCGGTCCGGGTGCTGCCACTCAAGGCGGATGCGGCCACGTTGCAAAACTTTGTCCGCGATTACTTGCGCGTTCAGGATTGTATGAAATTCGAGGCCTGGGGTGATTTTGTCTATCTGGTAATCAGCGATTTCAAACAGATGAATTCCGAGTTGTCGGCGCTGGCCAAACGGCGGGCGCGGGAACTGAGCCTGCTGGTGCCGGTCAAATGCTACAAATGGCATCGTGACGGCGCCTATCCCACGGATAAACCGGGGGCACAGGGGGAACGGGGCCGCGAGCGGCTGTTGACCACCGGCTTTGTGAGTGCCTTTACCTATGTGGATGATGTGGAAACGGCGATCACCGCCAATGAGGTCTTTGGCGTTCCCAGTATGGGGTCCACCATCCGCGCCAGTGAAAACGAATGGCTCAGCCGGGATTATGGCACCGAACAGACCCAACATGAGATCCTGACCATGTCGGCGCAGGTTCTGCCAGAACTGATGGCAGGGGCGCAGGCGGTTGGCCGGACCTTGGTTGATGTCACAACCCACCAACCGCATCATCCGGCGGTGCAGGAAACACAGGACGAATCCGTCAATCGCTGGCTTGGGGTCTTGGCCAATGATCTGGCCACCAAATACCGCGAGGCGGGTCTGTCGTCGCGGCCAGATATGGACCCCGACCTTGAAGAGAGAATAGACGAGGGCGTCTGTGCCGCTCAGGGCTTCGCGCTCAAGATCCTCGGCGGGGACAACGCGCTCAATCAATTTTCGCTCAAACAATTCCGCGACAGCCACGACACCAACAATGCCTGTTATCAGGGCCTGATCCTGCGGCGGCACCAGATTTTGAAACTCAATGATTTCCGCGAGATAGACGCGCCGCTTCATGTATCTATCACCGATTATCCGACCCAGCCGATTACCGAAATTCTGGGGCTGAAACCCAAATTCAGCTATCCGGGCAAAGATCGTCTGGTCAAAGTGTTTGAGGCCGTGCGCCCGTTTTCATTGAACGCCGATCTGCGGCGCGGCACGGGTGTGACTTTGTTTGAGCGGGTGGGCAGCGAGCGCTGGCATCAGGTCGACATCACCGAACAGATGTTTGGATGGCGCAAGATCGAGATCGACCAGATCGAGGCCTTCGTGGACAGCATCGGCAAGGAGGAAAAGATCGAGCTGGCCTATGCCCGCCACGTCCCCGGCAGCGGCATCACCACTGAAAAGCGGCCCGGCCGGGTGGGGCAGAAATACCTGCGTTTGTGGTACGAAAAGCGGGTGCAGCGCGGCCATGTCAGCAGTGTGTTCATCCGCCAGCGGTCCCATCCCGAAGGGGTCAAGGTTCTAACCGATGCGGAGCGGCTGAATGCGCCGCGCCGGGCAGACGGTCTGGACGTGGCGGCATGGAACGCGCAGATGGTGCCGTTCGAGACCGGCTTTGCCCAATCGGCGCTGGCGGAAACGTTGGAATATTTTAGCCCGGCCACCATTCTGGACAAGGCGCTGTCGCGCAAATGGGGGCTGGCGCGGGGCACGGCCCTGCCCAAGTTTGCCAAGCCGGACTATTGTTTGCCCGTCTGTTCCGCACCGCCGCATTACGCCGAAACCCTGTTCCCTGCGCAGCAAAGCCATGCAGGCTATTGGCCACAATCAGGCGATCACTATGGCGCCCAACTTAAGAAACGCGAACGCGAGGCGATGGCTTTCAAGGTTGAGTTGAAATCGGCGATCCACATGTTTGCGCTGCTTTACCCCGGCGTTCTGATGCGCACCGAAGAGCATAGCCAGCCCGAGGAATGGACCTTTGAAAAGGCGATCGTATCCCTTGCCGAAACGCTCAATTCATACCTCGATGACGATCAGTTGTCGCAAACCGAAAAGACCGCCAAAGAGGCCCTGCGCGATATCAAGGGCGACGAGGATATCGAAGGCATTATGAAGGCCACCGAAGATGTGGTGGTGCAATTTGTCGATGTGCATTTGCCCGAGCCTTTCAAGCTGACCGAACAGGCCTACCGCAAAACCGTATTTGAGCGGATGATGGAAGGGGCGATGCCGCTGATTTCATCGCAGGACTGGCTGGATGTGCATGAGGCGCTCAAACTGGTGCGCCAAAAGGTCGAGATTTCGCTGGGCGGCGAGGATGACCTTGAGCAAAGTGAAGAGATGCAGGGGGTTGCCGAATATCTCGATCCATTCATTGCGCGGGCGCAGACCAACCACGACGATATGAAAATGATGGAGCAGTTGGAGCCGGACATGCCCTATCCGTCACCTGTATCCGATCCGGCTGGGGATCTGCGCAGGCGGCTCAAGGCCTTGTTTTCAGGTGAGGATACGTCGAACGATTGATTGTTCAGACCGCGCCGACCTGTTGATACCATTGCACCGCGTCCTGCAAGGTCAGCGGTAAGGGGCGCAGGTTGGGATGCAGGTCAATCTGCTGCGCTGTGGGCGTTGCGGCATAGCTGGCGCTGACCAACATCATCGGCAAGCTTGGCCAAGGGCTTTGCCGCCCTGTCAGGGCGAAGGCGGTTTCCATCCAATAGAGGCCCGCCAATCCCATCAGGGACGGCACTTCCAAACGGGGCGGGGCCGCACCGGTGATGGCGCAGATTTGTGTGGCCAGATCGCGCAGGGAAACGGTATGGCCAAACACCGGCACCTGCACATGGGGAAACCCTTGCGCGGCACAGGCCAGCACAATGTCCGCGACATCGCGCACATCCACCACATTCAAATCATGCCGCACCAATCCGCGCACTTGCCCGCCCAACAACATCGGGACAAAGGCCTGTTCTTTGGGCTTTAGATCATAGGGGCCAAAACAGGTTGCCGGATTTAAAATGCAGCCTCGTAGTCCTTGATTCAAGGCGCGCCGCACGCTGTCTTCAACCCGTTGTTTGACATCGAAATAATCGTGCATTCCGCGCAGGACACCCTGTCCGATCTGCGATAGGGCGGATGGGTTTGGCCGCGGCAATGTGGTGAAGGAAGAGATATGAACAAACGCTGCATCGGCCTGTTTGGCGGCGTCCAGCAACGCTTTGCTGCGCAGCACCGCCTGTTTGGTCCGGCCCGCAGTGTCACGCCCGTGGAGGGCAACCGGATAGGGCGTTGCGGCATCGACCACCAGAGCCATACCCGCAATCATTGGCAGAGCATCTTGCCCCACGGCGATGCGCACCTCTGTGCCTGCCAGATTGGGCCTTGGTTTGTCGCTGCGCCCGGTGGCGGTGACGCGATATCCGGCCTCGGCCAAGCGCCGCGCAATGGCTGCGCCGATATGGCCTGTCCCGCCCAGAACAAGCGCGGAGGGGCGAGCCGCATCACAAATCGCGCAAAACCTCCGCCGCGCGGGTCAGGGCAGGGATCGGCTCGCTGCTGCTGATCCGCGCCATAGCGGCGGCCAGCGCCCCGTTTTCTGCATCGCGGCGCCCATCGGCAATCAACAGTTCCGCCAATTCCAAGGCACAAAGGAAGGCGTAATAATGTGATCCGATCTTTGCGCCCACAGCCATGCCTTCCCGCAAGCTGGCCTCTGCGGCGGCTAGATCCAGGCTGCGCAACGCCTGACCGCGCCGCCACAGCAAGTTTGGTTCAAACGCACAATCCAGCCCGCTGCGCGACATTTCAAGCGCTTCGTCTGCGGCGGTCACTGCCTCGTCCGGGCGGCCAAGGGCTGTCAACGCGGCCACCAGATAGCTGCGCCAATAGGTCTGCGGCGTGCGCTGTCCAATCATGTCAAAGAACGCGAGGCTCTCGGCGATATGGGGCAGACCCGCCTCATCGCCGCCACTGGCCATGGTAAAGCCAAGCCCGATACGGCCCGCACAGGCCCAATAGGGATAGCCCTGCAAGGTCGAGATTTCGATCACACGCGGTGCTGTCTTGGCCACTTCGTCAAGCAGGCCCATCTCCATCATGCGGCCCATCTGGAACGAGGTGCTTCGCGTGAGGGCGTTTTTGTTGTTCAGCTCACTCGCCATTTCAATGGCTTTTGCGATCAGATCTCGCGATTGATCTATCTCGCCGCGCATGGTGTGAATCCAGACCATGTAACACATTGAAAATTCAGCAAGATCATCACCAAATTGTTCCACCAGTGGCCCGTGTTGTTCTGGTGTGTAGAGCGCCAGAGCAGCGTCGAAACTGCCGGCGGCATTGTCCAGCTCTCCGGCAAAGGTCTGCGCGACCCCCATCGCAAAATGTGCTGCAATCGCCCATGAGGGGACTGGACATTCGCCAAAACCATCCAGCATCTCACGGGCCAGCGCCATTGCCTCGTCCCGGTCAGACCGGGAGGCAGCAACTGTAAAGAGCCCATACAGGCAGGAACAATACATCACATTGTCGCCCAGGCTCAGACACAGGGCGCGGGCGCGGGCAAAGGCATCATAGACCTCAGGCGCGGCAAAGCCGCGTGTGGCCATCAGCGCGGCCCCCAAAAGCGCCCTTAACAGCACCTCTTGTTCATCGCGGGCGCGTCCCTCAGGTAGATGTTCAAGGTGATCCAGTGCCGTGAGGTAGTGATTGGTTGCCTCCACCTGCGCTGCCCGTGCGGCGGCTTTCTTACCCGCCAGAATCAGGAAATTGATCGCCTCGCCGTATTGTTTGGCGCCGGCGTGATGCCGCGCCAACGTTTCCGGCTCGGTTTCAGCCAGTGTCGGTTGATGTTCCAGCAGCAAGGCAACGATCTTTGCATGCAATTGCTGGCGTTGTTTGCGGGCCAGCCGTCCATAGGCGGCCTGTTGCACCAGCGCGTGGCGGAACTGCATGGTCTGGGATTGAGCGTCTTTCTCGGGCAGCAAGATCCGCGCTTTGACCGGCTCTACAAGGGCGCTGGCAAAGGGTGCTTCGTCCATCTCAAGCACCGTGCGCAGCGTCGGCGTGGCAAAGCGGCGGCCAAAGACGGCGGCGGTTTGCACCACGGATTTGCCCTGCGGCAACCGGTCAATCCGCGCCATCAGACTGTCTTCGAGGGTGATGGGCACATCGACATCGGCAAAATTCCCGCTGGCGCTGCCGGGGTGGTCCATGACTGAACGGCTCAGCTCTTCGAGGTAAAGCGGGATACCATCGGAGGCCTCAAGGATCTTGTGCAGGATTTCGGGCGGGCAGGGGCTGTTCCCCATCACAGCGGCGATCAGTTTCAGGCTTTCTGTGCGGTCAAGCCGGTCCAGCGCCAGCGTGGACACATGGGCGGCAGGGGCCAGTGTCACTTCGCCTTCGGGGCGCTGGGTGACAATCAACAGGATCGGCAGCGGCGCGATGACCTGTTCGACAATCACATGAAGCAGCTCCAGCGTCGAGGGGTCGGCCCAATGGGCATCTTCCACCACCATCAACAGGGGGGCCTTGCTGGCCTCCTGCGCCACCACCTGCATCAAGAACCCGTAGGTGGCCTGCTTTTGCTCAATCGCGGTCATGTCCAGCGGCGGCAGGGCCTCGCCGGGGTCCAGCGCCAGAAGGTCGGCCACCAGCCGCACAGCCGTTGGGTCATCGCCCACACGGGCCATGATCTTGGGCGCGATGTCTTCGGCATCTATTGGGCCGCGCAGGCCGGTCAGATGCGCAAGCTGGGCCCGAATGGGATACAGCGCACTGTTTTCATACCCCGGTGCACAGAAATAGCGAAAGGTCTGTGCCCCTTCGGCCCGTACATGGCGGCGAAATGCCTTGAGCAGGGTTGATTTCCCGATGCCCGCGCCCCCCGATAACATCAAGACCTGCCCCGCGCCGCCTTTGGCGCTGTCCCAAAGCCCGCGCAATTGGTCAAAATCCGCTTCACGGCCCAGCAGGTCAATCACGCCGTTGTCTTGTGCATTGTCCCGCTCGGACACATCGCGCATCCCGTTGACCTGCCAGATTGTCACGGGCTGATCAAAACCGCGCAGATGGCGGTCACCCAGATTGTCCAGATCGGCCAGATTGCGGATCAGACTGTGGGTGTTCTTGCCAACCACCACCGTGTTGGCGGGGGCCTCGTCCTGCAGACGCGCCGCCGTGTTCAGCGTGTCCCCGACCAGCGCACTTGAATCTGACACCGGCCCACGCACAAAAACCCGCCCGGTCTCCAGCCCGATGCGGCTGTTCAGGATCAAGCCATCGCCAAACTGCAACTCCTGCAAGGATTGCGAGATTTCCAGCGCCGCGGAAACGGCCCGCTCCGCATCGTTTTCAGAGGCTTTGGGATAGCCGAAACAGGCCACCACGCCATCGCCCTGCGTGCCCAGCGGCATGCCGCCCCAGGACCGGATCACCGATGCGGCATGGGCGTGATAACGCTCCAGAATGTCCGACATATCTTCGGCGTCATAGCGGGCGGAAATCTGGGTCGATCCAACAAGATCGCAAAAGAAGATCGTCACCTGACGGCGCTGCGCAAGCGCCTCGTCGGGGGCAGTGTCCAAGGCGCGGCGCAATTGTTTGCGGTGCCCGATGGTCAGACCCAGCTCGCGCAGGTCCGCCTCGGTCAGGTCGCGCAGATCATCAAGGGTGAGATCCTGATCGCGCATCACCTGTGCATATTGCTCCAGCCCGTGTTGGGTCAGGAAAGCGGCCAGTGCGTTTGCCGTTGTCATGATTGGGGCCTCCCTGCGGGGCAGTCTACACAGCTAGTGGTCACGCCGAAACGTCCATGTGACCAGATCGCGGATAAAGGTCTTGTCCCGGCTGTCCGGCACTGCCTCGAACAGGCGGCCAAACTCATGGATGGCGGCACCCGCCATGCTTTGGGAAAAGGTAAAGGCGCGGTCGATTGCCCCGCTGTCCTGCATGCGTGCCAGCAACCATTCCACATCCGCCTGATCGCGTTCCTCGCGGGGCTGCGCCATAAATCGGTCAAAGCGGGCCTTGTCGGTGCCGGTCAGCTGCCCGGCGATGTCGATCAGCATCAGCGTGCGCTTGGCCTCCCACAGATCACCACAGCTTTCCTTGCCATAGACCTTGCCGCCCTTGAGGTTCAGCACATCGTCATGGATCTGGAACGCCGCCCCAAAGAAATAGCCAAAGCGGATGAACGCATCTTGCGTCACTTGCCCGCCATTGGCCTTGCCCAGCATCGCACCGACACGGCAGGGAAAGATCGCCGCCAGCCAGCAGGTCTTTTTCAGCACCATTTGCAGATAGTCGTTGCGGGTGACGGAGACGTCCGGATTGGCCCGCCAGCCCAGTTCCATCGCCTGTCCCTCGGCCGAAAACCGCGCCATACGTTCCATGTCGTGCAACAGGTTCAGCGCGACGGGCGGCGGCAGCATCCGCGCATTGTCCAGCATCGGGCGCAAAGACAACATCGCCAGCGCATCCCCTGCATTCAGCGCAATGGGTGTGCCATGCAGCATATGCAAGGTTGGTTTGCCGCGGCGTTCTTCGCTTTCATCCTCGATATCATCGTGGATGAGCAGGGCATTGTGCAGCATCTCGATCGCGGCGGCGGCTTTGGCCGCGCGGTCTGGCGCGGCACCAAAGGCACAGGCGGTGGCGATACAAAGGGCGGGGCGCATCATCTTGCCACCCCGCGTCGGGTAATCCGCAAGCGGATCATAAAGGTATGCGCGCGGTTCACGCTTGGGCAAATACGCGTCCATCGCTGCGCGGGTCAATGCGCCGTATTCCTCAAGCAGAGGGGTGACCGTATCAATCCCGCTTGCGTTCATATGGAACCCTCGGCCAGCACATCCAGAGTGACAACACCCGCCGGGCCTTGGCCGTCCTCAATCAACAAACCATAGTAGGTGCCGGGCGGCTGATCATGGGGAACGCTGATGCACAAACGGTTATGGGTCACGGACACTTCGGTGATCCGCGCAGGCTGTGCCGGATCATCGGACCCCAATGGCTGTGCCGACAGTGCCATAGCAGGGCGGAACATCTCGATGCGCACCTCAACAGGGCAGGCCGCCCGCAGGCTGAGCGCGGGCGCGGCATGATGCGCGCCCTGCGGGGCTGCTGGGGCCGGGGCTGCCGCAGCGCGGGTCAAGTAATCTTTCAACGTGCCAGCCAGATCAACCCATTGCGCGGCAACATCCGCATAGGTGCGCGTTACCTGTGTGGCCAGTGCGGACAGATCCGCCCCGCTCAGCCCGCCATAGCCCGCAGACAAAGCGCCCCACAGGCCGGTGTCCGGCTGATCGGCGGCCTCGCCCTGAATATGCAAATCGACAACCTGCGCCGCCTCGCGCACTTGATCATCCAGAAAATCAAATGGCGTGTCTGTCTCCGCGCCACCAAGCCCCAAAGGATGCCCTGTAGGCTGTGCGCCCCACTCCGGCGCGATCTGCCCATTCTGCCCCCATTCCTTTTGCCCAAAGGCCCCCAAAACACCGCGCTTTGGGGTGGTGCGTTCAGGAACAGGGCGGCGCAAACGGGTCTGGGTCATGGGTGATCATATCCGATAATGTGGCTCAGTTGCGGGGCCCCCGACAGGGCCGATGCCGCCAACAGGCCCGACATCACCGCCGCCTCGACACAGCCCGCCTGATGGCCGCAACCCGTCCAGTCGCCCGCAATGGTGAAATTGTCGAACCGGTTGTCGAGCGGCGAAATCCGATGTTCCAGACTGCCGGGCAGGGACAGCACATAGCGTTCGGTGGGGGCGGTGTTGGCGGTCCAGAACTGGCTGTCAAACCGCGCCTCGCCGCTGCCCTCTGCTCCAGCCAGAAGATCCCAGTCAAAACCATCCTCGTTCACCGCGCCGGGCCAGAAATGCGCCACATCGCGGTTCAAAAAGGTGATTGCGCTTTGCCGGACGATTTCATGGGCATTCTCGCCGGTCTGGGTGTCCGGCAAGACCGAACAGAAATAAGCGATGGATTTGGGATCGTCCTGCCAATCCTCGACCTTGATCAACTGGCGCATGTCGGCCCATGTGTCAAACGGCTCCACATAGCCGGAGATGTTGATCGGCGGCTCGTCCCAGCCCAGATCATCGACATTCTTCGTCAGCCAGACCTGAAACGCCTGTGTGGCAACGGTTTTGACCTCTTCGGTCATACGTTTCCATTTCGGGTCCGCCGCGATCAACTCGCCGCACAGCCCCGGCACCGCGCCAAAGCCAACCGCCAGAACGGCAAAATCGAAATCTTCCCCCACTTTTAGTGCCTTGATATCGGCGGTGCGGTCATCATCCGCCTCTTCAGGGTTCCAACCGGCCTTGGCCAATTGCCTGCCGTATTTGAGCTGATCATAGTTGGGCAGAGAGGGCCAGCAGGGCAGGCCTTTGACATCCACCAAGGGATCGTAGGTGCCGTCTTCTTTGACCTCGGCCTGCACGGTCACGTCCAATGTCTCAACATGGGTCTTGTCGTCTGACAGATGAATATCATCTAGCCTGTGAAAGAACTCAAACTTGACGCCGCGTGCCTTGAGCACTTCATAGGCGGGGGCAAAGACCACATCCCCCATGCCCGCTTGCATCTTCCAAAACAGTGCCCCGCGATAGGTGAAAAACATCCGCATCGCCCCGCGCAACGCTTGGCCGGCGGCCAGTTGCGGCTTGCTGATGTCACCGTCCTCATAGGCAAACAACAGATCGTATGACCCGCGGATAAAGGCGCTGTCGATGGTCGCTTGCGCAGCACCGTGGGATTTGAGCCATTCGCGCCAGTCGTATTTATCCAAAAGGTCAAACCCCTGCGGCGAGAACAGCACGCCCTCACGCAGACAGCCGCGGATGATCGCCAGCACAGTGTCGACAATTTCCCAGATCCGCCGCACCTCGGGGTCGGTGGCCAGCAACAGTTCAAACTGATAGCGGATCGCGCCGGACAGTTGATCCAACACCCCCGCAGGCTTGGCCGCATCGCTATTGCGGGTCACCCCGTCGATCAATCCTTGCAGGACCGAAATCGCCTCAAGGATCAACGCCCCCAGCGCCAATTGCCCGTATCGCGCCGCACGTTTTGCGGTGCCGGTCAGATCAGAACGTACCGTGGACAACAGCGAGGTGATCAAGGACGCCGCCGCCCCGGTCAGCGAGGCCGGACTGCCTTCAGCGCTGGGCAGATGGCCCTTGTCCTGAACGCTCAGCAGCAGGGTGCGGAGCAGATGCAGGCATTGGGTCAGATAGCCTTTGACGGAAAACGGATTGCGCACGGCAAAAGGATCGCCCGGTTGGCCCGCCGCAGGGGGAAAGTAAGCCGACCAATTCGACCATTGCCCATCCAGCCCCTTTTCGGTGACGCCCACATAATTGTCCGGTTTGAACGCATCCTCAAAGCGGCGCATTGGATGGCCTTCGGGACGGTCCAGTTCATCGTAACAATCGCGCATAAAGCGGAAGGCGTTTTCATAAAACCCCATCCACAGATGCAGCCCGTGTTCCTCGATCCGGCCTGTGGCGGCATCTCGGCCAGAGGCGCCCTTGCCACCCAGCCGCCAACCCATCTGATAGATCGTGACATCAAACGCGCCGCCATGTTCGGGGCGTGTCAGCTCAAATGCGGCCGCAATGCCTGCGCAACCGCCGCCGAAAATGGAAACGCGTTTTGCTCTGTCCTGCACCAAAATCCCCCTCTAGCCGGGGAACCTTAGCAGCAAGTCTTTGATCTGCAATCATTGATTAACATCGCAAATGCCGCATCGGATCACCTTTCAAGCACAGGTTGCGCTGGGCTGGAACCGTGTGGCGATGTGTGATCATTCGGCCAAACGGTTCGCTGGAATACGGTAGATCGCATAGGGCGCTGATTGCTGCATAACCTCTGCCGAGGCGGGATTGCCAAATGGATCAAGCAGATCGGTCAGCCTGCTGTCGGTGAACCAGATGTCACCATTGGGGGCCAGGGTCACGCTGTCGGCCCAATCGACGCCTTCCAAAGCCACAAGCGTTTGCAGCTTGCCGTCCTCAAGAACCGCGAGACCACCATTTTCCACATCGGTCAGGATCACCGCCCCCGCCGAGGTCAGCGCGATGCCGTCGCTCATCGGGGCGGGGCCAAGCGTTTCAATGGCGTTTTCAATGTCTTCCGGTTGGCTGTCAAAGTTGGTCAACAGTGCGGTTGGCACCCGGTAGACGCTGTCATGGCTCATTGCCGCATAGATCAGCCACTTGCCGTCTTTGGACAGCTCCAATCCATCGACGCCCACCTGAAAGCTGATCAAACCATAGCCAAGACGATAGGCGCTGCCATCGGTGCGCCGCATGACCCAGTTTTGCGGCGCGGTTGTTTCATGCCCCACCAGCACCTCGCGAACCTCGTTGGTTTGGGTGTCGAGTACCAGCAGCGCCGCATCTGTGAACCGCAGCAGCCCGGTGTCGGCCAGATAGACATATCGGCCATCGGCGGAGACCCGTAAATCCTGTGCAAATCCGCCCACGCCATCGGGGAGTGTGTGTTCAAAGGCCAATTTGCCGCTGTCGATGTCGATGGCCAACACCTGCGTGGGGCGGCCTTCCATCGCGCCGGGGCGCACCGCCCAAAGCCGGTTTTGCCGGTCCACGGTGATGCCAAACACACCATGGAGCTGCGCAGCAAGATCGGGCGCCAATGGCACCGCGCCGCTGGAGGTCCATTCAAAGACCAGATGCTCCGCGTGGTCTTGGGGGCGGTGAAATGGATGGTAGGTGAAAAAGATCCGGCCTTGTGGCCCTGCAGCGACCATACCGGGCGGCAAGGGCAGGGTTATCGCAGGCTCCGCATCACTGCGCAGTGGCGGCGTTGATACATCCGGATAGGGCCTGCCCAAGCCATAGATCAACTTTATCGCCAGCAAGGTGACGATGACCATTCCGGTAAGGCCCATGAGGGCCCATTTGATGATTTTCATGGCAGCTTTCACCTTTCTCAGTAAAGAGAATCAAAGCGAATTGAACGATGAATGATCATAGTGTATAAATTAACAGATGGAACAGCCTTTATGACAGAACCCCTCAGCCCCCTCCGGTCTGGTCGCCGTGACCGCATTGTTGCACTGGCCCAGCAGGCGTTTGTGCAATCGGGCTTTCGCGCCGCCTCGATGGAGGGATTGGCGCAAGCGGTGGGGGTCTCCAAAGCGACGCTCTATAGCTATTTTCCCGATAAGGACGCGGTCTTTGCCGCTGTGGCCGATCATGTAGCGGCGCGTTTGATCGGCGCGGTCGAAGCGGTATTGGCAGAGGGCATTGGCACAGCGCGGCAACGGGTGGCGGCCGCCCTGACGGACAAACACCGAATTGTGCATGATCTGGTGCGCCAATCGCCCCATGCGGCCGAATTGTTTGCCGCCAAAACCCGGTTGCGGTCTGATCAGTTTGGCGAGACGGACCGGGTCATTGAGGCCGCTTTGGCAAACGTCTTGGGCCAAGTTGCAGGCAATCCTCAGGAACTGGCCGCGCTGTTGCTTTCGGCCAGTCAGGGGATCGCCAATGCGGCGCAAGATTTCCAAACAGCCGAAGTCAGGATCGCACAGCTGTGCATGTTGGTCCCGGATGACAACGCGGGTTGATGAGCCGGAAAGCGGTGCGTTCGGTTAGGCCACTGCCGCCGTGATAATGATCTCGACCTTTAGTTCTGGTCGCGCCAGAGCCGCCTCACCGCAGGCGCGGGCAGGGGCCGCGCCTGCGGGCACCCAATCATCCCACACGGCATTCATCGCCGTAAAATCAGACATATCCGCCAGCCAGATCACCGCCTGAAGGATATGCGCGGGGCTTGATCCGGCTTCGGCCAGCAAGCCCTCGACCCGGCGCAGGCATTCGCGGGTCTGGTCCGCGACATCACCTTCGGCCCCGCCAACCTGACCACACAGATAGACCGTTTCATTGTGGATCGTGATCTTGCTCATGCGCTGGGCGGTGTGGCTGCGGGTGATCATGGGTCTTGTCCTTCTGGCTGTTGGGGGGCGGGGCTGTGCAGGGCGGCAACTTCGCCCAATGTGACGGGTTTCAGCGGGGCGCGGATCTTGAAATATCCGGTGTCTTGCGGCGATAGGCCGGTGGCTTGCGCCAAAACCTCGGTCACCGTCAATCCGCAGGTGCGCCCCTGACAGGGGCCCATTCCCGCACGGCCAAAGGCCTTGGTTTGGCTTGGCCCTTTGCAGCCAAGGCGGGCATAGGCGCGAATGTCGCCTGCACTCACCTCTTCGCAGCGGCAGACGGTCACGGCATCGGGGGGGCGTAAAATCGCGGCAGGCGGGGCATATAGCGCATCCAGAAACGGGCGCAGCGCCTGTTCGCCCGCGAGGTTTCGTTTGGCGGAGGCCGCAAGTGTATCACGCTGGGCGGCGGTGATCCGGCCTGCGCAGCGCAGGATATCGGCTGCCGCGCATTGGCCCGCGTGTTCTGCCGCCTTGGCCCCGGCAATTGCAGCGCCGTCACCGGCGACGTAGATCTGCGAATGGCTGCTTTGCCCCCATGGTGACAGAACCGGATGGAAACAACGCTGCCCCGCATGCCATTGATGATCCAGACGCAAGGCGCGGGTGATCTGGGTGTTGGGCACCACCCCTTGATGCAACAGCACGGTTGCGCATTCCAGATGATGGACTTGCCCCTTCGCCGTAAACCGCAGCCCGCTGGCCGCAGTGTCCCCCGTGATGGCAAGATCGCGGGCCGCCGTGTAGCGCGGTGCACTGGCGCGGCGCAGCTCGCGCAGCATCCGCGCCCCTTTCGCCAAGGCCTTCCACCCTCGCAATGCCCCGCCCGCATGGTGCAATACGGCGCGATAGTTTGCGGGTGTCTGGGTTTCAACCAAGGCTTTGGGCGGGGTGCCCGCCCGCAGCATCTGCACCGCAACAAGGTATAGCAGTGGACCGGACCCTGCCAAGACAGCGTCTTTGGCCAGTAGTCCGCTGGTTTTCATCAAGATCTGCGCCGCACCTGCGGTCATCACCCCCGGCAAGGTCCAGCCGGGCAGCGGCACAGGCCGTTCCATCGCGCCCGTGCTGAGCAACAAATAATTCGCTTTGACGCGATAGGCTTTGCCATCTTTCGAATAGGTGACCGTGCGCTCTTGATCCACATCCCAAACCACCGCGCCCGAGATCAGGGTCAGCGGTGCGGCGGCCAGCCCGTCAAGCAACATCTGTCCCGCCGTGTAGTCCGGCCCCAGCATTTGCCGTTGCTGGGTGCTCGAAGCCCCCAGATTGCGGAAAATCTGACCGCCCGGCGCGGGTTGTTCGTCCAGCACCAGCACAGACATGCCTTGCTGCGCGGCCATCGTGGCACCGGCCATACCCGCAGGGCCAGCACCGATGACGATCAAATCGGGGCGGGTCATGGCTGCGCCCTCGGAACGGGCGGGGATGTCACCACGAGACCGACTTGAGCGGGGGTCTGGCAGGCCTGCACCGTTTCACCATCCACCACGACCAGACAATCAAAACAACTGCCCATCATGCAAAAAGGTCCGCGCGGCGCGGCGGTTGTCGGGGTGTCGCGAAACACCTTGTGGCCTGCAGCCAGCAAAGCGGCGGCGAGGCTGTCACCGGCGTTGCCAATGACGGTCTCACCATTGAAGGTGAACCGCACCTGAGCTGTGGCGCTATGGCCTATCCGTTCAAACATCAAACCGATCCTCGCCAAAGGCCGACACGTCAGGCTGCTCCGCCGCATCTGTCAGCCAATCGCCCAAAACCCCCGCATGGGCCGCCGCCAGCGTGATGCCACTGTGACAGGTGACAAAATAGGCGCCGGGGTGCCGGGCCGAGCGTTGGTAAATCGGCAAACCATCCGGCGACATGATCCGCAACGCCGCCCAACTGCGCAGCATTTTGGCGCGGGCCAGTTTGGGGAACATATCCACCGCATGGGCCGCCAAACCGGCAATCGTTGCCACATCTTCGCGATCATTCAGCCCAACCTCGGCACTGCTGGCGCCGATCTGGATGCCGCCCTCATCGACCTGCCGCACCTCGACATTGGGACGGTTCATCAGCTTGGGCAGTTTTTCGGTGATGATGATCTGGCCCTGTTGCGGGCGGATCGGGGCCTTGAACCCCAGCTTTGGCCCCAGCGACATTGCGCCCAATCCGGCGGCCAGCACGACCTTCTTTGCGGTTATCGGCGCGGCATCCTCGGCGGTAATGGAAAACTCTGCGCCCTGCGGTGTGATATCTGTCACCTTGTGGCCGGTCCGCAGTGTGCCGCCCAAATGGCGCACCGCGACCGTGAGACCGCGCAACAATCGCAAGGGGTTCACATGCCCGTCTTCCTTGCAATAGAGCGCCCCGGCAACCTTCGGCCCGATGTTGGGCTCTTCGGTTTTCAGCGCATTGTGCCCCATCACCTCAAACGGATAATCACCCCCCAATCGGCTGCGCAGCCCTTCATAAAGCTTGCGATCCGCATCAAGGCTGTCTTCGCTCATGTGGATGATATAGCCGCCATCCTGTTGCAGGTTCAGCGGCGAACCAGAGATTGTCTTGATCTCATCCGAAAAACCCCGGTACGCCCGTGCAGAGGCGCGTGTCCATTGCGCATATGCCGGTTGGTGCAAACCTTTGCTTTGCACCCAGACCAAACCAAAATTGCCCCGAGAGGCGCGAAAGGCCCCGTCGCCTTCATCGAGAACGCAAACCGTCTTGCCGCGCCTCAGCAGGCCGTAGGCCAATGACAGCCCGACAATTCCGCCGCCTATGATGGCAAATTCGGTTTCCACAGAGTCTCCGTTGTGTTTGCGGCCTTAGGGATGCACGGCGCAGCGGCAGAGGGCAAGGCAGGACGTGCCCTGCTCAGACTCAGCATTTTATCAGGGTCAACGCCCTGCAAGAAAAGCGCGGTTCTGACGTTGGCGCGAAATTATGCTATTCTGCCATGGCACGAGGCCGCCAAACAACGCAGAACCGCTGTCTGTGGCGAGGCGAAATTGTGATTGTGCGCATCTCCTATGGAGGCGGCGCACCGGCCAAGGTCGCGGAGTGTTCCGGTCGCTTTTGGAAAACCGCAGATCGCACTGATGAATGGGCGGCGGGGCAATGCGCAAACGCGGCAAAACCCCTTGGCTTTGCAGCAAGTGTAACGATCTCGTTGACCGGCGACACCGGTAAGGCAGAACCAGCGGAGGACCGAAGAATGACTTATGCAAGCCTCAGAAACCCCAACGCTTTGGTTGACACTTCGTCGCTCCAACACCGACTGCGGGATCCCAATCTTAGGCTGTTCGATTGTTCAACTGTTTTGCAATTCGAAGAAGGAGGAGAGCGGCCTTATCGGGTGATCAGTTGTGCGGCAGAACATGAGGCGGGCCACATCCCGGGCGCAAGCTATTTTGACCTTCAGCGGGATTTTTCGCGCAGCGACAGCCCCTTTGGGATGACCCTGGCGGATCCGGCTGTGGTGGCGGCCGCGTTTGAAAAGGCAGGTGTTGATGACCAATCGCAGGTCATTCTTTACAGCCGCAGAAGCATGTCTTGGGCCACGCGGTTTTGGTGGATGCTGCGATGGCTTGGTTTTGACAATGTTTCTATTCTTGATGGCGGCTTTGATAAATGGGTGGCGGAGGAGCGGCCACTGTCCAAAGAACCTGACAGCTATCCAGTGGGGCAATTGACCCCGAACCCGAGGCCAGAGGTTTTTGTGTCGAAAGACGATGTACTGGCCTGCCTTGGTGATCCGGAGGTTTGCCTTGTGAATGCTCTTGGACGCGATGTTTTTTCTGGTCAGACAGCGCGCTATGGGCGGCCGGGGCGCATTCCCGGCAGCATCAATATCCCCCAAATCGAACTGGTAGACCCCCAGACCAATGCCTTCCTGCCTGCCGCAAAGATCGCAAAGATCTTCGAACAGGCCGGGACCAAGAACGCCTCAACCCATGTGACTTATTGCGGTGGCGGGATCTTTGCGACCGTCGACGCATTCTGGCTGCATCAGCTGGGGTACGACAAAGTTGCGGTCTACGAAAACTCGATGAGCGAATGGGGCCCCGATGAAACTTTGCCGATCGAAGTGGGTTAGGCACGGCACAGTACCCTGCGCCATAGAGCGGGCCAGCGGCGCCCCTGTGCAGGGCGGACTGGACTGCCCGTGCTGCTTGGTGCTGCAGAACAGCATGCTGAGGCGGCCTTGAAGAGATGTGAATACCCTTGCACTCTTGCCCAATCGCCTTATGAGAGATGCGGTACCTGCCACAAGGAAAAGACACCATGCAAATGATGGGCACCTTCATCAAACCAATGCACCCTGAAGGCATTAAATTTGTTGCCATTTTTGCGGCTGTCACTTTGGTCCTGTTCCTGATCTCAACCTTTCTGGGCTGGATCGGCGTTGGCCTGACGGTGTGGTGCTACTATTTCTTTCGCGACCCTGAGCGGGTCACACCGGACCGGCCCGGACTGATCATCAGCCCCGCCGATGGGGTGATTTCCCTGATTGAACCTGCGGTGCCGCCCGCCGAACTGGGCATGCCGGATGAGGCGCTGACCCGTGTGAGCGTATTCATGAATGTGTTCAATTGCCATGTGAACCGCACGCCGGTCTCGGGCGAAATCCGCGCGGTCAGCTATCGCCCCGGCAAGTTTTTCAACGCCTCTCTGGACAAGGCCAGCGTTGACAATGAACGCAACAGCCTTTGCGTCAAGATGGACAACGGACAGGAACTGGCCGTGGTGCAGATCGCCGGTCTGGTGGCGCGGCGCATCGTCTGTTTTGTGGAGCCGGGCGCAACCTTGCAGCGCGGCGAACGCTTTGGCCTGATCCGTTTTGGCTCGCGGCTGGATGTCTATCTGCCCAAAGGGGTGGAGCCGATGGTCCGTATTGGCCAAACCATGATTGCGGGCGAAACCGTTCTGGCCGAACTGCCTGCCTCTGATGAGAGCGCATGAGCAAACGGATGGGCGATCTTCCTGAAAAGACCAAGGGTGACTTTTCGCTGGTTCAGCTGATCCCGAACATGCTGACCATCGCGGCGATTTGTGCCGGTCTGTCAGCCATCCGGTTCGGGGTTCAGGGCAATTTTGTCTTTGCGGTGCAGCTGATTGTAGTCGCCGGTGTTCTGGATGGCCTCGATGGGCGCATGGCGCGGCTGTTGGGCAGTGACAGCGCCATGGGCGCTGAGCTGGATTCGCTGGCAGATTTCCTGAACTTCGGGATTGCGCCGCCGCTCATCCTCTATTTCTGGGCGCTGCAAGATATGAACAGCGCCGCGTGGTTTTCCGTGCTGGTCTTTGCGGTTTGCTGCGTGGTGCGGCTGGCGCGGTTCAACGTGTCCAGCAAAGCCGAAACCGATCAACCGCCCAGCCCGCATTTCACCGGCGTGCCATCCCCCGCCGGGGCGCTTTTGGTGCTGCTGCCGATGTTTGCCACCTTTGCCTTTCCCAATACGCTGGTCCTGCCGGGGCTGGTGATCTGCGCCTATATGGTGGTGATTGGTCTGTTGCTGATCAGCCGCGTGCCGACATGGTCGTTCAAAACCACCAAGGTCTCGCGTCACAATGTGAAATACTTCCTTGTGGGTGTGGCGGTCGTTGCAGCGGCGGTGCTGACCTATGTCTGGACCACGCTTGTCGTGCTCTGCCTTGCCTATATGGTGGTTGTCCTGTGGTCACTGGTTACAGGCCGCGTTCCCAGCTTTGGCGGCAAGTCCTGAGGCGCAGGTTCAGCGATCCTGAATGATCGCGCTTTCCCATTCCTTGAGAAACGTGCGCCGCTTGAGCCGGTCGAGATAGGTCATCAAGGCAGGTTCCAGCGCTATGGTGGATTGCGCGATGCTGCCCTGTTCAAGGTTGAGCGGCGGCAGGGGGAAATCCTCGGGTGCGGCCATGGATTGTAGCGCAATCAGATAGCGGATGAATTCTGCGCCCATCTGCGCGTTGCTGGCCCCGCTTGGCACAAAGGCCGTGCGCATCATCGTGGTGGGAAAATCCGACGGCAATATGATCTCAAGCGCATCATGGGTGTCACGCCGCGCCAGCGCATAGCTGCCCAGAACATTATAGGCCACGGCAATCTTGCCGGTATACAGATCATCTATCATCTCGCCCGAGCAGCAATATAGGCGGATATCCAGCCCGCCCATCACCTCCATCAAACGCCAGAATGTCTCGGACGCGCGGGCATCTTGCGTGGCAAACAGATAGCCAAGCGCGGATTGGCGCACGTCATAGGTGCCCAAACGCCCGCGAAAGACCTCTGGGCGGGCCCGCAAGGCACGGATCAAGTCCTGCCGGGTTTGGGGAATGTCCTGCCTGGCAAAGGCCGCACGGTTGATCACTATCGCCGCCGGTTCAGTGGTAAAGGCAAACAGGCTTTGTCGCCACTGCGCCCAATCGGGATGATCTATGTCATTGATTTGCGCGGCAAAGCCATCGTTCGCCAGTTTCAATTGCAAATCCATTGCGCTTGAAATCACCAGATCATACTCCGTTGGGTTGCCGCGAAACCGTGTGTCAATTTCGGCGGTGCTGTGCACGAAATATTCAATGGCCCAACCGCTTTGTTCGCGCAAAAACCGCTGGATAATGGGCGCAAAGAACGAGGTGTCGGTACTCGACAAAACCCGCAGGGTCCGGGTGGCCTCGGTGCCTTCGAACCGTTGCTGGTCTTCCCATTCCTGCGCGGTCGCCAACAATGGCCAAATCCACAATGCTAAAGCTGCAAGGATACGCATGCGCCGCCCTCCACCCGGTTGGTCAGGGTCAATGTGCCGCCATGGGCGACGGCCACATCCTGCGCGATGGTCAGGCCCAGCCCCGATCCGATGATCCCTTCGGCGTTGTTGCCGCGTTTGAACCGAGATGCCAACGTGTCCATCTCGGCAGGCGGAAAGCCCGGACCCTGATCGCAAATCTGGATCTGGGGCAGTGGTTCATCGCTCAGGCTGATGTCCACCGCGCTTTCGGTTGGGGCATATTTCAGCGCGTTGTCGATCACATTGCGGACCGCGTTTTGCAGCAGGATCGGATCACCCGAATAGGGCAGCTGCGCCGCGCCATGCACCCGAAGATCGACATCTCGCATGTCGGCTACAGGGGTCAGGCGCAGGACCAGATCTTGCACCAATTCAACCAAATCAATGTCTTGCTTGTCCAGATGATCGGCCCGAAAGGTGATCATCGCATGATCCAACAACTGTCCTGCCGCGCGGGAACTTTCGTCAATGGCCCGGATCATCGACCGCAACGCCTCGCGGTTTTCTCCTCGGTTGACCCGTTGCAGTGTTGCCTCGGCGTAAGAACGGACAGTGGCCAACGGGGTGCGCACGCGGTGCGCGGCCTCGGCGATAAAATCCTCCGATTGATTGAGCGATTGATCCAACCGCCCCATCAGCGAATTGAGCGACCGCACCAGCGGCAACATTTCCGACGGCACCGGCTTGGCAAACGGGCTGAGATCTTGCGGGCCGCGCCGCGCCACAGACGTGGTCAGCCGTTTGAGCTGGCCAATGGTGGCGGATGTGGCCCAAAGCGACAGCACCACCGCCAGCGCAAAGAACCCCGCGCCAAAATAGGCCGCATTGCGCGATATCCGGTTGAGCGTCCCGGCCAGTGCATCTTGGGTCTGGCCCACGGAGACTGTGATCCGCGTGCGGTCGCTTTCCCCCACCAACATCCGCGATGCGGTCGCCAGACGCAGGGAAGTATTCAGGAAATCAATGGTTTGAAAGCCATCTTGCGCCGCACCGCCGTCTGCGGCGGGCAACAACCCCTCATAACCCGATACCAATGTCTGATCCTGATGCACCGCGTAAAACACCCGATCATCCGAGGCGGTGCTGAGCATGGAAAACGACGCATATGGGATGTCGATCTCAACCTGCCCGCGCCGCAATACGGCGGCATCAAGGATCGAGGCCACAGAGGCGCGCAGAATGCTGTCTTGCCCTTCCTGCGCCACCTGCGCGGCATAGCTGCGCAAGGCCAGAAACAGTAAAAGCGCCAGCACTGCCGCGCCGCCGATGAGGGTGATCATTAGGCGCCCGCGCAGCGAGCCGGAGACTGGCACCGCCTCAACCATGATCAAGCCGATAGCCCAGCCCGCGCAGGGTGGTGATACGCAGATCGCACCCTTCGAGATGTTTGCGCAGACGCCCCACATAGACCTCAATCGCGTTTTCGCTGGCGTCGTCATCAATGGAAAACAGCCGATCAAACAGCTTTTGCTTGGAAAAAATCTGCCCCGGTGCGTTCATGAACAATTCCAACAGCCGCAGCTCTCTGTTGCGCAGGCCAATCGCCGCGCCGCCAATTTGCAAGGTGCCCGCCACCGGATCAAACACCGCGCCGCCAAGTTCGATCTCGGTCTTGCCTTTGCCCGCCTTGCGGCGCAACACAGCGCGGCAGCGGGCCTGCAATTCGGCGTGATCAAAGGGTTTGGTCACATAGTCATCTGCCCCCAGATCCAGCATGCTGATTCTGTCGGACACCTGACTGCGAGCGGTCAGAACAATCACCGGCGTGTCTTGTCCGCCCGATCTGTGCTGTTTGAGAAAGCTGCGCCCGTCGCCGTCCGGCAACATGATATCAAGCAGGATCAGATCGTATTCGCCGGTCTCGGAAAAGGCGATGGCATCGCCAATTTTATCTGCGTGATCAACCACATGCCCGTCGAACTTCATCCGCGATGAAATCGCCTTGGCCAGTTCGGCATTGTCTTCGACCAATAGGAATTTCATCGCGCGGCGGAGCCTTTTTCAGACGTGTCAGGTTTGTGTCAGGTTGGCGTTCTAGCCTCCCTTCAACTGAGCCGTGCTGCGGCCAGATGTCAAATGGGAGGACAACATGACCACATTGAAACTGGGCCGCCGCGCCCTGATTGGCGCTGCTGTTGCGGCGCTTAGCTTTGGCGCACCTGCGATGGCGGATGGCCACAAGGTGCTCGACAGCATTCACTTTTTGATCCCCGGCGGCGCCGGTGGCGGCTGGGATGGCACTGCACGTGGCACCGGCGAGGCGCTGACCGGCGCGGGCCTTGTGGGCACTGCATCTTACGAGAACATGTCAGGCGGCGGCGGCGGCAAGGCCATCGGCTATCTGATCGAAAACGCCGAAAGCAACCATGGCACGCTGATGGTCAATTCCACGCCCATCGTGATCCGGTCTTTGACTGGTGTGTTTCCGCATAACTTTCGCGATCTGACCTTGGTGGCGGGCACTATCGGTGACTACGCGGCGATTGTTGTGGGCAAGGACAGCCCGATCAATTCGATGGCGGATCTGCTGGCGGCCTATGATGCCGACCCCTCCGCCACCGCCATCGGCGGCGGCTCTGTCCCCGGCGGCATGGACCATCTGGTTGCGGCCATGGTGATGGAAGCGGCGGGCAAGGACGCGCTTGGCGTCAAATATATCCCCTATGACGCGGGCGGCAAGGCCATGGCGGCGCTGCTGTCTGGTGAGATCGCCGCGCTTTCGACAGGGTTCTCCGAAGCGGTCGATCTGGCCAAAGCGGGCGAGGTCAAAATCATCGGCGTGACAGCGGATGAACGCGTGGCCGCCGCGGCGGATGCGATGACCATGAAGGAGCAGGGCATCGACACCAGCTTTGTGAACTGGCGCGGGTTCTTTGGTGCGCCAGACCTGCCCGCAGACAAAGTTGCGATGTATCAGGACGCACTGGCCAAGATGTATGACACTCCCGAATGGGAAGCCGTGCGCGCCCGCAACGGTTGGGTCAACATCCACAACTCCGGCGATGATTTCCGCGCTTTCCTCGAAGGTCAGGAAAAGGTCATCGGCGATCTGATGAAAAAGCTCGGCTTTCTCTAAGAAACGCTGAACATGGCAGGGCGGTGCGCCGCCCTGCGTCACCACTGGGGGGATGGGACGATGGCGCTTGATCGCTGGATCGCACTGATATTGCTCGGAATTTGCCTGACTTATGGCTACACCGCGTGGTTCACAATGGACGGCAGCCTTGCCCCCTTTATGAAGCGCAATCCCATCTGGCCAAGCACCTTTCCCAAGGTTCTGTCGGTGCTGGGCATCATTGCCTCACTGATCATCCTGCTGGGGCTTGAGAAAAGCGAAACCAAGGTTGGCGAGATAGATTACCGCCGATTGGGTGATTATCATCTGGGGCAGGCGGTTCTGCTTCTGGCGCTGATGGTGGCCTATGCGCTGTGCCTGCGCCCGCTTGGTTTTCTAGGCTCTACCGGTGCATTTCTCATTCTGGGATCGTTCATTCTGGGCGAACGCAAATGGCATGTGATGGTGCCGGTTTCGGTGCTGACGGCGGTGGTGGTCTGGTATCTGGTGCAACAGGTCTTGGGCATCTACATGCGCCCCTTGCCCGGCGTTATCGGAGGGTGATGACATGCTCGAAGGACTTCTGATTGGCCTACAAACGGCCCTTTCCGTACAAAACCTGTTGATGGTGATTGGTGGTTGTCTGATCGGGACATTCATCGGAATGTTGCCGGGCCTTGGCCCGATGTCGATCATTGCGATCATGATCCCGGTGGCGATCTCGATGGGCGATCCCTCTGCCGCGCTGATCCTGCTGGCCGGGGTTTATTACGGCGCGATTTTTGGCGGATCGACCTCTTCGATCTTGCTGAATGCGCCGGGGGTGGCGGGCACCGTGGCCTCCAGCTTTGATGGCTATCCGATGGCGAAACAGGGCAAGGCCGGCAAGGCCCTGACCATCGCCGCCATCGCCAGCTTTGCCGGAGGGACAATCGGGGCGCTATTGCTGATGATTTTTGCGCCGATGCTTTCCTCAGTGGCGCTTTTGTTTCATTCGGCGGAATATTTTGCGCTGATGGTGGTGGGCCTGTCGGCCATCGCGGCCTTTGCGGGCACGGGGCAGGTGGCCAAGGCGATGATGATGACGGTGCTGGGCCTGATCATGGCGACTGTGGGCGAAGGGGCATTGTTCAATCTGCCGCGTTTCACCATGGGGGTGATGGACCTGCAATCCGGCTTTGGCTTTATCACTTTGGCGATGGCGATGTTCGCCCTGCCTGAGGCGTTGTTTCTGGTGCTGAAACCCAAAACCACCCAAGGCGGCGGCGACGGCAAAATCAAAGACCTGCGCATCACCCGCAGCGAGGCCCGCGCAATTGCGCCGGTGATCGGGCGGCAATCCTTGCAAGGGTTCTTTATCGGGGTTTTGCCGGGGGCAGGGGCCACGATCGCCAGCTTTCTCGGCTACGCCGTCGAACGCAATATCGCCACCAAAGAAGAGCAGGAAGAATTTGGCAAAGGATCGATCAAAGGCCTCGCCGCGCCTGAGACTGCCAACAACGCCGCCTGCACCGGATCATTTGTGCCGCTGCTGACGCTGGGCATTCCCGGCTCTGGCACCACGGCGATCCTGCTTGGGGCGCTGATTGCGCTCAATGTCTCGCCGGGGCCGCGTCTGATGATTGATGAGCCGCAGATTTTTTGGGCGGTGATCATGTCGATGTTCATTGGCAATCTGGTCCTGCTGATCCTGAACCTGCCGTTGATCCCCTATATCGCCAAGGTGCTGTCGATCCCGCGCAACTATCTGATCCCGTTTATTTTGTTCTTTACACTGATGGGGGCCTACATCGGCCAGAACAACGCGACAGAGCTGCTATTGCTGGTCGGGTTTGGCATCTGCGCTACGGCGCTGAAGTTTGCCGATTATCCACTGGCACCGCTGCTGATCGGGTTCATTCTGGGCGGTATGCTTGAGAACAACTTTGCCCGCTCCATGCAGCTTTATGATGGCATCGGGTTCATCTGGGAACGGCCGATGACGCTGGGCCTTTTGGTGATTGCCGCGATCCTCGTGGTGCTGCCCAGCTATCGTGCACGGCGGGCGCGGGCACGGGCGGCTGGGGTGGCGGACGGCGATTGATCGCCGCCCGCTTGATGTTCAGCCCAGAACGTCGGTGATGGCCCGGTGGGTCACACCAACAACCTGCTCCGCCTCCGATTGGCTCAGGCAGAACGGCGGGGCAAAGCCGATGATGTCGCCCTGCGGCATGGCGCGGGCGATCACGCCCAGTTCCAGCATCCGCGCCACAATCCGCGGCGCGACTTTCTCGAACGGATCAAAGAAGATCCGGTCATCGCGATCCTTTACCAGTTCGACCGCGCACAGCATCCCTTCGCCGCGGATCTCGCCCACATGGGCATGGGTGCCCAATGCCGCCGCCATCGCGGCGTTCAGGTGCGCGCCGATGCGGCCCGCGTTGGCCACCAGATCCAGCCGGTCCAACAATTCGAGGTTGGCCACCCCTGCCGCCGCCCCGATGGGGTGTGCCGAATAGGTCCAGCCATGGCCGATGGGGCCGTTTTCATCGGTGCCTTGTTCCAGCACTTTCCACATCTTGCCTGACACGATGGAGCCGGACAGCGGTGCATAGGCCGAGGTCAGACCCTTGGCGATGGTGATCAGGTCGGGCTTCATCCCGTAGTGATCTGAGCCCATCATGCTGCCCAAACGGCCAAAGCCGGTCACGACCTCGTCCGAGATCAGCAAGATATCGTGCTTGTTCAACACGGTCTGAATCGCCTCCCAATAGCCGGCGGGGGGCGGAACAATGCCGCCTGTTCCCAAAACCGGCTCGCCGATAAAGGCGGCGATGGTGTCTGGACCTTCGCGCTCAATCAACGCCTCAAGCTCTGCCGCGCAATGGGCGGTAAACTGCGCCTCTGTCTGGGACAGATCATCTCGGCGGTAATAATAGGGTGCCTCAGTATGCACCACTTGCGACAGCGGCAGATCAAACTTGTTGTGGAACAATCCCAATCCGGTCAGAGAGCCCGTCATCAGCCCCGAGCCGTGGTATCCACGCCAGCGCGAGATGATCTTTTTCTTCTGCGGACGGCCAAGGATGTTGTTGTAATACCAAACCAATTTGATGTTGGTCTCATTGGCGTCAGAACCGCTTTGCCCGTAATAGACGTGGTTCATGCCCTCTGGCGCACGCTCTGCAATCATCCGTGACAGGGTGATGGAGGCCTCGGTGCCGTGTCCCACATAGGAATGATAATAGGCCAGCTCATGCGCCTGTTTGGCAATGGCCTCGGCAATTTCAGTACGACCATAGCCGACGTTCACACAGTAGAGCCCGGCAAAGGCATCCAGCGACCGGTTGCCCTCACGATCCGTGATATGCACACCATCGGCCCCGGTAATGATCCGGTTGCCCATTTCGCGGCGGGCGAACTGGCCCAGATGGGTGGAGGGGTGGAAAAAGTGATCGTGGTCCCACTGGCTAAGCTGGTCGTTGCTGCGTGTGTCTGTCATGGCCGGTCCTTTGGTCTTTGCCTTGGCAAATGTGTTGCCTCATTGGGTTTGACCTAGCCTGCGGCGCGGCGATGATTTTTCGGCAAATCGGTTCAGATCCCAAAAAATCGTCGGATCGCGCTCAGCCGCCGCTCAGCAGATCAAAAGGCGGCGGGCCGTCTTTGACAGGTTTGGTCACGATGTAGGTAAAGTAGCGGGTCACCCCCGCGCGTTGATCCAATAGCGTGTCGATCAGGCGCTGATAGCTGTCGATATCGGGGCTCACCACCTGCAACAGATAGTCAAATCCGCCGCCCAAGGCCCAGCAGCCTGTGATCTCATCATGGCGGGCCACTTCGCGTTCAAATTTGTCAAAGTTTTCAGCACGATGCGCGCCCAGCTCGACCGTCACAAACACCGTGATCGACGGGCCGATGGCGCGCAAATGAAACTCTGCGCGATAGCCGGTGATGACGCCGTTTTCCTCTAGCTTCTGCATCCGTTCCCAGCACGCTGTGGGCCGCAGCCCGACCTTGCGGGCCAGATCGCTTTTGCTGATCCGGCCATTGCGCGACAGCAGGGCAAGGATGGCGATATCGGTCTTATCAAGGCGTGGTGATTTCATAAGGGTGATCATGTCGGTGCAACATGGGCGCTTGTCAATTCCTACAAATCAGGAAAATCTACCCGTCAGGCGGGACAGGCCCGCGCGGAATTGACCGGAACAAGCCCATGACAACATTTGATAAAAACTTCTCTGACGATGAATATCGCCGCCGCATTGCCAAAACCCGCACCGCGATGGACGCCGCAGGGTTGGAGGCGATTGTGGTTTGCGATCCGTCCAACATGTCTTGGCTCACCGGTTATGACGGCTGGTCCTTCTACGTCTATCAGGGCGTGGTGCTGACGCAGTCCGGTGATCCGGTGTGGTGGGGCCGCGCCATGGATGCGGTGGGCGCGGGGCGCACGGTGTTCATGGACGGGGCCGATCATATTCGCGGCTATGATGACACTTATGTGCAGAACCCGGAAAAGCACCCGATGTCCGATCTGGCGGGGCTATTGACCGAATTGGGCCTGTCCAAGGCGCGGATCGGGGTCGAGCTGGACAACTACTATTACTCTGCCAAGGCGCATATGACCTTGTCCGATGAATTGTCGGAGGTGCGGTTCGCCGATGCGACCGGTCTCGTCAACTGGCAGCGGGCGGTCAAATCGCAGACCGAGATTGAATACATGCGCCGCGCCGCGCGGATTGTCGAAGTGATGCATGAACGTGTGTTTGAACTGGCTGAACCGGGGTTGCGTAAAAACGATCTGATTGCCGAGATCTACGCGACCGCCATTCGCGGAACCGAGGGGCATTGGGGGGATTATCCGGCGATTGTGCCGATGGCCCCGTCCGGCCTTGATGCCACCGCGCCGCATTTGACATGGGATGACCGGCCAATGCAGGCCGGCGAGGCGACGTTTTTTGAAATCGCAGGCGCACACCGGCGCTATCAATGTCCGCAGTCGCGGACCCTGTTCCTTGGCGATGTGCCGCAAAAATACCGAGATGCCGAAAGCGCGGTTCTGGATGCCATTGACGCCGGGCTTGAGCAGGCCAAGCCGGGCAATCAGGCCCAAGATATCGCCAATGCCTTTAACGCCACGCTCAACAAGGCGGGTTTTGAGAAAGACAGCCGCTGTGGCTATGCCATCGGGATCAGCTATCCGCCCGACTGGGGCGAACGCACGATCTCATTCCGGCGCGGTGACACCACGGTGCTTGAGCCGGGGATGACCTTTCATTTCATGCCCGCGCTTTGGCTCGACGATGGCGGGCTTGAGATCACGGAGCCGATTTTGATCACCGAGGCGGGCCATGAGTGCCTGTGCAATACGCCGCGTGAATTGTGGGTGAAACGATGACGGCCAACCCGATCACCGCCACGATTCCACTGGATGCGCAGGGCGTGCATCACGGGTTTCTGAAACTGCCCCACAGCCGCGATGACAGCGCTTGGGGGTCGGTGATGATCCCGATCACGGTGATTGCCAATGGCACAGGGCCAACCGCATTGCTGACGGGGGCCAATCACGGCGATGAATACGAAGGGCCAATTGCGCTTCAGAATTTGGCCGTGACACTGACCCCCGATCAGATCACCGGGCGGGTGATTATCCTGCCGATGATGAACATGCCAGCCTTTGCGGCGGGCAAACGCTGTTCGCCCATCGATGGGGCCAACATGAACCGCAGCTTTCCGGGAAAGCCCGATGGCAGTGTCACTGCCAAGATCTGTGATTTCATCGCGGCCCAACTGGTGCCTTTGGCCGATGTGGTGCTGGATTTCCACTCGGGTGGCAGCACGCTGGATTTTCTGCCCTTCGCGGCGGCGCATGTTCTGGAAGACAAGACCCAAGAGGCGGCCTGCATGGCGGCGATGCAGGCCTTCAACGCACCCTATTCGGCGCGAATGCTGGAGATCGACAACGTTGGTATGTTTGACACCGAGGTCGAAAACCAGGGTAAGGTCTTTGTCACCACCGAATTGGGCGGCGCGGGCACGTCGACCGCCCGCAGCGTCGCCATCGCCCGCAAAGGTATTCACAACCTGTTGATCCATAGCGGTATTTTGCAGGGCGAGATGAGCCAAGCGCCTTCGGTTAACATCGACATGCCCGATGCCAGTTGTTTCCACTTTGCGCCAAATGCCGGGATGATCGAATATCTGGCGGACTTGGGTGATCCAGTGAATGAAGGACAGCCGATTGCCCGCATCTGGCCCGCAGATCGCACTGGCGTGGCACCGCAGATCTGCACCGCGGGGCGCAGCGGTATTCTGGCCGCCCGCCATGTGCCGGGGCTGGTCAAAATGGGTGATTTTGTAGGGCTGGTGGCCGTGGTTCTGGACTGAGGCACGCCACCCGCACCGCCAGCGGCAATCGGCCGAAGCAGACGCACGATCTGCCGATCTTTGCCGACATCGCAAGCCGCTCTGGCGTTGCGGTCACGTTTATCTATTTTCTGTGCTCAAGCACGATTTGGAACATCTTTTCGTCAACTTTTTCGATCATGGTCACAGGCGCTTGGGCGTTTTTGAGGCCGGTTTTGCGAAGGTGTGATGCAAAGCAGGGCCGGGCGTGCGGGTGTAGCAGGGCGCGAGGCCGCCTGATTGATGATTAAAGGTTTAAGACATGTCGTTTGAGATCAAGTTTGACTATCGCTTTGACACAAATGGGTTTTTCTCGGATGCCAGCCGCCGTGCCACCCTTGAAGAAGCCGCCCGTCTTTGGGAAAGCATCATCAGCGATGACTTTGAAGACGTGCAGGCGGGCATCTCGTTCGACATTACCAATCCCACCAATGGTGTGACCCAAGAAACCATCACTCTGACCGAGGCGGTTGATGATCTGATTGTGTTCGTGGGGGCGGCATCGCTGGGCGGTTCAACTTTGGGATATGCCGGGCCATCGGGTTATTCGGCATCCGGCGATATCTTTTCTGCACGGATCAGCGATGATTTTCGCGGCCAAGGTGCGGTCAGCGATTTTGAACCTTGGGCGGGTACACTGACATTTGACACAGGCACCAACTGGCACTTTGGTTTGGGTGCGCCTTCTGCGGGGCAGAACGATTTTCTGTCGGTCGCGGTACATGAAATCGGTCATATCCTTGGCATTGGCACGTCTGGGGCTTTTGATGCGCTGGTGTCGGGTGAAACCTTTACAGGAACCAATGCGCGGTCCGTCAATGGCGGCGCGGCGGTGCCTTTGCACGATGATCACAGCCATGTCGAAGAAGGGTTCGACGGTGATACCGTGTCCCTCGATCCGATGTTGACCACGGGCACACGCGTATTGCTCAGCGATGTGGACAAAGCCATCCTTGCCGATATCGGCTATGAGGTGACGGGATTTGCGGCGCAAGGATCTCAGCCAGCGATAGCCACCGGCAGCGGCGAGACGATATTTGGCACCATTGTTGGTGATCTGATCGACGGTCTGGGCGGCAATGATCAGATCCAAGGCAATCTGGGCGATGACACGCTGCATGGCGGCAGCGGGCAGGACACGTTGTTTGGCCAGACCGGCGCGGATGAATTGTTTGGTGACGCTGGGAATGATCAGCTTCAGGGCGGCATCGGCAATGACACCCTGCGCGGCGGTGCGGGCGAGGATGTGATGTTTGGCCAAGGCGGCACCGACACCTATGTTGTCGGCCTCGGGGAGGGACAGAACACCGTATATGATTTTGATCTCCGCTCCGAAGTGATCCGTTTGATCGACAGCGGCTTTGCCACTGCAAATGCGGCGATTGCCGCGATCACCAAACCGTTTTCCAACGTCTCACGGCTGACGTTGTCTGATGGCACTTACATCGATGTCTTCCACGGCTCCCAAAGCGGCACACCACTGACCGCCGCCAATATTGAGCTGGAGGGCGATGTGCCCGCTGGCAATTCCGAGGCAACCGGATCTGTCACCATCAGCGGCACCGCCCGTGAGGATCAGACCCTGACCGCAGGCACAGCAGGGATCGCCGATGCCGATGGATTGGGCGCGTTTTCCTATCAATGGCTACGTGATGGCAGCGCCATCAGCGGCGCCACCGGCAGCAGCTATACCCTTGGCCAGTCCGATGTGGGCGACCGGATTTCCCTGCGGGTCAGTTTTGAAGATCAGGCCGGTTATGACGAAGCCCTGACAAGCGCCCTGACGGCCACAGTACAAAACGTCAACGATACGCCTCAGGGCAGCATCGGGATCAACGGCACGGCGCGGCAAGGCGTCTTGTTGACTGCCCAGACCTCTGGGCTGTCGGATGCCGATGGCCTTGGTCCGTTCAGCTATACATGGTTGCGCGACGGCGCGGCGATCTCTGGCGCGACCGGCAGCAGCTATCGCCTGGCCCAATCGGATGTGGACCAAACCATAAGCCTGCGCCTGTCCTACACCGATCAGCAAGGTACCACCGAATATGTCAACAGCGCCGCCACTGCCGCTGTGCAAAACGTTAATGACGCGCCCACGGGCGGCGTGCAAATCAATGGTACCGCGCGCGAGGGCAGCGTGCTTTCGGCGCGCACCAACGCCTTGGCTGACGCCGATGGTCTGGGTGCATTGTCTTATCAATGGCTGCGCGACGGCAGTGTCATCAACGGCGCAACCGGCAGCAGCTTTGCCCTGACGCAGGCCGACGTTGGCCGTGAAATCACGTTGCGGGTGCGCTACACCGATCAGCAGGGCACGTCCGAGACCGTGACAAGCGCGGCGACCGATCCTGTGCAAAACCTGAACGAAGTCGCGCAGGGCCCGGTCGATATCACCGGAACCGCCTTGCAGGGCGTGACCTTGATGGCAGACACGTCAGGCGTGACTGACAGCGACGGATTGGGCGGTTTTTCCTATCAGTGGCTGCGTGATGGCGGACAAATCGCTGGCGCCACATCGGCCAGCTATCAATTGACCCAAAATGACGTCGATACGCAGATTTCGGTCCGGGTGAGCTTTGTTGACGGGCAGGGCACCTTGGAAAGTCTGACCAGTGGGGCCAGCGCAGTGGTGCAAGACATCAACGATGCGCCGCAAGGGTCGGTGCAGATCAACGGTCAAGCACAAGAAGGGGCAACCCTGATTGCAATTACAAACGGTCTGTCCGACGCCGACGGTCTTGGTTCATTTTCCTACCAGTGGCAGCGGGGCGGCAGTGATATCGCTGGCGCCACCGGCAGCAGCTATGCGTTGCAACAAGGCGACGTGGGCGCAGCGATCACTGTGCAGATCAGCTATACCGATGGGCAAGGCCACCTTGAAACCGTCACCAGCCCTGCCACAGCCGCAGTCGAAAACACCAACACCGTACCGCAAGGCAATGTCACCCTGACCGGCATCGCCGCGCAGGGAGAAACGCTGGGCGTGGATGCATCCGCAGTGACAGACGGGGATGGTCTTGGGGCATTTTCTTATCAGTGGTTGCGCGATGGGCAAGAGATCACCGGCGCAACAGCACAGAGTTACGATTTGGGCCAACAGGACGTGGATGCGCAGATGTCAGTGCGCGTGTCTTACGTTGACGGGCACGGCACCAGCGAGGCCGTAACCAGCGGCCCAAGCGGCCCTGTGCAAAACGTCAACGATGCGCCGCAGGGCACGGTGCAAATCACCGGCATGGCCAAACAAGGCGCCACGTTGACAGCTGGCACAGGTAGCATCGCGGACCCAGACGGATTGGGCGCGTTTTCCTATCAATGGCTGCGCGGCGAAACGGACATCGCTGGCGCGACTGGGGCGCAATACACGCCTGTGCAGGCGGATGTCGGTGCCACCTTGCAGGTCCGCGTGACATATACCGATGATCAAGGCAGCGTTGAAACCGTGATCAGCGGCGCAACGGCAGCTGTGGAAAACCAAAACGATCCGGCCACAGGCACGCTGACCATCACAGGCAACGCCGTTGAGGGTGGCACATTGACCGCCGCAGTCAACGATCTGGCCGACGACGATGGTCTGGGCGCATACACGATCACCTGGATTGCCGATGGTCTTGAGACCGGTGTCACCGGCACCGCCTATGGCCTGACCGCCGCCGATATTGGCAAGGTTTTCTCCGCCCGTTTGGATTTCACCGACGGCTTTGGTGCAAGCGAGGTCTTGCTGGCAGAGCCAACCGGCCCGGTGACAAACACCAACGATCCGGTGACGGGTGCGGTTGTGATCAACGGCGATGCCAAAGAAGGCGCGACATTGACCGCAGATGCCAGCGGGCTCAGCGATCCGGACGGGCTTGGCCCGTTCCACTACCAATGGCTGCGCGATGGCGTTGCACTCACTGGCGCAACAGAGGCCGAATATACCCTTGTCGCCGCCGACATCGGCAGCGCCATGTCTGTAGGGGTGTTCTTTGATGATCAATACGGCAATGCCGAAGCTGTGACGTCTGGCGCAACGGACCTGATTGAAAATGTGAACGATCCGGTAACCGGTGCGGTCCATGTCTCTGGCACATTGCAAGAAGGCAGCACCTTGACCGCCCAAACGGATGCTCTCGCGGATTTGGACGGATTGGGCACATTTGCCTTTGTCTGGCTCCGCGATGGCGCGGAAGTGCCGGGCCAAACTGCGGCAAGCTATGACTTGACCGCCGCCGATATTGGCAAAGAGTTGCAAGTACAGGTGAGCTTCACGGACGGCCAAGGCACAGCCGAGACCGTGACATCAGCGGCCACAACACCTGTTCAAAACCTGAACGACGCGCCGGTTGGTGCCGTGACCTTGACCGGCATGGCCAAAGAGGGCAGCGCCCTGTTTGCGGATACATCAGGGATCACCGATGCTGACGGGATCGGCCCGTTCCGCTTTGTCTGGTTTCGTGATGGCGTGGAACAGACAGCGGTGGAAACCGCAACCTATGATCTGGGCGCTGCGGACATTGGCGCCGAAATCCATGTGCAGATCACCTATGAAGACGGATTTGACACACAAGAAGTCCTGACCTCGGCCAGCAGTGGCGCGGTGGCAAACCGCAATGACCTGCCCACAGGGGCGGTTGTCGTGACCGGAACTGCCGAAGTGGGCAAAACACTCAGCGTTGATACAAGCGCTGTGGCAGACGCAGATGGATTGGGGGCCTTCGCCTATGTCTGGCTGCGCGATGGAGAGATGATCATCGGCGCGGACGCTGCCGAATACACGCTCACCCCCGCCGATCTGGACGCCTTTATCGAAGCGCGGATTGCGTACACGGACAGTTTCGGCAGCGATGAAACCCTGACCAGTGCCAGCTTTGGCCCCATTGGCCCGCTTGTCAAAGACCGGGTCGAAGGTGGTCCGACGGATGATACCCTGACCGGCAGCACTGGCCCTGATGACGTATCAGGCGGTGCGGGCGATGACACATTGAACGGCGGGCAGGGCGATGACGACCTGAACGGCGGTGCAGGGGGGGACACGGCCCAATTTGCAGGCGCGCAACAGAGTCATACCCTCACCATCAGTCGCAGTGGCATGGTTCTGGCCGACCGCACTGTGGACGGCAACGGCACGGATACCCTGCAAGACATCGAATTTCTGAGCTTTGACAGCACCATACCGCTGTTTGATGGCAACGACATGGACCTGCGGGCCTTTGCCGGACCTGCCGCCCTGAGCGCAGACCAGATGGAAAGCGTGATCGAGCTATATATCGCCTATTTCAACCGCGCCCCGGATGCGGTGGGGCTGTTTTTCTGGGGCACCGCCTTTGCCGAGGGAACAACGCTTGATGACATGGCAAAGCTGTTCATTGATCAGGATGAAACCCGTGCGGCCTATCCGGATGGTACGTCAAATCTGGAATTTGCCGAAACCGTTTACAACAATGTTCTTGGCCGTACACCGGATGTGGCAGGCCTGAACTTTTGGGTTGGGCTATTGGATGACGGATCAGTTCAGCGGGCAGACTTCATCCTTGAGGTTCTGCGCGGCGCACGGGCTGATGCCCCAGTGGACGCCAGCGCAGAGTTCATCGCGCAACAGGCCGAGGACCAACAGTATCTTGAGGTCAAAACCGATATCGGCGCCTATTTTGCCGTTCACAAAGGCATGTCTGCCGTGCAAGAAGCCGCCGCAGCAATGGCGTTGTTTGATGGCACGGCGGCGGGAATTGAGGCCTCAACAGATGCGATTGAGGCATTCTTTGCAGATGCGCTGGATGCAGAAAACGGGGATTTCCTGATGCCGCTGATCGGTGTGTTGGATGATCCTTTCGCGGCCTGAGCAATGCCCGAGCCGAAAAAGCCTAAGAGCCTCCTCAGGAGACCCGCGAATATCCCACATTGCCCATGGTGAACGTGTCAAAGAAATGTGCCAAACGGCGCACCAAAGGGCGTGCCTCAACCGACAATGACAAACGCTCCGCGTCCTCCGTGTAGAGGCCCGCACATTCCGCCCGCAGTGCCATAAACGCCGGGGCTAGCATGGCCTGTTGCGCATCGGTCAGCGCCAACTCGTTATAATCAATGGCATAATCGCACATCAGCATTTCAATGATCCGGCTGCGCAGCTTGTCTTCTCCAGTCAGTTCATAGCCGCGTGCGGTGGACAGTTCCCCGCCGCGCACAATCTTGGAATAGGGGCCGGTCTGCGGTGTGTTCTGGCTAAAGCCATTTTCGAAACGCGAAATGGAAGAGGCCCCCAGACCCAGCAGGGTCCCACAGCCATTAACGGTGTAACCCTGAAAATTGCGCCGCAGATTGCCCTCGGCGGCGGCAATGGCCATGTTGTCCGTTGGTTTGGCAAAATGGTCGATCCCGATTGCGGTCATGCCCGATCCGGTCAAAACATCCGTTGCGTGATTGAACAGGGCAAAGCGGGCGCGATCATCCGGCAGCGCCTGTTCAGGGATCAGCTGTTGGCGTTTGGCCATATGCGGCACATGGGCGTAGCCAAAAAGCGCGATCCGGTCGGGATCAAGTGACATTACCTGATCCAGGGTGCGCCCGAACCCTTCGACGGATTGAAACGGCAACCCGTAAACCAGATCAATGTTGAGCGAGGCAATGCCCGCCCCGCGCAACAGATCAACGGCTGTCTTGGTCTGTTCGTAGCTTTGCAACCGGCCAATGGATTCCTGCACCTGAGTAGCAAAATCCTGCACCCCGATGCTGGCCCTCGACATGCCAGCCGCCCGCAGCGCGGTGATCTTGTCTGCATCCACCAGCGTTGGGTCAATCTCGACTGAAAACTCAGTGTTCTCATCACGTTGGAACACACCATCAATCGCCGTGACCAGCCGTTTGATCAACTCCGGTGGCAAGATTGTTGGCGTGCCGCCGCCCCAATGCATCTGTTTGATGCGCTGCTTGCCCTTCAGATGTTTGGCCACCACGGCCAGCTCGGCCTCAAGCGTGGCGATGTAATGCTGCACGGGCGCCAGACTGCTGACCCCTTGGGTGCGACAGGCGCAGAACCAGCACAGACGTTCGCAGAACGGGATATGCAAATAAAGCGAGATCGGCTCATCCGGGTCCAGCGCCGCAAGCGCTTTGGCCTGAAAATCGGCACCGATGCCGTCATGAAACGCAGGGGCCGGCGGATAGCTGGTGTATCGGGGCAGGCGCTGGTCAAAAAGGCCACGGGCCTTGAGTGTGTCAAAATCCATCATGAGGACTTTTGTGAATCGCTTTCATCGGGCTGTCTTTGATCAAGATCAACTGGCGCAGTTTCGTCATCCAAAAGAACACGCCAGGCCGCGCCGTCCAGATCGTCATACTGATCGGCCCGCAGGCTCCAGACAAAGGCGAGCAAGCCCAGGCCGCCAAGGCCCAGCGAAACCGGGATCAGGATGGACAGAATATTCATGCCTTGCGCCTCCGTTGCAGCCGCATCGCGTTCAGCAAGACCACGATGGAAGAACTGGACATGGCAATCGCCGCCAGCAACGGCGTGACAAACCCGGCCATGGCAAAGGGGATCACCAAGGCGTTGTAGGCTGCCGCGATGCCGAAGTTTTCCAGAATGCGCCGCTTGGCGCTGCGCGATGTTGTGATCAGTTCGGGCAGGGCGGCCAGCGTATCGCCCAGCATCACCACATCCGATGCTGCCCGTGCCGCATCCGCCGCCGCCGCTGGCGCGACAGAGGCATAGGCGGCGGCCAAGGCACCTGTGTCATTCAGGCCGTCACCGACCATCAGAACCTTGCTGCCGCTCTCCGCCAATCTGTTCAGATAAGCGATCTTGTCCGCCGGGCTTTGCCCCGCATGCACATGGTTGATGCCAAGCGCTTGTGCCACCGCATCCGTTGCGGCAGGGGTGTCGCCAGAGATCAGGTGCATCTCAGTGCCGCTCTTGCGCAGCTCTGCCACCATGTCCTCGGCACCCTTGCGCAGGGTTGCTTGCAAGGGCAGGAACACCGGCGCGTCATCACCGATTTGCAACCATGCACCATGGCCGCCTTCTGGCTGCGCACCGACAAAGTGATCCGCGCCCAGCTTGACGGCTTGCCCGTTGATCCGGGCGGAAACGCCTTTGCCGGGGTGTTCGGCTACATCGGTCAAAATGGCAGCCTTGGTGCCAAGGGACTCAAAGCCCAACGCCAAGGCGCGGGAAATTGGATGGGTCGAGGATTGCGCCAGCCCCAGCGCAATGGCGCGGGTGTTACTTGGCATTGTCTCAACCGCGCCAACCTCAAGCTGGCCTTCGGTCAAGGTGCCGGTTTTGTCAAAAACCACCACGTCCGTTTCGGCAATCCGTTCCATGGCGGTGCCGTTCTTGACCAGCAGACCAGACCGAAACAACCGGCTTGCCGCCGCAGTGGAGACCGCAGGCACCGCCAGCCCCAAGGCACAGGGGCAGGTGATGATCAGAACCGCGACCGCGATATTCAGCGAATGACGGAAATCACCGGTGTAGGTGATCCAGCCCGCAAAGGTCACAAGGGCCAGCAAATGTACCGCAGGGGCATAGATAGCGGCGGCCCGGTCGGCCAGTGCGGTATAGCGGTTGCGGGCGGATTCCGCCGCGTCGATCATTGTGACCATGCGGCGCAGGCTGGTGTCTTCGCCCACAGCCGTAGCGCGGATCGTCAAGGGACCGCTCAGGTTCACTTCGCCCGCGCTAACCTGAACGCCGACATTGGCCGCCACCGGCAGGCTTTCACCGGTCAACAGGGCACGGTCGATGTTGCTGACCCCGTCGATCACCTCACCGTCCACAGGCACCCGTGCGCCGGGCAAAACGATGATCGGATCACCCACCTGCGCTTGGCTGAGGTTGATGGTTTCACGCCCTTCTGCGGTTTTGCGCAGGATGCGCGGCACTTCGAGCGCCGCCAGTTCCTTGGCCGCGGATCGCGCCGTGGCGCGGCAGCGGTGATCAAGGTACCGGCCGATCAGCAGAAAACAGGTCAGCGACAGCGTCGCATCGAAATAGGCCGTATGCCCGCCTGCGGCTGTCTCATAAAGTGACATCGCCGCCGTCAGGATCAGCGCCAGCGAAATCGGCACATCCATATTCAGGCGGCCCACCCGCAGGGCGGTCCAGGCGTGACGGAAGAATGGCTGTGCGGCATATCCCAAGGCAGGCAGTGAGATCGCGGCAGACAGCCAATGGAACAGCGTTCGGGTTGCATCCGTGGCACCGGACCAGACCGCCACCGACATCAACATGACATTCATCATGGCAAAGCCCGCGATGGCGATGCGGATCAGCAAGGCGCGCCCTTCGCGGTCGCCGTCTTGCCCCAAGGCATCCAGATCAAGGATACGCGCCTCAATCCCCAGATCGGTCAGCTGATCAATCAGGTCTTCGGGCATGGTGCCGTGCGCGGCTGTGATCGTCACCTGTTTGCGGTTCAGGTTCACGCGGGCGGAATGCACATCGGCGCGGCCCAAGAGCCCGCGTTCCACGGTTGAAATGCAAGCCGCACAATGGATCGACGGCAAGGACAAATGAAATATATCGCCCGCAGCATCGCTTTGGGCGGCGGCGGGCAGGGGGCCTGCGACACAACCCGGACAGGCAGCCAAATGAGGGGTTTCGGCCAGTGACATCAGCGTTTCCTATCGCGCCGTGATCGGGATGCGGCGGCGGAATTCGGTGCCATCCTCGGCCGTCATGTTCAGCCACAGCGTCCAATAGCCTGCTGGCACATCCACATCAGCCACCAGCGCCGTGCCATCCCAGACAAAGGCCGGCGTCACATCTTCGGCCACATGGGTGGCGCGGCCCAGCGTGGCTTTGACCGCTGCCGGTTCAAAGGCCACACCGTCCCGGTCCAGCACGCGCAGCGTGAGCACCTGATCGGCGATCTCGGCAGAAACGTCCCAAGCCAGAGCATTTTGCGCAGCGCGGTCCGCGTCAAACCGTTGGCTGGCCACATAGGAGTTTTTGGTCACCAACCCCGGAAAGGTCGAGACCGCCTGAAAGGCGAGGGTCAGGTTCACCCCGATAATCACGGCAAAACACCCTGCAAAGATGCCAAAGACATGCCAGCCGGTCAATGTACGCTTCATGATCATGAGCCTTTCCCGTTAAAGATCGTTGCCGTGCTGGCGCGGGTTTGTGTGTCGAGATCCTCGACCCAGATCCGCAAGTCGGACCGATCGGCACTTGCCGCCGGATCTTGCCGCCGTGCGGTGACATAAACGCGCTGCAACATCGTGCTGTCTGCAGGTACTTCTACACTGAGGGTCTCGCTGCCTTCAAGGTTGATGCGCAGGGTCTCCTCCGAGGTCAGCGACAAATGGAACAGGCGGTCATCGCCAGATTTGTTGCGCAGACGCACGTCATAGATGTTGCGGATCGACCCGTCTGATTGGGTCACATAGGTTGGATTGCGCACCGGAGATACGGTCAGTTCGATGTCCGACCGGATAAACAGTGCAAAGAGCAGACCTAGACCGACAATCGACCACAAGGCGGTGTAGAGGATCGTGCGGGTGCGGAACACGTGCTGCCAAACCGGTTTGGGCTTCCAGCTTTGGTATTCGGGTTCTTCCTTGGCGGGGGGCACATCTTCGAGCGCGAGATAGTCGATCAAACCGCGCGGCTTGCCGATCTTGTCCATGATCTCGTCACAGGCGTCGATACACAGGGCGCAGGTGATGCATTCCATCTGTTGGCCATCGCGGATGTCGATTCCCATGGGGCAAACGTTGACGCAGGCCATGCAGTCGATGCAATCGCCCTGCGCGACTTCCAACTCCGGCACTTCGGTTTCGGCATAGGCCGTTGTGGTGCGGGCGGCAGCGGCGGCGCGGGCGCCTTTGCGGTGCTTGCCACGCGGCTCACCGCGCCAATCGCGGTAGCCTACGGTCAATGTGCCTTCATCCATCATCGCAGCCTGAATGCGCGGCCAGGGGCACATGTAGATGCAAACCTGCTCGCGCATGAACCCACCAAAGACAAAGGTTGTCGCAGTCAGAACCGCGATAGAGGCATAGGCAACAAAGGGCGCATCCAGTGTAAAGAGGTTGATTGCCAATGTGGGCGCATCGGTGAAATAGAACACCCAGGCGCCACCCGTGGCGATAGAAATCAGCAGCCAGACGATCCATTTACTGACCCGAAGCCGCCATTTGCGAAAGCTCCACTTGGCCTTAAGCAATCTGATCCGTGCGTTGCGGTCGCCCTCGATCCAGCGTTCCACCAGCAGAAACAGATCGGTCCAGACCGTCTGCGGACAGGTATAGCCACACCAGACCCGGCCAAGTGCCGAGGTGAACAGGAACAACCCCAGCCCCGCCATGATCAAAAGACCGGCGACAAAGTAGAACTCATGCGGCCAAATCTCGATCCACAGGAAAAAGAACCGCCGGTTGGCCAGATCCGCCAGAACCGCCTGATCGGGCATGTTTGGCCCGCGATCCCAACGCACCCAAGGCAGCAAATAGTAAATGCCAAGGGTGATGCCCATGATCCACCATTTCATCGTGCGGAAAAAGCCCGACACGCGGCGGGGGAAGATCGGTTCACGGGGGGTATAGAGCGGCTGAGGGGAATCTGTCATTTGAATCGGTCCAAATAAGGGTCTGTTCGCACCGGAGTTATGCAGCCGCAGCGTGATCCTTGCTTTGATCTGGGTCAAGTGTCCTGACAGCCTGCGTCAGCAGACCGCAGGGGGCGGCGCAAAAGCTGCGTTCTACGCTGGACGCAATTCCATTGGACTGTCAGGCCGATGGTGATTAACGCATTGAAAGGACGAAAGAATGCACAAGGTTGCGGTGCTGCTCAGCGATGGATTTGCCGATTGGGAATATGCTTTGATCGGGGGCACGGGCGGGCCGTTCTATGGGCTTGAGATACAATATGTCACACTCGGCGCGGCGCATCTGACCTCGCAGGGCGGGATGCAGGTGCGGGTGGCAAAGACCCGTGCGGATATGGCGGAAATGCAGCCCGGTGTGATTGTGGTGATCGGCGGCATGATCTGGGAAACGGACCGTGCGCCGGACATCACGGATAGGTTGCGCCGGCACCATCAGGGCGGTGGTACGGTCGCGGGGATCTGCGGCGGCACGCTGGCACTGGCGCGGGCCGGGCTACTGGATGATCACGCACATACGTCAAATGATGCCGCGTTCCTGCCCGCCCATGCGCCCGGCTACAAAGGGCAGGGGCGCTATCAGGCCCAAGCCGCCGCTATACAAGATGGCCGGGTGATCACTGCCCCCGGCACAGCTCCGGTGAGCTTCACCGCCGAAGTCTTCCGAGCGGCAGGGCTGGGGGCAGAACCCGCGGCCCAATTCAAAGCGATGCTCGCAGCCGAGCATGAGATTGAAAAACTTCCATAAAAAAAGGGGTGCCCCTCCTCAGGCACCCCTTCCTTTGCGCGCGGCTTGGTGCGAACAGAGCCGCAAGCGCAAAGTTCCTTGTGGCTTGGTCTCAGTTGGCGGGTTCTTCGCCGCCACCAAGCTGGTGAACATAGGCCGAAACCGCCTGCACCTGTGCCTCTGTCAGACGCGTACCCCATGGAGGCATCACGCCAAATCGGGCATTGGTGATGGTATCGGTCAGTGCTTCGCGGTCACCGCCATAAAGCCAGATCGCATCCGCCAGATTGGGTGCGCCCTGATCGCGATCACCAAGGCCGGCGTCACCGTGACAGGAGGAACAATTGTCTGCGTAAAGCTCGGCACCCGGTGCCGCGACAGCCGCGTCAAATTCTTCGCCTGACAAGGACCGGACATGTTCGACCAATGCGGTGATTTCCTCTTTTTCCAGCAGCTCGCCAAAGGCGGGCATTTCGGAATAGCGGGCATCATCATCTACATCGTTGCGAATGCCGTGGCGGACGGTATAGGCGATGTCCTCCATGGAGCCGCCCCAGAGCCAATCGTCATCCAGCAGGTTCGGATAACCCTTGGCACCCGCCGCCCCAGAGCCGTGGCACTGCGAACAATTGTTGCGGAAGACAGAGCCGCCCGAAGACACAGCATAGCGGAACAGGTCATCGTTCTCGCGCAGGGTGTCCAGATCGGCACTGGCCAGTTGTGCGTCCCGCGCCGCCGAGGCTTCGCGGAATTCGTCGATATCCTGGGCCACTTCGCCGCGTGTGGAATAGCCCAGCAAGCCTTCGGTTGCACCGTTGATCAGCGGCCAGGCCGGATAAGCGACGGAATAGCCGATGCCCCAGATGATGGTCAGGTAAAAGCACCACAGCCACCAACGCGGCAGAGGGTTGTTCAGCTCCTGAATGCCATCCCATTCGTGGCCAGTGGTTTCGATCCCGCTGACGTCATCAACTTTGTCGTTCTTTCCGCTCTGTGTGTTCTGCGCGCTCATTTCGCGTCTCCGATCTGATAGTGTCCGTCCTTGGGGTCGGTGCCATCGGCACCGTCCAGAGGTCCGGTCGTGTCATTGCGAAAGGGGATGTTGGCGGTTTCCAGGTGGGTTTCCCGGCTGCCGGGCCGGAAGGCCCAGACAATCACGCCGAGGAAGAACAGCGTCAGAGCCAAAAGCATCCAGCTGTCCGCGAATTCCCGCATCCATGAATAGGTTTCCATCATGGTCTCCTTTCTTAACGGCTTGCGTCTGGCGTGAAGGTCGAGAAATCAACCAACGTGCCAAGCATCTGCAGATAAGCCACCATCGCGTCCATTTCCGTCAGGCCGGGCTGGCCGTCAAAGTTGCGGACTTGTGCGTTGGAATAGCGTTCCTGAAGGCCGTCATAGTCACTGTCGGGATCGGCCTGCGCGAGGAAGTCCGCCGCCGCGTTCTCAACCATCTCGTCGGTGTAGGGGACGCCGACGAAACGTTGGGTGCGGATCAGGTCTTCGATGTATTTCGCATCAATCGGGGTACGCGCAAGGAACGCATACTTTGGCATGATCGATTCAGGCACAACGGACTGTGGGTCCATCAGGTGATCCACATGCCAGCCGTCAGAGTAACGGCCGCCAACCCGTGCCACATCAGGGCCGGTCCGCTTGGACCCCCACTGGTGCGGGTGGTCATACATGCTTTCTGCAGCGAGGGAGTAGTGGCCGTAACGGTCCACTTCATCGCGCATCGGGCGGATCATCTGGCTGTGGCACGTGTAGCAGCCTTCGCGGACATAGATCTCGCGACCTGTCAGCTCAAGCGGCGTGTAGGGCCGCATGCCGTCTACCTCTTCGATGGTGTTTTCGAGGTAGAACAGCGGTGCGATTTCCACGATCCCGCCGATGGTGACAACTGCCAGAGACAGAACCATCAGAAGGGTGGCCGATCTTTCGATCATCGCGTGGCGTGCAAGGAAGCCCTTTTTGGGCGCAGTGTTTTGATTATCAGACATGTTTTTGTTCCTTACTCAGCTGGCACACCGACGGGGGCAGTGACTTTCTGTCCTCCGCGGATGGTCATCCACATGTTCCACACCATGATCAGCGCGCCGGTGAGGTATAGAACCCCGCCCAGACCCCGCACGATGTACATCGGGAACTTCGCAGCAACGGTGTCGGCAAAGGAGTTCACGAGGAAGCCCTGTGCATCCACTTCACGCCACATCAGGCCTTCCATGATGCCGGTCACCCACATGGATGCCGCATAAAGGACGATACCGATCGTCGCGAGCCAGAAGTGCCAGTTGATCGCGGACATGGAGTACATCTGCGCACGGCCCCAAAGTTTTGGCGTCAAGAAGTAAAGCGCCGCAAAGGTGATCATACCGTTCCAGCCAAGTGCGCCGGAGTGAACGTGACCGATGGTCCAGTCAGTGTAGTGGCTCAAAGAGTTCACCGCACGGATCGACATCATTGGTCCTTCGAATGTGGACATGCCGTAGAACGCAAGGCTGATCACAAACATCCGGATGATCGGATCGGTGCGCAGCTTGTCCCAAGCGCCGTTCAGCGTCATCAGACCGTTGATCATCCCGCCCCAGCTGGGCATCCACAAGATGATGGAGAACACCATGCCAAGGGTCGAGGCCCAGTCAGGCAAAGCGGTGTAGTGCAAGTGGTGTGGACCGGCCCAGATATACAAGAAGATCAGCGCCCAGAAGTGGATGATCGACAGTTTGTAGCTGAACACCGGACGGCCGGCCTGCTTTGGGACGAAGTAGTACATCATGCCCAGGAAACCCGCAGTCAGGAAGAAGCCAACGGCGTTGTGGCCGTACCACCACTGGGTCATCGCATCCTGCACACCCGAGAACACCTGAATAGAGCGCGAGCCCCAGATGCTGACCGGAACGGACAGGTTGTTGACCAGATGCAGCATCGCAACGGTGATGATAAAGCTCAGCAAGAACCAGTTGGCCACATAGATGTGCTTTTCCTTACGTTTGATCAGCGTGCCCATGTAGATGACAAGGAAGGCCACCCAAACCAGGGTCAGCCAGATATCAACGTACCATTCAGGTTCTGCATATTCTTTGGATTGTGTGGCACCAAGCAGATAGCCGGTCGCGGCCAGCACGATAAACAGCTGATAGCCCCAGAACACGAACCAACGCAGGTTCCCGCCCCAAAGCCGTGTGCCGCAGGTGCGCTGCACAATGTAGAACGACGACATGATCAGCGCGTTGCCGCCAAAGGCGAAAATCACCGCTGATGTGTGAAGGGGACGCAGACGCCCGAAGTTCGCATAAGGCTGTGCCCATTCGAAGTTCAGGACCGGAAAGGCCAGCTGAAACGCGATGAACGTGCCTGCAAGAAACCCGACAACGCCCCAAAAGCCGGTGGCAATTACCCCGGCTCGCACCACGTCGTCCATGTATCCGTTTGCGTCGATACCGCCATTGTTTGGCTCGTCTGTGCGCCGAAGCACCCAGATGAACATCCCGGCGGCCACAGCCATGATGATCAGCGCGTGGATCTGATATGCCAGATCGCGGCCCCAATCGGCTGCAAGGGCTGCAAAGATCGTAATCAGCCCCAATATGATTAGTTTAAAAAAATCAGACGTCATTTTCTGTCCCCTCTGTCCGCCACCAACCCCGAGGAGCGGGAAAGCGCGGTTTGCGTCGTAGAGCAGCATTTGCATCTTGGCTCGCAGATGTTCTTTGATCTGAGTCAAATGCCGTTCGTTTTCTTTTTGGGCGATATCAAAGACAGGGGTCAATGCGACATGCAGGCTGTTTAAGAAATAAAAGGAGAAACAGCATGTCCATTCAGACTGTCACCACTGTTCTGACCGACAAAGAAACAGCCGTCTCGCAGATTGAGGCCGCGGCGAGTTTTGCCCGCACCTGTGATGCGCATCTTCAGGTTCTGGCATTAGGCACAGGTCTGGACCAGCCCGGCGTGGTGCAGGGGGCATTAGACGCGGTGCCGATCTCGGCCAGCCTCGAAGACGGGATGTTGCGGGCCAAGGAGCTGGCAGAGGTTGCAGAACAAGAACTGGCAAAAGAAGACATCCGCTGGGATGTGGATGAGGTGTCCTCGCTGACCTCCTCGCGCAGCAATGACATCACGCGGCACATCCGGTTCAGCGATCTGGTGATCCAACAGCGTTCCTCCGATCGGGTCGCGGCGGCGCATGTGGCGCAAACGGCAGAGACGGTGCTGTTTGACGGCGATTGCCCGCTTTTGCTGCTGCCGGAGCGGCACGAGATGTCGGCACCGCCGAAAAAAGTCATGGTCGCGTGGGACGAAAGCGCAACCGCACTGCGGGCCGCACGTCTGGCGCTGCCACTGCTGCGCCGCGCCAGCAGTGTTTATGTTGCCATTGTAGATCCGGCCAAAGATTCGCCGGATCGGTCAGATCCCGGCGGCGCTTTTGCGCAGTTTCTGGCCCGCCATGATGTCAAATGTGAAGTGATGGTGCTGTCGCGCACCGACGACACGGTCTCGCAAACCATTGAACGCCGGGCACAGGAATTGGGCTGTGATCTGGTGGTGATGGGGGCATACGGCCACTCACGCCTGCGCCAAGCGCTGTTTGGCGGCACAACGCGACATATGCTGGAAAGTGCGATCTTGCCGGTTTTCCTGGCGCACTGACGTATCAGGTTAGCATCATCCCATCGGTATCGTCCCCGGTTTCGGCCATCAATCCGGCCAGATCGGGGATGGTGATGGTGCGGGTGCCGCCCAGTTCGATAATGCCGTCCTTGCGCAGGGCGGTCATCTGGCGGCTGACGGTTTCGATGGTCAGACCCAGATAATTCGCCATGGCCTCACGCGACATCGGCATTTCAAACGACAGGCCATCCTGAAGTTTCTGCATATGCAACGACGCGGTGCGACGGCCAATCAAAGACAGCAGACATGTGATCTTTTCCCGCGCGGTCTTGCGGCCCAAAAGCATCATCCATTCGCGGGCAACTTCCAATTCATCCAGCGTCATTGCCAGCAAACGCTGGCCGATGTGCGGCGTATCTTTGATCATGTTTTCAAAGGGTTTGCGCCGGAAACAGCACAGGGTGACCTTTTGGATCGCCACCACATCATAGGCCACGGCATCACGGCCGGGACGGCCAATGAAATCGGAAGGGAGCAAAAGGCCGACCATCTGAATGCGGCCATCCGGCAGAGTGCGTGACAGGGTCGCCGCACCCGACACTACGGAGGCCACGAAATGCATCTCGTCGCCCTCAAACATGATCGACTGGCCCGCATCGAAGGTCCGGTAATACTTGATATCTTCAAGCCGGCTTAGCTCATGCGGCTCGCAGGTCGCGCAGACAGCACGATTGCGAATGTTGCAGTCTGCACAGGCCATGAAATCCGAACTGGATTGCGCCAGAGTCATAAGGAGGTCTTTCGTCCGCTAAAAGTCCAACAGTTCTAGCATCAAGAGAGCCACAAGCAAACCCTCATCGGTGCGTCATTGTTGCCACCAAAGATCACGCACCTGTCCAAAAATCCCCAATCATGGCTCATCAGGGATCGGCGCCTTGGGGCCAAGCTGGGTTTCCGTGGCCTGCTGGGCGGCCGCGGCAACGGCGGTGCGTTCCTCTTCGGTCATGTTTTCCGATCCGGCCACTTCGACTTTGACATTGCGTTCGGCCATGCGGATGCCGTTCGCCTCAAAGGCGTCGCGCACCATCTGGTAGGCATCGCGCCGCACCAACCATTGCTCTCCGGGGCGGGTCATGAATTTGACGCCAACAACCATGTTAAACTCCTCCATGCGCCGCACACCTTGGGACTTGAGTGTTTCAATAATGCTATGGCCATAGAATTCGTTTTCGAGCATCTCCGCGCCGATTTTCTTGATCAGCTTTTTGACCAGTTTCAGATCGGTTTCAAACGGCACGCGGAATTCCAGCTTCATGATCACCCAATCGCGCGAATGGTTGGTCAGATGACGCAACTCGCCAAAGGGCAGGGTATGCACCGCGCCCCTGTGGTGGCGAATTTGCAGGGACCGGATCGAGATTTTCTCGACCGTGCCGCGCAATTGGTCGATCTCGACATATTCGCCGACCCGGAACGCATCATCGACAAGGAAGAAGATCCCCGAGACCACATCCTTGACCAGTGATTGCGCACCAAAGCCGATGGCGATGCCAAGAACACCCGCACCCGCAAGGATCGGCGCGATATTGACGCCCAGTGAGGACAGCACAGACATCGCCACCATCACCAGCAATGTCACCATCAATGTGACCCGCAGCAGTGGCAGCAAGGTGGCCATCCGCGCCTCTGGCCCCGGCGCGGTGCCCGGTTCTGGCGGGCGATAGGCGGCCAACCTGCGGTCGATCGCCGAACTGGCCCAGACCCAGACCAGATCGGCCAGCAAAAGCGCCACCGCGCTGTCGATCAAAACCCGAAGGGCACGGCCCGAGAATGTCGGCGTTGCCGCCCGTTCAAAGACCCGCAGATCCCAGACCATGGCCAAGACGGCCCCAATGGCAAACAGCGCGACAAAGCGCACCAGCCGTTGCGCCAGCGGGCGGTAGCTTTCGTAAGGATGGTCGGGCAACGGCGCATCCACGTCTTCGTCATGCAAATCAGCAATGGGTTCGGCCGCGGCTTCGCTGGCTTCGATCTCAGCCAGATCAGCAGGATCAGGCGCTTCAATACGGATCACCTCGGCCTTGGCCCGGTCAAAGCTGTCATCGACCCAAAGCCGCAGCAACCGCAAGCCGGGCACCAGCAAGCCAAGCAAGGCAAAGCTCCACATCAAGGCGGGCAGGGCCAACACCAATGCAGCGTAGACCAGCACCGCCAGCACACACAGATAGACCCGCCAAAGCCGCTGTGCACGGCTGCGTGGCAGATCGAGCACCGTTGTGATCTTGCCAAAACCATAGATCACCGCCGCCAGAGTCAGGACCAATGCCAGCGTCGCCAGCGCGAGACTGACACCAAGCGCCTGCGGGGACTGTCCGCCGCTGCCGGTGATGCGGCCAAATACATCTGCCATGGAAGCTGCGAGCACAAAGAACCCGGCCAAGCACAGCAGCAGTTTGGACAGGAATTTGGCCACCGGGTTGGACAGCGGCAGCAAACGCAATTCTTCCACAGAAGGGGCCAGAAACAGCACCAAAAGCGCCCGTATCGCCCGCACCCCAAACACCACAACCAACAGGTTCAGCACCAAGGTTTCCAACGTCGGCGGCCATGAAAAGGCAGCAAAGGTGCCAATGCTGCCAAACGCAAAGATTGCCAAACCGGTCAAGGTGATCAGGGACCGCAAGGTCGCCGCCGTCACCCGTTCGCGCACCGTGCTGACATGCTGCAATTCGATGCGCAGTTTTACCGGGTTGGTGTATTGCCGGTACAGCCATTCCAGCCCGGCACCCACAAACAAAAAGATCATAACAAAGGTCAGGCCGCGCACTTGCTGGGCAGGGGTGACCTTGGTTTGCCAACGCTCCAGAATAAAGGCGGGGGCCGAAGGAAACGCACGCCAAGCCTGTCCCAGATCGCCGATCCGCGCCCGGATACCGGTCAGGACAGCTTCGGCCTCTTCGCGAAAGGTCGCGCCGTTGTCATCTGCGATTGCTCCGGCGGTGTCCGCTTGGGCGGTTAACCAACCTTGGATGCGCGGATCGGCCAGCAGGCGGGTGAATTCGTGCAAATCATTGGCTGAGGGGGCATCAAGGGGTGCGGCGGCGGCGGTGTCCTGCGCGGCGGCAGGCAGCGCGGCCAAAGTCAGGCTCAGCCAAAGCAGGGCGGCGCGGATCATGCGGACCATCATGCGGGCACCTCATCTGTATCATGCCGGGGTTTGGCCGCAGGGGTGCTGTCAAATGCAAAATCAGGCGGGAACACCCGCGCCACAGTCAATTCGGTGCCATGTTCAAGCGGCAATTGGCAGGCCAGACGCACGTCATCGCCTTTGTTGATCCGGTCCAGTGTCATCTGCTCCAGTGCCGAGGCTGGCGGTGGCGGATTGCCGGCCACGTCCAAAATGCGCACGGCGCAGGTGCCGCAACGCCCGCGCCCGGAACACAGATTGGCATGAGGTTGATCGGCACGGCGAAACCCGTCCAGCAAGCTTTGCCCGGTCAAGGGCGCAATCCGCCCGATGTCTTGGGTGGTCACAGTGACTCGCACATTCTGGGCCATCCAGTTGCGCAATCCGCGTGCCGCCAGCACCAGCACGGCCAGCCCTGCCGATACCCAGATCACCCAGTTCGTTACGGTCTTAATCAAACCAAAGGGGATCGGCGCCACAAAAGCCGGATCGCGGATCAGCTCTGGCCCTGCGCCCTCGGCCAGCACGATCCGTCCGGCCTGCGCAAACCCGATCAACGCCAGCACCGGCACCGCCACCGCCAATGGATAGAGATAGGGCAGATACCCCGCCGCCGCGCGTTTGGAGCGCAGCCACATGAACAGACCCGCACAACCATGCACCCAGACCACAGACAGCAGAACGACCTGTGTCAGTCCGATACCCGGATTGCTGAGCCAGAAAATCCGGTTGATCAGGACATAATCCACCAAAACACCCGATTGCTGCAACATCGAAACGCCTATGGCATGGGTCGCCAGCAAAGGCAGAACGGTCAGCCCCGACAAGGCCTGCACCAGATCCTGAGCGGTGCCTGAAATGCTTGGCCGCTGATAGATCGACCACAGCCCGACAAAATAATGCAGCAGCAGCATGGTCAGCGTGACATAAGACGCCGCGCCATTGGTCCAGATGCCCGAGAGGTAGGGCCGCGCTGCATCCATTGCATCCACCGACAGCACCCCCAGACAGAGGTTCAGCAAATGACAGGTCACATATCCCAGCAAATAAAGGCCACTGAACATGCGCAAGTTGCGCATCGTTTTTTGCTGTGCCGGGCGGGAGGGGGCTTGGCTCAATGGAATGTCCTTGATCAAAAAGCTGCGTCAATATCGCACAGTCTATGATCTGGGACGGGCAGGGCGCAAGCGCAGTGCGATTTGCCGCTCCCCCCTGCGTTAGGGGATAAATCATGTTGCATTGTCTGGTCAGTTGCCTTTTTATTGGCCCATCAATCAATAAAAATCCTCTGGGAGTGATCTGAACCATGAAAACCTTGCTTGCGACAACCGCATTGGCGCTGACCATCGGCACGTCCGTGGCCGCTGCCTCTTGTGACAAAGTCACCTTTTCAGATGTGGGCTGGACCGACATCACAGCCACCACCGCAGCAGCCAGCGTTGTGCTGGACGCATTGGGCTATGACACCGAAACCAAGATCCTGTCGGTGCCAGTGACCTATACCTCTATGGCGGCAGGCGACATCGACGTCTTCCTTGGCAACTGGATGCCGACAATGGAGGCTGACATCGCGCCTTACCGCGAGGCTGGCACTGTCGACACTGTCCGCGCCAACCTGCAAGGCGCAAAATACACATTGGCCGTGAACAAGGCTGCCGCCGACATGGGCATCACATCCTTTGACACCATCGCCGGCAAGGGCGAAGCGTTGGATGGCAAGATTTACGGCATCGAAGCGGGCAATGACGGCAACCGACTGATCCAGTCAATGATCGATGACAACGCCTTTGGCCTGAAGGACTTTGAAGTGGTCGAATCCTCCGAACAGGGGATGCTGGCACAGGTGGCCCGCGCCAACCGCAAGGGCGATCCGGTTGTCTTCCTCGGTTGGGAGCCACATCCGATGAACGCAAACTTTGATCTGACCTACCTTGAAGGCGGCGATGATTTCTTTGGCCCTGATCTGGGCGGCGCAACTGTCTACACCAACACCCGCGCCGGTTACGCCGCAGAATGCCCGAACGTCGGCAAACTGCTGGGCAACATGGAATTCACGCTTGCCATGGAAAACGAAATCATGGGCGCAATCCTGGATGACGGCAAAGACCCCGAAGAGGCCGCGACCGATTGGCTCAAGGCCAATGCATCGGTGCTGGACGGCTGGCTGGCCGGTGTCACAACCATGGACGGCGGCGACGCGATGATGGCGGCCAAAGACGCGCTGAAGTAAATTCGGCCTAAAATCGAAAGATGCCCGTTCTGATCACAGGACGGGCATCTTTTTTGAATACACAACGGTTTGGCGGGGGACGCAATGGACTGGCTGACAGAAAACAAAGTGCCGATTGACGATGTTGCAGAGGCAATGTTCGAATGGCTGCAAATCAATGGCGCGTGGTTCTTTGACGGGTTGGCCCTGCTCATGGAACAACTGATCGATGCGATCCTCTGGGTGCTGCAAACACCGCATCCGCTGATCATTATTGCCCTGTTCGCCGCGCTCACATGGGTGATCCAACGCAACTGGAAAACCGTGATCTTTGTTGTGCTGGGTTTCCTGTTTATCCTCAATCAGGACTACTGGGAGGAAACCACCGAAAGCCTGACGCTGGTCCTGTCGGCCTGTGTGGTCTGTATGGGTGTTGGCGTGCCGATTGGCATCGCAGCGGCGCACCGGCCCAAGCTGTACCGGTTCATGCGTCCGGTGTTGGACTTGATGCAAACCCTGCCAACCTTTGTGTATCTTATCCCCGCGATTGTGTTTTTCGGCATCGGCATGGTGCCGGGCCTGATCGCCACGGTGATCTTTGTGCTGCCCGCCCCGATCCGCCTGACGCAACTTGGCATTTCCTCCACCCCCAAGGCGCTGCTGGAAGCCGCCGAAGCCTTTGGCGCCAAGCCAAGCCAGACCCTGTGGAAGATTGAGCTGCCCTATGCGCTGCCGCAGATCATGACAGGGCTCAACCAAACGATCATGCTGTCGCTGTCGATGGTGGTGATTGCCGCGCTGGTCGGTGCAGACGGGCTGGGCGTGCCGGTTGTGCGGGCGCTCAATCAGGTGAACACCGGCCTCGGCTTTGAAAGCGGGCTGATCATTGTGGTGGTGGCCATCATGCTGGATCGAATGTTGCGGGTGGGCGGAAAATGACCAAAGCTGTTGAATTTAATAACGTTTCCATCGTCTTTGGCGAAAAGCCGGACAAGGCGTTGCCATTGATGGACGCTGGTCAGAGCCGCGCCGAGATCGAAGCGGCCACCGGGCAAGTTCTGGGCGTGCACGATTGTTCCTTTGAGGTCGAAGAGGGCGAGATCCTCGTGCTGATGGGCCTGTCGGGCTCGGGCAAATCGACACTTTTGCGGGCGGTGAACGGTCTGAACCCCGTGGTGCGCGGCAATGTTACGGTCAACGACGGCGCGTGGTCTTGCGACGTGCAGGGCTGCTCCCCCGCTGATCTGCGCCGGGTGCGCCGCGAATGCGTATCCATGGTGTTTCAGCAATTCGGCCTGCTGCCATGGCGCAGCGTGCGCGACAACGTGGCACTGGCGCTGGAACTGTCCGATGTGCCCAAAAAAGAACGCCTCGAACGGGCCGACAAACAGCTTGCACTCGTTGGCCTGTCCGATTGGGCGGACCGCAAAGTGGGCGAATTGTCGGGCGGCATGCAACAACGTGTCGGCCTCGCGCGCGCCTTTGTCACCGAAGCACCGATCCTGCTGATGGATGAGCCGTTCTCGGCCCTTGACCCCTTGATCCGGACCCGGCTTCAAGACGAATTGCTGGACCTGCAACGCGACCTGAAACGCACGATCATCTTTGTCAGCCACGATCTGGACGAGGCGTTCAAGCTGGGCGGCCGCATCGCAATCATGGAAGGCGGCCGCATCGTGCAACTCGGCACCCCGCGCGAAATTTTCTCAAACCCCGCATCGGAATATGTGGCGGATTTTGTTGCCAACATGAACCCGCTGGGGGTTCTGACCGCACGCGATGTGATGGGGGCAGAGGCCGGATCAGCATCCGCCGAAGTCTCAGCCGAAACACCCGTGGCCGAGCTGATAGATCAACTCAGTGGCGCAGAGACCGCCCTGAACGTGACGGACGACACAGGCACCGTCGGCACCGTCACCGCACAAAGCATCGTCGAGCGGCTCAAGGGTTAGCCTTGCGGGGCAAAAACCACGCGCCTTGGCCAAAAAGGCCAAGGCAGACAATACGATAGCTGTGATCAGGTCACGCTTGGCATGCTTTGACATGTTGAGAAAGAAATGGTGCCCCCACACGGACTCGAACCGCGGACCTATTGATTACAAATCAATTGCTCTACCAGCTGAGCTATAGGGGCAGACATCAAAGATGTCAGTGCTATCTGGCGTGTGTCACCGCGTAGCGTGGGCGTTCTTTAAAAGATGATTTGGGGGGATGCAAGACATTCTCTTGAGCAAAAGTCAGGAAATTTCACTTCACCCTTTTGGGGCGTTGTTGGTCGCAGTACAGCTGAAGATTGCAATGGCCCACAGGCGCAGTCAGATTGGCATTTTACACAAGCCCTTCAACGCTGTATTCAACGTTCCACAGCAATAAAAATTGAGCGGTTGATCATGCAATTGATCTTGCACACAGGTGCGCATTTCACAGAGCAAGAGCGATTGATGAAATCGCTGCTGCGTAACAAGGGTGAATTTGGCCAACGCGGGATCGCTGTGCCGGGGCCGAACAGCTATCGCGGACTGATCCGCGACACGTTGAACGCGATGCACCGCACGCCGGCTTCCGCTGAGGCACGTGAAGTGCTGCTGGATGTCATCCTCGACGGCAGCAAAGCAGACCGGGTGATCCTGTCCGACCCCAACTTTTTCCGCACGCCCGCTACGGCGGTGCGCAAAGGCCAGCTTTACCCCGCAGCCGCGCGGCGCATGCGGTTTATGGCCGAACTGTTCCCCGACGATGACCTCGAGATTTTTCTGGCGATCCGCAACCCGGCCGCGCTTTTGCCGATCCTGCACGGCAAGGCGGACAAGAAAGATCCGGACGCATTTTGGGGCCCGCACGACCCGTTGGATGTTCGGTGGTCCGAAACAATCGAAGACATCAAGGAAGCGGTGCCACATGTGCCGATCACCATCTGGTGCAACGAGGATATGCCGCTGATTTGGTCGCAGATTATCCGCGAGATGGCCGGTTTTGAGCCCCATGAAAAGGTCGCGGGCGGGTTTGACCTGCTGGCGTCGATCATGAGCAAGGAAGGTATGCAAAGGTTCCGCGCTTATCTTGATGGCCATCCCGATCTGACCGAAATTCAGAAACGCCGGGTGATCGCCGCCTTCCTCGACAAATTCGCGCTCGAAGATGAGATCGAAGAAGAGCTGGACATGGAAGGCTGGACCGAAGAACTGGTCAACGAAATGACCGATCTTTACGACGAAGATGTTCTGGCCATTCAGCGCATTCCGGGCGTGTCACTGATTACGCCCTAAACTTTCTGCACGATCACCGCGCCTCGCAGACACCCGGGGCCTTGCCCCGGACCCCAGAGGTTTAAGGGCCAAATGAAGAAAAAGTGTGTCCTTCTCTTCATTTGGCCAGAAAAACCTCCGGGGGGAGCGCCGCGCAGCGGCGGTGGGGGCTGGCCCCCTTATGCGTTGAGGGGGGCTTAACCTTCGGTGGGCGGGGCGCCGCCCGCTTTGGTGCCCTTATCGACAAACGCTTTCAATTTATCGGCCATACTGGCGGCACTTGGTGGCGGGGCGAAGTCTCGCAAAATGCCTTGCCAGACATCTACCGCCCGCTCGGTCGAGGTTTTTGATCCTGCTTCGACCCAAGCCCCGTGATTGCTCAGATCTGCCACCACCGGCGCGTAAAAGGCGTCGCGGTAGCGGTCCATGGTGTGTTGGGTGGCAAAGAAATGCCCGCCGGGGTCCACATCAGCCAAGGCATCCCAGCCCAGGCTAGCCTGATCTTCGGGGGTTGGCATCGCCATTTCGGCCAGTTGTTGTACGGCTTCCATATCGTTGATGAACTTTTCAAAGCCAAAGCTGAGCCCGCCTTCGAGCCAGCCTGCCGAATGCACCGTCAGCGTTGCGTTGGCTTGCAGTGCTGCCCAGAGCCCCATGTGGTTCTCACCGGCCCCCTGCGCATCAGAAGTATTGGACGCCGAACCTGCCGCCGACCGCCAGGGCAACCCGATGTGGCGCGCCAGTTGGCCAGAACCGATGGTCAGCTTCATATGCGAAGGTGTGCCAAAGGCAGGCGATCCCGATTTCATATCAACGTTGGAAGCAAAGCCGCCGTAGGTCACTGGCGCGCCGGGTGCGGTGAGCTGCGACAGGGTGATTGCCGCCAAAGCTTCGGCATGTTGCAGCACCAGTGCACCGGCCACTGTGATGGGGGCCATTGCCCCTGCCAGACAGAAAGGGGTGATGATGGTCATCTGGCCGGCGCGGGCCATTTCGATGATACCTTCGGCCATCGGCACGTCGATCTGACGGGGCGAATTGGTGTTGATGATGGAGTAGGACCACGATCCATTGCGCAGCTCGTCATCAGACAACCCATGCCCCAGCGCGATCATTTCAAGGCTCTGCGAGATCTGCTTTTTCCCGCGGGCATAGATGAAGGTTGGCTTGTCGCTGATGCTCAGCTGCGCTTGCATCATGGCGTAGTGGCGCAGATGCGGCGGCACATCTTGCGGCTCTGCTGAAGGGCCGAGAATATGAATGGCATCAAAGCTTTGCACCAGTTTGAGTGTTTCCTCAAAGGTCTGCAGACACCCCGCCTGACGTCCGCGCACCGCATCAATGGTATTGGGGCAACCGGCCCCCGCTGAAAACAGCATCGCGCCCGGCTCAAACCATTGTTCGCGGTCCGGATTGGGCCCGCGCAACCGGATGGAGCTGGGCGCAGTGGCAAGGGCCGCCGCGACAAGTTCCGGCCCGATCCGTACCATTTGACTGCTGTCATCGACGAGTGCGCCCGCATCACCAAACAGTTTCCGCGCCTCGGGCAGCAGGATTTTCATCCCCAGTTCCGACAAGGCCCTGAGCGCCATCTGGTGCATGTTGGCAATTGCGTCATCCGAAAAAACCCTTTGAGGTTCAAAGGGATGGCGCATCTGGCGGTAAGCGCGGCTGCGCGGCGGGGTGCTGGTGTCAGGGGCTTGGCGGGCGCGGCGACCTGTGCGGAGGCTCATCATTTTTCCTTTCGTGTTGGCACCACCGTTGCATCCCGCATCGCACCTTGTCGCGTCTTATGTCCGACAAAACAGGTCGCTTTCAACGCGAGGTGGCCGGAAAAATGGCCCGGCAAGGCGCAAGGTAAAATTATTTTATATCTAAAATATTTTTACTTGAAGCAAATCCCGACTCACCATACCTTTCCCGCAAATGGACATCTGAGGGAGAGGCTGATGCGTGCAATCTGTTTGGGCGGCGGGCCTGCGGGGCTCTATTTCGCAATCTCGTTGAAACTGCGCCAACCGGACGCGGATGTGACTGTGCTTGAGCGGAACAAGCCCGACGACACCTTTGGGTGGGGCGTGGTTCTGTCGGATGAAACGCTTGATAATCTGGAGGTGAATGATCCGGTCTCGGCAGCTGTGATCCGCAGCCATTTTGCCTACTGGGATGATGTGGCGCTGATCTACAAGGATCAAAAGACCGTCAGCTCCGGCCACGGGTTCTGCGGTATCGGGCGGATGCGCCTGTTGCAAATCTTGCAAGACCGTGCGCGTGATTTGGGCGTGAACCTGCAGTTCGAGACCGAAGTGCATGCCGCCTCGCATTACATGGATGAGTATGATCTGGTGGTGGCCTGTGACGGGCTCAACTCCAAGACCCGGTTGGAATTTCAAGAGACCTTTCAACCCGATATCGACGTGCGCAAATGCCAGTTTATCTGGCTCGGAACCCATCAGAAATTTGATGACGCTTTCACCTTTATCTTTGAAAAGACAGACAAGGGCTGGATTTGGGTGCATGCCTATCAATTCGACGATGAGACCGCGACCTTCATCGTTGAATGCAATCAAGACACCTTTGATGCCTATGGCTTTGGCGAGAAGACCCAAGAAGAAACCATCGCCATCTGTGAAGAGATCTTTAAGGACCATCTGGGCGGCCATGCCTTGATGACCAACGCCAAGCACATCCGTGGCTCCGCCTGGATACAATTCCCCCGCGTGCTCTGCGAAAAATGGAGCCACAAGAACGTGGTTCTACTGGGCGATGCTTCGGCCACTGCGCATTTCTCCATCGGGTCAGGCAGCAAGCTGGCAATGGAATCGGCGATTTCTCTGGCCGATCATGTGACCGCAGAGAGCGATATCGAGGTCGCCTTTCAGAAGTACGAAGACGCCCGCCGTCTGGAAGTACTTCGCCTGCAATCTGCTGCGCGTAACTCATTGGAATGGTTCGAGGATGTGGAGCGGTATCTTGATCTTGATCCGGTGCAGTTGAACTATTCCATGCTCACCCGCAGCCAGCGGATCAGCCATGAAAACCTGCGCGAGCGGGATGCAAAATGGCTCGAAGGGGCGGAACGTTGGTTCATGGAACAAGCCGGTGCCGGGGCCAACGGCCCGGTGCGTGCGCCGATGTTTGCCCCGTTCCAGCTGCGCGATATGAAGCTGGAGAACCGTGTCGTGGTCTCGCCCATGGCGCAATACAAGGCCGTGGACGGCTGCCCGACCGATTGGCATCTGATCCATTATGGTGAACGGGCCAAAGGCGGCGCGGCGCTGGTTTACACGGAAATGACCTGTGTGTCTCCCAAAGGGCGGATCACGCCAGGCTGTCCGGGTCTTTACGCGCCTGAGCATGAGGCGGCATGGAAACGGCTGGTGGATTTCACCCATGCCGAGACCGACGCGAAAATCTGCTGTCAGATCGGCCATGCGGGGCGCAAAGGCTCCACCCGGATCGGTTGGGAAGGCATGGACAAACCGCTGGCCTCGGGCAACTGGGATCTAGTGTCAGCCTCCGCAATTCCGTGGTCGGACGAGAATGCGGTGCCCCGTGCCGCAACCCGCGCGGATATGGATCAGGTCCGGGATGAGTTTGTAAGCGCTGCCGAAATGGCGGATCGGGCTGGCTTTGACATGATCGAACTGCATGCCGCGCATGGCTATCTGATCTCGTCCTTCATCTCGCCCCTGTCCAACAGCCGCACCGACGAATATGGCGGCCCTCTGGAAAACCGGATGCGCTATCCGCTTGAGGTTTTCAACGCCATGCGGGCGGTCTGGCCGGAGAGCAAGCCGATGTCGGTGCGTATCTCGGCCAGCGACTGGGCCGGTGATGATGGCGTGACCCCCGAAGAAGCCGTTGAGATTGCCAAGATGTTCGAGGCCGCAGGCGCAGACATCATTGATGTCTCCGCAGGCCAGACCAGCACCGAAGGCCAGCCGGTCTATGGCCGGATGTTCCAGACACCGTTCTCGGACCGTATCCGCAACGATGGCGGCATCAAAACGATGGCGGTGGGCAATATCTATGAACCTGACCATGTCAATTCCATCCTGATGGCGGGCCGCGCTGATCTGGTCTGCCTTGCGCGGCCACATCTGGCCGACCCCTATTGGACCTTGCATGCAGCAACCGAAATTGGCGATCGTCATGCCAAATGGCCGCTGCCCTATGAGGCGGGCCGGGATCAGGCATGGCGGTTGGCGGACCGTGCCGCAGAGATGGAGAAAGTATGAGACGCATCTTAATCACGGGTGGCGGATCAGGCATTGGCCGCGCCATTGCACAGCACTACGCCGATCAAGGGGATGACGTGACCATCGCCGGGCGGCGCATGGACGCGCTTGCGGAAACCGATGGCGGGCGCGGGATGACCTGCAAACAGGTTGATGTGACGGATGAAACCTCGGTCAAAGCACTGTTCGATAAGCCTTATGATGTGGTGATCGCCAATGCGGGTGCTGGCACGGCGATGCGCGTTGCCGACATGCCACTGGAGGTTTGGCAAAGCACGCTTGCGGTCAATCTGACTGGGGTGTTCCTGACCTTCCGCGAGGCGCTTAATGGAATGACAGCGGGCGGGCGGCTGATTGCCATCGCCTCCACAGCCAGCCTCAAGGGCGGGGCCAATATTGCGTCTTACGCGGCAGCCAAACACGGTGTTCTTGGGTTGGTGCGGTCCTTGGCCGTGGAACTGGCCCGCGAGGGTATCACCTGCAACGCGGTCTGCCCGGGATTTGTCGATACCGATATGGGGCAGGCTGCGGTCACAGGGGTGATGGAACGCATGAACATCCCGCGCGAAAAGGCCGAGAAAATGGTGGTGGGCGGCAACCCGATGCGCCGGATGATCAATACAGATGAAGTGGTCGCTGCGGTACAATTCCTGGCATCCCCCGAGGCGTCGATGGTCAACGGTCACGCATTAAGCGTTTCGGGCGGGGAAATATGACCGCCGCAAAAGATCGTGTGCGTCTCTGGCTGCGGCTGCTGAAAGTGGTGCGCGGGATCGAACATCAACTGCGCGACAACCTGCGCCGCGACTACAACACCACGCTGCCGCGCTTTGACGTGATGTCAGCCCTGTCGCGCCATCCCGAAGGCCTGAAGATGAGCCAGCTGTCGGGCGTGCTGCGGGTCTCCAATGGCAATGTCACGGGCATTGCCGACCGGCTGAGCGATGAGGGGTTTGTGGAGCGCATCGCCGTACCGGGCGACCGCCGCGCCACCCGCCTGCGCCTGACCCGCGAGGGGGAGGCGGAATTTGCCCGCCAGGCATTGTCTCACGAAAAATGGGTGGATCTTATGCTAACGGATGTGACCCCCGAAGACGCCCGCGCCATGGCTGCGCGACTGCAAGCCTTTGCCGATGCGGCGGACCGGGCAGATATGGAAATGAACAAAAAGGAACCTGAGAATGCGCAGTGATGTGAAACATTTTCTTTGTGATATCAAAGACGGCATCGCCACGGTGCGGCTCGACCGGCCTGACCGGAAGAACCCGCTGACCTTCGACAGCTACGCCGAATTGCGCGACTGGTTCCGCGATCTGGTCTATGCCGACGACGTGGATATCGTGATCTTTGGCTCAAACGGCGGCAACTTCAGCTCGGGCGGCGATGTGCATGATATCATTGGGCCTTTGACCCGCATGAATATGAAGGAACTGCTGCAGTTCACCCGTATGACCGGCGATCTGGTCAAGGCAATTGTGAACTGCGGCAAGCCGGTGATTGCGGTGGTGGACGGCATCTGTGTGGGGGCCGGCGCGATCATTGCGATGGCGTCCGATCTGCGGCTGGCGACGCCCGAGGCCAAAACGGCGTTTCTGTTCACCCGTGTCGGCCTTGCGGGCTGTGACATGGGGGCTTGTGCGATCCTGCCCCGCATCATCGGCCAGACCCGCGCGGCAGAGCTGCTTTATACAGGGCGGTCGATGTCAGCAGAAGAAGGCGAACGCTGGGGCTTTTTCAACCGTTTGGTGGATGGCACCGATCTGGACGCTGAGGCGCTGGCCTTTGCCAAGAAGATCCAGGCCGGGCCGAACTTTGCCCATATGATGACCAAGACGATGCTGGCGCAGGAATGGTCGATGTCGATTGAGCAAGCGATTGAAGCCGAGGCGCAGGCGCAGGCGATTTGCATGCAGACCGGCGATTTTGAGCGGGCCTATAAGGCCTTTGTCGCCAAGGAACGGCCCGTGTTCGAAGGCGATTGAGCCTCACATCGACAAGCGACACTTTGGGGGCCAGCCCCCAAACAAAGCTACATTGGGGGCCAGCCCCCAAACCCCCGGAGATATTTCGGGCCAAAAAGGGAAGAGGGAGGAGCGCAATGCCGGATCGTAGTTTTCTGACATGGCCGTTTTTTGAGGACCACCATCGGGAACTGGCCGCGGCGCTGGACGCTTGGGCACAGCAGAACCTTGGGGCGGTGGATCACAGCGATACCGATGCCGCCTGCCGTGACCTGGTGGCAATGCTGGGGCAGGGCGGTTGGCTGCGTCATTCGGGGGCAGAGGCGGGCGAGAGCCTTGATGTGCGGTCGCTGTGCCTGATCCGCGAGACCTTGGCACGATATGACGGGTTGGCGGATTTTTCCTTTGCGATGCAGGGGCTTGGCACTGGCGCGATCTCGCTCTTTGGTAATGCAGAGCAGCAGGCAGACTGGCTGCCCAAGACCCGCAGCGGGGCGGCGATATCGGCCTTTGCCTTGACCGAACCACAATCCGGATCGGATGTGGCCAATTCCACCATGACGGCCGAGGCGGATGGCAATGGTTTTGTCCTGAACGGGCGCAAAACCTGGATTTCCAATGGCGGAATTGCCGATGTTTACACAGTCTTTGCCCGCACCGGAGAGGCACCGGGGGCCAAGGGGCTTTCGGCCTTTGTGGTACCAGCGGATACGCCGGGGTTAAAGATCGAAGCGCGGCTTGAGGTGATGGCGCCGCATCCTTTGGCGACCTTGCATTTTGACGATGTGAAACTGCCCGGATCGGCCCTGTTGGGCGAGCGTGGCAAAGGCTTTGCCATCGCGATGTCGGTGTTGGATGTGTTTCGCTCCACCGTGGCGGCGGCGGCGCTGGGATTTGCGCGGCGGGCGCTGGATGAGGCGTTGGAGCGGGTCAGCACCCGCCATGTTCAGGGTGCGCCCTTGGCGGATTTGCAGCTGGTGCAGGGGCATATCGCTGATATGGCGGTGGATGTGGATGCCTCGGCCTTGCTGATCTATCGCGCCGCTTGGGCCAAGGACAGCGGCGCGGCACGGGTCACCCGCGAGGCCGCGATGGCCAAGCTGTTTGCCACAGATCATGCGCAACAAGTAATTGATAAGGCTGTGCAATTGCACGGGGGCGACGGCGTGCGCCATGGCGAAACCGTTGAACGGCTTTACCGCGAGATCCGCGCCTTGCGCATCTATGAAGGTGCATCGGATGTGCAGCGGGTGGTGATTGCACGCCAAACATTGGGAGGACGCTGAGATGCTTGGGCCAACCGGACACAGCGACAGCTATTGCCGCGATAACCTGCCGGATCAGGCGCTTTGGCCGGATCTGTTGCTGGAGGGGTTTGACTATCCAGATCAGCTGAACGTCGGGGTCGAGTTGACCGACGCGATGGTGGTCAAAGGTTTTGGCGATCACACGGCGTTGATCGGCAATGGCCGGCGCCGCACCTACAAGGAACTCAGCGATTGGACCAACCGTCTGGCCCGCGCCATGGTTGAGGATCTGGGCGTCAAACCGGGGAACCGGGTGTTGATCCGCTCTGCCAACAATCCGGCCATGGTGGCGTGCTGGCTGGCGGCGACCAAAGCGGGGGCGGTGGTGGTCAACACCATGCCAATGCTGCGGGCCGGGGAACTGGGCGCGATTGTCGACAAGGCGGAGATCACCCATGCCCTGTGTGACACGCGGTTGATGGATGAGATGGCAAGCTGTGCCAAGGCGTCAAAATTCCTCAAGACGGTGGTCGGTTTTGACGGGACCAGCAACCATGACGCTGAATTGGACAGGTTGGCGCTGGAAAAGCCAGTGCATTTTGACGCGGTGCCAACGGCGCAAGATGACGTGGCATTGCTCGGCTTTACCTCTGGCACCACGGGCGATCCCAAGGCGACGATGCATTTTCACCGTGATTTGCTGATTATCGCAGATGGCTACGCCAAAGAGGTGCTGCAGGTCACGCCAGAAGATGTCTTTGTCGGATCGCCGCCTCTTGCCTTCACCTTTGGGCTGGGTGGTTTGGCGATCTTTCCACTGCGCTTTGGCGCGGCAGCGACATTGTTGGAAACCGCAAGCCCGCCAAACATGATTGAAATCATTGAGAAGTTCAAAGCAACGGTATGTTTCACCGCGCCCACGGCTTACCGCGCGATGTTGCAGGCGATGGAGGAAGGCGCGGATCTGTCTTCCCTGCGTGCCGCAGTGAGTGCTGGTGAAACGCTGCCCGCGCCTGTCTATCACGACTGGATGGAAAAGACCGGCAAGCCGATGCTGGACGGGATCGGCGCGACCGAGATGTTGCATATCTTCATCTCCAACCGTTTTGATGATCACAAGGCGGCCTGCACGGGCAAGCCGGTTGGCGGCTATCAGGTTCGGATCATTGACGAAAACGGCGATGATGTGCCGCGCGATGAGGTTGGCAAGCTGGCGGTGCGCGGGCCAACGGGCTGCCGGTATCTGGCCGATGATCGCCAAAAAACCTATGTGCGGGACGGTTGGAACATCACTGGCGACAGCTTCATGATGGATGCGGATGGCTATCTGCACTTTGCCGCCCGCAACGACGATATGATCATTTCGGCGGGTTATAACATTGCCGGACCAGAGGTCGAAGCGGCCTTGCTCAGCCATCCCAAGGTCAGTGAATGCGGCGTTGTCGGTGCGGCGGATGAGGCACGGGGCGCAATTGTTCAGGCACATGTGGTCCTGATCGACGGCGCGGTTGGCGATGCGGCATTGGTCAAGGACTTGCAAGACCATGTGAAGGCAATCATCGCACCCTACAAATACCCGCGTGATATCCGGTTTATTGAAGCATTGCCCAAGACCGCGACCGGAAAAATTCAAAGATTTGCACTGAGAGAAGACAAATGAGCACGTTTGACGAGGCCGCAAAAGGCGCCAAAATGAACTTTGCCAAGGACAAGTCCTATGGCGATTATCTGGGGCTGGACAAGATCCTGACTGTAGAGAACCCGCTGGATATGGCCCATGATGGCTTGCTGTTTATCATCCAGCACCAGACGTCCGAGTTGTGGATGAAACTGGCCATTCATGAGCTGACCGAGGCACGCCGCTGTATCGCTCAGGGCCAGTTGCAGCCTGCGTTCAAAATGCTGAGCCGGGTGGCGCGGATCTTTGAACAGCTGAACTCGGCTTGGGATGTGTTGCGGACCATGACGCCCAGCGAATATACGGCATTTCGCCCTTATCTGGGGGCGTCTTCGGGGTTTCAATCCTATCAGTACCGGCTGATCGAGTACCTTTTGGGCAACCGCAACCGCGCCTTGACCAAACTGCATGAACACACGCCGGAACCTCATGCCGCGCTGACCGATGAGCTGGGCAAGATCAGCCTCTATCAGGTGGCGATTGATCTGCTGTGTGATCGTTTGGGCATTCCGTCATTGGCAGGAGAGGCCGAAGGCACCGCATGGGAGGCAAAACCGGAGGTGCAGGATCTGTGGCAGAAGGTCTACGAGGATCCCCAAACCCATTGGGAGCTATATGAGCTGGCGGAAAAGCTGGTGGATCTTGAGGATTACTTCCGCCGCTGGCGGTTTAACCATGTCACCACAGTGGAGCGGGTGATCGGGTTCAAGCGCGGCACAGGCGGCACATCAGGGGTGGCCTACCTGCGCAAAATGCTCGAAGTTGAGCTGTTTCCGGAATTGTGGCACGTCAGAGGAGCGCTGTAAGTGGCTGATGTATTGAGAAAAGACCAGTTTATCCTTCCCGAAGGCGTGATTTATCTGGATGGCAATTCGCTGGGCCCGATGCCCAAATCCGTGCCCGCCCGCGTGGCGGAGGTGATGACGGGCGAATGGGCGCAGATGTTGATCGGTGGCTGGAACAAGGCCGGTTGGATGGCGATGCCCGAACGGGTGGGCGATCAGGTGGGCGCGCTGGTTGGCGCAGATGCGGGATCGGTTGTGATGGGCGATACCCTGTCGGTGAAGGTGTTTCAGGCGCTGGCCTCGGCGGTGAAACTGCGCCCGGAGCGGCGGGTGATCCTCAGTGACACCGGCAATTTCCCGTCTGACCTCTATATGGCGGAGGGTCTGGTTGGCCTGTTGGAGCAAGGCTACGAGCTGCGCACCGTGGCGCCCGAAGAGGTAGCAGATGCGATTGGCAATGACATCGCAGTGGTGATGTTGACGGAGGTCGATTACCGATCTGGCCGAATGCATGACATGAAGGCCATGACCAAGCTGGCCCATGCGGCAGGGGCGGTGATGGTTTGGGATCTGGCCCATTCGGCGGGGGCGATCCCGGTTGATTTGGCCGGATCGAACTGTGAATTTGCGGTCGGCTGCACCTACAAATATCTCAATGGCGGGCCGGGCGCGCCTGCGTTTATCTATGTGCGTCCTGATTTGGCGGACAGTGTTGAACCGGCGCTCAGCGGCTGGCTCGGCCATCGCCAACCCTTTGATTTTGATCTCAATTACACGCCTGCCAAAGGGATTGAGCGGATGCGCGTTGGCACGCCGCCGATCCTCCAGATGGCGGCCCTCGAAGAGGCGATGAAGGTCTGGGACGGTGTTGATATGGGGGATCTGCGGGCGGCGTCGGTGGCCTTGCAGGAACAATTTATCGAAGAGGTTGAGGCGCAGGTGCCACAGCTGGAACTGGCCAGCCCGCGCGATGCAAAAATCCGCGGCTCGCAGGTCTCGTTCCGGTTTGAACATGGCTATGCCGCGATGCAGGCGGTGATTGATCGCGGTGTGATTGGCGATTTCCGTGCGCCCGACATCATGCGCTTTGGCTTTACGCCGCTCTATCTGGACGCGGGCGATGTCAGTGCAGCGGTTGAGATCATCCGCGATGTGATGGCCAACGATCTGTGGGACGATGACAAATACAAAGTGCGCAGCCGCGTGACCTGATTGGTCAAGGAGGGGCAGGTTTTCTGCCCCTCGGGTTCCGGCGCCGCATCTAATGTTGCGCGAACGGGCTGTGTTCTGACCTGCGGTTAGACGTCGAAAAACACAGTCTCTTCAGGGTCTTGCAGGTGGATGTTGAATCGATACACCCCATCTTTTTCTGCCTCGGCGATCAAGGTTTGAACCCGCACGCGATGCTCAATCCGGCCCAGGACCGGGTCGGTCTCCAACGCCGGATCACCCGGAAAATAGACCCGCGTGTGCAGTCCCAGATTGATCCCCCGCGCGACAATCCAAAGGGTGATATGGGGCGCCTGCATCCCGCCCTGCGGCCAGGGGGTTGCCCCCGGTTTTACGGTTTCGAAAGTGAACGCGCCGCTGTCCTGATCGCAGGCACATCGGCCAAATCCGGTGAAATGCGGATCAGCCCCGTCTTGCCCGGCATAGAGCCCGCCCGCATCCGCTTGCCAAGCCTCAACCATCGCATCGCGCAGCGGTGTGCTGGTGCCGTCAAAAATCTGACCCGTGAGTGTGATCCGTTCCCCAGACACATCGCCGGTGATCATCTGTGCACCAAGGTCTTCGTCATAAACCCCTGTGATCCCTGCAAAATTTGGGGTGCAGCCGATATGGACATAGGGGCCAGCGGTCTGGCTTGCGGTTTCTGGCAGATCGCTCATCACAGACCCTCCATCCGGTTTTCAAACATGGTTTGCCGCCGCCCGCGCAGGATGATGTTGAACTCATAAGCGCGGGCATCCATCGGCACGGTCCGGTTCATATCCAGAGGCGCGATCAGCCGTTCAACAGCGGATTTATCCCCGATTGACCCAACAATCGGACAGCGCCAGATCAGCGGATCACCTTCGAAATACATCTGCGTGATCAACCGCTGGGCAAAGCCGGCGCCAAACAGGCTAAAGTGGATGTGCGCAGGTCGCCAGTCGTTCGGGCCATTGGGCCAAGGATAAGGGCCGGGCAGGACCGTGCGAAACTCATATGATCCGTCTTCTCGGGTGATGGTGCGCCCGCAACCGCCAAAGTTGGGATCTAGGGGCGCGATATAGCCTTCTTTCTTGTGCCGATAGCGCCCGCCGGCATTGGCCTGCCACACCTCGATCAATGCACCTGAAACGGGGCGGTCAAACTGATCACGCACCTTGCCATGCACAATAATGCGCGGCCCGATGGCAGAGGCGCCATCTTGGGCAAAATTGTGCAGCAAATCCGCATCCAGCGGGCCAAGCAGGTCATGTCCAAAGACCGGTCCGCTTTCCTCGCCAATGCTGGTGGGAAAGGACAGCGGCGCGGCCTGCGGGCTGCGTTTGACGGAGGTGCGATAGGGCGGATAAAGCGCCACGGGATGATGTCCGGGCTGGCGGGCAGCATAGCCGCCTTGGGGGATCTTTGTATCAGACATCAGTAGGGCAACCCCACGTAATTTTCGGCCATGGCTTTTTGCGCGGCGTCATTGCTGCGCAAGAAATCAAGTTCGGCTTTTTGCATGCGAAGGTCAAACTCCGATTGGTCCGGGAACCGGTGCATCAGCGATGAGAACCACCAGCTGAACCGTTCGGCCTTCCACACCCGTGCCAGCGCTTTTTCGGAATATTGGTCAAGGCCCTCGGGGGTCTTGTCCTGATACCAGGCCTTGAGCCCCTGAAACAGGTAATGCACATCCGAGGCGGCGGTGTTGAGGCCCTTTGCCCCGGTGGGCGGTACGATATGCGCCGCATCCCCGCAGAGGAACAACCGGCCCCAACGCATGGGTTCGGTCACAAAAGACCGCAGCGGCGCGATGGATTTTTCGATCGACGGACCAGTGACCAATTGCGCGGCAATGTCATCCGGCAGGCGGCGCTTGAGTTCGGTCCAAAACGCCTCATCCGACCAGTTTTCAACCGTATCGGCCATGGAGCATTGGATGTAATATCGGCTGAGGTTGGCACTGCGCATGGAACACAAGGCAAAGCCGCGTGGTGAGTTGGCGTAGATCAACTCGTGATTGACGGGCGGTGTTTCCGACAGGATGCCGAGCCAGCCAAAAGGATACACCTTTTCAAACTCTTGCCGTATGCTTTCGGGTATGGTCTGGCGGCTGACCCCATGAAATCCGTCACATCCCGCAACATAGTCACATTCAATGCGGTGCGATTGCCCGCCCTTGTCAAAGCTGACGCTGGGCTGGTCGGTGTCCGCGCCGTTGATCACCACATTGCTGACCTCAAAATGGGTCACCGCGTCAATGCTATCGCGGGCGTCATAAAGATCACGGGTCACTTCGGTTTGCCCGTAAACCATGATGGAATGGCCCGCGTGTCCGGCCAGATCGACGCGGAACATGTCCCCTTCATAAGCAATCAGCGTGCCATCATGGGGAAGACCTTCGGCATGGGCGCGGCTGTCGATCCCGGCTTGTTTCATCAGGTCCAGCATGCCGCGTTCCAGCACCCCGGCGCGGTTACGCGACAGCACGTAATCGCGGGTCTTACGTTCCAGGATCACGGCATCCACACCGATCCCGTGCAGCAATTGCCCCAGCAATAGCCCAGATGGCCCGCCCCCGATGATCACAACCTGATGCCGCATGTCGCCCCCCATTTTCAGGGGCAGCGTATTGTAATCTATTGAAAAGGCCAGTGTTATCTTCGCCGCAAGAGCGGAGAAATTGCCGCAGACAGCGCAAATATCACTGCTGCTACCGTGACAATGCTTGGCCCTGTGGGCGTGTCAAAGGTAAATGATCCGGCCAGCCCGCCCAATGCAGAAAACCCGCCGATCAAAACCGCACAGATCGCCATCACCTCGGGTGTGCGGGCAAAGGGCCGTGCGGCGGCGGCAGGAATGACCAACATGGCAGCGATCAACAATGCACCCACAACCTTGATCGCGACCGCAACCGTCACCGCAAGGGCCAGCGTCAGTACCAGTTGTTCGCGTTTGGGATATCCGCCAGAGGCCACCGCCAGATCGGGGTTTAGGGTGGCCGTGAGCAGGGCCTGCCAGCGCCAGACCATCAACCCGCCCACCAGCGCGGCCCCGATCCAGATGATCGCCAGATCCACTTGCCGCACCGCCAGAATATCGCCAAACAGATAGGCCGACAGATCCACCCGCTGACCGGGGATCAGCGACACCGCGACAAGGCCAAGCGCCAGCGCCGAATGGGCCAGAACCCCCAGCAAGGCATCGGTGCTGACATTACGTTCGGTCAGAGTGCTGATGATCAGCGCCATCATCAGCGCCACCAGCAGAACGCCGCCCACCACAGGTAAATCCGTCGCCAGCGCCAATGCCACCCCCAGCAGCGCGGCATGGCTGGTGGCATCGCCAAAATAGGCCATCCGCCGCCAGACCACGAAACACCCCAAAGGCGCGGCGGCCAGTGCAACGCCCAACCCGGCAAGGGCGGCGCGCATCGCAAAATCATCCAGCATTGTGGTCCTCGCCGCATTCGTGATGGTCGTGATGGTGGCCGTGGTCATGATCATGGGTGTGATGGTGCCGATACAGCGCCAGCGCCCCTTGAGTTCCGCTGCCAAACAGCGCCCGGTATTCCGGCGCATCCGCAACAACTTCGGGGGTGCCTTCACAGCACACATGCCCGTTCAGGCACAACACCCGGTCCGAGGCGGCCATCACCACATGCAAATCATGGCTGACCATCAAGATTGCCACGCCGGTACGTTGGCGCACCTCTTCGATTTTCCGATAAAACGCCGCAGCGCCCGGTTGATCCAGCCCCTGCGTGGCCTCGTCAAGGATCAGAACATCGGGTGAACCGAGCAAGGCACGGGCCAGCAGCACCCGCTGAAACTGGCCGCCAGACAGGTCGGTCATCTGCCGCTGCGCCAGTTCTGGCACGCCCGCCTGTGCCAATGCGGCGGTTGTGACAGTTTGCGTCTGTCGCACCGGCAGGCTCAGGAAACGCCGCACGGTCAGGGGCAATGTCCCGTCGATCTGTAGTTTCTGCGGCACATAGCCGATCTTGAGGCCGGGTTTGCGGATCACCGTACCGCTGGCCGGCTTCAACGCCCCAATCAAGGCCCGCAGCAGGCTGGATTTGCCAGAGCCATTGGGGCCAACGATGGTGACGATCTCGCCCTGTGAAAGGCTGAAATTCACGTCGCGCAGCACAGTTGCGCCGCCGTAGTGCAGGCTCAACCCCTTGGTTTCGATCAAAGTCACGCGGCATCATCCTGACAATCGGGGCACAGGCCCTCGGCCTCGACCACGGTGCGCTCAATGGTAAATCCGGCGGCACGGGCCGCTTCGCCCAGGCGCCCCTGCGCGGGGGCGGTGTCGGTCTCGGCCACCGACTTGCAACTGCGGCAAATCAGAAAGGCGGGCGCGTGATCCGCGCCCAGATGGGCGCAGGCGATATAGGCATTCAGCGCCTCAATTTTGTGGGCGAATCCGGCTTTTACCAGAAAATCCAATGCGCGGTAGGCAACGGGTGGCTGTGCGCCCAAACCTTCTTCGGCCAGCACTGCCAGCAGATCATAGGCCCCCAGCGCCCGATGTTCCGCCAGCAAAATCTCCAGTGCTCGCCGCCGCACGGGGGTCAGGCGCAGGCCGGTTTTGGCGCAATGGGCCTCGGCCTTGGCCAAAGTGCCTTCAACGCAGGCGGAATGGTCATGTGCGGCAAAGCCGATGGCGGGCATGGAGGGGCCTTTCGGAAATTTATCTGTTGATATGTTATAACATCCACGTTAGCAAGCGTGATAATATAACATTATGGAGATTCCCATGCGCCGCCTCAGCCTTTTGTTCTCACTGCTTGCCACGACCTCTTTTGCCGAAGTGCCGCGGGTTGCGACCGATATTGCGCCGGTGCACAGTCTTGTCGCGGCCATCATGGACGGGGCAGGGGCGCCCGATCTGATCATTGCGCCCGGTGCCTCTCCGCATGGGTATGCAATGCGTCCTTCGGAGGCCCGCAATCTGGCGGAAGCAGATCTGGTGATCTGGGTTGGTCCGGGGCTGACACCCTGGCTGGCGGACCCGCTGGAAAGCCTTGCTGGTGATGCTGTGCATTTTACCCTGATGGATGTCGAAGGCACGCGCGTCCTGCCGGTTCGCGAAGGTGTTGGATTTGAGGACCACCACCATGATCATGGTGACCACGGCGATCATGACGACCACGGCGATCATGACGATCACAGCGACCATGATGACCACGACAATCATGATGACCACGACGACCATCACGCAGGTGGCGTCGATCCACATGCTTGGCTTGACCCGCTCAACGGGGCCGCATGGGCCGGTGCGATTTCAAAACAGTTGGCAGAGATCGATCCTGAGAACGCCGCTCTTTATCAGAAGAACGCGCTCAGCTTGATCCAGGATATTCTGGCGCATGAGGCCAAAGCGCAAGAGACATTTGCCCCGCTTCAGAACCGCCCCTTCGTGGTGTTGCACGATGCGTTCCAATACGTCGAAGCGCGGTATGAGTTGCAAGCCGTGGCCTCAGTGCACGATTCAGAAGCCGCAAGCCCGGGCGCCGCGCGGGTCGCACAATTGCGCGAGCGTGTGAAGTCAGAGGGTGTGGTCTGTGCCTTTGCCGAACCTCAGTTGAACCAAGGGCTGCTGATCACGGTCACCGAAGGGTTGCCTGTAAAAATTGGCACGCTTGATCCCTTGGGCGCTGATCTGCCACTGGGGCCGTCACATTACATGGATACGCTTGAACAACTGGCGCAGGATATGCGGGACTGTCTGGCAAAGTAACGCGCGGACAAAGGGGCGCCGGCGGCCGGATGCGCCGCCGGTGTTGCCTTGTATGAACCTTTGCGGCCGTTACGGGCGGCCGGCGCGCCACCGGCCAGGCGTTTGCGGATCTGCCTTTTTGCTGCTTTTGCCGTCAAACACTGCCGCGCAACCGGCCCGTTGAGGGCTGCGCCCTTTTGGGCCGCTGGGCCAAAGAGGGCATCAACCGCGCCGCGTTCTGATGTGGTCATCGCTTGGATCACCATCGGACCAAGCAATAGGCTTTCCGCCAGGCAACCATTGGCGCGGACAATCTCGTGACGGTCGCAGGCGAAATGTATCCAAGTGATGCGCGATCTTCCTGTGATATGCCGTATGCCCGCCAAACCAGTCAGCGCCTTCGCTGGAACTAAGGCGGCTTGGTCAAAGATCTGCGTCAGTTGCCCGGCTGTGCCGACCAAAATGCGGTGCTGCGGCGAGACGATCAAATCCTGCATTGGCAAGTTCGCACCCAAGGTTCCGGCCTTTATCAGGACCGGCAATCTGTCTTCGGTCTGGCCCGTCAACAACTGATCTTTGCAACGCACCCATTGGATCTGTTGCACACCATTGTCGGCGGTGATCACGCTGTCACCGGGCCGCAGGTCTTGGACCGCCCGTTGCCCCGATGGCGTATCAATGAGTGTACCGGGTGCATAGCAGGGCACAGTGCCTGAATTTGGGTTTGGTTGCGCATAGTAGGACAGCCCGCCATCATCTGATTGCAGGCTCCCGGTCGGTGTAGAGGTACCGATGTCTGTGCTCGACTGGCCCGCCGCCGGACCGTTGGTTGCCGTTACAACCCGGCCCTCGAAAGAGATGAACTGAACCAGCGTTCCGGTGTCATCCACCAATGCCACGGCATCTTCGCCGCGAATGCCCGGCAATCCGGCTGAGGCGTTGTCCAAGACATAGACGTCCTGATTGCCAATTGTCGCCTGCAAGGGGCCCAGTGCGTATGGCCCACTGAGAACAGCGCCAAACTCATCGTAAATATAAAGGGCAAAGCTCGAAACATCGGTCCCGACCGGCGCGGCGATCTCGACAAACTCATTGCCAATGCCGCCCAGCGTGTCGATCTCGGAAATATAGGCAGTCATCGTGCAATCCCCGTGGTTGGTGCCAGACCGGTTTAAAACGCGGGTCGGGCAATCTTGGAAAGGGATCGTCTGAGACTGTGTCTGAATTGCGGAAGGTTGCGGGCGCCGCTGGGCCGAATTGGAACGATTTGATTTGCCTTTTCCCTATGTTTTAAGGGGATCGTGCGGCCCGGCTCCGATAACAAAAGCCCCGCCAAACTGGCGGGGCATCGACTGTTTTAATGACTTGGGCTCAATTCAAACGGCGATCTTGCCGCCACCTTTCTTTGTCACCACAACCACCGAGGGGCGCGGCGGCATCTTTGGGTCAAAATCCGGCCAGCGGGTGGCGGGATCTTCAAAGGTTGAGGCCCGCTCGAACCCTTTGAGGTCTTTTGTGCCATCTGTGCCGGGGTGCTGCACCGCGAGGAACAGCGTTTCGCCGTCATCGGTAAAGTAGGGGCCGCACATCTCGCCGCCCACCGGGCAGCGGAAAAACAGCTTGGATGTGCCGCGCGCCGTGCCTTCGGTCTCAACCGCATAAAGCCCGTCGGACTTGCCGGTTTTGCCCCATTTGCTGCCTTGATCGGTGGACACCCAGAGGCGGCCATCGGCATCCATCGCACAGTTGTCAGGCGACCCGAACCAACCGTTTTCGGAGGTTTCAGGGTTCCACTGCGCCCCAACTTCGGAAATCGACGGATCGCCGCATTTCACCAAAATGGACCAAGTGCCTTGGGTTGCCGCGTGATCACCGCCGTCTTCCTTGATCTCGATGATATGGCCAAAGTCGCTTTTGCTGCGCGGGTTGGCGGCGTTGGTTTCTTTGCGTTTGTTGTTGTTTGTCAACATGATGTAGGCCGTGCCATCGCCGCGCGGCTGCGCGTCTTCGGGACGGTCCATCGGGGTCGCGCCCAACAGATCCGCGGCCAGTCGGGTGTCGATCAACACATCACCCTGATCATTGAACCCGTTCTCAGCCGTGAGCGGCCCCGTGCCATGCACCAGCGGCATCCATGTGACGCTGCCATCCTCGTCAAAACGAGCCACATAAAGCGTGCCATCACTCAGCAGCCCCGCATTGGCGGCGCGATCTTCGGAAACAGAGCCGTTCGAGACATATTTGTACTGATAATCAAAGCGGTTGTCGTCGCCCATGTAGACAACCAGCTTGCCATCTTTGCTGACAGTGGTTTCTGCGCCTTCATGGCGGAAGCGGCCCAATGCGGTGTGTTTGATCGGGGTCGAGGTCGGGTCCATCGGGTCCACTTCGACCACCCAGCCGAATTTGTTCGGCATGTTGGGTTCTTTGTCGATATTGTAGCGGTCGTGGAAATTGCCCCAGGCGTACCAGCGGCCCGGCACGCCATAGCGCTTTTTCTGGACGGCATCGTCATGCGCGCTCAGATCCGGCTTGCCATCTGCGTCCAGAACATCGGTCCAGAAATAGCCGTGAAAGTTTTCCTCAGCCATCAACCATGTGCCCCATGGCGTCATACCGCCCGCGCAGTTGTTGATCGTGCCGATCACATTCATGCCCGCAGGATCGTCGTTTGTTTTCATGCGCTTGTGACCCGCCGCCGGACCTGACAGCACCATCTCAGTGTTCAGCGGTGTCACCCGGCGGTTCATCTTGCCGTCCTGCACCACGGCCCAATTTCCCGCATTATCCTGCGCGATCTCGACGACGGTGCCACCATGGGCCGCCATTTCGATGTCAATCAATTCGGCGGTCATACCTTCAAAGCCCGCCCTGTCCTGACGGCCCAGACCGGGGAACATCACTTCTTCGTTGGTGTATTCGTGATTCACACAAAGCAAGCCGCGCGTTCCGGCCTCATTGAGCGGCACAAAGCCAACGTAATCGTTGTTGTAGCCAAACTGTGTCAGCTGCGCGGCGGCGGTTTGGTTCATCACGTCAAAGTCCGGCGCATCCGCCAGCACCGGATCACCCCAGCGCAACAGCACCTGCGCATCATAGCCTTCGGCGACATGATGCGTTTCGTCATTGCCGGCTGTCAGTTCTTCGAATTTGTAACGGCTTTGCGCTTCGCCCGCAGTGGCTTCATTCGGGGCCATCAGCGCGGAACTGCCAAAGAGCGCCGTGGTGGCAGACACCCCAAGCATCCCGCGCAGAACGTCGCGGCGGCCATAGCGAGCGTTGATCACATCGCCGATGGTGCGGCTCAGATTGGGGTTTGTGGGGATATCATCAAAGGCCTCAAAGGCTTCGGCCTTGTTGCCGATGGCCGGGTCATTCAGGATGTCTTTGCGCGTCATGGCTTGTTCCTATGGCTTCGGTTGCGTTGCGCCCCTAGTGGCCGGATTCTGTAATGGATTTATGTAGGCTGGATGTCAGTTTTGTGAACCGCGAAAAATGGGTCTGCCAGCGGTCAAAAAGGCGCCGCCAGCGACATTTGCCCCCCTCCGGGGCCGGGTTGCAAGGCTGCCGGACCGCGCCAATCCGATCTGGCGGGCAGAGCCCCCCTTGAACCCCCCAAGGGGCGAGACTAATCTCTGGGTAACGGTTTTGCGGGTATGGTCCTGCGGACATCTTAACAGGCAGGCATCAATGACAGATCCATACGAAACATACATGAACACGCTGGTCCCCATGGTGGTGGAGCAAACCAGCCGCGGCGAACGCGCCTATGACATTTTCTCGCGTCTGCTGAAGGAACGGATCATCTTTTTGTCCGGTCCGGTGCATGACGGCATGTCCTCGCTGATCGTGGCGCAGCTTTTGCACCTTGAGGCGGAAAACCCGTCCAAGGAAATCTCCATGTATATCAACAGCCCCGGCGGCGTTGTGACCTCTGGTCTGTCGATCTACGACACCATGCAATACATCAAACCCAAGGTCAGCACGCTGGTTATCGGGCAGGCGGCCTCGATGGGGTCGCTGCTGCTGACGGCCGGCGAAAAAGGCATGCGGTTCTCGCTGCCCAACAGCCGCGTGATGGTGCACCAGCCGTCTGGCGGCTATCAGGGGCAGGCCACGGATATCATGATCCACGCGCAGGAAACCCAGAAACTCAAGACCCGCCTGAACGAAATCTACGTCAAGCACACAGGCCAGACCTTGAAAAAGGTCGAAGAGGCGCTTGAGCGGGATAACTTTATGTCTCCAGAAGATGCCAAGGACTGGGGCCTGATCGACGAGATCGTCGAAAGCCGCGGCAAGGCAGACGACCCGGACGCCCCCACAAAGGGCAAGGGTGACAAGTAACACCTGAACCACCCGACGCTGCGATTTTGCGATTGTAGCGCCGGTGCCTCTGGCCTAGGATCAGGGCCAACCACGCAGTCCCCAACGCAGGGGCAAATAAACACGAAAGACCTGAAAGGGTTGAGATGGCGAATAATTCCGGCGGCGACAGCAAAAACACCCTCTATTGCAGTTTTTGCGGCAAGAGCCAGCACGAGGTGCGCAAGCTGATTGCGGGGCCAACCGTTTTCATCTGTGATGAATGCGTTGAGCTGTGCATGGACATCATCCGGGAGGAAACCAAAGCATCGGGCCTCAAGGCAACCGATGGTGTGCCAACCCCCAAAGACATCTGCGAAGTGCTGGATGATTATGTGATCGGACAGGCGACAGCAAAACGTGTGCTGTCGGTCGCGGTGCACAACCACTACAAGCGCCTCAACCACGCTCAAAAGGGCGGCGATATTGAGCTGGCCAAATCCAACATCCTGCTGATCGGCCCCACCGGCTGCGGCAAGACATTGCTGGCGCAAACGCTGGCGCGGATCTTGGATGTGCCCTTCACCATGGCCGATGCCACCACATTGACCGAAGCCGGTTACGTGGGCGAGGACGTTGAGAACATCATTCTCAAGCTGTTGCAGGCCTCTGAATACAACGTCGAACGTGCGCAGCGCGGCATCGTCTATATTGACGAGGTCGACAAGATCACCCGCAAGTCCGAAAACCCCTCCATCACCCGCGACGTGTCGGGCGAGGGCGTACAGCAGGCCTTGCTGAAACTGATGGAAGGCACTGTGGCCTCCGTACCGCCGCAGGGCGGGCGCAAGCATCCGCAGCAGGAATTCCTGCAAGTGGACACCACGAACATCCTGTTTATCTGCGGCGGCGCATTCGCCGGTCTGGACCGGATCATCGCGGCGCGCGGCAAGGGCTCCGCCATGGGCTTTGGCGCGGATGTGCGCGACAACGACGACCGCGGCATCGGCGAGATTTTCACCGAGCTGGAACCAGAAGATCTGCTGAAATTCGGTTTGATCCCTGAATTCGTCGGCCGTTTGCCGGTGCTTGCGACTTTGGAAGATCTCGATGAGGACGCGCTTGTCACCATCCTGACCCAACCCAAAAACGCGCTGGTCAAACAGTATCAACGCCTGTTTGAGCTGGAAGACACACAGCTGAACTTCACTGATGATGCGCTGTCGGCCATCGCCAAACGCGCGATTGAGCGGAAAACCGGTGCGCGGGGCCTGCGCTCCATTCTCGAAGACATCCTGCTGGATACAATGTTTGAATTGCCAGGTCTTGAATCGGTGTCCGAAGTGGTCGTGAACGAAGAGGCCGTGAACTCCGACGCCGCGCCGCTGATGATCCACGGCAAGGAAGCCGAGAAAGAGCCGGCAACGGCGGGCTGATCCAAGATCAGCGGTCAAGGAATAGAGGGCGGGCCAAGAGGCTCGCCTTTTTCATTTCGAACTAGGGGACGACTATGACCATCAAACGCATTCACTCAGGCGGCGAATTTGAAGCCAAGGTCGGCTATTGCCGCGCTGTTGTCGCTGGCGGCTTTGTGCATGTGGCGGGCACTGTGGGGCAGGGCGATGATGCCCCCGCACAATGCCGCCATGCCTTGCAGGTGATTGAGGCCGCATTGACCGAAGCAGGGTGCAGCTTTGCTGATGTGATCCGCGTCACTTACATGCTGCCGGACCGCCATGAATTCGAACCCTGCTGGCCGATGCTTGCCGAGACATTTGGCGCCAACCCACCGGCAGCCACGATGATCGAATGCGGGCTGGTCGACCCGAAATACCGGATCGAGATTGAGGTGACGGCGCTTTTGCCGGAGTGATTGTATCGCCCCCTTAGGCGACTTCCTCAAATCCCTTGCCCAGTTCCTTGCTGACCTCTGCAGGCTTTAGCGAGGGCCATTTCTTGGCTTTCTGGCCGATAAAGCCCGCTGTGCGCAGCTCGTCCTGAACGGCGGGCATGTTCAGCTCCCCCATCCACAGGCGCGGCTTGGCCGGGCCGACAGGTTTCCATGATCGGGCCAGCTGTGTAACGGTCACGGGGGGCTTGCCAAGGAACGCGGTCAAATGCCGCTCTAGCTGCCGCGTGGCGCCAGAGGGGCGGCGCACCACCATGGCAACCTCTGCGGCGGGATCGGCGACCATGGCCAACAGATGCAGTGCGGACCCTTCGGCGGCGATGACCTTGCGCGCCGCTTTATAGGTGGCGATCTGACTTTTGAGGTCATGCTTCTCGGGGTGGTAGATCGTGTACCCTTCCGCCGCCAGATTGGTTTCAAGCTGCTTTTCACCCAGCAGATTGCCGCGACCAGAGGGCAGGGCGCTGCGACTGACATAAAGCTTTTCCGGCCCATCCGGCACGATGTCTTTGGCAAAATGCCCCTGTATCGCGTCTTGATAATTCTGGGTGCCTTCAATCATCGTGCCAAGACCAAAACCCTGACCGGGGATCACAAGCTGTTCCACCTGTTCTGGTTTGTCGGCGCAGACAACCGGAACATCGCAACCCATCAGATCAATAAACACCTTCTGAAAGTCAGCCACTTCGCTGCCATTGCGCGGGCGTTTGGGGACATACAGAATACCGTCAATCTCCCCCTTCAGCTCGGGCAAGGCCCAAAGGCGGCTGGTGCTTTCCACCAGAAAATGCCCGAAATGCATCCACAGCACACCACCCCAAAGCCAGCGCCCCTTGCGCAGCGGCAAATCGTCCTTGGGCATTGGCGGCTCAACAGTCAAAGCCCGCCCGTTGCGCCACAAGGCGCCCGTGGGGCAATAGCGGCCATCGTCATGCAGCACACCGGCCTCTTGTACAAAATCCTGCGCGGCGGGCGGCACCACAATCGCCTGCGGCACCTCGCGCATCTCGCGGGTCCAGCCGCGATCCGGCTTGGGCGGGCTCAGCTCTTCGTCATAGGTGCAGGTCCAGACGTGGCGCGTGCAATGTTCCGGCACCTGGGCGAACCCGGCCTGTCGCAGGATGCTTTTGCATTCGCGCATGCCGTCCTTGCCATAGGCCTCGGGGTGAAATTCGATCACAACCGCGCGGATACCGTTCAGATCGGCATGGCGCAGAAAGTCCAGCTCGCCGCCTTCAATGTCCATCAACAGCACATCCGGGGCAAATTCGGCATGCACACGGGTATAATCGGCAGTTGGCACATCAACGCGGGTGGTTGCGCGTTTGTCACTGTCGATGAGGGACGATCCCAAATAGGAATTGCGGATGTGAAAGGCCATCGTCTCCGGCGCATCGGGCGCAGAGATCAGCACCTCATTGCGCACCTCGATCACCTTTTCCAACTTGTTCAACTGATAAAGCGCGTTGATATGTTCGATCAGGCCCGGATTGGCCTCAAAGGATAACACCTTGGCAGGATTGCCATTTTTCGCGGCAATTGCCCCAACGAGGCCAATCCCTGCACCCATTTCCAGCACGTTGTCACCGGGGCGGATCACATCCAGCGCTCCGGCAATTTCCTGTCCCTCATACCGCGCGGCATTGATCCTCTCTGCGCGGGTGGGGGTCATCATCGGGCTGTCCGGCACTTTCACGCCATGACATTCCGCCACATGGGTCGGTTTTTTGGGGCTGCCTGCCATCGGTATTATCTCCGTTTTGGAAACAATAGGGCGATTGTTTCTGTGAACCAAAGGGATTTAACCGCCAAATTGACCAAGTTTTGTGGCAGGAGTCTTTGCTGCAACACCATAGGTTACTGGACGCCGCCCCGGCCATGGTGCATAACCCGAATAACAAGAGCGGAGACCGTCATGGGCATTCTCAACACAATTTTCCGGGCTCTCACATGGTGGGATGGCCAGACCTTGAACACACAGCTTTTCACCTGGCGCAAAGGCACCAAGGTGGGCGAGGATGATCAGGGCAATGGCTACTACCGCAACCATGACGACAGCAAACGTTGGGTGATCTACAACGGCGACATGGAAGCAAGCCGCGTCAGCCCTGATTGGCACGGCTGGCTGCACCGCACATGGAATGAAACGCCCAGTGACCGGCCTTTGGTGCACAAGGCATGGGAAAAGCCCCATATCGAAAACCTGTCCGGCACCGAGATGGCCTATGCGCCTGCGGGGTCGATCCGGCGCCAGAAACCCGCAGACCGGGGCGATTACGAAGCATGGAGCCCAGAATAACCGGCATATGCGTTCCGGCGCGATGCGGTGAGGTGGCCAACATGTTGAAATACCTAGCAGTCTTTACCTGTCTGGCGACGCCTTTGGCCGCCCAAGAGGTGACAAGTGCCACGGGCGGCGTCCTGCGGGCGTTGGACAAGATATCGGGGCAAACCACAGACATTGAAATCAGCGCGGGCAGTGCCGCGCGGTTTGGCAATTTGCAAATCGTAATGGCCGATTGCCGCTATCCTGCGGGCAACCCTTCGGGCAATGCCTATGCGGCGTTAGAAGTTTCCGAAGCGGGCAAGGCGGGTACATTGTTTTCCGGCTGGATGATCGCCTCTGCCCCGGCGCTTTCGGCGCTTGAGCACCCGCGTTATGATGTTTGGGTCATCCGCTGCACCACCTCATAAAGACTGGCCTCTGGCGGCGCATCAAAACGGGCTTTGACCTCTTTGGCGTGAACAAGACGGGTGTGATACTCCGCACGGGTAATCTCCTGTGCGCCCAGTGAGGCCAGATGATCCGTCAAGAACTGCGCATCAAAAAGCACGAACCCCGCCCGCCGCAACCGATCCACCAGCACGGCAAGCGCCATCTTTGACGCATTGGTGCGCCGCGAAAACATGGATTCGCCAAAGAAGGCACCGCCCAAGGTGACGCCATAAACCCCGCCAACAAGCGTCTGATCTTCCCAGATCTCAATGGAATGGGCGTGGTGTCTTTGGTGCAGTGCATTGTAAAGGCTGAATATTTCGTCATTGATCCAAGTGTCTGCGCGATCTGCACAGCCCTCAACCACACCGGCAAAATCTTCATCCACGCTGGCGCGAAACGGTGAACGGCGCATCGCCTTGGCCAATGACCGCGACAGATGAAACCTTTGCAGCGGCATCACCCCGCGCCGCCGCGGATCGACCCAGAAAATTTCCGGGTCGTCGCGGTGTTCGGCCATCGGGAAAATCCCGATTGAATAGCCATGCAGCAACAGTTCCGGCGTCAGCTCGGACATTGCGGATCAGGCATCGCCCAGATTGGTTTCCAGCCAGTGTTCCAGCCAGTGAATGTTGTACCCGCCGGACTGGATATCCTCTTCCTGTAGCAGCGCATGGAAAAGTGGCACCGTGGTATCAACACCATCCACAATCAGCTCGCCCAAGGCCCGTCCAAGACGCGCCAATGCTTCGGGCCGATCGCGGCCATGCACGATCAATTTGCCGATCAGACTGTCGTAATAGGGTGGGATCGAATAGCCATCATAAAGTGCGCTGTCCATCCGCACACCCAAGCCCCCGGGGGCGTGATATTGGGTGATGCGTCCGGGGCAGGGGCGGAAATCCGGCAGCTTTTCTGCGTTGATCCGCACTTCGATGGCGTGACCATTGATCGACAGATCGTCCTGACCAAAAGACATGTCCATGCCGCTGGCCACGCGGATTTGTTCGCGCACCAGATCAACGCCAAAGATCGCCTCGGTCACGGGGTGTTCGACCTGCAAACGGGTGTTCATCTCGATGAAATAGAACTCACCGTTTTCATACAGAAATTCGATGGTGCCCGCGCCGATATAGTTGATGTCGGCCATCGCATCTGCACAAACCTTGCCAATCCGCGCCCGTTCTTCGGGGGAAATGGCAGGGCCGGGCGCCTCTTCAAAGACCTTTTGGTGGCGGCGTTGCAAAGAACAATCGCGTTCGCCCAAATGCACAGCCTTGCCTTTGCCATCGCCAAACACCTGAATTTCGATGTGGCGCGGCGTGGTCAGATATTTCTCGATGTAAACTTCGTCATTGCCAAAGTTTGATTTGCCTTCGGCCCGTGCGGTCTGGAACGCCTTTTCCATGTCCGCTGCGGTTTCGGCCACTTTCATGCCCTTGCCGCCGCCGCCAGCCGTGGCTTTGATGATGACCGGATATCCGATCTCTTCGCCCAGCTTTTTCGCCTCTTCCAGGGTGGCCACGCCGCCTTCGGATCCGGGCACGCAGGGCACACCGAGCTTTTTCATTGTGTCCTTGGCGGTGATCTTGTCGCCCATGACGCGGATATGTTCCGCCGTGGGGCCGATGAAGGTCAGATCGTGGTCTTCGATGATCTGCACAAATCCGGCGTTTTCAGACAGGAACCCGTATCCGGGGTGGATCGCTTCCGCGCCGGTGATCTCACAGGCAGCGATGATTGCGGGAATGGACAGGTAAGACTGCGTCGAGGATGGCGGGCCGATGCAGACAGATTCGTCCGCCATCCGCACATGCATCGCGTCACTGTCAGCGGTCGAATGCACCGCAACCGATTGAATGCCCATTTCGCGGGCCGCACGGATCACGCGCAGGGCGATCTCTCCGCGGTTGGCAACGAGGATCTTGTTGAACATCTGCGCGCCCTTATTCGATGATCACAAGCGGCGCACCAAATTCGACGGCATCGCCATCGCCGACCAGAATGCGCTTGATTGTGCCTGCCTTGGGGGCAGGAATATGGTTCATCGTTTTCATCGCCTCAACGATCAGCAATGTATCCCCTTCAGAGACGCTGGCGCCAACGGTGATGAACGCCGGCGCGCCCGGCTCACCTTGCATATAAACGGTTCCGACCATGGGCGAGGTCACTGCGCCCGGATGGCTTGCCGGATCGGCAGGTTCTTCTGCGGCAGTGGCAGCAGCGGCGGCCGCAGCGGCGGGCGCAGCAGCCATAGGGGCCGCAGCCTGCATCTGTTGCGGTGCCACGATCTGTTGTGGTGGCTTGCGGCTGACGCGGACATTGAGGCTGTCATCCTCAGCATAGTCGCGTTTGACCTGCAGCTCGGTCAGGTCATTTTCATTCAGCAGCTCGGCCAAGGCCTTGATAAAGGCCACATCAGCGTCATGGGTGTTCTTAGTCATTTTTTTCCTCAACACTTCTTTTGTGCAGGCACCAAAGTGCCGTGACGTTTTTTTGCTTATATGCCATGGGACTCCCCATGGAAAGCCGCCAGTTGCAGCCTCAATAAAGGCTTGGCATGGTGGGATTCAAAGGGGAAGTTTTCATGAATCTTGACCATTGGTTGATCCGCACTGCTGCGGCCATGCCGGATCGGCCCGCTGTTTTTGAGGGGCGGAACAGGATTTGCGACTATGCGGGCCTGAACGCCCGGGCCGGTGCGCTGGCCGCTTGGCTGACCGGGCAGGGCGTTGCACCGGGGGATCGGGTTGCGATTTTTATGAAGAATGTGCCCGATTATCTGGCGGTTCTCTACGGGATTTGGCGCTCCGGCGCGGCGGCGGTGCCGATCAATGCCAAGCTGCACGGGCGCGAGGCGGCGTTCATCATAGAGGATGCCGATGCCAAACTGGTGTTTGCCAGCCCCGAACTGGCGCCAGCCCTAAATGAGGCAAATGCCCCCGCGCGTATCCTTTCCACCGATGATCAGGTGTTCCAGACCGCCATAGTCGCCACGCCGATGATGCATCCCGTGGATCGCGCAGCGGAGGATCTGGCGTGGCTGTTTTATACTTCCGGCACCACGGGCAAGCCCAAGGGCGTGATCATCACTCATGGCATGTTGATGTCGATGGCGCTGTGCTACGAGGCGGACGTTGATCCGGTGAGCGCGAAAGACACAACCCTTTATGCCGCTCCAATGAGCCATGGCGCGGGGCTTTACGCCTTGATGCATGTCGCCAAGGGGGCGGCCCATGTCTGTCCGGCCTCTGGCGGGTTTGACCCTGCGGAAATTCTTGATCTGGCGGCGCATTTCGGGTCGGTACACATGTTTGCAGCCCCGACAATGGTCAAACGGATGACCGATTTTGCCAAAGGCGCGGGCCACTGCGGGCAGGGGCTGCGCACCGTCGTTTATGCGGGCGGACCGATGTACAACGCCGATATCATAGACGCGGTGGAACAGTTTGGCCCGGTCTTTGTGCAGATATACGGACAGGGCGAATGCCCGATGGGGATCACCGCCTTGCCGCGCACCGATGTGGCAGATCGCAGCGCGAAGAATTGGCAAAAGCGGCTGGCCTCGGTCGGGCGGGCGCAATCTGCGGTCGAGGTTCGGATTGGCGATGCGAACGGTCAGCCATTGCCCACCGGATCGCAGGGGGAGATTATGGTGCGCGGCGCAACGGTCATGCCCGGCTATTGGCAAAATCCGGCGGGCAGCGCCAAAGCCTTGAAAGACGGCTGGCTGATGACCGGCGACATGGGGTTCCTGGACGCCCGAGGCTATCTGACGCTGCAAGATCGCAGCAAGGATGTGATCATAACAGGCGGTTCCAACGTCTATCCCCGCGAGGTTGAGGAGGTCTTGTTGACCCATCCACAGATCAGCGAAGCGGCGGTGGTTGGGCAACCGCACCCTGAATGGGGCGAAGAGGTGATCGCTTTTGTGGTGGGTGAGGCAGAGGCCGCAGCGCTGGATGGGTTGTGTCTGAGCAAGATCGCCCGTTTCAAAAGGCCCAAACGCTATCACCACCTGCCGGAATTGCCCAAGAACAACTATGGCAAAGTGCTCAAGACCGAGTTGCGCAAGCTGTTGGAGGGGTAGAGGCACACAGGCGATGGCCCACCGGCCAACAAAAAAAGCAGCAGGCGGACCTGCTGCTTAGTTGGGGGTAATTTCATGCCTCAGCCAGAGCTAAGATCAGATCGCGAGGTATTCCGCCCGCAGCTCTGCGTTGTTCAGAACCTCTTCGGCTGTGCCGTCAAAAACGATCCCGCCGGTATCGAGGATCACAGCGCGGTCGGCCAGCTTCAGGGCGCGGACCGCGTTTTGTTCAACCAGGATCGTGGTGATCCCCTGTTCCTTGATCAGGCCCAGAGTCTTTTCAATCTCGTCCACAATCACTGGCGCGAGGCCCTCGTAAGGCTCATCCAACAGCAGCACTTTGATGTCACGAGCCAAGGCGCGGGCGATGGCCAGCATCTGCTGTTCGCCGCCGGAAAGCGTGACGCCCTCTTGGTTCTTGCGTTCACCAAGGCGCGGAAACAGATCATACAAACGATCCAGCGACCAACCCACAGGCGGGGCGATCTGGGCCAGTTTGAGGTTTTCCTCAACCGTCAGGCCGGGGATGATCCGCCGGTCTTCGGGCACCAGGGCAAGGCCAGCGGCAGAAGCCTGATGGCTGGCCATTTTGTGCAGTGGCTGGTGGTCCAGCCAGATCTCGCCGTGGCGGGCCTCAGGTTCGCTCAACCGGGCAATGGCCCGCAAGGTCGAGGTTTTGCCAGCGCCGTTGCGGCCCAGAAGGGCAAGGATCTCGCCCTCATGCACGTTAAAGGTAACGCCCTGCACGATATAGCTTTCGCCGTAATAGGCGTGCAGATCCCAGACCGACAGAAAGGCGGGTGCGGTACTGGCGTGATTGGCGTTGCGGTTCATTGTTGCGGTGTTCATCGTGGTGATCCTTATGCCGCTTGGGTTTCGCCAAGGTAGGCTTCGCGCACCTTGGGGTGACCCTTGATTTTGTCAGGCGTGTCTTCCACCAGCGGCGTGCCCTGTGCCAGTACGGTGATCCGCTCGGCCAGAGAGAACACAACATGCATGTCGTGTTCGATGATGGCGATGGTGATGTCGCGCTCGTCCTTGATCCGTTTGAGCAGATCAATGGTGTTGTTGGTGTCCGCACGGGCCATGCCCGCCGTTGGTTCATCCAACAGCAACAGCCGTGGATCTTGGGCCAGACACATGGCGATTTCCAAGCGGCGTTTGTCACCGCGTGACATGGAGGCGGCATGCATCTCGCGCTTGTCGATCATGTTCATATCGACCAGCATTTCTTCAGCCTTGGCGACGATGTCCTGCTCATTGGCGATGGTTTCCAATGCATGCATCCGAAACGCGCCATCGCGTTTGGCAAAGCAGGGGATCAACATATTTTCCATCACCGTCAGATCGCCAAAGATCTCGGGGGTTTGGAATACGCGGCTGATACCCATCTGGTTGATTTCAAAAGGTTTGCGCCCCAGAACCGATTGCCCGTCAAACATCACCGATCCGGTGTCAGGGATCAATTTGCCGACCAAACAGTTCAGCAAGGTGGACTTGCCCGCGCCGTTTGGCCCGATGATGGCATGCACCGTGTTTTCTTCCACGTTGAGGTTCACATCCCCCAGCGCTTGCAACCCGCCGAACCGTTTGCCGACATTCTTAACTTCTAGAATTGCCATTGTTTCGTTCCTTATTCAGCTGCGGGGTTGCGCTGTTTGGCGGCTTTCGCCTCAGCGTCGTCGGATTTTCCGTCCTTGCGACGGAAGGTGGCTCCGATTTTCTCAGCACCTTGCACAAGACCGCCAGGCAGGAAGATCACAACCATCATGAACAGCAGACCAAGCGTCAGGTGCCAGCCCTTGCCCACGAAGGGGTGAACCAGCGTGACCATGAAATTCTCGATGCCATCAGGCAGGAAAGAGAACCAGCTGTGCAGAACGTTGTCGTTGATCTTGGCAAAGATGTTTTCAAAGTACTTGATGAACCCTGCGCCCAGAACCGGACCGATCAAAGTGCCTGCGCCGCCAAGGATGGTCATCAAAACCACCTCGCCAGAGGCTGTCCATTGCATCCGTTCGGCGCCTGACAGCGGGTCCATAGAGGCCATCAAACCACCCGCAAGGCCCGCATACATGCCGGAGATCACAAAGACCGCCAATGTATAGGGTTTGGTGTTCAAACCGGTGTAGTTCATCCGCTGCTGGTTCGATTTTACCGCCCGCAGCATCAGCCCGAAGGGGGACCGGAAGATGCGGATTGCCAGATAGAACATGCCGATCAGGACCAGCGCACAGAAGTAGTAACCAAAGTTGAAGTCAAAGCTCCATGCGCCGACGTCCAAGGTATAGGTCGACTGCATCTTTTGGCCAAAGAGGTGCGGAATGTCCGGCTTGGCCGCGCTGTGGAAAAACTGCGGGTCAGAGTTATAGACCTGCAAACCGGTTTCACCGTTGGTGATCGGGGTGCCGACAAAACGGCCAATCAGATCAGAATAGGCAATCGCAAACAGCATTTGTGCAAAGGCCAGTGTCAGGATCGAAAAATAGATCCCGGAGCGGCGCAGCGAGATATAACCGATCAGCAGGGCAAAGAAGGCCGAGACGATGACCGACAGGATCATGCCGGGAATGATGTTGTACCCCAGCAATTTGAACATCCAGACCGCGGAGTAGGATCCGATCCCCAGAAAGGCCGCGTGGCCAAAGCTGAGGTAGCCGGTCAGACCAAACAGCAGGTTAAAGCCGATGGCAAAGATGCCAAAGATCGCAAACCGCTGCATCAGGTCCGGATAGCCCGCGTTGAACTGCGCCATGGCAGAATCGGCAGGAAACGGGTTGAGGAGGAAAGGGGCGAACAGCGCCAGGCAGATCACAATGATCAACAGCTGCGTGTCGTGTTTCTTAAGTCCGAGCATGGTTTATTCCTCCATCACGCCTTTGCGGCCCATCAGGCCACGCGGACGTGTCAGCAAGATGATGATAGCGACAACATAGATGATGATCTGGTCGATACCGGGCAGAATGTTTTTGATTTCGTTCATGGAGGCGAGGCTTTCGAGGATACCCAGCATAAAGCCAGCCAGAACCGCGCCGGGCAGGGAGCCCATGCCGCCAACAACCACAACCACGAAGCTTAGAACCAGAAAGTCCATGCCCATGTGGTAATTGGGCGAGTTGATCGGCGCGTACATCACACCTGCCAATCCCGCGACCGCCGCCGCGATGCCAAACATGATGGTAAAGCGCCGGTCAATGTCGATGCCCAGAAGGCCCACGGTTTCCCGGTCGGCCATACCTGCACGCACCACCATCCCAAAGGTCGTGAACTGCAAGAAGGCAAAGACAGCACCGATGATCAGCGCAGAGAAGCCGAAGTAGACCAAGCGCCAGTAGGGATAGGCGAGCGAGCTGTCGAGACCCAGCAGCGGACCAAAGTCAAAGCTGCCAACAAAGGCAGAGGGCGCCGGGGTCGGGATCGGGTTGGCGCCATAGAAATACTTGATGACCTCTTGCAGCACGATGGCAAGGCCAAAGGTTACAAGGATCTGGTCGGCGTGGGGACGTTTGTAGAAGTGTTTGATCAGGCCCCGTTCCATGACAAAGCCGACAAACAACATCACCGGTATCGCCAGCAGGATCGCCAGCGGCACCGCCCAGTCAATGATCGAAGCGCCCACCTCGGGGCCAAACCAGCTTTCGACATAGGGGGTTTTGATTTTGAGCGGATTGCCGAGGAAGTCTTTCTCGGTTTCCGACAGCGTTTCAGAGCTAAGTGTCAGAATGCGCTGGAGGGTTACGGAGCAGAACGCACCAATCATGAAAATCGCACCATGGGCGAAGTTCACAACCCCCAACGTGCCGAAAATCAGCGTTAGGCCCAAAGCGATCAACGCATAAGCGGATCCCTTATCCAGGCCGTTCAGAAATTGAAGAATGATTGCGTCCATGGTCCCCACCTCTTGCAATGCGTCATCACGAGGCGGACAGCGCCCGGCGTGATGGTATGGGACAGGGCGCATCAATTGGAATGCGCCCTGTAGTGTTTTGATTGGTTCGGCTTATGCGCCTGGGTTACATTTGCCCAGTTCGCCACCAGCAAACATTGGGTGATCCGGCGCATACTCAACCTGAGCACGCGGTGTCACTTCAACGATTTCCAGTGTGTCGTATTCGTTAGATGGGTTCTCTTTACCCTTCATAACCAACACGTCTTTGAAGCACTGGTGGTCATCGCCGCGGTACAGAACCGGACCATTGCCCAAACCATCGAATTCAAAGTCTTCCAGCGCTTCGACAACGCCGCATGGGTTGAATGTGCCAGCACGTTCACAGGCATCTGCATACAGCAGCGTCTGAACATAGCAGGTGTGTGCGGAGTTGGATGGCGGACGGCCATACTTTTCACCGAAGGATTTCACGAACGCTTTGGAGCCTTCATCCTGCAACTGCCAGTTCCAGTTCATGGAGCCGATAACGCCTTGCACGTTTTTGCCCGCACCAGCGGCCATCAGTTCGGAATACAGTGGAACAACGATTTCGAACTTCTTGCCGTTCACTTCTTTGTTCAGCAGGTCGAACTGGATCGCGTTGGTGAGCGAGTTCACCATGTTGCCGCCGTAGTGGTTCAGAACCAGAACGTCCGCACCGGAGTTCAACACAGGCGCGATGTAGGACGAGAAGTCAGTGGACGCGAGCGGCGTCAGCACGTTGTTCACAGTTTCCCAGCCCATGGCCTCGGTCGCTGCTGCGATCGATTCCTGCTGTGTCCAGCCCCATGTGTAGTCGGCTGTCAGGTGATAGGCGCGGCGGTCAGAGCCATATGCGTTCTTAAGCACTGGCGCGAGGGCCGCAGCAGACATGTAACCGTTAAAGAAGTGACGGAAACCGTTGGCTTTTTTGTCTTTACCGGTGGTGTCGTTTGAGTGGGTCAGACCCGCCATAAAGATAACGCCGGCCTCTTGGCACAGGCCCTGAACAGCAACAGCCACACCGGAGGACGAACCGCCGTTGATCATGATGGCGCCGTCTTTTTCGATCATCGCCTTGGCAGATGCACGCGCCGCGTCAGACTTTGTCTGGGTGTCGCCTGTTACAAACTCGACCTTCTTGCCGAGAATACCGTTCCCTTTCAGCGCTTTGGAGCTGAAAGTGTTCATCATACCGCCGTCGCCTTCACCATTAAGGTGTTGAACCGCGAGTTCCTGAGCGCGCAATTCGTCCAGACCTTCTTCGGCATAGGGGCCGGTCTGGGGCACGTTAAAGCCCAAGGTTACGGTGCTGCCCGTTGGGGCGTTGGTAAAGCCAGAGTGCCCGTCGGCACGCAGATACGTCGGCAGCGCCAGACCGGCACCAGCGACAGCGCTGGTTTTGATCAGACCACGACGTGTCAGATTGGAAAATGACATGAATTCCTCCCGAATTATGAAACCGCAAAGGCGCGTCTCCCGCGCACCTTCACATGGCACAAATGTGCAAATTGACTATCGCCTGCTATGTGAAAACCAATCAATAACCCCCTTGATAAACACATTAAATTTGTAAATATCTTCGCAGGAACATTTTCAAAGGTGTAAAGAAAATGATGTTGCAGCGCAGAAACCCATTGAAAACGCGGGATATTGGTGGAGCTTTGTCCAATGGCACGTGAGGGGCTGACTGGCAGCCGCATCCGCGAACGCCGCGTGATGGCCGGGCTCAAGCAGGCAGATCTGGCCCGTGATATCGGCATTTCGGCCAGCTATCTTAATCTTATTGAACACAACCGCCGCAGAATCGGCGGCAAGCTGTTGCTCAATATTGCCTCCGTGCTGGGGGTGGAACCGCAGACCCTGACCGAAGGGGCAGAGGCCGCCCTGATCGCCGCCCTGCGCGAGGCGGCGGATGAGGCGGGGCTTACCGGGCCTGAGGCCAGCCGCGCCGATGAGTTTGCCGGGCGCTTTCCCGGTTGGGCAGATGTGTTGGCTGGCACCCGGCGGCGGGTGGCGTCCCTTGAACAGACGGTGGAGGCGCTCACCGACAGGCTGGCCCATGATCCGCATCTGGCCGCCTCCATGCATGAACTTTTGACCACCGCTGCTGCGATCCGGTCCACTGCTGCGATCCTTGCCGAGACCAAAACATTGCAACCGGAATGGCGTGAAAGGTTTCATGCCAATATCAACGAGGACAGCCATCGCCTGTCTGACAGTGCGCAGGCCTTGGTATCGTATCTTGATGCCGAAACCGGTGCCGCCGATGCGGCCAGCTCCCCCCAAGAAGAGGTTGAGGCGTTCCTGTCAAAGCACGACTTTAGTTTTGGCAGTCTCGAAACCGGATCAGCGACCGAAGCCACCATCGCCGAGATTGTAGAGACGGCCGAGATGCTCCGCTCTCAGGCCGCGAAATACATTGCGCGAGGGGTCTTGCAACAATGGGCGCGGGATGCGGCGGTTTTGTCACTCAAAGACCTGCGCAAAGAGATCGAAACTGCCGGAACCGACCCGCTGACATTGGCGCGCAACCTGCACAAACCTGTTGTTGTTGTTTTGCGCCGTATGGCGGCTTTGCCGGAACTTGGGGCAGGGCTGGTGGTTTGCGACCGTTCAGGCACCGTGATTTTCCGCAAATCGGTCGAAGGCTTCACCGTACCGCGCCACGGGGCCTGTTGCCCGCTTTGGCCGCTGTTTGGCGCATTGGCGCAAACCGGCATGGTGGTCACAGAAACGGTGATGCAGCTGGGCCGCGCCCAAGCCCAGTTTGAATGTTTTGCCACATCCGAAACCCAATCGGCCCCATCCTACAATGCGCTGCCGCTGGTGCAGGCGGTGATGGTTTTGCTGCCCGCGCCCGCAGGTGCAGGGCAAGGCCGGTCAATGGGATCGACTTGCCGCGTCTGCCCGCAAGAGGGCTGTAGCGCCCGCCGCGAGCCGTCAATTCTGAGCAGCGGCGTCTGACTGCGGCTTTTGGGCTTTTGACAGCCCGCTCAAACCGTTGCATGCTCAGGGTCGGCATGGCGCCAGCTGCATCAGACAGACCCGCCCTGCCACCTTGGGGGAGGAGGACCGCGCGTGAATAAACATGTCGTGTTGGTTGAGGACGAAACAAACATTGCTGAGGCAATCCGCTTTTTGCTGTCCAATGAGGGCTGGCGGGTCGAAACCTTGGCCAATGGATCAAATGCAGTGGATGTGATCCGCAACACCGGGCCGGATCTGGTGATGCTGGATGTGATGCTGCCGGGCAAAAGCGGGTTTGAAATCCTGCATGATCTGCGGGCCGATCCGGCCTTTGATGCACTGCCGGTGCTGATGTTGACCGCACGTGGCCAAAGCCGCGACCGTGAAATGGCGGAGAAAGCAGGCGTGAGCCGGTTTATGACCAAACCGTTTTCCAATGCCGAAATGCTGGATGCGGTGCGCGAACTGACCGCACAATGAAAGGGGCCTGAGCGATGCCGCAGCGGCGCATGTTTCTCGAACGGCGCAGCTACCGGATGCGGCGGATGATGGATGCCCTGCGGTTTCTGCCGTTAATTGGTCTGTGCCTGTGGATGGTGCCGCTGCTTTGGCCCTTGCCCGAGGCGGGTCACACCGATCCGATGCCGATGAGCGTGGCCCTTAAATATCTGTTTGGCGTTTGGCTGGCTTTGGTGGTCATGGCATGGGCGCTGTGGCGATATACCCGCGGTCAGGCTGAGGCGGATGCCGCCCAAGGCCCTTCGGACAGGGCACCCTGATGGTTTCTCTCAACGAATTGGTGCTGGTGTGCCTGACCTATGTTGTCGGGCTTTTTGCCATTGCCTTTCTTGCGGAACGCGCCGCCCTGCGCGGGCGCGGCGGATGGCTGTTGCGCTCTCCGGTGGTGTATACGCTGTCGCTGTCGATCTATTGCACCGCCTGGACGTTTTATGGCGCGGTCGGATATGCCGCGCGATCGGGGCTGGAATATCTGACGATCTACCTCGGTCCGTCGATCGTGATGATCGGCTGGTGGTGGGTGCTGCGCCGGTTGGTGCGCATCGGGCGCAGCCAGCGCGTGACCTCCATCGCGGATCTGATTTCGTCGCGCTATGGCAAGTCCAATACCTTGGCGATTGTGGTCACAGTGATGGCGGTGATCGGGGTAACACCCTATATCGCCCTGCAACTTCAGTCGGTTATTCTGTCTTTGGCGATTTTTGCCACCCCCGATGCGGGCCTTGCCGGGGCTGGGGATGCACCGTTCAACCGCGCGCAGGCGGCGTTCTGGGTGGCCACAGGTCTGGCGCTTTTCACCGTGCTTTTTGGCACCCGAAATCTGAACGTCAATGAACGCCACCACGGCGTGGTGATCGCCGTCGCGGTTGAGGCGGTGGTGAAACTGGTCGCGCTGATCGCCGTTGGGGTCTTCGTGGTTTGGGGGCTGGCGGGCGGTGTCGGCGACACGCTGCAACGGATTGACGCCTCCGCCATTGGCGAATGGGAGGTGAAAGGCAGCCGCTGGGCCGCGTTGATGTTTGTATCTGCAGCCGCTTTCCTGTGCCTGCCGCGGATGTTTCAGGTCATGGTGGTGGAAAACAATGACGACCGGCACCTGCAAATCGCCTCATGGGCCTTCCCTCTGTACCTGATGTTGATGAGCCTGTTTGTGGTGCCGATTGCCGTGGTTGGTCTTGATCTGTTGCCCGCTGGATCCAATCCCGACCTCTTTGTACTCAGCCTACCGCTGAGCCAGGGGCAGAACGGTCTGGCGATGTTGTCTTTCCTTGGGGGGTTCTCATCGGCCACGTCGATGGTGATTGTCGCCACGCTGGCGCTCAGCACGATGGTCAGCAACCATATCGTCATGCCGATCTGGCTCAACCTGCGGCGCGGCGGGGCGACCCAATCGGGGGACGTACGCAGCGTGGTGATCCTGGCGCGGCGGCTGTCGATCCTGCTGATCATCGCGCTTGGGTTTTCCTACTACCGGGTCAGCGGCGGCAGCGGTGCATTGGCCGCCATCGGCACAATCTCCTTCGGCGGCGTGGCACAGTTCCTGCCCGCGCTTTTGGGCGGCATGTTCTGGCGCGGCGCCACGCGGATGGGTGCATTATGCGGGTTGGGTGTCGGCTTTGTCCTGTGGGTGTTCACCATGCTTTTGCCCAGCTTCGGCATGGATGTGGCCCTGTCACAAAGCACCTTCGAGCAAGGCCTGTTGGGGGCCGGGTGGCTGCGCCCACAGGCGCTTTTTGGTGTTGAGGGGCTTGATCCGACGGTGCATGCGGTGGTCTGGAGCCTGAGCCTGAACACATTGGTGTTCTTTGTGGTTTCGCTTTTTACCTTTCCTGATCCGATTGAAAGGCTTCAGGGCGCGCAGTTTGTGAACGTGTTGGATCATGGTGGATCGGCGCGGGGCTGGACGGCCTCGGTGGCGGGTAGTGAAGACCTGATGATCATGGCCCAGCGAATTTTGGGTGCAGCAGAGGCGCAGGCGTTTTTCCGGCAAGAGGCCAAGGCGCAGGGGCGGTCCGGCAATCTGCCAGAGCCCACGCCCACCTTTGTGCAGGAATTGGAAAGAGAGCTTGCAGGCTCGGTTGGTGCGGCCACGGCACATGCGATGGTCGGCCAGATTGTTGGGGGCACATCTGTGTCGGTGCAGGATCTGTTGGCGGTGGCGGACGAATCTGCGCAGATGCTGGAATACTCCAGCCAGCTTGAGGCCAAATCGAGAGAGCTGTCTGAGACCGCCGAGGAACTGCGCCGTGCCAATGAAAAGCTGACCCAGCTGTCCTTGCAAAAGGACAGTTTCCTCAGCCAGATCAGCCATGAATTACGCACGCCCATGACCTCAATCCGGTCGTTTTCTGAGATTCTGAGGGACGCAGCCAAGCTCAGCGAGGCGGACAAGACCCGCTATGCCTCGATCATTCATTCGGAGACCATTCGTCTGACCCGGCTGCTTGATGACCTGCTGGATCTGTCGGTGCTCGAGAACGGGCAGGGCAATTTGCACATCGGCGAAGGGGCGCTGCAAGATGTGCTGGACAGGGCCGTGACCACAGCCCTGACCGGCAGTGAAAACCCGATCACCGTGACCCGCGCAGGCGTGCAGGAGGATATCATGATCCGCACCGATCTGGACCGTTTGGTGCAGGTTTTCATCAATCTTATCACAAATGCCAAAAAGTATTGCCGCGCGGATGCGCCTGCATTGACCATTCTGGTCGGACGGCGATCTGATGGGATCACGGTTGATTTTGTGGACAATGGCGAGGGCATTCCCGCAGATGCGCAGGCGGTTATCTTTGAAAAGTTTTACCGCGCCACCGGCGCCGAAGGAGACGGCGCAGGGCTGGGATTGGCGATTTGCCGTGAGATCATGCACCGGCTGGACGGTGAGATCAGTTATTTGACATCTTATGACGGGGCCGCGTTCCGGGTTTACCTGCCGGCATCGGCGCTTGCCTCTGCCCAGACAGATCAATCGGAACTGACCCAACCCGCATAAAGGCCATAGTAACCAATCTTCCGGTATGGCTGATCCAAGCAATCCCAACCGCGGGCGGAGGCAATGGGTCAGGACCAAGAACAGTTAGCCAAAGGTGAGGACACGGCGCCGCCTGTTGGGGTCTTGCATCGCAAGGCCCATACGGGACGTGCGGTGCATCAGGCCCGTGCAATGACACTGGCCAAGGCGCTGCGCCTGACTTTGGCCAAGGTGGCTGATGACCTGTTTGATATGGCCATGGCGGTGATTGGACTGCGCCGCGAAACCCACAGTGCGGATAACTTGGACCAGGTGTTTCCAGCCGATGCCCTGCTGTTGCTGATGGAGGGGCCGCAGCGGCAAAGGGGCGGCGTTGTGGTCGATCAGGCGCTTGTTGGCGCTTTGTTGCAACAACAAACGATGGGAAAGGTCTTGCCCGCGGCAGAGGGCGACGCGCGCACAATGACCGAAACCGATGCTGCGATGTGCGCGCCGTTCGTTGACGCGCTGATCCACCGCGCGGCCGGATTGCCGGAAACAGAGGCGGATCGCCAGTTGATCAGCGGCTACACCTTTGGCGCACGCACCGAAACGCCAAGGCTGCTATTGATGGCGCTGACGGCTCAGAATTATGAAATCATTGAAATTACCGTGGATATTGATGGCGGTACCCGGCAAGGCACACTGACCCTGTGCCTGCCGCACAGCGAGGCGGTGAAAGACCCCGGCAGCGGAGACGAAGCGGAAGAAGACGGCGCATCCGCTGCCAAACCGACCCCCAAAAAGCTAACCGAAACGGTTCTGGGGCTGCGGGTTGATCTCAACATCGCGCTCACCCGGGTTCGGATGCCGTTGCGGCGGCTTGGGAGGCTCAAAGTAGGGGATGAGATTGATCTGGGCCGGTGTGCCTTTGATCAGGCGCGTGTGCTGACGATGGGCGGCAAGGCGCTTGGCCTCGGCACATTGGGGCGGGTCAACGGCATGCGGGCCTTGCGGATAACCCAGACGGGGCAGGGCCAAACCCAAATCGAGCCGGACGGGGATGCCCGCGCCGCAGTTGGATTGTCGCCCTCCGGCGAAATGCCGGATATGCCCGGCGCAGACTACGGCGCAGCGGGGCCGCCGGAAATGGCGGAGGGTTTGCCCGACTTGCCGGACCTTCCCGACCTTCCTGATCTTCCAGACCTGCCGGATTTGCCTGACTTGCCAGATATGTCAGACCTGCCCGGTTTCGAAGATATCCCCGCCGAACAGGAGGCGGGCTAACTTCATCCCGCGAGGGATCAGACGAAAGGCTGATCGAGCGCCGGACGAATGTTGCTGAGATCATAACCACCGGCGGCTGCCGCCGCGACAATCTCATCGGCGGGCAATGTGCCCGCTTGCCCCAACGCCCAGGCAATGGTCGAACGTGTGCCAGAGGCGCAATAGGCCAAAACAACATCGCCCGTGTCCAGACCCAACGCGCGGTTTGTGGCAATCACATCAGGCACCATGGTCTGATGGGTCAGCGGCTGCACGGCAAAGGCAAGGCCAGCGGCCTCAGCCGCGGCGCGGATTGCATCGGCGCTATGGCTGGGCGGCACTTCGGCATCCGGACGGTTGCACAGGATGCGGGTGATCCCGGCATCGCGCAGGGCGTCCATATCGGATGGGTCAATCTGCGGGCTGACGAAATAGCGGGGGGTGATTTGGCGAATATCCATAGGATGATTTAAGCGCAGAGCAGGATGCTGTCCAGCCGTCATTGCTGCTCGGTTCAATGGGTCGCAGGGCAGGCGGCAAGGCGGGCCTCAGCCCATGAAAATCCCGACAACCACCATCATCAGACCGATGACAGACAAAAACAGCGCCCCAAGGTTCAGCGGCAGCGCCGATTGCAGAACGGCGCGCATCGCATCATCATCCAACTGGGCGCGTTTGGCGCGGGTGACCTTGAGAATACACCACACCAGCCCGACAAGCCCCAACAGGGACAGCGCGGCACCAGACCAGATGATCCAATCAAAAACGGTAAATGTCTCGGTTTCCATGGCAGGCTGCTACGACAATCGCACCGCTGGGGCAAGTGCCGCTTGCGGGAGCGCTGCACCGAAGGTAGTCAGTCTGAAAGCCAATCAAGAGGACCGTCAGATGAGCGATACAGGCACCAACCCCGACGTGATCGAAACCGCAGGTGATGCGACATACCGCGTGACAGCCAACGAGCTGCGCCAGTTTGTGGAGCGGATTGAGCGTCTGGACGCGGAAAAGAAAGATCTGGCCGAGCAACAAAAGGAAGTCATGGCCGAGGCCAAGGCGCGTGGCTACGACACCAAGGTGATGCGCAAAGTCATCGCCCTGCGCAAACGCGACAAAGACGACATCGCCGAAGAAGAGGCGGTTCTTGAGATGTACAAAGAAGCCTTGGGCATGTGATCCAAACCGGGGGCAAACGGGCCTGTTTTGCAGATGCAGGCAGGTTTTTACCCCCAACCGCCCCCTAAGGCCGGTTCGACCGGGCCGACCCCCTTGCGCACGTCCTTCATCAGCCATAGAAGGACGGAAATTTTTACCCGCGCCGCGCGGCGCGGCCCTATCCTATGGAGCAAACATGCAGGTCAACGAGACGCTGAACGAAGGTCTGAAACGCGGCTATGCCATCACCGTGACAGCGGCCGAGCTGGACGCCAAAGTGAACGAAAAGCTGGTCGAGGCGCAACCTGAAGTCGAGATGAAGGGCTTCCGCAAGGGCAAGGTGCCGATGGCGCTGCTGAAAAAGCAGTTTGGCCAGCGCGTGATGGGCGAAGCGATGCAGGAAAGCATCGACGGCGCGATGAACGACCACTTTGAAAAGTCCGGCGACCGCCCTGCGATGCAGCCCGAAGTGAAAATGACCAATGAAGATTGGAAAGAAGGCGACGACGTCGAGGTCACAATGACCTATGAGGCGCTGCCCGAGATCCCTGAACTGGACATGGCCAAAATCAAGCTGGAAAAGCTGGTTGTCAAAGCCGACGACGCAGCCGTTGATGAGGCGCTGGCCAACCTTGCCGAAACCGCGCAAGACTTCAAAGCCCGCAAAAAAGGCTCCAAGGCCAAAGACGGCGATCAGGTTGTCATGGACTTTGTTGGCAAGGTCGACGGCGAAGCCTTTGAAGGTGGTTCTGCCGAAGATTACCCGCTGGTTCTGGGCTCCAACTCCTTTATCCCCGGTTTCGAAGAGCAGCTGGTTGGCGTGAAGGCCGGTGAAGAGAAAGCCGTGACCGTGTCTTTCCCTGATGATTATCAGGCCGAGCATCTGAAGGGCAAAGAAGCGACATTTGATTGCACAATCAAAGACGTGAAAGAGCCTGTGGCCGCTGAGGTTGACGACGAGCTGGCGAAAAAGTTTGGCGCCGAAGATCTGGCCGGTCTGAAAGCCCAGATCGCAGAGCGTTTGGAAGCCGAATACGCCGGTGCTTCCCGCGCGGTGATGAAACGTGGTCTGCTGGACCAGTTGGACAGCATGGTTGATTTTGACCTGCCGCCGACCTTGGTTGAAACCGAAGCGGGCCAGATTGCGCACCAGCTGTGGCATGATGAAAACCCTGAGGTTGAAGGCCACGATCACCCAGAGATCGAAACCAACGACGAGCACACCAAGCTGGCGACACGCCGCGTGCGTCTGGGCCTCCTGCTCGCGGAACTGGGCCAGAAAGCCGAAGTTCAGGTGACTGACGCCGAGATGACCCAAGCGATCATGAACCAGGCACGTCAGTACCCGGGTCAGGAACGTCAGTTCTTTGAATTCGTTCAGCAAAACCAGCAGATGCAGCAGCAGCTGCGCGCGCCTTTGTTCGAAGACAAAGTGATTGATCACATCGCGGACAACGCCGAAGTGTCCGAAAAAGAGATCAGCAAAGACGACCTGCAAAAGGCCGTTGAAGCGCTCGAAGACGAATAAGCCCAACTTGATCACAGGTTGTGAAGGCCGCGCCATTTGGCGCGGCCTTTTTCGTTTCAGACGGTCAAGGTTTGGCTTGCCGTCTACGCCCCTCCGCGATTTTCAGGATGCGCCGGAATTTCGGGCATTCAAGATGGCTTGACGCCGTGCAATTGGCCGCATGCCGCAGACCATCGCGCATACGCTGCAATTCTGCGATTTGTAGATCAAGCGCATCGGCGCGGCCACGCAGGGCATCAGGCGACAGGCGCGGCGTACCCCGCCGGCCCATCAGCGCCGCAATTTCGCGCAGTTTGAATCCGGCGCGTTGCCCCAATCCGATTAACGTGAGCCTGTCCTTCACATCTGTGGTGAATACGCGTTTGATCCCCTTGCGACCGACTGCCCGGATCAGGCCAATTTCCTCATAATATCTGAGGGTTGAGGCAGGGACGCCGCTGTCTTTGGCCAGTTGGGAAATATCTTGGTTTTGCATGGTTGACCTCAAGTGCACTTGAAGACGGAAGTTGCGCGGCATGGGCGTAACTGACAAGGGGCAAAACGATGTCTGATGATGGATTGGCGTGGCAGGCGATTTTGGTTGGCGTGGTCGCCACTGTGGTGATGGATGTGATTGCTATGCTGCGGGGGCGGGTCACTGGCGTAAGGGGGCTTGATTACGTGCTGTTGGGGCGCTGGGTTTTGCACATGCGGTCCGGCCGCTGGTTTCACAACAGTATCGCAACCGCAGACCGGCGCAGCGGCGAACGCGCGTTTGGTTGGCTGCTGCACTATCTGATTGGTGTGATCTGGGCGGTGCCTGCGGTTTGGATGGTGCAGGCCGGTGCATCCGTGGTCGCCGCGGCGCTTGTGGTCGGGGTGGGCTCCGTGCTGGCCCCCTGGCTTGTGATGCAGCCCGCCTTCGGGATGGGGATTGCAGGGAATAAGCTGCCGAAACCCTGGGCCGCGCGCAGCCGCAGCCTGCAAACCCATTTGACCTTTGCACTGGGGCTTTGGGCTGGCTTGCTCGCGATCTGATGGACGTACCGCCTTGGGCCGTCGCAAAGCCGGGGTTCAGCCCGATTTCAAACCGGTTTCGACCAACATGCCGCGCCGCTTTGCCTCATAGTAATAGCCCCGCGCGTACCATCCGATGGCGGTGTCAAAATCGCTATCGGATAACAGCCAGGCACCGCGCAAGTATTTGAGACCAAACTGCAAATTGGTTTCCGCATTCAACAAATCAGCGGGGCGTCCGCGAAACCCCATGGTGCGGGCGGTGGCGGGCAGGATTTGCAGCAGCCCCCAATAGGGGCCGTTGCGGGCCGCCGGGTTATGCGTGCTTTCCCGAATGGCGAGGCGGTGCACCAAAGGGCGCGGCAAGGCGTAGTGATCCGCCCAACGGTTGATGCTGGCCCGCAGGGCAGGGGTTTCATTGGGGTAAAGCGGTGGTTCGGGCGGATTGGTGTAGGGCGCCGGGGCAGCAGTCCGGCCGCCGCCGCCACAAGCTGCAAGTGGCAAAGCCGCCGCGCAAAGCAACATCATCGAACGTCTGGTATAAAGGTCAGGCATGGAGGGCACCGCAAACAGGGACATGAGCCACTGTTTATCCCGCAAGGGCATTACGACAAGGTAAAGCCTTTGGCATCGGCGGCGATCTGCGCAAGGCAATGAAAAACGCCGCGCAGGATCTGCGCGGCGTTTCTATTCACATAAAAGTAAGTAAGGAGATCAGGCTTTCGCCGCGTCGTCCTCAGCTTCTTCTGCAGGCTGGACCGTTTCGGCCAGATCGTCGTCGTCAGACGCGGCAGAACCGATATCGTCAAACAGTTCGGCAATCTCGAAATCAGCTGCGGCTTCTTCTTCCGCGGCCAGTTCCTGAATGGATTTGCCGGACGCCTGAAGCTCGGCCTCTTCAGGGGAACGGGCAACGTTCAACTGAATGGTGGCTTCGACTTCGGGGTGCAGAACAACGGTTACATCGTGCAGGCCCAGATCTTTGATCGGGTTTTGCAGAACAACCTGTTTGCGGTCTACGGTGAAACCAGCCTCTGTCGATGCTTCGGCGGCGTCACGGGTGGTGACGGAGCCATAAAGCGCACCGGCGTCAGAAGCGGAGCGAATCACGATGAACTGCTGACCGTTCAACTTGTCCGCCATGGATTCGGCTTCTTTTTTGGTTTCGAGGTTCTGTGCTTCAAGCTGTGCTTTGCGCGCCTCGAATGCTTCCACGTTGGCTTTGGACGCAGACAGCGCCTTGCCCTGTGGGAGCAGGAAGTTGCGAGCATAGCCCGGCTTTACGTCCACGACTTCGCCCATTTGGCCAAGCTTGGAGACACGTTCCAGAAGGATAACTTGCATGTGCTTTCTCCTTACTTAACGGCGTAGGGCAGCAGGGCGAGGAAGCGGGCGCGTTTGATGGCACGGGCCAGTTCACGCTGCTTTTTCGCGGATACCGCGGTGATACGGGACGGCACGATCTTGCCACGCTCAGAGATGTAGCGTTGCAGCAGACGTGTGTCTTTATAGTCGATCGCAGGTGCGTTGTCGCCCGAGAAGGGGCAGACCTTGCGACGGCGGAAAAATGGTTTTGCAGCCATGGTTTAGATCCTTTTCCTCAAGCCAAAATCAGCGACGTTCGCGGCGCTCGGGCCGTTCGTCACGTTTCTGCATCTGAACGGATGGCAGGTCTTTGTGCTCATCCATTTTGATGGTCAGAACACGCATGACATCGTCATGCAGGCGCATCAGGCGTTCCATTTCCTGAACGGCGGTCGCGGGTGCGTCGCTGCGCAGGAAGGCATAGTGGCCCTTGCGGTTCTTGTTGATTTTATAGGCCATTGTTTTGACGCCCCAGTACTCGTGATCCACGAGTTTCCCACCATTGTCGGACAGGACGGCACCAAAGTGTTCGATAAGGCCTTCAGCTTGCGTGTTGGAAAGATCCTGACGCGCAATCATAACATGCTCATACAGTGGCATGTGTACTCCTACTTTTATCAAGGCGCATTTCATAGGCAGGGCATAACCCTTTGCGGCCCCACCACGAGAGACTGCGCGGTTCAAAAGATTTGCAAAGGAAGGGTCCATATACACGGTTTGACGCGCAGGGCAAGGCCGCCGCGCGTCAAATCAGGTTAGCCTCGCGCAGCGGCAAAAAGCCCATAGCGCAGGTTCAGGCGGCGGGCGGTTTGAGACAGGACCACAAGGGTCAGCATTGCCATCAAAACCTCGGACACCGGACCGGCAATCCAGATCCCCAACTCCCCCAGAACAAGCGGCAGGGCAAAGGTCAGCGGCAGCGCAAAGGCGTAGGGTTTGGTCAGCCCCAGAACCGCCGCCCGTGTCGCATCCCCCAGCGCCTGAAAGTATGAGGCGATCACGATCATCGGCCCTGCCAGCCAGAACATCACAGTGGTGACCTGCAAGATCCATTCAAACGCCTCGATCACCGCAGGATCGGCCACAAAGAGCCGCGCAATCGGCTGTGCCAAGGCGACAAATACCACCTGACAACCAAGGCAATAAAGGAACGCGATCCAGATCCCGATCCGCAAGCTGCGGTCCGATCGGTCCAGCGCCCGTGCGCCGTAATTGTTGCCGACAATGGTTTGCAGCGCATGGGTCAGTCCCAAGAGCGGCAGAAAGGCAAAGGTCATCACGCGGGTGATGATGCCATAGGCCGACACGGTGGCGGTATATTGCGGCGCGTTCACCATTTGCAGCGCCAGCAGAATCGCGGTTGACCCCAAGGCCACGCCAATGAAGTTCAGGCTTTGCGGGGCGCCAAGGGCGAGGATACGGCCCCAATCACTGGTCAACGGGGCCTGAAGCAGCGCCCGTGGGGTCAGGAGCGTTTTGCCAGAGAGCCGAAAGCCAATCACAATCAGGAGTGTGACCAATTGAGCCAGCGCCGTGCCATAGGCCGAACCGGCAACGCCCATTTCGAGTTTTGCGATTAGGACATAGTTGAACATAATATTCAGCAGAGACACCAACAGGCTCAGTGCGGCCATCACACCGACATGCCCTTCGTTGCGCAGCGCATCGGAATTGACGCTCAGCACAAAGAGCAGCGGCGACATGATCATGGTGATGGCCAGATAGGTTTGGGCCATTTCGGCCAAGGTGTCAGAGCCGGCCGCAAGGAACCGCGCAACCGCAGGGCCAAACGCCAGATAGGTCAGCACCAGCAGAACGCCTGCAAATAGCGCAAGACCATGCGCACCTGCAAACACCGCGCGCGCCGCGTCATGTTCGCCCGCGCCAAGGTGGCGGGCCAGTTTGCTGGACATGCCGTTGCTGACCAGCGTCGCCAGCGCCACGATAAGCATGAACAACGGAAAGATTAGAGTTACCGCGCCAAGCGCTTCGGCACCGACATAGCGACCCAGAAAGATCGCATCGACCACCGTCAGCAGACCGTTCATCGACATCACAAAGATGATCGGCAGTGCGGTCTTGGCAAAGATCGGGCCAAGCGGCCCATGGGTGAAAGGATTTTGCGGAGAAGGATCCACAGAAGAATTAAGGGACATGATTGGCCTCACAAACACGTTCCGCATTTTCGAAAGGGGCCCGCATTTCCCACCGGCAGAACAGGGTAGGTCCAAGAATCGTTTCGACACTTCACCGATATTGCGGGCGGCAGGCGGTCGGGCCTTGCCATGGGCTTAGTCGGGTTTGCGGCAAATAACAATGTCTGTTGCGCCCTGGCTTGGGGCTTTGCCCTGACAAGGTACGCACATCGCCCAGTTGTTGCCCAATTCTCGGCCACTTCTTCGCTCATTCATTAATGCAAGATGAACAGCAAGGATGGGTGCAGTGACAGCGACAGCAGACTTTATGGAGGGCGAGGATGCTTCCTTTTTGTCAGAAGACAAACAAACCAGTGCGATGCACAACCGACCAACTGACGAGGCCCGCGTGATGCAACGCTCGGTGCAACGTCTGATGGGCGCGTCATTGATGGTTGCGGCGGTTGGCCTTTGGGTAATGCCGGGATCAAGCTGGGATACGGATCTGCTACTTTTTAAACTGGCACTGTCGTTGACGGGCGGTTTGGCCGGGTTCGGCTTGCTTTTGGCCAGCAGCACACCCCGGGATCCGCGGGTTGAGATTGACACGATCCGCCGCGAAGTACGGGTGGTGCGCCCGGCGAAAGGGGTCGGAGACATCATCTTGCGGCGCTGCGGCTTTGACGATCTGGCCCGCGCCGAACAGGACGGCCTGCGGGTGCGTATGTGGGACCGGAACGACGACTTGCTGGTCGACATCACAATGAAGAATCGCGACGCCCTGTTCAGCCTCGTGGGGGGGCTGAGAGACGTCGGGAAACTGGGGCAGAATGCCGGGTAACGCTGGGCAAAAGCCCGCAAAAAGCAAAACGCTTGCGTAACCTGGGCAGAACGCCCGCCAAGCCGGTGCAGAACGCCCGGTCAAGACAGGCAGAACGCCTGAAAGGTCAGGGCAGAACGCCCGCAGCAGAGGCAGAATGCCTTGAGACCACCCAACAACGCCCCGGCAAAAGCCGGGGCGTTTGTTTTTGCGCCGCTCATCACCGCCCAGTGTTCATAAATGCGCAGACCCTGTTCAGACCTGTCCAATTGCGCTTGCCTGTCTGATCCCCATTTTGGCCTGCACAAACGCAAACCAACGGAGCGACCCAAATGAAAAACGCAATTCTTGCCTCGGCCCTTGGCCTGACCACCGTGCTGGCCGGACCAGCCTTTGCTGCGGATGCAGAGAAATATGTGCTGGATGCCAGCCACAGCCAAATCCTGTTTGAGTACAACCACCTCGGTTTTTCCACGACCTATGGCATGTTCTCCGGCTTTGAAGGCGAGATCATGTTTGACGAGGCCGCACCAGAGGCGTCTTCTGTTACGGTCTCGATGCCTGTGATGTCGATGTTCACCGGCTGGGAAGAGCGCCACGCGCATTTCATGTCGCCTGATTTCTTTGCGGCAGGGGACGACGAAATGGTCAGCTTTGCCTCAACCGGAATCGAAGTGACGGGTGAGGGCACCGCGCTGATTACGGGCGATTTGACGCTGAATGATGTGACCAAATCGGTGGTTCTGGATGCCAAGCTGAACCAGAAGGGTGATCATCCGATGGCGGGCAAGCCCTGGATGGGCTTTGATGCCACAACAACGCTGGTGCGCTCTGACTACAACCTTGGCAAATTTGCACCGTTTGTCAGCGACGAAGTGCAGGTGAAAATTTCGATCGAGGCGATGAAAGCCGATTAAGCCTTCACTCCGAGACAGAACAAAGGCCGCCGGGCATCTACGGCGGCCTTTTTTGTTATTCTGCGCCGCGCACAGCGGTCAGCGTGATCTTGACGCGCACCTCAAAGCCCAGCGTTGCGGGATCATTCACATTGTCGCCAATCCCAAAGCTGCGCCGGTCCAGTGTCAGATCACCGCGCATTTCGGCGCGGTTGCCATCAACCGACAGGCTGAACGGTAGGGTCAGCGGCGCGGTTTGATCCTTGATGGTCAGGGTGCCGATGGCCTCATAGCCGTCAGAGGCATGTCTGATATCTGCTTTGAACACCGCCGTGGGGTGATCGGTGGCGGCAAAAAAGTCGGGGCCAAGCGCTTGACCCGTCACAGACCCAAGGGTGAGTGAGGGGATGGAGACCGTGGTTTCGACATTGCCGACACTGATATCCGCGGTTGGTACGGTTTCATCGAAGGTGATGACAGACGTCCAATCGGCGAAACTGCCGGTGATTTCAGAGCCGAACTGAACCACGGCAATCTCGATGTTGCCGGTTTCGACTTGCCACTGTGATGTGACTTCGGCCAATGCTTCGGGTGCGGCTTCGGTCTTGCTACCCGCCATTGCTGCCGACAGGCCAAGCGCCGCGAGCCAAAGCGCAATGGCGGCCATCACAGGTGTGCGGCTGTGGCCTTGATCTGGTAGGGGCGGTAGGTCTGGGCGGCCCGGTAACATCCGGCGCAGGGTCGCGTCGCGGTCAATCACGTGGTGTTTCACCGCGCCCGCAATATGCAACAGCAATGACAGGATCAGCAGCCGCCCGGACACCCAATGCAGCGCACCAAAGAAATGCTCAACTGCGGTGGATTTTGGCACCATCGGCAGCCCCTGCCCAAAGGGCCACCAGATCGGGGCAAACCCCGCCGCTGCCGCGTGAGAGATCCAGCCGGACAGCGGCACCACCACCATCGCAGCGTAGAGCATCCAATGCACGGTGTCCGCCGCCCAGCTTTCCAGCTTTTTGTCCGCGTTCAAGAGGCCGGGCTTGGGCTGGCTGATGGCCCAGATGATCCGCAGGACAGCAAGGAAGAATGCCAGCACGCCCAATGTCTTATGTAGTGAAAACAGCCATGCCTTGCGGGCCAGTTCTGCGTCTGTGTCAAAGGGCAACTGGTGGGCAATCCACCCCATCGGGATCAGCGACAGGATCAGCAAGGCCATCAGCCAATGGATCGCTTTTGTCACCGCGCCATAGCGGGTTTGGGTGTTGGATAGGGACATTGTCAACTCCTGCCTTGGGTTTGGGTCAACCTAAGGGGCAATCTGGCCAAGACAATGACAATCCATGCACAGGGCCTCTGCACTCTTGTTCAGGGGGGCGGCGCAGGCTAGACCAAGGGCCACTGAAAAGAAGGGGCCATCATGAGCATCGCATTCGTATTTCCCGGACAGGGCGCACAGACAATCGGCATGGGCCGCGCATTGGCCGACGCCTATCCAGAGGCGCGGGCCGTTTTTGATGAAGTCGACGCGGCGCTGGGTGAAAAGCTGTCGGATTTGATCTGGGAGGGCGACATCGAGGCCCTGACTCTGACGGAAAACGCGCAGCCAGCCCTGATGGCCACCTCGATGGCGGCGATGGCAGCATTGAAGGCTGAAGGGATTGGTCTTGATCGCGCGGCCTTTGTTGCCGGGCATTCGCTGGGCGAATATTCGGCGCTTTGCGCGGCGGGCACGTTGTCTTTGGCCGATACCGCACGTTTGCTGCGCATTCGCGGCAAGGCGATGCAGGCGGCGGTGCCTGTGGGCCAAGGCGCGATGGCGGCGGTGCTGGGTCTGGACGCGGAGACAGCGGCCAAAGTGGCCGACGATGCGGCGCAGGGCGATGTGTGCCAATTGGCCAATGAAAACGATCCGACGCAAAACGTTTTGTCCGGCAGCAAGGCGGCGATTGAACGGGCGGTTGTTCTGGCCAAAGAAGCAGGCGCAAAACGCGCCCTGCCTTTGCCGGTCTCCGCGCCGTTCCATTGTGCCTTGATGCAGCCCGCAGCAGATGAAATGGCCCGCGCCTTGGGCGAGGTCATGATGAATGCGCCGCAGGTGCCGTTGGTGGCGAATGTCACAGCGGAGGCGGTGACCGATGCAGGCCAGATCCGCGATTTGCTGGTGCAGCAGGTGACCGGGCGCGTGCGCTGGCGGTCTTCGGTTGAATGGATGGCCGCGCAGGGCGTGACCGAATTTTGGGAAATCGGCGCGGGCAAAGCCCTCTCTGGCATGATCCGCCGGATCGCCAAGGACAGCGCGATGCGGGCCATCGGCACGCCGGATGATGTTGCGGCGGCCAAAGACGCGTAATGCGGCTGGCCGCGCTTTTTGTCGCTGTTCTGGCGGTTCTCGGCTGTGCGATTGCGGACAATGCCGTGGACCGCACAACGATGGAGGTGCGCGGCAGCCAGCTTTGGATCAGCGGTGAGATCAACAGCCGCACACCGGCCAATTTTGAGGCGGTGATCGCGGGAAATCCGCAGATTACGGTGGTGGTGCAAGGGGTTATGCCGGGATCATTGGATGATCAGGCGGTGTTGAGGATGGGGTATTTTCTGCGCGACCGGAGGCTGAACACCCATTTGACAGCGCAAAGCGAAATCTATTCGGGTGCGGTGGACCTGTTTTTGGCGGGCGTGCGGCGCACCGCGCAAAATGGCGCGGTGATCGGGGTGCATAGCTGGGCTGATGGTTTTGGTGAGGGCAGCAGCTATCCCAAGGACGCAGCAGAGCATCAGGCCAATGCGCAGTACACCCGCGATATGCTGGGCAGTGATGCGTTTTACTGGTTTACCTTGCAGGCCGCGCCCTCAGACGGGATACATGAGATGACACGGGGCGAATTGGCGCGGTTTGGCGTGCTGACCCAGCCCTAAACGAGAAAGAGCAAAGGAAAAGACATGTTTGATCTGACAGGTAAAAATGCCCTTGTCACAGGAGCATCCGGCGGGATCGGCGCAGATATTGCCCGCACATTGCACGCACGCGGTGCAGCGGTTGGCCTGTCCGGCACGCGCACTGAGCCGCTTGAGGCGCTGGCCGCCGAACTGGGCGAGCGGGCGCATGTGTTGCCGTGTAACCTAAGCGATATGGAGGCGGTTGAGGCGCTGCCCAAACAGGCGGCCGAAGCGATGGGATCGGTTGATATTCTGGTCAACAACGCCGGGATCACCCGCGACAACCTGTTTATGCGGATGTCCGATGATGAATGGCAGTCGGTTTTGAATGTGAACCTGACCGCAACTTTCAAGCTGTGCAAAGGTGTGATGCGCGGCATGATGAAGGCCCGTTGGGGCCGGATCGTAAATATTTCCAGCGTTGTTGGCGCCACGGGCAACCCCGGTCAGGCCAATTATGCCGCGTCCAAAGCAGGCATGGTGGGCATGTCAAAATCGCTTGCCTACGAAGTTGCCAGCCGCGGGATCACGGTAAATGCGGTCGCGCCCGGATTTATCACCACGGCGATGACCGACAAGCTGACCGATGATCAAAAGGCTGGAATCATGGGGCAAATCCCTGCCGGGCGCATGGGCGAGCCGTCCGAGATTGCCGCTGCTGTGGTCTATCTTTCGAGCAATGAAGCGGCCTATGTGACCGGGACCACCTTGCATGTGAACGGCGGCATGGCCATGTTGTAGCCTCTGACGCAAAACGTTTGCCTGATAGGATTGATATGGTAAACGAGGCGCAGATTCGTATCGAGGGGTGCTTGATCGCACCCTATTCCCTGTGCGAACAGGGGAAATAGCCGCCTCGGCAACGGGGTAATTTCCAAGCGTCGATCAACGGCGTGCGGATAGAAAAGGGCCCAAACAGGGCCAAAGACATGAGGACTTACTTATGAGCGACGTCGCAGACCGCGTGAAAAAAATCGTTGTGGAACACCTTGGTGTTGAAGAGGACAAAGTGACCGAGAATGCGTCGTTCATCGACGATCTGGGCGCAGACAGCCTTGACACCGTTGAGTTGGTGATGGCGTTCGAAGAAGAGTTCGGCATCGAAATTCCTGATGACGCAGCCGAAAACATCCAGACCTTTGGCGATGCGGTGAAGTTCATCAAAGAAGCCTCTTAATCGGCTTTTGCCGTACCGGCCTGCGGGTCTTGTGCGCAGACGACATTCAAAGCGGCGTTGTTCCATGGCGGAATGACGCCGTTTTTTGTTGGGCGGGGCAAAGCAGGGCTTGTGCTAGGCTTCGACCCGCGCAAAACTGAGGCAAAGCAGCAGTTTACGAGTGAAGGCAATTCACCCTCAATGTCCCGAAATATACCAACCATCAACACCCGAAGATTGACCCTGCGCGCCATGCGGGCCGAGGATTTTGGCCGCTTTGCCGAAATCTGGGCGATGCCCGAAGTGGTGACACATATCAGCGGCAAACCGCGCCCCAAGTCACAATCATGGGATGCGTTTTTGCGCAATGCAGGTCATTGGCAGATCACCGGCTTTGGCCAATGGGCCATCGAGGTGCACCGGCAACACCAGATGGCTGGGCAGACCGGCTTTTTCTTTGGCTCGCGCGGTTTGGGCGATGATTTCGACCCTTTCCCCGAAGCTGGGTGGGTGTTGGAGCCCGGCAGTCAGGGGCAGGGTTTGGGGCTTGAGGCCGTACAGGCCGCCCATGATTGGTTCGACCGTGTGATCGCGGGGCGGACGGTTTGCATGATCACGCCGGACAACAGCGGGTCACTGCGGATTGCGCGTGAAGTGGGCTATGTGCCGCTGCGCGAGGCGGAGTTTGGCGGCGATGTTGTACAATTGCTGACCCGCAAGGGGCCTGTAGGTTAACTTGAGGGCTTGGCGGAGGCGGTAGGCCGTGCAAGGCTCGTACGGCTGTGCGGGGGCGTGCCTGCGCACTTGAACAAAGGGGGCGCCGCAAGGTATAGCCCCCCAAAGCGATATAACACCAAGGGGCTTGGATATGCGCAGAGTAGTTGTAACCGGTTTGGGTTTGGTAACGCCGTTGGCAGATGGCGTCGAGGAAAGCTGGAGCCGCATTCTGGATGGTCAGTCCGGGGCGGGGCCGATCACGGGTTTTGATGCCAGCAATCTGGTGACGCAATACGCCTGCGAAGTGCCTTTGGGTGACGGCAGCGACGGCACGTTTGACGCTGGCAAATACATGGAACCCAAGGAACAGCGCAAAGTCGATACCTTTATTCTGTTTGGCATGGCCGCCGCGCAGCAAGCTGTGGAAGACAGTGGCTGGACGCCGACAGATGTTGAAGACCTTGAGCGCACTGGCGTTTTGATCGGGTCCGGCATTGGCGGATTGAACTCTATCGCCAACACCGCCGTGATGATGAAGGAAAAAGGCCCGCGCCGCGTGAGCCCGTTCTTTGTGCCCGGTGCGTTGATCAACCTGATCTCGGGTCAGGTATCGATCCGTTATGGGTTTAAAGGGCCGAACCATTCGGTTGTGACCGCCTGTTCCACCGGCGCACATGCCATTGGCGATGCCAGCCGCTTGATCATGCTGGGTGATGCGGATGTGATGGTTGCAGGCGGCGCGGAAGCGGCGATTTGCGAGATTGGCATTGCTGGTTTCAATGCCTGTAAAGCGCTGTCGACCAAGCGCGGCGATGATCCCAAATCCGCCAGCCGTCCCTATGACGCAGACCGGGATGGTTTTGTCATGGGTGAAGGCGCGGGCATCGTGGTCTTGGAAGAATATGAACACGCCAAGGCGCGTGGCGCAAAGATCTATGCCGAGGTACTGGGCTATGGCCTGTCAGGGGATGCCTATCACATCACCGCGCCATCAGAAGATGGTGAGGGCGGCGAGCGGTCCATGCGGGCGGCGTTGCGCTCTGCCGGGCTTGAGCCGAAGGACATCGACTATATCAACGCGCACGGCACGTCGACGATGGCCGATACCATTGAATTGGGCGCGGTTGAGCGGATGATGGGCGAAGATGCGGGCAAGGTGACGATGTCATCGACAAAATCCGCGACGGGCCACCTGTTGGGTGCGGCGGGCGCGATTGAGGGGATTTTCTCGATTCTTGCGATCCGCGATCAGGTAGCGCCGCCAACGATCAACCTGGATAACCCGGCGGTCGAAACGCCGATTGATCTGGCCCCCAACAAAAAGGTTGAGCGCGAGATCAACGTGGCGCTGAGCAACTCGTTCGGCTTTGGTGGTACCAACGCAAGCGTTCTGTTTGGGAAAGTCAAATAATGTGGCGACACATCGCGTCTAACGCGGTCACGTTCCTGTCGGTCCTGTTGTTCCTCGTGGGGGGCGTGATCCTATGGGGCAAGGGACAGTATCAGGCGGAAGGGCCGCTGACGCAGGCGATTTGCTTGCAGGTGGAGCGTGGATCGAACATGCGCAAAGTGAGCCGCAGCCTTGCCGAGCAGGGCGCGGTGAGTTCTGCGGCGATTTTCCGGATCGGGTCGGATTACCAAGAAAAGACCGCGCAGTTGAAAGCGGGCAGTTTTCTGGTGCAGCCGGGCACGTCGATGGCGGAAATTGTCGATGTGATCACCAAAGGCGGGGCCAGCACTTGTGGCACCGAAGTTGTGTACCGGATCGGTATCAACCGTGTGTCGGTGCAGGTGCGTGAGCTTGATCCATCCACCAACCGGTTTGTCGAGCGGGTGGAGTTTAGCCCCGCCACCGATGAGGTGCCGGAGTTGTTCACCCAGACCACCGCCAAGGGCGACACGCGGTTTCGCATTGCGATGGCCGAAGGTGTGACCAGTTGGCAGGTGGTGGAGGCGCTTAAGGGGATTGAGGTTCTGGATGGCGAGATCGCCAAACAGCCGCCCGAAGGATCGCTTGCGCCCGACAGTTATGAAGTGCGCCCCGGCGATGACCGCGCAGAGGTGATTGCCCAGATGCAAGACGCGCAGGAACTGTTGGTTTCTGCCGCCTGGGAGGCCCGTGACCCGGATCTGCCGATTGAGACACCAGAAGATCTGCTGATCCTGGCCTCGATCGTGGAAAAGGAAACCGGCGTGCCCGAAGAACGGCGGCAGGTGGCCAGCGTGTTTGTGAACCGTCTGAACCAGGGCATGCGTTTGCAGACCGACCCGACAGTCATTTACGGCATCACCAAAGGGCAGGGCATTCTTGGGCGCGGCTTGCGCAGGTCTGAACTGCGCAAGGCAACCCCTTGGAATACTTATGTGATTGAAGGTTTGCCGCCGACACCGATTGCCAATCCCGGACGGGCCAGCCTGATGGCGGCGGCGCAACCGGACGAGAGCCCGTTCATCTTTTTCGTGGCTGATGGCACGGGCGGTCACGCTTTTGCCGAGACCCTGGATGAGCACAACCGCAACGTGGCCAAATGGCGTGTGATCGAAGCGGAGCGCGGTGCGGCAGCGGCGGGCAATGCATCGACGGGCGGAGACTAGGCGCGTGCGACCGCTTTGGCGTGCGATTAGGTAAGGTCTTGTTAACACTATTGTTCTTGACTTTGCGCACGGTCTGATCTATAGATTTTGTCACGCTAGCAGACGTGAATGAACGGCCCCGAGGGATACCTCGTGGGCCGTTTTGCGTTTGGTTGGTCGGGAATTCCTTACAAGAGGTTTGCGCGACAATGACAGTAATCACCCCGGACGAAGAAATTGCGCATGGTGTTGAGATCCTTGACGCCCTGCGGGCCGCAATTCGGGTGTTGCGGCAAGAGATCGAAGGCCAGACGCAAACGGCCCGATCTGGGGAGGATATCGACAAGACACAGATGGCGAAGCAACTGCGCGACATGCAGGGGCTGGTGACGCAATGCACAAAGGCGGAGATGTTTCTGAATGACTGTAGAAATCGACAAGCGGGAATCGCAAGGGCAGGCCATGCCCTCGATCTGGAGCAAGCAAGGGCTGATATCGGGTGCAAACTGGATCGCCTGCGCAGATGCAGCGGTGCAGGCCGAATTTCTGGATGACCTAAGCGCGGGGGAGCTGATGGCGCTGCCCTATTTGTTTGAGTTCTGGGCGTTGCCGCATCAATTGCCGCCGGAGGGCGCGTGGCGGACCTGGGTTGTGCTGGGCGGGCGCGGGGCGGGCAAGACCCGTGCGGGTGCGGAATGGGTGCGCAGCATGGTGGAGGGTGCGCGGCCTCTGGACAAGGGGCGGTGCCGCAGGGTGGCCTTGGTGGGCGAAACCATTGAACAGGTCCGCGAAGTGATGATCTTTGGTGACAGCGGTATTCTGGCTTGTTCGCCGGATGACCGCAAACCCGATTGGGAGGCCTCACGGAAACGCTTGATCTGGCCCAATGGTGCGGTGGCGACAGTGCACACGGCCCATGACCCCGAAGGGCTGCGCGGACCGCAGTTTGATGCCGCCTGGGTGGATGAACTGGCCAAATGGAAGCGCGGGCAGGAGGCTTGGGACCAGTTGCAATTTGCACTGCGGTTGGGCGATGACCCGCGGGTTTGTGTGACCACGACGCCGCGCAATGTGGATGTATTGAAAAAGCTGCTGAAGTCGCCGTCGACGGTACAGACCCATGCGCCCACCGAGGCGAACGCGGCCAACCTGGCAAGTTCGTTCATGGAAGAGGTGCGCGCACGGTATCGCGGCACGCGGATGGGGCGGCAAGAGCTGGACGGGGTTTTGTTGTCCGATGCGGAAGGCGCTTTGTGGACCAGCGAGATGTTGGAGCAAGGCCGTCTTGAAGCCCCGCCGGAGTTTGACCGGATTGTTGTCGGTCTGGACCCGTCGATCAGCAGCGGTGCCAGTGCCGATGAATGCGGGATCGTGGTGGTCGGCGCGACGACCAAGGGGCCAGTGCAGGACTGGCGGGCGGTGGTTCTGGCTGATTGCACGGTGCAGGGGGCCAGCCCCGGCGCATGGGCCAAGGCGGCGATTGCCGCGATGGAGCAGTTTGGTGCGGATCGTCTGGTGGTCGAGGTCAATCAAGGCGGCCAGATGGTCAGCGAGGTTTTGCACGGCGTTGATCCGATGCTGCCCATCAAGGCCGTGCATGCCAGTCGCGGCAAGGCGGCGCGGGCGGAACCGGTGGCGGCGCTTTATGAGCAAGGACGGGTGCGGCATTTGCGCGGCTTGGATGCGCTTGAGGACCAGATGTGCCGGATGACGGCGCGGGGCTATGAGGGTGGCGGCAGTCCGGACCGGGTGGATGCGCTGGTCTGGGCCATTCACGAGCTGATGATTGCGCCTGCCGCCAAGTGGCGCGCACCGGGGGTGCGGACCCTGTGATGGCATTCTGTGCGGCCAGCGCCGCGCAGGAGTTTTTCTTGCCAAATGAAGCGGGGGCAGGCGCGAAACGAGGTGTCGCGCCAAGCGGCGCACGGTCTGGTTTCGCGGCCTTAACCTTTTGTTGGCAAGTTCTGTTTGCGCCGGTTGGGGCAGAGTGAATGAGGAGTGACGTGATGGTTTTGGATTTCCTGCGGCGCGGGGCGGCGGCAGAGGCACCGGCGCAGAAGGCATCGGCCACGGGTCCGGTTGTGGCCTATCAGACCTCGGGCCGTGTGGCCTGGAGCCCCCGTGACACAGCGAGCCTGACGCGGGCCGGGTTTTGCGGCAATCCTGTTGGGTTCCGGTCGGTCAAGCTGATTGCCGAAGCGGCGGCGGCTTTGCCATTGGCGGTGCAGGATGCGGCGCAGCGGTATGAGAGCCATCCGATTGCGGCGCTGCTCGCGCGGCCCAATGGGGCGCAGGGACGGGCCGAGTTGTTGGAGGCGCTCTATGCGCAGTTGCTGCTCAGCGGCAATGGCTATGTGGAGGCTGTGGGAGACGCCGGGGTTCCGGTGGAGTTGCATGTTTTGCGATCGGACCGGATGTCGGTGGTGCCGGGGGCGGATGGCTGGCCGATGGCCTATGAATATGCTGTTGGCGGGCGCAAGCACCGGTTTGATCTGCGCGGTGACAGAGATCCGATTTGCCATATCCGCAACTTTCATCCGCAGGACGATCATTACGGGTTCAGCCCGATGCAGGCGGCGGCGATGGCGCTGGATGTGCACAATGCCGCATCGCGTTGGTCGAAGGCCCTATTGGACAATGCAGCGCGGCCCTCGGGCGCGATTGTATACAAGGGCGCAGAAGGTCAGGGCAAGCTGAGCGAGGATCAGTATGACCGGCTGGTGAGCGAGATGGAGAGCCACCATCAAGGGGCGCGCAATGCCGGGCGTCCGATGTTGCTGGAGGGTGGTTTGGATTGGAAACCCATGGGCTTTTCCCCCTCCGACATGGAATTTCAAAAGACTAAGGAGGCCGCGGCGCGGGAGATCGCGCTGGCTTATGGCGTGCCGCCGATGCTGATCGGGGTTCAGGGCGATGCGACCTATGCCAACTATCAAGAGGCGCACCGGGCGTTCTACCGGCTGACGGTGCTGCCATTGGCGACGCGGGTGACGGCGGCGCTGGGGCATTGGCTGTCCGGCCTGTCGGGCGAGGCGGTAGAGGTGAAGCCGGATCTGGATCAGGTGCCCGCCCTGTCTGCGGAGCGGGACGCGCAATGGGCGCGGGTGGCGCAGGCGGAGTTCCTGAGCCAAGCCGAAAAGCGCCGGATGCTGGGCCTGCCTGCGGTGGTGGCCGATGAGTGAAGTGCCGGCATATGAGCGGTTTGAATGCGCACCGGGGTTGCGGCTTCAGGCGCATGAACGGGTGAGCGAGATCCATCATGACAACCTTTTGCGGCGGCTGGACCGTTTGGAGGACATGATGGAGCGGATGGAACGGCGGCTTTGGCTGACGGTCTATGGGGTGGTTGCCGTGATCCTGGCGCAAGCGGTGCAGAGCTTTCTGGTGGTGACGCCTTAGGCGCAAATTTCGAAGGAGCAGTCATGGAATATGATGGAATGCGCTTTGGCCTTGGGCCGGAGCATGGGGAAGATTTGCCCGGTGAGCAGGGCCGTTTGGAGCGCAAGTTTGCACGGTTTGGAAGTGCGGAGCCGGTCGAGGGCGGCGTGCAGATCAGCGGATATGCAAGCCTGTTTGATGCCGCAGATCAGAGCGGGGATGTGGTGCAATCCGGCGCCTATACCCGGAGCCTGAACGGGCTGCGGGAGGCGGGGCGCAGCGTCAAAATGTTGTGGCAGCACGATCCATCCGAACCCATCGGCATTTGGGATGAGGTGCGCGAGGACGCCCGCGGTCTGTGGGTCAAGGGGCGCATTCTGGACAGCGTGGCCAAGGGCCGCGAAGCCGCGGCGTTGATCGTAGCGGGGGCGATTGATGGATTGTCGATTGGATACCGGACCGTCAAGGCCAGCAAGACGGCCAAGGGGCAACGTTTGTTGGCGGAACTGGAGCTTTGGGAGGTGTCATTGGTGACCTTTCCGATGCTGCCGAATGCGCGGGTCGGGGCGAAGGCAGAGGACAGGCAAGGCGCCGCAGACATGCGGCAGATGGCAGGGATCTTTGAAGGGGCGCGGCGTGATCTGCGCCGGATCAGGCAACGAGGGATCGAGGAAAACAAATGAGCGAGAGCAAAATGATGGGCGGCGATCTGCCCCCGGCGGAGGAAGTGCGGCAGGCCGTGAACGGGTTTGTCACGGAATTCAAAGGCTTCCAGACCGAAATCGAAACGAAACTGCAACAAACAGAAGAGCGAATGACCATGTTGGACCGCAAGATGACACTGCCTGCACGTACCCCGCTGAGCGCGGCAAATGACACCGCCGCGCCGCATCAGGTGGCCTTTCAAGCCTATCTTCGCAATGGCGATGATGACGGGCTGCGGGGGTTGGAGCTGGAGGGCAAGTCGATGTCCACGGCTGTCAATTCTGATGGGGGCTATCTGGTTGATCCGCAGACATCGGAGCGGGTACAATCGGTGTTGAACACCACGGCGTCGATCCGGGCGATTGCGGCGGTGGTGCAGGTCGAGGCGACATCTTATGATGTTTTGGTGGACCATACGGATGTGGGTGCAGGTTGGGCAACGGAGACAGATCCGACCGTTGAAACCGACACGCCGCAGATCGACCGGATCACGATTGCTCTGCATGAGCTGAGCGCCTTGCCGAAGGCCTCGCAGCGATTGCTGGATGACAGTGCCTTTGACATCGAGGGCTGGCTGTCGGGGCGGATCGCGGACAAGTTTGCGCGGGCGGAGGCCGATGCCTTTATCAACGGCGACGGGATCGACAAGCCCAAGGGGCTGATGGCGCATACAGCGGTGGACAATGTGATCTGGAGCTGGGGCAACCTTGGCTATGTGCCGACGGGCCTTGATGGGGATCTGACGGCGGAGGCGATTGTCGATCTGGTTTATGCATTGGGCGCCCAGTACCGCGCCAATGGGTCTTTTGTGATGAATTCCAAGACGGCTGGCCTGGTGCGCAAGCTCAAGGACGGTGATGGCCGGTTCATGTGGTCTGATGGTCTGGCGGCGGGGGAGCCTGCGCGGTTGATGGGCTATCCTGTTTTGGTGGCCGAGGACATGCCGGACGTGGCAAGCGATGCGATGGCGATTGCCTTTGGTGATTTCAACGCAGGTTACACCGTGGCGGAGCGCCCGGATCTGCGCATCCTGCGCGATCCGTTCAGTGCCAAGCCGCATGTCCTGTTCTATGCGACCAAGCGGGTCGGCGGCGATGTAAGCGATTTTGCGGCCATCAAGCTGTTGAAATTTGGTCTGGCCTAAGCCGGAACCAAAAGCGGGGCCGGGGCTTTTGCCCCGGTCCGGGCGCGTGACCAATGACCTGCATTGCCTAGCTGTACCCATCCGACCAAGCGATGCGGGCGGCCGCGCGTCCGGGCAACAGATCGGTCGTGCCAATTGCGATTTTTCGGAGAGTTTCCATGATGTTGATCGAAGAGACACCTGTCGCGGATGCGGCCTTGCCGGTAGAGGCCTTTAAAGCGCATTTGCGGCTTGGCAGTGGCTTTGGTCAGGACGGGTTGCAAGATGTAGTGTTGCTATCCTTTTTGCGTGCCGCTGTGGCGGCGATAGAGACCCGCACTGGTAAGGCGTTGTTCACTCGCGGTTTTGTGTGGACGATAACCCACTGGCGCAACGATGCCGCGCAGCCGCTGCCGATCGCGCCAGTGACGGATCTGACAGATGTGACCGTGATCGCGGGCAATGGCGCGGAGATTGCCGTGGGTCCGGCGCTGTATTGGCTGGAGGCGGACATGCATCGCCCGTGTTTGCGCAGCACGGGAACGGCCCTGCCGGGTATTCCGGCGAGCGGGTCGGTGCGGCTGCGGTTTGATGCCGGAATGGGTGCCGGCTGGGCCGATCTTCCGGCGGATTTGCAGCAGGCGGCGCTGATGTTGGCGGCGCATTACTATGAGTATCGCAACGACACCGGGCTAAGCGAGGGATGCATGCCCTTTGGGGTCAGCAGCCTGATCGAACGGTACAAGACCATTCGCATTGGGGCAGGGGCATGAGCGTGCCGGTCTTATCCCATGCTTTGATCCTTGAGGGGCCAGAGCGGGTGAGTGATGGCGCGGGGGGCTATGCCGAGGGCTGGATCGCGCTCGGCACCCTATGGGCGCAGATCACCGCACGCACAGGCCGGGAAACGGCGCAGGGCGGTGCGCCGGTGAGCCGGGTGTCGCACAGGATCGTGGTGCGCGGCGCGCCCTACGGCAGCCCTGAACGGCCCAAACCGCAGCAGCGTTTGCGCAACGGAGATCGGGTGTTTGTCATTCAGGCCGTGGCGGAGAGGGATGGCGCGGGCCGTTACCTCACCTGCTTTGCCGATGAGGAGGTGGTGGCATGAGTTTTGCACTTTCCGGGCCTTTGCAGGCTGCGATCTATGACGCCTTGCGCGGTGATCCAGTGCTGACAGCGCTGGTGGGCGCTGCGGTTTATGACGCGGTGCCAGCGGGGGCATTGCCAGAGTTATACGTGCGGCTTGGCAGCGAGATGGTTGAAGATGCATCAGATTGCAGCGGTGCGGGTGCGGTGCATGTGGTGACCATTTCGGTGATCACGACGCGGCCGGGGTTTGCCGATGCCAAGGCGGCAGCAGGCGCAGTGAGCGATGCGCTGCATGATGCGGACCTGACATTGAGCCGGGGGCGGTTGGTAAGCCTTTGGTTTGAAAAGGCCAAGGCGCACCGGATCGACGCGGTCTCGGCACGGCAGATTGATATGCGGTTTCGGGCAAGGGTCGAAGACGGCTAGGGCCGCACTTCGGCAAATTTACGAACAATCACAGGAGATACGACATGGCTGTTCAAGCAGGCAAAGACCTATTGGTCAAAATCGACATGACAAGCGACGGGCAGTTCGAGACCGTTGCGGGCCTGCGGGCCACGCGGATCAGTTTCAACGCGGAAACGGTGGACGTGACCGCGCTGGATAGTGAAGGCGGCTGGCGCGAGTTGCTGGTTGGCGTGGGCGTTCGGTCTGCGGCAATCAGTGGATCAGGTGTGTTCCGCGATGCGGGCACGGATGAACGGGCGCGGCAGCTCTTCTTTGACGGGCTGACGCCGGATTTCCAGATCATCATTCCCGATTTTGGTGTGGTTCAGGGGCCGTTTCAGGTGACGGCGCTGGAATATGCGGGGGCGCTGAATGGTGAGGCGACCTATGAGCTGAGCCTGCAATCGGCGGGCATGCTGACCTTTACCGCAGATGTGGTGGTGGTCTGAACATGGCGAACCGTTGGCGCGGGGAAGTGGCCCTCACGGTCAATGGCCAGCGCCACCTGGCGCGACTGTCTTTGGGCGCTTTGGCGGCGTTGGAGGAGACGCTTGAGGTCGGATCGCTGGTGGCGTTGGTGGAGCGGTTCGAGACGCGGGCGTTCTCCAGCCGTGATGTGCTGGCGCTGCTCGGGGCAGGATTGCGCGGCGGGGGCGCGGAGATCAGCGATGCAGACCTGGCCGAGGCCGAGATCGAAGGCGGCCCGGTGGCGGCGGCCAAGGCTGCGGCGGAACTGCTCGCACGGGCCCTTGTGGTGCCGGAGTGAACGATCCGGTGGCATGGCCTGCGTTGTTGCGGGCCGGATTGCACGAGTTGCGGTTGGCGCCGGATGTGTTCTGGAACCTGACCCCGGCGGAATTGCAGGTGATGTTGGGCAAAGCTGCACCACGCCAGCCAATGACGCGGGACGGGTTGGACGCCTTGATGGATGCCTATCCTGACCAAGCAAAAGGAACACAGAATGGCGGATGACAACAACTTTGATCAGTTGAACGGCAAGGCGGCGGGGCTGAACGGGACATTGGCGCAGACCAGCGTATTGGTGAGCGGTTTTGACAGTGAGTTGCGACGGATGCGGGTGTCTTTGGCGGCGACGGGCAAGGATATGGCGACGATGGAGCGCGGGCTGAGCCGGGGCTTGCGCAGGGCGTTTGACGGTGTGGTTTTGGACGGCATGAAATTGACCGATGCATTGCGCAGCGTGGCGCAGACGATGGCGCACACAGCCTATAATGCGGCGATCAAGCCGGTGACGCAGCATATTGGCGGTCTGATCTCGCAGGGGGTCGGAACGTTGGTCCAGAACGTTTTGCCGTTTGAGCAGGGTGCGCCGTTTTCGCAAGGGCGCGTGATCCCCTTTGCGAGGGGCGGCGTAGTGAGCGCGGGGCGTGTGCAAAGTGGCGGCGGCGGCGGGATTGTGGCCGGACCCACCCATTTCCCGATGCGTGGCAGCTATGGATTGATGGGCGAGGCCGGGCCCGAAGCCATCATGCCACTGGCCCGCGGGGCAGATGGCAAATTGGGCGTTCGCGGCGGCGGAGGGGGCGGCGATGTGCATGTGGTGATGAACATCACAACCCCGGATGTGCAGGGGTTCCAAAGATCACAAAGCCAGATCGCCGCGCAGATGAGCCGCGCCCTGAACACGGGCAATCGTAACCGATAACCGGGGAGAGACAGATGACATTTCACGAGATCAGATTTCCGGCCAGCCTCAGCTTTGGGTCTGTTGGCGGCCCGCAGCGGCGCACCGATGTGGTGACACTTGCGAACGGGTTTGAAGAACGCAACACGCCTTGGGCGCATTCGCGGAGGGTGTATGACGCAGGGCTTGGCATGCGGTCGATTGACGACTTGCAGGTGCTCATCGGCTTCTTTGAGGCCCGGATGGGGCAGATGCATGGGTTTCGTTGGAAGGACTGGGCGGACTATGCATCTGGCAAGGGCGCGGCGGAGGTGGCATTTGATGATCAGACCATCGGTTTTGGCGATGGGGAAACGGCGGATTTTCAGCTGATCAAGACCTACAGGTCCGGTGCGCAAAGTTACGCGCGGCCAATCAAGAAGCCAGTTGCGGGCACGGTGCGCGTTGGGGTTGAACAGGACAGTCTGCAAGAGGGCGTGGATTATGAGGTGGATCTGGTTACGGGCATGGTGAGTTTTGTCCATCCGCCTGATCCGGGGATGGAGATCCTTGCGGGCTATGAATTTGACGTGCCAGTGCGGTTTGATACGGACCGGATCCTGACGTCGGTGGCCAGTTTTCAGGCCGGGCAGGTGCCCAATGTGCCGGTGATCGAGGTGCGAATCTGATGGGCGGCGGGGAACAGGGCCTTTTGGATCACGCGGCCAGCGGGCTGACAACGCTGTGCCACGCCTGGGCGATAGAGCGGACGGACGGCAAGGTCTTTGCCTTTACCGATCATGATCTGCCTTTGGCGTTTGAGGGATTTGCCTTTCAGGCGGATGCCGGGCTGAGCGCAGGGGCGATTGCGCAAACCACAGGGTTGGCGGTGGACAACACCGAGGCCATGGGTGCGCTTAGCCATGCCTCTATCCGCGAGGATGAGATTGAGCAGGGCCGTTTTGATGGCGCGGCGGTCAAAGCGTGGTTGGTGAACTGGCAAGATACGGATCAGCGGATGCTGAAATTTTCGGGTAGTATCGGAGAGTTGCGCCGGATTGACGGGGCGTTTCGCGCCGAGTTGCGGGGATTGACCGAGGTTTTGAACCGGCCTTTGGGGCGTGTTTATCAAAAGCCCTGCACGGCAGTTCTGGGTGACAGCACATGCCGGTTTGATCTGAGCCAACCGGGGTACCGCGAGACCCGCGCGGTCGAACAGATCAACGATCGTCGCCAGCTGATCTGGGATGCATTCGAAGGTTATGGCGAGGGGTGGTTTGAACGGGGGCGTCTTGAGGTGCTGGACGGGGCAGCGGCGGGGCTTTGGTCCGTGATCAAACATGACCGGATCAAGGACGGCAAACGCGTGATTGATCTGTGGGAACCCTTGCGCGGGGCGCTTGGCCCCGGAGACAGGGTGCGGCTGATTGCGGGCTGTGACAAGCGCATGGAGATCTGCCGGTTGAAATTCGACAACCTGATCAATTTTCAAGGCTTTCCGGACATCCCAAGCGAAGATTGGGTGGTTGCAGTGCCAAAATCCAAAGGCGCAAACACCGGAGGATCGCGGCGATGACGGTGCAGGGCGATCAGGTGGTGGAGGCCGCCCTTGGATGGATCGGTACCCCATACGTGCATCAGGCAGGCCGCAAGGGCGCGGGCTGTGATTGTCTGGGGCTGATCCGGGGCATCTGGCGCGAGAGGTTTGGCAATGAGCCGGAGGCGGTGCCTGCCTATTCGATGGATTGGTCCGAGCCGCAGGGTGAAGAACAGCTTTGGGCCGCCGCGCTGCTGCATTTGCGGGCCAAGGGTGTGGCTGACGAAGCGCGAGGGGATGTTGTGTTGTTTCGGATGCGGCAGGGCGCCGTGGCTAAACATCTTGGGGTGCAGTCGCGCGTTGGTGCAGACGCTCGGTTTATTCATGCCTATGCGCGGCATGGGGTGACCGAAAGCCCGCTGTCCGGCCCATGGCGCAGGCGCATTGTTGCGCGTTTTGAATTTCCACAAGGAGCCCTGTGATGGCGACATTGTTATTTTCCGCAGCCGGTGCTGCGCTCGGTGGTTCGATCGGGGGTACATTTGCCGGGCTGTCTTCGGTGGCGATTGGCCGGGCTGTTGGCGCGACTTTGGGCCGGGTGGTGGATCAGCGGTTGTTGGGGCAGGGGGCGGATGCGGTTGAAACCGGCAAGGTAGACCGGTTTCGTCTGACCAACGCGGGGGAAGGCAGCGCGATCTCGCAGGTCTACGGGCGAATGCGCATGGGCGGGCATTTGATCTGGGCGTCAGATTTCATCGAAACGGTGGCTGTTTCCGGGGGCGGCAAGGGCAGCCGCCCGTCACCTGAGGTCTCTGAATACAGCTATGCCGTGAGCCTGGCGATTGGCATTTGCGAGGGGAAAATCACCCGCATTGGCCGGGTTTGGGCAGACGGTGAGGAGGTCGCGCCAAAAGATCTGAATATGCGGGTTTATGATGGCACTTCAGATCAATTGCCGGATCCTGTCATGGAGGCGATTGAGGGCGCGGGCCGGGTGCCGGCCTATCGCGGCACCGCATATGTTGTGATGGAAGACCTTTCCCTGGCGCAATTTGGCAACCGGATACCGCAGTTTTCCTTTGAGGTTATCCGCCCCGAACAGCCGGACGCGCCGGGCTGGGAGCATACTCCAGCGTTTGGCGTACGCGGTGTGGCGATTATCCCCGGCACGGGGGAATATGAATTGGCGACCTCGCCGGTGAATTATGATCTCGGCGACGGGGTGATGCAAAGCGCCAATGTCTCCACTCCGGCGGCGGAGCCTGATTTTGCCCATTGCGTTGAGGCGGTCTGCGAAGAGTTGCCAAACCTCGAAGCGGCGTCGTTGGTGGTGTCTTGGTTTGGTGATGACTTGCGTTGCGGGGACTGCACGGTCCGCCCGAAGGTTGAGCAAAAAGAGGTGGATAGCCCAGAGATGCCATGGACCTCTGGCGGGATTGACCGGTCAGCAGCGGAGGTGATCGTACAAGACGATGGCAGGCCGGTTTATGGCGGCACGCCGACGGATGCTGCGGTGATCGAAGCCATTCAGGCGCTGAGCGCGGCGGGCAAGGCGGTGATGTATTATCCGTTCATCCTGATGGACCCCTTCAAAGGCAATGAATTGCCCGACCCCTACAGCGACAACGGATTTCAGCCAGACCTGCCATGGCGGGGGCGGATCACATTGTCTGAGGCTCCGGGTCGGCCCGGCAGCCCGGATGGTACGGCACAGGCGGTTTCCGAAGTTGATGCATTCTTCGGCACAGCCACAGCGGCAGATTTTGCAGTGGTGGACGGGGCTGTAAGCTATTCCGGTCCGGCAGAGTGGGGGCTGAACCGGTTTATTCTGCACAATGCGGCGCTATGTCTTGAGGCGGGGGGCGTTGAGGCGTTTTGCATCGGGTCAGAAATGCGCGGCTTGACGCAGATCAGAGGGCCGGGAAACAGCTTTCCGGCGGTAGCGCGGCTGCGAGGCCTGGCGGCGGAGGTGCGTAGTCTTTTGGGGCCGGAAACCAAGCTGAGCTATGCGGCGGATTGGTCAGAGTACTTTGGATATGCGCCGCAAGACGGATCGAACGACAGGTTCTTTCATCTTGATCCCTTGTGGGCCGATCCCAACATCGATTTCATTGGCATCGACAACTACATGCCGTTGGCCGATTGGCGTGATGACGGGGGGCATCTGGATGGGGTGAATTGGGATGCGATCTATGACCTCGGTTATCTGAAATCCAACATCGAGGGTGGCGAGGGCTATGATTGGTATTATCATTCCGAAACAGCCCGTGCCGCGCAGATCCGCACGGACATCACTGATGGCGATTATGGCGAACCTTGGGTGCATCGTTACAAGGATCTGCGCGGCTGGTGGGAGAACACGCACCACGACCGGATTGGCGGGGTCCGCGCGGAAAGCCCGACCAGTTGGCAACCGAAGTCAAAACCGATCTGGTTTACCGAATACGGCTGCGGCGCGGTGGACAAGGGCGCCAACCAGCCCAACAAGTTTCTGGATCGCAAAAGTTCGGAAAGCCTGCTGCCCAGATTTTCAAACGGGGCGCGGGATGAGTTGATCCAGATGCAATACCTGCGCGCCATGTCAGAGTATTGGGCGGAGCCTGACAACAATCCGATGTCTTCGGAATATGAGGGCCGGATGCTGGATATGTCGCGGGCGTTTGTTTGGGCTTGGGACAGTCGGCCTTATCCGTTTTTCCCCAATGATGTGGAGCGATGGAGCGATGGCGAGAACTATGCCCGTGGCCATTGGATCAACGGGCGCACGTCGTCGCGCAGCCTGGCCTCGGTGGTGCGAGAGATTTGCGAGCGGGCGGGCTTGGCGGACTACAGTACAGACGGTCTTTACGGCTATTTGCGCGGCTATGCGGTGGAGCAGGTTGGCGATGCGCGTGCGGCGCTGCAACCTTTGATGATCCGCTATGGGTTTGACGCGGTGGAGCGCGGCGGCGTGTTGCGGTTTCGGCCCCGAGATGGGTTGGCCCCTGAGGTGATTGAAGTGGGCCTATTGGCGGTGACCGATGAGCTGGACGGGGTGACGGAACAAAGCCGAGAAGCCGAAGTGTCAGGGCGGGTGCGGTTGCGGTTTGTGCAGGCGGATGCCGATTTTGATGTGATCGCAGAGGAGGCGGTTCTGGCCGATGAGGCGACCCATGCGGTGACGGGGTCAGAAATGAACATGTCCCTGACGCGCAGTGAGGGGCGCCAGATTGCCGAGCGGTGGCTGACCGAGGCGCGTGTGGCGCGCGAGACCTTGCGATTGGCTTTGCCACCGTCACGGATGGATCTTGGCGCAGGTGATGTGATCGAGCTGCCCGGGCAGGGCCAGGAGGGCGCGGGTCGATACCGGATTGATCGGGTTGAACAATCTTTGGCCCAACTGGTGGACGCGGTGCGCATTGAGCCGCAGGTTTATGACACCGCTGATTTGAGCGAAGATCCTGTGCCGATCAAACCTTTTGTAGCGCCGGTCCCGGTGATCTCGCATTTCCTTGATCTACCACTTTTGCGCGGGGACGAAGTGCCTCACGCGCCCCATATTGCCATCACTGCGGATCCTTGGCCGGGGGCGGCGGCGGTGTTTCAGTCGGGCGTGGATGCAGACTATAAGCTGAACAGCCTGATCAATGCTCGCGCGACCGTTGGCGTAACCAAGACGGCGCTGCCAGCGGCCTGCGCAGGGGTGACGGATCATGGGCCGGTTTTAGAGGTAAAACTGATCTCGGGCCAATTGGAAACGGTGCAGGCGCAAGCCCTCCTGAGCGGGGCAAATACGGCGGCGATTGGTGATGGCACCTCTGGCAATTGGGAGGTTTTCCAGTTCGCCGAGGCGGAACTGATCGGGCAGGATACCTATTGGCTGCGCGGGCGGCTGCGCGGGCAGGCGGGATCTGATGGGCTTTTGCCGGAGGTTTGGCCGGAAGGATCGATCTTTGTGTTGCTGGACGGGACGCCAAAACAGATAGAGCTGAGCCCGAACCTGCGCCGGGTTGCGCAGCATTTCAGGATTGGTCCGGCGGGACGGGGTTACGATGACCCGTCATATCAACATGTGGAAGAAGCGTTTGATGGCAATGGTTTACGCCCCTTTAGCCCCTGCCATCTGCGGGCAGACTTACAGATAAGCGGTGACGCCCAACTGCGATGGATCAGGCGCACGCGGATCGGCGGCGATGGCTGGGAGGCAGCAGAAGTGCCGCTTGGCGAAGACAGCGAATCCTACTTGGTGCAGGTGCGCAAGAACGGCGCCCCATTGCGCCAAGAGATCGTGACCGAACCGAGCTGGACCTATTCTGCTGCTGCGCAATCCGCCGATGGTGCGGTGCGTCCGTTTGAGGTTCGGGTGGCACAACTCTCGGCGGTTTATGGGGCAGGACTTGCCGCGACGGTGGTGGTGCCTGGGTGATGCGCCGCGTGCTTTGGTCGGATGTGACCACAGCTGCGCGCGCGGTTTTGGCGGCAAGGCCTGCGCGGCGAGAAAGCTTTGCCGCCGCATTGGTTGTTCAAGCCAGCCATGCGGACAAATACACCCGGCGGCTGGGGCGGGATCATCCCAGTTGGGGCAATGGCACGCTGCTGGCGGCGGCGCGAAAGCATGCCTTGGCGGCCGAGCGCAGCTTTGATGATCGCGATTATGCGCAGTGTTGCCTGCTGGTTCTGACGGCGCTGGATCGGTTTCGTGCGACAAAAAACTTGTAAGCGGAACTTTCATGCCCACATGATTTTATGAACGACATCACAGATTTGCGTTTGGGCATCAGATGTTGCATGGGCTAGGGTGATGCCAACAAAGGACGGATATTATGGCTGAATTGCGCACGAAGATTGCTCCGATGGACCCGGTTTGGGACCAGATCCAGAAAGAGGCACAGCAAGCTGTGCAGGACGAGCCGCTGATTGGCGGCTTTGTGCATGCCTGTATTCTGCACCACCAGTCCATTGAAAAGGCATTGTCTTACCGGATCGCGGCCAAGCTTTCATCCAATGAGATGTCGATGATGGTTGTGCGCGAGATGGTCGAAGAGGCCTATGCCGAAAACCCCGAGCTTATTCAGGCCGGGCGGGCCGATCTGGTGGCGATCTATGAACGCGATCCGGCGTGCCACAGATTGCTGCAGCCGATCTTGTACTTCAAAGGGTACCAAGCGGTGCAGGCCTACCGGGTCGGGCATCACCTTTGGCAAAAGGGCAAACGTGATCTGGCGTATTTTGTGCAGATGCGGGTGAGCGAGATCTTTGGCGTGGATATTCATCCAGCGGCGGCCATCGGGCGCGGCATCATGATAGATCACGCGCATTCCATTGTGATCGGCGAAACCGCTGTGGTTGGAGACAACGTGTCGATGTTGCATTCGGTGACATTGGGCGGGACGGGCAAGGAAGAAGAGGACCGGCATCCGAAGATCGAGGATGGTGTTCTGATCGGAGCCGGGGCCAAGGTTCTGGGCAATATCACCGTGGGCCATTGCAGCCGCATCGCGGCAGGATCAGTGGTGTTGGAAGCGGTGCCGCCTTGCAAGACAGTGGCCGGTATTCCGGCACGGATCGTCGGCGAAGCGGGTTGTGATCAGCCGGCGGTGTCGATGAACCACATGTTGGGGCCGCAGGACTGATTACCTGTCCGAACGTACTATTAAGAATTGAAAAAAGCCGGGGGAAACCCCGGCTTTTTGTTTGATTTATGCCATCCCTGCGGGCTGGTGATGAGGGGCTGGCGGCCCCTCAAACTCCCCGCGAATATTTGGGGCCAAAAAGGGATCAGGCCAACATGGTCATCGGCGCTTCGAGGTTGTCTTTGATCGCGTTGAGCAGGTTGGCCCCCAGTGCGCCGTCGATCACCCGGTGATCCACGGAGAGCGTCACAGACATCACAGTGGCCACGGCCATTTCGCCGTCTTTGCCGACGATCGGTTTCTTGACGCCTGCGCCCACCGCAAGGATGGCGCCGTGGGGCGGGTTGATCACGGCGTCGAAGTTTTCGATGCCGAACATCCCGAGGTTGGAGATGGCAAAGCTGCCGCCCTGGTATTCATGGGGGGCAAGTTTGCGGTCACGGGCGCGGGCGGCGAGGTCTTTCATTTCGGCCGAGAGGGCAGAGAGCGATTTCATCTCGGCGTCTTTAAGGACCGGAGTGAACAGGCCGCCTTCGATGGCGACGGCCACTGCCACGTCTGAGGGTTTCAGTTTCAGCGTGCGATCGCCAGCCCAGACCGAATTGGCCTCGGGCACCTGTTGCAGGGCCAGAGCGCAGGCCTTGATGATGAAATCATTGACCGACAGTTTGATGCCGCGCGGCTCAAGCTGTTTGTTCAGATCGGCGCGGAAGCCCATCAACGCATCCAGCTGGATATCGCGGCGCAGATAGAAATGCGGGATGCTTTGTTTGGCTTCGGTCAGACGTGCAGCGATGGTTTTGCGCATACCGTCGAGTTTGACCTCTTCGAAGTCTCGGCCTTCGTAGATCTTCAGCACGGCGTCTGTGGATGGGCCTTGTGCGGCGGCGGCAAGTGCAGCGGGTGCAGATGCGGCTGCAGCAGCAGGTTTGGCTGCCGGGGCATCGGACGCAGAGAGCCCTTCGACGTCGGCCTTGACGATACGGCCATGGGGGCCGCTGCCGGTGACATTGGCCAGATCCAAACCCTTGTTCGCGGCGATGCGCCGGGCGAGCGGCGAGGCAAAGATGCGTGTGCCATCGGCGCCCTTGGGGGCGGCGGGGGCTGGCGTTGCGTCTGCTGTGGCCGCAGGGGCGGCGGGCGCTGTGTCCTGCGTGGCAGTGGGAGCGGCCTCTGCCTTTGGGGCAGGGGCGGCGGCACCGATGTCATCGGCGCTTTCTCCGTCTTCGAGCAGCACCGCGATGGCGGTGTTCACCTTGACGCCTTCGCTGCCTTCGGGGATCAGGATCTTGCCGATCACGCCCTCATCCACGGCTTCGAATTCCATGGTGGCTTTGTCGGTTTCGATCTCGGCCAGCAGATCGCCGGAAGAGACGGTATCGCCTTCCTTAACGAGCCATTTGGCCAGCGTGCCTTCTTCCATGGTGGGGGACAGGGCGGGCATGAGGATTTCTGTGGGCATCGGGCCGCTCCTTATTTGTAGGTTACTTTTTTCACGGCTTCGATGACCTCATCGGTGGTCACCAGCGCGTGTTTTTCAAGGTTGGCGGCATAGGGCATGGGCACGTCCTTGCCGGTGCAGTTGATCACCGGTGCGTCGAGGTAATCAAACGCCTCCTGCATCACCACGGAGGAGATGTAGCTGCCGACCGAACCCTGCGGCCAGCCTTCTTCGACGGTGACCAAGCGGTTGGTTTTCATCACGGAATTAATGATCGCGGGGGTGTCCATCGGGCGCAGGGTGCGCAGGTCGAGGACCTCGGCGTCGATGCCTTCTTCGGCCAGTTTCTCGGCCGCTTCCAATGCATAGCTCATCCCGATGCCAAAGCTGACGATGGTCACGTCATTGCCTTCCCGCCAGATCCGGGCCTTGCCGAAAGGCACTGTGTGATCGTCAATGTCCGGCACGTCAAAGCTGCGGCCATAGAGGATCTCGTTTTCGAGGAAGATCACCGGGTTGGGGTCGCGGATCGCGGTTTTCATCAGACCTTTGTAGTCCGAGGCGGAGTAGGGCATCGCCACCTTGAGGCCGGGCACCTGCATGTACCATGCGGCGTAGTCCTGGCTGTGCTGGGCGCCGACGCGGGCCGCCGCGCCATTGGGGCCGCGGAAGACCATGGGCGCACCCATCTGGCCGCCGGACATATAGAGTGTCTTGGCGGCGGAGTTGATGATGTGGTCAATCGCCTGCATGGCGAAGTTGAAGGTCATGAATTCGACAATCGGACGCAGACCACCAAAGGCCGCGCCAGTGGCGATCCCGGCAAACCCGTGTTCGGTGATCGGTGTGTCGATGACACGCTTTTTGCCAAACTCGTCCAGCATCCCTTGGGAGATCTTATAAGCGCCTTGGTATTCGGCCACCTCTTCGCCCATCAGGAACACGTTTTCGTCGCGGCGCATTTCTTCGGACATGCCGTCACGCAGGGCCTCGCGGACGGTTTGTTGCTTCATTGGCGTGCCTTCGGGCCAATCTGGCGTCAGGTCCACTTTGGGCGCTTCGGGTGCGGATTGCGCGGCGGCAGGCGCTGGCGCGGCTTCTGCCGGAGCTTCGGCCTTGGCAGCTGGCGCAGATGCGGCGCTGTCGATATCGCTCGCGCTTTCGCCGTCTTCAAGCAGCACGGCAATTGCGGTGTTGACCTTGACCCCTTCGGTGCCTTCTTCGATCAGGATCTTGCCGATGGTGCCTTCGTCCACGGCTTCGAATTCCATGGTGGCCTTGTCGGTTTCGATCTCGGCCAGAATGTCGCCTGACGACACGGTGTCGCCTTCCTTGACCAGCCATTTGGCCAGCGTGCCTTCTTCCATGGTGGGCGAGAGGGCGGGCATGAGAATTTCAGTAGCCATCTATCAAGCCTCCTGCGGGATTTCTGTTGCGTAAATATCTGTCCAAAGTTCCTCAAGCGCTGGCTCGGGGCTTTCTTTGGCAAATTCCGCGCTTTCGTTCACGATGGCTTTGATCTCTTTGTCGATGGATTTGAGATCGTCCTCGGTGGCGTGCTTGCCGGTCAGCAGCAAGGCGCGCACGGCTTCGATCGGATCACGTTCTTCGCGCATTTTCTGGACCTCTTCGCGGGTCCGGTATTTGGCGGGGTCCGACATGGAGTGGCCGCGATAGCGGTAGGTTTTGACCTCAAGGATATAAGGCCCTTCGCCGGAGCGGCAGTGCGCCACGGCTTTTTCGCCGGCCTCCTTGACAGCCAGAACATCCATACCGTCCACAGCTTCACCGGGGATGCCGAACGCTTTGCCGCGCTCATAAATCTCGGCGGAGGAGGTGGAGCGTTGCTGCGAGGTGCCCATGGCGTATTGGTTGTTTTCGATCACAAAGATACAGGGCAGTTTCCACAGGGCGGCCATGTTGAACGTCTCATAGACCTGCCCCTGGTTTGCCGCGCCATCACCGAAATAGGTGAAGCTCACACGGCCGTTTTCCTTGTATTTGTCCGCAAAGGCGAGGCCCGCGCCCAGCGGCACCTGCGCCGCGACGATGCCGTGACCACCATAGAAATGTTTCTCTTTCGAGAACATGTGCATGGAGCCGCCCTTGCCTTTGGAATAGCCGCCCTCGCGGCCGGTCAGTTCGGCCATCACGCCGTTGGGGTCCATGCCGCAGGCCAACATGTGGCCGTGATCGCGGTAGGATGTGATGCGCTTGTCGCCTTCCTCTGCGGCGGCCTCAAGGCCAACCACAACGGCCTCTTGGCCAATGTAGAGGTGGCAGAAACCACCGATCAAACCCATGCCGTATAATTGACCGGCTTTTTCTTCAAATCGGCGGATCAAAAGCATGTCACGATAGTATGCTTTCAACTCCTCCGCAGAGACATTGGGTTTCTTACTGGGTTTCTTCGCTGCCATGGGCATGTCCTCCGTCTGCGCAGATCAGGTGTCCGCAGATAGTTTAGCGTTAAACTATCTTCTAATGGATTCGAGAACATAATGGTAGTGAGATTTGACGTTGGGGCAAGAAGTCACACCCAAAAACCACCTAAAAGTGGTCAAATCTTTGATTTTAGCGGATTACAATCTCGTCCGAGCGGATCATTCCAAGCACTTTGCGGGCCTGTTCGTCCAAAAGATCGAGGTCGAGGTAATCATCTGACATGCGTTTGGTCAGGTTTTCCATCCGCGCCACATCGGCACGCACCCCGTCCAGCTGCGCCCGAAGATCCTGCGTTTCGGCCAGAATTTCCGCCCTGCGGAACAGGCCAAAGTCACCCTGCACTGCGGCAAAAGTGAAATACAGGCTCAACGCGAAAGCGATGGCGAAAAAGAACAGCGTGCCAAAGGCCGGGCGTGCGGTGCGGGTCATCTATCTGCCTCAAATCGTCTCTTGGTGGACGTAAAGGCAATATGACACAGGTGATTCGCCGTGTGAATCCCCCCACGCTGGATTGAGACCGTAAATTTTTCGATTTGCCCGCGCCGTGGCTTTTTTACCCGTTCTGCTGAAATTCAAGCGTTTTCAAGCCGAAAGCGCCGCAACTCCCGGCAATTCCTTGCCTTCCATCCATTCCAGAAACGCACCACCCGCGGTGGAGATATAGGTGAAATCCTCGGCTGCACCGGCCTGGTTCAGCGCGGCCACGGTATCGCCGCCGCCCGCGACCGAAATCAATGCGCCATCGCGGGTCTGCCGCGCGGCGGTTTTGGCAGCAGCAACGGTTGCAGTGTCAAAAGGGGCAATTTCGAACGCGCCCATCGGGCCGTTCCAGATCAGGGTTTTGAGCCCCTCAAAGGCGGCAGAGGTCACGGCGATGCTGTCTGGTCCTGCATCCAGCACCATTTGATCGGCCTCCAGTTTGGCGTCCGGGCCAAGCTGAACCACCTCATGGTCGGCACCTGCCGCAAATTCACGTGCAACCAACCCATCAACCGGCAGGATCACCCGGCAACCGGCCTTGTCCGCCTGCGCCATGATGTCTTTGGCGGTGTCGAAGAAATCAGGTTCCTGCAAGGATGCGCCCAGATCCGCGCCAAGGGCGGCGAGAAACGTGTTGGCCATGCCGCCGCCGATCACCAGCACATCAAGGCGGTTCACAAGGTTTTCGAGCAATTCGATTTTGGTGGATACCTTTGCACCGCCTACAACGGCCCCGACAGGGCGCTCCGGCGTGGCCAGCGCGGCCTCCAACGCGCTCAGCTCCGCTTGCATCAGGCGGCCCGCGCAGGCAGGCATCAGCCGCGCCAGCGCCTCGGTTGAGGCATGGGCACGGTGGGCGGCGGAAAAGGCATCGTTGCAATAGACATCGCCCAGCCCGGACAGACGGCGGGCAAAGTCCTGATCATTGGCCTCTTCGCCGGGATAAAAGCGAATGTTCTCCAAGAGCAGCACATCTGCCGCCTCGGCCTCTGCCGTCAAGTTCTCGGCGCCTTCGAGCGTTTCAACCAGCACAACCTTGCGACCAAGTGCATCTTTCAGCGCGGGCAGCACCTGCGCCAGGCTCAGATCAAGGTTCACGCGGCCCTTGGGGCGGCCAAAATGCGCGATCAGCATCGGCTTGCCGCCCTTGGCAAGAATGTCGGTGATGGTCGGCACAATCCGTTCAATTCGTGTGGCATCCGTGACCATGCCGTTTTCTACCGGAACATTGATATCCACCCGCACCAGCACCCGTTTGCCTGACAATTCCATGTCATCCAGCGATTTCCAGCCCATGTGATACTCCTGCCTTTGGTTTGACCCCGTGTTTTGCCTTTCTGAGGCCGCAGGTCAATGCAGCAGCTTGGCAATTGCGCTTATCCAACCTAGTTAGAGGCAAACCAGTTCAAAGGAGCACGGCATGGCCGAGATCAAAGACCCAGAAAACACTATCCTGATGGAGCTGAAAGGCGGCACTGTGACAATCGAATTGATGCCCAAAGTGGCGCCCAAGCACGTTGAGCGGATGAAAGAACTCACCCGCGCGGGCAAATATGACAATGTGGCCTTTCACCGGGTGATCGACGGCTTCATGGCGCAGACCGGCGACGTGGAACATGGCAACATCGAAAAAGACTTCAACCTGCGCATGGCAGGCACTGGCGGGTCCGATCTGGATAATGTTCCGGCTGAATTTTCCAAGGTGCCGCATGCACGCGGCTCCATCGGCGCGGCCCGGTCTGCCAATCCAGACAGCGCCAACAGCCAGTTCTTCATCAACTTCAAAGACAATGATTTCCTCAACGGTCAATACACCGTCTACGGTCAGGTCATCTCGGGCATGGAACATGTCGATGCGATCAAACGGGGTGAGCCAGCACCCGAGCCGGACCGCATGATCAGCGTCAAGGTGGCCGCGGATGCGTAAGCTGATTGCGGGAACTTTTGCGGTTGCCCTGATGGGTACGGCGGCCATGGCAACGGGCCTGAAGATCGAGATCGAAGGCGAGGCCAATGGCATCGTGATGATCGACCTTCTTGAAGAGGTCGCACCACAGCACGTGGCGCGGATCACCGAACTGGCCGAGGCCGGCGCCTACGATGGCGTGGTGTTTCACCGGGTGATCGACGGCTTTATGGCGCAGACCGGTGACGTGCAGTTTGGCAAAGAGGGCGGCGATCTGGGCCGCGCGGGCATGGGCGGTTCTGACATGCCGGACGTGCCAGCGGAATTTTCCGATGTGCCCTATGACAAAGGCGTTGTGGGCATGGCCCGCAGCCAGAACCCCAACAGCGCCAACAGCCAGTTTTTCATCATGTTTGACGCCGGTCACTTCCTCAATGGGCAATACACCGTTGTGGGCCGTGTCACCGAAGGTCAGGACGTGGTGGATGCGATCAAACGCGGCACCGGCGGCAATGGCGCGGTGGTCGGCACACCCGACCTGATGCGCTCAGTGACGGTGACCGAGTAATACCGGCCTACATCACTGATCAAGTTTGCGTGGGGCCTGCTGGATTGCGGGCCCCATTTGCGTCAGGGTGGGGCATGTTCAAAGCCTTGATTGCCGCCCTCGCTTTTTGTCTGTCCCTGGTCGCTGCCCATGCAAGCCCCGAGTTCTGGCGCAGTGAGTGGCCCGATACCGATTTTGAAAACACCGCTGTGGACAGTTGGACCGAGATCCTTTCTGGCGGACCGCCCAAAGATGGTATTCCGGCGCTTGATGACCCGCAATTTATCCATGCCAACAAAGAAACCCGGATCGCCGACCGGGAGCCGGTGATCACACTGGCGCTGGACGGGCATCCGGCGCGGGCCTATCCGATCCGTTATTTGACTTGGCATGAGATCGTGAACGATCGCATTGGCGGCGCCCCTGTGACGGTGACCTTCTGCCCGCTGTGCAATTCGGCCATGGTGTTTGATGGCCGGGCGCGGGGGCGGGTGCTGACTTTTGGGGTCACGGGCAAGCTGCGCAATTCGGATATGGTGATGTATGACCGCGAGACCCAAAGCTGGTGGCAACAGGCGCAGGGCATCGGCATCGTGGGTGAAATGACCGGCACAGAGCTGCGCCAATTGCCAAGCTGGATGGAAAGCTGGGCCGACTTTAAGGCCGCGCACCCCCAAGGTGTGGTGATGGCCGAACCGACCTATCCGCGCGACTATGGCCGGAACCCCTATCGTGGATATGACAGCCTGACGCGGCCCTTCCTATATTCCGGTGATCCGCCGCCCCATGGCATTCCTGCGCTGGAACGGGTGGTGCGGATCGGCAACCGCGCCTGGCCCCTGACACGGCTGGCCGAAGCGGAGCAGGTGACAGAGGCGGGCGTGACGATCCGCTGGCGGGCCGGTCAGGCCTCCGCCCTCGACAGTGGTCAAATCGCCAAGGGCCGCGATGTGGGCAGCATCCGTGTGCAAGACGGGCAGGGGCGTGATCTGGCCCATGATGTGATGTTCGCCTTTGCCTTTCATGCGTTCTGGCCGGATGGCACTTGGATGCTGGGGCGGTAGGGGCGCAGCTCCGGCGCGCGCCCCCTCTATCCCTAGTCAGCAAAGCAAAGCTTGTTGCCGTCCAGATCCCGCACATAGGCCGAAAACTTTGGACCGCGCTGGCCCGGCGTGCCTTCACATGTGCCGCCAAGTTCAAGCGCCAGGGCATGTAGGCGTCTGACCTCGGCCTGACTGCCAACGTCAAAGCCAACCATCGTGCCATTGCCGCGGGTCGCGGGCTGGGTATCAAAGGGGATCGCGGCGGCAAAAGCGTAACCTTCACCAAGCCAATATGTCATTCTGTCCGAGGGTGACATGCTGTGCAGGCCCGCCTCTGAGAACAGGGCGTCATAGAACGTTTTAGCGGCGGTCAGATCGTTGGTGCCAACGACAGCGTAGTTCAGTTTCATAGATCATTTCCTTGTTGCAGCCGCGGTGCAATCGCGGCCTGCGGAAATCCATATTGCTAAATAAGACAGTTTGTGTCTTATTTGTGTGATGGCACGTGCAGATACCCCAAGCAGGCTCAGGCGGCTCGAATTGTTGGCGGTTCAGCTCAAGCAGGACAGCCATTGTACAGTCAAGGATCTGGCTCAGCAGCACGGCGTCAGTCCGCGCACGATTGCGCGTGATCTGGCGTTGATGCGGGACCATCACGGCATGCAGATCGACGCGGACCGGGGGCGCGGCGGTGGCCTGCGTCTGGATCGGAACTGGGGCGTTGGTCGTCTGAACTTGTCCTATGGCGATGCTGTGGATCTGTTGATCAGCATCGCGGTGGCCCAGCAGATGAATTCGCCAATGTTTCTGGCCAATCTGGACAGTGTCCGGCGGCAGCTCGTGGCGTCCTTTTCTGCGGAGAAACGCAAGAAGGTAGACCAGTTGAAATCGCGCATTCTGGTAGGTGTCACCGCCTCGACCTATGTGCAAGCCAGCGCACATGCGCCGCCCAAACGGGTGGTGCAGGCGCTGCATCAGGCGTTCATCGGTCAGGAGTTGCTTGAGATCGCTTATCAACGGGAGGACGGTGAAACCTCCAAGCGCCGGATCGAGCCACATTATCTGTTGTTGAAATACCCGGTTTGGTACGTGGTCGCTGTGGATCACCTGCGGGGCGGGCCGAGAACCTTTCGCTGTGACCGGATCATGTCTGCGACACGGATGGACCAGAGCTTTCGATTGCAAAAGCCAGAGGCATTTGGTCCGGACTTGGCCAAGGGAGAACTATCAATCTGAGGGGGCTGAGGCCACCGCGTGCCCCCTGAACTGTGTTACGTTCACATTCAATTGTGTTCAGTGGCATTCCGAGACAGGCTTGGATAGGCTCTTGTGACACAACATCGCCAATGACGGCAGGAACTTCACATGGCAGACACTCAGATCTCTACAACCAACCGTTATGACATTGCCGCCCCGCGTTGGGGCGACAAGATGCGGACGCTTGGCTACTACGATGGTTACCTGGGATTTCTGTCTGCGCCGACCCGGCTTGAGGGCCGCAACCAGCGGGTCATTGATGTGGGGTCCGGGACCGGCGCATTTGCCGAAGCATGGGTGGCCATACATGGCCCGCCACGCGAATTGACCCTGCTGGAACCCAGCGCAGCGATGCTGGAGCGTGGCAAAGCGGCATTGAACAGGCGCGGCGTGGAACCGAGGACGGTGCAGGCGCTGCTGGGACAGACAACTGATACAGACCCCTGCGATGTGGTTCTGGCGGCGCATGTGCTGGAACATTGTGATGATCCGTTGACGGCCCTGCGAGACATGCGGGATATGCTCGTCCCCGGAGGACAACTGCGCCTCGTTGTGTCCAAGCCGCATTGGTGCAACGCGATCATCTGGTTGCAGTGGCGGCACCGGACCTTTCAAAGAGCAGAGATTTTGGCTCTGGTTCAGGACGCCGGTTTTGATGTGGAGCAGGTTTACGCCTTCCCATCCGGCCCCCCCTCACGCACCAGCCAAGGGATCGTCGCGCGTCGAAGCCGCTGATGACCTGCCGATGAGAGCATTGCAGGCGTGCCGCGATACCGGATCATGAACTGATGGTTCCATCGTCACGCGACCCAGCATGTGATCTGCTTTATCCGTCCCGGCCCGGCTCATCCGGATTGCTGGAGAACAACGCGATCTTGTTGCCCTGCGGATCACGCAGATAGCTGACGTAGAAATGCGGACCATAAGCGGCGCGAAACCCCGGTTGGCCTTCGTCAAAACCACCCGCGTCCAAGGCTGCGGCATGCAGGTCGCGCACCTGGCTTTGGCGCTGCGCCTCAAAGGCGACCATTGCCCCGTTCCCGGCTGATGCCGCACGTCCGTCAAAGGTCGGCTTCACGTAGAAATCCGGCAGAACCGGCGACTGCCCCGGTGCAACCGGCAGCGCAAAGCTGAGCCCCTCCGGACCTTCGTCCAGCCCGTAGCCGAGGGCGGGCAGGAAGGCAGAATAGAACCGCTTTGCCAGCGCGATGTCATCTGCGCCAACCGTGACATAAGCAATCATCTGAGAAGTTCCTTTCAAGGCGTTTGGGATCGGCAATTTGCGGGCTGCGGCGGGGGAGGTCAACAGATCTGCGGCCGCCGCTGACCGGACCCACGCCCCTGCCTCCAAAACAAAAGGCACCGCCAAATGGCGATGCCTTTCAAATCTTGAAATGTTGCGCCGCTTAGCTGGCTGGGTTCGCCTTGGCCGCTGGCGCAGCTTTTGCACCGGGGTTCAATGGATCGTCCTGACGCTGTACCGAACCCTCAAAATGGGCGCCGGATTCGATGGCGATGGTCTTGTGAATGATGTCGCCCTCAACACGGGCCGTGGAGGTCAGGCGCACCTTGAGGCCGCGCACACGGCCCACAATGCGGCCGTTGATCACAACATCATCGGCAACCACTTCGCCTTTGATTGTGGCGGTTTCGCCGATGGTCAGCAGATGCGCACGAATGTCGCCCTCGACCGTGCCTTCGACCTGAATGTCGCCGGTGGTCTTCATGTTGCCCGTCACATGCAGGTCCGCAGACAGCACAGAGGCAGGTGGCTTGGCCTTTGGGGCGCTGGCCTTGAATTCGCTCGACGTGGTCTGTGTCGAAGCGGCTGGCGCTTGCGGTGCCGCAGGTTTGGGCGCATCGGCGTCCTTGGTTGGGGCGGGGTCGTTGATTTTGCTTTTAGAAAACATCGTTTGCAGCCTTGATATAGATCATGGGGTTAACAGCTTTGCCGCCCACACGCACTTCGTAGTGCAGGTGCACGCCAGTTACGCGTCCAGATGCCCCCATATCACCGATCCGCTGCCCGCGCGAGACCCTTTGGCCTACTTTTACGCGCAGCCGGGACAAATGGGCATAGCGGGTCTCAATGCCGAACTCGTGCTGGATCTTTACAAGACGGCCATAACCGGACTGCCATCCTGCGTGAACCACGACACCATCGGCGGTGGCATAAAGTGGTGTGCCAAGCCCCGCAGCGAAATCAACGCCCGAGTGCATGCGGCGTCCGCCGGTCTTGGGATCGCGGCGGTAGCCGAACTGGCTGGTAAAGCGGAAGGCGGTCTTAACAGGGTTGGCGAAAGGCGCCTTTTGCGCGGCGATCCGGTAAAGGTTCAACTTGTCCATCTGGTTGAGCAGACGGTTGGCGCGCAATGTATCGGCGGTGGGTTCCTCGCCGCGGGTGGTAAAGGACAGCGGTGTCATCGGTCCGCCCTGGCCGGAATAGCCCCGGCGCACCTGTTCGATGATCCGGTCCGGCGGCATGCCCGCATTGCGGAACATCTTGTCCAGGGGGGCCACGGAAACGGTCATCGCTTCTTCAAGCTGGCGGAAAATTGCATCGTTCTGATCGCGCATCAGGGCAATTTGCTGGGCCATCCGGTCGGCCTCAAGCAGGGCATCCTGCGCATCGGCGACAACCTGATCGCGTTCTTTCGCCGTCCGCTCAAGCGCTTCGGCCAGAAAACCCATCGGGGCGTTGCTGGCGGCGACCTGCACCTGACCGGCACCATCTTCAAGCGTGTCTTGCAGCTCTGCCAGGGTGCGGCGGGCGGTCTCGCGGTCTTTCATGGTGTCGCGCAGGGTGGATTGGATCACGTCGATCCCGGTCTCCAGCTCGCGGCGGCGGGTCTCGGATTGCAAAAGCTCTGACTGCATCAACGAGATCTGCTTCAAAGCCGCGTTAAAGCGTTCCTGCGCAGCCAGTGCCTCTTCGGCGCGGCTGTCGCGCTGGCCGGACAGATCATTCAGACGCGCCTGATAGGTGCGTTGATCGCGCTTGGCCTGTTCGCGGAAATTACCGGAGCCGATGCTGTCCATCAGGATAATGGCAGTGGCCACAATCGCCCATGCAACCAGCGCGGCGGAGCCTGCAAAGGCGACAATCTGGGTGCCGGGGCGCAGGCGGATAAAACGTGTGTCATTGTCGGATTTGAGAAAAACACGGCGTTCTGGAAAATACTGCTCCAGAATGGCGTTCACTTTGATTGCGAGCCTTGTGCGCACGATGTTGTCCTCTTTGTCGTCCCCCGACCAAAGGTGCAGGTTCCCCCCCGGCACATTTTGGTCCAGATTTCATTATCCAGTGACCGGCCATGGGGCAACCCTGTTGGCCTTTCCTGCGACATCAAACCTCTGTATCTGACCAAATGGGCAAAAATCCGCCTATTCCAAATGCTTGGCAGGCGAGGTTCAACTCAAGGTTCACCTGTCTCGGTCAGTGGCCAATAGAAATCTGGGGGAATGCCGGCCTCGGCGCGTTTCTCTTCGTTGAAGGGCGGTTTGAGATGCCCGTGGAAGTATTTGCGCACCAAACCGTGGAACCGTTCCTTGGGATCATCGTCAAAACGCCCGCAGAGGAAATGAAACCATTTGCTGCCATAGGCGACATGGGCAACCTCTTCGGCATAAATCGTTTCCAACGCGCTCACTGCGCCATCCGCCTTGGCGCGTTTGAAAATCTCGATTATGCCGGGGGTCACATCCAGCCCGCGGGCCTCAAGCACCATCGGGACCACGGCCAATCGGCCCATCAGATCATCCACCGTGTCCTCGGCGGCGCGCCACATGCCGGCATGGGCAGGCAAGGCGCCATAAAAGCTGCCTTCCGCTTCAAGGCAGTCGCACATCAGGTTGAAATGTTTGGATTCTTCATCCGCCGCTTTGACCCAATCGTCATAGAACCCCATCGGCAATTTGGTATCCGTGAAGCGTGCAATGATGTCCCAGTGCAGATCTACCGCATTCAATTCGATATGGGCCACCGCATGCAGCAGCGCGATGCGGCCCTCCGGCGTGCCGGGGCGGCGGCGCGGCACATCGCGAGGGTTCAACAGCTCTGGCGCGGCGGGGCGGGACGGATGCAACGGCGGATCGGCATGGCCAATCTCGGGGGTCTCGCCCGCGGCGCGTGCGGCTTGCCACTGCGCGGCAAACGCCCGTGACATCGCGGTTTTTTCGCGGCCATTGCCACAACGCAAGACCGCCTCGGCCATCTGGGCAAGGGGTTTCACAGGGCTTTCACCGCGTCCAGAACCGCCTCGACATGGCCGGACACTTTGACCTTGCGCCAGATCTTGGCGATATCGCCCTGCGCGTCGATCAGATAGGTTGCGCGTTCAATGCCCATCGACTTTTTGCCGTACATGTTTTTCTCGACCCAGACGCCATAAGCCTCTGTCATCTCGCCATTCTCATCCGACAACAGCGGCACAGTCAGATCATGTTTGGCAGTGAATTTGTCGTGTTTCGCCATGGTATCGCGAGAGATGCCAAAGACCTTGGCGCCAGCCGCCTCAAAATCCGCCAGATGTTCGGAAAAGCCGATGCTTTCCTTGGTGCAGCCCGGCGTGTCGTCACGCGGATAAAAGAACAGAACCACAGGCGTGCCTTTCAGATCGGCAAGCGAAACTGTGCCACCGCCAGTCACGGCGAGGCTGAAATCGGGGGCAGGCTGGGACAATTCGGGCATGGGTCACTTTCTATTCACTTGGAAGCAGGATTATGGACTGTCATAGTAGGTCGAAATTGGCAACGGCCAAGCCTGCAACACCAAAACCGGATAGCGATGAGCGACGCCGCGCCCGCCTCACCCTCTGGGGGTTCAAACCCCAAACGCCGCCGCCGGTGGCACCGCTTTGTGTTGCGAAGCGTGTCTTTGGTTGTGATCTTGACCTCCTTGGCGCTGGTGGGTGGGGCGGTTCTCAAGGGGTTGCCCATCGCTGCGCCGCCATGGTTGCAAGCGCGGATCGAGGGGCGGATCGCCGAAATGGTGCCAACCGCAAGGGTGCGCTTTGGCGAGATGGTCTTTGTCGTTGGCGAAGGCTGGCGACCCAAGGTGCGGCTGCGCGATGTGGTGATCAGCACCCCGGCTGGCCAAGAGATCATCAGTTTCAATGAGTTCAAGGCCACCTTTGCCACGCGTCCATTATTGAAGGGCAAGATCCAGCCCAAGGTTTTGTCATTGTCGGGGGTTGTTGCGCGGCTGAAACGCGATGCCCAAGGGCGGGTGTCGATCCGCGGTGGGCAGGCCGCCGAGGCCCCGGCGCGTGAGGCGGCAACCCTGCCGCAGCTGATCGGCCAGATGGACGAGATTTTGCAAAGCCCCGCGCTTGGCGCGCTGCGCACGGTCGAGTTGCGGGCGCTGACCCTGCGCTATGACGACGAACGTGTCGGGCGCGGCTGGACGGTGGATGGCGGGCGGCTGATCCTGCAACGGGACGGGCGCGATCTGGCGCTTTCGGCGGATCTCGCGGTGCTGAGTGGCGGCGCAGGGGTGGCAACGCTGGCGGTCAATTACAACAGCCGCATCGGTGAGACTGCCGCCGATTTCGGCGTCAGCTTTGACGGGGTCGCGGCCCGCGATATTGCAGCGCAAGGGCCAGAATTTGCCTGGCTGGATGTGCTGCGCGCACCGATTTCAGGGTCGGTGCGCAGCGGGTTGAACAGCGATGGCCGCTTTGCCCCGTCAAATGCGACACTGCAAATCGGCAAGGGCGCGGTGCAGCCCAATGCCCTGACCAAGCCGGTGCCCTTTGACGGCGCGCGCAGCTATTTCAGCTATGATCCGGCCAAGCGATTGTTGCGCTTTGATGAATTGTCCGTGCGCAGCCCTTGGATCACCGGGCAGGCCACCGGCACGGCCTCTCTTACAACAGATGGCATGCAGGGTCCGCTGACCGAATTGATTGGCCAGATCACCCTGTCCAATCTGGTGGCCAATCCGTTTGAGCTTTACCCAGAGCCGGTTGATTTGTCCGAGGCGGACATGGATTTCCGGCTGGAGCTGAACCCGTTCCGCATCACACTGGGGCGGTTGCAAATCTCGGACAGAGGCAAGACCCTGCTGGTGGACGGGGAACTGGCTGCCGATCCGGGCGGCTGGCGTTTGGCGCTGGATGGCCGGATGGACGGGCTGGAGCCGGACCGCCTGCTTGAGCTTTGGCCAGAAGGGGTGAAACCCAAAACCCGCAAGTGGCTTGGCGACAACCTGATTGACGGGCGAGTTCATAACATTGATCTGGCGTTCCGGACCGCACCGGGCAAAGACCAACACAGCTTTCTGGCGTTTGACTTTGAAAAATCCACGGTGCGGTTTTTGAAAACCATGCCGCCGATCACTGGCGGGCAAGGGCATTTCAGTCTGGCAGACGACCGTTTGGTCGTGACCGTGGATCAAGGTGAGGTCGCCCCGCCCCTTGGGGGCAGCATTCGTGTGGACGGGTCATCTTTCATCATACCGGACGTGCGCGTCAAGGACGGCGCTCCGGCGGTGATCCGGTTGCAAACCCGGTCCAGCATCACGGCGGCGCTGTCGCTGATCAACTTTGCCCCGCTCTCGGTCATGGACAAGATCAAGATGCCCGTGCGGCTGGCCGACGGGTTGGCGGATGTCAAAGGAACCATTGCGGTCCCGTTAAAAAAGGGCGGTAAGGTGCAAGATGTGAACTATCACTTCGCCGGTGCCTTGCGGGCGGTGCGCAGTGACGTTTTGGTCAAGGGCCGCCGGCTGGAGGCGACAGAACTGGACGTGACCGTGGACAACACCGGATTCCGGATCGGCGGGCCGGGGCGCATCGACGGTGTCGCGTTCAACGGCGCGTGGGAGCAACCCATCGGCAAAGGCGCGGCACAATCGGCGCTGCGCGGGCAGGTGACTTTGGATCAAGCCGCGCTGGATGCCTTTGGCGTGGCTTTGCCAGACGGGACAGTGTCGGGGCAGGCGCAGGCCGATATCGCGCTGGAGTTTGCACGTGGCGAAAAGCCAAAATTTGCGCTGACCTCTGCCTTGCAAGGGGTGCGTCTGCGCGTTCCGCAGTTGTCATGGAGCAAACCCGCACCCACACGCGGACAGCTCAATATCTCTGGTCGGTTGGGCGATCCGGCGCAAATCGACACCCTTTCTGTGGGCGGCCCGGGCTTGTCGGCCAAGGGCACGGTGGATTTGAACGCGGGCGGATCATTAAACCGGGTCCGCTTTACCAATCTGTCGGCGGGGCAATGGCTGAACGCGCCGGTCGATCTGATCGGGCAGGGGGCGGGCAAGCCGGTCAAGGTGGCGGTGCGCGGTGGATCACTTGATCTGCGCCGCGCCGAATTTGGCCCCTCGCAAGGGGGCAGCGCTGGCCCGCCGATGCAGATCACGCTGGACCGGCTGCAAATCACCGACACCATCGCGCTGACCGGTTTGACGGGCACCTTTGACACCCGCCGCGGCCTTGATGGGGCGTTTCAGGCGCGGCTGAATGGGCAGACGCCGGTCTCTGGCCGGGTGGTGCCGCAAAACGGGCGCAGTGCGGTGCGGATGACCGCGCAAGATGCGGGCGGCGTGTTGCGTTCGGCCGGTTTGCTCAAACAGGTGACGGGTGGAACGCTGGGCCTGACGCTGTTGCCCGTCGGTTCTGGCGGTGCCTTTGACGGAGAGCTGACCATGGGCGGCATCCGAATCAAACAGGCGCCGGGCATCGCGGCCCTGCTGAATGCGGTGTCGGTGGTGGGCCTGATCAATGAGCTTAATGGCGATGGCATCTATTTTGACAAGGTCGAAGGGCGGTTCCGCCTCACGCCTGACAGCCTGACCCTGACCGAAGGGTCGGCGGTCGGGGCATCCATGGGGTTGTCGATGGACGGGGTCTATGCGCTCAACTCCGGGCTGCTCAATATGCAGGGCACGATCACGCCGGTGTACCTGCTTAATGGCATTGGCTCGGTGCTGACCCGCAAAGGAGAGGGGCTTTTTGGCTTTCACTATACCCTCAAAGGACAGGCGAAAGATCCGTCTGTGTCGGTCAACCCGCTGTCCGCCCTGACCCCCGGCATGTTCCGCGAGATTTTCCGCGCCCCCAAACCCGAATTGCCAGCGGTCGAGGGCAACACCCAGTCCATCCTGCCAGCCAAACCCGCAGAGGCGGAAAAACGGGTTGTTCCAAAGTATGATGGGCGTTAGGGCGCGGGCATGAAACTTTCTGACTTTGATTTTGACCTGCCCGAAGACCTGATCGCGACCCGTCCTGCGGTGCCGCGTTCGGCGGCGCGGTTGTTGGTGGCCGAAGGCGATGCGATCCATGACCAACAGGTCACGGACCTTACCAAATGGCTGCGCCCCGGCGACCGGTTGGTTCTGAACGACACCCGCGTGATTCCCGCACGGCTCAGCGGTCTGCGCTTTCGCGACAGTGCGCAAGGCCGCGTGCAAGCCAAGATCGAAGTGACCCTGCTTGAACCGCGCGGGGACGGCACTTGGGGGGCGTTGATCAAACCGCTGCGCAAGCTCAAGATCGGCGAAGAGGTGATTTTTTCCGATGATCTGCGGGCCACGTTGCAAGCTGTCGAAGACGGGCAGGGGCATCTGGCGTTCAATTGCACGGGCGATGATTTTGATGCGGCCCTCAATGCGGCGGGTGCAATGCCCTTACCGCCCTATATCGCCGCCAAACGCGCCGCCGATGCGCAAGATAAAACCGACTATCAAACCGTCTGGGCCCGCAACACCGGTGCCGTGGCCGCGCCCACCGCATCGCTGCATTTTGACGAACCTTTGCTGGCCGCATTGCGCGACAAAGGCGTGACCTTCAGCCATGTGACCTTGCATGTGGGCGCGGGCACCTTCCTGCCGGTCAAGGTGGACGACATATCCCAGCACAAGATGCATTCCGAATGGGGGCAGGTCAGCGCCGATGCCGCCGCCGAGATGGCCGCGACCAAGGCGGCAGGCGGGCGGGTGATCCCCGTGGGCACCACCGCGCTGCGCCTGATCGAAACCGCCGCGAAAGGCGGCGCAATCTGCGCTTGGGAAGGCGACACCGATATCTTCATCACGCCGGGGTTTGAATTTCAGATCGCCGACGCGCTGATGACCAATTTCCACCTGCCCAAATCCACACTGATGATGCTGGTCTCTGCCTTGATGGGGCAGGGCAGGGTCAAATCCATCTACGCCCATGCAATTGCCGAACGCTATCGCTTCTTTTCCTACGGGGATGCATCACTGCTGCTGCCCTAGCCGGAAAATCACGCCATTTTGTCGCAGAAGGGCGTGACACCCCTCCCTTCTACCGTGCAGGGAGAAGGCAGAAACAAAAGGGATTCGCGCCATGCTTCAGGTTCTTTCCAGCGCTTGGGCGCTCTTGCTTGGTATGTGCCTGCTGATGGTCGGCAACGGCATGCAAGGCACGCTTCTGGGGATCAGGGGCGGCATCGAAAACTTCTCGACCTTTGAGATGTCGATCGTCATGTCGAGCTATTTTGTCGGTTTTCTGGGCGGATCGCGCATGGCGCCCGGCATGATCCGGCGCGTGGGCCATGTGCGGGTCTTTGCTGCACTGGCCTCGCTGATTTCCGCAGTGATGATCCTTTACCCGACCTTTCCCAATGTCATTGTCTGGTCACTGGGCCGGGTGTTGATCGGCTTTTGTTTCTCCGCCGTTTACGTCACCGCCGAAAGCTGGCTCAACAACGCCGCCACCAACGAAAACCGTGGGCAGGCCCTGTCGCTATATATGATTGTACAGACATTGGGCATCGTGATTGCCCAAGCGCTGCTGCTGTCTGCTGATCCATCCGGCTTTGTCCTCTTTGTGATCCCCTCCGTTCTGGTGAGCATCGCCGTGACGCCGATTTTGCTGTCCATCACACCAACGCCCGCTTTCGATACCACCAAACCCATGCGCATTCGCGAGCTGGTCAGCTATTCCCCGCTGGGCTGTGTGGGCATGTTTTTGCTGGGCGGCGTGTTCTCTGCGCAGTTCGGTATGGCCTCGGTCTATGGCGCCGAAGCAGGGCTAACTGTTGCACAAATCTCACTTTTTGTGGCGATGTTCTTTGTAGGCTCCGTGATCCTGCAATATCCGATTGGCTGGATTTCCGACCGGATGGACCGACGCGGATTGATCGTTGTGGTCTCTCTGATCGGGGCGGGGGGATCTGTGCTTGGCATGCTGCTGGGGCACCTGTTTCCGGTGTTGCTGGTCTCTGCTTTTGTGGTGGGCGGGATGTCGAACCCGCTTTATTCGCTGCTGATCGCCCACACCAATGACTTTCTTGAACACGAAGACATGGCGGCGGCGTCCGGTGTTTTGGTCTTTATCAACGGGTTAGGGGCGATTTTGGGGCCGATAATCACTGGCTGGATGATGGGCACCGCGCTTGGCCCCGGCGGGTTCTACCTGTTCACCGCGGGGCTTTTTGTGGCGCTGGCCAGCTATGCCGCCTACCGCTCCACCCGCCGCGCGGGCGTCCCTGTGGATGAAACCGGCAACTACGTCGCGATTTACCCATCTGCGACCACCGTTGCCGTCGAGGTCGCGCAGGAAGTTGCCATCGAAGCGGACCAAGATGACGAAAATGATGCGTGATAGCGATAACTATGTCGCATTTGATACAATTCGTGAGTAGGCACCGTGGTTAAATTCCTCTTAGCATGGAATGACTTAACCGTGCAGCACGATAAAGGGAGCGCACCATGGTAGGGCCTGAAGAGATCCTTGAGTTCTGGTTGGATGAAATCGGACCCAAGGGCTGGTATGAAGCAAGCGATGCTTTGGACAGTCAGATCAGGGATCGGTTTGAAGAAACCTGGCAAGCCGCCTGCGAGGGCAAATTTTCGCTATGGCTGACTTATCCCTCTGGTGCATTGGCCTATATCATTTTGATGGACCAGTTCCCGCGCAACATGTTTCGCGGCAGTGGCAAGGCCTTCGCCAGCGACCGGATCGGGCTGACGGCCGCCAAGGCGGCAATCAACAAAGGTTGGGATCTGCGCATTGATGAACCCGCGCGGCAATTCTTTTACCTGCCGTTGATGCATTCGGAGAACCTCTGTGATCAGGACCGTTGCGTGCGGCTGATGTGTGAACGGATGCCGCAGAACCGCGAAAGCAACCTGCTGCACGCCCGCGCACATCGCGAAGTGATCCGCAAGTTCGGACGGTTCCCGTACCGCAATGATGCCCTGTCCCGCGCCCCGACCCAGGTCGAAACGGCCTATGTGGCAAATGGCGGATATGGTGCTACATTGCGGGAACTACAGGCCGACATGCAGGCGGCCTGACCCTGCGGCAATCTCGCGGTTGTGGCGGGTTAGAATATAGTTTAATGGTAAACTATATTCTGCAATCGTCACACAGTGAGGAAGTTCTATGGCCGCGAAATCCTTTGATTTGATTGTTATCGGGGCTGGCCCCGGTGGCTATGTTGCCGCGATTCGCGGTGCCCAGCTGGGCATGAATGTTGCCATCGTTGAACGCGAACATCTGGGCGGCATCTGCCTGAACTGGGGCTGTATCCCGACCAAGGCCTTGCTGCGCTCCTCCGAAGTGTTTCATCTGATGCACCGCGCCAAGGAATTTGGCCTCAAGGCAGACGGCATCGGCTATGATCTGGACGCGGTGGTCAAACGCTCGCGCAAAGTGGCGGGGCAATTGTCGGGCGGCATCGGCCACCTGATGAAAAAGAACAAGATCACCGTCTTTATGGGCGCGGCCAAACTGGCGGGTAAGGGCAAGGTCAGCGTCACAACCGACAAAGGCGCCGAAGACCTGACTGCCAAGAACATCGTTGTCGCCACAGGTGCCCGCGCGCGTGAATTGCCGGGGCTTGAGGCGGATGGCAAACTGGTCTGGACCTACAAGCACGCGCTGCAGCCGGCGCATATGCCGAAAAAGCTGCTGGTCATCGGATCGGGAGCTATCGGCATCGAATTTGCCAGCTTCTACAACACCTTGGGTGCAGACACGACCGTGGTCGAAGTGATGGATCGTGTGCTTCCGGTTGAAGATGCCGAAATATCCGCATTCGCCAAAAAGGCCTTTGAAAAGCAAGGCATGAAGATCATGCAAAAGGCGATGGTCAAACAACTTGATCGTGCCAAAGACAAAGTGACCGCCCATATCGAAGTGGGCGGCAAGGTTGAAAAGCACGAGTTTGACACCGTGATTTCCGCCGTTGGCATTGTTGGCAACGTCGAAGGGCTGGGCCTTGAAGAGCTGGGCGTGAAAATCGACCGCACCCATGTAGTGACCGATGAATATTGCCGCACAGGCGTTGATGGCGTTTATGCCATCGGCGATATCGCGGGCGCACCGTGGCTTGCCCACAAGGCCAGCCACGAGGGCGTGATGGTCGCCGAACATATGGCCGGTCAAAAGGTTCACGCGATCAAACCGGAATCCATTGCGGGCTGTACCTATTGCCATCCGCAGGTTGCCTCGGTCGGCTACACCGAAGCCAAGGCCAAGGAATTGGGCTATGACATCAAGGTCGGTCGCTTCCCGTTCATCGGCAACGGCAAGGCAATTGCATTGGGCGAACCCGAAGGCATGATCAAAACCGTCTTTGACGCCAAAACTGGTGAATTGCTGGGCGCACATATGGTCGGGGTCGAAGTGACCGAGCTGATCCAGGGTTATGTCGTGGGCCGCCAGCTTGAGACCACCGAAGAAGACCTGATGAACACCGTCTTCCCGCATCCAACCCTCAGCGAGATGATGCATGAGGCGGTGCTGGATGCCTATGGCCGTGTGATCCACATGTAAACCAAGCCGGGGGGCTGGAACGCCCCTCGGGTTTCGGGCAAGGTGGGCCATTCAACGGCCCATCTTTTTTGCGTGCCGGTTCCCAAGGCAGTGCAAATGTGACCGACAAAACCTCCTTTCCGCTTGTCTTCGCCCTTTGGGGCGCGGGCCTGGGTGCGGCCGCGCAATACGGCAAGGTCAGCGTGATTTTTGACCTATTGCCAGAGGCTTATCCAGAGGCAGGCGCGGCGCTTGGCTTTGTCGTGTCTTTGGTCGGGTTCATTGGTATCCTTTTTGGCGTTGCGGCTGGCCTCTTAGTCGCGCGAATCCGCTATCGGCGGGCCTTGCTATCGGCCCTGTGGCTTGGCGCGGCGGTATCCTTGACCCAAGCCCTTTTGCCGCCCTTGCCGTGGATGTTGCTGAGCCGCGTGGCCGAAGGCCTGTCGCATCTGGCGATTGTGGTGGCCGCGCCCACGTTGATCGCACAGATCAGCGCCCCCAGACATCGCGGTTTCACGCTGACCCTTTGGGGGACGTTTTTTGGCGTGGCTTTTGCGGTTCTGGCCTTTGCCGGACGGCCTTTGGCGATTGCATGGGGGCTGCCGGCCCTCTTTGCGGCGCATGGTCTCTATATGGCGGGTTTTGCCCTGTATCTGTCGGCGCGTTTGCGGGCCTTGCCCGCCGAAGCGGCACAGCCTGCGTTTTCCTTGTCGGGCCTGCTGCGCGATCATGGGGTGATCTACCGCTCTGCAAGCTTGGCGGCACCGGCTGCCGGGTGGCTCTTCTATACTTTCAGCTTTGTCTCCGTTCTGACGGTCTTGCCGCCTTATCTGGACCCCGATCTGCGTAATGTCATCATGGGCGCCATGCCTCTGACCAGCATCGCCGTGTCCATGACGCTCGGCGTTGTCCTGCTGCGACGCCTCACGGCGGTGCAGGTGGTCGAGCTTGGCTTTGCCCTGTCCGCATTGGCGGTGCTCTGGCTATGGGCGCAGCCGGGTGCCATGCTGGCCTGTCTGGCCTTGGCGGGGGCAATGGGGCTGATCCAAGGGGCCAGCTTTGCCGCTGTACCGCAACTGAATGACACCGCCACTGGCCAAGCCCGCGCCAACGGCGCCATGGCGCAAATGGGTAATATCGGCAACACCATCGGCACTCCGATTATGGCAGCGGGCCTTTCGATTGCTGGCTATACCGCGCTGCCGCTGCTGGCAGGCGGGGCCTTTGCATTGGGTCTTGCCGCGCATTTGTGGTTGGCGCGTCTGCGCAGAAACTAAAATGTTCGCCTTTGGTTCTCATTTTTTCGTTGGAGAATCCCTAGAGGGCAACTATGTACAAACCGTTAATGGGGGTGCTGCATGGCAGAGCTGAAACATATCGAGGTCCGCGGCGCGCGCGAGCATAATCTCAAAAGCATCGACGTGGACATCCCTCGCGATCAGCTGGTGGTGATCACCGGGCTGTCCGGCTCTGGCAAATCCTCGCTGGCGTTTGACACGATCTATGCCGAAGGGCAGCGCCGTTATGTGGAATCGCTGTCGGCCTATGCCCGGCAATTCCTTGATATGATGCAGAAACCTGACGTGGATCACATCGCAGGTCTCAGCCCGGCGATCTCGATTGAGCAAAAGACCACGTCGAAAAACCCGCGGTCTACCGTCGGCACGGTAACTGAAATTTACGACTACATGCGCCTGCTGTTTGCCCGCGTTGGCACGCCCTACAGTCCCGAAACCGGCAAGCCCATCGAGGCGCAACAGGTGCAGGACATGGTTGACCGGATCATGGCGATGGAGGAGGGCACACGCGCCTATCTTCTGGCCCCGATCATTCGCGACCGAAAAGGCGAGTACCGCAAGGAATTCATCGAGTTACGCAAGCAAGGCTTCCAGCGGGTCAAGGTAGATGGCGCGTTCTACGAGTTGGATGAGCCGCCGACTCTCGACAAGAAATTCCGCCACGACATCGATGTGGTGGTGGACCGGATCGTGGTCCGTGAGGGGCTTGAGACCCGGCTGGCCGACAGTCTGCGCACCGCGCTGGATTTGGCCGACGGCATTGCCGTTCTGGAAACCGCGCCCAGCGAGGGCGATCCGGAGCGTTTCACCTTTTCCGAGAAATTTGCCTGTCCGGTCAGTGGCTTCACCATTCCCGAGATCGAGCCTCGGCTGTTTTCTTTCAACGCACCCTTTGGCGCTTGTCCCTCCTGTGACGGGCTGGGGGTTGAGCTGTTTTTTGACGAACGGTTGGTGGTGCCCGACCAGAATCTGAAAATCTATGACGGCGCATTGGCCCCCTGGCGCAAGGGCAAGAGCCCCTATTTCAAACAGACGATTGAAGCCATCGCAAAACACTACGAGTTTAACCAGAACACCAAGTGGAAAGATCTGGACCCGAAGGTGCAGAAGGTTTTCCTCTATGGGTCCGGTAAAGAAGAGATCAAATTCCGCTATGACGAAGGTGGCCGTGTTTACGAAGTGACGCGGGTGTTTGAGGGGGTGATCCCCAACATGGAACGCCGCTATCGCGAGACCGACAGCAACTGGATCCGCGAAGAATTTGAACGCTACCAGAACAACCGACATTGCGGCACCTGCGAGGGCTATCGTTTGCGGGCTGAAGCCTTGGCGGTGAAGATTGGACCCTCCGCCGGTCCGGCTGATCAATTGCTGCACGCAGGCCATGTTGTGCAAATGTCGATCCGCGAAGCATTTGACTGGTGCAACACCGTGCCAGAGCATCTGACTGTCCAGAAAAACGAGATTGCCAAGGCGATTTTGAAGGAGATCCGAGAGCGCCTTGGTTTCTTGAATAATGTTGGATTAGAATATCTTACACTCGCACGTTCAAGTGGTACATTAAGTGGTGGCGAAAGCCAGCGTATCCGTTTGGCCAGTCAGATCGGTTCTGGCCTGACGGGTGTTCTCTATGTGCTGGACGAACCTTCTATCGGCCTACATCAACGCGACAATGACCGCCTGCTTTTGACCCTCAAGAACCTGCGCGATCAGGGCAATACGGTGATCGTTGTCGAACATGACGAAGAGGCGATCCGCGAGGCTGACTATGTTTTTGACATCGGGCCGGGCGCCGGCGTGCATGGCGGACAGGTGGTGTCACATGGCACGCCAGATGTTGTTGCGGCAGATGAAAACTCCATCACCGGGCAGTATTTGACCGGCAAACGAGAGATTGCCGTGCCCGCCACCCGGCGCAAGGGCAACAAGAAAAAAGTGCAGGTGGTCAAGGCCACGGGCAACAACCTGCAAAACGTCACTGTGGATTTCCCATTGGGCAAATTCGTCTGCGTGACGGGGGTATCCGGGGGTGGCAAATCCACGTTGACCATCGAAACGCTGTTCAAAACCGCTTCGATGAACCTCAACGGTGCGCGGCAAACTCCGGCGCCTTGCGAGACCATCAAAGGCCTCGAACATCTGGACAAGGTCATCGACATTGACCAACGCCCCATCGGGCGTACACCGCGATCCAACCCCGCCACCTACACCGGGGCTTTCACCCCGATCCGTGATTGGTTTGCCGGACTTCCTGAAGCCAAAGCAAGGGGTTACAAGCCGGGGCGGTTTTCATTCAACGTCAAGGGCGGGCGCTGTGAGGCCTGTCAGGGCGATGGTGTGATCAAGATCGAGATGCACTTTTTGCCGGACGTTTACGTGGAATGCGAGACCTGCAAAGGCGCGCGTTACAACCGCGAAACGCTGGAGATCAAGTTCAAAGGCAAAAGCATTGCGGATGTGTTGGATATGACCGTTGAGGACGCGCAAGGCTTCTTCCAGGCGGTGCCATCGATCCGGGAGAAAATGGATGCGCTGATGCGCGTTGGTCTTGGTTACATCAAGGTCGGCCAACAGGCGACAACGCTGTCCGGCGGCGAGGCGCAGCGGGTCAAACTGTCCAAAGAATTGTCGAAACGTTCCACCGGACGCACGCTCTATATTCTGGATGAGCCAACCACAGGTCTGCATTTCGAAGATGTGCGTAAGCTATTGGAAGTGCTGCATGAATTGGTGGATCAGGGCAATTCTGTAGTGGTGATTGAACACAACCTGGACGTGGTGAAAACCGCCGACCATATCATCGACATCGGCCCCGAAGGGGGCGACGGCGGCGGCCGTGTTGTGGCCACGGGTACGCCAGAGAAGGTCGCCGAAGTCGCGGAAAGCTACACGGGCCGTTATCTCAAGCCGATGTTGGAAAAGCGCACCAAAGTTGCGGCGGAATGATAACTCCGCCGCACTTGGCCTAGGGGGCGGTAAGGCTCAAATCCAACAGGCGGGTGAAATCGGACGCGTTCAGGCTGTCGAAATTATCGCTCAGCTGTTCCAGCTCTGTTGCGCGATTGCTGCCGATGACCGGGTCGGCAAACAGGTGAAACTTTTCGGAAATTTCGGCATCTGACAGCGGCAAATCGTTGTCACCTTTTGGGGTGCGCGGCTTGTCCTGCAAACTGCGCCCGTCAGTGGTCCGGATCGTCACTTGCGCCCAGCGTTTCCCATGAGAGATTTTGGTGAAATGGTCGTCATCAATCAAGGTCACCAGATTGCTAATCCGTTTTATTTCAGGGTCTTGCAGAGTGGTTCCGGCCAATTCCGGAACGCCGATCTGGCCGCGCACGATCATCGTGGCAACCGGAAATGCGATGCCATAGGCAAACTCATCCGGCGTGGCGGGGTTGTGTCCGGCAAGGCGTGTGGCGTTGTGGAATGTGGCGATATCGACGCCTGCGATGTCTTGCGGCGTCAGCCCATGCTCCGCCATCAAATGCGCCACCGCATCGATACTGGGGTGCGCCCACCGGCAGCAGGGATAGGCCTTGTAGGACGTGTCTTCTACGGTGCGCCAAGCGCGGCCCAGATCCTCCCAGAACTCGGGCGCTTGCTCGCAGGTCAGGGCAGGGGCGCCGGTGAACCCTTCACGCGCCAGATAGGCCGCCACAACGCCCGATGGTGCGCCCCAGCCGACCCCATCACGCACCATGGTCGGATAATCGATACAGCGCATCATCTGGCTGCGGGGGCCGTGATACTCGGCGATACCTGCCGCCTGACGCAGGGTTTCGGCATCGCCCCCAAGCATCCGTGCTGCGGCGACAGCGACGCCAACTGCGGTCCATGATCCTGAGGTGTGATAATCCGGGCAGGTAGCATGTTGGGCAAGCCCAGCTCGGCAGCTTATCTCGTAACAGACCGCCAGAAATACAGCAAAATCCTGTCCTGTCAGAGGTTTAGCCATCACTTCTGCCATAGCAAGAAGTGCGGGAAACGCGGCTGATCCAACATGGCCCTTGCAGGGCGAAGTGGTGTCATGCGCGTCCACCGCATCCACGGTAAAGCCACCCGCCATCGCAGCGCCCGCTGGAGAGAGCAAAGTGCCATCCATCAAAACGCGCGCGCCGCCCGCATTGCCCTGACCAAAGGTGGCCCGCGCCCCGCGTACCGCAAATTTTGCCATATCCGTGGTCGAGGCCACCGCCGCCACACCCAAAGTGTCGGTAAATGACCGCCGCAATACCGCCAATAGGTCGGCCGGCAGGTCACTATAGCTCAAGTTGGCGGAAAATTCGTGAAAGGGGACAGACATATCAGGCTCCAGCGCTGTGGTATCCTGTCAGCCTATCCCCCCATTGCGGGCAGAAATGCCTGTTTGCGACCTTAGGCGTCGCGCCCGCGTGCTGCAAAACGGGGCAGCATCGCAGAGAAATCCTTGCCCTTGCCATCTTCGTTTTCGACAAATTGGGCGTAAAGCTTTCGGGCAAGTTCGCCCATCGGTGTGTCGGCGTCCACCATTTCGGCGGCCTGTTGGCTGAGACCCAGATCCTTGAGCATCAGTTCGGCGGCAAAACCGGGCTGATAATCGTTGTCTGAGGGCGAGGTTGGTCCGACACCCGGCGCGGGGCAATAGGCGTTCATCGACCAGCTGTAACCTGATGACGTGCTGACAACGTCGAACATTTTTTGGCGGTCCAGGCCCAATTTGTCGGCCAAGGCAAAGGCCTCGCAAGTGGCAATCATGGTCGCGCCCAAAATCATGTTGTTGCAGATTTTTGCCGCTTGGCCTGCACCCGCATCGCCGCAATGAACGGCCTTTTGACCCATGATGTCGAACAGCGGTCTGGCTGTTTCAAAGGCTTTGTCAGATCCACCCGCCATAAAGGTCAAGGTGCCGCCAGCAGCCCCGCCAATGCCGCCAGAGACAGGCGCGTCAACCGCCATTACAGCAGCATTTTCAGCAGCTTGCGCGGCGTATCTCGCGCTTTCTACATCCACGGTAGAGCAGTCAATGAACAACGCGCCATCGCGCATGTTCGGGATCAATTCATCTGCGACTTGCCGCAGGATCGCGCCATTGGGCAGCATGGTGATAACGACATCCGCGCCCTGCGCCACCTCTGCAATGCTGGCTGCGGGCGCGACGCCCTCTGCGGTGGTGCCCGCCACGTCAAAGCCGCGCGTTTGGTGGCCCGCTTTGGCCAGATTGGCGGCCATGGGCGCGCCCATATTGCCAAGTCCGATAAATCCGATGTTCAGGGATGTCATAGGGGCCTCCTAAAGTTTCAACGCATCCGCACCCAGAGGGCGCAGCATTTGGGACACCGCAGCGAGCGGCACGTTCATATCGGCATATTGCCAAGTTGGATTGCGATCCTTGTCGATAATCGCGGCGCGAATGCCTTCAAGGAAATCACCGTGTTCCATCGCGCGGTAAGTAAAGCGGTATTCCAGATCGAGCGCCTTTTCCATGGTCAGGGACGGGCCGCGCAGGCGGTGCATCATCTCGACGGTGCAGGCCATCGACAATGGTGAGGACCGGGACATTTTCTTAAGCGTGTCTCGGGCAAAGTCGCTTTGATCCCCGCGCAGATCGGTGAGAATATCGCCAAGGGTTTCACCGCTAAAAAGCGCATCAATCTGCGGCTGTGCGGTCCTTAACGGGCCGGGATCAGCCGTTTCTGATAGGGTGTCGATCACCGTGGGATCGCCGGTTTCTTCAAGTGCTTCGATCAAAGTTATCCACTTGAACTGTGAGACATAAGTGTCTGCAAAACCACATAGAATAGCATCATCTGCATTCATGCGACTGGCAGTTATCCCCAGGTATTCCCCAAGGCGGCCAGGCGCCAGTGCCAGCATCAATGAGCCGCCCACGTCCGGCACCAGCCCAATGTTGCATTCGGGCATGGCGATCTGGCTGGTTTCGCCCACAATCCGGTGCGAGCCATGACAGCCAATGCCAACGCCGCCCCCCATGGTAAACCCTTGCAAGAAGGACACGACCGGTTTGGGGTAGTTGAAGATCTTGTTGTTCAAGCGGTACTCATCGGCCCAGAACTTGCGACCATAGGCAAAATCGCCCTTGGTTCCTGTGGCATATAGTTCGGCGATATCCCCGCCTGAACAGAAGGCGCGGTCGCCCTCTGCGTCGATCACAACCAGCAATACGTTGTCGTCTTCGACCCATGCATCCAAGGCGTTTTCAATGGCAAGACACATCTCATAGGTCATCGCATTGAGCGCCTGCGGGCGTTGCAAGGTGATGCGGCCAGCCCGCCCAACTATCCGTAAGCTTATGTCTTTCATCGGTTTTTCAGCATCTCGCGGGCGACGATAACGCGCATGATTTCGTTTGTGCCTTCCAGAATTTGGTGCACACGCAGATCGCGCACCAGTTTTTCAATGCCATAATCGGCCAGATATCCATAACCGCCGTGCAGTTGCAGACATTGATCCACGACCTTGCTGCCGGTCTCTGTGACGAACTTTTTCGCCATGGCGCAGAACTTGGTTGCGTCAGGCGCACCGTTGTCCAGCTTCCATGCGGCCTGCCGCAAGAAGGTGCGGGCGGCTTGCAATTCGATCTCCATATCTGCCAGGCGGAACTGGAGGCCCTGAAACTGGTCAATGGGTTTGCCAAAGGCCTGACGCTCGCCCATGTAATTGAGCGTTGCGGTCAACGCGGTCTGCGCTGCACCCAAGGAACAGCCGGCGATGTTCAAACGGCCGCCATCCAGCCCCATCATCGCATATTTGAAACCTTTTCCTTCTTCACCAACAAGATTTCCGGCAGAAATGTTGCAATTGTCAAGCTGCACTTGAGCGGTTGGTTGGCTGCGCCAGCCCATTTTGTCTTCCAGCCCGCCAAAAGAAAGCCCCTCGGTGCCGTCTTCGACGTAAACGGTGGACACGCCCGCCGCGCCATCGTCGGAGGTGCGCACCATGCAGACATAAGCGTCGGAATAGCCACCACCAGAGATGAATGCCTTGGTGCCATTGAGGGTGTAACCCTCGTTTGTGCGTTCGGCGCGGGTCTTGAGCGCGGCAGCATCAGAGCCGGAGCCCGGTTCGGTCAAACAATAGGACAGCACCGTGTTCATGGAGAGCACATCCTCCATGATCCGACCCTTCAATTCGTCACTTGCAAAAGTGTCGAGCATCTTGGCGCACATGTTGTGGATCGACAGGAAGGCTGCAACCGAAGGGCAGGCCATCGACAGCGCCTCAAACACCAGCGTCGCATCCAGCCGGGTCAGACCAGAACCGCCAGCCTCTTCAGACACATAGAGCCCGCCAAAGCCAAGCTCGGCGATGCGCGGCCACAGATCCTTGGGGATGGTTTCGTCCTTTTCCCATTGCTGGGCGAAGGGGGCGATGTGTTCCTGCCCGAAGGCATAAGCCATGTCGAAAATGGCGGTTTGTTCTTCGCTGAGTGCAAAATCCATCACGTGTCTCCCGAGGTGCGCGTTATTGAACGGATGTTAAATTCCAATCTTTACGAGAGTATTGCAAGGCCTCATCGTAAGATCGGGATCGCGGGCAGTTTCGGGCGCCGCGCGGCCAAAAGGGCAGGGTGCGCCGCAACCGGCGCACCCCAGATGGTTATTCCATCACAGGGATAGAGAATTCGCCGCCTTCTTTGATGCCCGAGGGCCAGCGCGCGGTCACGGTTTTGGTGCGTGTGTAGAATTTGAACGCATCAGGGCCGTGCTGGTTCAAATCGCCAAAGACCGATTTTTTCCAACCACCAAAGGTGTGATAGGCCAGCGGCACAGGGATCGGCACGTTGATGCCAACCATGCCGATATTGATCCGGTTGGCAAAGTCACGCGCCGCATCGCCATCACGGGTATAGATTGCGGTGCCGTTGCCGTATTCGTGATCCATGGCAAGGCCAATCGCCTCTTCGTAGGATTGCGCACGCACGCAAGTCAGGACCGGCCCAAAGATCTCTTGAGTGTAGATATCCATGTCTTTGGTCGCTTTATCAAACAGATGCGGACCAACAAAGAAGCCGTCCTCATAGCCTTGCAGTTTGAAATCGCGGCCATCGACAACCAGTTCTGCGCCCTGGTCGATGCCGGTCTGCACCAGACGTTCGATGTTGGCCTTGGCGGCGGCAGTCACAACCGGGCCGTAATCCACATCGTTGCCCGCGGTGTAGGGGCCAACCTTCAACTTTTCGATCCGCGGGACCAGTTTGGCAATCAAACGGTCGGCGGTTTCGTCGCCCACAGGCACCGCAACCGAGATCGCCATGCAACGTTCGCCCGCCGCGCCGTAACCGGCACCGACCAGCGCATCTGCGGCCTGATCCATGTCAGCGTCGGGCATGATGATCATGTGGTTCTTGGCGCCGCCAAAGCACTGGACGCGCTTGCCCTGTGCGCAGCCTGTGCCATAGATATATTCGGCGATCGGGGTAGAGCCGACAAAGCCAACTGATTGAATTACATCATGATAAAGGATTGCATCGACGGCTTCCTTGTCGCCGTTCACCACCTGCAAAATGCCTTTTGGCAGGCCTGCTTCTTCGGCCAGTTCGGCCAACATCAGCGGCACAGATGGGTCACGCTCGGATGGTTTGAGGATAAAGGCGTTGCCGCAGGCGATGGCCGGGGCAAACATCCACATCGGGATCATCGCAGGGAAGTTGAAGGGCGTGATGCCCGCAGTCACACCCAAAGGCTGGCGCATGGAATACATGTCGATGCCGGGGCCGGCGCTGTCGGTGAATTCACCTTTCAGCATCTCGGGCGCACCGATGCAATATTCCACAACCTCAAGGCCGCGCTGCACGTCGCCAGCGGCATCGGGCAGGGTTTTGCCGTGCTCGCGGGACAGGGCCTCGGCCAGTTTGTCCATGTCGCGGTTCAGCAGGCTCACCAGTTTCATCAGCACCCGTGCGCGGCGCTGTGGGTTGGTCGCGGCCCATCCGGGCTGTGCGGCGGCCGCGTATTCAACCGCTTTGTCCATTTCCTCTTTGCTGGCCAGCGGGCATTTCGCCTGCACTTCGCCGGTCGCGGGGTTCATCACATCAGCGAAACGGCCCGACGTGCCTTTGACGTGTTCACCGTTCAGATAGTGGGTAAGCTCTTGCATCATGTCCTCCATTGGCATTTGCCGCAGGATAGGCTTGCAAAAAGCCATGTAAAAGAGGCAAGATTTCAAAATGGTTTTGCAATTTTGCAAGACGAAGTCTGGGAAAGGCCGCTGCAATGCAAAACTGGGATGACCTGCGGCTGTTTCTGGCTGTCGCACGCGAACAAAGCCTGTCTGGTGCGGGCAAACAACTGCGGCTTGATCCGGCAACGCTGGGGCGGCGGGTCGCGCGGCTTGAAAAGGATCTGCAAGCTGCGTTGTTTGTGAAATCCCCGCAGGGCTATGCGCTGACCGAAGCGGGCGGCCAGTTGATGGAGCGGGCCGAGGCGGCAGAGCAAGCCATGCGCGTGGCCCGCGCCGGTGTGTCCGCACCGAGCGACCGGTTGAGCGGACAAATTCGGATTGGTGCGCCCGACGGCTGTGCCAATTTCCTGTTGCCGCAGGTCTGCGCGGGGATCGTCGCCGAAAACCCCGGTCTGGATATTCAAATCGTGGCTTTGCCGCGGGTGTTCAACCTGTCGCGCCGAGAGGCAGACATGGCCATCGGGGTCAGCGCCCCGACTGCCGGGCGGCTGGTTGTGCAAAAAATCACCGATTATCACCTGCATCTGGCGGCCTCCGCCCAGTATTTGCAGGCCCATCCCAAGATCATCCAACAAGCGGATCTGCAATCGCATCGGTTGGTGGGCTATATCCCTGACATGATTTTTGACCGCGAGCTGGATTACCTTGGCGACTTGGGCGAGGCGCGTGTGCCTTTGGCGTCCAACTCCGTGTCCGTGCAGGTGCATATGATCCAGCAGGGCGGCGGCGTTGGGGTGGTGCATGATTTCTCGCTGCCTTTTGCGCCGGGGGTTCAGAAGATCCTTGAACATGAGGTCAGCCTGACGCGGTCCTTTTACCTGATCCGCCACGCGGATGATCAACGTAACCTGAGATTGAGCCGCTTTGCCGATCAATTGATCACTGCCCTGCGCTCTGAGGTCGCAGCGCTTGAGGCAAAAGCTTGACTCAATTGCCCAATCTGGTGACGCTGGGGGCAGGGATGAATTAATTGGAGGTCCTGCCATGCTGGTGTCACAAATTCTCAAGACCAAACCTGACGATGCGGTGGTGACGTCCCCCCCAAGTTTATTGATCTCCGAAGCGGCCAAGATCCTGTCCGAAAAACGCATCGGTACATTGGTGATCTCCAAGGATGGAAAATCCCCTGATGGCATCTTGTCAGAACGTGACATCGTGCGCGAGCTGGGCAAATCCGGCAGTGGTTGCCTGACCCTGACCGTGGACAAGTTGATGACCTCCAAGCTGGTCACCTGTTCGCGCGATGATCGCGCCGATGAGGTTCTGCAAAAAATGACCGAAGGGCGGTTCCGCCACATGCCGGTGCTTGAAGACGGCAATCTGGTTGGCTTGATCTCGCTTGGCGATGTGGTCAAGGCGCGACTGATGGAACTGTCGATGGAAAAAGACGCCCTGCAAGGGATGATCATGGGGCATTAAGCCGCTTGCGCCTTTGGGCAAGCCATGTTTGCTTGCCCGCCAAAGATTCTAACTGAGGACCACCTCATGCGCGTTGGCCTGTATCCCGGCACTTTCGATCCCATCACATTGGGGCATATTGATATTATTCGCCGCGCGACGACGTTGGTGGACAAGCTGGTGATCGGGGTTGCGATCAACCGCGACAAGGGGCCGCTGTTCAGTCTGGAAAAGCGTGTCGAGATGATCGAGGCCGAATGCGCCGAACTGAGCCGCCAAACCGGGGTTGAGATTGTCGCCCATCCGTTTGAGAACCTGCTGATTGATTGCGCCCGCGATGTAGGCGCCCAGATGATCGTGCGCGGTCTGCGGGCGGTGGCAGATTTTGAGTATGAATATCAGATGGTTGGCATGAACCGCCAGCTTGATAACTCCATCGAGACCGTGTTCCTGATGGCCGAAGCGCAGCATCAGGCGATTGCCAGCAAGCTGGTCAAAGAGATCGCCCGCCTAGGCGGTGACGTCAGTAAATTTGTCACCCCAAGCGTGAACGAAGACCTGTTGGCAAAGTTCCCGCGCAAGGGTTAACCGCCCCGGTACAGGGGGGCGGCGCGGTATGTTGAGAGACTGGGCCTACAGATAGCCCGCCATGACGCCAGCGGTGTCCAGCATCCGGTTCGAGAATGCCCATTCGTTGTCATACCACGCCAGAACCCGCAGCAAATTGCCCTGCTGTACGGAAGTCTGATCGCTGGCAAAAATCGTGCTGCGCGGATCGTGGTTGAAATCAATCGACACCAATTTGCGGTCAGTGACACCCATCACACCGGCCAATGGCCCATCTGCGGCGGCCTGCATCGCGGCGTTCACCTCTTGGGCGGTCACATCCTTGTTGAGTTCCACCACCAGATCCACGCAAGACACATTCGGCGTCGGCACGCGGATTGCGGTGCCGGTGATCAACCCATCCAGATGCGGCAGAACCACGCCCAACGTCTCGGCCGCGCCTGTTGTCGTCGGGATCATCGACAGCGCGGCAGCACGGGCGCGATAAAGGTCTTTGTGATCGCGGTCATGCACCGGCTGGGTGCCGGTATAGCTGTGAACGGTGGTCATATGACCACGCTGAATACCAAAGGCTTCGTGCAGGGCATGGGCCAACGGCGCCAAACAATTGGTGGTGCAGGAGGCATTGCTGATCACCGCCTCAGAGCCATCAATAAGACCGTGGTTTACCCCGTAAACGATTGTTTTTATGCCACCTTTTCCGGGGGCGGAAATCAACACCCGCTTTGATCCGTTCTTGAGATGCAGCCCGGCCTTTTCCGGCGTGCGGAAATGTCCGGTGCATTCCAGCACAATATCCACATCCTCCCAGGGCAGTTGATCCGGCGCCCGTTCCGCCGTGACCCGGATCGGCCCGCGCCCCACATCCAGCGTGTTTTCGCCAAGGGTCACGGGGCGGCCATAGCGGCCATGCACGGAATCAAATTCAAACAGATGCGCGTTGGTTTCCAGCGGGGCCAGATCATTGATCGCCACCACCTCAAACATATCATCGCCGCGGTCCATAATCGCCCGCAGCACATTGCGCCCGATGCGGCCAAAGCCGTTGATCGCCAGTTTCACAGTCATGGCATCACCTTTTGATCAAATTATCTGTGCTGAAAATGCGCTCTTGCGGCGCAGTGTCAACGCCTTGAGAGGGATTAAAAAGTACCGATACAATGTTCTGCGATGCAGCAATCGCAGCAGGGCGTCAGCGCCAGAAGGCGATCCATTCAATCAGTTCTGTGAATTTTTTGGCAAGGAAAACAACATGCTCAGTGCCAAACAGGATCATATCAATCACCAAAGCGGCGATCAGCAATGACCCCAGAATAATGGCAAGGCGGTTTGTCACGTCTTATTCGTCCAAATGATGCGCCCCCGATATGACAGGGGCACATCATGGATGCAAGGATCAGCCCAACTGGCCCATCGCAACAGCCACATCGGCCATGCGCACTGAAAATGCCCATTCGTTGTCATACCAGCCCAACACACGCACGGTGCGATCGGCCACAACGATGGTCTGATCCGGCGCAAAGATGCAGGATTCTTCGGTGTGGTTAAAGTCGATGCTGACTTTCTGTTCCGGGTCATAGCCCAGCACACCCTTCATATGGCCCTCTGCAGCGGCCTTGGCGGCGGCGTTGACCTCTTCGACAGTCACATCGCGCGAGGCGGTGAAGGTCAGGTCAACCGCGCTGACGTTTGGTGTGGGGACGCGCATCGCGGTGCCGTCCAGCTTGCCTTTGAGGGCAGGCAAAACCTCACCCAGCGCCTTGGCGGCACCGGTGGACGTGGGGATCAGCGCCATCGCCGCGGCGCGGGCGCGGTAAAGGTCGGAATGGCGACGGTCCAGCGTCGGCTGGTCGCCGGTGTAGCTGTGGATCGTGGTCATCAGGCCACTTTCGATGCCGATTGCCTCATGCATCACCTTGGCCAAGGGCGCGAGGCAATTGGTGGTGCAAGACCCGTTGGAAATCATCCGGTCCGAGGCTTGCAGCGCATCATGGTTCACGCCGTAAACCACGGTACGGTCTACATTTTTGCCCGGCGCAGACAGCAGAACCCGTTTGGCACCCTGTTCCAGATGCACACCGGCCTTGTTGCCGTCGTTGAACTTGCCGGTGCATTCCAGAACCACGTCACAGCCGGACCAGTCGAGTTCTTCGAGGTTATAGGTCGACATCACTTCGATGTCGTTGCGGCCCAGATTGATATAGCCGTCATCAACTGTGATCTCGCCCGGAAAGCGGCCATGTACGGAATCATACTTGATCAGATGTGCCGCAGTGGAGAGTGGCCCGGTGGCGTTGATTTTGACCACTTCGATATCTTCACGCGCGGAGGCAGAGATATGGCTTAGCGTGCAACGGCCAATCCGGCCAAATCCGTTAATACCAACTTTGATGGTCATGGCGGCAATCCTTTATGGGGGCTTTGGGCGCTCTATATCTGGGGCTTGCCCAAAGGTTAAAGGGGCAATTCGGCCTGATAAGGGACTGTTAGCGATAAACTTTTGTGTTAGCGATAACCCAGAGGTTTTGCCGGGGGCGGTTTCCGCGCTAGCTTGGGCAGGTAACAAGAAGGATGGGGTTATGAGTGGTCTGATTGCATTGCTGGACGATGTCGCAGCGATTGCCAAAGTGGCGGCATCGTCGGTGGATGATGTGATCGGGCAGGCGGCCAAAGCCGGGTCCAAGGCCGCAGGCGCAGTGATTGATGACGCTGCAGTGACGCCCAAATATGTGCACGGGTTCGAGGCCAGCCGCGAATTGCCGGTGATCTGGCGGATCACCAAGGGATCGTTGCGCAACAAATTGGTGTTCTTGCTGCCCATCGGCCTTGCCCTGTCAAACTTTGCCCCCTGGGCCATTCCGCCGCTGTTGATGTTGGGCGGGGCATACCTGTGCTTTGAAGGGGCGGAAAAGGTCGCCCATGCACTGGGGCTCAGCCACGGGCACGAAGATTTCCCCGGTCATGACGTTATCCCCGATGATCCCGCCCATCTGGAAGAAGAAAAAGCCGCCGGGGCGATCAAGACCGATTTCATCCTTTCTGCCGAGATCATGACCATCGCCTTGGCCGCCATTCCGCCCAGCAATTTCTGGATGGAAGCCGCGACGTTGGCGGCGGTGGCTGTGATGATCACGGTTGCGGTTTATGGCTCGGTTGCAGTGATCGTAAAGATGGATGATCTGGGTCTGCTGATGGCCAACAAGGGGCGGCTTGGGCTGACCCGGTCCATCGGGCGCGGGTTGGTCAAAGGGATGCCGGGTTTCCTCAAAGCGCTGACTGTGATTGGCACCGCCGCGATGCTTTGGGTGGGGGGATCGATCATCATCCACGGGCTTGAAGAGCTGGGCTTTGGCACGTTGGGCCACTGGGTGCATGACGCGGCCTATGCGATTGGGCACAGCGTGCCCGAACAGTTTGTCGGTATCGTTGAATGGGTGTCAAAGGCAGTGATGGACGGGGTGTTCGGTCTGGCGCTGGGGCTGATCCTGATCCCTATTGGGGAAAAGGTGATTACACCGCTTTGGCGTGGGATTTTTCACCGCCGCGCGGCGTAACCGCCCGCCGCTGGCTGCGCAGATAGGCCAGACATATCACAGATATCATCACCAGTTGGCCGACAAGAACGGCCAACCCAAACGCGCCCGCCGCAGAACCGCCGTTGGCCAGATGATAGATGCCGGACGTAAGGCCAGACATCATTGCAATCAAGAGATAAGCAATCGCCACAGTTGTCCTTTCCCATCCGTTTTGCAGCCAGAATAAACCGATCCGGAATAACAACTCGTTAACACTTACTGCCACAACCCTAAGTTACACAGCGCACATTGCAACAGATTTGTGCCGCTGTGAAAGATTGCGCAGTTTCCTGCTGTCAAACCAGAGGAGACGGGCAAGAAAAAACCCCGCCTGATACAAATCAGACGGGGCATTGATTTTACGTTTGTGTCTGGTGGCTTACAGCAGCGCCTTGGCCTTTTCGGCAACATTGGAAGCAGTGATGCCAAACTTTTCAAACAGCTCTTCTGCCGGGGCGGAGGCACCAAAACGATCCATGCCGACAAAATCGGCCTTGCCGAATTTGCCGCGCTCACCCAGCAGCCACTGATCCCAGCCCTGACGCACACCGGCCTCAACGCCGACACGCACCGCGCCGCCGGGCAGAACCCGCTTGCGGTAGGCTTCATCCTGCTCTGCGAACAGTTCCATACAGGGCATGGACACAACCCGCACGCCAATGCCTTCGGCTTGCAGAATGTCACGCGCTGCCATGGCAACCGACACTTCGGAACCGGATGCGATCAGGATCACCTGACGTTTGCCTTCTGCGTCGGCCAGAACATAGGCACCTTTGGAGGACAGGTTGTTGTTCTTATGTTCGGTCCGAACGGTCGGCAGCCCCTGACGGGTCAGCGACAGAACCGATGGCGTTTCTTTTGAGGTCAGCGCGATTTCCCATGCCTCTGCCGTTTCCACGGTGTCCGCGGGGCGGAACACATAGGTGTTTGGTGTGGACCGGCTGATCGCGAGATGTTCGACCGGCTGGTGCGTTGGGCCATCCTCGCCCAGACCGATGCTGTCATGGGTCATCACAAACACTGTTGGCACCTTCATCAGGGCCGCAAGACGCATGGAGGGGCGCGCATAATCGGTGAAACACATGAATGTGCCGCCATAGGGGCGCACACCGCCGTGCAGCGCCATGCCGTTCATCGCGGCCGCCATACCATGCTCGCGAATACCCCAATAGACATAGCGCCCACCGCGGTTGTCCACGTCAAACACACCCAGATCGGCGGTTTTGGTGTTGTTGGAGCCTGTCAGATCAGCCGAGCCGCCCACGGTTTCGGGCAGGATCGGGTTCAGCACTTCCAGAACCTTTTCCGAAGAGGCGCGGGTGGCCAGTTTGGGCGCGGATTCTGACATCTGCTTTTTGAACGCCTTAACCGTCGCGCTCAATTTCTTTGGCGCGTCGAATGCCAACGCACGGGTGAAGTTCTCGCGCTTGGCACGCGGCAGGGTCTCAAAACGGGCCTCCCATGCGGCGCGGTCTTCTGCGCCGCGCTTGCCGATCTCTTCCCACGCGGATTTCACATCGGCAGGGACTTCGAACGGGCCGGTGGTCCAGCCATATGCCTCTTTCGCGGCCGCCATCTGTGCGGGGTCGGTCAATGCGCCGTGACCTTTGGACGTGTCCTGCGCCGCGTGGCCAAGGGCGATATGGGTTTTGCAGGCGATCATGCTGGGCAGATCGGATTTGCGGGCTTCGGTCAGCGCGGCGTCAATCTCATCGGGGCTGTGCCCGTCGATCTCGATGGTGTGCCAGCCTGCGGCCTTGAAACGCGCAACCTGGTCGGTGCTGTCAGACAGGGACACCGGGCCATCAATGGTGATGTTGTTGTTGTCCCACATCACGATCAGCTTGCTCAGTTTGTGACGACCCGCGAGGGTGATCGCCTCTTGGCTCACACCTTCCATCAGGCAGCCGTCACCGGCGATGACATAGGTGAAGTGATCCACAACCTTTTTGCCATAGCGGGCGCGTTGGATTTCTTCAGCCATGGCAAAGCCGACGGAGTTGGCGATGCCCTGACCCAGCGGTCCAGTGGTGGTTTCAATCGCATCCGCGAGGAAGTTCTCAGGGTGGCCAGCGGTGCGGGCGCCCATCTGGCGGAAGTTCTTGATTTCTTCGATCGGGAACTGCACGTCGCCTACAAGATGAAGCAGCGAATACACCAGCATCGAGCCATGACCCGCAGACAGGATAAACCGGTCACGATCAGGCCATGTCGGGTTGGCGGCATCAAACTTCAGGTGCTTTTCAAACAAGACGGTGGCGACATCGGCCATGCCCATGGGCATGCCGGAATGGCCGGAGTTTGCTTCGGCCACAGCATCCAGCGTCAGGGCGCGAATGGCGGTGGCTTTTGACCAATGGTCAGGGTTGGCGGTGCGCAGGGCGTTGAGATCCAAAACGGGGCTTCCTTATCAGGCAATGGACGTGTTGCGCCCGTGCATACCAGCGATGGGGCAAAGTTCAAGCCAAAGCCAAGCGCAGAAGCGCATTCGGCGGGCAAGGTGGTTGAACTTCGCCGCTCAAGCTGCTGATCTGAAAGGGGGGCGCAATTGCCCGGCAGTTTGGGTAGGATCAAGAAAATATGTCACACTGGGCGATTCGCGCGTGGATCGGCGGCCAATTGCGGGCCTGCCCCGGTGGAAGCAGATGAGGGGATGATAAACGGCTATGAGCAATATTGAGGAACTACAGCGCCGGATTGCCACAGCGATGGACCGCGTTGCGCAGGGTGTCGAACAAATGGGCAATGCCGCACCGGCGCCTGATCCCGGGACCGCTCAGGCGCTTGAGGATGAACGCACGGCAAATGCCCAGCTGAGCGAACGCATTCGCACGCTTAAAACAAAATCCGAAACCGAAGCCGCCGCCCTGCACAGTCAAGTTGAGGAAAGCCGCTCACGGATTGCGTTGCTTGATATCGAGTTGCAGCGGGTGCGCCGCGCCAATCAGGAATTGACCAACGCCTGTGCTGCCCTGCGGGCGGCCAATTTCGAAGGGGTGGGCGATGCCCATCTGATCAACAAGGCAATGCTGGCAGAGCTTGAGGCGCTGCGGGCGGCCCGTGCGGCAGATGTCGCGGAATCCTCTGCCATTCTTGCGGCGCTCACGCCGCTGGTGAACGGCGCGGCGGATGGCACAAACAACGAGGAGAACGCCGATGCCTGAGGTTCGGATCACAATCGGTGGACGACAATTCGAAGTGGCCTGCCAGGAGGGCGAGGAAAGCTATCTGCATTCGGCCGCCAAGATGCTGGACGACGAGGCGCAAGTCCTGAGCGATCAGGTTGGCCGGATGCCTGAGGCAAGGATGCTGTTGATGGCCGGTCTGATGCTGGCCGACAAAACCGCATCGGTCGAGGATCGCATCGCCGAGGTCCGCGCCGAGCTGGCCGAACGCGAGGCCGAATTGGCCGGGCTGCGCAACGCCACGGTTGAACCGGAGCGCATCGAGGTGCCCGTGGTGCCGCAACAGGTAACCGAAACGCTGGCCGATCTGGCCGCACAGGCCGAGGCATTGGCTGCGTCGGTTGAAGAAAAGGCAGCCGCTTCAAAAGGTTAAAGCGGCGGCGTCACCGCCTTTGGCAGATCAACGATCAAAGGCGGACGTGCCGATTTTTGCGGAAAGCTGACCGCCAGCTTGCGGGCGATATCCTGGCTGAGCAGGACGGTCACTGCATTCTCGATGTTTTGCGATCTTTGCATTAAGTCGCGCAGGTCCGATACCTCCCATGCGACATAGCTGCACCCCGCTTCTGCGATGACGGTGGCCGTGGCCGGACCGCCCAGCAGGAACGAGATTTCGCCCAGCAGGTTGTCTGGCCCCAGCTCGGTTTTCAGATCATCCCGAATCAGGCTGAATCCATAAGATGTTGTGAGATATAAGTGGGTTGGCTGGATACCTTGATGCAAAAGTTCGGTACTTTGATCCACCGTCACGAACTGCGCCTTGCGCATCAACTTGCGAAACTGACCCGGATTGAAATTGGGAAAGCTGCGATAGAGCGTTAACATTTCGTCGCTCATGCCGAAGGTGGACCGTTCTTTGAAGATCCGAACAATCACCGGCACATTGGACAGCGCAATCAGACTGCTGGCCACAATCGCCTCCCACAGGGGCCGGTCGCCGATATTGTAGTAGTACAGGATGTAGAACAGGCTGCCGGACATCAGAAATGTCCTGAGGATCAATTCGTTACGGGTCAACAGCCCCAGAACATAGCACAGCGTGGCAAGGTGAACGAAGCTCGCCGGAGAGGCGAGATAGGCAATAATATCCAAAGCGAATAACCAATCTTAAAATCTCGCCGGAGACTACATTCGCCGCCGCAAAACGCAAGAGATTGATAAGATCGGAAAAGAAAGGGCAGGGCGGCCTGTCGGTGGGGGCGCCCTGCCAAAAGGGTCAGCCGTTCGCTTCGCGAATTTTGTCGGCTGCGTCTTTGTCATAGGTCACGCCGTTGTTTTCAAACAGGGTGTCCAACTCGCCCGAAAGCGTCATCTCGGTGATGATGTCACAGCCGCCCACAAACTCGCCCTTGACGTAAAGCTGCGGGATGGTCGGCCAATCAGAGAAATCCTTGATGCCCTGACGGACACCTTCATCGGCCAGCACATTCACGTCAGAATAGTTGACGCCCATGTAGTTCAACACGCCCGCGACCCGCGAGGAAAACCCGCACTGCGGCATTTCTTTGGTGCCTTTCATGAACAGCACAACATCGTTGGCGGTGATTGTTTCTTTGATCTGTGTTGCAGCGTCGCTCATCAGATTAATCCTTTGTTTGGTCTTTTTGAAACGCGGTGTGGTACCGCGCGGCATAGGTTTCATCGTCGGCAAGCGGTTCGATATCGGTATCGGCGCTTGTCGTAAAAAATCCAAATCCCTTGCGGGTCCAGTTGGTTTGCCCCCGTTCAAGGCTTTCGTTGCGGCGCGTGGCGCTTGAGACGATGCGCATGTCCAGCGCCTCCATGCCCAGCGGGGTCTTTTCCTCGGCGCGGCGGGCCGGTTGGCGGCTCGACAAGGGGCGGTAGGTGCCCTTTTGGGTGCGGTACTGGCCATAGCTGATCACGGCCACAACGGCCACGATGGTCCCTATGATCCAGACCCACATCGGATCAATCCGGCGCTTTGGTGGTCAGGGCCAGCGCATGCAAATCGCCGTTCGGCCCGTCCATCTTGCCCTTTAGCGCGGCATAGACCGCACGTTGTTGTTGCACCCGGTTCATGCCCTTGAATGAGGCATCAACCACCATTGCGGCCATATGCACCCCGTCATTGCCTTCGACGGTGATCTGCGCATCGGGAAAGGCGGCGCGGATCAGGTCTTCGATTTCGCTGGCTTGCATGGGCATGTGGTGGCTCCGGTCTTGGGGTTTTGGCTTGTGACAGATGTAGTCGTGTGACGGCCCCGGTGCAAGCGATCCACGTGGAATTGATTGGTGATCTTAACGCATGCGCCAAGATGCGGTTTCCCACCGCCGCGTTAGCCGTTAGCGTGGCTGCAACACAAAGGAGAGCCCATGCAAAACCGAGAGACAGCACCCGAACAGGCGCTCCGCTGGGTGCAGGCGGGCGAAGGCGCGGCGCTGGCCACGGTGATCGAAACATGGGGATCGGCCCCGCGCCGGGTCGGGGCGCAACTGGTTGTCTCTGGCACTGGCGCGATGGAGGGGTCGGTGTCGGGCGGCTGTGTCGAGGGCGCGGTGGTAATCGAGGCGCTTGAGGCCTTGCAGGACGGCGCCAGCCGGATGTTGGAATATGGGGTCAGCGATGGCGACGCTTTTGCCGTTGGTCTGGCCTGCGGTGGCACGATCCGGGTGCTGGTCGAACCGATTGGGGCAGGCGGAATGCCGGAAAACATGCTGGCCGATCTGGTTGCGGCCCGCGCGGCCCGCAGGCCGGTGGCCTATGTGGTCGCTTTGAACGGAAGCACCCGCAAGCTGGTGACGGATGACCATGCAGAGCGGTTTCGCACGGACCGATCCGGCCTCTCAGATGACGGCGAGACGTTTATCGCGATCCACAATCCGCCCCTGCGAATGGCCATCGTTGGGGGCGTGCACATCGCGCAGCATCTTGATGGGATGGCGCGCTCAGTTGGCTTTGACACCTACATCATCGACCCGCGCGAGGCCTTTGGATCAGAGGCACGGTTTCCCGGCGCACAGGTGATCAACGAGTGGCCCGATGACGCCCTACAAAACCTTGGGGTGGATGCCCGCACGGCGCTGGTTCTGCTCACCCATGATCCCAAACTGGACGATCCGGCGATCCAATGCGCCTTGGCCTCTGGCCCATTCTACATTGGCGCATTGGGCAGCAGCCGCACCCATGCCTCGCGCCGCGCCCGTTTGGCTGAGGCAGGATTTAAGCAGGATCAGATTGACCAGATCCATGGTCCGGTTGGCCTTGATATTGGCGCCTCTGGTCCGGCTGAAATAGCCGTTTCGATCATGGCCGAGGTGATCCAGACCTTGAGGCAGGCATGAAGTTTGGCCCGGTTCCCTTAAGCGCAGCGCAAGGTGCGGTTCTGGCCCATTCGGTGGCTGTTGATGGGGGCCGCTTGCGCAAAGGGCGGGTGATTTCGCAAGCGGATGTGGCGGCGATGCAAGCGGCGGGATTGAAGGAGATCATCGTCGCAACGCTGGATGCCAATGACGTGGCCGAAGACACCGCGGCAGAGGCGCTGGCCGCCGCGATCCTTGGCCAAGCGGACGGTCTGACAGCAACACGGCCTTTCACGGGGCGAGTTAATCTTATCGCTGATGGTCCGGGGGTGGCTGTGCTGGACGTGGCCGCGCTAGAGGCGATCAACGCGGTGCATCCGATGATTACCATCGCCACTGTCCCGCCATGGCAACAGATGGCCAAAGGCGGCATGGTCGCCACGATCAAAATGATCTCCTACGCAGTGCCACAAGAGGCGCTGAACGCGGCTGTGGCGGCGGCGGGGGCCGGGGCGATCCGGCTGGCGCAGCCGCAGATCAAAACCGCAAGCCTGATCATCACCGAGATCCCCGGCGGGGTGGGCGACAAGGGGCGCACCGCCATTGCCGGACGGCTGGAGGCACTGGGGGTGGACCTGATCGAAACGGTAATGACCCCACACCAAATCGTGCCGCTGGCCGAAGCGGTAGCACAGGCCAAAGGTGATCTGGTGCTGATCCTCACCGGATCGGCGACCTCGGATATTGATGATGTCGCCCCTGCGGCCCTTCGCCGCGGCGGGGGGCAGATCACCCGCTTTGGCATGCCGGTTGATCCGGGCAATCTGTTGTTTCTGGGCGATCTTGCGGGCCGCCCAGTGATCGGCCTGCCGGGCTGTGCCCGTGCGCCGGCGCTGAACGGGGCCGATTGGGTTTTGTCACGTGTGGCCTGCGGGATCGCGGTGTCCTCGGCAGATATCTCCGGTATGGGCGTTGGTGGATTGCTGAAAGAAATCCCGACACGGCCGATGCCGCGACGGGGAAGCTGACCTTACGTCACATTGCCGGGGCGGCGCTGCACTATCCTGCCACTCCCCAAAAATGCTGAGGTTTTCTATTCTCATACGCGCTTTGCCGTGCTTAACTCCCCTCAAACAAGAACCAAAAGGGAGGACGACATGACACAGGTCAAGATGACCGTGAACGGCAAAGCCGCGTCTGGCGACGTGGAAGGCCGCACACTGCTTTCGCAATTTCTACGCGACGATCTGGGGCTCACCGGCACACACGTCGGCTGTGACACCAGCCAATGCGGGGCCTGCGTGGTCCATGTGAACGGCGAGGCGGTGAAATCCTGCACGATGCTGGCGGTCGAGGCCGAAGGCGCAGAGGTGGCCACAATTGAAGGGCAAGCCAATGCGGATGGATCGCTGAATGCCATTCAACAGGCGTTTCAGGATCACCACGGCCTGCAATGCGGGTTTTGCACACCGGGCATGGTGATGTCGGCAGCGGCGCTGCTGAAAGAGAACCCAAAACCAACCGAGGCGGACGTGCGTCACTACCTTGATGGCAATATTTGCCGCTGCACCGGTTATCACAACATCGTCAAGGCGATCATGGCGGCATCCGGTCAGGACGTCAGCGCCATCGCGGCAGAGTAACGATGCGCGGCTCTGCTTTGAGACCCTGTGCCAAGGGCACCAGCGCCAAGCAGCGCGCGGTTTGGACCGCATCAAATCAAACAGCCATGCGCGGCGGGGAGGCCAGTGCGCGGCTCAGATGACACGGTGGATGTGCCAGCACATCAACCCCATAGGGAGGAATGACTATGCCAAAGGACGGTGGTATCGGCGCCAGCAGCAAACGGCGCGAGGACGTCCGGTTTTTGACCGGCGCGGGCAATTACACGGACGACATGAACATGTGGGGGCAGGCGCATGTGTTCTTCCTGCGCTCTGATGTGGCCCATGGCACATTGACCAATGTGGATACATCCGCCGCAGCGGAGATGCCCGGCGTGGTGCAGATTTTTACCGGCGCAGACTTCGAAGAGGTCGGCAGCATTCCTTGCGGTTGGCAGGTCACAGACAAGCACGGCGAGCCGATGCAGGAACCCCGGCATCCGGTGCTGGCCCATGGCAAAGTCCGCCATGTGGGCGAACCGATTGCCGCTGTGGTGGCCGAAACACTGGAACAGGCCCGCGACGCGGCCGAGGCGATCTCGGTCGATATTGACGAGCTGCCCGCGGTAGTGAACATGAAAGAGGCGGTGCAGGACGGCGCGCCCAAGGTCCATGACGATCTGACCTCGAACCTGTGCTACGACTGGGGCTTTGTCGAAGAAAACAAAGACGCGGTGAACAAGGCATTTGATGAGGCCGCCCATGTCACCACGCTTGAGCTGGTCAACAACCGTCTGGTTGCAAACCCGATGGAGCCGCGCGTGGCCATCGGCGACTATTCCCGCGCTGGTGATGAACACACACTTTATACCACCTCGCAGAACCCGCATGTGATCCGCCTGTTGATGGGTGCCTTTGTGCTGGGCATTCCGGAACACAAATTGCGCGTGGTCTCCCCCGATGTGGGCGGCGGCTTTGGCACCAAGATCTTTCACTATCAGGAAGAGGCGTTTTGCACATTTGCCGCCAAGGCCTGCAATCGTCCGGTCAAATGGACCTCCAGCCGGACCGAGGCGTTCATGTCGGACGCCCATGGCCGAGACCATGTGACCAAGATCGAACTGGCACTGGATGCAGACAACAACTTTACCGCGCTGCGCACCGACACCTATGCCAACATGGGCGCCTACCTCAGCACCTTTGCACCCTCGGTGCCAACATGGCTGCACGGCACCTTGATGGCGGGCAACTACAAGACGCCGCTGATCTATGTGAACGTCAAAGCGGTGTTCACCAACACGGTGCCGGTGGACGCCTATCGCGGCGCGGGCCGGCCAGAGGCGAGTTTCCAGCTTGAGCGTTTGGTGGACAAAGCCGCGCATGAGCTGGAGGTCGACCCGATTGCCCTGCGGCGGCAGAACTTTATCACCGAATTCCCCTATGCCACGCCTGTGGCGGTGGAATATGACACCGGTGATTACAACGCCACCATGGACAAGCTTGAGGAGATGGCGGATCTGTCAGGCTTTGATGCACGGCGCAAAGCCAGCGAGGCCAAAGGCAGGCTGCGCGGCTTTGGTGTGAACTGCTATATTGAGGCTTGCGGCATCGCGCCCTCCAACCTTGTTGGACAGCTCGGCGCCCGCGCTGGCCTTTACGAAAGCGCCACGGTGCGGGTTAACGCCACGGGCGGTTTGGTGGTGATGACCGGATCGCACAGCCACGGGCAGGGGCATGAAACCTCCTTTGCACAGGTTGTTGCGGATATGATCGGCATCGACGAAGGCATGGTTGAGATCGTGCATGGGGACACGTCCAAAGTGCCGATGGGCATGGGCACCTATGGATCGCGCTCCCTTGCGGTTGGCGGCTCTGCCATGGTGCGGGCCACCGAAAAGATCATCGCCAAAGCCAAAAAGATCGCGGCGCATTTGATGGAAGCCTCCGAGGCGGATATCGAATTGAAGGACGGCGCGTTCAGCGTGGCGGGCACGGATAAATCCGTGGCTTGGGGTGATGTGACGCTTGCCGCTTATGTGCCGCACAATTACCCGCTGGAAGACGTGGAGCCGGGCCTTGAAGAAACCGCGTTCTACGATCCGTCCAACTTTACCTATCCGTCGGGCGCTTATGCCTGCGAGGTGGAACTGGACCCCGACACTGGCGAGGTCAAGATCGAGCGGTTCCTGGCCGCCGATGACTTTGGCAATGTGGTGAACCCGATGATCGTGACCGGACAGGTCCATGGCGGTTTGGCACAAGGCATCGGTCAGGCGCTGCTGGAAAACTGCGCCTATGACAGCGATGGCCAATTGCTCAGCGGGTCTTACATGGATTACGCAATGCCAAGGGCCAGTGATCTGCCGTTCTATGAGGTGGATCATTCCTGCCAGACGCCCTGCACGCACAACCCACTGGGTGTGAAAGGCTGCGGTGAGGCAGGGGCAATCGGATCGCCGCCTGCGGTGGTAAATGCGGTGCTGGACGCGATGCGCTCTGGTGGTAAGGACGTGGGCCATATCGACATGCCGGTGACACCGGCGCGTGTCTGGGCGGCCATGAACGGATGAGGATGCAGCTTTGGGCGGACGGGGGGCCAGCCCCCCGCACCCCCCGGAGTTTATCTGGCAAGTGAAGAAGGGGCGCAGTGACAAGATGGTCCGTGCCTCCTGATCGGAAGGAAAGACGATGTATAATTTTGATGTGGAACGTCCTCAGTCCATCGCAGATGCGGTGCAGGCGCTGAGCCGGGAAGACGCCCAACCGCTAAGTGGCGGGCAAACCTTGATCCCGACGCTCAAGGCGCGGCTTGCGGCGCCTTCGGTTTTGGTGTCGCTGGGCGATGTGGATGAAATGAAGGGCGTGTGCATGTCCGACGGCGGACAGCTGTGCATTGGCGGGGCCACCACCCACGCCACTGTCGCGGCGGAGGCTGCGGCGCATTATCCGGCGCTGGCTTCACTGGCGGCGCGGATCGGTGATCCGGCGGTGCGCAACCGTGGCACCATTGGCGGATCGGTGGCCAATAATGACCCGTCTGCCTGCTATCCTGCGGGTGTGCTGGGCAGCGGCGCAACCGTGGTGACCAACGCCCGTGAAATTGCTGCGGATGATTATTTTCAGGGCATGTTTACCACTGCACTTGAAGAAGGCGAGATCGTCACAGAAGTGAAATTCCCGATCCCGCAGGCAGCGCATTACGAGAAGTTCCTGCAACCGGCCTCGCGCTTTCCACTGGTCGCGGCCTTTGTGGCCAGGTTCAGCGATGGCGTGCGCGTGGCGATCACGGGCGCGTCCAATGACGGTGTATTCCGCTGGTCCGAGGCGGAGGCGGCGCTGGCGTCGAACTTCTCTGCCAGTGCATTGGATGGGTTGTCCGTGGACAGCACCGACATGATCAGCGATCTACACGGAACCGCCGAATACCGCGCCCATTTGATTGGCGTGATGACCAAACGGGCCGTCGCCGCGATCGGCTGATCCGCGTCAGTTGCTGGCTTTCGTAAAAGGCCGCGTGTCCCGCCGGGATGCGCGGCCTTTTGCCGTTGATATTGCATAGCGGAACCCCGGACCCCCAGTTTGCGTTGAGTAGAAAGCGCCGTTTTGCGGTGCCAAGCGTAATGAGGACCACCACATGCAACAGTTATTGAAATCCACCACCACCCTTGGCCTGTGTCTGGCGATGGCCTTGCCGGCCCCTGCAATGGCCCAATCTGCGGGTGACTTGCCACAATGTGACGTTGACGGGTTGCTGGAGTTTCCTTGCCAGATCGACGGCAACCGGATTGGCGACACTTATGATGCGGGGCGGGTTCTGGGATTGGACCGCACAGCGCTTGAAACCTTGATCGCAAGGCAGACCGCGCGGGCAGAGGCCGCGGCCGTCGAGGCGCAGATTGCGGCAGATGCTCAGACAGAACTGGAGGCAGAAGCGGCAGCCGAGGCTGCGGCGGAAGTCGAAGCTGCGGCAAATGCGCAAGCGGAGGCAGAAGCAGCAGCGGCAAACGCGCAAGCCGAAGCTGACGCCGAAGCGGCAGCGCTAGCCGAAGCCCGAGCGGCAGAGAAACAGGCCGCCAAAGAGGTCCGCCGCGAAGAACGCCGCGCACAGCGCCGGGCGGAGCGGGAGGCCGAGCGTGCAGCCGCCCGCGCTGCGGCAGAAGCTGCTGCTGAGGGCAATGCCGAGGCAGAGGTGACCACGCAAGAAGTTCAACAGGACGAGGTCCGCTCATCAGACGAGGAATTTGACACCGCCGTGACCGGCAGCGATCAGCCTGTAGCCAAAGATGACGGCGGATTGAGTAAATTCGAGAAAGCTCTGCTGCTTGGACTGGGTGCTGTGGTCGTGGGATCGGTGCTGAAGAACGGTGACAAAGTGGTTAGCCGCTCGGGCGACCGCGTGGTGGTCGAAGATCCCAATGGCGACCTGCGGGTGCTAAAGGACGATGACGCCTTGATCCGCCGCCCCGGCGATGAGGTCCGCACCGAAACCTTTGACGACGGGTCTACCCGCACAGTGGTGACCAAACCGGACAATTCCAGAATCGTGACGATCCGGGGCCGTGATGGCACCGTGTTGCGCCGGATTTCGGTTGATCCTCAGGGCCGCGAATTTGTCTTGGTTGATGATCTGGTGGAAGAACAAGAAGTGATCGTGAACGAGTTGCCGCAGGTGGTGCAGGACACCAATCAGGTGGGCAAACGCGAAGAGGCGGATCTGCGGGCCGCGTTGCAGGCGGAAATGCTGGCAGATCAACAGCGCCGGTTTTCACTGCGTCAGGTGCGCGAAATCCCGCAGGTCCGCGCCCTTGCGCCGCAGCTTGAACTGGACGCAGTGCAATTCGCCACCGGCTCTGCCGCGATCCGCCCCGAACAGGCGCGCAGCCTTGCGCGGATCGGCCGGGCGTTGAGCGATCTGATTGCCAAAGATCCCCGCACCGTGATCCTTGTGGAAGGGCACACCGATGCGGTTGGCAATGCCACCTATAATCTGGCGCTGTCGGACCGCCGCGCGGAAACCGTGGCACTGGCCATGACCGAATACTTCGACGTGCCGCCGCAAAACATGATCACCCAAGGCTATGGCGAGTCGGATCTCAAGGTGCGCACTTTGGAAAACGAACCCGCCAACCGCCGCGCGGTTGTGCGCAATATTACCGGCTTGTTGCGGTAAGGACTTGGTATTGAAGAGGAGGAGAAGCCCCTGCGAAAGCGGGGGCTTTTCTGGTCTGGAGTGTACAGTGTTCTGTCACAAAAAGTCAGATATAGATCTGAAAAAGCAACTTAGGCGATTGATATGCGGTATCTCCGGAATGTTCTCGACCGAAAATCAAAAGCGCTGCACCAGTCGACCAAATGCGTCGTTATACAATACATTCAAGCTGATGACGAAGGTAACATGTTGGAAATCGCAGAAATCTTTAGCGATGGAACCGTGGCGTTTATCGATGGCAGAAAAGAGTTCATCGGACTTGAAGGTCTTGACCTCAAAAATGGGTTTGAGCCTTGGGTTTGGCCGGATGGGGAACTGTCTGGGCAAATGTACGACTGCACTGAACAAGAATACTTCGCAGTACGAGAATTGGTTCAGAAGCTGCTTTTCTTAGATAGAGTGGAGAAATAGTTTTGCGAGCTCTTCGTTTTCTGCACCTCGGCTCGAGCGAGTCAGCCCCTATCCAATTGCGGTGGCAGCAAGGTTCATCGCTCCCCCTTGAGGGAGCGATGAGAAGACCATTACGTCTTAGTTGTTGGGCAAAGGTCCGATCAGCATGACCATCTGGCGGCCTTCCAAGGCGTGCGCGTAGCGGATGCCGAGGTCTGGCAGTCGCTCCCCCTTGAGGGAGCGATGAGAAGACCATTACGTCTTAGTTGTTGGGCAAAGGTCCGATCAGCATGACCATCTGGCGGCCTTCCATCTTGGGGAAGTTCTCCACGCGGCCGACCTCTTTGGTGTCTTCCGCGACCCGCTCAAGCAACTCACGACCCAGATTCTGGTGCGCCATCTCGCGGCCCCGGAAACGCAGGGTGATTTTCACCTTGTCGCCGTTGTCCAAAAACTTGAACACATTGCGCATTTTCACATCGTAATCGTTGGTGTCGGTGTTCGGACGGAACTTGACCTCTTTGATCTCGATGATCTTTTGCTTTTTACGGGCTTCGGCTTCGCGCTTCTGAGTCTCGTATTTGAATTTGCCAAAGTCCATGATCTTGCACACGGGCGGGTTGGCATTGGGCGAGATTTCAACCAGATCGAGACCGGCCTCATCTGCCATATCCATAGCACGGGCTGGCGTCACAACGCCGACGTTTTCACCGTCAGCGCCAATCAGGCGAATTTCAGGGGAGCGGATGTTGTCATTGACGCGCGGGCCGGTGTCACGTTGGGGCGGCGCGTTATGGGGTCTGCGAGCGATGGTGATTGTCCTTTGATTGTTCACTATTAGCGAGGATGCAAACTAAACCCGCTATGGCACTACTTCAAGCGGGTAATTGCGGCGGAGGGCCGCTTCTGGCCGGAAATTCCCCTTGAACCCATGCAGCAACAGGCGCAATTGACCAAGCAGCAGCCGCAAAAGGGGATCAGCCCCTGAAAGGCGCAGGAATTATGGGGATCATACATGAGAAATGCTATTTGGATTATCGTTGCAGCCGTGATCGGTCTGGGGGGCTATATGCTGTTCTCCGGCAAGTCACCGACCGAAGTTGCGACAGATGCAGCCGATGCCGTCAACGCACCGGCGGCGATTGAAGCGGTGGAAGAGGCGGCAACCGCCGTGACAGACGCCGCTGGCGATGCGGTGGATGATGCCGCCGCCGCCGCAAGTGACGCGGCAGACGCCGCAACAGACGCGGCCAGCGATGCGGTTGACGCGGCCACCGAGGCAGCGACCGATGCGGTTGAGACTGCCACCGAGGCCGCCAGCGATGCAGTGGATGCCGCGACAGATGCCGCAGAAGGCGCGGCTGATGCGGCCAGTGATGCGGCTGAAGCGGTGACCGACGCGGCAAGCGATGCTGCCGAGGCAACCACCGAAGCGGCCAGCGATGCGGTAGACACAGCGACCGAAGCGGCCAGCGATGCCGCCGACACGGCGACAGAGGCGGCAACTGACGCGGTTGATGCCGCCACAGAAACCGCAAGCGACGCCGCAGACGCCGTGACTGAAGCGGCCTCGGAGACCGTTGACGCCGCAACAGAAACAGCCACGGACGCGGCTGAAGCCACGACCGAAGCGGCAACCGAGGCGACAGAAGCAGCCACCGACGCTGTGACCGAAACCAACGAGGCCGCGACCGATACCGCCACAGACACAGCCGAGGCGATCACCGAAACCGCAGAGGCAGCCGAGACATCGATGATGGATCAACTGCTGAGCGTGGATGGTTTTGATTTCGAAAAGGTCAGCACGATGATCGACGAATCCGAACTGGGTGCGATCCAGAAAAAGCTGCTGAGCGAGACCGTGCGCAAAGCGCAGGACAATCCTGAGCTGCTGAAGGCGGCATTGGAAAAAGTCCGCGAGGCGATGGGTCTCTAATCAGCCCCGTCACCGGAAACAAAAAACCGCGCCTTGGCAACAGGGCGCGGTTTCTTTTTGTCTTTACGTCAGTGGCTTAACCCACAAAGGCCTTTTCGATCACAAAGTGTTTGGGATCAGAATTTGCCCCTTCCTCAAGGCCGAACCCTTCGAGGATCGCTAGGATATCCTTGTTGAAATCAAGGCTGCCGCAGACCATTGCACGATCGGTCTCGGCGTTGATGCCGTCGATGCCCAGATCCGCAAAAACAGTGCCATCCTGCAACAGCGTGGTGATCCGGCCCATCTTTGGGCTCTGCTCCCGTGTGGTCGTGGGGTAATAGCGGATCTTGTTCAGGTTCTCGGCGCCGATCAGTTCCTGCATCAGCTCGTCTGACTGCAACTCTTCGATCAACTGGCGGCCATACTCCAGCTCTGCCACATCGCGGCAGGTGTGGGTGATCACCACTTCGTCGTAGTTTTCATAAGTCTCCGGCTCGCGCAGCAGCGATGCAAAGGGGGCAAACCCGGTGCCCGTGGCAAAGAACCAGATGCGCTTGCCGGGCAGCAGGGCGTCATGCACCAGCGTGCCGACAGGTTTGGGGCGCAGGATGATCTCGTCGCCGGGCTGGATGTGCTGCAACTTGGAGGTCAGCGGGCCGTCCTGCACCTTGATCGAGTAAAACTCCAACTCTTCGTCCCACGCGGGTGAGGCGATGGAATAGGCGCGCAGCAGCGGCTTTTGCTTGCCGGTTTCGGGATGTGGATCGCCCATCAGGCCAATCATCACAAATTCGCCCGAGCGGAACCGCAGCGAGGCCGGGCGCGTCACCCGAAAGGAAAACAACCGGTCGGTCCAGTGTTTGACGGATGTCACGATCTGCGCATCAGGCAGGGTCGGCACGGGCTTGGCGGCTGTTTGGTTCACGGGGGTCTGCTCTGTCATTGTAAAATCACGCAAGCGGCGCTTGCGGCCTTGTCTTAGAAGATGAAGCCCCAAAGGGCAATTGCACGTCAGGTCGCAGGGGCGCCGCGCAGACGGGACTGATAATCATGGGCCTGCCAATCGGCGCGAAACAGCCATTGATCCGCAGGCTGGCGGGCCGCGATTTCGTCGTTGACCTCAACCTCGTCAAAACCGGAACGCCGCGCCATCGCATATTGATCGGCCAGCAGATGCCCCTTGGCCCGCAAACGCCCCTGATACCCGCGCAAACGCAAGGCCCGCGCAATGGTAAAGCCGCGCCCATCGGCGGAGGAGGGGAAATCAATCCGGATCATTTCGATAGCCGGGGCCAGCTCGATGGCGTTCGGATCACTATCGGACGCCAGATCCAGCGCCGCGCAATCATTGGCGGCACCCGCGCCGCAGAACCCTTTGGTCCAGTCATCTGCCACAAAACCGGTGTCGTTGATCAACTGTGTCATGTCATATCTCCTGTGCGTACCATCTTGCCGTTCACAAAATGAATGCCGCATTCTTCTTTGTTCTGATCGCGCCAGCGCCCCGCGCGCGCGTCCTCGCCCGGTGCCACCTTTGACGTGCAAGGTGCGCAACCGATGGAAGGAAAGCCCTGGGCCACCAGCGGATGCCGGGGCAGGCGGTTTTCGTCAATGTAATCAGCCACATCCTGCGATGACCAATAGGCCAGCGGATTGACCTTGATGCGGGCCGGGGCGCCGTCTGTGCCCGCCTCGACCTCAAAGAACTCAAGCGCTGCACGGGTGCCGGATTGAAACCGTTTGCGCCCCGAAACCCAGCCGTCATAGCCCGTCAGCGCCGCTGCCAATGGCCGCGTTTTGCGCAGATCACAGCAGGCGTCAGTATCGCGCTGATGCAAGGTGCCGTCTGGATCATGCGCGGCCAGATCCGCCGCTTTGATGATCCGCACATTGCGCAGACCCAACCGTTCGCTCAGTTCCTGCTGATACACCAGCGTTTCGGTGAACAGCATCTGGGTGTCGATGAACAGCACCGGCAGATCGCGTTTCACCATCGACGCCAGATGCAACAGCGCGACCGATTCCGCGCCAAAGCTGGACACCAGCGCAAGGTTCGGCAGCACCTCCACCGCGCGGCGCAACACGTCCGTGGCACTGTGATGGCGCAGGGCGGCGTTCAGGTGGGCCACCTCCACGCGCAGCACATCCTCGGGCGGCACCCGGTTCGTGTCTGGACTTACAGTCCCAATGTCATCAAGCGGCATTGGCCCGACTTTCCTTGCCCGCAACCTGCGGATAAAGCGCGGCCTTGAACGGCGCGAGGCCGAGGCGGCGATAGGTCTGCAAGAATGTTTCCGCCGGATCATTGCGCAGGTCCAGATAGGCCAGCACCAGACGTTCCACCGCCGGGATGATCTCATCGGCAGAGAATCCGGGGCCAGCCCGTTCGCCAATGGTCGCATCCTCGGTGCCATCACCGCCCAGTGTGATCTGGTAGTTTTCCACGCCCGCACGATCGAGGCCCAGAATGCCGATATGGCCAACATGGTGATGCCCGCAGGCATTGATGCAGCCCGAGATCTTGATCTTGAGCGGCCCGACGTCATGCTCCAGCTTCAGCTCGTCAAAACGGGTGGCGATCTCTTGGGCAATCGGGATCGACCGCGCGGTGGCAAGGGCGCAATAGTCCATACCGGGGCAGGCGATAATATCCGAGATCAGGCCGATGTTGGCGGTGCCCAGACCTTCGGCCTTGAGCGCATAATAGATCGACGGCAGATCACCGCGATGTACATGCGGCAGGATCACGTTCTGCTCATGGCTGATACGCAGCTCATCATGGCCATAGCGTTTGGCCAGTCCCGCCATCAAACGCATCTGGCGGCCCGATGCATCGCCGGGTGTTTTGCCGTGCGCTTTCAATGAGATAGACACAATGGCATATTCAGGGTTGCGGTGCGCCGTTAGGTTGGTGTCGGCCCAGCTGCGGAACAGGGGGTCTTGATCATAGGCGTTCAGATAGGGCGTTTGATCCGCCGACTTGAACTCAGGCGCCGCAAAATCCGCCTCGATCCGCGCCAGCATCTGCTGGTCGACGCCGCTAAACTGCGGACGGATCAGCGCATAACGTTCGTTCACCCGCTGACGGATATCTTCGATGCCATTTTCATGCACGGTGATCTTGATCCGCGCCTTATATTTGTTATCGCGCCGGCCCAGCAGGTTGTAGACGCTGACGATGGCTTCAAGTGTCGGCAGCAGATCTTCTTGAGACACAAACTCATACAGCACCTTGCCAATCATCGGGGTCCGGCCAAGGCCGCCGCCAACAATCACCTCATAGCCGATCTCTTCGCCGCGTTTGACGATGCGCAACCCGATGTCATGGGCCTTGATCACTGCACGGTCGGCGGTATCGCCGGTCACGGCCACCTTGAACTTGCGCGGCAGAAACTGAAACTCCGGATGGTCGGTGGACCATTGACGGATCAATTCGGCCACCGGGCGTGGATCAGCCACCTCATCCGCTGCGGCACCGGCAAAATGGTCAGCGGTCACGTTGCGGATCGTGTTGCCAGAGGTCTGGATCGCATGCAGGTTCACCTCGGCCAATGCGTCCAGCATATCAGGCACATCGCGCAGTTTTGGCCAGTTATACTGGATGTTCTGGCGCGTGGTGAAATGGCCATACCCTTTATCCCAACGCTCTGAAATGTCGGCCAGTTTTTCCATCTGGCGGCTGTTCAGCGTGCCGTAAGGGATCGCCACCCGCAGCATATAGGCGTGCAGCTGCAGGTAGAGGCCATTCATCAGCCGCAGTGGCTTGAACTCATCCTCGGTCAATGACCCGTCAATGCGGCGTTCGACCTGTCCGCGAAACTGCGCGTTGCGCTCGGCCAGAAAGGCGTGATCAAATTCGGTATAGCTGTACATCAGACATGCTCCTGCTTGCCGTGGGCATAGTTCGAGGGGCCCGTGGCACGGAAATCCTCACGGAAATGGGTGGGGCGCGGGGTGTCACCATCCAGCGACACATCTGCCAGATAAACACCAACCACCAGATCAACCTGGGCGCCCGCTTCGATCATGCGCAGATCGGCGTGGGCCTCATCGGTGAGAATCTCCGCGTCTTTCAGATCGCGGCTCCAACCGGCGGTGGTTTGATAGATCACGTCGCCTTCAAGCAGGGCATTGGCGGTGACAACTTTGGGGGTGAAGGGTTTTGGCATCAGGCCATCTCCTCAAACGGAATTTCAGTGGCGGCAATGGCGGCGGCACGCGGCGCAAGGCCATAAAAGGTCAGGGCAGGGCCGGTCATATCGGCCTTGATCAGATCATCGGGCAGGGCATCCAGAGTGGTTTCCAGAATGCGTTGTTCAGGGCGCGAGGCGTTTTCGATCACAGTGACAGGGGTGGCGCGATCCGCGCCGTGCATGATCAAACGGCCTTGCACAAACCGCGCGGATTTCTTGCCCATGTAGATCGCAGCGACCTCATTTGGCCGGGCCAGCGCGGCCCAGTCATGATCGGCAAACCCCTTCATGTCATGGCCCGTCAGGAACCGCACAGAGGCATTGCGCCCACGCCGCGTCAGGCTTTGCCCGATGGCGGCCACGGCAGCAGAGGCCGATGTGATCCCCGGCACGATGTGCCAGCCAATGCCATGGGCGTCGATTGCGTCAATTTCTTCGTCCAAACGGCCAAAGACAGTGGCATCGCCCGATTTCAAACGCACAACCTGCGCCCCGGCCAGCCCATGCTGAACCAACAGATCATTGATGGTTTCTTGCGATGTGGAGGGGCCAAAGCCCTCTTTGCCCACGTCAATCATCACTGCCTCGCGGCGGGCCAGTTCAAGGATCTCGGCACTGATCAAGCGGTCATAGATCACCACATCCGCCTCATCCAAGGCGCGGCGGGCCTTCAGCGTCAGCAGTTCCGGATCGCCCGGACCGCCACCGACAAAGGCAATGTGCCCCGCGCGGGCGGTGCGGGTCAGATGATCGTCCAAAAGGGCGTCCAGCGCCGGACGCACCTCGGCTTCGCCCGCTGTCATCGCCTTGGGGCCGGTGTTGAAATAATAATCACGCCAGAAATCGCGGCGGGCACGGCCAAAGGGCAACGCCTCGGCCATCTTGCGAAACCCTTTGCCGATCCGCGCCAAAGTGCCAAGCGTGCTGGGCAGGCGCTCTTCTAGATCGGCCTTGATGGCGCGGGCCAAGACGGGTGCTGCGCCTTCGGTGCCGATGGCGATGGTCACCGGATCACGGTCCACGATGGCGGGCGTGATAAAGGCGCTGGCCTCCAGATTGTCCACAACGTTGACCAGCGCCCCTTCGGCGCGGGCAATCGCGGCGGTCTGCGCGTCAAGGGTGTCTTCTTCATCCGCTGCATAGAAAAGCGTTGCACCGGCGACATCCCCGGAACGGAGCGGCCGCCGGTGCAACAGAAGTTTGCCCCGCGCAGCCCAGAGTTCAATCTCGGCGGCAGGGGCAGGGGAGTAAACGTGGATCTCAGCAGTGGTCTTGAGCAGGAGCCGCAGTTTGGCCAATGCCGCATCGCCGCCGCCGGACAGCACAATGCGCTGGCCGCTGGTGGCAAGAAAGATTGGGAAATGATCCATAACGGGTCCTGACTTCGTTTGACTTGACCCTCAATATAGGAAATATTCCCGATATTCCGCTATATGCGGCGGTAGATAAGGACATTTGTTCCATACCGCAGCGCAGAAAGAACAGATAACCGCCTGAAATGGAAAATACAGAATGACTGTCCGAATAGATGAGACTGACCGGAAAATCCTGGCCGAGCTGCAGCGCGACGCCAGCCAATCGCTTGATGATATTGCCCGCAATGTCGGCTCTTCCAAGACCCCGGTGTGGAACCGGATTCGCAAATTGCGCGAGGGCGGGGTGATCGGCCAACAGACCGTGATGCTGGATGCCGAGGCGCTTGGGTTCGAGGCGTGTTTCTTTGTGCTGATCCGCACGTCAGAGCATGAGGCGGACTGGCAAAAAGCCTTCCTCAAGGCCCTGCAAGACCGCCCTGAAGTCCAAGAGGCGCACCGCCTGGCCGGTGACATCGACTATATTCTCAAGGTGCGCGTAAAGAACGCCCGCGCCTACGACGCCTTCTATCAGGCGCTGATTTCTGAGGTGCGGGTGCACAACGTGACTGCGCTTTTGTCGATGGAAGAGATCAAATCGACGGTGATGCTGCCGCTTTGATCGGGCCGCACCAAAAAGCTGACGCAGCGTCGCGGCCATAAGGGGTTGGGACGCGCCCCGCCGCGCCGTAGCGTGAGGCCAAACGTACAGCAAGGCAGGGCAAAAAGATGAATATTGATCAGGCGATCCAAGAGCGCCGTTCCATTCGGGGATTTCAGGACAAACCGGTGCCACAGGCCCTGCTCGAAGAGGTGATCGCGCTGGCCAACCGCGCGCCATCCTCGATGAACACCCAGCCCTGGCACCTGCATGTGCTGACAGGAGAGCCGCTTGAGCAGGTCCGCAAAGGCAATACCGAACGGATGCTCGGCGGGGTCACCCCAACCCGCGATATCGAAGATTATGCAGCCTATGAAGGCGAACACCGCCAGCGCCAAATCGAAATTGCCATCCAACTGTTTGAGGCGATGGGGATCGAGCGCCACGATGCAGAGCGCCGCCAGGATTGGGTGATGCGCGGCTTTCGCCAGTTTGATGCGCCGGTGTCCATCGTCGTGTGCTTTGACCGCAGCTTGCTGAACAACACGATCGCGCATTTTGATACCGGCGCAATGACCTATGGCCTGGTGCTGGCCGCTTGGGCCCGCGGGCTTGGTGCAGTGATCAACGGGCAAGGCATCATGCAAAGCCCGGTGGTGCGCGAAGTGGCCGGCATCCCCGAAGATCAGGTGATCCTGACCTGCGTTGCCCTTGGCTGGCCGGATGATGGGTTTGTTGCAAATGACGTCGTGTCGCGGCGCCGCCCGGTCGAAAATGTCACAAAGTTTCTGGGGTTTGATGGCTGACGCAAGCCTCGGTGCCTGACGCGAGCCGGTACGGGGGCCAGCCCCCACCGCCGCTGCGCGGCGCTCCCCCCGGAGGTTTTTTTGGCCAAATGAAGAGAAGGGCGCCTTTTTCTTCATTTGGCCCTTAAACCTCTGGGGTCCGGGGCAAAGCCCCGGGTGTCTGCGGCATGCAGTGTCGCCTGCTATGGCGCGATCATCAACCGGTCCAGCTTGTGGAAATGGTAGCTCATGGCATAGCGCGGGGCTTCGGCCAGTGTCATTTTCGGCAGGTGCCCAAACAGCGCGGGCAGGGCCACCTGCAATTCCATTCGCGCCAGCGGGGCACCGACGCAGAAATGCAGGCCGCCGCCAAAGACCGCATGGGGTTTTGCGGGCCGGTAGGGATCAAACGCATCAGGGTTTTCATAGACCGCCGGGTCACGGGCTGCGGCCCCCAGCATCAGCGCGATTTCATCGCCCTTTTGCAAGGTCACACCGTCCAATTCGGTGTCTTCATAGGCAAAGCGGGTGAACATATGTAGCGGCGGGTCGTAACGCAGCAGTTCTTCAACGGTCGCATTGATCTGATCGGGGGCCAGCGCGGCGGCGGGTGTTTCATGCTCCAGCAGGCATTTCACGGCATTGCCCATGGAATGCACCGTTGCCTCGTGACCTGCGTTCAGCAGCAGGATGCAGGTGCCGATCAACTCATCCGGGGTGAGCTTCTCACCGTCTTCTTCTGCCGCGATCAGGCTGGTGATCAGATCATCACGCGGGTCATTGCGGCGCTTTTCGATATAGCCGCGCAGGAAATCCACAAATTCGGCTGTTGCGGTGTTGGCGGCGTCTTCCACCGCGCGGCTGCGGCCCGCTTGATACATGGCCACCATCGCGTTGGACCAGCGCAGTAGGTCTGGCGATATTTCCTCTGGCACGCCCAAGAGTCGGGCGATGATGCGCACGGGCAATTCGGTGCAATAGGCGCGGATCAGATCGAAAGAATCGCGAGGCAACCCTGCCAACAGTTGAGCTGTGACCTCTTCGATATCGGGCAAAAGCGCCGCGATCCGCCGGGAGGTAAAGGCCCGCAGAACCAGACCGCGCAGGCGGGTGTGGCGTGGCGGTTCCAGCTCCAACATGGAGTGGCCTTCCATCGTGGCCCAATCCCTCAGATGCTCCGGATAGGGCGCGCGTGCCCCCTGAGGCACTTCACGGCCCAGCCGCCGGTCACGCAACAGCGCCTGCACGGTGGCCGCGTCAAAGGCGGCGGGCATGGCGTAGTCCTGCCAGTACATCACAGGGCCATCCGCCCGTGCCTTGGCGTAGGCCGCATAGGGGTTTTGCACAAAGTCGGGATCGAGCGGGGACTGCTGGAGTGTTTTCATGGCCGCAGATAAGCCGCGCGGCACTGGCCTTTGCAAGGGGGAAGGTGCAATCATGGGCCGATGAATGGCAATCTGCGACAACGGGCCGGGTATGTGCTGGCCTTTCTGCTGGTGGTGGCCGCGCTTTCGGGCGGGGTCTGGCGCTATGCCTTTGTCAAAGGCCTGGATCAATTGGCCGCGCGGGGGCAGGCGGATCTGGCCTTGGCCGGGGACCGGTTGGTTGGGCAATTGCAGCGGTATCGCGATTTGGCGGTGATGTTGGCCGATCACCCGACTGTCGCGGCGGAACTGTCGGGTATTGGCGTCACGGGCAGCACCGATTTGTTGCTTGAAGTGGCGGACAAATCGGCGGCACTGGATGTGTTGATCGTGGATGCGCAGGGGCGGGTTGCAGCCTCGGCCATCGGCGCGGAACCTGCCGATCTGGCGCAGCAGCGCTATATCAAACGGGCGCTGCGCGGGGCATTGGGCTGGGGCCATGGGCCGGGGGCGCCGTTGACGCGCCGGGCGTTTTTCCATGCCGCACCGGTGTTTGACCCCTCGGGCCGTGTGCAGGGCGCAGTCGTGGTGATGACCGACCTCAACGGTATTGATTACAATTGGCGTGGCACCAATCCGCCCGCGTTTTTCACCGATGCGGCGGGGGAGGTATATATTTCCAACCGGTCCGAAATCCTGTTCTGGCGGCGGCCGGAGGACAGCCCCGGATTGATTCCGCCCAAGGGCACTGCGCCGGAGTTCTCGGCGCAATATATTGGCGGGCATGAGATCTGGAAACTTGGCTGGGGTCCGTATTTGCCGCAAGAGGGTTTGCATCTGACGCAGGCTTTGCCGGTGATCGGGCTCACTGGTGAGGTGCTATTGAATGTCGCGCAGACCCGGCAGTTTGCCTTGGCGCAGGCGGCGGCGGTGGCTGCGCTTTGCCTTGCGTTTGGATCGCTGCTGTTTCTCGCAGCGGAGCGGCGGCGGGCCTTGACGCAGGCCAATGTGCAGCTTGAGGCGCGGGTGGCGGAACGCACCGCCGCTTTGCGTGACACCAACGCCCAATTGCGGCGCGAGGCGGCAGAGCGCGAAGAGGCGCAAGCGGCGTTGCGGCGGGCGCAGGATGATCTGGTACAAGCGGGCAAGCTAAGCGCTTTGGGCCAGATGTCTGCGGGCATCAGCCATGAGTTGAACCAGCCCTTGATGGCGATCCGGTCCTTTGCCGAAAACGCCGTGCAGTTTATGGACCGCGGCGCACCGGACCGCGCCACTGAAAACCTCACCCGGATTTCAGACATGGCGCGGCGCATGGGGCGGATCATCCAGAACCTGCGGGCCTTTGCCCGGCAGGAAAACCGCCCCGATGAACGGGTTGAGCTGCGGGCCGTGTTGCAATCGGCGCTGGATCTGACGGCCAATCATATCGCGGATGCGGGGGTTGAGCTGATCTATGATCCGGCGGGGAATGGCCCCTTGTGGGTGCGCGGCGGCGAGGTGCGGCTGGGGCAGGTGTTTGTCAATCTGATCACCAATGCCGTGGATGCCATGAGTGACAGTGATTTGAAGGTGCTGCGCATTTCGGTGACAGATGGCGATGCGCTGACGGTCAATTTCCGAGACACCGGGCCGGGGATTGAAATGCCGGACAAGGTGTTTGATCCGTTCTACACAACCAAACCGGCGGGTGACACGGGCGGCATGGGGCTGGGCCTGTCGATCAGCTATGGCATTGTGCAAAGCTTTGGCGGACAAATCAAAGGCAGCAATTGTGAGGGCAGCGGGGCGTTGTTCTCCGTGACGCTTGAACGCGCTGCTGATCAGGTGAAGCAGGCAGAGGTGGCATGACAGGGCAGGTACTTTTGGTGGATGACGATGCCGCCGTGCGCGAGGCATTGGCCCAGACGCTGGAGCTGGCAGAGATCACCGCGATCACCGCGGGATCCTTTGTTGCGGCCAAGGACCGGATCACCGCCGGATTTGACGGGGTGATCCTGTCGGACATTCGCATGCCGGGGCGGGACGGGTTTCATCTGCTGGATTATGCCCAGAAACAGGATGCCGATTTGCCGGTGATCTTGCTGACCGGTGAGGGCGATATTCCTATGGCGGTGGCTGCGATGGGGCAGGGTGCCTTCGGGTTTCTGGAAAAGCCTTGCGCGCCTGCCGATCTGCTGGGGGTGCTGGAACGGGCGCTCAAGACCCGTGCGTTGGTTCTGGAAAACCGCCGGTTGCTGCAACTGGTGGAAACCGGCGATCCGGCGGCGCGGATGCTGTTTGGCACCTCGGCGATGGCCGAAGCGCTGCGCAAGCGGGTGCGTCTGGTCGCGCAGACCGAAGAGGATGTGATGGTCAACGGTGCGCCGGGGTCCGGCACATCGAAGGTGGCGGAGGTCATTCACCTCAGCTCGGCCCGGTCTAAAGCGCCTTTTGTCAAACGCGCGGCGGCAGGGCTGACGGCGGAAACACTGGCCCAGGCGGTGCAGGAGGCCGACGGTGGCAGCCTGTTTGTGGATGAAATCACCCATTTGTCGCCGCAACTGCAACTCACGCTCAGCGAAACCGGCAGTCCGGCAGAGGGCGTGCGCCTGATGGTGGGCAACACCCGTGATCTCAAGGCAGAGGTCAACGCGGGCCGGTTCAACGCCGATCTTTATTACCGGATGGAGGGGCTGAGCGTGCGCATTCCATCATTGGCGGAGCGGCCAGAGGACATTCCCGTGATGTTCCGGCGCTATGTCGATCAGGCGGCAGAGCAGGCGGGCCTGCAAAAGCCGGACGTGACGCCAGAGGTGGTGGCGGGGTTGATGCGGCGTGATTGGCCGGGCAACGCGCGATCGCTCATGTCGGTGGCGATGCGGTTTGTGATGGGCCTACCAGATGATGTGGCGCCTGATGCCGCGCTTGGATTGAATGAACAGATGTCGCTGGTGGAGAAGTCACTGCTTGAAGCGGCGCTGCGCCGGGCAAGTGGGCAGGCTTCGGCGGCGGCGGAGGCGCTGAAACTGCCGCGCAAAACGTTTTATGACAAGCTGGCCCGCTATGGCATCCGGCCCGAAGATTTCCGTCAGTGATCTGTGCGGATTTTCGCACAAGTACCGGATCGCCTGTGCGGGATTTCGCACAAACCGCCCCATCGGCCTGGCTGACCATGGGTCACTTTGAACGCTAGCTGTTTGAATATTATCGAAAAAACGACCTCGCGACCATCACGGTTAACACAATCTTGTGAGATCGCATTGCGATCTGTTTGATAGCTCCCAGTGCATCCAAGTCGGATGTCCGAACTGTGATTCTAGTTTTCTGGGAGGAAACCAATGAAGTTTTTCACCGCCGCCGCCGTCGCCCTGACCATGTCTGTCAGCGCAGGCGCAGTCTCTGCCGCATGTGATGATGGCGAGATCGTCATCAAGTTCAGCCACGTCACCAACACCGACAAGCACCCAAAAGGGATCGCCGCGTCGTTGCTGGAAACCCGTGTGAACGAAGAGATGAACGGCAAGGCCTGCATCGAAGTGTTCCCGAACTCGACACTTTATAACGATGATCAGGTGCTCGAAGCGCTGCTTCAGGGTGACGTTCAACTGGCCGCACCATCGCTGTCCAAGTTTGAGCAGTTCACCAAGCAATTCCGCATTTTCGATCTGCCGTTCATGTTCAAAAACATCAACGCCGTGGATGAGTTCCAGAACTCTGACACCGGTCAGGCGATGAAAGAAAGCATGACCCGCCGCGGTCTGCTGGGCCTCGCGTTCTGGCACAACGGCATGAAGCAGATGTCGGCCAACAAGCCGCTCGAAAGCCCATCCGACGCCAACGGCCTGAAGTTCCGCGTGCAGAACTCTGACGTGCTCAAGGCGCAGATGGCCGCGATTGGCGGCTCTCCACAGCCGATGGCCTTTTCCGAAGTATACGGCGCCCTGCAAACCGGCGTTGTGGACGGTCAGGAAAACACATGGTCCAACATCTATGGCAAAAAGTTCTTTGAAGTGCAGGACGGTGTGACCGAGACCAACCACGGCATCATCGACTACATGCTGGTGACCTCGTCTGACTGGTGGGACAGCCTGGATGCGGATGTCCGTGATCAGTTGGGCACCATCATCAAAGAAGTGACAGCGGCACGGAACGCCGAATCCACCAAAGTGAACGAAGACGCGAAAAACGCCGTCATCGAAGCCGGCGGTGTGGTTCGTCAGTTGACCGCAGAGCAGCGTGAGGAATGGGTGACAGTGATGAAACCTGTTTGGGAGCAGTTCAAAGGCGACGTTGGCCAAGAAAACATCGACGCAGCGCAGGCGATCAACGCCAAGCACTAAGCGTCAAACGCAGCCAGCCTTTGTCAAAGGGCTGGCTGCACGCTACCATTTTCACCGAAATTAATGGCAAGTGGGGGGAACCACATGGCAACGCACGGGCAAGCCCAAAGCGGCCTAGGCCGCATTGTGAGTGAAATCGAAGAAACCGCAATTGCGCTGATCTTGGGATTGATGACCATCATCACCTTTATCAACGTGGTGCTGCGATACGGCTTTAACACCGGGATCATCTGGGGCCTTGAGGCGGTGACATTCCTGTTTGCCTGGCTGGTGCTGTTTGGCATGAGCTATGCGGTCAAGGTCACGGCGCACCTCGGCGTGGATGCGGTGATCAACCTCTTTAACGAAGGGCCGCGCAAGGTTCTGGCGGTGATTGCCGGGCTGATCTGTGTGATCTATGCAGGCCTGTTGATGAAAGGCGCATGGGACTACTGGGCGCCTTTTGCCGGGCTGGATGCCACATCGGGGCGCTGGTTCCCGACAGGGTTCGAGAACAGCCGCGATCAGGCCTGGTATGAGGTGATCGACATCCCCGTGCCTGAATGGCTGCGCTTTATCGAACCGATCATGAACGAGGGCGAAGCTTACGAAAAACTGCCCCGGTTCATTCCCTATTTCATGCTGCCCTTTGGCGCGGCGCTGCTGTTGCTGCGCTTTGTCCAGGCGACATTGAATGTCATCACCGGACGTCAAACCAGCCTGATTGTCAGCCACGAGGCTGAGGATGCGGTCGAAGACGTCAAACATATGAACGCGGAAGGATAAGATCATGGAAGTTGTGATCCTATTTACAATGGTTGTCGGTCTGATGCTGATCGGCGTGCCTATTGCCGTATCGCTGGGCCTGTCCTCGATCATTTTCTTGCTGGCGCTCTCTGATACCTCGATGGCGTCGATTGCTCAGACGTTCTTTCAGGCGATGGCGGGGCATTACACCTTGCTGGCGATCCCGTTCTTCATTCTGGCCTCGTCCTTCATGTCGACGGGCGGCGTGGCCCGGCGGATCATCCGGTTTTCCATCGCTTTGGTCGGGCATTTGCCCGGCGGTCTGGCGATTGCGGGTGTTTTTGCCTGTATGCTGTTTGCCGCGCTGAGCGGATCATCCCCGGCCACGGTGGTTGCCATCGGGTCCATCGTGATCGCGGGCATGCGGCAGGTTGGCTATACCAAGGAATTTGCAGCAGGCGTCATCGCCAATGCAGGCACGCTAGGCATCCTGATCCCGCCTTCTATCGTGATGGTGGTCTATGCCTCCGCCACAGATGTGTCCGTGGGACGGATGTTCCTTGCGGGTGTTATTCCGGGTCTGATGGCGGGCACCATGTTGATGGTGACAATCTATGCCATGGCCAAGATCAAGAACCTGCCCAAAGGCGAATGGCTGGGCTGGGGAGAGGTCTGGTCTTCGGGGCGCGAGGCCGGTTGGGGTCTGTTCCTGATCGTGATCATCCTTGGCGGCATCTACGGCGGTATCTTTACCCCGACCGAAGCGGCAGCGGTGGCGGCGGTCTATGCCTTCTTCATCGCGTCCTTTGTGTATCGGGACATGGGGCCGCTGCATCAGGCCGAAATGCCGCGCAACCTGTCGCTGCTTGAAAAGCCGATGGCGCTGTTCACGGCCTTCATTCACCGCGACACACGCCACACGCTGTTTGAGGCGGGCAAACTGACGGTCACATTGATGTTTATCATCGCCAACGCGTTGATCCTCAAGCACGTTCTGACCGACGAGCAAATCCCGCAGCAAATCTCAGCCGCGATGCTGGATGCGGGTTTTGGGCCGATCATGTTCCTCGTGATTGTGAACGTGATCTTGTTGATCGGTGGCCAGTTTATGGAGCCATCGGGCCTTTTGGTTATCGTCGCGCCGCTGGTGTTCCCCATCGCGATTGAGCTGGGCGTGGATCCCATTCACCTTGGCATCATCATGGTGGTGAACATGGAGATCGGGATGATTACACCGCCGGTGGGGCTCAACCTCTTTGTGACCTCGGGCGTGGCCAATATGCCGATGATGTCGGTGGTGCGTGCGGCGCTGCCCTTCCTTGCGGTGCTGTTCGTCTTCCTGATCATGGTGACCTACATCCCGATCCTCAGCACATGGTTGCCCACCATGATGATGGGGCCAGAGATCATCACCAAATAGGCCAGCGGCTATAGTCAAACAAAAGGGCGGCGCATCACCAGATGCGCCGCCCTTTGCGTTTTTGTTGTGCTGCGTTCAAGCGCCAGAGCGCAGTATCTCGCGGATTTTCACAGCCTTTTCAAAGTGATCCAGCCTGTGTGTCTTGATCCACCATTCAGCCACTTCGAACAACAATTCAGGACGGTCGTTGCGATTGGCAAAGAACGCGTAAAAAGACAGGCCAACCCCTTCGCCTTTTTTGGCAATCTTGTCGTCACAAATGGCAGCGGCTTTGGTGCGGAATGTCTTGTCCATCAGGGCCGCTCAGGAATGGGCGAGCGCGGCAATGATCGGCGCAAAATCGGACGCCTTAAGCGACGCTCCGCCCACCAAGGCGCCATCCACGTTTTCCGCGCGAAAGATCACCTCGGCGTTGTCCGGTTTGACCGATCCACCATAAAGCAGGGCAATGGCATCGCCAATTTCAGCGCCAAAGCGGGTGATCAGACGGGCGCGGATGAAATCATGCACCTCGATGATTTGTTCCAGCGTCGGCACCTTGCCAGTGCCAATCGCCCAGATTGGCTCATAAGCGATGACGGTGTTCGCGCCATCTGCGCCATCAGGCAACGATCCGGCCAATTGCCCACCGATGATGTCCAGCGTGTTGTTGGCCGCGCGGTCATCGCCGCTTTCACCGATGCAGACAATGGCCGTCAGACCAGAGCCCCAGGCACAGCGGGTTTTGGCGCGGATGTCGCTGTTGGTCTCTTCATGGGCGTCGCGGCGTTCGGAATGGCCGACAATGACAAAGCCCGCACCGGTGTCGGCGATCATCTCTGCAGAGATATCGCCGGTGAACGCGCCCTTGGCCTGCATGTGGCAATCCTGCGCACCGATGGCGATGCCTTCTGGCGCGGCTTCAACGGCGCGAAACAGCAAGGGGGCAGGCGGGCAAATCACCACTTCGGGGGCGGCCTCTGGCATCATCTGGGCCAGCGTTTCCAGCTCGTTCAGCGCGGCGGCGGTGCCGTTCATCTTCCAGTTTCCGGCGGCAATTTTGCGGCGCATACATCCCTCATTTGTTGTTTTGCCTGTTGTTACCACCCGGCCCAGTGCGAGGCAACGCAAGGCATCTCTTGACAGGGGCGCATGGCATCATGCTCATGGGCAAAGGGGGGGATGAGTGATGATACCAAAGATTGATCTGGCCGCATTGACGGCAGGGGACAAAGCCGCGCTAGAGGCGATGCAGGGCGCAGCGACAGATGTGGGGTTCGCCACGGTTCATAACACCGTTCTGACCTCCGAAAGGGTTTCAGAAGTCATCGAAACCTACCGCGCCTTCTTCAAGCTGCCCGAGGCACAAAAAGCAGCCTATGACATGGCCAAAACCGGATCGAATCGCGGTTGGGGCGCTGCGGCATCAGAACAGGTGGACCCGGACGCCAACCCTGATTTCAAACAGGTGTTTGACTGCGGCTTGACCCTTCCTGCCGGCGATCCCTTGTTGGACAATCCGTTTTACGCGCCCAACCACTGGCCGGACCAACCAGAGGCGTTTCAGGCGGTTGTGTCCGATTATTATGAGGCCGCCTGCGCCGTGGCGATGGATGTGCTGCGCGGGGTTGCAGCGTCGATTGGCAAGCCGCGAGACAGTTTTGACGATGCCTTTGGCAAACCCATGGCGCTGCTGCGCGGCAATTACTACCCGACCCGCCCTGCGGATGCGGGTGCCAAGGATTTTGGCATTGCCACCCATACTGACTACGGCTGTCTGACGCTGCTGGCGGCGGACGGATCGCAGGGGCTGGAGGTGCGCAAACGTGGCGGCGGCTGGATCCCTGTGGCGGCCCCGCCCGGCGAATTTGTCATCAATTTCGGCGAGATGATGGAATTTTGGAGCGGCGGAACCGTCAAAGCGACCCCGCACCGCGTGGTCGGCGGCAGCAATGAACGCATTTCCGTTCCTATGTTCTTTAACCCCACCCATGACACCGATGTCGCCCCCGAGGGCAGTGATCAGGTGATCATGGCAGGCGATCACTTGTCCAAACGGTACAACGAGACCTACGTGCATTTGCAGAAAAAGTGACACGCCAAGCCCGATATGAGGCGGAGGTGCTGCGTGTTTGGGGGGACGCGCAGGATGGGGCGCATGATCTGTGGCATTTGCGGCGGGTCTGGGCGCTTTGCCAACAGATTGCCAAGGCAGAGGGCGGTGCAGATCTGAATGTTCTGCAAGCCGCGGCGATCTTTCATGATGTGATCAACCTGCCCAAAGATCATCCAAACCGCGGCGATGCCGCGCGGCTTTCGGCAGATCATGCGGTGCAGTTTCTGGCGCAGGATTTTGATCAATGGGCCCTGGATGCGGTGCATCACGCGATCCACGCCCATAGTTTCTCCGCCAATGTGCCCGCCACCTCACTGGAGGCGCAGATCTTGCAGGATGCGGATCGGCTGGAGGCACTCGGCGCCATCGGGATTGCCCGGTGCTTCAACGTCTCAGGCCAGATCGGGCGTGATCTGTTCGATGGGGCGGACCCTTTGGCGAGAGATCGCCCTTTGGATGACACCGCATTTGCCTTGGATCATTTTGAGGTGAAATTATTCAAGATCGCCGCGCAGCTTCATACCAGAGTTGCCCGCGCAATCGCGGCGGATCGTGTTGATTTCATGAAGGATTTTCAGCGCAGGTTTGCGGTGGAACTATCGCCAAGCTAGTCCAGCGCCGCCAGCGCCCGCCGGCCCAGCTCAAGCGCCAGTTCACTGTCCTCCAGAGCGGTGTCCGGCAGGGAATAGTAAGGCATCGAAGAGGCCGCGCCGTCCTTGCGGGTGTAGGTCCATTTGACCGCGCCCATCGCCTCCAGTTCGCTCGCAAAAGCACCGCCGGTCGATTTGATCATGATCTGCCCATCCGAATGCAGCAGGGCAAAGATTACCCCTTGGGAATAGATCCCCATGCCGCCAAACATCCGGCGGGTGGTCAGTTCGGGCAGGTCTTCAAACAGTTCGGTGGCAAAGGCGATATCACCCGCGCTCAGGCTCATTTGGCGAACAGGGCTTCGTCAAACTTGATCGACTCGCCGCAACCGCAAGCCTCTGAAACATTGGGGTTGTTGAACTTGAAACCGGACTCCAACAGGGTGGTTTCATAATCGATCTCGGTGCCGAACAGGAACATCTGCGCCATCGGTGCGATCATCACACATGCGCCATCCTGATTGACGACCTCATCGTTGGGATCGGCGGTATCGACATATTCCATGGTGTATTCCATGCCCGCACAGCCGCCTTTCTTGACGCCAATGCGCAGGCCTGCGTGGCCCGCCGATTGCATCAGCTTGGTGATTTGTGCTGCTGCTTTGGGTGTGATGGTAACGGCTTGCTTGCCGGGAATGCCGAACATGGTGTGATCTCCTGCTTGACCTCAAGATAGGAGGCCGTGTGCAATATCTCAAGCGGCGCGCGGCAAAGCTTTGCGCCTGTTACATAAAGCCCAGTTCGAGACGCGCCTCGTCAGACATCATATCCATGCCCCATGGCGGCTCCCAGACCAGTTCTACATTGACCTGTTTCACACCGGGCAAAGGTTCAACCGCATCGGCGACCCAGCCGGGCATTTCACCGGCAACAGGGCATCCGGGCGCTGTCAATGACATCTTGATATCGACCTCGTTTTGGTCATTGATGTCGATCGTATAGATCAAACCCAATTCATAGATGTTGACCGGAATTTCAGGGTCATAGACCGAACGGCAGGCCTCAACCACCTGTTCATACAAAGGATGATCGGTGCTGGACGGTGCAATCAGCGGCGTGCCTTCAAGGGGTTGGGACTGGTCGGTCATATGGGCCTCGGCTTTGGTTCCTGAGCGTTTATATAGGGTTTAAGCGGGCAGGCGTCCATAGGGACTGGACAGAAGAACTGCGACAAATGGGGATGGAGCAAGACAATGAACATGGCGCATCGGCCTCCGGTCAAGATCTACAGGGAAACCATCACCGATTCCACCCGTTGGCAGGCGTTTGAGCCGCGCGATGGCGACATCGTGTTGTCCACCCCGCCCAAATCCGGCACCACATGGATACAGGCGATTTTGGCGCTGCTCATCTCCGGCGATCCGCAGGTGGACGCCAAGCCCAGCCAGAACGCCCCTTGGATCGACATCAATGTGCGTGACATCGCCGAGGTGGTTGAGCGGCTGGAGGCCCAGACGGGGCGGCGACAGGTGAAATCACACACGCCCTTTGACGGGCTGCCGATCTGGAACGCGCTGCGTTATATCTGCGTCTACCGCCACCCGATTGATGTGCATTTTTCGTTCCGCCGTCACGCAGCCAATCTGGCGCATTCAGGCACGGGGGTGACTTTTCCCGATGATCCGGTCGAAAGTTTCTATCAGTTTCTGGACGAAGACCGATTTGATGCAGCAAGTTTGCAGATGATCACGGATCACTACCGCAGCGCCCTGGCCCTTGAGGAAGAAGAGGCAAGCAATCTGCTGCGTCTGCATTATGCCGATATGTGCCGTGATCCGGCCGCGGCCATCGCGCGTATCGCCGATCACATTGGCATCACCCATCCGCCTGCACTTATGGCGCGGTTGGTTGAAGCCGCGTCATTTGCCAATATGAAAGCCAACGCCGTGCGGTTTGCACCGGGCGCTGGCGTTGGGTTCTGGCATGATGACGCCGGATTTTTCGACACGGCGTCATCCAACAAGTGGGAAGGCGTGCTGTCAGACAAGGATCTGGCCGCCTATCGCGCCCGGATCGCTGGCATGCTGTCCCCGCAAGAACAGCGCTGGCTGGAGCAGGGCAGCGCCCTAACCTGATTTGCGGCGGCGCACGGGTTGCGGTTTCACCCGCGCTTCGATCTCGTCATAAAGCTTGCCAACGATATCTTTGCCTGTTGCGGTCTCAATCCCCTCAAAACCGGGGGAGGAGTTCACCTCAAGCACCTTTGGCCCGCTTTCCGAACGCAGCAGATCAACGCCCGCCTTGCCCAGCCCAAAGGCTCGCGCCGCCCGCACGGCGGTTTCACGTTCTTCCTTGGAGATGCGCACCACTTTGGCCGAACCACCGCGATGCAGGTTGGAGCGGAAATCGCCATCCGCGCCGGTGCGTTTCATTGCGGCCACAACCTTGCCCGCGATCACCAAACAGCGGATATCCTCGCCTGCGGCCTCTTTGACAAAGTCCTGCACCAGAAAGTTGGCCTTGAGCCCGCGAAAGGCGTCGATCACGGATTCGGCGGCTTTTTTGGTTTCGGCCAATACCACGCCCTTGCCTTGGGTGGATTCGAGCAGTTTCACGATCAGTGGTGCGGTGCCGACCAACCCCATCAGATTGGAGGTGTCCTTGGGCGAGGCGGCAAAGGCCGTGGTCGGCATGCCGATTTTCTTGGAGGCCAAGACCTGATGCGCGTGCAGCTTGTCGCGGCTGGCGGTGATGCCGGCGCTGCCGTTCACGCAGTAGGTTCCGATGGTTTCAAACTGGCGGATCACGGCTGTGCCATAAGGCGTGATGGAGGCCCCGATGCGAGGGATCACCGCGTCATAGCGCGGCAGACGTTTTCCGTCGTAATGCACCTCGGGGGCCATCGCATTGATCGCCATGTAACAGCGGGTCGTGTCGATCACCTCAACCACATGGCCGCGCGCTTCGCCGACTTCGACAAGGCGGCGGGTGGAATAGTTGTTTTCGCGGCTCAATACCGCGATGCGCAGCGCCCGCTTGGGCGCGGTACGGCGCACGGTGGCATCGTGATATGCGTCATAGCTCAACTCTGGCTGCAAGCGCCGTTCGGTGGCGGAAATGGAGATGTGATCGGCCAGCGCCTGACGGCCCAAAAGCATACGGCTGTTCATGCCAGCGCGGTTGGTCAGGGTGATCTCGATCGGCCATTGTTGGTCGGCCACGGTCAGGGTGCTGGAAATCACAAAGCGCTGTTCGGATTCGCCGTTGGAGGAGGTCACCTCGCGCCGGTCCACCAGCGGGGCAGAGCAGGTGATCACAATGTCGTCGCGCCCGGCAATGGGATGTACGTTAAAGCGCACCTTGGGTTTGGCAGCGGGGCCAAACACTTCGATGTCATGGGCGTGGAGGGCGGAGGTGCGGGCGCCTGTGTCCACTTTGGCCTTGATGGCAGGCAGCCCTAGATCCGGCAGTGCAACCCATTCTTCCCACCCAAAGACCAATTCTTCCATCAACATATCCTTTTGTTTTATTGAATATGCAGAGGTATCAGGCCGCCGATGTCCGCACAAGCGGCCTGTTGATCAGATCAGTCGTCGTTGATGTCCTTGGTGACAATCCGTGCGCCGCTGGATTGTTTGCGAAAACCCATCCGCAGGATGATCCACGCGATCAGCGACAGCACCGCAAACAGCGCGAGCAGGGCAGGGATGTTGATCCCCGGCGCCAGCAGAACCACACCCGCCATTGCCAATGCGCCCAGCCCGAAGCCAAGGAAAATGAACCCCGGCGCCAGCAGCTCAACCACGCCAAGCGCCAGCGCGATGCAGATCCAGACCCACCAAAGCGACAGATAATCGGCCATTATCCACGTCCTTTCAAAAGCTTAAAGGCATCGCCAAAGGCCTCAAGCGCCTGTGTGGGGACAAAGACGGTTTGATTGCCATCGCCCTTGCCCAACGTGCCCATCGCCTCAACCTGCTTAAGCGCGATTTGGTATTGCGCGGCCTCCAGCCCGTTTTCATTGATCGCGGTGGCAACCACCTGTGTGGCATAAGCCTCCGCTTCGGCCAGCACGCGGCGGGCCTTGGCGGTTTGTTCCGAGGCGTAAAGCTCAGCATCAGCGGCCAGTTCGACCGCACGTTTGGACCCCTCGGCCTCGGTCACTTGCGCACGGCGGGCGCGTTCGGCGTTCAGCTGTTGCATCATCGCGGCGCGGGTGGCGGCATCAAGGTTCACGTCCAGTATTTCGGCGCGGGTCACTTCGATGCCCCAATCGTCCACGGCATCCTCAACGCTGGATTTGATGGTGGTGATCAGCTGGCTGCGGTTGGCCTGCACCTCGTCCAGATCCATTTTACCGATCTCGGCCCGTACGATCCCGGCCACGGTGGTGGAAATAGCATTGTCTACATCGCGGATACGGTAGACCGTCTTTTCCGGCTCAGTGATGCGGTAGAACACGGACGTGTCCACCTGAACAAGCACGTTGTCACGGGTGATTGCGTCCTGACTGGCAGTGGGCAACTGACGCTCAAGGATTGAGATTTTATGGGCAATCTTGTCAATGAACGGCACGATCATGTTGATCCCCGGCCCAAGCACCGAACGCAGGCGGCCAAAACGTTCGACAACATGCTGTTCTGACTGCGGCACGATCTTGACCGCCTTGACGATCAGAATGACGACCATCGCGGCCAGCAAAAGCCACGCCAGATTGTTTTCCAAGGCGTCGATCAACAGTTGTTCAATATCCACTTAACATACCCTTTTGGTTGAAACTTACCCCACTATTTGTGCATTTTGCGTCCTGATTGCAAGTTTTGCAGGCTGGGTGTATCGCCAGCAATCAGATCACAAGGATGGCCCGATGACCCGTATCACATTTGAAAAACAAGCGCAGGATGGCAAGGCGCGGCGCGGGGTGATCCGCACAACACGCGGCGATATCCAGACCCCGGCGTTTATGCCTGTTGGCACCGCCGCAACGGTCAAGGCGATGATGCCGGAAAGCGTGGCGGCCACGGGGGCCGATATCCTGCTGGGCAACACCTATCACCTGATGCTGCGCCCCACGGCGGAACGGGTCGCGGCCTTGGGCGGTTTGCACAAATTCATGAACTGGTCCGGGCCGATCCTGACCGACAGTGGCGGGTTTCAGGTGATGAGCCTTGCGGGACTGCGCAAGCTGACCGAGAAGGGTGTGACCTTCAAAAGCCATATCGACGGGTCCAAGCACGAGATCACGCCGGAACGGTCGATGGAAATTCAGGCGCTTCTGGGCAGTGACATCGTGATGTGTTTTGACGAATGCCCCGCGTTGCCGGCGGACCGGGATCGTATTGCCTCCAGCATGGAGTTGTCGATGCGGTGGGCGCAGCGGTCAAAGGATGCCTTTGGCGACCGCCCCGGTCATGCGCTTTTTGGTATTCAGCAGGGCGGTTTGGAAGAAGACTTGCGCGCACAAAGTGCGCAGGCGCTGCGCGAGATCGAATTTGACGGCTATGCCGTTGGCGGATTGGCCGTGGGCGAAGGGCAGGAGGCGATGTTTGGTTGCCTTGATTTCGCGCCTGACCAATTGCCGGAGGACAAGCCGCGTTACCTGATGGGGGTTGGCAAACCTGATGACATCGTTGGCGCGGTGGCGCGGGGCATTGATATGATGGATTGCGTGCTGCCGTCGCGGTCCGGGCGCACAGGGCAGGTGTTCACCCGCCACGGGGTGCTCAACATCAAGAACGCGCGGCACCAGGACGACCCGCGCCCCTTGGACGAAAATTGCAGCTGTCCGGCCTGCCGGAACTACTCACGGGCCTATTTGCACCATGTGTTCCGCAGTCAGGAAATCATCAGCTCCATGCTGCTGACATGGCACAATTTGCATTATTATCAGGATATTATGTCCGGTATGCGCGAGGCCATTGCGAGCGGAACCTTTGCCGCGTGGCAATCAGATTTCCATGCCGGTCGCGCACAGGGGGATATCGACCCCCTGTGACGCTGGCTTGATAGGGTTTAGGCCAGACGCAACTCCGGCTTGGCCGAGGTGTCTTCGTTGCCCTGAGCGCGGTTGAGATCGGCGGCATCTGATGACAACAGGCCAACCAGTTCATCGGTGGTCAGGGCTGTGCAGAACTCCCCATGCATGGAAGCGACAGCCATGTCATGCACCAGCTCTGGATCGTGGTCCTTGCCGTGCCGGTCGATCCGGTTGCAGGTCGCGCAAGCGTCATGGGCCAGATAAACGTCAAACCCCATGTTGCCGGCCATGCGCACGGTGGTTTCCACACAGAAGTTGGTGAAATAACCGGCCACGACCAAGCGCTGTATCCCGGCACGGCGCAGATCGACCTCCAATGACGTGCCGATAAAGCCTGAGTTGACGTCCTTGTTGACGATGATGTCACCCTCTGCGGTCTCAAGCCCATCAAGCTGCGCACCGCCCGGCAGCGAAAACTTGAGCGGGCTGTCTGGCTCAATCGAATTGTGCCGGGTAAAGGCGCAGCGGCGTCCGGCGGTGCGGAAACTGCGCAGCAATTGCACCAGTTTTTCCTGACAATCAGGGTTGTTCATCCGGCCGGTTGGTCCGCCCCAATGGCTTAGGGTATGCACGCCTTTTTGCACGTCAATCAGCAACAATGCCGTGTCTGCGCCAAATTTCTTGATCATTGGAAAAATCTCCCTTTTTCGCCGCCAAGCCAAACATACCGACCATTTGCTGTCACCCGTTGCGACCGACAAAATCAGGCATGTTCACGCCATATGCCGTGCGCTGGCCTGTGCATTTAGTGATCAATTTGCGCAAAACCGTGGTTGCCACTGCCCGCACAGCAGGTGATGATGCGCCAAAGCCCCGTTAAGGGATTGAAACAGGCGGATCAGGTATACATATCTGGTTCTGAACAGGAGACGGCAGAGGTTGCCTACTGAGGAACCTGCACCGTCTTGCTAGAATAAGGAAAAGAGCATGTTAGAGCCTTTGAACGCGTCCTACCCCGTTTTGCCGCTGCGCGATATTGTGGTGTTCCCCCATATGATTGTGCCGCTGTTTGTGGGGCGCGAAAAATCTGTGCGCGCCCTCGAAGAGGTGATGGCGGACGACAAACAAATCCTGCTGTCCAGCCAGATTGATCCCGGTGATGACGATCCCGATACCGATGGTATCTTTAAGGCCGGCGTGTTGGCCAATGTGCTGCAACTGCTGAAACTGCCCGATGGCACGGTCAAAGTGCTGGTCGAGGGGCAGGCGCGTGTGCGCATCACCGAATACCTTGAAAACGATGATTTCTTTGAGGCCCGCGCCGAATATCTGACAGAAATGCCGGGCGATGCCGCCACCACCGAAGCTTTGCTGCGCTCGGTTGCGGATGAGTTTGAGCGCTACGCCAAGGTCAAGAAAAACGTGCCGGATGAGGCGCTTGCCGCCGTGGGCGAAACCGCAGAACCGGCGCGTCTGGCCGATCTGGTCGCGGGTCATCTGGGCATCGAAGTCGAGCAAAAGCAGGATCTGCTGGAAACGCTGTCGGTGTCGGAACGGCTTGAGAAAGTTTACGGCTTGATGCAGGGCGAAATGTCCGTGCTACAGGTCGAGAAAAAGATCAAAACCCGCGTCAAATCCCAGATGGAGCGAACCCAGCGCGAATACTATCTGAACGAACAGATGAAGGCGATCCAGCAAGAGCTGGGCGATGGCGAAGACGGCAAGAACGAGGTTGCCGAACTCGAAGCCAAGATTGCCGAAACCAAGCTGAGCAAAGAGGCCAAGGAAAAAGCCGAAGCCGAGCTGAAAAAGCTGAAAAACATGAGCCCGATGTCTGCCGAGGCAACGGTTGTACGCAACTATCTTGACTGGATGTTGTCGATCCCATGGGGCGTCAAATCCCGCGTGAAAAAGGATCTGGGCCGCGCCCAGACCGTGCTGGACGATGATCACTATGGTCTGGAAAAGGTTAAGGAACGGATTGTCGAATATCTCGCGGTGCAGCAACGCTCCAGCAAGATGAAAGGCCCGATCATGTGCCTTGTTGGCCCTCCGGGTGTTGGCAAAACATCGCTCGGCAATTCGGTGGCCAAGGCCACGGGCCGCGAGTTTATCCGCATCTCTCTGGGCGGCGTGCGCGACGAAAGCGAGATCCGCGGCCACCGCCGGACTTACATTGGCTCGATGCCCGGCAAGATCATTCAGGCGCTGAAGAAGGCCAAGACCACCAATCCGCTGATCCTGTTGGACGAGATCGACAAGATGGGTCAGGATTTCCGTGGTGACCCGGCGTCCGCCATGCTCGAAGTGCTTGATCCGGAACAGAATTCCACATTTGTGGATCACTATATGGAGGTCGAATATGACCTCTCGAACGTGATGTTCTTGACCACCTCCAACAGCTATAACATGCCCGGCCCGTTGCTGGACCGGATGGAGATCATCCCGCTGTCCGGCTACACCGAGGACGAAAAGCGCGAGATCGCCAAACAGCATCTGGTGCAAAAACAGGTCAAGAACCATGGTCTGAAAGCCAAGGAATTTGAGATCGAGGATTCCGCACTGACCGACATCATCCGCTACTACACCCGTGAAGCGGGCGTGCGGAACCTTGAACGTGAAATCGCCAAGGTGGCGCGTAAATCGTTGACCAAAATCATTAAGAAGGAGGCGGACGCAGTAGTGGTCTCTGCCGACAACCTTGATGATTTCCTTGGCGTGCGCAAACACCGCTATGGTCTGGCCGAGAAAGAAGACCAGATCGGCGTTGTCACGGGCCTCGCTTACACATCAGTGGGCGGTGAACTGCTCCAGATCGAAGCGTTGCGGCTGCCGGGCAAAGGCCGGATGAAAACCACCGGTAAGCTCGGCGATGTGATGAAAGAAAGCATTGACGCGGCCAGCTCTTACGTGCGGTCCATCTCTCCGCAGATCGGGGTCAAACCGCCGAAGTTCGACGCGCTGGACATCCACGTACACGTGCCGGATGGGGCAACGCCAAAGGATGGCCCCTCTGCGGGTCTGGCGATGGTGACCTCCATCGTTTCGGTGCTGACGCAGATCCCTGTGCGCAAGGATATTGCCATGACTGGCGAAGTGTCGCTGCGCGGCAATGCCATGCCCATCGGCGGGCTCAAGGAAAAGCTGCTGGCGGCCCTGCGCGGCGGGATCACTACGGTTCTGATCCCGACCGAGAATGAAAAAGACCTGCCGGATATTCCCGACAACGTCAAAGAGGGCTTGACCATCATTCCGGTCAGCCATGTCTCCGAGGTGTTGGAACAAGCGCTGGTGTCAAAGCCAGAAGCGATCGAATGGGATCAAGAGGCCGAAGATGCCGCCGCTGCGGCCGCGCTGGCGGCGAAATCCGGGGCAGGGGACAGTGCCACCGCGCATTGATCCGAACCTGTTATAGCGAGAACGAAAAAAGCGCCCTGTGACAGCAGGGCGCTTTTCTTTTGTTGCGTGTTCGACCTTTTGGATCAGTCGCCAAGCGCCGGAATGGCCAGCAGAACGGCCAGCATGGCAACCAAGGCGGTGCCGCTGCTGCTGCTTTGGGCGTCGGCGACAACGGCGGGCGCTTCGATCACAGGATCGGCAAGCGATCCGGCATGCGCCGCAGATGTAAATGTGGCCGCCGCGAGGGCAACCGCGCAAATTGTGGTTTTCTTCATCATTTTTCCCCAAGTCTGAAATACCACCCCATGTTACCGACAATGCCGCGCCGGGCAAGGGATACTGGCTTAATAAATCAATATATGGTATTGGTAAACACAACGATAACAACCTATCAACGGGGCACTCATGAGCACGACATCTTCCAAGCCTGCGAAAGCAGTGACAAAATCCACCGCGAGCGCGGCCAAACCCGCCGCAAAGAAAGCCACAACAAAAGCCGCGCCACCGGTCTCTGCCGTTGCGGGCAAGCCACCAATTTCCGCCCAAACCGCGACGCCCGCGGTTGTGGACGCGCCGCAGCCTGTGGTGCTTGGCCCGATGTTGCGCAAAAAAGAGCTGATCGAGAAGGTTGTCGACCGGGCTGGCATCAAGAAAAAAGACGCAAAACCGGTGATCGAGGCCATGCTGGCCGTGCTCGGCGAGGCACTTACCGAACATCGCGAGATCAACCTGCCGGAGCTGGGTCGCATCAAAGTACGCAAGGAAAAGATGCTGCCAAATGGCCGTGTGATGATCACAAAGATCCGCCAACCCCTTGGCGGCGCGAGCAAAAAACTGCCTGACGCTGCTGAATAAAACACTCACAGCCAGTTTTTCCAACTCGGCCCTTGCAAGGCCGAGCCCAATTGGCTACTCCGCCGCGCAAGGGTGATTAGCTCAGTGGTAGAGCGCTTCGTTCACATCGAAGATGTCAGGAGTTCAAATCTCTTATCACCCACCATTCCCTTCCTGCCGTTTCTGATGCATCAATCGGGCATCCAATTCTAAACGGCAGATCTCATGACAAATAACTATCCGAAAATCTGGTTCCTGCGCCACGGGCAGACAGAGTGGAACCGCGAATTCCGCCTGCAGGGTCAATTGGATTCGCCGCTGACCCAACAAGGCCAAGCCGAAGCGGCGCGGCAGGCCAAGATCATGCCACAGATACTGGCCCAGAATCCGGCCATCTATGCCTCGCCCCTGGGGCGGGTCCGCCAGACGGCGCAAATCGCATTGGGCGATGTGCCGCGGCAGGAAGATGCGCGGTTGATGGAAATTCACGCGGGCAAATGGCAGGGGATGACCCGCACCGAAATTCTGGCTGACCGCCCCGAATGGGCCGCGCAATCGCCGACACCGCTTGAGATCTACGAGGCCGCGGACGGCGGTGAGGGGCTGGCGGCATTCCATGCCCGGATTGTTGATTTCTTGAACGATCTGACCGGACCAAGCTTGATCGTTGCCCATGGCCTGTTGGGGCAGGTGCTGCGGGCGGAGGTCTGCGGCCTTTCCACAAGTCAGGCGGGCAGTTTGTCGAACCTGCAAGGTTGCGTTTACCTTCTTGAACACGGACAGGAAACGGTGCTTGAGGCGCCAGAGTGAACCCTGCGCCGCCGCTTTATATCCTGCGCCACGGCGAGACCGAATGGAATGCAACGGGCCGGTTGCAGGGGCGGTTTGATTCGCCGCTGACAATCGCAGGTCGGGCGCAGGCCGAGGCGCAAAGGAAAATCCTGCAAGCCAATGATCTGAGGGGTTTTTCCGCTATCAGCAGCCCACAGGGCCGCGCCGTGGAAACCGCCCGCATCGCCTGCGCTGGCCTCATCGATCCCATCACAACCGACCCCACGTTGAGCGAGATCGGGCTGGGCGATTGGGCAGGCGGCATCCGCGCAGATCTGATCAAAAGTTCTGGCGCGGATGACGGTTTTGACCTTTACGAACTGGCCCCCAACGGCGAAGGGTTTGCCGCCTTGCATGCCCGCTGCCACAACTTTTTAAGCCGCCTTACCGGCTCGGCAGTGCTGATCACGCATGGCATCACATCGCGTATGCTGCGGCTGATCCTGACCGGGCGACAGATCCATGATCTGCGCGGCATGGCTGGCGGGCAGGGCGTTGTTTTTTACTTGGAGAACGGAAAACAAAAAAGGTTGGATTTAGGGGCTTGAACCCCCCTTCAACCTTGCGCTAAGAGAGCGCACGGCGGGTCGTTAGCTCAGTTGGTAGAGCGCTTCGTTTACACCGAAGATGTCGGGAGTTCGAGCCTCTCACGACCCACCATTTACCCTCTCCCTTTGTCGAGTCCCATTTGCAGTTGGCAAAGCTGACTGAAATTGTCGGATGCCGGCTGTGAGCCCAAAGGTACCAATCTTGAAAGGCAACTTCATGTCTGCTTTTGTAAGGTAGGATAGGAGGGGTCAGAGTAAGGTGGACATTGTTTGGGATAGTATAGACTGGAATTGGCACGATCATCCTTGCCCGGACGAAGGTGCGGTAGCTCTGGCAACGGAATTGTTGAAGGCGACGAAGCGGGCGGATGTTTTTCCCACATCGGCAAGCTCTGGCAAGTTTCCAACAGTCTGTCTTTTCTGGCAAAACGGGCGAGTTGAAGTTGAAGTTTTCTCAGACTCCTTCGAGCTTTACTTCCTTCCAGACGCTGATGATGATGAGATGTTTACAGTCTCTGAGTTCGAGGCGACTTCGCTGTCAAGAGTTGTCCAGAAAATCAAAGAAGCAATTTCAACGTCAAACACCTAGAGGCGAATGGCAGCAAAGTCTGCACAGCCGACATCGGCACCCGTTTCTTCGCTCTACCCGCGCAAAAACAAATGCGGGCCACCGTCATAGGTAACCCGCATTGGGAAAGGCGATCCATCATGCATGGACCGCCCACCAAAGCTATTTCATCGAGTTGAGGCCAATCAAATTGCCTTCGGTGTCTTGCAGCAATGAGACCCAACCGAACTCTCCGATCGAGAACTTGGGCCGGATGACCTTGCCGCCAGCCGCCTCGACGCGGGATTCTTCGGTGGCGCAATCGGCGACCGAGAAATAGATGATGGTGCCGCCAATGCCGGGGCGAGCGTGTTGGGATTTGGTCAGGGCACCGCCGGCGCCATAGGCGCTCATCTCGGCGGGAAAGCTCATCATCTGGGATTCGCCGGTGGGATCGCCAATCTCTTCGAGCTTGCGGCCGAGAACCGCCTCGTAAAACCCTACGGCCCGGTCCAGATCATCCACATAGATATCAAACCATCCAACTGCGTTCATTTTGGTCATCGTTCATTCCTTTCAAGTGTCGGTATGAGGATGATTTAACAAGCGCAGTCAGGCCTGTATTGTAGATTTCAGACATCGAATTTTCTGGCGTATTTTCCGGGGGTATAACCGGTGGCCTTGCGGAAGGAATGGATGAAATGGGACTGGTCGGCATAAGACCAGATGTCTTTGCCGTTCAAAGTCTGCTGCAATCGCAACACCTTAAGGAAGTCATGCGGCGCGAACCCGGTGGTGCGTTTCAGGGTGCGTTGAAGTTGCCGCGCCGAAAGGTTTGAGATTTCAGCCATATCGGCAACGGTGTGAATGTCATCAAGATGTTGAAAAATCTTTTGGGTGACGGGGTTGGGCGCGACGATCCCTTTGTCGATCAACCCTTCGACTAATTTTATCAGATGCGCGATGCCGCCTGCGAATGCATCCTGTGCCAAGGCCTGATTTACCGGGGCCAAGGGCAGCTCACCGGTGTAGGGCTTGTCGACTAGACCATAGTCTATTAGATCCAATCCGCCTTGCCAGACGCCGGGCAAAAACCGGATGTTTACGAAATGAAAACTCCGGCCAAGGTTAAACTCCTCTGACGTGGCGCGCAGCTTGGATACGCCAGCAATGCGGCGGTCCAATTGGTCAAAGACGATATAGGTACAGGCGTCGGGCAGGGCGTGAAAGCGGTAGTCTTCGGGCAGGGCGCAATTTGTCTTGAGTTCCAGAAACCGATGCACGATCCCGCACAGTGCGGGCGGCGGTTCTACCTCGGTAAAGGTCACGGCCTCGACTGTCTTTTCTTTGCCGTTGCCTTTGGGGTCGTACATTTACACACCGGGGTTGGTTTCTGGGCCTGCAATGTTGTTACGGGCAATTGCCGCAAACCGGAATAGAAAGTCGATCTTTGGGCGTTCATGCCTGCCACAATAGGGGGGATTTGCAACGCCGCACCGTCCGGTCAAACTTTCTTCACAAATCTGCATTTTTGCGGCTTGACCCTGTGCCCATGCAGCCATAGAACCACCAAGCGCTTCGGGGGAACCTGAGGTCGCAGCAGCGGGCGGTTGTAGCTCAGCTGGTTAGAGTGCCGGCCTGTCACGCCGGAGGTCGCGGGTTCGAGCCCCGTCAACCGCGCCATCGCTGCATGAAAAAGGGTCCTCTTTGAGGGCCCTTTTTTCTTGGTTGATTTCTTTGCTAATTTTCCGCCCAAACGTGCTTGACGGCCCTGCGCAACTCTCTTATGTCGCTCCTCACGCGGTTGTAGCTCAGCTGGTTAGAGTGCCGGCCTGTCACGCCGGAGGTCGCGGGTTCGAGCCCCGTCAACCGCGCCACTATCCTGAAAGAGGGTCCTCATCTGAGGGCCCTTTTTTCGTTTCAGGTCAGGGTGTTGCAGCGGTAAGAAATGCCAACAGCGCCGCGGTGGTTTCCTGTGGATATTCATCAACAAAGAAATGTCCGCCCGGCACTGGCGCGGCGGTGATATCGCGCAAACGGCCCTTCCATGTGGCAGGTACGTCATAAGCTTTGCCCATCGCGCCATCCGCGCCATACATCACCAGCGCGGGGCAGGTGACCTGCCGGTCCAGATCCGCCGCATCGAGGGCAAAATCAAAATCCAATGCGGCGCGGTAGTCGGCGCACATGCCGCGGATCGCCTCTGGATCGCGCCATGCGCTGCGATAGGCGTCAAGAGCAGCAGGGTCAAAATCCGACAAATTGGTCGCGCCCCAGCCTCTGAGGCAGCTTTCGAAATATGCATCCGGGTCATGGCCGATCATGGTTTCGGGGAATGGTGCGGGTTGGGCGAGAAAAAACCAATGATAATAGGCGCGTGCCACCTGTTGTGAAAGTTGATCGAGCAGCAGATGGGTCGGCACGATGTCCATCACCGTGAGGCTTTGCACCGCATCCGGCGCATCCAGTGCCATCCGGTGCGCCGTGCGTCCGCCGCGATCATGGCCAACAAGGTGAAACCGCTCAAACCCCAGATCGCGCATCAGCGCCAAAGGATCGGCGGCCATATGGCGAAAGCTGTAATTCTCGGTGCCTTGCGGCTTGCCGCTTTGGCCATAGCCGCGCAGATCGGGGGCAACCACCGTGAAATGCCGCGCAAGCGCCGGGGCCACGGCATGCCACATGGCGTGGGTCTGGGGAAATCCGTGCATCAACAACAGTGGCGGCCCGTCACCGCCCCGCGCGTAATGTACCTGTTGTCCGTTGGCGGTCGTTGTCGTGCTTTCAAACCCTGAAATGATCGTCATTTTTGCGGCCTTTCCTGATTGCATGATCGCAGCTTACAAACCAATCCGTGCAGGTGTAAGAGGGAGCATGACCAGCGCCGTAACACATCCCGCCAGACTGGGCATTCTTTGCATGGTGGCGGGGATGTTCTGTATTTCTATCAATGACATGCTGATCAAATCGCTGTCCGGAGGATACCCCCTGCACGAGCTGGTCTTGCTGCGCTCGGCGGTTGGGATCGGGTTCAGCTTTGTGCTGTTGCAGATCGAAGGCGGCGTGAAATTGCTGCGCACCGGGCGCTATGGTCTGCATTTGCTGCGGGCGCTGTTGGTGGTTTTTGCCAATTCGGCGCTTTATGCGGCGATTGTCGCAATGCCGCTGGCGATGGCCAACGCGCTGTATTTTGTGGCGCCGCTCTTTGTGACCTTGTTGTCCATTCCGGTGTTGGGCGAACAGGTCGGTGCGCGGCGGATGACGGCTGTGGCGGTCGGTTTTGGTGGTGTCTTGCTGATGATGGCGCCGCAGATCGCCAAGGGTGACGGCGGATTGGGCTGGCTTGTGATCCTGCCGGTTCTGGCGGCGGCGGGATACGCCAGCATGTCGGTGCTGACCCGCAAACTGGGCCAGACCAGCCGCGCCTCGGCGCTTGCGATTCAGATGCAATTTGCCTTTGTCTGTGTCAGCATCGTGATGTTTTTCGCCGTGGGTGACGGGCGCTTTGTCGATGAAAGCACCAATGACAGCATGCGGTTCCTGCTGCGGGCTTGGATCTGGCCGGAAACGGCGGATCTGTTGCCCATCGCCGGGCTGGGATGCTTGTCCGCGGTGGTGGGGTACCTGATGACCCAAGCCTACCGCCTCAGCCGCGCCTCGGCCGTTGCACCGTTTGAATATATCCTGCTGATCTTTTCGCTGTTCTGGGGCTGGATGGTGTTTGGCGAATGGCCGGAAAACAGCGTGTTCCTCGGGGCCGCTGTGGTGATCGGGTCCGGAGTTTATGTGTTTGTGCGAGAGGGCCGCAAGCCGCCGACACGGCGGGCTTAGGGGGATGGGGCGAGTTGCAAAATCGCGGCTTTCCAGACATTTCAGCTGAGTGCAAAGTATGGAAAAATGGGCACTTCGCAGAGAATTTCTACCTCAGCGACTGGATATTATAATGAGTCTGCGTTCTGTATCGTGCACCAGAATTAGATTATGGCGTACTTCGATGAAATAGCCTTGCCGGTTTGATGAGTAATACTCTGACAAAATTCGCAACCCGGTGATTTTCTGGGCTTCGCTGTCGAAGCACTCATTGCCATAAGACAGCGCTTGGGCCGCGAATGATCCGTAGTCCACTTTCCCTTCGAGTGGCAGTTGCAGCCAATCACTCGTTGAACGGGTTGGCTTCGAAAACGGCATTTCAGTGTATGGGGGACTGTTTTTGAGTTGGTAGATGGACACGGCACAGAAAAAGATGTCCCGTTTGTTGTAAATGGATGGCGCATCTGCAATTTCCGATGGCAGGTACTCTCGAAGCTGATCGCCGTCAAAGCCGCATGATGTGAGAATTGTTGCGATTCCCAAAAACCAGAGACCTGTTAACAAAGAATGATTCATCACCTATTTTGTCTTTTCACATTCTAGTTGAAACGGAACTAAGGTACTTCGCAGTTTCTGTAAGTGTGGCCTCAATGCCAACACCTAGCAGCCTCCACCGACCTCACCCCCAAACATCCCGGCCAAAGCAAAAAGGGGGCAGTTTCACCGCCCCCCCCTCGCATCAGCTCAATGCGTCCAGTATCCGCGCCCAGGACCGGATGCCTTTGTGAAAGCTCTCCATGTCGTATTTCTCATTCGGGGAATGGATTGCGTCGTCGTCTTTGCCAAAGCCCACCAGCATCGGTTCGGTGCCAAGGATCTGCTGGAAGTGACCGGCAATCGGGATCGAACCACCACAACCGATATAGGCGGCCGGGATTTGCCATTCGTCTGACAGCGCCTTACGGGCCGCCTCGAACATGTCGCCTGAGGTGTCCGCGCCCGAGGCCTGGCTGGCGCCGTGGCCGCTGAATTCGACCTCGTAATCGGCGGGCAGGGCGTCGCACACCATTTGGCGAAAGCTTTCGCGGATCGCCAACGGATCCTGATCACCCACGAGGCGGAAACTGATCTTGGCATGGGCCTTGGATGGCAGCACGGTTTTGAACCCGTCCCCGGTATAGCCGCCCCAGATGCCGTTCACATCACAGGTTGGCCGTGACCAGATCATCTCAAGCGGGGTGCGGTCCTGCTCGCCTGCGGGGTGTGACAGGCCCACATCACCAAGGAAGGTCTCATGATCAAACGCGAGGCCCTGCCATTGCGCTTCCAACTCGTCCGACAGTTCCGGCACGCCGTCATAAAACCCCGGCACGGTAATCCGCCCAGTGTCGTCATGCAGGGATGCGATGATGCCGCTCAGCACCCGGATGGGATTCATCGCGATGCCGCCGTACATGCCCGAATGCAGGTCCATCGTGGGGCCGGTGACCGTCAGTTCCTCACCCAGAAGCCCGCGCAGCATGGTGACAATGGCGGGGGTCTTGGATTCAAACAATCCGGTGTCACAGATCAGGGCGATATCGGTCTTCAGCTCTTCTGCGTTCTCTTTCATGAAGGGCACCAGAGAGGGCGAGCCGGATTCCTCTTCGCCCTCAAGGAAAAAGGTGATCCGGCAAGGCCAGTCGCCCTTGACCGCTTTCCACGCGCGCAATGCCTCGACAAAGGTCATCAACTGGCCCTTGTCATCGGAGGAGCCGCGCCCGCGGATCACGCGGCCCTTGGCGGTATCCTCAATCTGCGGATCAAACGGATCGTTGTCCCACAGATCCAGCGGATCAACCGGTTGCACATCGTAGTGCCCATAGAACAGCAGATGCGGGCCGCTGTCGCCCACATGCCCGACCACCATCGGATGACCCGGTGTCGGGCGTTTTGAGGCGTCAATGCCCAGCCCCTGAAGGTCTGCAACCAGCCAATCGGCGGCGCGGTCGCAATCGGCCTTGAACGTAGGATCGGTGGAAATCGACGGGATCCGCAACAGATCCAGCAGCCGGTCGGTGGCATCGGGCAGGTCGGCATCAATACGCGCAAGGACATCATCAAGGGACATCGGTCACTCCAGTTTATGTTTGATTTGGCCGGACCGTATCAGGCCGCTGCCCAGTGTCCAGAGGTGGGGTGCAGGATCAGGCGCCTTGACGTTTTGCTGCGCGGCTGGACCATTGCCCAACCAGCAAGACAGCCAGCGCCGCACAGGCAAAGCCAACAACCAAGGGCGTGACATTGCGGCTGTAGATTTCGCTGATCACAAATCCAACCGGGATCGCAATGGCCGTGGACAAGGCCCCAATCACCGCCGCGCCAAGGCCCGCCATATGGCCCAGCGGCTCCATCGCGAGGGCATTGAGATTGCCAAACAACAGCCCCATGCAGAAGAATGTGATCATCAGCCATGCCATGAAGAGGGCAAAGGGCGGCAAGACGCCCTGCGCCAAGATAAACGCAGCAAAGGCCGAGGCCGAAACCACAACAACGCAGAGTGCGATGTTGGACAAAAACCGCATACCCCAGCGCTCCACCAAGGCCGAGTTCAGGATCGAAGCTGCCCCGATGGCCAGTGCCGCAGCGCCAAACCAGAGGGCAAAAGCCTCACCCTTGTCATAGCTGTTTTGAAAGATCTGCTGTGCAAGGCTCAGATAGGCCAGAAACGGCCCAAAGATGAGGCCGCTGCAAATGGTAAACCCGACGGCGGCGGGGGTGCGGACGATCTCGCCGATGCCGCCCGCGATGTTGCGAAGTGACAAAACCCGCCGGTCCTGCGGAGCCAGGGTTTCGGGCTGACGTGCAGAGAACCAAACCCAAGTGATACCAGCCATCCCCAGCAGCAGGGCAAAGGTGGCCCGCCATCCTGACAGTGAAATCAGCAACTGGCCAATGGCGGGCGCAATCGCGGGCACGATGATAAAAACCGCCATTACAAAGGACATGATCCGCGCCATCGCACGCCCTTCATAGCCGTCGCGCACAATCGCCACCGCCACAATGCGCGGCCCGGCCATGCCAAGCCCCTGCAACACACGGCCCAGAAGCAACATCTCAAACGAGCGGGCGAACAGGCACATAAGCGTGCCCAGACAGAACATCAGATAGCCGCCATGGATCACCGGCCGGCGGCCATAGCTGTCTGACAAGGGCCCAACGACCAGTTGTCCCAGCGCAAAACCGGCAAACAAAACCGAGATCACCAGATGTCCCTTGCCCGGATCATCCTGTCCCAACTCAACGGGAATCAGGGACAGCGCAGGCAACATCACATCCGTGGTCATCGCCACAAGCGAGATCATCAGGGCGGTCAGGACAATAAATTCAGGGCGGGAGGGCAAGGTTCTCATGCCCGTCCTTTCGCCCAATTAAAGGGGCGCAACAACCAGAATCGACATCACCGCAGGCCCACGCGACCGATGTTGATCCAGATCAAGGCTGCGACATCGGGTGCATCTATAAAGCATTGAATAGCTGAATACGTTTCTGTATTCGTTCTAAATACCCCTTACGGGCGGCAGGTGCCTTGCTGCATGCCCGGTCTGCCAGATGGAGAGGCGCATGAACTATACCGACAAGCTCGATGAGGCGATTGCGCGTCTGCATGAAGAGGGCCGTTACCGGACCTTTATCGACATTGAGCGGCGCAATGGCCAGTTCCCACATGCGGTTTGGACCCGTCCGGACGGGACAGAGCAGGACATCACTGTGTGGTGCGGCAATGACTATCTGGGCATGGGCCAGCATCCGGTTGTTCTGCAGGCAATGGAAGAGGCGCTGCATGCAACGGGCGCAGGCTCTGGCGGGACGCGCAACATCTCTGGCACCACGGTCTACCATAAACGGCTAGAGGCCGAATTGGCTGATCTACATGGCAAAGAGGCGTCTTTGCTATTCACCTCCGCCTATATCGCAAACGACGCGACGCTTTCGACACTGCCAAAACTGTTTCCGGGGCTGATCATCTATTCGGATGCTCTCAACCATGCCTCGATGATCGAGGGCGTGCGCCGCAATGGCGGGGCCAAGCGGATCTTCCGGCACAATGACGTCGCGCACCTGCGCGAATTGCTTGAGGCCGACGATCCCGCCGCGCCAAAGTTGATTGCCTTTGAATCGATCTATTCGATGGACGGTGATTTTGGCCCGATTGAGGCGATCTGCGATCTGGCCGATGAATTTGGCGCATTGACCTACATCGACGAAGTGCATGCCGTTGGCCTTTATGGGCCGCGCGGGGCAGGGGTGGCGGAACGCGACCGCCTGATGCACCGTCTGGATATCATCAACGGCACCATGGCCAAGGCTTATGGCGTGATGGGCGGTTATATCGCGGCCAGCGCCAAGATGTGCGATGCGATCCGGTCCTATGCGCCGGGGTTCATCTTTACCACGTCCTTGCCCCCTGCCATCGCGGCGGGCGCGGCGGCATCGGTGGCCTACCTCAAGCGCGCACCCGAGCTGCGCGAAAAGCATCAGGCGCAGGCCAAGGCGCTGAAATTGCGGCTCAAGGGGTTGGGGCTGCCGATTATTGATCACGGCTCTCATATTGTGCCGGTGATGGTGGGCAACCCTGTGCACACCAAAATGCTGTCCGATATGCTGCTTGAGGATCATGGGATCTACGCCCAGCCGATCAACTTCCCCACCGTGCCACGCGGAACAGAGCGGCTGCGCTTTACCCCGTCGCCGGTACACGGACCAAGCGAAATGGATGCATTGGTACGCGCTATGGATGGTTTGTGGTCCCATTGTGCGCTGAATCGTGCCGAAGCTGCGGGTTAAACTGGGAAAATTCGTATTTCCCGTTGCCTTGTGCTATAGCTCAGTGAAGAAAAGGCCAAAGCCGAATCGTTGGGATGGATGATCAAGGCTTAAGGTTTTAGGCAGGTTAACGACGGGACGGTACTATGATCGGGCGATGGTCCTCCAAGATCGCAACGGACGAAGAGGTTGAACCCAAGGGGTTTGACGCCTTTGAACTGAGGCTTGGAGACCTGATGCGCGGCGAACGCGCCACCATGGGCAAATCGCTTTTGGATGTGCAGCGCGAGCTTCGGATCAAAGCCGCCTACATCGCCGCCATCGAAAACGCCGACCCCGATGCCTTTGACACCCCCGGATTTATTGCAGGCTACGTGCGGTCCTACGCCCGTTACCTGTCCATGGACCCGGACAAAGCCTTTGCGGCCTTTTGTACAGAATCCGGTTTCTCTGTCGCGCACGGCATGTCTGCCGATGCGTCCGTTATCAAAAAGACCAACGTCGAAGATCGTCAGACCCGCCCCGCAGGCGGCGACATCTTTGCCCGCTCCAACACAGCCATGGCCCCTATGGGTGACAGCCTGCTCAGCCGGGTTGAGCCGGGCGCAGTCGGGTCCATGCTGGTGCTGGTCGCGCTGATCGGCGCCATCGGATTTGGCGGCTGGACCGTGCTGAAAGAAGTGCAGCGCGTGCAGGTTGCTCCGGTCGATCAGACACCGGTTGTTCTGTCGGATCTTGATCCGCTGGATGGTGCTCTGACAACAACGCCTGACGCAGACAACACAACAGCCGCACCGCAGATGCCCGCGCCGCGCACCGCTGCGCTGGACCGGCTTTACCGGCCGCAGGCGCTTGATGTGCCGGTTCTGGTGGCCCGTGATGCGCCCATTGCAACGATTGACCCACGCTCCGTTGGCAGCTTTGCCTCCGCCGCAGATCAATTGCCGCAGGTTGGTGTGCAGACAGCCGCTTTTGGCGGCACACAATCGGCCACTGATCTGGCCGTTGCCGAAGCTTTGGGCAGTGCGCCGAACGTGCCTTTGGTTGTGGGCGCCGCGAAAGAGGGCGTGCGCATGGTTGCCGCCTATCCGTCATGGGTACGGGTTCGCGCCGCCGATGGCACCGTCATCTTTGAAGGGGTGATGAACAAGGGCGACACATGGGATGTACCCACCACGGAAGAGCCGCCAACTCTGCGCACCGGCGAATCCGGCGCATTGTATTTCGCGATGGCGGATGGCTGCTTTGGCCCTGTAGGCGCACGCGGCGCGATCACATCGAACCTGCCTTTGCATCAACAGGCACTGGCCGAACTCTACGCGCCGGTTGATCCAACTCAAGACACGTCTCTGACGCGGATGTTTGCCGATCTGGAAACATCCGACATTGATCCGGCCGTTTTGGCTGCGATGCCCTGCCAAACAAACTAAGCGCCCATTGCACCAAAGGGCCGGCTTGACTAGGTACTGAGGGACAACAACGCCCCCAGACCAAGGTGATCCCATGTCGCTGAACCACATCCGCCCCTGGCGTGACATTTACCGCCGCACATCGCGTCAGATCATGGTGGGCAATGTGCCTGTGGGCGGCGATGCCCCGATCACCGTACAGACCATGACCAACACATTGACCACCGATGTGGCAGGCACCATCGCGCAAATTCAGGCGGCGACGGATGCAGGGGCCGACATCGTGCGGGTCTCTGTGCCGGATGAGGCCTCCTCGAAGGCGCTCAAAGAGATTGTGCCGGAGGTCAGCGTGCCCATCGTCGCGGACATCCATTTCCACTACAAACGCGGCATTGAGGCGGCTGAGGCGGGCGCGGCCTGCCTGCGGATCAATCCGGGCAACATTGGTGATGAAACGCGGGTCAAAGAGGTGATCAAAGCGGCGCGGGATCATAATTGTTCCATCCGCATCGGAGTGAACGCCGGATCACTGGAAAAACATCTGCTGGATAAATACGGCGAGCCATGCCCCGATGCGATGGTGGAAAGCGGTCTGGATCATATCAAGATCCTGCAAGACAACGATTTTCACGAGTTCAAAATCAGCTGTAAGGCCTCTGACGTGTTCATGGCCGCTGCCGCCTATCAAAAGCTGGCCGAGGCCACGGATGCGCCCATTCATCTTGGCATAACCGAGGCAGGCGGGTTGATGTCCGGCACCATCAAATCTGCCATTGGCTTGGGCAATCTGCTGTGGATGGGCATTGGCGACACGATCCGCGTGTCGCTGTCCGCGGACCCGGTTGAAGAGGTCAAGGTCGGCTATGAGATCCTGAAATCACTGGGCCTGCGCCATCGCGGCGTGAACATCATTTCCTGCCCCTCCTGCGCGCGGCAAGGCTTTGACGTGATCAAAACCGTTGAGGCGCTGGAAAAACGGCTGGAACACATCAAAACCCCGATGAGCCTGTCGATCATTGGCTGCGTGGTCAATGGACCGGGCGAGGCATTGATGACCGATGTCGGCTTCACCGGGGGCGGGGCAGGGTCCGGCATGGTTTATCTGGCGGGCAAGCAAAGTCACAAACAAGACAACGCCAGCATGATCGAACACATCGTCGAACAGGTCGAAAAGAAAGCCGCCGAGATTGACGCAGAGGCGGCCAAAGAAGCGCAAGCGGCGGAATAAGCTGCCCGGGTTGAGCGGGAGAGTGATCGCCGAACCGTCAGGCGGTCCGGCGGCAGCGCCGTGATCCGGGCGGGCGTATCGTAGCCTCAGCCGCGCTTTTCTTCGACCAAGGCCATCATCTGATCAAACGGCAGATAGCCGCGCAGCAATTCGTCGTGCATCACAAATGTTGGCGTGCCCGAAATGCTAAGCTGTTGCGCCAAGGCGCGGGTCTGGGCGATTTCCATCGTCACTTCGTCGCTGTCCATACGGGCTTCGATCGCGTCCATCTCCAGACCAAAGGTACTGCCCAAACGGCGCAGGGCAGGCAGGGTGACGTCGCCGTTATAGGCCATCAACGCATCATTGACCGCCTTGTAGCTGTCATCGCCAGCAATCTGCTTGGTCGCAATGGCAAAGCGTGAGGCCAGCACCGATTGATCACCCAAGATCGGAAACTCTTTCACAATCAGGCGGATATTCCCGTCTGTTTCCAAAAGCTTGGCCACTTCGCCATGGGCGCGTTTGCAATAGCCGCAGCGGTAATCAAGAAACTCGACCAGCGTGATATCACCATCCGGATTGCCGCCAACCCAGGAATATCCGTCATCAAAGATCGCGGCGGCATTGTCGCTGACCAGATTGTCATCCGCGCGGGCCTGCGCCTCGGCTTCACGGTTTTGCAGCAATGTGACCGCTTCCATGATCACTTCGGGGTTGTCCATCAAATAGGCACGCACCTCGGCGCGGAACTGGGCGCGTTCGGCGTCTGTCAGTTCTGTCAAATCCATCGCAGCAGCGGGCAAAGCCAGCGTAGCTGCAAAAATCGGCGCGATCAGGCGGTGCATCATGATTGGAAACCTTTCATTCGTCGCATGTGGGTTGACGGCATGCGCAAGACCCGGTGAAAACACATCGCAACACTAGGAGCAAGCCCATGCGCATATCAACCCGGTCCGCCGTCGATCCCTTTATTGTGATGGACGTGATGCAAGCCGCCAGCGCGGCCGAAGCCGCAGGCCGCCATATCATCCATATGGAGGTCGGCCAGCCGGGCACCGGCGCCCCCAAAGGCGCAACCGCAGCCCTCGCAAAAGCGATGGATGAAGGGCCGCTGGGTTATACTGTGGCGCTTGGCCTGCCGGCGTTGCGGGCGCGGATCGCGCAGATGTATGGCGAATGGTACAACGTCGATCTTGATCCATCGCGTGTGGTGATCACGCCGGGGTCATCGGGTGGGTTTATCCTGGCCTTTACTGCGCTGTTTGACACCCATGACAAGGTTGGCATTGGCGCGCCGGGCTATCCCAGTTATCGCCAGATCTTGCGGGCGCTGGGGTTCGATCCCATTGATTTACCTGCACAACTTGAAAACCGCTATCAACCGGTGCCTGCCGATTTTGCCGATATGGATCTGGCCGGATTGCTGGTGGCATCCCCGGCCAACCCGACCGGAACCATGCTCGACAGGCCCGCCATGGGCGCTTTGATCGAGGCCTGCGCCGCGCAGAACGCCTCGTTCATTTCGGACGAGATTTACCATGGGGTCGAATACGAGAAAAAGGCCGTCACCGCGCTGGAGCTGACAGATGATTGCTATGTGATCAATTCGTTCTCCAAGTATTTCTCAATGACCGGCTGGCGCATCGGCTGGATGGTGGTGCCGGAAGATCATGTGCGGGTGGTGGAACGGATCGCCCAGAACATGTTTATTTGCGCCCCCCACGCCAGCCAGATCGCAGCACTTGCGGCGATGGATTGTGACGATGAATTGCAGGCCAACATGGATGTCTACCGCGCCAACCGCGCTTTGATGCTGGAAGGGTTGAAAGACGCCGGATTTACCAAGTTTGCCCCGCCGGATGGCGCATTTTATGTCTATGCCGATGTCTCTGACCTGACACAGGACAGCCGCGCCTTTGCAGCGGCAATTCTGGATCAGGCGGGCGTGGCCGTCACGCCGGGGCTGGATTTCGATCCGCTGCGCGGCGCGACCACCCTGCGGTTTTCCTATGCCCGCAGTACCGTCGATATTCGCGAAGGTCTGGCGCGGCTCAAGACGTTTATGCAAGAGCGCAAGTAACCTCTGCGGCTGGCCTGCATCGGCAAAAGCTGTTAGCCTGACCCCAACAACAAGCCGAAAACAACGGTGGAGCGGATGCAGGCGATACTCAAGCTATTGGCAGTGATCATGATCACGGCGCAGGGGGCCTATGCCCAAAGCCTTTCCGCCCTGGCGCGGGTCGATCCTGAGCAAAGCAAGATCGAAGAGGGCTGGTTCGGCAAGACCTCACTGACCCTTGGCCTCAGCCAAGGTGTGCCGTTCCGGGTGTTCCTTCTGAATGATCCGGCGCGGTTGGTGGTGGATTTCCGCGAGGTTGATTGGACGGGCCTGAGCGGCGAGGATTTGTTGCCTGAACCGGGCGCGATCTCCGATATCCGCTTTGGTAGTTTTCAGCCCGGCTGGTCGCGGCTGGTCGCCGATCTGGCAGAGCCGATGATCCCCGACCAGATCGCTATGCCCGTTGATCAGAACAGCGGCACCGCGCGGCTTGAGATCATCCTCAAAGAGGTATCTCAAGATAGATTTGCCAAGGCTGCAGGGGTGGCGGTTGATCCCTCGTGGACGATGTCACTCGCCCCTCGAAAGCCGATGACAAAACGTGATGATGGCCGCTTTGTTGTGGCGCTGGATCCCGGTCACGGCGGTATTGATCCGGGCGCCCAAACCGACGGTGTTGATGAGAAAGACCTGATGTTGCGCTTTGCCCTGTCGCTGAGCGAGACCTTGCAGCGCAGCGGTGTTGATGTGGTGCTGACTCGGTCCGAGGACGTCTTTGTCGCGCTGGAAACCCGCGTGGCGATTGCCCATCAGGCGCAGGCCGACATGTTTATATCGCTGCATGCGGACAGCCTGACCCAAGGCGGGGCCAAGGGCGCGACGGTCTATACCCTGTCGGACGAGGCCAGTGATGCGGCAACGGCGCATCTGGCCGCACGGCACAACCGCGCCGACATTATCGCCGGTGTTGATTTGACCGGATCGGATGATCAGGTGGCAAGCATTCTGCTGGATCTGGCCCGTCAGGAAACCGAACCGCGCTCTACCGCGCTGGCGCAGGTCTTGAGCAAAGGCATGGCTGCCGCGGGTGGCCCAATGAACAGCCGCCCCCTGCGCCGGGCCGGTTTTTCGGTGCTCAAATCCGCAGATATCCCGTCGGTTCTGGTCGAGATCGGCTTTCTGAGTTCAAAGCGGGATCTCAACAATCTGCGCGATCCGATCTGGCGTGCGGTCATGGTCAACGCGATGGCCGATGCGATATTGGCGTGGCGCGATCAAGATGAAGCCCGCAAGCCTTTGATCCGGCAATAAAAAGAACCACTTCGTCACCTGCGCCGCCCCGTAGTGGATGGGCAAAGATTGGCCGAAGCCAGTGCGTTTCGTGTTTTGACCATTGCCGCCGGTCCGCGTATACCGGACCCTACCTCGTTGCCCTGAAAAGGTTGTTCATTCGTGTTCCGTTTCATCCTGTCTTTCTTTGGCGGTATTTTTACCGCGATCACCATGAGCCTGGCTATGGTCGCGCTGTCCATCGGGGCGGTGTTCTGGATGTACGGGCGTGATCTGCCCAGCCACGAAAGCCTTGCACAATATACCCCGCCAACGATCAGCCGGATCTATTCGGGGCAGGGGCGTTTGATCGACGAATTTGCCAAGGAACGGCGGCTGTTTGCCCCGGCGGATACCATTCCAGACCTGATCAAGCAGGCGTTTATTTCGGCTGAGGACAAGAATTTTTATCAGCACGAAGGTTACGATTTACGCGGTATTGCGGCGGCGGCGATTGATGCCGTGCGCTCGCGCGGGCGCGATGTGCGCGGGGCCTCCACGATCACCCAGCAGGTGATGAAAAACTTCCTGTTGTCCGGCGATCGCCGGGCCGAGCGTAAGATCAAGGAGATCATCCTCGCCGCCCGTCTGGAAGAAACCCTGCCCAAGGAAAAAATCCTTGAGCTTTACCTGAACGAGATTTTCCTTGGCCAGAATTCCTATGGTGTGGCCGCGGCCAGCCAGACCTATTTCAACAAGACCTTGGGTGAACTGGCCCCGCATGAGGCAGCGTTTCTGGCGTCTTTGCCCAAAGCGCCATCGGATTTCCACCCCGTGCGCCGCAAGGAACGCCTATTGTCACGGCGCAACTTTGTGCTGCGGGAGATGTTCGAAAACGGCTACATTCCCAAGGCGGAGTATGAGGCCGAAAAGGCCTTGCCGCTGCGGTCGGTCCAGAACGGCGATTTCGAAAGCTTCAAAGCCGAACTGCCGCCGCGTGACTATTTCACCGATGAAATTCGCCGACAATTGTCCGAAAACTTTGGCGAAGGTGAGTTTTTCACCGGCGGTCTGACCGTTCGTGCCACCATCGACAACGAGATGCAGCCCATCGCCGCCAACGCACTGCGTCTGCAACTGGAACAATACGACCGTGGCCGTGGTGTCTGGCGCGGAACCGGCGAGAGCCTTCCTGCCGAAGCGCTTGAAACCGAAGAGAAATGGCGTGCCGCACTGGCTGATCTGCGTGTGCCCCGCGACATTGACCTGGAAAACCAATGGTATCCCGCTGTGGTGCTTGAGATCGGCGATAATGACGCCCGCATTGGCATCGAAGGCGTTGAAGAGGACGCAGACGGCCATTGGATTCCCGCCAAGGATGTCCAATGGGCCCGCAAACGGCTTGAAGACGGGAAGCTGGCGAAAAAGGCCCGTGTCGCCGGTGATCTGCTGAGCGTGGGCGAGGTGGTTCTGGTGCGCCGGATGACTGCGGATGACGATGGCAGCTTTATCCGCTGGACGTTGCGGCAGGTGCCTCAGGTGCAGGGCGGTTTTGTTGCCATGGACGCGGACACCGGGCGCGTGATCGCCATGCAGGGCGGCTTTTCCTATCAGGCCTCGGTGTTCAACCGCGCGACCCAGGCCCGCCGCCAGCCCGGCTCAAGCTTCAAACCCTTTGTCTATGCCTCCGCACTCGACAGCGGCTATAGCCCGGCCACCATTGTTGTAGACGCCCCGATCGAGATCGACACCCCGCAAGGCGTGTGGCGGCCCAAGAACGCCTCGCATAAATTCTACGGGCCAACGCCGCTGCGCACCGGCATCGAACAATCGCGGAACCTGATGACCATCCGACTGGCCCAGGAGGTCGGCATGGATGTGGTCGGCAGCTATGCCGAACGTTTTGGCGTCTATGACAACCTCTCACCGGTGCTGGCCAATGCGCTTGGGGCGCAGGAAACCACGCTCTATCAGATGGTGTCGGCCTATGCGATGTTCGCCAATGGCGGTGAGCGGGTTCAACCCACGCTGGTGGACCGGGTGCAGGACCGTTACGGGCGCACCGTTTACCAACATGACCAACGTCTGTGCAACGATTGCAAACAGGTCAGCCTCACTCCGGGCCAAGCCCCAAGGGTGATTTCCAACCGTGAACGGGTGATGGATCCGGTCACGGCCTATCAGCTGACCTCGATGATGCGCGGTGTGGTCGAACGCGGCACCGCCCGCAAAGCCGTCAATCTGCCCGTGCCGATTGCAGGCAAAACCGGCACCACAAACGACGAGAAAGACGCTTGGTTTGTCGGCTTTTCCTCCAACATCGTCGCGGGCTGTTATATCGGGTTTGACACGCCCCGTGCCATGGGCCGGGGGTCGGGCGGCGGCGCGCTCTGTGCGCCGGTGTTCCAGCGGTTTATGTCCCAAGCGATCAAGAAATATGGCGGCGGCGATTTCAAAGCGCCCGACAGCTGTGTGTTCATCAACATCGACCGCTTTACCGGTGCACGGCTCAGCGATGGAGCTTCGGGGAACAATGTTGTCTCTGAATGTTTCCGCGATGGCGAAGAGCCGATCTTTGGCATCATGTTTGATGGCGGCTTTGCCATGGGCGGTGATTTGCCATTGGTCGAGGAACTGGGCGGGGGCGGGCGCGAGGTCACCACCTCAACCGGCAAAAAAGCCGTGGTCGGCCCCAAGGCCACGTTTGGGACATTGTCCTCAGGTGGTCTTTATTAACCAAACAGGTCCGGGAAAACCGCCCTGCGGCTTGCTGCGCCGCGCGGGCTGGTTTATCCCGCCTTGAACCCAGATGAAGGCAGGCACCCATGCGCGCAGAAGCACAAAACACGGCAGATCAGATCGGGAAATCCCTGGAACTGCTGGCGCAGCGTTTGAACGTTGAAACCGCCCAGCACCGGCTGGAGGAATTTAACGCGCGCGTCGAAGACCCGAACCTCTGGGATGATCCGGATGCAGCGCAGAAACTGATGCGGGATCGCCAGATGCTGGTCGATGCCATCGACACCTATGAGGGCATCAAGCAAGAGCTGGCCGACAACATCGAGCTGATCGAACTGGGCGAGATGGAAGAGGACGACGAAGTGGTCGCCGACGCCGAATCCGCGCTGAAGGCGCTGGCCGAGAAAGCCGCCCAAAAGGAGCTTGAAGCCCTGCTGGACGGCGAGGCCGACGGCAATGACACCTTTCTTGAAATCAACTCCGGCGCGGGCGGCACCGAAAGCTGTGACTGGGCCAGCATGCTGGCGCGGATGTATGTCCGCTGGGCCGAGAAAAAGGGCTATAAGGTCGAATTGCAGGCCGAAAGCGCGGGCGAAGAGGCGGGCATCAAATCTGCCACCTACAAGATCAGCGGCGTAAACGCCTATGGCTGGCTGAAATCCGAAAGCGGCGTCCACCGTCTGGTCCGGATCAGCCCGTTTGATTCCGCCGCCAAACGCCACACCTCCTTTACCTCTGTCGGGGTCTATCCGGTGGTGGATGACAACATCGAGATTGAGGTAAACCCATCCGACATTCGTATCGATACCTATCGGTCCTCGGGTGCGGGCGGACAGCACGTCAACACCACCGATTCCGCCGTGCGCATCACCCACGCTCCCACCGGCATTGTGGTGACGTCATCAGAGAAATCCCAGCACCAGAACCGCGATATCGCGATGAAGGCCCTGAAAAGCCGTCTTTATCAGTTGGAGCTGGACCGCCGGAACGCCGCTGTGAACGAGATGCACGAAAACAAGGGCGATGCGGGCTGGGGCAATCAGATCCGGTCTTACGTGTTGCAACCCTATCAGATGGTCAAAGACCTGCGCACCAACTACGAGACCTCCGACACCAAAGGGGTGCTGGACGGTGATCTGGACGGTTTGATGGGGGCGACACTGGCATTGGCCGTAAGTGGCAAAAGCCGGGCCGAAGCGCAGGGCGACTGACCGGGCCGGGGGCTTTGCCCCCATCGCGGCAGGCCGCGATTCCCCCAGATTATTGAGAGCCAGAAAGAAATGGGATTGCGCAGCGACCGCAGTCTTGGTCTCATCACCCTATGGATATTTTAGAACTGGATGCGCTTGAGCTGTCTTCCGCGCTTGAGCGGCGTGATCTATCGGTGCGTGAGGTGATGCAGGCCACGCTTGATCGCATTGCGGCTGTGAACGGCACGGTGAACGCAATCGTGTCGCTGCGCGATCCTGATGCGCTTTTGGCCGAAGCCGCAGCGGCGGACAATAGCCCGCGCGGCGGGTGGTTGCATGGCATACCCATTGCGATCAAGGATTTGGCCAATGCCGAAGGGTTGCCGACCTCGCAAGGCTCTCCCATCTTTGCCGGGCAAATGGCCCTTCAGGATGATCTGCCAGTGGCGCGGATCAGGGCGGCAGGGGCGATTGTGATTGGCAAGACCAACACGCCTGAGTTCGGCCTAGGCTCGCACACGTATAACCCGGTGCATGGCGCCACCACCAACCCATATGATCCGGCGCGGTCTTGTGGTGGATCGTCGGGCGGGGCGGCGGCGGCTTTGGCCACACGGATGCTTGCTGTGGCGGATGGGTCGGACATGATGGGGTCGCTGCGCAATCCGGCGGGCTGGAACAACGTCTATGGCATGCGCCCCGGCTGGGGCACGGTACCCGGAGAACCTGCTGGGGATTTGTTTTTACATCAGCTGGCCACGGCTGGCCCGATGGCCCGCTGCCCGGCAGATTTGGCCGCTTTGCTTGATACCATGACGGGCGCGGATCCGCGGCAACCGCTCAGCCACGGTCAGGCCGCGACCTTGCCGCAACTGGCAGATGACTTGCCGTCGCAGCGCATTGGCTGGCTTGGGGATTGGGACGGGGCGCTGCCGTTTGAGGACGGGCTGTTGGACGTCAGCGCCGCCGCTTTGGCGCAGATGGGCGGATTGGGCCATGAGGTTGTGCCGGTCAACGCGCCATTTGATTCCGGCGCGATCTGGGACAGTTGGATCACCATGCGCTCTTTTGCAGTGGCGGGCGGGGCGCGGGCGTTGCATGAAAACCCTGATACCCGCGCCATGCTCAAACCCGCCGCCATCTGGGAGATTGAGCGCGGTTTGGCCCTCAGCGCGATGGATGTGCAGCGGGCCAGCGAGATCCGCTCTGACTGGTTCCGCAAAGCCGTGACGCTGTTTGAGAGTTATGACGTATTGGTCCTGCCATCCGCGCAGATGTGGCCGTTTGACGTGACGCTGGATTTTCCCAAAGAGATTGCCGGCACTACGATGGACACCTACCACCGCTGGATGCAGGTGGTGATTCCGGCCAGTTTGCTGGGCCTGCCCGTGGTCAATATTCCCGCCGGATTTGGCCAGAATGGCTTGCCCGCCGGGCTGCAACTGATCGGGCCGAAGGGGAGCGATGCAAGGCTATTGCAGCTTGCCCAGCAATGGCATGAGGCGACACGCTGGCCGCAGAAGCGCCCGCCGGTTATCTAAGCGGCGGATTGGGCGCGGGAAGGGGGCATTCGCGGCCCATGTCAATCAGCCGTTGCCGCAATGCAGGCGTGTCAGGATGCCCGGCTTCCATCGCAAAAACATGTGCATGGGTGAGGTAAAAGGCGGCCTGATCGGTGCTGTTCGCCGCTTCGGCTGCCTGTGCATATAGCGCAACCAAGGCCGATGTATCGCCAGCGGCATGCGCCGCCAGCAGATCACGATCCAGATCGGTCATTCCGCCGCTTGCGGCGTACTGCGGTGCCGCTCAAGCTGGCTGGCGACCCAATCATGGAACATATGCGTGGGCCCGTCCATCGCCGGTGAAAACCGCCCGCCATCAAAGCTGGGCCCGTGGCGACCGCGCTGCATGCCTTCAACGACAAAGACATCTTCGGCAAAAACCTGTTTCCATTGCTCGGTGTTGCGGGCGCGCAAATAGGGGTCGGTCTGGGCGGCGGAATAGTAAAGGTGAATGTTCTCCACTGTCTTTTCCGGACCCTCAGGCACCAGCACGATGGCAAAGGTGTGATCGCGGTGCACACCCAACAATACGTTGGGGTAGACTGTGATATATTCGGCGGCAGTGTCCCATTTGTCTGACAGGTTCTCGAAATCGGGGAAGGTTCTGCCGTTCTCACCGGTCAACTGGCGATAGACCAAGGTACCTTGGCCGGAGAACCGCCCCTGTGCTTCGATGTGGTAATGATCCTCCAGGCGGGAATAGCTGTTGAGGCCGGGGTGCACCCAAGGCAAATGATAGCTTTCGCAGTAATTCTCGACGGCCAGTTTCCAGTTGCAGTTGACCTCAAGCTGAAACGAGCTGCCCGCGCCGCCATGATAAAGCGGTTTGTCAAATTCCGACCACCGCGCCTGCAGGTCAGCATGGGCATCCTCAAAGGCGGGGGCGGTGCCGGACACATTGATGAAAATGACACCCATCCAGATGTGACTGCGGATCTCGATCAAGCCCAGCAGGGCGCGGTCAATGCCGTCATGGGTGTTTTGTCCTGGACCGCCGACATGCGGCGTGCTGACCAGACGGCCATCGGTGGAATAGCACCAGCTGTGATAGGGGCAGCGAATTGCGCCTTCGATCTTGCGTGGCTCTTCCACCAGGATCATGCCCCGATGGCGACAGGTGTTCTGAAACACCCGCACATGGCCCTGCTTGTCGCGTACAATCAACAATGGCATGTTCAGGAAGGTTACCGGAACCGCATCACCGACCTCTGGCACATCGGCGGCAACGGCAAGGCCAGCCCAATTGTCAAACAGCACGGCCTGTTTCTCTTCGTCAAAGATGCTGGCATCAATGTAGTGCCCGTTGGGCAGACCATTGGCTGTTTCAATGGGGCGGCGCACGTTGCTCAGATCGGTGGTCGAATGGTCCATGATGCTTTCTCCTGTTGGAAACAAGAGTACCACGGCCCCCATCGGCGCTAAAATTCACAAACGACCCGAGTTGTTCACGGGCGACATATGTCGGTCTAGGCAAAAGGTTCGTCGGGGCGGAGCAGACGGCGCTGGAACGGGCTGAGATCGTCAACCTTGCAAAATCCGGCCTGGCGCCGGGCTTGCAGGGCGCTGCGGAACTCGGTCCCGAGGTAGTCATAAACAAGCCGGGTGGCGCGGGTTCCGACCGCGTCTTCGCCAACAGTACGGGTGACATAACCAACCCAAAAGTTGTTTTCAAAGGACGCGACCCGCGTGAGATAGTTGAACGAGGAGGTCATCGCGTTGCGCCGCGCCGCAAAGATCGCGATGCCGTTCTCCTGCCGGAAAATCAACCCGCCAAACACGCGGGTCTGGGGATGGGTCGGCAAATCCTGAGTGCGCATGGCGGCGGTCGTCTCATAGCCGCGCAAACTGGTTTGGGTGCCTTGGCGCGTGATATGCAAAAGGCCGGTTACAAAATCATCGGGGTTGATAAAGCTGCGCCTGGCAAAGCGGTAGAACCCGGTTGGAAAAAGCTCTTCTGATACGGATGCCGATTGGAGGCCCAGAAAATCAGTCAGAACCCCATTCGCACTGCGTTCCTGGGACAGGCGAATGTCATCGACCGGCTCAAGTAAAATTCGGGCATCAATATCAAAAAACCGGCAAATCCGGTCCAGAACATCGGGCCGGGGAAAGCTTTCGCCAGCGAGATACCGGTTAAATTGAGTGCGGTTGATACCAAGCTGGCGGGTCAATTCGGCAACGGATGAGAAGTTTTCCGCCAATTTTCTCAGGTTCATCCCGAAAATGGTGCGTAATTCAGCTGGAGACCGCTTTTCACCTTGACGCAAGTGCGCATCTTCTGATTGTTTTTGCAAAATTCGACTCCCCTATGCGTCGAGGATGCACTGCTCGATCTGACGCTAATTGGTGTCAGGTGTGACGCTGTATTGTATCACCTTATGCGGTAATCCGACACAAAATGCCAGCATACGTTTCAATTTAGACGCTACAAAAGTCCCTGAGGTTGTTGATAACTAGTTGTTAGGCATAAATTTCGGGGGCTTAACCAATGATTGGAATTTTTTTGTGGAGTGATCCTGTGGTGGCCAAAGCTGTGTTTTGGTGTGAGGATCAAGGCGATCTGGCCTATTTCCGTTCAAAAGACCCACAGAATTCTCCCGCCTCGGCGCTGACCGCCGGTGACATGGTTTGCTTTGACGTCTCGACCGATGAAAAGATGCGGCTTGCGTCCAACCCCCGGCTCATTTCGGGCCATGGCCGCGCAGATCTGCCCGGCCAGTTGAAGGCGACTGCAGGACAAATGAAAAAGGCGAGGACGCGCTCGGGCAGCGCCAAGATCCTGCCTTTTGAGGCTGATAAAACGGCCAAAGTTCAAGAGCGGGCTGCACTGGAAGCCTGAAAAACCGCCTCGAAGTGCAGCCGGGGTCGTCAGTCTCCCCGCGACAGGGCAGCCACGCCAGTGCGTGCCACTTCGACAAGGCCCAAGGGGCGCATCAGATCGGCAAATGCGTCAATCTTTTCTGGCGCACCGGTGATCTCAAACACAAAGCTTTCCAGCGTGCTGTCCACCACATTGGCGCGGAAAATATCCGCAAGGCGCAGCGCCTCAACCCGGTGATCACCTTTGCCGGACACTTTAAACATCGCCAACTCACGCTCAACACTGGCGCCTTCAACCGTCAAATCATGCACGTCATGCACCGAAACGATCCGGCCCAGTTGTGCCTTGATCTGTTCGATGACCTGTGGTGTGCCTGACGTCACAATGGTAATGCGCGACAGATGGCCGGTGTGATCGACCTCGGCCACTGTCAGGCTGTCGATGTTGTAACCGCGACCCGAAAACAAGCCGATCACGCGGGCCAGTACACCCGGCTCGTTTTCGACCAGCACCGCCAGCGTGTGACGTTCAATCACGTCCGAAAAATTTGGACGTAGGTTATAGGCGGAGTGCGAGGTGGCGCCTTTTTTGATTTTTAGGGCTGACATGTTGGTTACCTCGTGGGTTGAGTAAATATAATTTTGCACTGCAGCAGGCCTTCCTGCTCAAGTGCCTCGCGTTGCTTTGCCTCTAGCCGCTTGATCCTGGCACGCAGTAGATCGCCGCAGTGGTTCAATGCCGAAGAGCGGAGCTTGGCCGATGAGGACTTGCCACGCCAACCGGCCCATCCGGCATATCCGCTGGCCGCAACGGCGACCGACCTTCCATCTTTTGTATTCTGGCGCGCCCAAGCTTCGGCGTCTCGCGCAGCGGTTTGGGAAAGGCCTTCGATCGCTTTGCTCAGCCGCGCCGATTTTGGGGTCAGCGTGGCGTAGATTTGGCAGTTTCTTCCATTCAAATTGCAAGCCTGACCAGTCAGGCGTTTGGCGGCGGCCAGTGAGTTTAGGTTTGTGCGCCAATGAAATCCGCCATTCTGGGACACATAAAATGCGCCGTTGTAGCGACTGTCATTCACGAACTCCTCAAAGGCATCGGCCTGATTGGTGTTCAAAGACCGGGGCGCAACAATCGTCACTTTGCTTTCCAGAGCCGCAGTCAATTGAGCGCCCGCCGAAAATGGCAGGCAGACCGCGATCAGAGAAGCTGCTATGAGGCCGGGCTTAAACAAGAACACTGCCCTTTGCGTCGATCACGCCTTGGGTCTGCGCATCGCCCAACAGCATCTCGTTGTGCGCTTTGCCTGACGGGATCATCGGGAAGCAGTTCTCGTGCTTTTCCACCAGACAATCAAAAATCACCGGACCATCATAATTCAGCATTTCCATGATCGCATCGTCCAGATCCGCCGGGTCAGAGCAGATAATCCCTTTCGCACCAAAGGCTTCGGCCAGTTTCACAAAGTCGGGCAAAGCCTCTGACCAGCTTTGGGAATAGCGTTCACCATGCAGCAATTCCTGCCACTGGCGCACCATGCCAAGGCGTTCGTTGTTCAAGATGAACTGTTTCACAGGCAGGTTGTATTGGATCGCAGTGCCCATTTCCTGCATGTTCATCAGCCAGGACGCCTCACCCGCCACGTTGATCACGAGGCTTTCGGGATGCGCCATCTGCACGCCAATCGACGCCGGAAAACCATATCCCATGGTGCCCAATCCGCCCGATGTCATCCAGCGGTTCGGATCTTCAAAGCCGAGGTATTGCGCCGCCCACATCTGGTGCTGGCCCACTTCGGTACAGATATAGCGGTCATGTTTCTTGGTCAGCTCTTCAAGGCGGGACAGTGCATATTGCGGGCGGATCACCTTGCCTTCTTGCTTGAACTTCAAGCAATCAACGCTGCGCCATTCCTCGATCTGCTGCCACCATTTGGCGACCGCTTCGGAGTTGGTTTTCCGGCCGCGCGATTTCCAGACCTTGAGCAGATCCTCAAGCACATGGCCGACATCGCCAACAATCGGGATGTCGATGCGGATCACCTTGTTGATCGAGGAGGGATCAATGTCGATATGGGCTTTTTTCGACTTGGGGCTAAAGCTGTCAACAACGCCAGTGATCCGGTCATCAAACCGCGCCCCGATGTTGATCATCAGATCGCAGCCATGCATCGCCATGTTGGCCTCGTAAAGCCCGTGCATGCCCAGCATCCCGAGCCACTTTTCACCCGAAGCCGGATAGGCACCCAGGCCCATCAACGTAGAGGTGATCGGAAAGCCGGTGGCCTCAACCAATTCACGCAACAGCTGGCTTGCGCCGGGCCCCGAGTTGATCACCCCGCCGCCGGTGTAAAACACCGGACGCTTGGCTTTTTCCATCGCCGCCACCAGTTCGGTGATTTCCTCAAGGTCGCCTTTGACCTTGGGTTGATAGTGCGAGGTCGAGGGTGCCTTGGGCGTATAGGTGCCGGTGGCAAACTGCACGTCCTTTGGAATGTCCACCAGAACCGGACCGGGACGGCCTGAGGTGGCGACATGAAATGCTTCGTGCAGGACACCGGACAATTGGTCGGTCTCTTTCACCAGCCAGTTGTGCTTGGTGCAGGGCCGGGTGATGCCGACGGTATCGGCCTCTTGAAAGGCGTCAGAGCCGATCATGAAGGTTGGCACCTGTCCGGTCAGAACCACAATCGGGATGCTATCGAGCAATGCATCGGTGAGGCCGGTCACGGCATTGGTGGCACCGGGGCCAGAGGTCACAAGAACCACTCCGGGTTTCCCGGTCGAGCGGGCATAGCCCTCGGCGGCATGCACCGCACCTTGTTCGTGGCGCACCAGAATATGTTTGATGCTGTTTTGCTGAAACACCTCGTCATAAATCGGTAGCACCGCCCCCCCTGGATATCCAAAGACGGTATCGACACCCTGATCAATCAGGGTTTGTACGATCATTTTGGCTCCGGTCATCTGGCGTGTCATGGTCTTGCTCCGTAAGGCAATATTTGTGTTGCGCATAAAAAAGCCCCCGATTTTCGGGGGCGCATGGGAAGGATTATGGTTTACCGTTACCGGCCCATGCGCGTGTGTCCTACAATGACGACTAGGTTAGTCATAATCTCAAAGGCTCCTTAAACGTGGCGCGACATTAGAATCGCGGGCAGGGGGCGTCAACAGCCAATCCGGCAGAATTTATGTCTCTGAGGGTGAAAAATGCGACATTTTGTTTCACGTAAGGTTGTGCGGAGGTAATTTTCCGAAATATCGGGCAGATTTTCTGACGTTTCAGCGTCAGAATCCGTCGTTTCGGCAGGCCAGCCCGTTAAAGGCGCACACCTGTGCCCTGCAAAACCCCGTGTTCCAGCGCATAACGGGTCAGCCCGGCGGTGCTGGAAATGCCCAGTTTGCGTTTGATGTTTTTACGGTGGGTCTCGACGGTGCGCACGGAAATCTCAAGCGCCACAGCCACCTCTTTATTGGATTTGCCCGCCGCCAGTTGCAGCAAAATCGTCTGTTCGCGTTCTGTCAGTGCCTCACGCGGCTCGCCCTCTTTGGGGGCAATCGAACCCTGCGCGCCGGTGCACAGATATCGCTGGCCCTGCATAACGGTATCAATCGCCAGTTTGATCTCGTCGGTTGGCACATCCTTGAGCAGATACCCCATTGCGCCGTGGCTGAGGGCGGACGAGATATATTCCGGGCTGTCATGCATGGTGAGGATCACGACCCGCGTGCCGGGGCGGCGCTCAAGCACCATTTCCGTGGCGGTCAGCCCGCCAATCTCCGGCATGTTGAGATCCATCAGGATCACATCGGGGTCCAGTGTTTCAAGCCGGTCCATCACATCGCGGCCATTGAAAGCGGTGCCGACCACTGCGACATCGTCATAGCTTTCGAGAATAGATTGAATGCCTTCGGCAACCATTGGGTGATCATCGACAATCAGAACTTTGGTCTTTTGGGTCATTCTGCGGCAACCTTTGTTGGCTTGGCCTCTGTCTTTTCAGGCGGCAACAGATGCGTCAATGGCACGTTGGCCTCAATTGTGGTCCCGCCGCCTTTCGCTTCAATCAGTCGCAGTGTGCCGCCCAATTGGTCCATGCGTTCTTGCATGTTGCGCAGGCCCAGCCCCGATGATCCAGCGCTGCGGCCCGTGGTCAGCCCTTTGCCGTTGTCCCTGATCCGAAGGGTGGCACCGCGCCGGTGACCGCGCAGATCAATTTCCACCCGTGTTGCCCCCGAATGCCGTTCCACATTGGTCAAGGCTTCTTGCGCGATCCGGTAGAGGGCGATCTTGGCGTCATTATCAAGCCGGTTGCGGAACACGACCGTATCAAATGTGCAGGTGATCCCGGTGCGGGCCTCAAATTCTTCGGTCAGGGTCTTGATGGCCGGGCCAAGGCCCAGATCGTCAAGCGCACCGGGGCGCAGATCACGGCTGATCCGGCGGACCTCGGAAATCGCATCGGCGAGGGTGGTGATGCCTTTGTTCAGCGGCTCTTCGGCCTTGGGGTCGCCCCGTTCCAAGCGCCGCCGCGCGTTGTCCAGCGCATAGCGGACCCCGACCAAAATCTGGCTGATCCCGTCATGCAATTCCCGCGCCACCCGTCCGCGTTCCTCTTCTTGGGCGTCAAACACCCGCAAGGTCAGTTTCTTGAGCTTGGCATCGGCCAGCCGCCGTTCGTGCAGGTTGATGAACATACCCGTGGCAAAAACCACCAAAAGCGCCAAAAGGGTAATCCCGCCGATATAGACAAAGGTGCGCTGCACGCGGGCCTCCACATCGGCGCGGGCATTGGCGACCGAGGCCAGCACATCATCGATGAACACGCCCGTGCCCACGGCCCACTGCCAGGAGGGGAAGGAAGTCACATAGGTGATCATCCGCGCCTCTTCCCCGGTCGAGGGCTTGGGCCAGAGATAGGTGTGATACCCGGCGCCGGCACGGGCAATGCGGATCAACTCATCCACCACCGGCGTGCCTTCGCTGTCGGTCAGGCCGGTCCAGTTTTCATTGATCCGCTCGGTCTGGCGCGGGCTGACGATGGCGTTGCCGTCATAATCATAGACAAAGAACTGCCCGTCATCGCCATAGATCATCGCCGACAGGATCTGTGTCACCTGCGCCTTGGCCGCATCATCATCAGGCGCGGCGCGGCCATAGACAAAGTAAAACCCGTTGCGGGCCTGCGTCACGTAATTGTGCAACTCGGCTTTCTTGGCCTCGATTAACTGGGTCTCAAGGGTGGTGATTTCACGCTCTGCCAGTGCGCGCGCCTGCAAGGCCACAATCATCGCAATCGCCGCCACCGCCGCAATCAGCGGCACCGTGGCAAGCAGCGTGAGCTTTTGCGCATAGCTGGGAGACAGAAAGGAAAGCGGACGGCGCATAACGATTCGATACGCCGAATCTGCCCCGAATCAAAGCCCCGAGAGGCTGTCATCCCCCTAAGCCGGGGGTGGAAATCGCCCTATTTCGCAGATTTCGGTCAAAAAATCTTACCGAATCCGACAATCGAGGCGGCCCTATACGTAGTAGTAGGTATTTCAAAAACGGCTGCGCCCGTTACTGTAGCGTCACTTGAAGCGACCTGTGCGTGCGAAAATGCGTATCAGGCGCGGTAATTTGGGAGGAGTATCCAATGGATCGTCGTTCATTTCTGAAGACATCTGCACTTGGCGGGACAGCCGCCGCAGCCACAACGTTGGCAGCACCTGCGTATGCACAAGGCAAGCGCACACTGACAATGGTAACATCTTGGCCACGCGGTTTTGCCGTGCTGGACGATGCGGCCACATATCTGAACAACATGGTTAACGAGATGTCTGACGGCACTCTGACCATCGACAAGAAAGCACCGGGCGAACTGGTTGGCGCATTCGAAGTGTTTGACGCGGTATCCTCCGGTCAGGCCGACATGTACCACTCTGCCGACTACTACTATATCGGCCAGCACCCTGCCTATGCTTACTATACTGCCGTACCATTCGGCGGCACCGCGCAAGAGCTGACAAACTGGTACCACCACGGTGGCGGCCATGATCTGCACAACGAACTGGGCGAGATCTTCAACCTGAAATCCTTCCTTGCTGGTAACTCCGGTTCCCAGTCCGGTGGTTGGTTCCGCAAGGAAATCGGCTCCGCGGCGGACTTCAACGGCTTGAAATTCCGTATGCCTGGCCTCGGTGGCAAGGTTCTGGGTAAACTGGGCGCATCCGTTCAGAACATCCCAGGCGGCGAACTGTATCAGGCCCTGTCTTCGGGCGCTCTGGACGGTCTGGAGTGGGTTGGCCCATTCGCGGACGAACGCGCCGGTTTCCAGGAAGTTGCCAAAGTGTACTACACTGCGGGCTTCCACGAGCCAGGCTCCGGTCTTGCATGTGCGGTAAACCTCGACGTGTTCAATGACCTGTCACCTGCGCACCAGAAGATCATCGAATATTCCACAATGGCGACAACGCACATCCAGCTGGCAGAAACACTTGCCAACAACGGTGCCGCTCTGTCCCGTCTGCAGCAGCAGGGTGTGAAAACCATGCAGTTCACAGACGACGTTTGGGATGCATTTGGCGCGGCCTCCAAAGAGGTCATGGACGAAAACATGGGCGACGAGCTGTTTGCAAAAACACGCGCCAGCTTCGAAGCGTCGCTGACCTCTTCTGCCGAATGGCTGTCCAAGTCTGACGCATTCTACGTAGAGCAGCGTGAGCGCGTACGTAACGCAGGCTAATTGCCAAGACTGAATTGTCCGGGGGCTGCATGATCTGCGGCCCCCGGATGTCTACACCAAAGCGCGTTTAACGGCCAAAAGGCCGAAACACAGGTGCTTGCGATCGGGGCCAAAGAGGGGCCCTGCGCAATGCGAGGGGGATCATATGGCCGATGAAGTGATGTGTTCGGGGTTTTTCCGGGCGGCGGAGGGTGCAAAACTCAGCTGTCTCGACAAATTCCAAGACGGTGGATTTGTCCAATTTGTGACGGGCAACATACTGGAATCCTTCTATAACTTCTTTGCAGCCTTGCTCAATCCGGGCATGTGGCTCGATTGGTCCAACAAAGAATCTCTGATGCGGTTCATCTACTATGGTGCGTCGGTTGAGCTGTTCTTTGTGCTGGCGACTTTCCTGATTGTCCTGACCATCATCGGCATGTGGAAGCGCGAGGTCATGTGGGCCTATGTGCGCGGGCTTGAATGGTTCAACAACTCTGTTGGCCGCCTGTTTGCATGGGCGGGCCTGCTGATGGTGCTGCAACAGATCATCATCGTATTCCTGCAACGGATCTTTACCCGGCCTGATATCTCCATCGGGTTCGGTATCCCGCTGCAATTCGACATCTCTTGGTTTGCGGAAGAGTTGAAACTTTTCAATGCCTTGGTGGTCACTCTTTGTGTGGCTTATACCTTTGTCCAAGGCGGGCATGTGCGGGTTGACCTGTTTTATGCCGGGGCCAAGTTCCGCACCAAAAAGATCGTCGATATGTTCGGCGCGATCTTCTTTATGATCCCGTTTGTGACCGTGACATGGCTCTATGGCTGGTTCTTTATGTGGCGGCATCTGGTGACGCCAAACCCATCCGCCTCTGACCGGCTTGAACTGCTTTTGCGCAAATCGCGCTTGCTGAAATGGAACGTGGAAACCATCGGTTTCTCGCCCAACGGTTTCAACGGTTACTTTATCTTCAAGGTTTTGCTCTGCGCCTTCTGCGTGATGGTGCTGCTGCAAGCGCTGGCGGTGTTCTACCGCAGCTGGTGCGAGTTCCGCGAAGGGCCCGAATCCGAAAACAAGTACCTCGACCGCGATACGCTGGGCGAGGGTGAAGAAGCCTACGAAGGCACACATTAATCTAAGGGAGTAGACCTGATGCTGTTTGGTCTCGACGGGGTCGAAGTTGGCCTGATCATTGTTTTTGTGTGTCTCTTCGGGGGCATCCTGTCTGGCTTTCCGGTGGCCTTTGCCATCGGCGGGGCCGGGATCATATCCTTTGGGATCATTGCCGCGCTCGACAGTGCGGGATTGATGATCCACCAAGCGATTGACACATCCTCGCAAGCCTATCGTGATCTGGTGAATTCGGGGGTCAAGAACGACACGATATCACTGTTCAGGTATCCCGATCTGCCACGTGTGGCGGAATCGGTGTTCCCGGCCGGCTGGGAAACCGCGCTGGACCGGAACGTGTCTTTCATTGTGAACCGGATGAATGAACGGGTTTTGGCCGGGCAGTCGATTGAAACGCTGCTGGCGGTTCTGATGTTCGTTCTGATGGGCATCACGCTGGAACGCTCCAAGATCGCCAATGATCTGCTGACCACGATGGCGCGTGTGTTTGGCCCGCTGCCCGGCGGTTTGGCCGTGTCCATCGTGGTTGTGGGCGCTTTCCTCGCTGCCTCCACCGGCATTGTGGGTGCGACGGTTGTGACCATGGGCCTGCTGGCCCTGCCGACCATGCTGCGCAACAACTATTCCCCCGAGATCGCCACCGGCGTCATCGCGGCCTCCGGCACATTGGGGCAGATCATTCCGCCCTCGATCGTGATTGTTCTGCTTGGCACATTGGCGGGGGATCTTTATTCCGCCGCGCAAGAGGCGCGTGCGACCTCTGTGGGCTGTACCGATGCATTGACCTATCTGGGTGAGCCTGCGGTTGTATCCGTTGGGACATTGTTCCAGGCGGCGCTGCTGCCGGGGATCATGCTGGCGCTGCTCTATGCGCTTTATGCCTTTGGCTATGCGCTGTTGAACCCGGACAAAGCTCCGGCTGTACCAATGGGTGCGACAAACTCAGAGCCTGTCACACGCGGTGAGGCCTTCACATGGTTTGCCGGCGCACCGGTCCTGTTGATTGTCGGGACTATCGTGCTGGGCAACCTTGGCATCATCGGTAGCCAGAACACCACGGTTTCGTCTTTCTCCGAAATCGGTGACGCGGCGAGCCTGCGCACCAATGTGGGTGATGAATGTAAGGCCGCGATGATCGAACTGCATGGTCAAGAGGCATGGGATGCCGCGATCCAGCAGCAGGTTGATATCGACGCATCCGGCGGCATCAAAGCCAGCGAAAAGCTGTCCGATGAGGCCTTTGCCGAAAAGCAGGCCGCAAAGGTTGCTGCCGCTGCACCTATCGGGACTGGCGTTGCCATCCTTCTGGTGCTGCTCTCGCTGTTCCTGACCACGGGTCGCGGGGTATCTCCCTCTGCGGAAAGCCGGCCATTGATCATTGGCGGTATCGGTGTGGTGCTGGCGGTGCTTGTGGATATTGTGCTGGTCTCGCCGCTGACCTCGCCGGGGGCGACGGTTGTGCTGATGGCGATCCCCTTTGCGTTGATCATGTACGGTGTGGTCTATGCAACGGGACTGTGTTCCAAGAACGAATTGATCCGCGTTGTCTTTCCGCCGCTGGTCTTGATTGTGGCTGTGCTTGGCTCGATCCTTGGCGGGATCACCAACCCGACACCGGCCGCTGCGCTGGGTGCGGGCGGGGCGATCATGCTGGCCGCTTATCGTAAACTGCGCGATCAGGATCGTTCGCCCAAGGTGATCATCTGGTCCACGTTGGCGATTATCGTCTGTATCCTTGTCGGGGTGAACTTTGATCTGCGGATCAATCAGGACGGCGTGAGCTTTGAAAGCTGGTTTGCCTTCTTTGTGGCCTATGGCGCCTATCTTTATGCGGTCTTTGGTTTGTTGTTCTCTTGCTGGATCCTTTACACCTCTGGTGTTCTGACACCGGTGGTGCGCGAAACCGCCAAGGTGACCTCGATGGTGTTTACCATCCTGATCGGCTCGCAACTGCTGAACCTTGTGGTCATCAGCTTTGGCGGTGAGCATTACATCCAGCAGTTCCTCAAGTCCTTTGACAACGAGCTGACGGTGTTCCTGATCGTGATGTTGGTGCTGTTTGTTCTGGGCTTTGTGCTGGATTTCCTTGAGATCATCTACATCGTGATCCCGATTGTCGGGCCGGTTATCTATGGCGGCACCTTTGACCCGAAATGGGTGACGATCATGATCGCGGTCAACCTGCAAACCTCGTTCCTGACGCCGCCCTTTGGTTTTGCGCTGTTCTATCTGCGCGGGGTGGCCCCGGCGAGCGTGACAACGGCGCATATCTACCGCGGCATCATCCCGTTTGTGTTGATCCAGGTGGCGGGTCTGGCGATCTTGTGGTTCTTCCCATCGATTGTGACCATTGTGCCGGATCTGATCCCGAATTGATCCGGGGGGTGGTTTGATCCACGGCTGAAACAAAAAGAGAGGGCGCCATGGGCGCCCTCATTTGATTCAAGATGTAAGAGGGGGCCAGCCCCCGTCCTGCGGACTCCCCCGGAATATTTAAGAGCCAAAAAGGGAGGGGATCAGCGGCGGCTTCGGGCCATGTCGGGCAGGGCGATATTGGCAACCTGTTCCGCGATAGGGTCCGTGCTGAGCGGGTGCTGTTCTGGCATGAAGGTGTCGGGATCACGCATCTTTTGCCAGCGTCCGCCAATGTAGACCTCAAGCCCGGAGAACTTGGCCTTATAGCCCATCTTGGGGCTGCCCGGCACCCAATAGCCCAAGTAGACGTAGGGCAGGCCTGCAGCGCGGGCGATCTCGATATGGTCAAGGATGATGTGGTTGCCCAGCCCGTCGCGGGGGCGGTCAGGGGTATAGAAGGAATAGACCATGCTGACCCCGTCGCCCAGCACATCGGTCAAGCAGACGCCAACCAGATCGCCCGTGTCCTGATCAACATATTCAATCACCCGGCTGCGGATCGGGGTTTCCTCGATCATGGCGGCAAATTCGAACACATCCATATCTGCCATTCCGCCATCCGCATGGCGGCTGTCGAGGTAGCGGCGGAAAAGATCGTATTGGTCTTCGGTCGCCCAGGGCGAGGTGGCGCGGCGCGTCAGGCCTTTGTTGCGCTTGGTGATGCGTTTTTGGCTTTTGCTTGGGCTGAAGGCGGAGACGTCGATCCGTGCGGACAGGCAAGAGGCGCAATCGGCGCAGGACGGGCGATAAAGCACATTCTGTGACCGGCGAAACCCTTGTGCAGACAGGCTATCGTTCAGTTCGGTTGCTGCCTCGCCTTGTAGGGCGGTAAACAGCTTCCGCTCCATCCGGTCCTCTAGATAAGGACAGGGCTGCGGCGCAGTTACATAGAACTGCGGTGTGAGCGGCAGAGAGTGGCGCATGAGACATCCGATTGTTGCGAAGGGATGATAACAACCGGTCTTCCATGCGCCAAGACACGTTTTAATAAAATGCGATCAATCAGCGGCGGCGGTTCATCGGCACGGTGCCCAGCACCATATCGGTGAGACCCTGCGCGCGGGCCGTGGTGCAGATCAGCACGATGGAGATCAGCTGCACCACCGCAAAGGCGATCGAGATGCTGTAGCCCAGCGTGTGCAGGAAGGCGGTGCCCAGATCGAGCGCCTCATCATCGCGGGTCCGGATTTCCATCGACATCAGCCGCATCCCCCAAGTGGCAGAGCCATTGGCGAGGGTGATCACCCGGTAGGCAAAGCCCGTGACCAGCATCAGCAGCGGAAAGAAAAACAGGCCGGTGAAGGCGGTGAACGGTACGATCACCAAACACAGAACAAAGATCAGGCCCGCATCAATGAGCCATGCAAACAGACGCTTGGCCGGGATGCCTTCGTAAAACTGGGGGTGCAGATCGGGATCGGGGGGCATCTTTTGTGTTCCTTGAAAGTTGCCCCCCGGCAGGGCCGGGAGGCGGGGGAGGCATAGGCAGATCAGGCTTCTGCTGTGTCGTCCTTGGATTTGGCGCGGTCGTCCATAAACTGGTCGAACTCGGCCTTGTCCTTGGCTTCGCGCAGACGTTCCAGGAAGGCTTCGAAGTTGTTCTGCTCTTCTTCGAGGCGGCGCAGGGTATCGGCCTTGTATGCGTCAAAGGCGCTGTTGCCGGTGCTGCGGGTGGACATCATGTGGCGGCTGCCACGGCGGGCGCAGGATTTTCCAGAAAACATGCGTTTACTCCAGATCATGTACATCAAAAGGGCGAGGCCAACGGGCCAGAAGAAGATAAAGCCAAGGACCATGGTGGCGATCCAGGCGCCTTTGCCTTTGTCATCCAGCCAGGCCTCAGAGCGGGCGAACCAGCTTTGGCGCGGGGCGTAGGTTTGTTCGGAAGTGATCGTGGTCATCAAATAAGCCTTTCAGTTCGGGGTGAAGGCCGCCGGTGCGGCCCGTCTGCGAAAGGGCCATGTGAATGCCTTTCACATTACATAGATTGGGGTTTATCCCGGCCGTTGCAAGGGTCTATGTGAAGGGTTTTTACATTTATTTGGAAAATGTTGGAATTTCAGATGGTTGCAATGGGCGAATATTGATCTGTTGTTGCGGATGAAATGCATGATCCGGTCCCATCGCCGCCTGTAAGGCCGGTTATGTACGCTTCAAAAGGCGCTCGAAGCCGTTCTCTGTGGACGGGCAGGGATCTCGGCCTGACAAAATGCCGTTAATGTCTGCTGTGCTGGACTTAGCTGCTCATAAAGTGCCTTCGCGCCCGAACCGAGGGGCAGGAAGCAAAGCGCCCGCCCCGTCAAACCGTAGGTTTGCCTTCGGCAAAACGGGGCGGTTCGGGCGGCGCCAAATCAGTGATTTGGCAATTTTGCACGCTATCTTGAAGAGCACTCAAGGCCTCATACCCGACAACTGTAGGCTTCGCTTGGCCATCCACCCAGATGATCCACTTGTTCTTCTTTCCTCTGCCGGAAAGCATTAGACCTCTAGATCACCCTAAAATCAGCCAGTTGCGCACCGGAAATTTGCAGCATCTCCTTTGGCGCCAAGCCGAATACATGATGCGGGGTGCCGGCGGCGGCCCAGATCATGTCAAACTCCAACAAAGTCCGGTCAAACCACGCCCGCGCGGGATTGACGTGACCCACCGGAGACACGCCGCCAATGGCAAAGCCGGTTTGCGCGCGGATCAGGGCTGCGTCTGCTTTGCCCAGCGGCTCTCCGGCGAGGGCGGCAGCGGCGGTCAGACACACTTGTTGCCCGCCTGCGGTGACAAACAGCACAGCCTCGCCGCTGGTCTCGCCGCGCAACACGATGGATTTGGCGATTTGATCAACGGTGCAGCCAAGTGCCGCAGCGGCGTCGGCTGCGGTCCGTGCCAGCGCGGTTTCGCGGACATCGGCGGTGACATTTGCCGCGTCTAATGCGGCGCGTACGCGTTTCAGGCTCTTGCTCATGGCGCGACACTGCCGCAAAGCTAGGGGCATGACAACATCCCATCTTTCCAGCCAGATCACCCGCACGCCCCGCATCTTTGACAGCAGCCGCGCCGCCGATGCTGCGCCGTTGATTGACGGGTTTGACCCGGCTGTTGCGGCGCTGATCCAAGGGGCGGTTTCGGCTGCGCCCTACCTGATGGGCCTGCTGGAACGGGAGGCCGAATGGCTGCGCGGAGCAGTGGAAGATCCCGGCACGGCGGTGGATGCGGTGATCGCAGGCGCGGCAAAGCTTGCGGCGTCTGATCTGGCCGATGGGCTGCGCCGGGGCAAACGGCGGGTGGCCTTGATGGCAGCACTGGCGGATCTGGGCGGCGCGTGGTCACTGGAGCAGGTGACGGGGGCCTTGACCGATTATGCCGATGCGGCCTGCGGGGCGGCCCTGCGCGGCGGGTTGGCGGCACAGATCCGGCGGGGCAAAATGCCGGGGCTGACGGAGGACGATCTGGCTGACGCGGGCGGCATGGTAGTGCTGGCCATGGGCAAGATGGGCGCGCATGAGCTGAACTACTCGTCTGACATCGACCTGATCTGCCTCTTTGATGAGACCCGCTTTGATCCAGATGATTTTCATGACGCGCGCACCGGATTTGTCCGGGCGACCCGCGCAATGAGCGGCACGTTGAATGACCTGACGGCTGAAGGATATGTTTTTCGCACCGACCTGCGTTTGCGCCCTGATCCGGCGGTCACTCCGGTCTGTATGGCGATGGAAGCGGCGGAGCGCTATTACGAATCGCTGGGCCGGACATGGGAACGCGCGGCCTATATCAAGGCGCGGCCTGCGGCGGGGGATCTCGCCGCAGGGGATCGGTTCCTCAAGGCGCTGCGGCCCTTTGTCTGGCGCAGGCATCTGGATTTTGCGGCCATTCAGGACGCCCATGACATGCGTCTGGCGATCCGCGAACACAAAGGGCTGGGCGGGCCGATCACTTTGCCGGGGCACAATATGAAGCTGGGGCGCGGCGGCATTCGCGAGATCGAGTTCTTCACCCAGACCCGCCAGTTGATCGCAGGCGGGCGCGATCCGGATCTGCAGCTGCGCGGCACCTGTGAGAGCTTGTCTGTGTTGGCGGATAAGGGCTGGGTGCCGCCCGATGTCGCGCAGGTTCTGGCCGATCACTACCGATACCACCGGACAGTGGAACACCGGGTGCAGATGGTGCGCGATGCACAGACCCACAATTTGCCGCAATCCCCCGAAGGTTTTGCGCGGCTTGCAGCGATGATGGACAAAGACCTGCCGGAACTTGAGGCAGACCTGCATGAGCGGCTCAGTGCGGTGCATGAGCTGACCGAAGGATTCTTTGCCGCCTCCCGCGCCCCTGCGCCCGACGCCGCCAAAGAGGCCGCCGCCGATCATGTGTTTGATCATCAGGTGTTGGACCGCTGGCAAAGCTATCCGGCGCTCCGCTCTGAACGCGGGCTTGAGATCTTTGAGCGTCTGAAACCGGATCTTCTGGCGCGGCTGGCCCGCGCGGCGAAACCGGACGAGGCGTTGCTGGCCTTTGATGGCTTTCTCGCCGGACTGCCTGCGGGGGTGCAGTTGTTTTCGTTGCTCAAGGCCAATCCGCAATTGGCCGATCTATTGATTGATATCGTCAGCACCTCTCCGGCGCTGGCGGTGCATCTGTCGCGCAATGCTGGTGTGTTTGATGCGGTCATCGGCGGCGATTTCTTTAGCGATTGGCCGGGGCAAGGGGCCCTGACCGAGATGCTGGCCGAAACACTGGCGGCAGAACCTGACTATGAGGCGCAGTTGGACGGCACCCGCCGCTGGGCCCGTGAATGGCATTTCAGGATCGGGGTGCATCTGCTGCGTGGACTGAGCGATGCAGCAACCGCAGGGCGTCAATATGCCGAACTGGCCCGCGCGGTTCTGACCGCGCTTTGGCCTGTGGTCACGGCACAATTTGCCCTGCGCCACGGCCCGCCACCGGGGCGCGGTGCGGTGTTGCTCGGCATGGGTTCACTTGGGGCGGGGCGGCTGACCGCGACCTCTGATCTGGATATGCTGGTGATCTATGACCCGGATGGGCAGGACAGCTCGGAGGGGAAGCGCCCGTTGGCTTCAAGGCTCTATTATGCGCGGCTGACCCAAGCGATGATCACCGCCATGACCGCACCAATGGCGCAGGGGCGGCTTTATGAAGTCGATATGCGGCTGCGCCCCTCTGGCAATCAGGGGCCGGTGGCCACCAGCCTGTCGAGCTTTGAAAGCTATCAAAAGGATGAGGCTTGGGTCTGGGAACATCTGGCATTGACGCGGGCCGATGTGGTGGCCGGTCCTGCCGCACTTAGCGCGGACGTTGCTGCCCTTTGTGCCGCAATCCTCCGTTCTGGCCGGCCAGGTGATCAGGTCTTGTCCGAAGTCGCCCAGATGCGCACCCGTATCAAAGCGGCCAAAGCCCCCGATGGCCCCTTTGACGCCAAGATCGGTGCGGGCCGGTTGCAAGACATCGAACTTTTTGCCCAAGCCGGGGCCTTGATGCAGGGCCGCGCGGCCCATGATATCGCCGATGGTCTGGGCGCGGGAAAGGCCTCAAAGGTGATCACGGCAGACCAACGGGCCGTGCTGCAACAGGCCTATGACCAATGTTGGACCTTGCAATGCGCCGGGCGATTGTTATCCGCACATCCGGTGCAAACCGACAAATTGGGGCAGGCGGGGGAAAAATTCCTTGCCAGAACGTTGGGATGCGACACTTTCGCGGATCTGGAGACGCAAATGACCCAGACCTACGCCGCCGCGGCCGAAATGATCGACACGGCCCTGCCAGTGCCGCCCACAAATCAAGCCAATGAGGCGACATGAAAAAAGGTGATGAAATGGACCCCAAAGGCCTGATTTTCGAAGCGTATCGCATGGATGGAATTTCAGCGGCGGAATGCCGGACGATCTTTCTCGATTGGGCGCTGTCTTTGCCGACAGGGCAAGATACGATCACCAGCCTTGGGGTTCTGCTTGGTCGCTACGGGGACGACTTTCCCGATCACCCGATGACCCAGATCCTGACCGATGGACGCACCTCGATGAATGCCCCGCGCCGCCGCGGCGGGTGGCGCAGCCGCACGCGCAACTGATCCTACAAGGCCGATCTGACGGGCGGGCCCGTGCGGCAGTCATTGCGGCACCGGGCGCCGCAGAAGCCTTGGGAACGCCCCGCTCTTTCACAGATTACGCCCAATTCTCGCCCTCATTGCCCGGCATTTGTTTCAATGTGAAGTGAAATAGCCTGCGGCGATACGCCAAAGCGAGGATGACATGAAAACATTGAAATTGATCGGGGTATTGGCCTTGGGCGCGATGACCGCCGCCTGCGCCCAACTGCCGGATGTAACCAGCCGGAACGCACCGTTTGAAGCAACCGAACCGTTGCTTGGCTCGTCGCCTTTGGTGACGGAATCGGTGGCGCAAAAACAATTGCCCTATTCGATGAATGTCACAGAGATCAACGTCCGCGCCCCGCGCAGTCTGACCGTCTCTGAAGCCAATGTGTTTTATCCTCGCGGCGATATCGTCTGGCGCGGTGATCCGATTGGCGACCGCTACGAACAGATCGAAACGATCTTTGCTGATGCCTTTGCCAAGGGCACAGCAAATATGAACGGCACAGTGCCGGTGGTGCTGGACGTGGAAATCGCACGGTTCCATTCGGTGAGCGAGAAAACCCGCTATTTCGCCAGCGGCGTGCATAATCTTGAGTTTATCCTGACCGTCCGCAGCGCCGACACAGGCATCGCATTGGCCCAGCCGCGCAAGGTGTCTGCAAACCTGAATGCATTCGGTGGGCAGGCCGCGATTGAGGCGGACCGGGCAGGGCACACTCAAAAGGTTCGGATCACCGGCTATCTTGCCCAGGTGATCCAAGAGGAACTGGCCAAACCAAGCGTTTGAGGGGCCACGCATTGGGGGCAATGCGAGACCACCACAAAATCGGCGCTTTCGTTAAAGGCCAGAACCCACTAGAGGGGGCGCTATGACAGCGCCCCTTTCTTCATCCGCCTCACTGCCGGTCGTCCGCCTTTTGCCAAAGGCCAACGCCCGCGCCATCCGCCACGGCTTCCCTTGGGTCTATGCCAATGAAATGGTATTGGACCGCCGGACCAAAAAGCTTGCCCCAGGCACATTGGCCCGTCTCGAAGATGACGCCCGCCAGCCGATGGGCCTCGTGTCGATCAATCCGACGTCAAAGATTATTGCCCGGATGCTGGATCAGAATCCGGAGGCGGTAATTGATCAGGCGTGGTTTGAAGCACATATCGCCCGCGCTTTGGCTTTGCGGTCGCAATTGTACGATGCCCCCTATTATCGTTTGATCCACGCCGAGGCCGATGGCCTGCCGGGTGTTATTATTGACCGGTTCGGCGATACATGCGTGGTGCAACCTAACGCGGCATGGGCCGATGCACTGCTGGACCCGCTCTGTGCGGCGCTGACGGCGGTGACGGGCATAACCAACATCCTGAAGAACGCAGGGGGGCGCACGCGCACCCTTGAGGGGCTTGATGATGTCTCTGCGGTTTTGCGCGGTGCGGCCCCCGATGCGGCGCTGCTCGTGCCGATGAACGGCGCGACCTATATGGCGGACCTGACCGGCGGGCAGAAAACCGGCTTGTTTTACGACCAAAGACCCAACCACAGCTTTATTGCAAACCTCAGCAAAGACGCACGGGTTCTCGATGTGTTTTCCCATGTTGGCGGTTTTTCACTCGCTGCTTTGGCAAATGGTGCAACCTCTGCGTTGGCCGTGGACGGATCTGCGCCCGCATTGGAACTGGCCGAAGCCGGTGCCAAGGCGATGGGAATGCAAGACAAATTCACGACCCGTCAAGGCGATGCCTTTGACACGCTGGCCGCCCTGCGTGGGGAAGCTGCGCAATTTGATGTGGTGATCTGTGATCCCCCTGCCTTTGCCCCATCGCGCAATGCATTGGAGGCCGGTTTGCGGGCCTATGAAAAGATTGCGCGTCTGGCTGCACCATTGGTGGCGGAAAACGGTATTCTGGCGCTGTGTTCCTGTTCGCATGCGGCAGATCTGGCGCAGTTCCGCAACGCGTCTGTGCGGGGCATTGGGCGGGCCGGACGGCGGGCCATCATGTTGCACACCGGCTTTGCCGGACCGGACCATCCGCAGCTGCCACAACTGGCCGAAAGTGGCTATTTGAAATCGCTGTTCTTCCGCCTGTGAGCGGACCGCGCATCCTGATTGACACCTGCGTGCTTTACCCCACGGTGATGCGCGAAGTGGTGCTTGGGGTGGCGGCAACGGGCGCGTTTGAACCGATATGGTCGGCGCGAATCCTCGAAGAATGGGCCCGCGCCGCGATCAAACTTGGCCCCGAAGGCGAGGCGCAGGCCCGCGCGGAAATTGCGCTGCTGCGCGACCGTTGGCCAAAGGCCGAGCGCCCCGCAGCACACGGTCTTGCCGCCCGGCTCTGGTTGCCGGATGCGGACGACATTCATGTCTTGGCAGTTGCGGTGGATGCGGGCGCCGATATGATCATGACCCTGAACGCAAAGGATTTTCCTCGCGGTACATTGGCCGAAGAGGGCCTCGAACGGGTCGATCCCGACAGTTATCTCATGCAGCTTTGGCCCGAGCATGACATCGCCATCCGCGCAGTGTCTGAACGGGTGTTAAACACCGCGCAACAGATGTCTGGCCGCGACTGGGATATGCGCGGGTTGCTGAAAAAGGCCCGTCTGCCGCGTTTGGCAAAGGCGCTGACGCAGTAACGACCCAATCTGAATTACCGGTCCGCCTTGTCCCAACGCGCCTCAAGCCTGCGCAGGGCCGCAATCCGCTCGTTGGTTTTTGGATGGCTAAGCAACCACGCAGGGGCGGTACCGTGGTTGGATTGGGTCAGCCCCTCCAGCTTTTCAAACAGGGAAATTTGCGGTGCGATGCCAATCCCGGCCTTGGTCAAAAGCGCGGCGGCATAGGCATCTGCCTCGTATTCATCGCCGCGCGACAGCCGTGCCGCAAGAAGGGTCGTGAGCATATTGGCGATCCAGACCCCTGCAAACGGAATAAACCGGCCCAGAACCATCGCCAGCACCGTGCGCATGGCGTTTTGCCCGGAAAAGTCGATCATGCGGCGGCGCGAATGGCCAAGTGCCACATGGCCCAACTCATGGGCGATCACGCTGGCCAATTCTTCGGCCGTGACTTCGCCTGCGCGAAACCGTTTGTAAAAGCCGCGCGTGATGAAGATACGACCGTCCGGCGCGGCCAAACCGTTGACCGGATCAATCTCATAGATATGTACCTTGATCCGCGGCAGATCGAGGGCCTTTGCCATCCGGTCTGACATATCCTTGAGCGCAGGGTCGGCAAGCGGGGTTGAACGCGCGTCAAGCTCACGCGCCGTACGCCAGGCAGAAAAGCGATACATCGCAAGGGCATAGGCTACGGCCAGAAGGATGGGTAAGACGCGGATCATAACATCAATATGGGGTCTGCGGCGCGGCGGGCAAGGGCGCGAGCTGTACTACCACGTGACTGGCACAGAGGTTGGTCCGCGAAACGCCCAACCGGCAAAGGGGGCAGGCCCGGCCAGCTGCATCTGCGGAAATCGGTCAAGGATCACCGGCACAGCATACTGTGCCACCAAGGTGCGGGCCGCCGCAGCACCGGCGCAGAAATGCGGGCCCGCGCCAAACGGGATTGCAGCGGAGGTATCGCGGGACAGATCAAATTGATCGGCATTGGCAAAATGGTCGGCATCCCGGCAGGCTGAGCCGAACATCAAGAACACCCGATCCCCCGGCTCAAACGTCACGCCTGCAACAGTATCGGCTCGCGCCACCATGCGCGGGGCCATCTGTATGGGGGCAACCAGCCGCGTATATTCAGAAAACGCCTCTGACATTGTGGCATCACCTGATGTGATCAGGGCACGTTGATCGGGATGGGCAAGCAAGGCCCATAACAGGCCCGCAATCGCATCTCGCGGCTCATTCTGACCGCCGCCGATGATCACCTTGATGTTGGCGGCAATCGAGGGCAGGGGCATCTCCGCTCTATCCAGCACGCTGAGGATCGACGGATCAGGCGCGGCGCGGACCTGCGGCAACCGTTCCGCAATTGCATCATCCACACGGGTTGAGGCTGCAAGCCCGGTTGCCTCAACCATTGGGTTTGCGGCATAATTGGCAATGGCATCAATCATTTGCTGGCTTGCGGCATCCATCTCCTCTGGGGTCATGCAGGTCAATCCCGTCATGGCACAAAGCGCGGCACCAGAGACCGGCATTGCAAAATCGCGGACAAGATCGCAGCCGCCCAGCGGCGCCAGCTGATCAAGCCGGTCAGACACGATCTGTTCAAACCGCGGCGCCCAGTGATCGGCCACCGTGCGCGGGCTGAGCGCGGGAAACAACGCGCGACGTTCCGTGCCATGCGGCTCACCATCGCGGCGCATCATGTTCAGACCCATGATTTGTTCCATCAAACCGCCCGGTTGGACGGAGGAAAACACATCGATCCGCTTTTCCTCGCGGTGAATGTCGTCGCGCCGGGTCAGCAGGGTCGCGCCCAGTTCAGGCACAAAGGTGATCGGCGTCTTGGCCCGCATCTGCGCCAGCACCGGATAGGGATCAGCGGTGAACGCGGCAGGGTCGATATGGGTGACGGGGGCATCTGACATGGGCCAAGCCTAGTGGGGAATGGCAGGGCGGCCAAGGGGCTGTAGAGGGATAAGCGTTCTCTAGCGGGTCAATTCCTTGATCCCGCGTGACAGCCCCTCAAGGGTCATGGGCACCATGGCATCAGGGCCGAAAATCTCTTGGATCATGGTGATCGACTGGGTGTATTGCCAGTATTTTTCAGGCACCGGATTGATCCAGAGACTGCTTTTCCACTGCTCGCGCACCCGGTTCAGCCAGACCGATCCCGCTTCAGCGTTCCAGTGTTCATTGGCGCCGCCCGGGTAGGCGATCTCGTATGGTGACATGGAGGCGTCACCAACAAAAATACATTTATAATCGGGCCCATAGGTGTGCAGGATGTCCATCGTGCTTTCTTGTGCATCCCAGCGGCGGCGGTTGTCGCGCCACACGCCTTCGTAAAGGCAATTGTGGAAATAGAAATGCTCAAGATGTTTGAATTCGGCCTTGGCGGCTGAAAACAGTTCCTCCACCACCTTGATATGCGGATCCATAGAGCCGCCGACGTCGAGAAACAGCAAAACCTTGACCGCATTGCGCCGCTCTGGCCGGGTTTTCACGTCAAGGTATCCATGTTCGGCGGTGGAGCGGATCGTGCCGTTCAGATCCAGCTCTTCGTCCGCGCCGTCCCTTGCCCAGCGGCGCAAGCGTTTCAGGGCCACCTTGATGTTGCGTGTGCCCAGCTCAACGGTGTCGTCCAGATTGCGAAACTCGCGTTTGTCCCAAACCTTGACCGCCCTTTGATGGCGCGATTCCTTCTGGCCAATCCTCACCCCTTCGGGATTGTAGCCATAGGCACCAAACGGCGAGGTGCCAGCGGTTCCGACCCATTTGTTGCCGCCCTGATGGCGGCCTTTTTGTTCCTCAAGGCGCTGTTTGAGGGTCTCCATCAATTTGTCAAAGCCCCCCATGGCTTCGATTTCGGCCATTTCTTCGGGGCTCAGATGCTTTTCCGCCATCTTCTCAAGCCACTCTTGGGGAATGTCCACGGCCTCCAGCACATCGTCAAAGCTGATATTCTCAAGCCCCTTGAATGCGGCGGAAAAGGCCTGATCAAATTTGTCGATGTTACGCTCGTCTTTGACCATGGAAATCCGGGCGAGATAGTAAAACGCCTCAACGTCGTAGGTTGCCAGACCGGCAGACATGCCATCCAGAAACGCCAGAAATTCGCGCATGGATACCGGCACTTTGTGGCGGCGTAATTGGTCAAAGAAAGGCAGGAACATCCGCTTTGCCTCAGAAGAGCCAACGGTCAAGCAGGACCGTCAGAACCAATCCGATCAACATAAAGGCGATGCCGGCGCTGGCCGCGTATTGTGCGATATCCTTGCGGTTTCCGCCGCGTTTCTTGGCCGTCATTCCGCCGAAGATGGCACCCAAGATGCCGAAAACCAAAAAGATCATAACTGCTTGCGCCCCGCGTTTAGCCTTTGAGCGGGTTCAGCGATGCAATCTCGCGCAGCTTGGCCCGCACTGCCCAATCTGGGCCAAAGCCGTATCGCGCCCAGCCGATACTGTCCAGCCTGACGCTACGCGCTTCGCCGGGTCGGCCCTCAAGCTCAAGCGCTTCGGCCTTGAGCAGCAGGCAGGTGGCCAGCAGTGCGGCATTTTCGCTTTGGCGGGCGATTGTGATCTGCGGTGCAATGATCCGCAACGCCTCGTTGCCCTGGCCTTGCGCGATGGCATAGGCCGCCAGCTGCGTTGCGACATAGGCGCGGTGCAGCGTGGTGCCGGGGCTGGCGGCATAATATCCGTCTGCAATCAGGTATTGATGATGGGCGCGGTCCGGCTCCGAGGCTTGCAGCACCCGCCCCATGGCATAATGGGCAAAGGCGCGGCGGTGATCCTGCCATCCCATCGCCGTGGCAATGCGTACGGCCTCACGGGCGGCGGATTTGCGGCGGGCCGCAGGGGTGCCGCGGCCCAATGCCGCTTGGATCGCTTTGGTCCAACCTTGTGGTGTGCGCGTGGCATAACGGGCAGGCAGGGCCGCGCCGCGCGGATTGTTGCGGGCCAGAATGGCGGGCAGGGCTTGGGCCACTTGCCCGCGTGTCATGCCAGAGCGCAACGCCGGATCATAATAGGTCCGCAGGATCAGCATATCGAAACCGGTCAGAACCGTATGCACGTTGTCATCGTTAAAGACACTGTCGGGCAACCGGTAAAGATCATTCAGCGGGCCAAGCGCCTGCGCGAGTTCCTCGTGCAGGCAGTCGCGCACCTCTTGCGGGTTAACGTCATTGGGCAGGAAAATCGCAAGCTTTTCACGGGTTTGCAGGGCGGTCCAATCGGTCTTGGCCTTGCGCCGCGCACTGCGGTATTCACTGAGCGATCGCACGTTGGGGGCCACGAAACAGGCCGCTTGCGGCAAGATCCGGTGAATATCGGCGCGGCTCACGGCCTCGATGGTGATATTGGCATCACTGCGCGTGGTATAGGAAATGTCGATCCCTGCCTCACTGCGCAGCCGCCCGATCAACTGTTTGAGGTCCGGCCCAAGGGTTGCGGGCGGCTTGCCGGTGACACGCAGGGTGATCGGGGTTTCAAAACGGGTCAGAACCGGCAGTTGACGCCCGCTTTCCATTTGGAACGACAATTCGATGAAATCAATCGCCAGATCGCGGTTGGACCGCATCGGCGTTGCCGGACGGGTTGCGGCGAAGGTCTTCATCGGGGGCAGGGTGCTTTGGGCAAACTGCGCCCGCGTGGGCATATCGGACTGGGCGGCGGGCACACAGGCGCTCAGCAACATCACTAATGGAAGGGCAAAACGCGGGGTCACAGGCGCTGCCCCGCAGCCGCGCAAGAAAACGGCCAAACGGGCCGCAAAAAACGGGAAAAAAACGCGCAGTTGGGTGCTGCGAATGGGACTGTCATCTCTGCCTGCTGCCCTATGCTGAGCCTTTGATGTCAGGTCTGTGCCTGATCTTTCCTCCTTGGTAGGGGGCAAATAAGGCAAATCTTGGGCAAATGGGGCAGAAACAAAAACAGGCCCCCGAAGGGGCCTGCAAATCCGGGCTGCGACAGACTGGGTGTTAACGCTGCGCCCGCGCCATAAAGGCCAGCCGTTCAAACAGATGCACGTCCTGTTCGTTTTTGAGCAAGGCCCCGTGCAGCTTGGGCAGGGCGCTTTTGCCGTCCGACTTCAGGTCTTCGGCATCCATATCCTCGGCCAGCAACAGCTTGAGCCAATCCAGCACTTCGGATGTCGATGGCTTTTTCTTCAGGCCCTGCTGATCGCGCACTTCGTAGAACTGGGTCAGGGCCGTGGTTAGCAGGCTTTCCTTGATGCCCGGATGATGAACTTCGACAATTTTCTTGAGGGTCTCGACGTCCGGAAACTGGATGTAGTGAAAGAAACAGCGCCGCAAAAACGCATCGGGCAGCTCTTTTTCATTGTTTGAGGTGATGATCACAATCGGACGGTTGACCGCTTTGATCGTCTCGCCGGTCTCGTAGACAAAGAACTCCATCTTATCGAGTTCCTGCAACAAATCGTTGGGAAATTCGATGTCAGCCTTGTCGATCTCGTCGATCAGCAACACCACTTTTTCGCCCGCCTCGAAGGCCTCCCAAAGCTTGCCCTTACGGATGTAATTCTTGACGTCATGCACACGCTCGTCGCCCAACTGGCTGTCGCGCAAGCGCGATACGGCGTCATATTCATAAAGACCCTGCTGGGCGCGAGTGGTGGATTTGACGTTCCATTCGATCATCCGCAAACCCAAGGCAGAAGAGACCTGCCGCGCCAGTTCGGTTTTGCCGGTGCCCGGCTCACCCTTGACCAAGAGGGGACGCTCAAGCGTCACGGCCGCGTTCACGGCAATCTTGAGGTCATCTGTCGCGACGTAATCGGCGGTGCCCTGAAATTTCATATTGCTTTTCAACCCTCTGTCTTGCGCAAAAACTGCCCATGCCTTTAACCAAAATTCAAAGGGATTGTGTAGTGACAATCGCTGGTTGCTCAGGTAGACGCTGCGGCAGGACGAGATCTCGGGGAGAGAGAGTCTTATATGCCAGGACTAAAAACTGTTGAGGGACATAAGATGAAGCAGGAAGTTTTCCTGCCGGATGATTATTCTCCGGCTGAGGACGAACCGTTCATGAATGACAAGCAGCTTGAGTATTTTCGGCGCAAGCTGCTGACCTGGAAATCGGAGTTGCTGGCGGGTAGCCGCGACACCATCGAAGGGCTTCAGGACGGCACACGTAACATTCCGGATGTGGCAGACCGCGCATCGGAAGAAACCGACCGGGCGCTGGAGTTGCGCACACGGGACCGCGCGCGCAAGCTGGTGGGCAAGATTGACGCCGCATTGCGCCGCATTGACGAGGGTGAGTTTGGCTATTGTTCGGTGACGGGCGATCAAATCTCGCTCAAGCGTCTGGACGCACGGCCCATCGCGACAATGAGCCTTGAAGCACAGGAAAAACACGAACGCCGCGAAAAAGTGCACCGCGACGATTGATACAATTGATCCCTCAACTGGGGTCTGAAATAGCAAACGCCGGGGCTGAAAAGTTCCGGCGTTTTGTTTTGGAGAACGAAGTGAAGCACACAAATGCGATTGTGATTGGTGGCGGCATTGGTGGGCTGGCGGCTGCAGCGGCTTTTGCGCGGCGCGGGGTGGCGGTGACGCTCTTGGAACAGGCGCCTCAGATCACCGAAGTGGGCGCAGGTTTGCAGATCAGCCCCAATGGCATGGCGGTTTTGCGGGCCCTCGGGCTTGAACCGGGTCTGCGCCGCCGCGGTGCGGTCAAGGGCCGGGCGGTTGTGCTGCACAACGAACGCGGCGCACAGGTGGCACGGCTGGATTTGACCCGATTGAAAAAAGGGCAGGATTACATGTTCCTGCACCGCGCCGATCTGGTGGATGTGCTGGCCGAGGCAGCCAAACGCGCCAATGTCACGTTTGAACTGGGCGCACAGGTTGCCTCGATCCGCCCGGGCGAGACCCCGACCGTGCAAATGGTCGATGGCAGCACCCGGCGGGCCGGCACATTGGTGGCCGCCGATGGCATCCATTCCGTGGCGCGGCCATTGCTCAACGGCGAGGATCAGGCGTTCTTCACAGGGCAGGTGGCGTGGCGGGCCGTTGTGCCGAACCACTGCAATCACCCTGATGAGGCACATGTTCACATGGGCGATGGGCGGCATCTGGTCAGCTACCCGATGCGCGATGGCAGTTTGATCAATCTCGTGGCTGTCGAAGAACGCGACGATTGGGCCGAAGAGGGCTGGCATCATCCCGATGATCCGGCCAACCTGCGCCGTGCTTTTGATGGATTTGCAGGCCGCGTGCCAGAGATGCTGGCGGCGATCACGGAGGTTAACCTCTGGGGGCTGCACAGACACCCGGTGGCGCAGAAATGGTATGCACAGAACGTTGCGATGTTGGGTGATGCCGCGCATCCCACCCTGCCGTTTCTGGCGCAGGGGGCCAATATGGCGCTGGAAGATGCATGGGTGCTGACCGATGCCGCAATCAAGGGCGGCGACTGGATGGCGGCCTATCAAAGCCGCCGCATGGCGCGGGTCAAGAAAGTGATCGAGGCGGCCAACACCAATGCATGGCGCTATCACCTCAAGCCCGGAGCCATGCGCGGCTTGGCTCATCTTGGCCTGCAATTGGGCAGCAAGCTGGCCCCGTCACGGATGATCGGGGCCTATGATTGGCTTTATGGCTACGACGTGACCAAAGACGCCTGAATGCGCGATGGCGGGCCTATTTGGCCCGCTGCAACATCCCGAACAAATCACGCGGATCATCGGGATCTGCCAGCAGATCCAGCGGATGGAACAGGCCGGTTTCCTCGATCTGGTCGCGCACATAGCGCAGCGCCGAAAAATCTTCGATGGCAAAGCCGACACTGTCGAAAAGGGTGATCTGTTTGTCATCGCTGCGGCCCTTGGCCTGACCCGTCAGAACCTGCCAGATCTCGGTGACGGCGTGATCGGGATCAAGCTGTTGGATCTCGCCCTCAATGCGCGTCTGTTCAGGATATTCCACAAAGATTTCAGACCGGTGCAGGATCGCCGGTGCCAGCTCTGTCTTGCCGGGGCAATCGCCGCCGATGGCGTTGATATGCACGCCGCTGCCGATCATGTTGTCCGTCAGGATGGTCGCATATTGCTTGTCCGCGGTGCAGGTTGTGATGATCTGCGCGCCCAGCATCGCCTCTTCGGCGGTCTCGCACGCCACAACCTTGAGGCCGGAACCGGCAAGGTTGGCGGCGCATTTGGCGGTCGCTGCCTTGTCGATGTCATAAAGGCGGACCTCGTCAATGCCTGCAATCGCTTTCATCGCGAGGCTCTGAAACTCGGATTGGGCGCCATTGCCGATCATCGCCATCACATGCGCACCTTTGGGCGCCAGAAGCCGCGCCACCAGCGCGGATGTGGCCGCCGTGCGCAACGCGGTCAGAATGGTCATTTCAGTCAGCAAAACAGGATAACCTGTCGCCACATCCGCCAAGAGGCCAAAGGCGGTCACGGTCTGCAACCCGTCCTTGGTGTTGGATGGGTGCCCGTTCACATATTTGAACCCGTAAACATCCCCATCCGAAGTTGGCATCAGCTCAATCACACCCTTTTCAGAGTGGCTGGCCACGCGCGGGGTTTTGTCAAACAGCTCCCACCGTTTGAAATCGGATTCGATATAGTCCGAAATGCCGGTCATCATCTGCTCAACACCGATGTGGTGGATCAGTTTCATCATGTGATCGACAGATACGAAAGGCACCAATGCCTTGTCGGAGGGTTCTAGCGTTGTCATGGGTAAACCTCTTGCTTTATTGGCCGCGGCGGGACAGGTGCAGACCGGCGATCATGCACCGCACGGACCCGCCTGCGGTTTCGATTGTTGGAATGGTCAGCGGCACAACCCGTGCCGATGCTTCGATACGTGCAATCTGGTCAGGGGCCAGCGCGGCAAAGGCACGGGCCGATAGGGCAAGGATCAAACCGTCCTTGCCTTCCAGTTCAATTGCGTTTCCTGCGAAGGCGGCGATCTGCGCCTCGCTCAGGGCAATCACATCGCGCCCGGCCTCGGTCAACCTGTCGGCCACCATGGAACGGCGGTGAGGATCGGTGATCATCTCAAGACCCACCAAAGCCACCCGTGTGCCAATCGCCATCAACACATTGGTGTGATAGACCGCCGTGCCTTTGGCATCCGCAGCGTCAAAGGCGATCGGCTCAAAGTTGAAGTTGGTGCAGAACCGTTCCAGCAGCACCGGATCGGCCCGTTTGGACCGCGCCACATAGGCCACCCGCCCGATATGATCCAGAACCATCGCGCCGGTGCCTTCCAGCGCCAGATTGTCATGCTCAAGACCCGAATAATCAATGATATCCTGCACCCGGTATTCGGATTTGAGCATCTCGATCACGTCCCAACGCCGCTCGCGGCGGCGGTTGGCCGCATACATCGGATAGACCGCAACATGGCCGCCCGCATGGGTCGAAAACCAGTTGTTTGGAAAAACGCTGTCTGGCGTGTCGGTGCCAGTATCGTCAAAGTCATGCACCGTGATGCCGCGCCCGCGCAAGGTGCTGACAACATGATCAAATTCGTCACGGGCCAGCACAGCCACATCGCCCGCGCTGTCACTTTGATAGGCGTTGTCCCCCCGCGTTTCCGGATTCGACCGGAAATGGTGCGGGCGGATCATCACCACCGACCTGGGGGCCTGTACAAACATCTCAGAACGCGCGTGTCGGGCGATCAAACACGCGGCGACCCAGCGCCGATGCGGCCAGATCCACCATCAAGGAGGCGGTGCGCCCGCGTTCGTCCAGAAACGGGTTCAACTCCACCAGATCCAGCGAGGTCATCAAGCCGCTGTCATGCAACATCTCCATCACCAGATGCCCTTCGCGCACCGTTGCGCCGCCCGGCACCGTGGTGCCAACCGCCGGAGCGACGGAGGGATCCAGAAAATCCACATCCAGAGAGACATGCAGCAACCCATTGGCGGCGGCAACTTTGTCTAGGAATGCGGCCAATGGACGGGCAATGCCGCTTTCGTCAATTTCGCGCATGTCGACATGGATTATCGACGTCTCTTGCAAGGCAGCCCGTTCCGCCGCATCCACAGACCGCAAACCAATGATTGCCACGTTGTCTTGTGGCAATGGCGTGTCTACAGCCGGAAACCTGTCAAAGCCTTCACGCCCCGTCACATAGCCCAAGGGCGTGCCGTGAAGGTTGCCGCTGTCGGTGGTATCAGGCGTATGAAAATCGCTATGTGCATCAAGCCACAGCACAAATTGCGGGCGATCCACAGTTTTGGCATGGCGCATCACGCCCAATACCGTGCCCAGCGCCAGCGCATGATCGCCGCCCAGAAAGATCGGCAAACCATCTTTCATCGTGGTCTCGGCGGCGTCGGCCAAGGCTTCGGTCCATGCGATGGTTTCTTCGAGGGCAACCAGTTTGGGATGTTCTTTGGCCACATAGGGGGCAGGGGCCACATTGCCCCGATCGCTGACCTGGTGACCCAGATCGCGCAGCGCCTCGGCCAGACCAGCCGTGCGGTAGGCATCCGGACCCATCAGGCAACCCTTGCGCCGCTTGCCGCTGTCCATCGGGGCGCCGACCAAAATGCAATGCTGTTGTGTCATGGGAAGATCCTCAATCTGTGTTTCTCTATTCATATCTACCAAAAGGATGCATCGACAATTGATCAAACTGGCCGTATTGAGGGGTGATTGTTCAAATTGGAAGGTCAACATGGACGAAATGGATCACCGCCTGATCGCCGCATTGCGGCATGACGCCCGCAGATCATTGTCTGATCTGGCGGCGATTCTGGATCTGTCGCGTGCCACAGTGCGGGCCCGCATGGCCCGGCTCAAGGAACGTGGCGAGATTGTCGGCTTTTCCGTCGTGACGCGGGCCGATGTCATGCATGACCCGGTACGCGGCCTGATGATGATCGAAATCGAAGGGCGCGGGGCCGAACGGATCACCCGTCAGCTGTCCTCTATGCCAGAGTTGCGGGCAGTGCATTCCACCAATGGCCGCTGGGATGTGATCGTCGAGATCGGCACCGAAACGCTCGAGGGGTTCGACGGTGTGCTGTCGCGCATTCGTAAACTTGATGGGGTTGTGGCCAGCGAAACCAGTCTGCTGCTCAAGACCAAAAAGTCCGGCTGAGGGTCACGCCATTCGGGCGGCCTTGACCCAAAGGGCGGTCAGGGCAAAGGCAATCACCGCGTTCCAGCCCGCCATCGACAGACCAAACAGCGACCAAACCACCTCATCGCACATCACCATGCCCAAAGGCGCATCCAGCGACAGCAGGGCCGATCCGTCCATCCCGCCCATGTCCATGCCGCCACCCGTGCAGCTGGATGGGCCGGGCCAAAAGCCCCATTCGACACCGGCATGATAGGCCCCGATCAATCCGGTGCTCAGCGCGGCCAAGGCACCGAGCCAAGCCAGCATGCGCGGGCCGCCAAACAGCAAAACCGCACCAATCAGCGCCGCCGCAGCATGGGGCCAGCGTTGCCACAGGCACATCTTGCAAGGGGCCAACCCGCCAATATGCTGAAACCCGAAAGCGCCCAGAAGCAGGCCGGCGGAACCCAATGTCGCCAGCAAAATCAAACCATTACGTGTCATAGATATCGCACCGCAAAGAAACCGGCCAACAGCAGGGCCACGGCCAGAGTGAACATCAGACCCAGCCTGCGTTCAATGAAATCCCGGATCGGTGCGCCAAACTGCCACAGCAATCCGGCGACAATGAAAAACCGCAGACCCCGCGCAAGGATCGAGGTCACGATAAAGGTCGCCAGCGGCATTCCGGTCCAACCGGACATGATGGTGATCACTTTGTAGGGGAAGGGGGTCACCCCTGCCGTCAGCACCGCCCAGAACCCCAGATCGTTAAACCGCTCCGAGAATTCCGCCATGGCATCAGCCTTGCCCAAAGAGCTGAGAATCGGCTGGCCCAATGTCTCAAACGCCAAGGCCCCGATCGCGTAGCCCAGCAAACCGCCCAGAACAGATGCAAACAGCGCCACCGAGGCAATCAACCATGCCCGCTGCGGCCGCGCGATGATCATCGGGATCATCAGAATATCCGGTGGGATCGGAAAAAACGAGCTTTCCACAAAGGCCACCAGAAACAATGCCCAAAGGGCATTAGGATGCTCTGCAAGGCTCAGGGTCCACTGATAAAGGCGTTTGATCATCGGTTCGCATCCCTTCGTTGCCTCTGCAACACCACGGCAGACGGGCGCGGTCAAGGGCTGGGCAAAATATCCCAAGAATTACCCTTGCCCGCACCGATGATGCAGGCTAAATCGGCGCTGTGCCCAAGTGGCGGAATGGTAGACGCAGGGGATTCAAAATCCCCCGCCGCGAGGCGTGCCGGTTCGAGTCCGGCCTTGGGTACCACACATCCGCAAAACTCTGATCCAAGGGATCTTTGCCCGGTAGAAAACCGGCCTGAATTTTCTGGTTCGGGTCGCGGCCTGTTTGGGTCATGCCGCTCAGAGCAGACAACGAGTCCGCTCTTCCAAATGACTGCCTTGCGATTTTGAACTATTCGGCCATCTGCTGATCAACTTCACGTTCTTCGTTGATCATTGCTTGGAGTTGCCTCCTGAACCGCAGTTGACCACCGTCGATTGGCAAATCGATATGCGGTGATGCTTTATTGGCCATACCCTTTTGCACCTCATTCAAGACAGCTCGATCTTCCTCAAAGGCGTGCTGCACATCATCGCTCATCATCTGACTAAGGGCCTCATCCTCGGGTCTGATATTGCGCAATTGGAACCAATAGTAACGCGTCTGCCCCTCGGTTGTCGGCGTCATGAAGTTGTAGCTGTCCATGATAAACGTGTTCTCATGCAACGGGCCATCAGGGCCGCCCGTTCCCGCTGGCGTGAACACGGCCCTGATCAAAGCATGAGAGGGATAGCGCACTTCATAGTGTTGCAGCCGGTCGCAATTGCCTTCGAATTCAACGACCTTTTTGTAGAATGGCGCGGGTTCGTGATCCATCATCCAGCGATGCACGATCACCCCGTCGTCGGTTTTTTTGATCCTGAGCGGCGTGTCCTTTGTCGCATCGGCAGCAAAACTGCTTTGATGCACCCAGGCAACGTGGGTCGGGTCCAGCAGATTGTCACACATCAACAGGTAATTGCAGTCAAGCTCCATCGCTGCGCCACGGTTGATTCCCCAATCGGGACTATCGTAATTCTCAATTTCAAAGATGTCAGACACATCTGCAAGCGCAGGATTGCCCATCCAGATCCACACGAGCCCGTATTTTTCATGCAGCGGATAGGCGTGTACTTTGGCGTTTGATGGAATGCCACTGGCACCGGGTGCCCATACGCATTGGCCGACACAGTTGAAGGTCAGTCCGTGGTAGCCACATTCAACCGTATCACCCTTGATCCGACCTTTGGACAGCGGAAGCTTGCGGTGCGGACATGCATCTTCGAGCGCGACCAAATCTCCAGATTCTGAGCGGAACACGCAGATTTTCTCACCTAGAACCATGATTTGCTGCAACTCACGGGTGATTTCATGATCCCACGCCGCAACGTACCAAGCATTTTTCAAGAACATGTTCAAAAAGACCCGCTGAGTTATGTCGTTTGTCGAAGCCGACACTAGCTGCAACACCGCGCGAATGTAAGTACGGGGTCTCAGCCGACATTCGGCGGATTTGATCGGGGTTCCGAATTTGGCGGCTGCCAAACCCTTGGCTATGGCAACATGTGAAACGCACATGCCGGTCGGGACGATCCTGCTTTCCCTGAAATCAAGCATCAGGTCCGGTAAAACGGGGCAGTTTGCAATGCACCGCCCCGTTCCAAAGTCCCCGATGCGCCTTAGCCAAGGCAGAGGGATACCCGTTGATCTGCACAGGCGGCCACGCGGTGCGCATAGGCCTCACGGTAGGCATCCATCTCAAAAAGCGCCAGCAAGGCCCCCGGATTTGGGTAGGATCCGATAGCGACCAGATCCCAATCCTCTGCCGCACCGATGAAGGATCCCATAAAGGGTGCAACCATCAAGAAATGCCCGCCGACCTGTTCGAGGCCGGGCATGCTTACCGCCCCATAACGTTGAAAGGCCTCTTGTCCGGTGAGACCGGAGCCTGCCTCTGCATGGCCCGCCTCATATGACGCGGTTTCGCGCATTTTGAAGTGGTTCACCAAGGTCAATGGCTGGTCCTCGGCACATTGGGCAATTGCATCCCAGACGGCTTGATGGGGCACGCTGTCTGTTTCTGTCCCCCATTTTGCAACGATGGCATTGATACGGTCGCGGAGGCTGGGTGTTGTCGTCATAATGTCTTCTCCAGATAGTTCCCGCCGGCAATGACGGTTGCAGGTTAGCTATTGGAAAAGTACGGTTTCACAAGTAGGCATTATTTTTTGGGGTAGTACAGTTTTTTGTACCATTGGAGCAGGATCACATGACCAAAACACCATCACCAATCCCACCCACCGCAGCAGGACTGTGCCAATTGCCGTGCCCGATGCCAGATATCGTTTCGCTGGTTGGCGGCAAATGGAAGCTGATTATTCTGCAAATACTGGTGTTTGACGGCACCCAAAGGTTTGGAGAACTCAAAAGACGGTTGGAAGGGGTCAGCCAGACCATGCTGACCAATCAGCTCAGAGCGTTGGAGGAGGACAAGCTGATCACCCGCAAAGTTTATGCAGAGGTGCCGCCGCGCGTCGAATACAGCGCCACGCCTTTGGCCAAAGACATGGAAGACGTGTTTTTTGCCATGCGGGATTGGTGGAAGCGAAACCATCCGCCCAGCGCCTAGGATCAGGGTCCATTGACCTCGGCACGGCGCTTCACCGCCGACGGATTTGCCAATCCATTTCTCCCGGTGCATTCTTCGCTTTTTGCAGCCCGAAATTTATTGGTCGGGCAATTGCGTTGATAGGAGCCACCATGGGCGACAACAGTTGGTTTACGGAACAATTTGCACTTTGCCGGGAGATTGTGAACAACCCCAAATTTGCCGATCTGATGCGCGATCCGCAAAAGGTGGCATATGTCCTAAACAATTCGGGCAAACTGGCGAAATTGGCAGCCTCCACCATGCGCGAAAAGGCTGATTTCCTTGGCGCCGCCAATATGGAAAAAAGCGGTCAGATGCTGAGCAAGATGGGCGCGGGCGTTGCCAAGGGTGCAGACTATATGAACAACGGTGCCGCCATTCTGGGCATCTATGATGCCTGGATGAACCTTGATCCGGCCTCCATTCGCAAAAACCCAGAGGCATCGGCGAAGCAGTTTGGGCGGCTGTTCAAACATGCCGGTAATCTGTCAAGCACGCTGCCGTTCCCTTTTAACGCCTATGCCGATTTCCTTGGCGGTTTTGAGAACTTTTTTGACGATGTCAGGCAGACGATGGACCCACAAAGCCGCAAAACCCCGCGCGGCAGGATGATGGACGATCTCTTCCCCGAATTGACCAGTTATCGGGATATATGACCTCTGCCAGATCGGTCGCTCTGACGTGAAGTCGGAAGGCGTTGATTGTGGGGCAGGCGGCGTTGCGTTAGGTGACCGAAACCGTGATCCGCGGTGCCATTGTTGTTCCACCTGATTTTGACCTTTTGGACTATGCCCGCCCATGATCGCCTATACCGGCCTGTTCCTGTCTGCCCTGATCGCCGCGACGATCCTGCCGATGCAGTCCGAGGCGGTTTTGGTAGGGCTGCTGCTTGGCGGGGGGCATCCGGCATTGACTCTTCTGATCGTGGCGACCGTCGGGAATGTGTTAGGATCGGTGATCAACTGGTATCTGGGGCGTTACTTGCTGCGGTTTCAAGATCGCGCTTGGTTCCCAAGCTCAAAGGCCCGGCTGGCCCGCGCACAAGGGTGGTACAGGCGGTATGGGCGCTGGTCGCTCTTGGGCAGTTGGCTGCCGATTGTTGGGGATCCATTGACCGTTGCGGCGGGCCTAATGCGGGAACCGCTTGGGCCGTTTCTTGTTTTTGTGACCATTGCAAAAGGCACGCGGTATCTTGTTCTGGCGGCGCTCACGCTGGCGTGGATCTAACGGGTGCTGGGCCTGTCATCCGCTCAACTCGTAGATTGCAACCTATAGCGTAAGGCGCTGGCCGATTATTCCCGCCCTTCGCCAAAGCGGCGTCCGTCAACCCCCCTAAACGCAGGGGTCAACACGCGAAAAACATAGAATCTCCCGCAAAATCCCCGTTTTCAGAACTCAAAATCCGGTGTTTAGTATCGCCATATTTTGATTCAACGAGTGGGCTGTTCCATGGACATAGATTACGCGGCGTTTACGAACGCATTTAACCAATCCTTTGACTCATTTGGCACCATCGGCGCCTACAGCGGCGGCTTTTCTCCGCCGGGGTCCGTGGATGACATTCTCGGCATGAGCGTCGGGCAATATCTGGACCTGCTTGATACGGCGCAAACCGCGCTTGAATCGATCAGCCCCTTTATCTTTCAGCAACTGCTGAACAACCCCAATGTGCAACTGCCACCTGAGGCCCGTGCCTTTATCGAAGCTTGGGCGCAAGGCGATTATTCAGGCATCACCGGCCCGCTGGATCAGGTCCGCGCCGCGATGGCCGATTTCCCCCGCGAGATGTCGCTGCGGGACGCGATCGACAACCTCGATCCCTCGGGCGGGACCACCGACGAGATTGAGCAATTGTTCAACGCCGCCCAAGCCCGCACAGCAGAACTGCTTTGGGGCCAGCAAGACGGCATCTTCAATTCGCCGATCTTTGACATTGATCCCGACACCGGCATCTGGTCCGTCTTTGGCGATCCGGCCAACGGCTATGGCGGCAGCACGCTGGGCGAATTTTATTCGCTTTTGGGTGAGGCCGCAGGCAATGCGATCATGGCCTTTATCGGGTCGAACGACAGTGTGATTGGTGAATTGCTGGGGCAGGGCGCGACCAACGCAACTTTCAACGCAGCCACCGGCGCGGCGGAAACCGCGGCGGCGCAGGCATTTGAGGCGCTGCAAGGCATCGGGACTTTGCTGACCGAACAATCGACGGGTGACGCGCAACAGGTGCAGGACCAAGCCGCAGGGCAAGTGCAGGCCTTGATCACTGCGCTGACCAATGCGCTGCCGGGGATTTCTGCCTCGCTCAACACGCTGGTTCTGGGCTCGCGTAATTCCGATCCAAGCTTTGTGGTCAGTCTGGATGGCAACGTTGAGGGTTCGGAACACGGCGATTGGTTCTATCTGTCCAAGAACGCCGATAGCTTTGATGGCGGATTGGGGACCGATGTTCTGTTCGGTCTTGAGGGCAACGACACCCTGACCGGCGGCGCGGATGAGGATGTCTTGTTCGGCGGGGCAGATGACGACCATCTGACCGGCGGCGCAGCCAATGACGGGATCAATGGCGGTGACGGCGAAGACACCGCGGGCTTCACCGGCGCGATGGGCCGATATACTTTGCAAATGTCCGCAGATGGCGGGATTGTCATCGAGGACCGGCAAACAGACGGTGATGGCACCGATACCCTGACAGGCATCGAAACGCTGTCGTTCTCAAGCGGTTGGTCCATCTTCGATCAGGGCGATTTTGATCTGTCGGTTGTGCAAGGCATCACCGGGCTGGATCAGGCGCAGATTGACACTTTTATTGAGCTCTACATCGCTTATTTCAATCGCGCACCGGACGCGCTTGGCCTGTATTTCTGGGGGTCGGCCTTTGCCAATGGTACGTCTTTGGACGAAATGGCGGCGTTGTTCCTGGATCAGGACGAAACCCGCGCCACCTATCCCACAGACGCCACCAATCTGGATTTCGCAACACAGGTCTATTCCAACGTGCTGGGCCGGACACCGGATCAGGCGGGGCTGGATTTCTGGGTCGGGCAGCTTGATCAGGGCAATGTGACCCGCGGCACCTTTATTCTGCGGGTGCTGGAAGGCGCAAAAAGCGATCCACCGGGCGATGCCACGCAAGAATTCATCGACCTGCAACGTGGTGATCAGGCGTTCTTGGTGGATAAGACCGAGATCGGCACCTATTTCTCGGTGATCAAAGGCATGTCTGATACCGCAGATGCCAGCGCCGCGATGTCCTTGTATTTGCGTGATGATCTTGCGTCCAAACAGGCCGCGGTTGACCGGGTTGATGTCGATTTTGCCGAAGCCGCGGCAGCGGACAGTGGCGAGATGCTGTTGCAATTGGTCGGTGTCGCCGAGAACCCGTTTGATGGCGCGGACGGCCCTTAATCCAAAGGCTTGATCTGAACAATGCGGCGCCCCTGGCAATTTGATTGCCGGGGGCGCAGTCTTTTCATGGAACTTTGGTTCTGGATGCGCATGCAGGCTCTGATTTAGCTGTCTTCCGTAATCCGTGCCGCCAATGCTGCCTCTCTCGCAAGGCCCTGTTCCAAGACCTCCAGCCTGTCCAGAACTGTCGCCCGGCGCTGGGTCAACTCATCCCGAAGTCGATCAATATCCGCAAGCTTTTGCTTCAGCATCTCGACACCACCCTCGCATGGGCCATCGCCATCGTCGGACAGGCAGGCGCTCATCGCTCTGATCTCTCGAGTGGAGAAACCGGAGGCGATGAAATCACGGATCCGCCCGGCGCGGCGCAGATCGGCATTGGTATAGTGGCGGTAGCCGTTAAGGGTGCGGTCCACCGTCAGCAGCCCTTCTTTTTCGTAGTGACGCAACATGCGTTGGGTGATTTCTAGCCTTTCGGCCGCTTCCTTCGCCTGCATCTCTGTCTCCTTGTCGGCTACCCTGACATATGTGGTAGGGTTTCATGGATGGATCAAGTCGCGATGGGCGGATAACGTCATCCGCCCATCCAAGATCTTGGGTCAGGTTCGCAATGCCCATCCGCCATCGATGGTCAAAACCTGACCGGTGAGCCATTCATTGTCCGAACCGCCCAACCGCAAAATCCATGGCACGATATCGGCGGTCACGCCCCGCCGTCCCAAGGGGATCTGCGCCGCTTCTTGCGCTTCGATCTGCTGCGCCATTTCATCGGGCAGGCCCATCATCCCCGTCAACGCGCCGCTTTTGACCGGACCGGGGGCAATGGCATTGACGCGGATCCCATCTCCGGCAAGCTCGATCGCCCATGATTTGGTCAGATGTTCCAGCGCCGCTTTGGTTGCTGCGTAATGTGCCAGCATCGGCACGGCGTTTCGGGTCACAGCGGTGCTGATGTTAACGATGGCCCCCTTGCTGTCTTTCAAGGCGGCACGGGCTGCGGCGACCAACTGTGACGGCGCAGTGATGTTCACCGCTGCCATTTTGGTGATGATGCCCGCGTCATAGCCCTCCATCGGCTGGGGCTGGCCCGCGCCGGAATTGTTTACGACCAGATCAATCCGCCCCCAATGGTCCAGCGCCGCCTCAACGATCTGTTTGCCGCTGTCCGCATCTGCGCTGTCCGCCTGCAACGACCGGATCTCGGGCTGCGTGGCCGTCACCTGCACCAGACGATCTGCATTGCGCCCTGTGATCAAAACATGCGCCCCGTGTGCAGCTAGCTCCTGCGCTGTCGCCTTGCCAATGCCAGAGCTGCCGCCGGTCACGATGGCAACCTTATCCTGCCAATCTCGCGTCTGTGTCATTTCTCGTGTTCTCCTGTCTGAAATGATGTCTCATCCATGATGAGGAGGCAGCCTTAGCGGTATGACACTAACGTCAGTGTCAAGGGGGGCTTGGGGGCGGCGCTGGTTTTTTCGGCAAGGTCGTGCGCGGGGCGGTGAGCCAGTTAGGCAAAATGATCAGCCAAGTTCGCCCACAACACCTTGAACTAAATGCTCCGCATTTTTCCTTCGATGCGAAGGCCGCTCTCCACTCTCTGTTGAGACTTATTGGGCAGGGTCCGAGGGCCGTATAATGTCTGCGGGCCCGTTTGGGCCTTCGTCCACCTTTGTCGGCCATCGACGGTGCAAAATGTGCCGGATGCATCATTGCTTAGGAGAATCCGCTATGATTAAGATCATTGATTTCAACGCATTGACCGCAGGCATTGCTGTTGAGGACGCCTATGCGGCGCATGGGATCAACATCTCGGCCAAGGGCGGCGCCGGGCTGGCGCGGGTGATTGATACCTCTGATGCCCAGGGGCAGGACGCCGATCTGGCCTCTGACAAACTTGGCGGCGCGTTGATCATCGCCGCGCCAGATGATCCCGATGAGGAAACCGGCAGCGATGCCGCTGGCAGCCTGTTTTTCGATTTTGATGATCCGGTGCGGATCAAATCCCTGACATTCAAAGACATCGAAGCCGTGCCCGGCGGCGCGACCCGGCTTATCTTTTATGATGACAGCGGTGAGGTGATGGAAAACCATTGGGTTGACCCAACCGAAGATGGCGGTGAACGCCGGGTCGAGCTGTCGGTGCCGGGCACCGCCCGGGTTGAAGTGGTCCTGCCCAAAGGGGGTGCTGTGGACAATCTGGTGTTTGAGGACAAGAACCCATCTTCCAAAAACCACGACCCCATCGCCAAAGATGACAACGCAGAACTGGACGAAGACAACAGCATCGTCCTGCAGGTTTTGGCCAACGACACGGACCCCGACGGCGATCCCCTGATCCTGAGCGCGGCAAGCAGCGAACAGGGCGAGGTGGTCATCAACGAAGACGGGACAGTGACATTTACCCCGGACGCCGACTTCGCCGGGGATGCTGAGATAAATTACACCATCGAAGATGGACGCGGCGGCCAAGGTGATGCCGTTGTTGCGCTAACGGTACAGCCGGTCAACGACGCTCCCGTGGCGGAGGATGACACCGGCTCCACACCCTACGGCGCGCCGGTTGTGATTGATCTTCTGGGCAATGACACAGATGTTGATAACGCCCCGGAGACGCTGGCGATTGCGGAGCTGATCAGCGACACCGGCAGCATCGAGGACAATGGCGACGGCACAGTCACCTTCACCCCCGAAGAGGGGTTCAGCGGCGATGCGATCATCACTTATACGGTGGTGGATCCCAGCGGCGCCAAGGACACGGGCGAGGCGGTGGTTACTGTCGGTCAGGGCAATGCTGATCCGGTTGCCGGGGCTGACAGCATCGAAACCCAGGAAGACACCGCAGTGATGATCGACGTGTTGTCCAATGACAGCGACCCGGACGGCGATCCTCTGACCTTGATCGAAGCAGACAGCCCCGATGGCGGCGTGTCCCTGCAAGACGGGCAGATCCTTTTCACACCGGCGGTGGATTTTCACGGCGATACCACGGTCAGCTACCGCATTTCTGACGGCAAGGGCGGCACCGCTGAAAGTATTGTGAACGTGTCGGTTCTGCCGATGAATGACGCGCCTCTGGCCGAAGATGACAGCGCCGAAACCGACTATGAAACTCCGATCATCGGGCATGAGGTTCTTGTCAATGATACAGACCCGGACGCGGAAGACGCGCTGACTCTCATCGCCGCCCAAAGTGAGGATGGCCTTGTCGAGATCAACCCCGACAACACGGTCAATTTCACCCCCAATCCCGGCTTCAGCGGCATGGCGACTGTGCTGTACACGGTCAGTGACCGCCCCGCTGATGACCCTGAAGGCGCGTCCGATGAGGGGATGTTCACCATCATGGTGGCCCCTCCGACCGGCAGTGATGGCTTTGTCGATGGCAGCGAAGAAGCTGAACTGATTGATGAAAACTATCTTGATGATCCTGACGGCGATTTGATTGACAGCGCCGATGCGGTTTTGCATGGCAGCGGACCGGATGACGATTTCATCCGCGCCGGTGCGGGCAATGACACCATCTTGGCCGGGGCGGGCGACGATGTGATCGAAGGTGGCGCAGGTGATGATCTGATCACCGACAGCGCAGGCCGCGAAACTGTAACCGGCGGCGAAGGCAATGACGTGATCGACACGGGCCGCGCTGGCACGCCCGCCCCTGATTTGGGCTACCCGGCGGCAGAGACGGACGATCTGAGCTTTGCCCCAGACGATGATCCAGAAGATGACCGCGATGCCGTGGATGGCGGGGCAGGCGATGATCTGATCCGCACCGGCGATGACCGCGACACCATCACCGGCGGCGCAGGGGCCGACACGATCGACGGCGGGATGGACGACGATGTGATCAACGGCGACAGCGAAGCGGACCTGATCATTGGCGGCGAGGGCAGCGACAACATCTTTGGCGGCACTGGCGATGATACGATCTATGCCGGTCTCGATCCGGCGCTTGGGCTGGATCTGCTGAACATCCCCGACGATCCCGAAGATGACGCGCTTTCGACTCCGGATCGAAGCCCGTTCAATGGCCGCGATACGGTCAGCGGCGGCGATGGCAATGACGTGATCTATGGCGCCGATGATGATGATCTGCTGCTGGGGGGGGCGGGCGATGACCTGCTGGACGGGGAAATTGACGACGACCATCTGAGCGGCGGAACTGGCGCGGATACATTGCTGGGCGGTCAAGGCGAGGATAGCCTTTTTGGCAATGAAGACAGCGACATACTGGAGGGCGGCGCGGGCAACGACCTGCTTGATGGCGGCGGCGCGGATGACATGTTGTCGGGCGGTGAGGGGAATGATCTGTTGCTTGGCGCGATGGGCGATGACATCCTCAGCGGCGGCGCGGGCAGTGACACGATGTCGGGCGGCGAGGGTATGGATCTCTTCGCCGGCGTGACCATCGGCGATGTGATCGACGGCGGCAGTGGGCCTGTCGATTTCGACACGCTAGACCTGCGCGGATCTGCCGTTGAGGGCGGGCGGTTCGAGATCAATTACCTCACCGACGACCAACAATCGGGCGAGGTGCAATATTTCGATGCGGAGGGCGCCGCCACGGGAACCCTGCGCTTTGACGAGATCGAAGCCGTTGTGCCCTGTTTCACCCCCGGCACATTGATCGCAACGCCGAAAGGCCAGCGCCGGGTAGAGACCTTGCAAGTGGGCGACCATGTGATCACCCGCGACAACGGATTGCAGCCCATCCGCTGGGCCGGGCAACGGCAATTGTCGGGTGCAGAATTGGCACGCAACAGTCATCTTTGGCCCGTGCTGATCCGGCAGGGGGCGTTGGGCAAAGGCATGCCAGAGCAGGATTTGCTGGTCTCGCCCAATCACCGCCTGTTGATTGTCAGCGATCAAAGCGCGCTCTACTTCGAAGAGCGCGAGGTGTTGGTCGCGGCAAAACATCTGACCTCACGGCCCGGCATCGACGTGGTGCAGGCCAGTGATCTGACTTATGTACATCTGATGTTTGACCAGCACGAGGTGATCCTGTCCGACGGCGCCTGGAGCGAGAGCTTTCAACCGGGTGACAATTCCCTTGCCGGCGTCGCGCAAGATCAACGCAATGAGATCTTTGAACTTTTCCCCGAACTGGCCACCCAAGAAGGCGTCATGGCATACGGCGCGGCGCGGCGGTCGTTGCGCAAACATGAGGCGCACCTTTTGTCACCATAACCGGCCTCACCGGATGTCGCCGCTCAGTCTCGCGCTTTGCGCCAGGCGGCCCAGTCTTCGGGAGTGTCCAAATCCCCGCGGGCGCGGTTGTCCGGCAGCGGGATCAGTGCCACATGCCCTTGGGCGCGTGCCACAACTTCGCGCCCGCCGCTGTCTCCCTTAAGGGTGGCAAAGGCATCAAACAGGGTGTTGCGAAAGATGATCGGATGACCCGGCGCGCCTTGCGCCGTTGCACCGCGCCATACCTCTGTGTCGCTTTGCAGATCCACGGCGCGGGCCAGTTTGCACAGGTCGGAAACCTCCAAATCCGGCAAATCGCCAAGCAGAACCATAACACAGGGGGTGTCTTTGGGCAGGGCGGCGACACTGCGGCGCAGGCTGGCGTTCATTCCGGTATCGGCATCCGGCACCGGCAAACCGGTCACATCCAAACCATCAAGCGCCTCATACCGCGGATGCGGGCGCGGCGGGAGCGCGACAATCACACTGCCAGATGTGGCAACCCGTGCTTTCTGGGCCTGGGTCCGGATCAGCGGCACACCATCAACGTCCTCAAGCAGCTTGTCACGGCCTTGCATGCGGCGGGATTGCCCCGCCGCAAGCACAATTATGGGAAAGGTAAACCTGTCGATCATCCGGGCAGCTTACGCCCGGACCAACAGGTTGTCAGCCGCGCATCCGCGCCCCTTCGGGATCAAACAGCGGCGTAGTGATCAACTTGGCCGGACGCATCTTGCCCAGAATTTCGATCTCGACCGCCAGGCCTTCCTCGGCGCGTTCTGTTGGCACAAAGCCCATGGCGATGGATTTTTGCGCATGGTGCGAATAGCCGCCCGAGGTGCAGAAACCGACCACAGCGCCGTCCAGCCAGATCGGCTCATAGCCATGCACGTCCGCATCATCGGCCTCCACTTCAAACGCCATCAATTTGCGGGCAGGGGGCGTGGCCCGTTCTGCCTCGGCAGCGGCGCGGCCAATGAAATCAGTGTTCTTTTTGAAACTGATAAAGCGATCGAGCCCGGTCTCTGCCGCTGTGTAATCGGGTGAAAATTCCGACAGCCAAGAGCCAAAGAACTTGTCCAACCGCAGGGACATCATCGCCCGCATGCCAAAAGGCACCATGCCATGTTGCTGGCCCGCGCCCCAAAGAGCGTTCCACAGCGCCCGCTGGTCCATCGGATCACAGTAGATCTCAAAGCCCAGATCACCGGTATAGCTGACCCGTTGAACGATGCAGGCGACCTGACCGATGGTCATTTCCCACACATCCAGAAACTTCATCCCAGAGATATCGGTGCGGGTGCAGGCTTGCAAAACGTCCCGCGCCTTGGGGCCGGCGATCTGAAAGCCATTGCGCCGATCAGAGATCTTTTCGACCTCAACGCCATCCTCAAGATGGCTGAGGAACCAGCGGTGATGATAGGCCTGCGAGCCATAAGAGGCCGTGAGCTGAAACAGGTCTTCTGCCAGACAAGAGATGGTGAAATCCCCGAACAACCGGCCCTTTTCCGACAGCATCGGTGTCAGGGACAACCGGCCCTTTTGCGGCACCCGGCCGGCCATGATCCGGTCCAGCCAAGCCCGTGCTTTTGGCCCTTTGATCAGGAACTTACCAAAGTTCTGCACCTCGTTGATGCCCACTGCGTTGCGCACGCCAGCCACTTCGCGGGCGGTGGCGTCAAAGGCGTCAGACCGGCGGAAGCTGGGCGTTTCATAGGTGGGCTCATCGCCTTGGGCAAAATAGTTTGGCACCTCAAGGCCAAACTGCTGGCCCCAGACCGCGCCCATCTGCGTAAAGATATCGTACATCGGCGTGGTGCGATGCGGGCGTGCGGCAGGCAGTTCCTCGTTCGGGTAAGCGACTGAGAAACGCTTTTGGTAGTTCTCAATGACCTTCGGCAAGGTGTAGCCCGGTGTGATCCAATCGCCAAAGCGGGCCACATCCATCGCCATCACGTCACGCTCCGGTTCGCCTTCGATCATCCATTGCGCCAGCATCAGGCCAACGCCGCCGCCTTGGCTGAACCCGGCCATAACGCCGCAAGCAGACCAATAGTTGCGCATGCCCGGCACCGGACCCACCAGCGGGTTGCCATCCGGGGCAAAGGTGAACGGCCCGTGAATGACGTTTTTGACGCCAGCCTTTTCCAGATCGGGAAAACGTTTGTAGGCAAAGGCGATGCTGTCTTCGATCTTGTCAAAGTCGTCTTGCAGCAGATCCTGACCAAAGCTCCACGAGGTGCCATCAACGGCCCATGGGCGGCAGGTTTGCTCATAAAACCCGATACATAGCCCTTTGCCTTCTTGGCGCAGATAGCTCTCGCCAGCCGGGTCCATCACATGCGGGTGTTCTTTGCCGTCGGCCATCATTTCGGCGATCAGCGGCACTTCTTCGGTGACGAGGTATTGATGCTCCATCGGGTGCAGCGGGAAATAGACCCCGGCCATCGCGCCAACCTCACGCGCCCATAGGCCGCCGGCGTTGACTACATGTTCCGCATGAATGGTGCCTTTGTCTGTGACCACATCCCAGGTGCCATCGGGGCGCTGGTTGGTCTCTTGCACCATGCAATGTGTTTCAATCGTCGCGCCGCCCATCCGGGCTGCCTTGGCATAGGCATGGGTGGTGCCCGAAGGGTCAAGGTGCCCGTCAAGTGGGTCATAAAGCCCGCCAATAATCCCATCGATGGAGGTCACAGGAGCAATTTTCTTGATCTCTTCGGGCGATACGATTTCCGTATCCAGCCCCATGAACCGATGCTTGGCCCGTTCGGCCAAAAGCATATCAAAACGGTCCTGATTGTCGGCCAGCGTCACGCCGCCCACATGGTGCAACCCGCAAGACATGCCGGTGATCTCTTCCAACTCTTTATAAAGCCGAATGGTATAGCCCTGTAGCGCGGCCATATTGGTGTCACCATTCAACGTATGAAAACCGCCCGCAGCGTGCCAAGTGGACCCCGAGGTCAGCTCGGACCGTTCCAGAAGCATCACATCGGACCAGCCAAGCTTGGTCAGGTGATACAAAACCGACGCGCCAACGACTCCGCCGCCAATAATCACAACACGGGTTGAGGTTTTCATATATTTCTCCATTCAATTTGATCGGAGGTTGCACAAGGCGTCGGTAGGATTCATGTGGTTTCCCGACAAAATATGTCGATTTTGCTGCATGATCCTAGGCAGTCAAGGTTTGGCGGGCGGGGATCAGACTCGCCTCCTTGCCCCGAGTTATCCAGCAGGGATACGCAAACAATGCTGCAAACTTTCCTTTTGGCGACAGCCAATGTCGGGTTCCGGCAATCTGCGCCCATGTGCAGGGGTCAAGTTCCGAGACAGTGAAACCAATCGGAAAGCAAAATCATGCGCACCCAGGCCCAAGCTGTCGTTATCGGAGGCGGCGTTATCGGCTGTTCTATTCTGTACCACCTGACCAAATTGGGGTGGACGGATGTTGTCCTGCTGGAGCGGGACGAATTGACCTCAGGCTCCACCTGGCACGCGGCGGCCAATATTCACGGATTGCATGACAACAACAACATCACCCGCATCCAGAACTACACAATGGATCTCTACAATGCGCTTGAAGCCGAAACCGGCCAAAGCTGCGGGGTGTTCCAGCCCGGATCGCTGTATCTAGCCCAGACCGAAGCCCGCGAACATCAGTTGCGCTTGCAGGCGGCCAAGGCCAAATACTACGGATTAAATTTTCACGAAGTCAGCCGCGCCGAGGCTGAGGCGCTGCATCCGCTGGTTGATTATGATGGCATCCGCTGCATCATGTTTGAACCCTCTGGCGGCAATGTGGACCCCTCTGGTGTGACCAACGCCTATGCCGTGGGCGCGCGGCAAAACGGGGCCGAGATCATCCGCTTTTGCCCGGTCACAGGTACGGAACAACAGCGTGATGGCACATGGATTGTGCGCACCGAGAAGGGCGATATTAAAACCCAATGGGTGGTAAACGCCGCTGGCCTTTGGGGGCGCGAGGTTGCCGCGTTGGCGGGGATCAAACTGCCGTTGCAACCCACAGAGCACCAGTATTTCGTGACCGAAACCATTGCCGAGATTGACGGGCTTGATCGGCGTTTGCCCTCCGTTGCCGACCGCGACGGCGAATACTACCTGCGCCAAGAGGGCAAGGGCCTGTTGGTCGGGGCTTATGAGAAAGATCTGCGGTTCTGGGCCGAAGATGGCACGCCGCAAGGCTTTGGTCATGAATTGTTTGCCGATGATCTGGAACGGATCGAAGACAACATGATGCGGGCGATTGACCGGGTGCCTGCAGTGGGCGAGGCGGGCATCAAACGGGTGATCAACGGGCCGATGATCTGGTCGCCGGACAGCAATGTGCTGTTTGGTCCGGTGCCGGAATTGTCGAATTATTTCTGCTGCAACGGCATCATTCCGGGCTTTTCGCAATCGGGCGGCATGGGGCTTTTGGCTGCGGATTGGATCGTCACAGGCGAAAGCCGCTATGACATGTTCGCATGGGACGTGGCGCGGTTTGGCGATTGGGCCGATGCGGCCTTTACCAAGGCGCGGGTGGGCGACCAATACGCCAACCGCTTCAAAATTCACTTCCCCAATGAGGAACGCTCCGCCGGACGTCCGATGCGCAAACGCCCCGCTTACACAGCGCAGCGCGATCTTGGCGCGGTCTTTGGCCTCAACTATGGCTGGGAAAATCCGCTGTATTACGGATACCCAGCGGGCACCGAGGACGAGACCGAAGGCTTCACCCGCCAGGGCTGGTGGGATCAGGTGGGCCGCGAATGCAAGATGCTGCGTGACAAAGCCGGGATCATCGACATCTCGAATTTTGCAAAATACGTCTGCAAGGGACCGGGGGCGGAAGACTGGCTGAACGCCATCTTTGCCAACACCATGCCGCGGGCGGTGGGCCGGTCCTGCCTGACGCCGCTGATTGGCGTGCGCGGCGGTATTGCGGGGGATTTCACCGTCACCCGCATGGCAGAAGGCGAGTTTTGGATCATCGGCTCGGGCATGGCCGAACGCTATCACGCGCGGTTCTTCAAAGAGGTGCCGCTGCCCGAGGGGACAACCTTCGAAAGCCGGACCGAGGCGGTTTGCGGGTTCAACGTCGCGGGGCCAAAATCGCGCGAATTGCTGGGGCGGTTGACCAATACTTCGCTGGCCACGGCAGATTTCCCCTTCATGCGGTCCAAGTGGATCGAGCTAGCCGGCATCCGGGTATTGGCCCTCAGGGTGTCCTTCACCGGCGATCTGGGCTGGGAGCTGCATTGCGGCGAGGAGGATCAGGCGCAACTTTTCGCAGCACTGATTGAGGCGGGCGCAGATTTTGGCGCAGGACCCGTGGGCAGCCGCGCATTGATGTCGCTCAGGGTTGAAAAAGGGTATGGCTCCTGGAGCCGTGAATATTCGCCTGAATACTGGCCGCAAGAGGTCGGGTTGGACCGGCTGTGCAAGATGGACAAGGCGTTCTTGAATAAGGCCGCCGTGGCTGAGACTTTGGCCAAAACCCCGCGCGAGCATCTGGTCATTCTGGCGTTGGATGCCGATGCGACAACGGCCTCAAACGCGGATGCCACAGGGGGCGAGCCGATCTTCAAGGATGGCAAAGGCATCGGGCGCGTCACCTCGGGCGCCTATGGCTATACAGTTGGTCAATCGCTGGCCTTGGGTTTTGTGAAAGACGCGGGGCCGGGGGACGAGGTTGAGGTTATGGTTCTGGGCCAGCCGCACAAGGCGGTGATCCTGTCCGAACCACCGTTTGATCCCAAAGGGGAAAAGCTGCGCGCCTGACGGGGCGCAATGTCAAGTGAAAGCGCCGGGGGTTTTGCACCCCCGGACCCCCGCAGAGTATTTGATGCCAAAAAGGGGGAAGCCCGCCTCAGAGCGGGCGGATTTTCAATTGCGCAATGCGGTTGCCGTCCTTGGCCATCACTTCGAACCGGAAGCCATGGAAGCTGAAGACTTGACCCGGGGTCGGGATCATCTGCGCCTCATGGATTACCAGACCGGCAACGGTATTGGCCTCGTCATCGGGCAGAGACCAATCTGTGGCGCGGTTCAAATCGCGGATGGTCATGGCGCCATCGACGTAATGATGCCCGTCCTCAGCCGGGGTCACGTGGTGATCGGCGTCGGGGTCAAATTCATCGGTGATCTCGCCGACAATTTCCTCAAGGATGTCTTCGAGGGTGATCAGACCCTGAAGCGAGCCATATTCATCCACCACCAGCGCAAAATGGGTGCGGCGGCGCAGAAACTGGCGCATCTGTTCATCCAGCGTTGAGGTTTCGGGCACGAAATAGGGCTTCATCGCCACGCTGACCACGTTGAAGTTCTTCAGCGCCGCCGCTTCGCCATCCGGGCCGCCGATCAGCTTGTACATCGCCCGCAGCAGATCTTTGGCATGCACCACGCCGATGATGTTTTCAGGATCATCACGGTAGACCGGCAGCCGCGTGTGGTTGGATTGCAGGCATTGTTCAAGAATATCAGAGGGTTCTGCCTGAGCATCGATCATCTCAATGCCGGAACGGTGCAGCATGATTTCTTCAACCACCCGTTCGCGCAGGTCGAGCGCACCCAAAATCCGGTCCCGGTCTTCTTTTTCCACCACCCCTTCGGAATGCCCCAACTGCAAAGCGCCAGCGATTTCCTCGCGCACCGCGAGGATGTTGCTGTCGGGGTCAATGGTCACACCAAAAATCCGCAGAATGGCACGCACAAACAGGCGTACCGCGCTGACCACTGGGGCAAAGACCAGCACAACCAGCGCGATTGGCCGCGAGACCAAAGCGGCGGCGCGTTCTGCATTGGTGATTGCATAGGTTTTTGGCAGCACCTCGGCAAAGACCAGCACCAGCAGTGTCATCACCAGCGTGGCCAGCGCCACACCGGATTCGCCAAAAAGCCGCGTGAACATCGCAGTGGCCAGCGAGGCGGCGAGAATGTTCACCAGATTGTTGCCCAGCAGGACCGAGCCAATCAGACGTTCATTGTCTTCGGTGATCTTGAGCGCCCGCGTCGCCCCGCGCGAGCCCTTGTCAGCCTGCGCACGCAATTTCCCCCGCGAGGCCGCCGTCAGGGCCGTCTCGGAGCCGGAGAAAAAGCCGGAGAGAACAAGCAGGAACAAGATGATGCTGCTGCTGATCCAAAAAGCGCCATCAAGAATAGGTGCGCTGGGTTCCATGGGTGTTGATATCCGTTTGTTTCACTGTAGCAGTGGTTATGGGCATCATGGGCATGTCATTCAAGGGTGTGCGGGAAGGACGGGCGCAATGCGGCATGTAGATTTGGGTGTTTTGGATGATCCGGTCTTGTTGTTTGGCGGCCCCTATTCAAATGCACAGGCTTTGGGCGCGCTCTTTGCTGCGGCTCAAGATCGCGGCATTGCCCCGCATCAGATGATCTGCACGGGCGACATCGTGGCCTATTGCGGCGCGCCGCAGCGGACCACGGCGATGATCCGCGCGATGGGCTGTGCGGTGGTGGCTGGCAACTGCGAAATCCAGTTGGGCAGCGGCGCGGCGGATTGTGGCTGCGGGTTTGAGGATGGCACGGCCTGCGATTTGTTGAGCGCCCGGTGGTATGGATATGCTGCCCAAGCGCTCAGCGGTGCGGACAGGATCTGGATGGCGGCGCGGCCTGACATGATCAGTTTTTATCATCAGGGTGCACGCTATGCGGTGATCCATGGCGGTGTCCGGGATGTGGCGCGTTTTGTTTGGGAGATGTCTCCGGAGAGCCACTTTTTGGATGAATGGGACACATTGGAACAACAGATCGGCGCGATAGATCACATCATTGCAGGCCATTGCGGCATTCCGTTTCTGAAAACAACGCCAAGGGGGCAATGGATCAACGCGGGCGTGATCGGCATGCCGCCGCACGACGGACGGCAACAGACGCGATTTGCACTGCTCGATGGCGGCGAGGTGCAGTTTCACCGGCTCAGCTATGATGTTGAGGCCGCGCAGGCCGATATGACTGCGGCGGGATTGCCGGAGGATTACAAAACCGCGCTGCGCACCGGCTATTGGCCGTCCGAGGATGTTTTGCCCGCCGCTTTGCGCTTTGGGGCGTCGGCCAAGGGGTGATGATCCAGAACCAGCTCTGACAACCGTTCTTGCAAGACATGGGTGTAAATCTCGGTCGTGGCCACATCGGCATGACCGAGCATTGTCTGGATCGCCCGCAGATCGGCACCATGGGCCAACAGATGCGTGGCAAAGGCGTGGCGCAGGGTGTGCGGCGTGACCTTGGAAGGATCAACACCGCCCGCAACGGCAAATTCCTTGATCAGCAAATAGAACCGATGCCTCGTCAAATGGCCTGATGCGCCACGCGACGGGAACAGGAACCGTGATACGGGTTTGCGCAGCTTTTCCGCCGCGGCATCCTGCGTGTCACGTTCGCGCAACCATTCGGTCAATGCCTCGCGGGATGGAGGCGATAGCGGAACTATGCGTTCTTTGCCGCCTTTTCCCATAATCAGCAGCAAGCGCGGATCACCGCGTGTGGCACTGACAGGCAGGCTAACCAACTCACTCACCCGCATGCCGGTGGCATAAAGCAGCTCCATCAGGCAGGTATTGCGGTTCTGGTCCGATTTGCTGCGACCGGAATTGCGGGCCGCATCCAGCAGGGCATCGACTTCGGCCTCGCTCAGGATCTTGGGCAGACGCTTGTCCTGCCCAGGACCGGCGATCTGGATTGCGGGATTGTCACTGCGCAGGCCCTCTTCAAAGGCAAAGCGATACAGCTGTTTTATCGCCGACAAGCGCCGCGCACGGGTAGATTTGGCCAAACCCTGCGCATCGCAATACACCAGATAGTCCTCAACATCCGAACGCGCCGCATCTTCGAAATCGCGGGCGCGGCCCGCCAAAAACAGATCAAAATCCTTCAGATCCCGGCCATAGGCCAATTGCGTGTTGGTCGCGGCGCCCAATTCAGCGGCCTGCGCCTCAAGAAAGGAAGAAATCCAGTGGAAGGTGGCGGTTTGCATCGCTCAGGCCTCCAACACCAAGACTTGCAAGGCCGCCCGGCGCGCGGTGTCTTCGAGCCCAAGCGCCCGCAGTGTCGCCAGCGCATCGCGCAATGCTGCAGCATCGCCGTTTGCGCCTTGTTGCAAAAGGCCCAGCAGCACAAGAATGCTTTCCCCCAGCCGGTTCTGAGCAACGTTTGCAATCAGGTCTGCGCGGGGACTAGCCTCTGAAAAGGCATCATAAATCGCACCTGAAAGCGGTGCATCGGGCCGCCGGTCCGGCACTTCGCCCTTGGCAATCAAATCGGCAAAGCCGCCATCTGGCGCAGCGGCGCTTTCATAATTGGGTGACAGCAACATGACCTTTTTCGCGATCTCCCCGGCGCTTCCGTGCAAGTCAAAGGCCGCCAGCTTTTCGTAGAACAAGCTTGAAAACGTCACTTCCAAACCGGCGCTGCCCATGGCCGACCAGACCGCCGGAAGGGTCTTGGCAACGGCCTCTGCACTGCCGGTGGACAGGGCTGTCTCAAACCGTTGCAAGGCCGCGACCCGATCCCAAATGCCGCCCGACGCGGCGGGCGATCGGTCTGTGTAGAGGCCCAGCAAACGGTTGTCCGGCAATGCGCCTGCGCGGGTCAACCGCTCTGCCGCTTCCAACTGCGCCTTCCATCCGGCCAGATCGCGCAGATCTGCAACGGCAAAGGCGCGGGGCAAATTCCGGGTCGGTTGCGGCTCTCCGATCGCTTCGAACAGCCGAAAACTCAACGGATCCATCTTGCGCGGCGCGGGCAGGGCGGCGGCCTCTTCAAAGGCGTCGGGATGCAGAAACCTGTCTGCAAGATCCAGCTTTTCAGGGCTCATCAATCCCAAGGCCTGTGCCGACCCAAAGGTCAGCGATGCATTGTCCCATTTCTGATCGCGCGCCGCACAAAAAATCCGTGTGCCATAATCAGCCGTCAGATGCGCCGACCGCGACAGCATATTGCAAGCGCGATCTTCGGTTCCGGTGAGCAGGCTGATCTGCATCCACAGATCAAAATGGGCTGCGCTGGTTGTTACGTTGGCCTGCTCGACCAGGGAAAGCGCAGGATCAAGAGCGCCTTCTTTCAACAGCTTCTCAACCCGCAAAAGCGCCAAAGCATCCCCGGCTGCGCTGCCGCCTTTGGGCGCTTGCGCCTCCGCCAATAGGACTGTGAACAACAGCGATTGCGCGGCTGGCAGGCGCAAGTCCGGCAATGCTTCGATCAATGTTTTCAATCGGTTGACATCACTTCCGGCCCAAAGACCGGGCGGCAGTCCGGTGATCCCGGAAGGCACAAGCCCAATCTCGCGCGGCGCCCCATCGCCAAGAGGGATAACAGACACCTCCGGTACGCTGCCGGTTTTGGCCACAGGAACCTCGTCGATGATCAAGCTACGGGGTTGAGATCGGGGTGCCGCGGTCCCTTGGGTGCCAAGCCAATCTATCACTGAAAGCGGGGCAGCGGGTGCCGGCTGCTGTGCTGCCAAAGGAAGCGCGGCCAAAAGAACGCTTGTCGCCGCGACAATGCGCATGTTCGAGAATTGGCGGCGGCGCAACATCAGATCATTCCGCGACCAAAGTGACCGGAACGTGGGTTTCCACCTGATCGGGGCTAAAATCGGCCCCAAAAAACGGCCCGATATAAGCATAGCCGATCAACCCAATACATCCGATGATCAGGAGATATATCAGCAGTTTGATCAATTTGCCCATGATGTGCCCGTTTGTTTTTTGCTTTGTTCCTCAATCTATATATGGCCTTTTGGGTAAGATCACGTCATTCAGATGAAAATGAGCAAAATTGAGCAAACCATGGCCGATGACCACACGTCAGCCCCGCGTTACCGTCTGAAAAAGACCGCTGTGATGGTGGGCATGATGGGCGCGGGCAAGACAGCGGTGGGTCGGGCTTTGGCGGCCAAGCTGGGCGTACCTTTCCTTGATAGTGACGCAGAGATCGAACGCGCGGCCAATTTAACGGTGCCGGAAATCTTTGACCGCGATGGCGAGGTCTTCTTTCGCAAGCGGGAGGCCGAGGTGATTTCACGTTTGCTGGACAGTGAACGGGGCATTTTATCAACTGGCGGCGGTGCGTTTCTGGCCGATGAGAACCGGACAAACATTTCCGCGCGGGGCGTTTCGGTTTGGCTGAACGCGGATATCGAATTGCTTTGGAACCGGGTGCGGCACAAGGATACCCGGCCACTGCTGCGCACCGCAGATCCCAAAGCGACGCTCACCTCGATTTATGATGCCCGTGTTCCTGTCTATCAAAAGGCCGATTTATCAGTCACTTGTCTTCCAAACCTCACAATAGAACAGATGGCGGACCGGGTGCTTGACGTGCTTTTGACCCGGCCGGATGTACTGGAGAAAATCAATGCTTGAAACCGTTCGTGTCGATCTGCCGGGACGGGCCTATGATGTGTGTATTGGCCCCGGTCTTTTGCAAACCGCGGGCGAGCGGATTGCGCCGCTTGGCGGCCGCAAAAAGCTTTGCGTGGTCACGGATCACACGGTTGCGGCGCTGCATTTGGAGACACTGCGCGACGGCCTGGGCGCGGCAGGTTTGGACATGGAAGTGTTGGAACTGCCGCCGGGGGAAGGCACAAAATCTTGGCCGTTTCTAAGCCAGACTGTTGAATGGCTTCTCGACCAGAAGGTGGAGCGCGGCGATATTGTGATCGCGTTTGGCGGTGGGGTGATCGGCGATTTGGTCGGCTTCGCGGCGGCAATTCTGAGGCGCGGTGTGCGGTTTGTTCAAATCCCCACCTCGCTGCTGGCGCAAGTTGACAGCTCGGTTGGGGGCAAGACCGGCATCAACGCACCGCAGGGCAAAAACCTGATCGGGGCATTCCATCAGCCCTCGTTGGTTTTGGCGGACACTTCTGTTTTGAACACCATGACTGCGCGGGATTTTCTCGCCGGATATGGTGAGGTGGTCAAATATGGGCTCTTGGGCGCGGCTGACTTTTTTGAATGGTTGGAAGTTCAAGGACCGGCGCTTGCGGCGGGGGACATGGCGGCACGTGTCGAAGCGGTGCGCAAATCAGTGCAGATGAAAGCCGACATTGTGGTCCGGGATGAGACCGAACAAGGCGACCGTGCCTTGTTGAACCTGGGCCACACATTCTGCCACGCCTTGGAGGCGGCCACCGGGTATTCCGACCGTTTGATGCATGGGGAAGGGGTGTCTATCGGCTGTGCATTGGCGTTCGAATTGTCGGCGCGGATCGGCCTTTGTGCGCAAGAAGACCCAAGCCGGGTACGGGCGCATCTCAAGGCGATGGGAATGAAAACCGATTTGGCCGATATTGGGGGAGAGCTGCCGGACGCGCAGGGATTGCTTGACCTGATGGGGCAAGACAAAAAGGTGATCAAGGGCAGGCTAAACTTCGTTCTGGCCCGCGGCATCGGTAAGGCATTCGTTACATCAGAAGTGCCAGAAGACGCTGTGCTGAAAACACTGTCTGATGCATTGGCTGCACGCGGTTAAGATCCTTTCATCACGATGCGATCTGCTGGGGCTGTGGGGATTCAACATGGTGTTGCCCAATGTTGAATTCTGATATTTTCTGAGACAAACCATGCGCTTGCCCGCGAAGGGCGTGGCTGGCGGCGGTGGTTTCTTCAAACATTGCCGCATTTCGCTGTGTCACTGCGTCAAGCTTGGCAACCGAGGCGTTGATCTCTTGCAAAACGGCGGCTTGATCAGACGAAGATGTGGAAAGGGTCGCCACAAGATCGGCAACTTCGGCCACCGCAGCGACAATTGATTTGAGGGATGTGCCTGTGCGGCCCACCAGCTCCACACCATTGTCGACCTGTGATCGGCTGGCCGAGATCAACGTTGTGATTTCCTGAGCGGCATTGGCAGATTGCAACGCCAGTGCGCGCACCTCAGAGGCGACCACTGCAAACCCGCGACCTGCTTCGCCCGCGCGGGCCGCTTCAACCCCTGCATTCAATGCCAACAGGTTGGTTTGAAAGGCGATATTGTCAATCACGCTGATGATATTGGTAATCTCGGAGGAAGATTTTGCAATCCCGTGCATGGCGGTCTCGGTGTTGTCCACCACGCTTTCGCTTTGGATCGCCATTTGATGGGCATTCTCGACCAGTTTTGCAGCCCGCTTTGTGCTGTCCGCCGCTGTTTTGACGGAGCCCGTGATCTCATCCAGTGCGGCAGCGGTTTCTTCCAGCGTCGCGGCCTGCGTTTCCGTGCGCTGTGCAAGATCATCGGCCGCACTGGTGATTTCGCTGGTTTCGCTGTCGATATTGCCTGCATTGGCGCCGACAGTTTCAATCACCGTTGAAAGGGTCGAGATCGCAAGGTTAAAATCATCCCGCAAGGCACTGTATTCTTTGGGAAATGCCTTTTCGATCTGGGTGGTCAGATCTTTTTGTGACACCCGGTGGAGCGCGTCTCGCAGGGCATCGACAACTTGTTCCTGCGCTTCGGTCATGGCGCGATGCTGCGCCTCATGGGCCTGTTGGGTCAAATGGGTTTGGGTGATGTCGCGGCCAATGAGAATCATCCCTTTTGACAGCCCGGTATGATCCGACATCGGCGTCAGGCTGCCATCCAGGAACCTCGGTCCGCCGGAATGTGCAATTTGAAACAGCCCAAACAGCGGCTCTTCAGCTTCGGAGATCTGCTCAAAAGCAGCGGATGATCCGGGGAGGGTGATGATTTGGTCGGCAGAGGTGCCTTCCAAATCTTTGGAGGCACAGCCCAGCATGCCGGCAAAGGTGTCGTTTGCGCCGACGATGGTCCCGGTTGAAGAGATTTCGACCTGAGCATTGGCGCGGTCCAGCGATCCCATGATCACGGCATTGCGCAGATCGTCGGTTTGATCTTTCCACTCCACTACATGACCAATCGGTTGGCCGTCTTCATCCTGGACTGCCGCGATGGCCAGACCCAAGATCAGTCGGCCGGCGCGAAAGTAACGCTGGATCGGGTCATTGCCGGAATGTTGCGCCATTTGAGACTGCAAATCACCAAGCGGATGCAATTGATGAAAATCCGCGCCAGTGACAACAGTTTCATCAAAGGCGGCGCGCGCCTGTCGCAGATCATCTGCCGCGGCAGTGAACAAACTGTCCAATGCCTGATTGGTCCAGACCACCCGGCCATCAGTGCCGATCAACATCATCGCCGATGAGGAGGCGGCGAATGCCGCACCTTTATATGCGGCTTCTTCTTGCAGGCGGCTGGCCGTGATGAGAGATTTTCGGAACCCTTCCAATGCATTGGCAATGCCGCCAATTTCATCTTTGCGGCTGATGTGAGGCACTTCGAGGTCATAATGCGCTGCGGCGACCTCTCGCATGGCGCGGCCCACACCGCGAAGCGGGGTTGAGATTGAACGCGCAAAAACTGCAGCAAGAAGCAGCCCGACGAGAATAATCAGCGACCCGATCACGGCAAAAATGTTGCGCAATCGGACAGTTGGGGCAAGGATTTCATCCATGGATTGGGTCACTGCCAAGGTCCAGTTGGTACCCAAAAAGGGCAGGGGTACCCTGTGAATGGCCGCAGGCACACCGTTTAGACCGATGTCCATTGCTGCGTGGCCACCTGATGGCACCGATCCGGCGGCGGACGCGGAAGAGACATGCGTCGTGAGGATATCATTCTCTTCCGTTTGGCTGGAATCGCTGCGCAGCACGCTGTCCTCACCGACGATAAACGCATCTCCGGACTGGCCCAACCCAACGACACCGCTTGTCACTTGATTAATCCGGTCCACCGGCATTTGAAAAGCCAATACCCCCAACCGCTTGCCATCATTGTCAAAAACCGGACGGGCGAGAAAGGCAGCGGGCGCGCCGGCGCTAGGGCCATAGGGGGTGAAATCGACAAACGCGGGCGCAGTGTTTGGGGGCAACTTTGCCGCCGCGCGGTAGGCTTGGCCCAGACCGCTGTCTTTCCACTTTCCGCTGAGCAGGTTGCTGGCAAAATCGCTTTCCTTGAACACCGAATAGACCAAGGCCCCATTGGTATCGAACAGGAAGATATCGTAGTAGCCCAGCTTTTGTTGAAGTGCGTGAAAGAAGGGATGATAGCGCAAATGCGCCTGGTCATAGGTGGTGTTCTGCCCGCCATCATAAAGCAGATCCTTGTTGCCCTCGGGGTGCGGGTTGGCCTGAACATAGGCTTTGGTTAAGGCCTGCTCGGGGTTGTCCAACGCTGTGTAACCTCCTGAAAAATCGGTCAAAGCGGCCTGTACATACGGGTTGTCCGCCTCAAGCGTGATATGGGTGGCGATAGCGTTCAAATAGCCGGTGACGGACCGCTGCATGCCTTGGGCAACCGCATGCAGCGCATGTTCGGCCTGCTTCATGGCGGCGGTTCGTGTCATTTGAAAGGACACCGTGCCCATCCCCAAGACCGCCAGAACAATCATCAGCGCAGTCATCATTGGCAGTTTCAGCCGGATCGGCATGTTCTTAAATTGAGAATACAAATCAGGCCCCTCAGTGCAATATTGGGCCGGAGTATCCGAGCGTTTTCTGAAGTTTCCCTTAAGCCCAGCCAATAAAAAACGGCCCGACAAGCGGACCGTTCCAAGGACTTAGAATTTTGAGGATCAGAACGGGATTTCGTCGTCCAGATCGCGCGAACCTCCGCCACCGCCGCCGGATGGGCCGCTGTCATAACCGCCCCCGCCGCCGCCATTGCCGCTGTCGTATCCGCCGCCGCCGTAATCGCCGCCACCGGATCCGCCGCCACCATAACCGCCGCCACCACCACCGGAGCCGGCGTCGCGGCCATCCAGCATGGTCAAAGTGCCGCCAAACCCTTGCAGGACAACTTCGGTGCTGTAGCGGTCATTGCCGGATTGATCCTGCCATTTGCGCGTCTGCAACTGGCCTTCGATGTAAACTTTTGACCCCTTGCGCAGATATTGCTCGGCGATGCGCACCAGTCCTTCTTGAAAAATCGCCACCGAATGCCATTCGGTTTTCTCTTTGCGTTCGCCGGTGTTGCGGTCTTTCCATGTTTCAGAGGTGGCGATGCGCAGATTGCAAACCTTGCCGCCATTCTGAAACGACCGCACCTCGGGGTCGCGCCCCAGATTGCCGATAAGGATCACTTTGTTAACTGAACCGGCCATATTGCCCCCTGATGTGTTAGTTCATTCCCGTGCTGCGAATCCGCGCCGCCCCGGTTTAAGCCGTTATATCGGGGAGAGCTTGGCTGAACCATGGTTAACAAACCGTTTCATGGCAATTCTCTGCCACAACGGGGAATCTTGGACTGGCACGGAAGGCAGGTTTTGATATAGTCCGCCCAATCAGTCTTGGGGGCGTCGGGCAGGATGCACAATTCAAAAAAATCACTCAGCTGGGCCGTGGCCATTGCAATGGCTTTGGCCGGAGCACCGGCGAGCGCTGATATTTTCTCTAGCAAAAGCCGCAGCGGGCTGTTCAAGTCCCAGAAAAAGATCCTCGATAACCGGGCGGCCAAGCAGTATTCATCCTCGGTCCGGCTCAAGCCGCCAACCGTTGTCACCCCGACAAAATGGGGCACCACGCCGAAATACAAAGGCAAATACAAGGGCGCTTATTTGCAGATGGCAAAGGACGCCGCCGCCCGTCATGGCGTGCCGGTTGATCTGTTCTTGCGCCTGATCCAGCAGGAAAGCGGCTGGAACGCCAATGCCAAATCCCACAAGGGCGCGATGGGTCTGGCGCAGTTGATGCCGGGCACGGCGCGGACATTGCGGGTTGATCCGGCAGATCCCGCGCAAAACCTCGAAGGGGGCGCGCGGTACCTCAAGCAACAGTTCCGCACCTTTGGCACATGGCGATTGGCACTGGCGGCATATAACGCAGGTCCGGGCGCCGTAAAAAAATACGGCGGCGTGCCACCTTACAAGGAAACGCGCAACTACGTCCGGATTATTTCCGGCAGCTGATCTTTTTCAGATAATCATGTAAATCAATAGCTTGCCGCGCTGTCCGGCATGTTTTTGCGCATGGGCTAAACATCTGCGGGAACCAATTCACCGCTCCACCTGTTCTTTTCTCAGAGCGCCGCAGCCGGAATTCTCCGGACCTTGGCGCCATAAAGAGTAAGGAGCATATCATGTTCACCACGATCAAAAGTTTCACATTTGCAGCAAGCGTTAGCTTGCTGGCCCTCACATCTGCAACTGCGGCCGAGCTGCCAAAGGTATCGGAAATCAGCGTTGACGCATCCTATGATGCGGCCCAAGACAGCAACGCAGCGGCGCTTTATCCTGAGCTGCAGACTGACATCAATAAGGCCGTAGCCGAGATGGTCCCAACCAGCGATGACGCGGCAGACCCGATCATCCGGATCGACATCCGCAAAATTGCCCTGGACGGGGATACTTACCTGCCGGACAGCGCGGAGTTTAACCAGATCGAAGGCGTGGTTGCCATTGAAGGCCGCGATGGCTCTGTCAGTGATGTGACATTTCCGGTGAACATCGTCGCCGCCACAGCGGACACCGCCGCACCCGAGGGCTATTTTCTGGTCCCACCATCGACCGAGGATTTTTACACAGCGATGGTATACGGCTTTGCCAAAACAGTGGCAGAAGAGCTGGCACGCGTGAACACATCAGGCGACGCCATCAGCCGCTAACACCTTGACCCAGAGAAAAAGCGCGGATGGTGGCCCATCCGCGCTTTGTTTTATTCTGCCGCGACACCCACTTCGATCACTGGCTCCATCTCCGAGAATTTCTTATCGCTCAGATGGCATTTGACCTGATGCCCGTCAGCCATCTGCCGAATAGGCGGCACTTCGCGTTCACACAGCCCGTCCGGCACCTCTGACTTCCAGCGGCACCGCGTCTGGAACGGACACCCTGATGGCGGGTTCATCGCAGATGGAATGTCACCCTCAAGCACGATGTGCTTTTTCTTCACAGAGGTATCGGCAATCGGCACCGCCGACAGCAAGGCCTCTGTATAGGGGTGATAGGGCGGCGAGAACACCTGATCGGTACTGCCCAGCTCAACCACATGGCCCAGATACATCACCATGACCCGGTCGCTGAGGTAGCGCACAATCGACAAATCATGGCTGATGAACAGCAACGTGGTTTTCTGCTCACGCTGGATCTCCATCAACAGGTCCGTCACCGCAGCCTGCACCGACACATCAAGCGCCGAAACCGGTTCATCCGCCACAACGATCCGCGCATCCCCGGCAAAGGCACGGGCAATGCCCACACGTTGCTTTTGGCCACCTGACAATTGCCGCGGCATCCGGTCTGCAAATTCGCGGGGCAGTTTCACCAGATCCAGTAGCTCCAACATCCGCTGGCGCCGCTCGGCTTCGTTCTTGCCGACTTTGAAAATTTCCAACGCGCGGATGATCTGCCGCCCCACGGTCATCGACGGGTTCAGCGTGTCAAACGGGTTCTGGAACACCATCTGCACATCGGCCACATTTTTGGTCGTGCGGTCCTCAATGGGTACATCGCCAATGTTTTCGCCATCCAACAGGATCTCACCCTCGGTGGCGGTCTCAAGCCCCATCAAAACCTTGGCAAAGGTGGATTTGCCGCAACCGGATTCGCCCACAATCGCCAGCGTTTCAGATTCGCGCGCCTCAAACGTCAGCTCTTCGTTGGCCTTCACCACCTTTGTGTCGCCGCCGCCAAACATCGCATTGGCTGCCACTTGGTAATATTTCTTGAGCTTGTCCATCTTCAGAACAACCTTGCCAACATCGCCCTTGGTTTTGACATCGGCCAATTCCAAAGGTGCTTTCCAATCAATTTCCTCGAACTTCAAACAACGCGTGGAATGGCGGTCATTGCCCGCGACATTCTGCATCGCGATATAACCCTGATCACAGCGCCCAGCCTCGAAATAGTCGCAGCGCGGGCCAAAGTTACAGCCATCGGGACGTTCATGGGGCAGGGGGAAGTTGCCAGGAATGGCCACCAAAGGCCGCGCGTTCTTGTCCGCGCCGGGCAGCGGGATCGACCGGAACAGCGCCTGCGTATAGGGGTGCTGCATCTCGTCGAATACATCCTCGATGGACCCGCGTTCCACCGCTTCGCCGGAATACATCACGCAGATCCGGTCACAGGTTTCAAGCACCAGACCCAGATTGTGGCTGATAAACAGCATCGAGGTGCCGTATTTCGTGCCCAGCTCTTTAACCAGCTCCACCACCGCTGCCTCAACCGTCACATCAAGCGCGGTTGTCGGCTCATCCAGGATCAACAAGGACGGCTCCGACATCAGTGCCATCGCGATCACGATCCGCTGCTGCTGGCCACCCGACAACTGGTGGGGATAGGCGTTCAGAATGCGCTTTGGGTCGGGCAGCTTTACATCTGTAACCACCTGCAAGGCGCGGTCATAGGCATCTTTTTCGTTCATGCCCGCATGGATCATCGGCACTTCCATCAACTGCTTGCCGATCTTCATCGCTGGATTGAGGCTCGCCATCGGTTCTTGATAGATCATCGCAATCTCAGAGCCGCGAATGTCGCGCAGCTCGTCATCGCTCATCTCGCCCAGATCGCGACCCTTGAACTTGATCGAACCGCCAACAATGCGTCCGTTCTTGCCCAGATCCTGCATCACGCCCAGCGCCACAGTGGATTTACCGCAACCAGATTCGCCCACAAGGCCCAGCGCCTCACCGGGCTGCACCGTCGCGGAAAAGTCCATCACCGCAGGAATTTCCCGCAGCCGTGTGAAAAACGAAATCGAAAGCTTGTCGATCTCCAGAATTGGACCGTCATATGCATCTTTTACCATTCTACTCTCCTTCGGGAGGGGCCAAATCAGCGGGGAATATCCCCTGTGCCTTTTTGGCCTTAAATATTCCGGGGGTCCGGGGGCTGGCCCCCGGTCCAACTCTTTCAATCAGTCACGCAGGCTTTCTTCACGCAGACCGTCCGCCAACAGGTTCAGACCCAAAACAAGGCTGAGCAGTGACAGCGCGGGCGCAATGGCCGCATGCGGATACAGCGACAACAAGCGCCGACCTGCGTTGATCGTGCTGCCCCAATCCGGGCTCTCCGATTCCAGACCCAGACCAAAGAAGCCCAAGGTGCCCAGCAGGATGGTGGTATAGCCAATCCGCAGACAGAAATCGACGATCAGCGGCCCACGTGCATTGGGCAGGATCTCCCACAGCATGATATACCATGGACCCTCACCGCGGGTTTGCGCCGCCGCCACATAGTCACGGGTTTTGATATCCAGCGCGAGACCGCGCACGATACGAAACACTGTGGGCGAGTTCACAAACACCACCGATACAAACACCACAAGAATGCCTGATCCGATATCAAACAGATCCAATGCCGCCGGAATGCCGGGGATCGAATAGGTTGGCGTCTCCACAATCGTGCCATCGCTGGACACCATCGACAGATAGAGCCACGCCCCGACCCCAAGCACCACAATCAGCAGCGGCGTGCGGAAGCTGGGCTGTGTGTAGAACCGCGAGTTCAGCAAGATCGCCAGAAACACCAGCGGGAAGATGAACAGGAACAGCGCCATGTAGTTCGGAATACCGGTCAGCACGATCTCGGGGGTCACCAGCAGGTAGAACAGCAAGATCACCGGGAAGGCGAGGATCAGGTTGGCCAGAAAGCTCAGGATCGTGTCCAGACGGCCACCATAGTAACCCGCTGGCAGGCCCAGCGTGATCCCGACCATAAAGGCAAAGAGCGTCGCGAAGGGCGCAATTTTCACAACCACCCATGAGCCTTTGATCAGGCGGCTAAAGACGTCCCGTGCAAGGTTGTCACCGCCCAGCAAGAACCACTGGTAATCGCCCTCTTCGGCGCCGCGCAGCGGCGTTCCGGGCAATTTGTTCTTCATACCGGACACCTGGCTAAGGCTGTCATGTGTTACCAACAGGTCAAACACACCGCCAAAGACGCCGGTGAAGACCCAGAACATCACAATCGCAAAGCCGATCATGCCGACGGTGCTGTCAAACAATTTGCCGTAAAGACCAAGTTTACGTTTGAAGGTGATCGACAACACAAAGGTCACGATCAGGGCGGTCCAGACCGGCAAAAACTGCCGTGCCATGCCGCCCAGAATGCCCGCGCCGGTGCCCATCACCACGCCAAGCACCAGATAGATCAACGTGATCCCGACCAGCGCGTAGAACAGGTAGTTCACGATCATATTGATAAAACCGCTGGCGCCCTGATTGCTGGCCATTGTGCCATCGCCGGCCACCGCACGGGCGTCGGTTTGCGGCACAAAGGATATGAGGATTTGCGCCACGATCCCCAGTGCAAGCAGCACCAGCACCGCGGTAAAGATAATGTTCAGCCCACTCAGAGAGCCTGTCCATGTCAAAGGTTCCATGTCCTTGCTCCCTTAAGAAATGCGAATGCGTGGGTTGAGGTAGACATAGCCGATATCGGAAATCAGCTGGGTCACCAGAACCACCACAACAGAAACAACAGAGACCGCCAGAAGCAATTCAATGTCGTTGTTCGACGCCGCCTGCACCAAAAGCCAGCCAAAACCCTTGTAGTTGAACAGGGTCTCAACGATGACCACACCGTTCAGCAGCCACGGGATCTGCAACATGATCACCGTAAAGGGGGCAATCAGAGCGTTGCGCAGCGCGTGTTTGAGAACGATATCGGAAAACTTGACGCCCTTAAGGCGGGCGGTGCGGATGTACTGCGCGGTCATCACCTCGGTCATCGAAGCCCGCGTCATCCGCGCAATGTAGCCCATCCCATAAAGGGAAATGGTCAGCACCGGCAGGAAGAAGTTCCAGAAATTGGCATCATCCATCGCCGAAGTGGCGGACCCAAAGAACAATGTCTTGCTGTCGATCCAGCCCCATTCGGCCAATATCGGCGACAGGCCAAACTTCGACGAGGCCAGCACCGCGATAAAGATAACGCCCGATACATATTCAGGTGTCGCTGTTGTCGCGATGGAGAAAGTGGAAAGCGACCGGTCCAGTTTGGATCCTTCGCGCATCCCCGCAAGAACCCCGACAATCAGCGCCGATGGCACCATCAACATCAACACCCAGAACATCAATTTGCCGGTCAGCGCCAGCCGTGTCAGCAGGGTTGACCCCACCTCATCTTTGAAAACCGTGGAAAAGCCCCAGTCCCCTTGCAGAATACCGCAGCGGGTGGGCCGCTCGTCTTCCGGTGTGCCTTCGGAGAAGCAACGCCCGAAGGTTTTGCCATCATCCTTTTCAGTCACCCAGCCGGGCATCACGCCCAGCCATTGACCAAATTTGACCGGCATTGGCTGCAAATAGCCGCGATCACCCAGATAAGACGACACAGCTTCGTCCGACATCCGGAAGTTGCCTTGCGTCTTGGCCAGTTTTTCGAGGTTTGGATAAAGATTGGTAAGCCAGAACACGATGAACGTCAGGCAAAGCGCCGTCAGTATCATCACGCCCAGGCGGCGCAGAATAAATAGTCCCATGTCGTGCCCCTGTTGGTGGCGCAGCGGGTTTGTCCCGCTGGAATTGATTGGCCTTTGGCCATTTTGAACAGCGGCAATGCAAACGCATTCCCACTTCCACAAGGCGCCGAACGCGCCTTGTAGCACTCCCATTGAGCCCATGAGGCACCATCGACCGCGTCAGGTCAATGTCGTCTTCCGTCATTAATCTGGAATTTTGCGACATCACATCATTCTGAAAACGACATTTTCGATTTTTGGAAAAGGGCAATTTGCAGCTGGTTTATAGTGTACCTTGCCGCAGCTTGCTGGGCGGGAGTCCGGTATGGTGTTGTATAAAGCGGGTAAAATAAGCGGCTGATCCAAATCCGAGGTGCCGCGCGATGTCTTTTGCCGGCTGGGCCGTTTCCCCCAACAGGCTGCGCCCGGCGTGTAACACGCGTTCTGTCAGCAGATCTGCCGCTGTCTTGCCCGTCGCCGATTTTACCGCGCGAGTCAGATGTGTCGAGGTTACGCCCAACTCATCCGCATAGGCCGCCATGCTTGCCCCGGTCTGATAGCCCGCGGACAACAGATTGCAGTAGCGCTGGCTCAGCCGTCCGGCGGCGTTACGACGGTCCGGAACATGTTCATCCTGCATGATCTGCCGCCGCAACCAGACCGAGATCAGCGCGGTATGTGCCTCAAGCGCATCCTGCCGGAGCGGCCGTTGCTGCGATTGTTCGCGCTGTGCGGCCTCGATCAAGGCCGTGAGTTCCGATTGGGTTGTCACATCCCGAATGCGCAGGTGTCGCGGCATTTCCGGCAGGCGCAGCGGTGTGCCTTGCGGGATCAGGACCGCTTGCCCCATGCTTTGCCGCCCCATATCCATTGAAAACAACGCCCCCGCGGGCACCCAAAGCGCGTTATGCGCCCCGATCCCGCGCCGCAGACCATCCAGCAGGGCGCGTCCCTGACCACGGGTGATCCAGACCAGCAAATGATGGCTTCGGTCATGGGCCAGCTGCACCTGCCAATCCTGCCCGCCGCTGAGCTGGGCAAGGGTCAGAACCTGAATGTCAGTGGCCATTGGGGTCATGCAATTATCGCTTTATTGAAATTCGGTTGGAATTTCCTAAAGGAATAAAGCGGCAATTGTGTGCAAAATGCAAGTTAATGCTGAGGGTAGGGGTGCTACCCTCGGTTGATTTTGTGCCAATTGGCCATTTTCGACCGCATCCAGGTGCGCTGGCGCTTTGCGAACTGGCGCGTTGCGATCACCGCGTTTTGTCTGGCTTGATCAAGGGTTAGATCCCCGTCCAGATATTGCATCAACTCTGGCACACCGATGGCGCGGTGGGCGGGCAGGGCAGGATCATAAACGCCGCGCACGGCCTCTACCTCATCCAGCGCACCTTGCTCGATCATCAGATCAAACCGCCGCGCGATCCGGTCGTTGAGCCAATCTTTATCCACGTCAAAAACAACCGGAAAGCTCTGATCAAGCGGCAGTGGGGCCGGGCCGGTTTGCTTTTGCCAGTCTGCCAGCGGTCTGCCTGTGGCGTGCTGTACCTCCCATGCACGTTGCACCCGCGCCCGGTTTTGCACGTCGATCCGGGCTTGGGTCTCGGCATCCACGCCCTGTAACAGCACCTCAAGCGTCAATTCATCCGCTTGCGCACGGACCTCTGGCGGGGTGGCCGGGATCTCGGCAAGGCCTTGTGTCAGCGCGGAAAAGTACAATCCGGTGCCGCCGACAATAATGGGGCGTTGCCCGGCATACAGCAAAGGCACCACCTCGCGCAGCCAATGGCCTGTGGAATAAGGCGCCGTGGCGGCCACATGCCCATAAAGCAGATGCGGCGCCTGTGCCTCTTCTTCCTTTGAGGGCCGCGCCGTGATCACCCGCCAACAGTCGTAAACCTGACTGCCATCAGCATTCACAACCACGCCGCCCTGCGCCGCCGCGATCTCAAGCGCCAAAGCCGATTTGCCCGATGCCGTTGGCCCCGCGATCAGAACCGGTTGCTCTGGTGACAGGCCATCCAACAGGGTTTGGAATTGAGAAGACGTCGGATGCGGCATTTCTTTGGGCTTACCTGATACTTTACATTGAACCTTGCCGCCATTTGCGACATTTTGCGCCCAAATGAAAACCCCAGAGCCCTCCGAAAGGTGCCACCATGCCCCAAGACGCCCCGCAGACCAGTTTCAACCGCGTGATGCTGAAGATTTCAGGGGAGGCGTTGATGGGGGATCAGGGCTTTGGCTTGCACCCGCCCACCGTTGAACGGATCGCCCGCGAAGTACAAAGCGTGCATGAGATGGGTGTCGAGATCTGTATGGTCATCGGCGGCGGCAATATCTTTCGCGGGTTGCAAGGCAGTGCGCAAGGGATGGAGCGGACCACGGCGGACTACATGGGGATGCTGGCGACGGTGATGAACGCACTGGCGATGCAATCCTCGCTGGAAGGTCTGGGCATTCACACACGAGTTATTTCGGCAATCACCATGAACGAAGTGGCCGAGCCCTATATCCGCCGCCGCGCCGTGCGGCACCTTGAAAAGAAACGGGTTTGCATCTTTGCCGCGGGCACCGGCAACCCTTACTTTACCACAGATACCGCCGCGACCCTGCGGGCCAACGAGATGTCTTGCGAGGCGATCTTTAAGGGCACCAAAGTCGATGGTGTCTACGACAAAGACCCGAACAAATTTGACGATGCCAAACGCTATGATGATGTAAGCTACGACGATGTGCTGGCCAAACGGCTTGGCGTTATGGACGCATCGGCCATCGCATTGGCCCGCGACAACAATCTGCCGATTATTGTCTTCTCGCTGGACGAACCGGGCGGGTTCCGCGGCATTCTGGCGGGCGAGGGCACCTATACCCGCGTGCACGGCTAGGGCCGGCGAATGCCCACTGGTCATTGTACCAACTGTTGATTTATACTTGTACCAAAGCGCGTTCCGAGAGCCAAATGGCCGGTCCGCGCCCGAAATGAGCCCGAATTGAGGATGAGAAAACCCCATGGCAGATGATTTTATTCTGGACACTGATGACCTTGAGCGCCGCATGAATGGTGCCATTTCCTCTTTGCGGACGGAGTTTTCGTCCCTGCGCACGGGCCGCGCGTCCGCATCGATGCTTGAGCCCGTTATGGTTGACGCCTACGGCTCCATGACCCCGATCAATCAGGTCGGCACTGTCAACGTGCCAGAGCCGCGCATGGTCACCATCAATGTCTGGGACAAAGGGCTGGTGGGTAAAGTGGAAAAGGCGATCCGCGAAAGCGGCCTTGGCATCAATCCACAGCTCAACGGCACCATTATCATGCTGCCCATTCCCGAACTGAACGAAGAGCGTCGCCGTGATCTGACCAAAGTGGCGGGGCAATATGCCGAACATGCCCGTGTTTCGATCCGCAACCTGCGCCGTGACGGGATGGACCAGATCAAAAAGGCCAAGGCCGACGGGATGTCCGAGGACGATCAAAAATTCTGGGAAACCGAAATGCAAGATTTGACGGATAAGTTTATCGCGCTGATCGACGAGCAGCTGGAAACCAAACAAGCCGAGATCATGCAGGTCTGACCCTGCTTTAGGGCCGTCCCAGAGGCGGCCTTTTTTCTGGGACAATTGCCGTGGCATTGCGCCCACGCCCCCTCAAGCGGAGCACCGCACGCGATGAACATCCCCCAAAAGGCGGACCAGACCCCAGAGCCAGAGATCACGCCAGGCGGCCCGCGCCATGTTGCGATCATCATGGATGGTAATGGCCGCTGGGCCACACAGCGCGGGCGTCCGCGCCTGTTCGGCCATCATGCAGGGGCACGGCGGGTGCGTGAAATTGTACAATCTTGTCCGGATTTTGGCGTCAAGTATCTGACAATATTCGCCTTTTCCACGGAAAATTGGAAGCGTACACAGGTTGAAGTGGCGGGGCTGATGAGCCTGTTTCGCCGCTACATCACAAAAGAAACCCGTGCGCTTAGCGAAGATGGTGTGCGTGTACGTTTCATCGGGGATCGGCTGCGCCTTGATGACAAATTGATCAAGCTGATGAACGACCTCGAAGCGGCAACTGCCCATAACGATAAGGTCAATCTGACCATCGCCATCAACTATGGTGGCCGCGATGAGGTGGCCCGCGCCACCAAACGGCTGGCACAGGATGTCGCGGCGGGGCGGCTTGACCCCGAATCCGTAGATGAAGAAACGCTGCCAAGGTATTTGGATACTTACGTTTTGCCAGATCCAGACCTTGTGATCCGCACCAGCGGTGAGGCGCGGATTTCGAACTTTCTGCTGTGGCAATCGGCCTATGCGGAATACGAGTTTATTGACACCCTTTGGCCCGATTTCACCCGCGAGGAATTTGGCAGCCTGTGTGCCTCCTACGGGGGCAGGGATCGGCGTTTTGGTGCTGTGAAAACCTGAGGAAAAGACGATGGCCAAAAATCCTGAACAATGGTCGGACCTGACCGCGCGGATGTTCTCCGGCGCGGCAATGGTTGTGGTTGGTCTGCTGGGCATCTGGTTCGGTGGGCATGTGTTTCATGTGCTGGTTGCGATCATTTGTGGCCTGATGGTTTGGGAACTTGTCGGCATGCTGCGCCCCGGTGCGCGGCATGTGCAGTTGCAACTGGGCGCATTGACTGGCGCGGCGGTGTTTTTGGCGATCTATCTGCCGGTGGGTTTTGCCCTGCCGGTGTTGTTGGCTCCGGCTTTGATCGGCTTTGGTCAATTGACCGATAACCGTACGATTTATATGGCTTTTTCTGTGATGATCCTGCTGTCTGGATTTGGTATGATGCAGGTGCGCGACGATCTGGGCTTTGGCTGGATGCTGTGGCTGGTGCTGGTTGTGGTGGTCACGGATGTGGTGGGCTATTTCGCAGGGCGGACTTTCGGCGGGCCAAAATTCTGGCCCAAGGTCAGCCCCAAGAAAACATGGTCAGGCACTGGCGCTGGCTGGATCGGTGCCGCGGTTGTGGGGCTGCTGTTCTCGATCAACACCGAGGTGAGCCTTGAGTTGATCGGTATTTCCATCGCTGTTTCGATGGCGTCGCAGATGGGCGATATCGCCGAATCTGGGATGAAACGGCGCATGGGCGTCAAGGACAGCTCAAACCTGATCCCCGGTCATGGCGGATTGCTGGACCGGTTTGATGGCATGTTGGGCGCGTCGGTGTTCCTGCTGATCATTGGCCAGTTTATCGGTTTCCCTCCGGGGCTGGGGTAGGCCCGCATGCCGCGCAAGGTTTCGATCCTGGGGGCGACCGGCTCCATCGGGCAGAACACCATTGATCTGATCCGTCGTGATCCGGACGCCTATGATGTTGTGGCACTGACCGGCGCAGGAAATATCGCGCAGCTGGCGGCGGATGCGATTGCACTGGATGCAAAGATCTCGGTCACCGCGCATGATCATCTGCTGGGGGATCTGCGCGATGCCTTGGCCGGATCCGGGGTTGAAGTGGCAGCGGGGGCGCAGGCCATCACCGAATGCGCAAGCCGCCCGTCCGATTGGATCATGTCGGCCATCGTGGGCGCGGCGGGTCTTGCGCCGGGGTTGGCGGCGGCCGCGCAGGGCGGCACATTGGCGCTGGCCAACAAGGAATCGCTGGTTTGTGCGGGGGCATTGATGTTGCAAACTGCCTCTGACAACAACGCTCAGATCCTGCCGGTCGACAGTGAGCATTCCGCAATTTTCCAAGCGCTGATTGGCGAGGACATCGCCACTGTCGAACGGGTGATCATTACCGCCAGCGGCGGTGCGTTCCGCAACTGGCCGATTGAAAAACTGGCGCAGGCCACGCTGGATCAGGCCTCAAGCCATCCCAATTGGGACATGGGCCAGCGGATCACCATCGACAGCGCCTCCATGTTCAACAAAGCCATGGAGGTTATTGAAACCAAAGAATTCTTTGACGTGACCGCAGATCAGATCGAAGTCTTGGTGCATCCGCAATCCATGATCCATGCGCTGGTTGGTTTTGTCGATGGGGCATTGATGGCCCATGTCGGACCACCAGACATGCGCCACGCCATCGGCTTTGCCCTGCATCACCCCAATCGGGTGCATCTGCCGGTGGAGCGGCTGGACCTTGCCGCCATTGGCCAATTTGAGTTTCGCGCCCCCGATGACCGCCGATGGCCCGCCTTGTCACTGGCCCGTCAAACCATGGCAGCGGGCGGCATGACCGGCGCGGTGTTCAACGCCGCCAAAGAAACAGCGCTTGACGGATTTATCGCAGGCCAAATCAATTTTGTGCAAATGGCCGAGATCGTAGAACAGACTTTGGACGACATGACAGAGCATTCCGGCCTCATTCATGACACCATGACCCTTGATAACGTGCTTCAAGTAGACCATTTGGCACGTAAGGCGGCCCAAGCCGCGATCAACAAAAGAGCAGGGTAGCGTTTTGGACATTCTTGGACTTCTTCCGCAATTTGGCAGCTTGATCTGGACCATCGTGGCATTTGTTGTCGCGCTGTCGGTGATTGTGGCGGTACATGAATACGGCCATTACATCGTGGGTCGCTGGTCCGGCATTCATGCTGATGTGTTCAGTCTTGGCTTTGGTCCGATCCTGTGGTCCGGCCATGACAAACGCGGCACCCGCTGGCAAATCGCCGCACTGCCCTTGGGCGGGTACGTCAAATTTGCAGGCGATGCCAATGCCGCATCGGGCAAGGACGAGGCTGCGATGGCGGCCGTGGCGGATGATCCGGACAAGCTGCGCCACACGATGCACGGCGCGCCTTTGTGGGCGCGTGCCGCCACTGTGGCGGCCGGTCCTGTGTTCAATTTCGTGATGTCATTCCTGATTTTTGCCGCTGTGGCCTATACCGCTGGCGTGACCAAAGATCCGCTGACCGTGGGCGAACTGCGTGATCTGCCCCAACAGGGCATCGAATTGCAGACCGGGGACGAGATACTGGCGATCAATGGTGTCAATGTGCCGGCGGTTGAAGACCCCGATTACGGGTCTTTCCTCGGCTCGGTCCCGCAGGAACCTGTGCTGACCTATGATGTGAACCGTGCAGGGCAAAGAAAATCCGTGACCGGACCTTATGTCATGCCGCCGCTGGTGTTGCAGGTCTTGCCACAATCGGCCGCCTATGCCGCCGGACTTGAGGCGGGGGATGTGATCACTGCAATCAACGGCCGCGACATTTTTGCCTTTACCCAGCTCAAAGAGGTGGTTGAAGCCTCCGAAGGGGCGACGCTGGAATTGATGGTCTGGCGCGAGGGGCAAAGCCTGCCGTTCACCATGACGCCCAAGGTCGTGGATGAGCCGCAAGAGGACGGCACGTTCAAACGCTCTGTCCGGATCGGCATTGCGGGCGGCATGGCCTTTGAAACGGCCACCGAGACGCCCGGCTTGGGCGCTGCGGCCGCGCGCGGGGTGGAAAACACCTGGCGGATCATCACCGGCTCTATCTCGGGGCTCAAACAGATGATCGTCGGCAACATCAGCACCTGCAACCTCTCCGGCCCTGTCGGCATCGCCCAGACCTCCGGCGCCATGGCCAGCCAGGGGGCGCAGTCGTTCATCTATTTTATCGCGGTGCTGAGCACGGCCGTGGGCCTGCTTAACCTCTTTCCGATCCCGGCGCTGGATGGCGGGCATCTGGTGTTCTACGCCTATGAGGCCGTTGCGGGCAAACCGCCAAGCGACAAGGCGCTGCGTGTGTTGATGACCATTGGTCTGGCGCTTGTTTTGTCTTTGATGGTCTTTGCGCTCGGCAATGATCTGTTCTGCCCCTAAGGCAGCATTGACGCGATCACCCTGATTTCAACCACAGCCCCTTCCCGGCGAATACCGGCCACCTCAACGGCGGTCCAAGCCGGGTAGGGCGGTTTGAAGACCGACAGGCGCACCGCGTCGAAATCATCAAAATGATCCCGCAGACCCACGTGATAGCTTGTCATCTCGACAATGGCATCCATGCCAGGTCCGGCCTCGGCCAGAACCATCCCGATCTTGGCAAAGGCCTGCTCAAACTGGGCGGTGGGATTGCTGGGCATTGCGCCATCCGGCCCTGATCCGGTTGTTCCGGTCAGGAAAAGATGATCGCCCGAAACAATGCCGGGCGACATATTAAGCGCCTCTGCAGCGGCGGCCACAGCGGCAGGGATGATGGCGCGTTTTGGCATGGGAGGGTCCTATTGAGGTTTTTTGGATATCAATAGGTAGGACAAACCGGAACTGTCAAATGTCGGGTAAGAGCCCATTTTAACCTATTGTTGTAGTAGCCCGAGTGGCAGTAAGAACTGTCAGTTCATTATGTCGAGGGTAGAATGGAAAACGAATACACCGATAATATCGTCGAACACGCTTTTTACGGGATCGACGAAAACATCCCCGCGGATCGAACGACTGTCGTAAACTTAAGAGACCTGATGAAGGTTCATGCAACTCTTGCCGAACTGATACAGTTCTTCCATCAGCCCCTCCATATGCAATCACTTGAAGACGTTGAAAAATATTTGGGGACGTTCGAGACTAATGGCGCTTACAAGCTTATGTCGTTAGCTCACCACGACATAATGAGCCGTATGCTTCCAAGTGACATGGAGGCGCTGTTTGAAGGAAGTGCTTTCGAAGCACCGAATAGCCCCCACTATTTTGAAGAATAGGAAACTAAGCAGGTTAATTTCCAAGGACACCGTTAGCCCAGCAACACTGGCAGTGCTGTCTTTCAGGCGTGTGGGTTCGTGGTCGCTTTGTCCGCAAAGCCGCCATTCAGCATATTCTCCGCACCCCGGACCTGACCGCAAATCAGCCAAAAATAACCCGCTCTCACCGCATTGCCCCAAAATCGCCACAATTCATCAAAATCGTGCCGCATTGCCCCGATAGAAACGCATGTAGGTAAATCGGAGCAGACCCATGCACACACTTCAGCAATCCTATCGCGGCCTTAGCCTGTTGGCGGATATCAACATGGATCGTCTGCTGTATATCGGCGCGATTGGCGCGGCATTGGCAGCCGGGGCGTTTATCGGATCGCTCTGATCCGTTTCCCACACTACCTCATGATGTTTCGACTTTGAAAAGCACTGCATAATGTAGTGCTTTTTTGCTTGTCCGGGTTTTGACAATCCGCGTTAACCTGCGTACTCAGGTTGGCAATGGATGTCGCAAAATTGGGTTTGAACCATGAGGCTGAATACCTGGGGCGGTATGCCTGTGAAACAGGCGCGGAAGAAAGATTTCGCTAACGCAATTCGGAGCGCTTCTGTTTGCGCTTTGTTGTCAGTGGCTTGGCTGGTTCCAGCTGCAGAAGCGGTGGCGCAGGAGTACCGGTTTAATTCGGTCGTGATCAACGGAAACGAACGGATCGGCGATAGCGCGATCCTGTCGCGGGCCGGAATCAGGCGTGGATCGGTGGTGTCGGGCGGTCAGCTGAATGACGCCTACCAGAACCTGCAGAACTCCGGATTGTTTGAATCCGTTGCCATTGAACCGCGTGGCGGCACATTGGTGATCACGGTCACGGAATTGCCTACGCTGAACCGGGTGCGCTTTGAAGGCAACGCACGGATCAAGGATGACAACCTGCAAGGGGTCATCACCTCGACCGAGCGGCAGGTGTTCAACCCGGCCAAAGCCGAGGCTGACGCCGCAGCGATTGTTGAGGCCTATGCCAATGATGGTCGGATCGCCGCCCGTGTGCAGCCCCGTATCATTCGGCGCAGCCAGAACCGGGTCGATTTGATCTTCGAAATTTTCGAAGGCGACAACGTCGAGATTGAACGGCTTAGCTTTTCCGGCAATCGGGTCTATTCCGATCGCCGTTTGCGCCGCGTTCTAGGCACCAAACAGGCCGGGTTGTTCCGCCGCCTGGTGCGCCGCGATACCTTTGTCGAAAGCCGTGTGGACGCGGACAAGCAGATGCTGCGCGATTTCTATCTGTCGCGCGGTTATGTCGATATGCGCACCACTGCAGTGAACGGCGAATTGACCGAAGAGCGCGACGGGTTCTTTGTGTCCTACAACATCATTGAGGGCCAGCAGTTCAGCTTTGGCGAGGTGAATGTTGTCTCCGAACTGCCCAATGTGGACGCGGATGCCTACCGCAAGATCATCAAGGTCCGTTCCGGCAAGACCTATTCCCCGACGGTGGTGGAAGCTGACATTGCCCGGCTGGAACGTCAGGCGATCCGCGACGGCGTCGATTTCATGCGGGTCGAGCCGCGGATCGAGCGCAATGACCGCGATCTGACGCTGAATGTGACCTATGTTCTCAGCCGCGGACCGCGCGTCTTTGTGGAGCGGATTGATATCGAGGGCAACACAACCACGCTTGACCGGGTCATCCGCCGCGAATTTGACAGTGTTGAAGGTGATCCTTTCAATCCGCGTGAGATCCGGCAGGCGGCAGAACGCATCCGCGCACTTGGGTTCTTTGAAGTCGCGGAAGTGAATGCCCGCGAAGGCAGCAGCGGCGAACAGGTTGTCGTTGACGTTGATGTCGAGGAAAAACCAACAGGGTCTTTGAACTTTGGCGGAACATTCTCCAACAACGACGGCTTTGGCGTTGTGATCAGCTTTGCCGAGAACAACTTCCTCGGGCGCGGGCAACGGCTTGGCCTTTCGCTTTCTACGGCATCGGATGCCAAGCGGTACGGGATCAAATTCACCGAACCGCGCCTCTTGGGCCGTGATTTGGCCTTCGGGATCGAACTGGACTACGCAGAAACAGATTCGCAGTATTTCTCTTACGACACCAACGACTTTGTGTTCCGGCCCAGCCTGACCTTCCCGGTCAGCGAAAATGGCCGTCTGCAACTGCGCTACACCGCAGAAGAGATCGAAACAGTGGCGCGTGAAGTGCCGGTTCATGGCCTTACAGCGGCCGGAGACATTGCCGTCGGTGCGCAGTTGTCGTCTTCCATCGGCTATGAATACACCTATGACACCCGGCGCACCGGTCTCGACCCGACCTCAGGCGTGTTGTTCCAGTTCAGTCAGGACTTTGCCGGCTTGGGCGGGGACAGCAAATTCATCCGCACCACAGCCAAGGTTGTCGGCGAAAAGAAGATCTTTAACGAAGAAGTCACGCTCCGCGCCACCCTTGAAGGCGGCGCATTGGCGTGGTCCGAAGGCACCAACCGGATTGTGGATCGCTTTATCCTGACCCCGTCGATCATTCGCGGTTTTGAGCCGGGCGGCATCGGTCCGCGCGATATCAGCGGCACCGCCAATGACCCGCTGGGCGGCAACCTTTATGTCGCGGCGCGGTTTGAGGCGGAATTCCCGCTTGGCTTGCCCGAAGAATACGGCATCACCGGCGGTGTTTTCTATGACGTCGGCAACCTGTGGGATCTGAGCGATGTGAACTATAACGGCGGCACTGTTGTCGGCGAAAGTGGTTCATTCCGCCATGTGATCGGCCTGTCGGTGTTCTGGCAGACCCCGGTTGGCCCGTTGCAGTTCAACGTCTCTAAGGCCCTGAAAAGCGAGACCTTTGACAAGGAACAAAGCTTTGAGGTCACGCTGCGCACCGAGTTCTAGGGCGATGAGATCGCCTTTTGCCTGCGTTTTTGCGGTGCTGGCCCTGTTTGGGGCAGCACCCGCATTTGCACAGCAACAGGGCAGCGCCAGCCTGAACCTCGGATCGATTTCCAGCCCAGTGCTGACATTGGATTCGGACCGGGTGTTTCTGGAAAGCGCCTTTGGCCGCCGGGTGGCGGGCGAGGTGGAAAGTAAGGCGGCGGAACTGGCCGCCGATTTTCGCCAGATCGAGGCCGAGCTTGAAGCCGAAGAGCGCGAGTTAACCGACCTGCGCCCGACATTGCCAGCAGATGAATTTCGGGTACTGGCCGATCAGTTCGATCAAAAGGTACAGGCCATCCGCCAGGAACAGGCGGCCAAGGAACGCGACCTGAACCAACTGCTTGATAAAGAGCGCGAGGTGTTTCTGGGGGCCGCTGCGCCAGTGCTGGAACGCCTGATGCGCCGCAGCGGTGCGGTGGTGATCCTTGAACGCCGCTCGATCTTTTACAGTGCCAATGCGATCGAGATCACAGACGCCGCCATCGCGTTACTGGATGAAACATTGGGCAGCGGGATCGAGCCGAAGTAGCGCCGATCTGATGCTTGCCCCATTGGGCCTGAGTTGATAGCCCTGTTATACGCCCTTGCAATCAAAGGACATTCCATGAGCCAAGAGAAATTGCGCGCCGACATCCAAATGATTCAGCGCATCCTGCCGCACCGCTATCCGTTTTTGTTGGTCGACAAAGTCGAAGAGATCGACGGCACTTCCTCCGCCGTTGGGTACAAAAACGTCACCATGAACGAGCCGCATTTTCAGGGTCATTTTCCCGGCACTCCGATCATGCCCGGCGTCACCATTGTTGAGGCGATGGCCCAGACCGCAGGCGTGATGGTTGGCGTGGCGCTGGAACAGATGGACAAGGAAATGTTGATCTATTTCATGTCCATCGACAAATGCAAATTCCGCCGCAAAGTTGTGCCGGGCGATGTGCTGCGCATGGATCTGAAAACAGTGCGCGGCAAACCGGGCGGCAAGGTTTGGCGGTTCTCGGGTGTAGCCACGGTTGAGGGCGAAATGGCCGCCGAGGCGGAGTTTATGGCGATGCTGGATCTGCCGAAAGAAGACGCATGAGCAACATCCACCCCTCAGCGGTGATCGAGGATGGGGCGCAGATTGACCCCTCCGCACTGGTTGGCCCGTTTTGTGTGGTTGGCCCTGACGTCGTGTTGCACGCAGGCGTGGTTCTCAAAAGCCATGTGGTGATCACGGGCCAGACCGAGGTTGGTGAGGGCACCGAGATTTTCTCATTCGCTGTGATTGGTGAAATCCCTCAGGATCTCAAATTCAAGGGCGAGGCCAGCCGCCTTGTCATCGGCAAGCGCAACCGCATCCGTGAACATGTTACGATGAACTGCGGCACCGAAGGCGGTGGCGGGTTGACCAAAGTGGGTGATGACGGCCTCTTTATGGCGGGTTGCCACATTGCCCATGACGCGATCATCGGGGACCGGGTGATTGTGGTGAACAGCGCCGCTGTGGCGGGGCATTGTGTGCTGGAAGATGACGTGATCATCGGCGGGCTGTCGGGCATTCACCAGTTCGTCCGTATCGGGCAGGGTGCCATTGTGGGCGCCGTGACCATGGTGACCAATGATGTGATCCCCTATGGGCTGGTGCAGGCGCCGCGCGGCGATCTTGATGGGCTAAATCTTGTCGGGCTCAAACGCCGCGGTGTGGCCCGCCGCGACATCACGGCGCTAAGGGCCGCGTTTCAGATGTTGGCCCAAGGCGAAGGCACGTTCCATGACCGCGCCCGCCGCCTTGGTGAAGAAACCGAAAGCGATTATGTCCGCCAGATCGTAGATTTTGTGGCCGCGGACAGCAGCCGCAATTTCCTGACCCCGAAATGACGCTGGCATTGATCGCGGGGCGCGGTGATCTGCCGGCCAAGGTTGCCGCTGCGCAGGATCAACCGCCGCTGATCTGCGGCTATGACGGCATGCTGCCTGATTTGGTCGGCGTGGATCTGACCTTCCGTCTTGAAACCCTTGGCACATTGCTGGTCCAGCTGGGAGAGCGCGGCATCACAAAGGTCTGTTTTTGCGGGGCAATTGACCGGCCCGCGCTGGACCCGTCCAAGCTGGATGCCGAGACATTGCCATTGGTGCCGTTGTTTCAAAAGGCATTGGCCGCAGGCGATAACGGTGCCCTGCAGATCCTGATGCAGATTTTTGAACAGACCGGCTTTGACGTGGTGGGCGCGGATGAATTGCTGCCGGAACTTGTTGCGCAGCAGGGGGTGTTGTCGGACAAATGGCCTGATGCGCAGATGCGCAAAGATGCCGCCAAGGGCGAGGTGGTTCTGGCCGGTCTGGCCCCGCTCGACATCGGGCAAGCCTGCGTGATTGGCCGCGAACAGGTGCTGGGCGTCGAGACCATTGGCGGCACCGATCATTTGTTGTCCACCTTGCCGCCCGAGACCAAAGGCGCCTGCGCGATCCTGTGCAAAGGCCCCAAAGAGGGCCAGATCCGCGAGATCGACATGCCCACCATCGGGCCAAACACCTTGACCGCCGCCCATGCAGCCGGTCTGGCCGGGGTGGTGGTGGACGCAGGCGATGTGATTATCCTGGAGCAAGACCGCTGCGCCGCCTTGGCCGATGAGCTGGGTCTTGTGCTTTGGGTGCGGCGCGGAGGCGAAGGGTGAAGGTCTTTATCCTTGCCGGAGAGCTGTCTGGCGACAAGCTGGGCGGGGCCTTGATGGCGGGGTTAAAAGAGCTGCGTCCTGAGGTGCAGTTTGACGGGATCGGCGGGCCAGAGATGATGGCGCAGGGGTTGGTCAGCCGTTTCGATATGTCCGAGTTGAGCGTCATGGGATTGGCCGAAATCCTGCCAAAATACCGGGCTTTGATGGCGCGGATAAACGAGACTGCGCAGGCGGTGATCGACACCGCACCCGACGTTCTGATCACCATTGACAGCCCGGACTTTTCGCTGCGGGTTGCGCGGAAGGTGAAGGCAAAAAGCAGCATTAGAACAGTGCATTACGTGGCGCCTTCCGTCTGGGCCTGGCGTCCGGGCCGGGCAGAGAAAATGGCCCGCTGGGTCGATCATGTATTGGCGCTTTTGCCGTTTGAGCCGCCCTTTATGGAAGCGGCGGGCATGGCCTGTGATTTTGTCGGACATCCGGTGGTCGCGGAACCTGTGGCGCAACCTGATGAGATTGCTGCGTTTCGGGCGTCGATGGATCTGGCCGATGCGCCGCTGGCCCTGATCCTGCCCGGATCGCGGCGCAGTGAGGTGAGCCGTCTGTTGCCGATCTTTCAGCAGGTTGCCGCCCGACTGGTTCGGGCGCGGCCCGATCTGAGGATCGTTGTGCCCGCCGCAGGGCCGGTAGCCGCAGATGTGCGCCGCGCCATGCGCACTTGGGAAGGGCGGCCAATTGTGCTTGATCCGACCGATATGAAACTGGACGCAGCGCAGGCGCAGAAACGCGCCGCCTTTGCCGCCGCTGATGTGGCGGTCGCGGCTTCTGGCACTGTGTCGCTGGAGCTGGCGGCGGCGGCGACACCGATGGTGATCGCCTATGACATGAACTGGCTAAGCCGCCAGATCATTGGCCGGATGGTCAAGATCGACACGGTGACATTGGTCAATCTGGTGTCCGAGACCCGCGCGGTGCCCGAGTTTATTGGCGCAAACTGCCGGCCCGGTCCAATTGCCGAGGCGGCGCTTAAGGTACTTGATGACCCGCAGGCGCAATTGGCCGCAATGGCGTTGACAATGCAGCGTTTGGGGCAGGGCGGTGCAGCGCCGGGAATACGCGCGGCGCAGGCTGTTTTGGACCGGCTTCCTTAGGGCCGGATCCTAACGGCCGCGCCTTGCGGCGCGATTCTATTCAATTTCACTGATGGGGGACGCTGTCCCCCAAACCCCCTGGATTATTTGGGGCCAAAAAGGGGGGTAGGCGCGGCTTGGGCTAGCCTTTGTGGATCCAGCCGCCGCCGAAGATGCGGCTGCTGTTCGGATCGTAGAAGACGCAGGCCTGACCGGGGGAAATGCCCTCTTCGGCGCTGAGCAGTTCCACTTCGGCTGTGGTGTCCGTAATCGGGCGCAGGATCGCATCGCGTGGCGGGCGGGTTGAGCGGACCTTGACCGCGATGGGCCATTCCTCTTGTGAGGTCAGCGGGGCATCGCCAAGCCAGTTGATCTCGCGCACCGGAACGCGGCGGGTGGCCAGCATGGATTTGGGGCCGACCACCACCTCTTTGCGCTCTGCGTCCAATTTGACCACGTAAAGTGGATCGGCCAGACCGCCGATGCCAAGACCGCGGCGTTGGCCGATCGTATAGTGGATCACGCCCTCATGCTGGGCCAGCACCTTGCCGTCCTGATCCACGATATTGCCCGGATCGGCGGCTTCGGGGCGCAGCTTGCGGATCACCGATGCATAATCGCCATTGGGGACAAAACAGATGTCCTGGCTGTCCGGTTTCATCGCCACGCTGAGACCGTATTTGGCGGCCAGCGCGCGGGTGTCGTCCTTTGAGGGCAGGTGGCCCAGCGGAAAGCGCAGGAAATCGAGCTGTTCTGGGGTGGTTGAGAACAGGAAATAGCTTTGGTCGCGGCTGGCGTCGGCAGCGCTGTGCAATTCCGGCCCATCGGCCCCCATTTTGCGCTGGATGTAATGGCCGGTGGCCATGCAGTCGGCTTCGAGGTCTTTCGCGGTTTCCAAAAGGTCTTTGAACTTGACCCGCTCGTTGCAGCGGATGCAGGGCACGGGCGTTGCCCCGGCAAGATAGCTGTCAGCAAATTCGTCGATCACTGCATCCTGAAAGATGTTTTCATAATCCAGCACGTAATGCGGAAAGCCCATGTCTTCGGCGACGCGGCGGGCATCATGAATGTCGATCCCGGCGCAACAGGCCCCCTTTTTGGCCAGAGCCGCCCCGTGGTCATAAAGCTGCAGGGTCACGCCCACCACATCATAGCCTTCTTCTGCCAGCATCGCCGCCACGACAGAGCTGTCAACGCCGCCTGACATGGCGACGACAACCCGCGTGTCGGCGGGCGCTTTTGCAAAGCCCAAAGAATTGAGCGGCGGGGTCTGATCAAGGGCCATGAGATGTCTCCGGGAGGCGTTAGTGGGGAATATAGGAAAATCCTATGCACTCACAAGGGGTGGCTTCACCTGCCGTTAAGGAGGGCGGGTGCATCCCTGAGCCGCGGCAATTTGGAGTGGCTGATGTTTCTGAAGAAAGTGGATGGGCCCAGATCCGTGACCCTTGCGGATGGCACGGTGATGAGTCAGGCAGATCTTCCGCCGGCGCACACCCGGCGTTGGGTGGCGTCGCGCAAGGCTGCGGTTGTGCGCGGGGTTGTTTACGGCCTGATCACCCAGGCCGAAGCGCTGAACCGATATCAGATCAGTGAAGAAGAATTTGTTGAATGGGTGCGTGCGGTTACAGACCATGGCGAAGCCGCGCTCAAGGCAACAACATTACAAAAATATAGACAACTTTAAGTTGCTAACGTATCGTTATTCACATGGGTAACGGGTGGTTAACCTTTTTTGTTCACGATCCAGTCCAATGTCATGATGACCATGCGGAGGAACCAAATGCGCGTACTGCTTGTCGAAGATGATCCCACGACCTCGCGAAGCATCGAATTGATGCTGACCCATGCAAACCTCAATGTCTATGCGACCGATCTGGGGGAGGAAGGCATCGATCTGGCCAAGCTTTATGATTATGATCTGATCTTACTGGATCTCGATTTGCCAGATATGAACGGCCATGAGGTGCTGCGCCAGCTGCGGCTCAGCCGGATTGAGACACCCATTCTGATTCTCTCCGGGTCGGACGACACCGAAAGCAAGATCAAAGGTTTCGGATTTGGGGCGGACGATTATCTGACAAAACCCTTCCACCGCGAAGAACTCGTGGCCCGTATCCATGCGATTATTCGCCGGTCCAAGGGGCATTCCCAATCGGTGATCAAAACCGGGCAGATTGCCGTAAATCTGGATGCCAAGACGGTGAGCGTGGATGACGCCACGGTGCATCTGACCGGAAAAGAATATCAAATGCTCGAACTGTTGTCCTTGCGCAAAGGGACCACCCTGACCAAAGAGATGTTTCTCAACCATCTATACGGCGGCATGGATGAGCCGGAGCTGAAGATTATCGACGTTTTCATCTGTAAACTGCGCAAAAAGCTGAGCTTGGCCACGGGCGGCGAGAACTACATCGAAACGGTTTGGGGGCGCGGCTATGTCTTGCGCGACCCTGAGCCAGCAACGATGGACATTGCGGCCACCGGATAACCAGACAAGACCATGGCGGAAACTGCTAGACCTGCTGTGCCCTGCCACCTATCTAAAGGGGGATTGGAACAGGCATAGGGGGCGGGGCCGTGACATCCGAAACAGCGGTTGATGCACTAAGCAAGACGCAAGCCGAGGCAGAGCTGGCCCGTTTGGCGCAGCTCCTGTCGGAAGCGAATGCGGCCTATCACAGCGCAGATGACCCGGACATTTCGGATGCCGACTACGACAGTCTGAAGCAGCGCAATGCAGCGATCGAACAGCGGTTTCCGGAACTCAAACGGACCGACAGCCCTTCCGAACAGGTTGGCGCAGCACCCGCCGCAGGATTTTCGAAAGTTACACATGCGGTGGCGATGCTGTCGCTGTCCAATGCATTCGACGATGATGATGTGCGTGAGTTTGATGGCCGCATTCGAAAATATCTCGGATTGGCACCCGAAACGCTGTTGCGCTATACGGCAGAGCCAAAAATTGACGGATTGTCACTTTCCCTGCGTTATGAAAGCGGCGTTTTGGTGCAAGCTGCTACGCGCGGCGATGGCGAAGTTGGTGAAAATGTCACTGCAAACGCCAAAACCATTGCCGATGTTCCGCACCAGATCCAGACGGATCATTCCGTTCTGGAGGTGCGCGGCGAAGTCTATATGAGCCATGCCGATTTTGAGGCACTTAACCAGCGCCAACAGGCCAACGATGACAAAGCTTTCGCCAACCCTCGAAACGCTGCGGCCGGATCGCTGCGCCAGTTGGATACGGAAATCACCCGATCACGGCCTCTACGGTTTTTCGCCTATGCATGGGGTGCTTTGTCTGATCCGCTCGCTGATACTCAAATGGGTGCGATCAAATACCTAAATGCGCTGGGGTTTTCGACAAACCCACTGACCGCCATGTGCGATGGGCCGCGGGATATGCTGGACCACTACGCCAAGATCGAGAGCCAAAGAGCGACGCTTGGCTATGACATCGACGGTGTTGTGTACAAAGTGAATGATCTGGCGCTTCAAGAAAGGCTCGGATTTCGCTCAACCACGCCGCGTTGGGCCATTGCGCATAAATTCCCGGCAGAACTGGCCTGGACCCGACTGGAAGGGATCGACATTCAGGTCGGCCGCACCGGCGCCCTTTCTCCGGTCGCGCGATTGCAGCCTGTGACTGTGGGCGGTGTTGTTGTGTCGAACGCGACGCTGCACAATGAAGATTACATTAAAGGGTTTGACAGCAAAGGCGCCAAGATCCGCGACGGGAAAGACATCCGAATTGGCGATTGGGTGCAAGTCTATCGCGCCGGCGATGTGATCCCGAAAGTGGCTGATGTGGATCTGAGCAAACGCGCGCCGGATGCGCAGCCTTACACATTCCCTGAAATATGCCCTGAATGCGGCTCAGAAGCCTTGCGCGAGCCGGGCGATGCGGTGCGTCGCTGCACGGGAGGGTTGATATGTCCGGCGCAAGCTGTTGAAAAATTGAAACATTTCGTATCGCGTGGGGCCTTTGATATCGACGGCCTTGGCGCAAAACAGGTTGAGCAATTCTACACCGATGGCTGGATCGCGGAACCTGCGGACATTTTCACGCTGCGGGAACGTTTTGGCGCGGGCCTGCAACAGCTCAAGAACCGCGAGGGTTGGGGAGAGAAATCTGCCACAAATCTCTTCGATGCAATTGATGACAAACGAAACATTCCCCTTGGCAAATTGATCTTTGCACTTGGCATTCGCCATGTCGGCGAGGCCGCATCAAATCTTTTTGCGCTGCATTATGGCACCTGGGATGCGTTTGAAACTGCGGTTTTGAACGCGGCGGACCAGGACAGTAGCGCCTGGGCAGACCTTATCGGCGTTGACGGCGTTGGCACGGTGATGGCTGGATCGCTCGTCAGCGCATTTGCACAAGAGGCCGAACGCGCATCCATTGATCGGCTCGTGGCGCATCTTTTGATCAAACCGGCGCAGCGGGCCGACACCAACGGCAGCCCGGTTGCAGGAAAAACCGTTGTTTTCACAGGGACATTGGAAAAAATGACCCGGGCAGAGGCCAAAGCCCGCGCCGAACGCCTCGGTGCCAAAGTATCAGGCTCGGTCAGCGCCAAAACAGATATCCTTGTCGCCGGTCCGGGGGCGGGATCAAAGGCGAAAAAAGCAGCGGAACTCGGGATCGAAACCTTGGACGAAGACGGGTGGTTGGCCCTGATCGAGGGCGCATGAGCACCCGGCCAGAGCCGCTTTTCCCGCTGTTTGCTGGTCTTGAAACCCTCGAAGGGGTGGGGCCAAAAACAGCGCAGCATCTTGCCCAGCTTGGTGTCGTTGCACCACGTGACCTGTTGTTTACATTGCCTTATTCTGGGATCGACCGTGCGCTCTGCGAGACAGTCAAAGACGTATTGTTGCCCGCGACGTTGACGGTCGCAATCACCGTGGGCGCTCACCGGCCATCGCGCAATCGCAACGGAGCCTACCGGATCCACGTGGAGGATGCGCAAACCAGTTTCCAATTGGTGTATTTTCATGCCCGCGGCGATTATTTGGCACGGCAATTGCCCGAAGGGTCGCGGCGCATCGTGTCTGGCCGGGTAGAGCTGTTCGATGGCGTTGCCCAGATGGTGCACCCGGATTTTGTGGTCCCTGAGGGCGAGCTGGGAGACATTCCAACCTTTGAACCCGTCTATCCGTTGACCAGCGGGATCACACAAAAATTGATGTACAAAGCCACGCGCGCGGCACTCGGCCGGTTGCCGGACATGGCGGAGTGGATTGATTTGGAACAGAAAAAGTCGGCCAACTGGCCGGGGTTTGCGGATGCGGCCCGCGCCGGGCATGATCCCGAAGCGCTGTCTGATCTGGTTGCAACAGCGCCCGCGAGGGAACGGCTGGCCTATGATGAGCTTTTTGCCCATCAAATAACGCTCGCTCTTGCGCGGCAACGTGAGCGCCGAAAATCAGGGCGCGAGACCCATGGTGACGGCCGGTTGCAGGCGCGGGTACTGGCATCATTGCCCTACAAACCGACCGGAGCGCAAAGTCGCGCAGTTGCTGAGATCACGACCGACATGGCCAGCGGGCAACGGATGAACCGATTGTTGCAGGGGGATGTGGGCGCTGGCAAAACTCTGGTCGCGTTTTTGTCCTTGTTGCGCGCGGTCGAAGCAGGCGGGCAGGGCGTGTTGATGGCCCCTACCGAAATTCTGGCTCGGCAACATTTGCAAGGATTACGACCCATGGCCGAGGAGGCCGGGGTGGTTTTGGAAATTTTGACAGGGCGTGACAAAGGGGCAGAGCGGCAAGCGAAAATCGACGCGTTGCAGCGCGGGGATATTCAGGTTTTGGTTGGCACCCATGCGGTGTTTCAGGCCGATGTTGTTTTTGATGATTTGCGGCTCGCTGTGGTGGACGAACAGCACCGATTTGGCGTGCGTCAACGGTTGGAGCTTGGTCAAAAGGGCGACCGCGCGGACATTCTGGTGATGACTGCAACACCGATCCCGCGCAGCTTGGCCTTGGCGCAATACGGCGACATGGATGTTTCGATCCTAGATGAAAAACCGCCGGGCCGCCAACCGATCAAGACCGCATTGATCAGCACGGAAAAGCTCGATCAGGTGATTGACCGCTTGCGTGCGGCGATTGCGGATGGGCGGCAATGCTATTGGGTGTGTCCCTTGGTCGAAGAGAGCGAGGTCAGCGATCTGATCGCGGCCGAGGAACGGTTTAAACGGTTGCGGGCAGCTTTGGGCGAAGGGGTTGTTGGCTTGGTCCATGGCCAGATGCCCCCCGCCGAAAAAGACGCGGCGATGCGGGCGTTTCAGGACGGTCAAACCAAAGTACTGGTGGCCACAACCGTTATTGAAGTGGGCGTCGATGTGCCCAACGCGACCATTATGGTGGTCGAACGGGCCGAGATTTTTGGTCTAGCGCAATTGCACCAGCTGCGCGGACGGGTGGGGCGCGGGCAGGCCGCATCGACTTGTTTGTTGATGTATCAACATCCCCTGTCCGAGACCGGCCAGCGCCGGCTTGAAGTGTTGCGCGACACAGAAGACGGATTTGTCATTGCGGAAACCGATCTTCAGATGCGCGGCACCGGCGACCTGATCGGAACGGCGCAGTCGGGGGTGCCGCGTTTTAAGGTGGCAGATCTTGAAAGGCAGGCAGGGTTGATGGCGACCGCACAATCAGACGCGCGAAAACTGTTGAGCGATGATCCCGCACTCAAGACGGAACGTGGCAAAGCGGCCCGTATGCTATTGTGGCTCATGCGCCAAGATGAAGCTATTCGTTTGATTTCAGTTGGTTAACCTTTCGTGTTCCATTTTGTTCGCAAATGTTCTTATAAAGTTCTTTACAGGACGTTAAGAAAATGAGAACAAAGGGGCAACAGAACGGGAGGTTCACATGATCACGCTCAAGACACTCAAAACCATCGCATCACGATCCCATGCAACCTTGTTGCAGGATTCCATTGGTGCTGCTGCTTTGATTGTCATGTTTGTGGTTGGCCTGCATCTGCCTGCTTTTGTTTGATTTCTGCCTGCGGTCTCTTGCCGCTGTTGCTGTCGCATCCGTCCCAATTTGATGCACCAACGGTCACTGCCTGTCTTGTTGGATTTGGTTTTCCAAACAGCACAGCGGGTCCCACATGAGAAACGCTTTCCTTGCGCCGCCATCCCCTGCCGGGATGTGCGGCGTTTTTTTTGTCCAATTCTAATGTTTTAGGTGGCCTCAGTAACCATAAGCCAAACGCAATCCGCCCCAGTGGCGGCCGCCAGCATAGATTGGCGCAGAGAGATCTTTCATAAGCTTAAATTCACCACCGCCCATATCACGGCGATACACCTGCAGCAGAAAATTCTCGGTGTTGCGCCCGGCCTTAAGCCCAACGCGGTCATCAAAGATCCGGCGGTTCCGGGAATTGGCGGTGTTCCAAACCGGATCATCACCCTGCGGATGGGAGAATTTCAAGTTATGCGTGGGCAGATACCCATTTGTGTCCACCGCCGCACAGAACACAACACGCCGGTCAAACTGAAATGCAGGTTCTTGAAAATCCGGCAACAGCTGATCGAGAAATTCAGTTGCCTGTGTCAAAACCTGTTCTGGGTTTGTGTTGGGAACGCGGCGATAGCTCCGGTCGAACAAGTGTTCTGGTCGGATTTTGCCTTCCGTCAGGGCCTGATCAAACGCCGATGAGACATCGCGGGCAGTTTGTTGGACAAAAGTGATGAAGGGCGCATCAATTGAAGCGCCTCCAAGCGCGGCCGAATGCTGCACAATCTGTTCTGATGTTTCGATGACATTCAGCATTCTGGTGTTTGTTTTTGCGATCCCAGTGGTTGCCTCGCGTACGGTGCTGTCAATCTCGCGGACCGCGGGAGTTAGACGCCGCATCGCATCTTTCACCCGCTGAGTGCGCGATGAGATCTTTTGGGTTTGGGCATGTTCGCTTTCGATGGTGGCTTCCATCCGGCTGAGCGCGGTGTCGGTCTCTTCGGATTTTCCCAAGACGTCCGTGGCATTGTCAGCGGCGTTTTTTGCCTCCCGCCCCAAATCAGAAATCCAGCTGGTCAGGTTTTCGATGTTCTGGGAAATCTGGGTGGCGGCGACGCTGGTTTTTTGCGACAGATCGTTGATCGCATCGGCCACAACGGCAAAGCCGCGCCCGGCGTCACCTGCGCGTGCGGCCTCGATTTTTGCGTTGATTGCCAGTGTGTTGACCTGGGCAGCGATCACGGCAATTTCGCTGTTGTTGGCCTTGACCGCGTTCAATGTATCGCCCACAGATCCGGTGCGATCCCGCACCGATTTGACCCAGCCGGCCACATTGCGGGTACGATCACCAACATCGCGCACCAAGGCAACCGAAGTTTTGACATCACTTAATGCCTGATCGGATGTGATCGTCAGCGCATCCACCAAAGCGCCCATTTCGTCATTCACATTGGTCACTTCTTTGGCGCTGGCGCCCAAGGCATCAAGGGCCGACCGTTGGTGTTTGGCATGATTGTCCGCAAGATCCAGAAATCCCGCGATATCGACAATCTCAAAGCCAAGCGCCGCCGCAGCCTTGGCCAGTTTGTCCATCCGCCCGGTGGCATCAATGGGGATTTGCGCGGTCATATGCCCTCCTGATCTTCCATCAGGCAAGGCTTCGCAGGAATTGACTTACAATTTGCTAATTTTTTCCGAAGCAACGGTTTCCCGCATGGCTTCGGCAATGGCTTCAATCGCCAGCATGATCGAGGCATGACGATTTTTGTAATCCACGGCTGGGGTGAGCACCTCAAACCCGTCAAAGGGTGCATCCGGCACAGTGCCAGACCCTTTGAGCATCGCATGAAGCTGATCACGGCCCTTTTCGATAACGTCAAGCGTTGCGCCGGGCGCTGCTGCCCCCGTCACAGCCGCCGCCGCCTGACCCAATGCACAGGCCTTCACATCTTGGCCCAATGCCGCAAGCACCCCGTCCTTGACCGCAACATCCACTGTCACGGTCGATCCGCACAAAGGGGAGCGGCGTTTGACCGTGGCATCCGGCGCCTCCAACCGGCCCAGATGCGGGATCTCGGCCGCGAGCGCCAGAATGCGTGCAGAGTACAATTTGATCAGATCGGTCTCGCCGGACATGGCTGTTTCCTTTGTCGCTTATTGCCTACATAAGCTCTTGAGACAAAGATGCAAAACTTTTGAAGAGGCCGCAAATGACCTTTGATCCCACGACTTTGAAATTCAACGACGCAGGGTTGCTGCCGGTTATCGCGCAAGATGCAGACAGCCTTGAGGTTTTGATGCTGGCATGGATGAACGCCCAAAGCATTCAGCGCACACTGGACAGTGGTAACGTCACTTATTGGAGCCGTTCGCGGCAGGAATACTGGGTCAAGGGCGCGACCAGTGGTCATCATCAGGAGCTGGTCGATCTACGCTATGATTGTGATCGCGACTGTATTTTGGTTCTGGTGCGTCAGACTGGCCCGGCCTGTCACACCGGACGGCGGAGCTGCTTTTTTACCGCTGTGCGGGATGGGGCGGAGATTGAGCTGTCAAAGCCTATGCAGGATTGAGTTACCTACATGAAGGTAGCCCTCTAAGGCATTACCATATTGCGAATTTCCTTCGGTGAGCGCCCCTCGGCACGATAAAGCGAAATCGCCCGCGCGTCATCCCGTTTGGCCAATCGCTTGCCGTGCTCGTCGCGGATCAGATCGTGATGGTGATAGGTCGGGTGCGGTAAGTTCAGCAGCGTTTGCAGCACGATATGGATCTTGGTGGCCTCGAACAGATCCTGACCGCGCACAACATCGGTGATCTCTTGTGCTGCATCATCAAGGACGACCGAAAGGTGATAAGAGGTACCCATGTCGCGCCGCGCCAAGACGATATCGCCGATCTCGTGAACCATCTGATCGGGGGTGAAGGTAATCCGCCCATGTTCACCTTGCGGCCCTTGGCCGGTCTCCTGAAAGGAAAATGTCTCATGGCTTGCCACTGCACGAGCCATATCAAGGCGCAGCGCTGCGTCCGTTGGCGGGACGCCTAGGCGGTTCTTGATCGCATTTGGGCGGCACGTGCCGGGATAGACCACACCATCTGGCCCAATCAAAGGATCAGCGCCTTCTTGCGGGGCGCTGGCGGCGGCGGCAATGTCTTTGCGGCTGCATCTGCAGGCATAGATCAGTTTGCGATCCCAAAGAGTTTGCAAAGTGTCTTTGTAAATTTGCAAACGTTTGGATTGACGCATGACAGGTTCTGGCCAGGTCAGCCCAAGCCAATGAAGGTCGTCATAGATCTGACGTTCCCATTCCGCACGGGCACGGGATTGATCAATGTCTTCGATCCGCAACAGTAATTCGCCTTGCTGCCGTACAGCCATGTCATGGGCAATGAGGGCAGAATAGGCATGACCAAGGTGCAGCGGGCCGGTTGGTGATGGGGCAAATCTGGTGCGAAACATCAATTCTTTTCAAGTACATAAACCTTGGCCTTCAGGCCGATACCGGGAATATGATCGCCGTGTTCGGCAAACAAAAGCCGTGCAGCACCGCAATCTGTCCATTCCATCACGCGGGCCTCATATTGGGGCTCTTCCAATGCATGATCGTTGAAGGAAAACACAAATAGCCCATCCTTTGCCAAGCCATGCATGAGGCTGTCAAATACGCTGACCGGTGCAGCACCGGCGCCAATAACACCAATCGCCGCGATTGCAGCATACTCTCCGGGTTTGTGGCCCAACGCTTCACCGGGCCTGATCTGGCGCAGGTCGCGATAAACCGTTTTGCCACGCGCCTGCGCAAGCATATCGGAAGACACATCAACCCCGTCGATGGGATCAAACCCCGTCAACCGCAACGCCAGCCCGGACAGGCCGGTGCCACAGCCAAAATCAAGGATGGGGCGGGTTTTGTCGGGAATGTACTTTGCCAATGCCGCCGCACAACGGCCCGGCGTGGCATAGCCGTTCTCGCCCAATTCGGCTTCATAGCTGGCAGCCCAATCATCGTACAATTTGCGGGTTTCATCGGCATCCCGCGCGCCGTAGGCCTTGTCCAGATATTTTTCACTCATGCCGCAAGGTTAGGTGGCAGCAGGCAGCGGGTCAATGTTAACCGGCCAGCCACCCTTGCCAGTCGACCTTGGCGCGGTCGGTATAGGCCTTGTATCTGTCCTTGCGCCCCCGGCGCCCGGATTTCAGCCCTTCAACCGGCGGGAACAGTCCAAAATTCACATTCATCGGCTGAAACGTCTTGGCCTCGGCGCCGCCCGTAATGTGGGTGATCAAGGCGCCAGTGGCCGTGGTATCTGGCGGGGCGCTCGCGGTTTGGCCAAGGATTTCGGCGCTGGCCAAACGCCCGGCCAGCAGCCCCATCGCGGCACTTTCGACGTAACCTTCAACGCCTGTGATCTGCCCGGCAAAGCGGATATTGGGCCGCGTGCGCAGCCGCATCTGATCATCCAGAAGGGTTGGGGAATTGATAAACGAATTGCGATGAATGCCGCCCAAACGGGCAAAACTTGCATCCTGCAACCCAGGAATCATTTTGAAAACATCGGTTTGTGCGCCATACTTCATCTTTGTCTGAAAACCGACAATATTGTAAAGCGTGCCCAGTTTGTTGTCGCGCCGCAGCTGCACAACAGCATAGGCTTTGACATCCGGCTGATGCGGGTTGGTCAGGCCAACAGGTTTCATCGGGCCAAAGCGCAGGGTCTCGCGCCCGCGTTCGGCCATCACCTCGATCGGCAAGCAGCCATCGAAATAGCCCGCGGTTTCCCCCTCGCGGAACTCGGTCTTGTCCGCGGCCAAAAGCGCGTCAATGAATGCCTCGTATTGTTCCTTGTCCATCGGGCAATTGAGGTATGCGGTGCGCTCTTCCTCGGTCTCGCCTTTGTCATAACGCGACTGCATCCATGCCTTATCCATGTCGATGCTCTCGGCATAGACAATCGGCGCAATTGCATCAAAAAATGCCAATGCTTCGGCGCCCGTTTCGGTCGCAATCGCCTGTGCAAGCGCACCTGAGGTCAACGGGCCGGTGGCAATGATCCACTGGCCCTCTGTTGGCAGCTCGGTGATCTCACCATATTCAACGGTCACATTCGGATGCGCCAAAAGCGCATCTGTCACCGATTGCGCAAAGGGATCACGGTCCACGGCCAGGGCACCGCCTGCAGGCAGTTTGTGTTTGTCCGCGGTCGCCATGATCAACCCGTTCGCGGCGCGCATTTCCCAATGAAGCAGCCCGACAGCATTCTGCTCGCTGTCATCCGAGCGGAAGGAGTTGGAACAGACCATTTCCCCCAAAAGCCCGGTTTGATGCGCAAATGTACCCACTTTGGGCCGCATTTCGTGCAACACCACGGGAACGCCTGCGTTGGCTGCCTGCCAGGCGGCCTCTGATCCGGCCATGCCGCCGCCGATGATATGAAGTGTCTCTGTCATGCCTGCGATGTAGGGTAGGGCGCAGCAAGAGGCAATACACACAAGGGTATGCGGCCCGGTTCAGCGTCTGATTTTGAGGATTGCTGTGTTTTGGGGTCGCCGCTGCGGGAATGGTCGGTCAGTGAGAGGCTGACCTGGAGGGACCTTCCGCCGGCGGCGACCCAAAATCATCATAGACGTGTTCGTCTTGCCCTAAACATGCCCTAATCATGCCCCATTTGAAAGCGCTAAAAATTCAACACTCTGTTTCAAATGGGAAACAATCGAAATTCGTGGGCAGACTTAATCCTGCGACCAGTCCGGCGGGCGCTTTTCGAGAAAGGCATCGATGCCTTCTTTGGTGTCGTTGCGCAGCATATTTTGCACCATGACATCGCCGGCAAAAGCGTAGGCTTGTGCGGTGCTCATCTCAAGCTGTTGATAAAAGGCCTCTTTTCCGATCCGCACCGCAGGCCCAAGTTTCCCCGCGATCCGTTCGGCAAGGGCGGCGGTGGCACTGGCAAGGTCCGCCTCAGGCACGGCTTTGTTGATCAGGCCCAGATCAACGGCGCGGTCTGCGCTGATAAATTCGCCGGTGGTCAGCATCTCAAATGCCTGTTTTCGGGCGATATTGCGAGTCAATGCCACCATAGGTGTGGAGCAGAACAGGCCTATGTTCACCCCATTTACGCCAAATCGGCAGCTGTCTGTTGCAACCGCCAGATCGCAGGTCGCGACCAATTGGCATCCTGCAGCGGTGGCCAGCCCATGGACTTGCGCGATCACCGGCTGGGGCAGGGTCTGAATGCGGGTCATTACGGCGGTGCAGCGGTCAAACAAATCCTTGAACGCCGCCGCGCCGCCATCAGGGTTTTGCCGCATCGCCGTCATCTGGCGCAGATCATGGCCCGCACAAAAGGCTTTGCCTGTGCCCGCCAAGGTGATCACACGTGTCGTCGCGTCATTTGCAAAGTCGTCCAGAGTGGTTTGCAAAGCCGCCAACATCTCGTCCGACAGGGCATTTAGCCGCTCTGGCGCATTCATCGTCAGATGCGCCACCGCGCCCTGACGCTCTACTGTCAAAATTGTCATCTTGCCCTCCGCCACTTTCCACGCCAACTCTAGGCCAAGCGTTAAGGAGAGAACAAGTATGGCCGCTGTTATGACCGCGCAGGAACTCACTGAATTTATGCAGCTTGTGTTTGAACAGGTTGCCGATGACTTTTCAGTAGACCACGTCGGCGATGGGGAGGTCACAATGCGGCTTTTGACCCAAAAGAAACATCTGCGCCCCGGTGGAACGGTGTCGGGTCCGTCAATGTTCGCGCTGGCGGATGTGGCGGCCTATGTGGTTACGCTGTCGATGATCGGACCAAAGGCCTTGGCAGTGACGACAAACTGTTCGATTGATTTTATGCGCAAACCTGTGGCCGATGTGCCGCTCGTGGCCCATGCCAAACTGCTTAAACTGGGTAAACAGCTGTCTGTGAGTGATGTGATGATCTATTCCGAGGGCATGGACAAGCCAGTGGCGCGGGCCACGCTGACCTATGCAATCCCGCCTAAGTCCATGGGTTAAATACAAAAAGGGGCCGGGGAAACCCGGCCCAAGTGAAGAGGTCTGGAACCTGTCACGGGGATGTTACAGCTTCCAGAACACGCGGGAGGCCTCGCTCAAAGCCTGGTCCGGTGTCAGTCCCACATCGCGCAGCTGCCACGCTTCAAGCTGTTTGAGCGCTTGTCGTGTGCGATAGCGAGTGGCCCAATTCGTCACGCAGACCGCAAATTTCACCGCCAGAATTGCGACAATCGGCATGCCGCGCTGGTTCAGGTGCTTCATCACTTCGTGAGTGTGGGTCAATGCGTGTGCCATGGGGATCTCCTTCAATTATTGTATTGACACAATGCAGCCAATTGCTACAAGTTGAGTGATACAAATAATGATACAAAGCTGCCAGAGGTTTATTGTAATGGGTACAATTTGGTCTCCCGAGGTGCTGCAAGGCCCCGGACCTAAGTACAAAGCGGTGGTGGATGCCATCCGTGCGCAAATTGTATCGGGTACAATGCCGGAGGGCACCAAACTGCCGCCCGTGCGGGAATTGGCATGGCAGCTTAAGATCACACCGGGCACTGTGGCGCGGGCCTATACGATCCTGACCGATGACGGCACCTTGCGGGCCGAAGTGGGGCGCGGGACATTTGTTGCAGCGCCGCGGCAGGGTGAGGCGCCGCTTGGCCCGATTGAGGTCGATGTCGTGCGCCACAACACCCCCGAAACCAATGGCTATGTGAACCTTTATTCGCCGCATTTGCCAACTGTGGGGCAGGCGGGTTTGATCCGAAAATTGCTGGCAGAGATTGCCGCGGACCCGCCTTCGGGCGTGATGCACTACCCGACCCGCAACAGCTCAGAGCCGGCCCGTGCCGCGATGGCCGAATGGCTTAAGGGCACACCCATTGGCCCGGTAGATGCGCGTGACGTTGTGCTGTCACATGGCGGGCAAAGTGCCATCATGTTGATTTTACAAACTATTCTGAGGGGTCGCCGCCCTGTCGTGTTTATTGAGGAATTGGCCTATCCGGGCTTTCGGCGGACCGCAGAATTGTTGCGGGCCGAGGTGGTGCCAATCGCCATGGACAAAGACGGGGTGATCCCCGAAGCCCTTGCCGCAGCAGCGGCGCGCCACCCCGAAGGGCAGGTGTTTTGCACATCTCCCGAAGTGCACAGCCCCACATGCAGCTTTACCCCGATGTCGCGCAGACGCGCGTTGGTAGAGGTGTGCCGGGCGCATGATTTGCAGATTATGGAAGACGATTGTTACCGTATGGGCCGCGCCGAAGGGGCAGGATACCGGCAATTGGCGCCGGAACGCGGCTGGTATCTCAGCTCGCTTTCCAAATCCATTACACCGGCCCTGAGGGTTGGCTGCGCGGTTGCCCCGCGCGGCATGGAAAACGCACTCCACCGGACGGCGGAGCACAGCTATTTTGGCCTGGCGACGCCAATTACGGATTTGGTCGCCAAATTATTGGTACATCCCGCCTTGCCGCCGATTGCAGACGCGGTTTTGCAGGTTCTGGGCCATTATGTGCAAACAGCTGTGAACGTTCTGGGTGGTTATGACCTGCAATGGCGCGAAGATGTACCGTTTTTGTGGCTGTCTTTGCCGCAAGGTTGGCGGGCGACGGCCTTTTGTCAGGCCGCTGAGAAACAGGGCGTGCAGATCAGGGCGGCAGAAGAATTTGCCTGCCGTGACGCTCATAGCCCACATGCGGTGCGCATTTCGATCAACGCGGGCATTGACCTGGAAACTTTTGAGGCGGCCATGGTGCGGCTGGTCGGCCTGCTGGACAATCCACCGGAGCAAATTGGTGTGTAGACATGGGGTATTATAATACCTAATTTGCAAGATATTGATTTTGAACGATTATATTGATCTTGTGGTGCTTGACGTGACATTGGGGATGTTTATAACCCGCCCATCACTGACAGGTGCCGTGCATTTGCGCGGGGCCGATCACCACCAAACGGGAATTTCCGATGAAAACCTTCTCTGCAACACCGGCAGACATCGACAAGAAATGGATCATCATCGACGCTGAAGGCGTTGTTTTGGGCCGTCTTGCTTCGATCGTTGCCATGCGCTTGCGCGGCAAGCACAAGCCTTCTTACACGCCTCACATGGATTGTGGTGACAATGTCATCATCATCAATGCCGAAAAGATCCAGATGACCGGCAAGAAGCGCGAAGAAAAGTTCTACTGGCACACCGGCCACCCCGGCGGCATCAAAGAGCGGACCAAGGAACAGATCCTTGAAGGCGCGCATCCTGAGCGGATCCTGACCCTCGCGGTCAAGCGTATGCTGCCTGGCAACCGTCTGAGCCGTCAGATCATGACCAACCTGCGGGTCTATGCCGGTTCTGAACATCCACACGAGGCGCAAAGCCCCGAAGTTCTGGACGTGAAGTCCATGAACAGCAAAAACACGCGGAGTGCATGAGCATGGCTGACGAAATCAACACACTCGAAGATCTCGCACAGGTTGCCGGTATCGAAGCCGCACCAGAAGTTGAGATCACCCCACGTGAGCCCGTCCGCGACGAGCTGGGCCGGTCTTATGCCACAGGCAAACGTAAAGACGCGGTTGCCCGCGTTTGGATCAAGCCTGGTTCCGGCAAGGTTATGGTGAACGGCAAAGAGCAGAACACATATTTTGCCCGCCCCGTTTTGCAGATGATCCTTGCACAGCCTTTTGGCATCACCAACACCGAAGGTCAGTTTGACGTCTACGCCACCGTTAAAGGCGGCGGTCTGTCTGGTCAGGCGGGCGCGGTGAAGCACGGGATTTCCAAAGCTTTGCAGCTTTATGATCCCTCCCTGCGCGGCGCGCTCAAGGCGGCAGGCTTCCTGACCCGCGACAGCCGTGTGGTTGAGCGTAAGAAATACGGTAAAGCCAAAGCGCGTAAGAGCTTCCAGTTCTCCAAGCGCTAGACTTGGAACTTATCCAAATTTACTAACTATTTGGAAAGGCGTTGTTTTTTACAGCGCCTTTTCTGCATCTTGTGCTTACAAAAGTTTGACAAGGCAGTTTTACTAGACAGGTGACAGTGCTGGATTTACGTTTGTTTTACGACAAAACGGTACTGAGGCATGGCGATGAGTAAGAGCTACTTAAACAAAGTAGAATTGAAAGGTGGCCAAATAATTTTGTTCCATCGTCAAAATGCCCAACGTCCAGTTTATCATATGCGCATACATGTAAGGGGCATGAAGGACATTAGAGGTAACAAGGTTACTTATGTGCAGCGCAGTACGGGCGAAACTGATTTAGAAGAGGCGCGACGCATTGCGCTGGATGCTTTTGATGATTTGAAATTGAAGGCACGCGCGAAACAAGCTGTAACGACGCTGACTTTTTCAGAAATGTATGAGTTATGGTGGGAAAGTAAGAAGAAAATACTTGAGCAGCAGTGGTTTGCTAAGGGACGTACAGGAAAGAACAAGCGCGTTGAGTGGTATGAAAAACACGCGCAACGTTATTGGTTGGCTTACTTTGGGAAACACAAGGTTGAAGAGCTAACGCACAGCTTTGTACAAGGTTATTGGAACTGGCGGCAAACGTACTGGGCGCGAGCAAGCGAAGAAGAGCGAAAAAAGTATCCCAATCATGCTATAAATCCAGCCAAAAAAAGCTTGGACATGGAGCAGAGTGCGCTGCGTGAAGTGTTTGGCTGGGCAAATAGTATGAAGCTGATTAATTATACGCCGCTAATACAAAATCCATATGCGCGTAAAGGTATTAAGCCGAAGCGGCGTGCTAGCTTTGATGAAAGCGAGTTTTTGCTGCTGCAAGACTACATGGCGGAATGGGTACAAGGCAGGGGTAAGCACGATAGGCGCGTAAATGCTGCGCACAAACGAAACCGCAAGTTACTGCAAATATATGTCCATTTTCTTGCGTATACGGGGATGCGTACTGGTGAAGTGCTAAAGTTGAAGCACAAGGACATAGGATATGCGTTAATTGAAACGCGTGAAACTGGCTTGGTTATACAAGTTGCAGATGACACAAAAACTGGTGCGCGGGAAGTTACAAGTACGGCGGATTTGGTTGATTGGTACGAAGAGCTGTGCAAGCTGACAGGACATACAGAGCGAGACGACTGGTTGTTTTGTAATTGGCAAGGCAAGCAGATAACTGGTTTTTATAAGACGTTTGCAAAGCTTTTGGATGAAGCCGAGTTGCTTTACACGGAAAATGGGGACAGGCGCAGCGCATATAGTTTGCGGCACTACTATGCAGAGCAGATGTTTGCTGAGATAGGGCATACACATGCTGTGCTGGATATGCTTGCAACGAATATGGGCACGGGGCGTGATTACTTGGAAAGCTACTACATTAGGCGCGGCTTAATTGACGGGGAAGCGCTGGTACGCACAAGGCATGGCTACAGAGGCGTAGACGCTGTTGCGCATGACGTAAGCAGCTAGCAATTTTCTATGTCAAAATATTCAAGCAAATATTCGATCTGCGCAACGTGTGCTAACTGGGTTGGTGCTCGTAAAGCTGTTGGGCAGCGCGGAAACTACAAGCTGGTGAAGGCGCTGGAGCAGGAAGGCGACTGCTACGAGCAGAATTTGCGGAAGGGCGCGACTGCTACGTGCAATCAGTTTGAGCTTTGGGGTGTGCTTAAGCGTTAGCTACAGGTGCTCAAATAGCTTCATACAGCGCGTCGAACCTGGCGTCCGCATTCATACTGCATTTTGAGGTTGGTCGGCGCACACAGCGGGCGCACAGGGCGCTTGCGACACCAGCTAAGCTTGGGGTGGCAATTAGATAGCAAAAAAACGTGCAATTTTCTGGCGCTTGCGCATTTGCTCGGCTAGCGTGTGGTAGAGCAGTAAATGGAGCGCAGCAGCTATGTCGGCATTAGATCGAATTTTGGACGGCTTTAGAAACGCAGCTGTTACGGAGCGCGAAAAGGGTACGTATTTTGAACGGCTTGCGCTTGCGTACTTGCGCAATGATCCGATCCAAACGCAGCAGTTTAGTGAAGTTTGGACATATGGCGATTGGGCGAAAGAGAACGGATGGACGGGCAAAGACACTGGCATTGATTTGGTAGCAAAGCTTGCTGACGAAGACGGCTATGCAGCTGTGCAGTGCAAATTCTATGCTGCAAATAAGAAAATTCAAATTGGAGATATTCAGACCTTTATTACTGCTTCTGGCAAGGCTCCGTTTAGCCAGCGTTTGTTTATCGACACAACTGAGGTGGATTGGGGCGAAAACGCTGAGGATGCAATACGCGGGCAAAGCATACCGGTTGTGCGTGTTGGGCTTGATGCGTTGCGCGACAGCGCGATTGACTGGAGCGTTTACGAGGCAAGTGACAAAGTGCAGCTGCGCAATAAAAAGCAACTGCATTCACATCAAAAGCTTGCACTTGAACACGTAGGCAAAGGCTTTGAACAGGGCGATAGGGGCAAGCTGATTATGGCTTGCGGCACGGGCAAGACATTTACAGCACTGCGGATTGCAGAAGCTGTTGCTGGCAAGGGCAAACGTGTTTTGTTTTTGGTGCCATCGCTAGCGCTAATTGCGCAGACAGTGCGTGAATGGACATACGACACAGAACTGGAACTTAGATCGTTTGCTGTTTGCAGCGATGCGCAGGTAGGTAAGCGACGCAAAGACAGGGATGATGTTGCTGAAATTGAAGTGCACGAACTTGAGTTTCCGGCAACTACGCAGCCAGAAAAGCTCGTCGAAAAAGCTGGCGTTGATGATACGGAACGCATGACTGTTGTTTTTAGCACGTATCAAAGCATTCCAGTTATCACAGCTGCGCAAGAACAAGGCTTACAGGAGTTTGATCTTGTTATTTGCGATGAAGCGCACAGAACAACAGGCGCTACTATTGACGGAGAAGACGAAAGCAACTTTGTGCGCGTGCATGACAATAAATATGTAGCGGGTGCAAAACGACTTTATATGACAGCGACACCACGCATTTTTGGTGATAACGCACGGACAAAAGCAGCAGAAGCGGCAGTTACGCTTTGTGACATGGACGATGAAGAAATTTACGGTCCAACATTTTTTACGCGCGGCTTTAGCTGGGCCGTAGAGAACGGCATGCTTACGGACTACAAAGTGATCGTGCTTGCAATGGACGAGACGCTAGTAAGCAGGGGTGTGCAGGGACGTATTGCTGCGGACAACGAATTGCAGCTAGACGACGCTACAAAGATTATTGGCTGCTACAAGGCGCTGATTAAGCAGGGTGGTGATGATGATTTTGCAGTTGATGCGCAACCAATGCGGCGTGCAATTGCGTTCTGCAAAGACATTCGATCAAGCAAGCTAATTGAACGCGAGTTCGGTGCTGTTGTTGATGAATTTAACGGAACAACGGTGTTAGACGACGAAGACGCGGAGCACATAAGCTGTGAAGTGAAGCACGTTGACGGAACATTTAACGCGAAGACACGTGGTGAACTGCTACACTGGCTGAGCGACGATGTAGCAAACGACAGCTGTAAGATTTTGAGCAACGCACGCTGTTTAAGCGAGGGTGTGGATGTGCCCGCATTAGACGCGATCATGTTCTTGCATCCACGCAAATCCCAAATCGACGTTGTGCAAAGTGTTGGACGCGTGATGCGCAGAGCGGAAGGCAAGAAGCTTGGCTATGTTATTTTGCCAGTTGTTATTCCAGCAAACGTAACACCAGAAGCAGCACTGAACGACAACGAGCGCTACAAAGTTGTTTGGCAGATTTTGAACGCGTTGCGTGCACATGACGACAGGTTTGATGCGACGATTAACAAACTTGAACTGAACAACGATACAGGCGGGCAGATTGAAGTCGTCGCAATTGCTGAGAACTTACCACAAAAACAAACGGCTGGTAGCGAAGGCGCTGGCATTGGTGGCGAAGGCGGCGATGATGGTGAGCGCGACACACAAACGCGCACTGACGATCAGATCAGCTTTATATTTGATGAATTTCCGGCAGCTATACGCGCGAAGATCGTGCAGAAATGTGGACGGCGCACGTACTGGGAAGACTGGGCAAAAGACATTGGGAAGATTGCACAGCAGCACATTGAGCGCATCAATGCGATTTTAGACACAGGCGTAGAAGAACGGGCTGTGTTTGATGCGTTTTTGGAAGAAATACGCGACGACTTGAACGGAGCAGTTACAGAAGACGAAGCTGTTGAAATGCTAGCACAGCACTTGATTACGAAGCCCGTGTTCGATGCGTTGTTTAGCGATTACAACTTTGCTGGTCAAAATCCCGTTTCCCAAGCAATGCAAAAAGTCGTTGCTGTGCTTGAACCGAAAAACATACAGAAAGAAGCGCAAGCGCTTGAGGGCTTTTACGACAGTGTAAAACGGCGTGCTGCTGGTATTGATAACGCTGAGGGCAAGCAGAAGATTATTGTTGAGCTGTACGACAAATTTTTTAAGACAGCGTTTCCAAAGCTAACTGAAAAGCTCGGCATCGTATATACGCCAGTGCAAGTGGTGGATTTCATTATCCACAGCGTAAACGACATTTTGCAGCAAGAGTTTAACGAAACACTTGGCAGCAAAAACGTGCATATTATTGATCCTTTTACAGGTACAGGCACGTTTGTGACGCGGCTGCTGCAAAGCGGACTGATTGACGCTGCGGACTTGGAGTACAAGTACAAGAACGAGATACATGCAAACGAGATTGTGCTGCTTGCATACTACATTGCGGCAATCAATATCGAAGCAACTTACCACAGCATAAGCGGAAATGATTACACACCGTTTACAGGTATTTGCCTAACTGACACGTTTGAAATGTACGAAAGCGACGACATGGTTGCTGCACTAATGGCTGACAACAGTGAACGACGCACGCGACAGAAGGCACTGGATATACGCGTCATTGTGGGAAATCCACCATACAATGTTGCAGACACTGGCGTTGAATACAAAGACTTGAACGCGAGGATTGCAGAAACGTATGCAGCGCGGACAAATTCAACGCTAAAAGGATCTTTGTACGACAGCTACATCAAAGCGATACGTTGGGCGAGTGACAGGATTGGCGACAGCGGCGTTATTGGATTTGTGACTAATGGCGGCTGGATTGATGGCAACGCTATGGGTGGAATGAGGCAGTGTTTAGAGGAAGAATTTTCCAGCATTTACGTGTTTAACTTGCGTGGCAATGCAAGAACAAGCGGTGAGCAAAGGCGCAAGGAGAGCGGCAACGCATTTGGTGAAGGAAGTAGAGCACCGGTTGCAGTTTCGTTCCTAGTTAAGAACCCAAATGCAAAAGAGCATGGCAAAATTTACTACAACGACATTGGCGATTACTTAACGCGAGAACAGAAGCTTGCGAAGGTAGCTGCTTACAAAAGCATAAAAGGCATGGCTGAAGCCGAAGCGTGGGAACTTGTAAAAGCTGATGAATTTGGAGACTGGATAAACAAACGCGATTTGAGTTTTAACAGACACTTGTTGATAGGTGATAAAAGCAAAGGCAACGGCGAAAAGCTTTTTGCAGAGTACAGTAATGGCGTCCAAACTGCAGCTGATGCCTGGCTTTACAACTCGTCCAACAGCGTTGTTTCTGAAAATCTAAATGGAATGGTTAAGGAATACAGTAAGCGCTTAGCTGAGTATAAAGATCAACAAACACAGACTAGCGTGAAGGAATTTGTTGGGGACGGCAGCAATAAATTGAGTTGGCATGATGGATTATATGCGAAGCTAGACAGGTTTGATGAGCACGACGGAGTAATAACGAAAAGTATTCAAAGTGATTATCGACCGTTTACACCGCAGTATTTAGGGAATGACAAATTCTTTTTGCAGCGTTCCGGTAAAATGGAAGAAATCTTTTGCGGCGGTCAAGTTGACAACTTAGCAATTGGGGTAACTGGCGTCGGCGCAAAGTCGTTTTCGTGCCTAATTGTATCGCGTGTTATTAGCAGGGATCAGCTACAAAAAGGGCAGTTTTTTCCCTTAAAAATTTACGAGAAGTACGAAGTGACTGAAGGTGAAAGCGACCTGTTTGCTGGTGATGGAGCAAGCAACGGCTATGCGGTGAAAGACGGCATAACAGACTATGGCTTGAAGCACTTTAGGGATGCTTACAGCAATGCAAGCATAACTAAGGAAGACATCTTCTATTACACGTATGGCTTGCTGCACAGCGAAGACTACAGAACGCGCTACGCAGACAATTTAAGCAAGCAGCTACCGCGCATTCCAGCTGTAAAAAAGGAAGCGGACTTTTGGACATTTGTAGAAGCTGGGCGCAAGCTAGGTGATTTGCATGTGAATTACGAAAGTGCAGAATTGTACCCAGTTACAATTGCAGAAGGCGATCTGCGCTTAGCAAACATTGATGATCCAGTTAGCTTTTATCGGGTTGAACAGATGCGTTATGCTGGAAAACGCGGCAGTGACAAGACGACGCTTCATTATAACAACAACATTACGATGACTGATATTCCACTTGCTGCGTATGACTACGTTGTGAACGGCAAAAGTGCACTGGACTGGGTAGTTGAACGGCAGCGTGTAAAAACTGATCCAAAAAGTGGTATTGTGAACGATGCGAATGATTATGCGAACGAAACAATGAACAACCCAGCCTATCCGCTTGAACTATTTCAGCGTGTCATAACAGTAAGCTTGGAGACAATGAAGATTGTGAACAGCTTGCCGAAACTAGAATTGGAGTGATTGTAGAATGAATACAATAGAAATTGAAAAAACTGCGTCTGATTTCTTGTGCGACCTTCTCCCAATAAATACGCTAATAGGCTATGATGAACCTGTATTTGAAGTGCACACAGAGCCAGAAATCAGTTTGCTGAATGAATTCAGCGACGAGAATAAAATGTGCTTGAAGATTAAGCGGTGTGGCAACAAATACACTGCAAGAATTTACAATTGGCATTCACATTCTGTTTGTTTAACTGGGCTCTATTTTGAAAAATCTATTAATTTTGATTTGCATCAACGTGATACGCATATATTTAAATTTGCTGGAAATATAGCAAATGGGCAAGGCGCAAGATTTTTCTTCAAAGCGTTAGGGGCGCGCAATGTAGAGTTGAGTGTTGAGGCACCTCGTAATGTTATGCAATATTTGGAGGATAATGAAGAGGAGTATGTTCCTATTGCAGTAGTATCTCTTTCCATATCATTTTTCGATGAGGGTCAAGCTGAGCTAAAAAAGATTTGTGATCGACTGCAAGACAAGTATGCGAGCTTTGAAAAGCAAATTACCGTCAGCGTATTGTCACAAAGTTATAAGAACTTTCATAGTCTTACTGGATTAACGAAGGAACAGTTTTACAAGCCAGCCTTTGCAGATAACAGATTTGACCGGTTTTTTGACGAAATTTAGCGATGCACAAGCGCGAAACTCGGATGCAAAAGCTGCAAGAAATTGCAGAGCAGCTTAGGCGTGGAAAAAACGTGCAAAACCGGAAGCTGCAAGCTTGGCTAAGCGTTGAAGGGTACGAGCAGTATTTATCGGATTGGGCAGATCAGAAAGAGTTACGCGAAGAACTGACTGTTAAACCAAGTGCCGTGCTGGAATACGAGGAATTGCTGCGGACAGCTACGTTTTGGCACAACAGGGCTGTAGCTGCTGAGGCGCGTGGACAAGCTTCGCATAGTGAGCTGGATGATAGGGCTACTGACTACTACGAACGCGCATTGGAGCGGCTTGAGGAGAGCGTACACAATGACGCAAGTTTATATGCTTGGTTTGATAGGGATTTAGATTTTAGGGCTGGAAGCGAATTGCAAGCAAATGCAGGTAGCATGCCGATTGTTGTTACAAGCAGAAGTGCGGACAACAGGGGCGGGGGGCTAGCGTTTGCAAAGCAGACCAAGCAAGAGGTTAAACTTGCCGCTGTAGAACGTGAGATTTTGAACTTGGAAGCTGATGTACGGGGGACAGCTGTTAGTTTGGGCGATTTGCTTGGGCGAAATGTTGGTGATGATTAGACGTAAGAAAAACGTGCATAAATAGTAGCGCGTACCGAAAATGCTAGCTGCGCAGTTTTTGGTGGTGGAGTACTTACAAATTTGGGGTGGTGATTTTGCACATAGACGAAGTGATTGGCGCGAAAGAGCAAAAGAGCAAAGTGGACAAGAAGACTGACTTTGAGAAGAACACAACGAAGCTGCGTAGCAAAGAGCGCAAGCTAGATGCAATAAAAGCGGTTAAACCTGTATCGCCAAACTAGAAGTGTGCTGAAACCTACGAAAACTGCACGGTTTTGATACTTTTTAGGATGTTTGAGAATTGGGTTGACGAGATGAACGACATGCATAGTGCAAATGCTCTTTCATGTCCTTTTGTACCTTTTGCTCTTTAGTAATCGACCAGTTCAACCGCGCTACGCAGTTTGTTCTCGTTCAAGTCAATATAGCGCATGGTGGTGTTGAGATGCTTGTGGCGCGCGAGCGCCTGTATAACACGTGCGTTAATGCCCTTGTCAGCCAGCTCTGTCACAAACTGCCTGCGCCCGCTGTGCGAGCTTGCGCCAGTTACAGCAGCCGCTTTATAAAGCGTCTGAAACAAGTTCACTATCGTCTGCGCTGTAAAGCCCGCGCCTTTAGCTGAAAACACAAGTGGAGCGTTGAGTTGTTGAGTGCGAACTGGATACTGTGCAGCGTATTGAACCGCCCCGGTTTTACCGGAGACTGTTAAGCTCGTATTTCAAGCTGCAATGTCGTCAGTTTTCAAGCCTTGATAGTATGCGTCCTCGGCTTC